>NZ_JAAVXD010000005.1:0-882718 GCF_013416715.1 Stenotrophomonas sp. SbOxS2
AACTCCCTTTGGGAGTGTCCAGAAGTACTTGACCACCACAGATTCACGGCGTCCCCCGCAACCGGACCCACCCCGCCAACCCGCAGGAAACCAGCTCCTGCTTTGGCCGTTGCCGTTGCAGTTGCAGCTGCCTCTGCGGGTGCAGGGCGCAGCCCTGCCGAGAACCCCCAACCCTTACTGCAGCAGGGAACGCAGCATCCACGCGTACTTCTCGTGGGTCTGCAGGCGCTGGGTCATCAGATCCTCGGTCGGGGCGTCGTCAGCGTCGTCGGCCACATCCAGCACTTCACGTGCCGTACGGCATACCGCTTCGTTGGCGACCACCAACTGGCGTACCATTTCACGCCAGTCCGCACTGTCGGTCAGGCCCGGCTCCTCGACGATCGAGGTCAGCGCAGCAAATTCCCGGTAGGAGCCCGGGGCATTGAAGCCCAGTGCGCGGATGCGCTCGGCCACATCGTCCAGTGCCGCCCACTGCTCGGTGTACTGCGTCTCGAACATGGTGTGCAGCGAGTTGAACATCGACCCGGTGACATTCCAATGGAAGTTGTGGGTCTTCAGGTAGAGCGTGAACGCATCGGCCTGGAACCGCGCCAGACCGTCGGCGATCTTCTTGCGGTCGCCCTGGGTGATCCCGATATCGATGTTGGGGGCCGACGGCGCGGAAGCCGCAAGCTTCTGCTTGCCGGTCTTGGGCTTGGTCGTGCTCTTGGTCTTCGCCATGGGGTTCCTCCTTGTGGAATCGTTGGCCTTCACAATAAATCAGTCTTGATGACTGGTCGCATTCAAAGTTTTAAACGAACCGATTGATGAACGCTATCGACAAAATGCCGCAGCCCCGCCAGCGCCAACAGCGTGCCGCCATCGACGGCGCCATGAGCCGCGACCGTGGACGATTGCTGGGAATGCTCTCGCGTTGCCAGGCCAAGCCACAGGATGCGGCGTTGGCCGCCAGCTTCGAGCAGGCCTTGCAGGTTTCGGTGCAGCGCCGGCAGGCGCGGGCGCAACAACAGCCGGCCATTACTCTGGACCCTCAGCTGCCGATTGCGCGTGAAGCCGAGACCATCACCCAGTTGATCCGCGACCACCAGGTGGTGGTGATCGCCGGTGAAACCGGCTCGGGCAAGACCACGCAGCTGCCGAAACTGTGCCTGGCCGCCGGCCGCGGCCAGGCCGGCATGATCGGCTGCACGCAGCCGCGACGGATCGCCGCGCGTGCGGTGGCCAGTCGCGTCGCACAGGAGCTGCAGAGCGAACTGGGCCAGCTGGTGGGCTACCAGGTGCGCTTCAACGACAAGGTCGGCGAAGACACCCGCATCAAGTTCATGACCGACGGCATCCTGCTGGCCGAAATCGCCAGTGATCGCTGGTTGTCGAACTACGACACGATCATCGTCGACGAAGCGCACGAACGCAGCCTCAACATCGACTTCCTGCTCGGCTATCTCAAGCAGCTGCTGCGCAAACGCCCGGACCTGAAGCTGATCGTCACGTCGGCGACCATCGACACCGAGCGTTTCGCCCAGCATTTCGACAACGCGCCGGTGATCAGCGTCGAAGGCCGCACCTATCCGGTGGAGGTGCGCTATCGCGCGCTGGAAGGCGAGGGCGAAGACCAGGGCGAGCGCACGGTCAACGATGCGATCGTCTCGGCCATCGATGAAATCACCCGCCTGGATTCGCGCGGTGACGTGCTGATCTTCCTGCCGGGCGAGCGCGAGATCCGCGATGCGCACCAGTCACTGGAACGGCGCAAGTACCGCAATACCGAAGTGCTTCCGCTGTACGCGCGGCTGTCCAACCAGGACCAGGACCGGGTGTTCAACCCGGGTCCGAACCGGCGCATCGTGCTGGCCACCAACGTGGCCGAGACCTCGCTGACGGTGCCGCGCATCCGCTACGTGGTCGACCCCGGTTTCGCCCGCGTCAAGCGTTACAGCCCGCGCAACAAGCTTGACCGCCTGCATATCGAGCCGATCTCGCAGGCCAGCGCCAACCAGCGCAAGGGCCGCTGTGGCCGTGTGGCTGAAGGTATCTGCTACCGCCTGTATGCCGAGGCCGATTTCCAGGCGCGGCCGGAGTTCACCGATCCGGAAATCCGTCGCTCCAGCTTGGCCGGGGTGATCCTGCGCATGCTGCAGCTCGGCCTGGGCCGCATCGAGGACTTCCCGTTCCTTGAGGCGCCGGATGAGCGGGCCGTCGCTGATGGTTGGCAGCATCTGACCGAGCTGGGGGCGATCGACAGCGAGCGCCATCTGACCGCGATCGGCAAGCAGATGGCGCGCCTGCCGGTGGACGTGAAGCTGGCGCGCATGCTGGTGGCCGCACAGGCGGCCGGCTGCCTGCGGCCGATGCTGGTGATCGCCTCGTTCCTGGGCATCCAGGATCCGCGCGAGCGCCCGCCCGAAGCCCGTGGCGCCGCCGACAACGCACATGCACAGTTCGCTGACGGCCGCTCTGAATTTGTCGGTGTGCTGCGCCTGTGGGATGCCTATCGCCAGTCCCATGAGGATCTGACCCAGTCAAAGCTGCGCGACTGGTGTGGCCGCCACTTCCTCGGCTTCCTGCGCATGCGCGAATGGCGCGAGCTGCACCGGCAGCTGCGCCTGCTGTGCGAGGAACTGGGCTGGAAAGAAGAGACCAATGAGGTATCGATGGCGCCGTTGCTGGCCGGCAGCAGTGCGCCGGCGCCGACGCGCGATGATGCCGCGGCGGTGAAGGCGACCCGCGGCCAGCTGCACCGTGCCGCGCGCCTGGCCCGCGAGGGCAAGGCCGAAGCAACGCCGGCACCGGTTGCTGCACGCGCACAGAAAGATCAGGCTCCGGAGGGCGGCGGCTACAGCGAGCGCGCGCGCGCCAATGCCTACCAGACCCTGCATCGGGCGCTGGTGGCGGGCCTGCCCACGCAGATCGGCCATCGCAGCGAGAAGGGCGATTTCCAGGCGCCGCGCCAGCGGCGCTTCCTGCCGTTCCCCGGCTCGACGCTGTCCAAGCGGCCGCCGCCGTGGCTGCTGGCGGCCAACCTGCTGGATACGCAGAAGGTATGGGGCATGACCCTGGCGGCAATCGAGCCGGACTGGGTGATTGCCGAACTGCCGCACCTGCTGCTGCGCAAGCACTTCGATCCGCATTGGTCGCGTGCACAGGGACAGGTGCTGGCCTCCGAGCAGATCAGCCTGTTCGGGCTGGTGCTGGCACCGAAGAAACCGGTGCACTACGGCCGCATCAATGCCGGCGAAGCGCACGACATCTTCGTGCGCCAGGCGCTGGTGACCGGTGAGATCAACACCCGTGCCAGCTTCGTGGCCGACAACCAGAAGGTGCTGGAGCAGGCCCGCGAGGAAGAAGCCAAGCTGCGCCGTGCCGGCATCGTCGCCGACGAGGACTGGCAGGCACGCTGGTACCTGGACCGGGTGCCGCCGCAGATCCACTCCGCGTCTGGACTGGATGCGTGGTGGAAGGGGTTGCCGCCGGAACAGCGCAAGGGGCTGCACTGGTCGCTGGTGGATCTGCTGCCGGGCGAAGGCAGCGAGCAGGAGCGCTACCCGAAGTACCTGGCGCTGGGCCAGGCACGGTTGCCGCTGCACTACCGCTTTGAACCGGGGGCCGAAGATGACGGCGTGACCCTGGACGTGCCGCTGCATCTGCTCAATGCGCTGGATGCAGTGCAGTTGGGGTGGCTCGCGCCCGGTTTCGTTGCCGACAAGGCGGCGGCCTTGATCCGCAGCCTGCCCAAGGCCATGCGGCGCAACTACGTGCCGGCACCGGATTTCGCGCGCGCGTTCTACGAGGCCTTCCCGCAGCCCAGCGCCGACGCGATCACCGGTGAGCTGGCGCGCTTCCTGTCACGGGCAACCGGGGCAAGCGTGGCCGCGACCGATTTCGAGCCCGGTTCAATCGAGCCGCACCTGCACATGAACCTGCGCCTGCGCGACGAGCAGGGCAAGGTGCTGGCAACATCGCGCGACCTGGATGCGCTGCGTGCGAAGTTTGGCGGCCGGGCCGGCGATGCGTTCGCCGCGCGTGCCGGGCGCGAGATGGGGGCCGATGGTCTGCGCACCTTCCCGGCCACACCGATTCCGCTGCAGGTACCGGGCGAGGCCGGCGTGCCGGCCTATCCCGCACTGAAGGATGAGGGTGACAGCGTCGCATTGCGTATCTACGCCGATCGCCAACAGGCCGAGGAATCACACCCGCTTGGTGTGCGCCGACTGCTGGAGATCGGCCTGGGCGAGAAGATCAAGCAGGCACGCAAGCAGTTGCCGGTCGCGCCGAAAACCGGACTGTTGTACGCCTCGATCGAAACCCAGGAACGCCTGCGTGGCGATCTGGTCGACGCGGCGCTGAATGCCGTGCTGGCTGATGGTCTGGGCGATATCCGCGATGCGGCGGCATTCGAGCAGCGCCGCGAACACGCAGCAAAAACGCTGTTCGGCGAAGCCATGCAGCGGTTGAAGCTGGCCGAGTCGATCCTTGCCTTGGTGGCCGAGTTGAAGCCGATGCTGGAGGCGCCGTTGATGGGCTGGGCGCGCGGCAATCTGGATGACATGGAAGCGCAGCTGGTCGGGCTGATCCATCCGGGTTTCCTGCGTGACACGCCGGCTGACGCCCTGGCGCAGTACCCGCGCTACCTGAAAGCGATGATCCTGCGCACCGAGCGTGCCAAGCGCGATCCGCCGCGTGACCAGGCGCGCATGCTGGAACTGCATCCGTTCCTGGAGGCGTTGCAGGTGGGCGAGCAGCAGGGCCTGCGCGAGCGGCCGCAGTGGCAGGCACTGCGCTGGGACCTGGAAGAACTGAGGGTGTCGTTGTTCGCGCAGGAACTGGGCGCACGCACCGGCGTTTCGGCAAAGAAACTGGCGCAGCGGGTGACCGCACTGCGCCAGGCCTCGTAACCCTTGGTCCGACCCCGCCGGGTGCTCGCCGGTGGGGTCAAGCGGAATGCCATCCACGCGTGGCGTGGATCTGCTGCGGGTCCCGGCGGTAGCGGCCGATGGTGCCGCTACTTGGTGCGACGCACCTTGGGCTGGGTGTTCACGCCTTCGACCTTCATGTACCACACGCCCATCACCCCGGGGCTGATGCTGACCTTCGGCGACTGCTTGCGCACGCCGGAAACCGAGGTGGTATCGGTCTGTTCCCATTGCTGGCCATTGTCGAGCACGTAGATCCGGCCCTTGCCGAAACCGCGGAACTCGCCCTGCAGCACACCGCTGATCGGCTCGTTGCTGCCGAAGTCGAAGAAGCCGCGGTTCTTCACGATCACTTCCTGGCGGCCTTCCTCACGCGCTTCTTCGCGCACCGCAGCGACGGCTTCGGTGGTGGCGGCTTCAACCTTGCCCTGCAGCCAGCGGTTCAGCGTCGCCAGCTCGGCGGCATTGAGCTTGTCCAAGCCAGCGGCCTTGAATTCGGCTGCTGACATCTGCTGCTGCAGGTCACCCTGCACCACGCGCTGGGCCAGCGCGGGCGCCGACAGGGACAGCAGCAGGGCGGTACAGGCCAGCAGGCGCGGGTGGAAAGGCAGGGTGATCGAAGGCATGGCGGAACTCTCCGGTGGATGCCGGCGAGTGTAGCGGCATGTCCACATTCCCGGCGATGGTGGCCGCGGCGATTGTTCCTGAACGGCTGCGGCGCTAGTGTAGGGGCTTCTGTCTTGCCTGCTCGATGCTGTGAACCGCGCTTCCGTCCCCGGCCTGGATGCCTTGTTGAACCGTCCCTCGGCAGCCGTGCTGCCGGCTCCGCTGCGCCAGGCCCTGCGCGGGCATTGGGAATCGCCGGACTGCGACCCACAGATGCGTGCCAGCTGGTCGGTGCTGGGCGATACCCTGGATGCGCTGGCGATGCTGTCGGCAGACGAGGGCGCCGTGGTGGCGGCCCTGCTGTTCGATCTGCCGGGCCTGCGCGTCCACCTCGACGCGTTGCCGCTGGGCAGCCACAAGGCGGCAGTGATCGGCCTGCTCGACGGCCAGGACGCGGCCGATCCAGTGTGGGCCCTGCACGCCGGTCGCGAGGCGGGCCGCAACAGCGAAGGCCTGCGCCGGTTGCTGCTGGCCATCATCCGCGACCTGCGGGTGGTGCCGATCCTGCTGGCCCGGCAGCTGGCGCGCATGCGCGCGGCCGACAAGCTCGATGAGGAGCAGCGACGCGCACTGGCCCAGTTGACCCGCGACATCCATGCGCCGCTGGCCAACCGGCTGGGCATCTGGCAGTTGAAGTGGGAACTGGAAGACCTGGCGTTCCGCCACCTGGAACCGGACACGTACCGGCGCATCGCGCGCGAGGTCGACGAAACGCGCATCGCCCGCGAGCGCTACGTCGAGAACGTGAAGAAGGTGCTGTCGCGCGAACTGGGCGTGCAGGGCATCCACGCCGAGGTCAGTGGCCGGCCCAAGCACATCTACAGCATCTGGCGGAAGATGCAGAAGAAGCGCCTGGCCTTCGACCAGCTGTATGACATCCGTGCGGTACGGGTGATGGTCGATGACGTGGCCGCCTGCTACGCCGCGCTCGGCGTGGTGCATGCGCTGTGGGCGCCGGTGCCGAGCGAGTTCGACGATTACATCGCCCGGCCGAAGGCCAACGATTACCGCTCGCTGCACACGGCGGTGGTTGGCCCGGAAGGGCGCACCATCGAAGTGCAGATCCGCACCCACGACATGCACGCGCAGGCCGAGCTGGGCGTGGCCGCGCACTGGAAGTACAAGGAAGGCGGCAAGGGCGCGGAGAAGTCGTTCGATCGCAAGATCACCTGGATGCGCCAGCTGCTGGAGCAAGCACAGGACGGGCAGGGCAATGAACTGGCTGGCGCGCTCGATGCCGAGCTGACCGAGGACCGGGTCTACGCGCTGACCCCGAAGGACGAGGTGCTGGACCTGCCGCAGGGCGCAACGCCGCTGGATTTTGCCTACCAGGTGCACACCATGGTCGGGCACCGCTGCCGCGGGGCCAAGGTCAATGGGCGCATCGTGCCGCTGACCTATCGCCTGCGCAGCGGTGACCGGGTCGAGATCCTGACCGGCAAGGAGGCCGACCCGCGCCGCGACTGGCTGATGCCGGCCAACGGCTTCCTGGCCAGCAACCGCTCGCGCGAGAAGGTGCGCAGCTGGTTCCACAAGCTGGACCGGGCGCGCAACGTGCAGGCAGGGCGCGAGCTGCTGGAGCGCGAACTGAAGCGGCTGGGCCTGCAGCATTCGGACCTGTCCGCAGCGGCGAAGAAGTTCCATGCCGACAGTGTCGACGACCTCTACATCCAGGTCGCCCTCGGCGATACCGGCCCCAACCAGGTCAGCCGTTCGCTGCTGGAAGCCGAGCGTGCGGCCAGCCAGCCGGTCGCACCGCCGTCCCTGCCGCGGCCGACCGCGCGCCGCGAGAACCTGGGCAAGTCCAAGTTCACCGTGCAGGGCGTGGGCAATCTGCTGGTACAGCTGGCGCGTTGCTGCCAGCCGGTGGCGGGCGAACCGATTGTCGGCTACCTGACCCGTAGCCGCGGTGTCACGGTGCATCGTGCAGACTGCGTTGCACTGGCGCGGCTGGCTGCGACCAGCCCGCAGCGGATCCTGCCGGTGGAATGGGGCCAGGCCGGCGGCGGCTATGAAGTGGACGTGGTGGTCGAGGCAGTTGACCGCCGCTGGCTGCTGAAGGACATCACCAACCTGATCGCACAGGAAGACGCCTACGTGCTGGACATCCACAGCGACAACGTCCGCAACAGCGGCCGCGCGCATCTGCGCCTGCGGCTGAAGGTCAGCGACTACGGCCAGTTGTCGAATCTGCTGGGCAAGCTCGATGCGCTGCCGGGCGTCAGCGAGGCGCGTCGTCTGGGCTGAGCTTCACGCTGCCCCGGCTACCCTGCACGCATGGAACGCGAGCCCCCGCATCGCTCACACGGCGCCGCACATCCGGCGCTCGATCGCGTTCGCCGCGAAAGCCGCTGGTGGTGGCTGCAGGCGCGCCATGCGCGCCGGGTGTGGCGTTGGGCGCTGTTGGCGGCTGCAGCGGTGTTCGTGCTGCTGGTGCTGGTGCGCAAGCCGCTGGCCGACTGGTTCTGGGATGAGCCACAGATAGAGCAACTGCTGGCCGAGGGCGATCGCGCGCTGGCCGACGGGCGCCTGACTGCGGTCGACGGCAGCGGCGCGCGCGAACGCTACCAGGCGGTGCTGGCGTTGGATGGCGACCGCCCGCAGGCGCGGCAGGGACTGGCCCGCACCGGCGCGGCAGCGTTGCAGCAGTCGCGTGAGCGGCTGCAGGCGGGCGACCTGGAGGGCAGTGCGCAGGCCCTGGCGTTGGCGCGTGAGCTGCAGGTGCCGCGCGCCGAAGCGGATGCAGTGGCCCAGCAGCTGCAGGCGCGTCGTCGCGCCGGCGCTGGCATCGGTGCCTTGCTTGCACAGGCCCGCAATGCCTTTGCAGCAGGGCGGCTGGACGACGGCGACAGCAGCGCGCTGCCGTTGTTCCAGCGTGTGCTGGCGCTGCAGCCGGACTATCTGCCTGCGCTGGAAGGTCGCGAGGATGCATTGAGCGATCTGCTGCAGCAGGCGCGTGCACAGGCCGCGCGCGGCGAACTGGCCACGGCGGCCGCGATCCTGCAGCGTGCACGCCAGTTCGATGCAGGTCATTCCGAACTTCCTGCCAGCCAGGAAGCGCTGGCCCAGGCCGTCGACCAGCGGCTGCAGCAGGGCCAGCGTGCGCTCAAACGTCAGCAGCTCGAGACGGCCGCAGACAGTTTCCAGGCCGTGCTGGCGGTCACGTCCGATGATCCCACTGCACTGCGTGGGCGCGAGCAGACCGTGCAGGCATTGCTGGCGCGCAGCCAGAAGCGGGCCGACGACTTCCAGTTCGAGGCGGCCGACAAGGATGCTGCGCTGGCGGCAGGGCTGGGCGCCTCGCAGACGGCGCAGCAGCAGCTGGCACAGCGCCTGCAGCGTGCGCGACAGGCACGCCAGTCGTTGCAGCAGCCGGGCATCAGCGCTGCCCAGCGTGAGCGCCAGCTGCGTGATCGGTTGCGCCAGATCGATCGTGCCGAGCGTGCCGGGCAGTGGATCAGCCCCCCCGGTCACAGCGCCTTCGATGCGTTGCGCGAAGCGCAGGCACTGGCGCCGCGCGACAGCCGGGTCAAGGCGGCGGCAGCGCGTCTGCTGCCCGCCAGCAGGTCCTGCTTCGATGACAACCTGCGACAGAACCGGGTGCAGGCTGCGGGCGCTTGCCTGCAGGCCTGGCAGACGCTGGCGCCGACCGCCGCAGGATTGCCCGATGCGCGTTCCCGCCTGGCACAGCGCTGGCTGGCGATCGGCAGCGAACGGCTGGCCCGCGGGGATGTGGAATTTGCCGCCTCGGCCGTGGAGCAGGTGCGGCGGCTGCAGCCGGATCTGGCCGAACTTGCCGCGTTCGAGGACCGCCTGCGGCACGCTGGCGGCCACATCGACTAGTCGAAGAACACCCGCTGCACGGTTGCCGACGCGGCATCCAGCGAGAAATGCTCGGCCACGTTGGCCAGGCCAGCGGCGGCCAGCTGCTGCCAGAGAACGGGGTCCTGGTACAGGCGGACCACCGCATCGGCAAAGCCCGTTGCATCGTCGGCCACCAGCACATCCTGGCCGGCACGCAGGTGCATGCCTTCCACCGCGCAGGTGGTGCCGACCACGGGCTGGCCATGGGCCATGCTCAGGTTGATCTTGCCCTTCACGCCAGCGCCGAAACGCAGCGGCGCGATGGCGATCCGGGCACCGTCCATGTACGGAACGATGTCTTCGACGAAGCCATGCATCACTACGCCCGGCTGGTTGGCTGCCAGGGCATGCAGCGTGTCAGGTGCGCCGGCACCGATGCAATGCAGGCGCACCTGCGGCAGCGCACCGCGGATGCGCGGGAACACGTCGCCGATGAACCACTCCATCGCATCCAGGTTCGGCGGATGGCGGAAGCCGCCGACGAACACCAGGTCGTGGCGCTGCGCGAACGGCGCGCCCGCGCCGGCAACCTCATGCAGGTTGGAGATCAGCTCCACCCGCACCTGGGGTGCATCGGCCTGCAGCTGTTCGCGCTCGGCGGCGCTGACCAGCACGGTGATGTCGCACCGGTCCATCACTGCCAGTTCGCTGGCGCGGGTGCGTTCGGCGTTGCGCAGCAGGCCAGCATCGCCCGCCACTTCCGCACCACGGCGCTCGCGCAGGTAGTGCAGGTCGACGGTGTCGAACACGGTGCGGGCCTGCGGTGCATAGCGTTTGAGCAGCGGCAGGCATTCGTTGGCGACGTGGTGGCGCACCATCATCACCACGTTGAAGCGGGTGCCGTGGCTGCGCAGCCAGCCTGCAACACCGTCCAGGAAGGGCGTGTACCAGACTTCCACGCCCATCCGCTGCAGGGCTTCGGTCGCCACGCCGCCGTGTTCGCGCCGGGTGGGCACGAACACCACGTGGGCGCCGCCCTGCAGCAGCAGGCGGATCAGGTTGACCTGCCGCAGCGAGCCGGAGTCGCGTTCCGGACGCGGCACTTCCTCATCCAGGATCAGCACCTGGCGCCGGCCGCGCAGCAGCAGCGCCGGCGAGGGCACTTCGCCGACCTTCGGATGGGAGGCCAGTTCAGCGGCCCATCTGGCTGCGAAAACACCTTGGTTGCGTACCTGGTAGGCCTTCACGCCGCTGCCGGTATCGGTGCCGTTGCTGGTGCCTTCATCGTGGATCACCCGGCTGGCCGGCTGCACCAGCACGCGCAGGCCCTGCGCACGTACGCGGAAGGCCAGGTCGGTGTCTTCGTAGTAGGCCGGCTTGTAGCGGGTGTCGAAGCCGCCCAGTTGTCGCCACAGTGCGCGGGGCAGCATCAGCGCGGCGCCGGAGCAGTAGTCGACGTCGCGCAGGCTGGCGAAGCGGGGATCATCGGCCGCTTCGAAACGGCCGTAGCTCCAGCCACTGCCATCGGCGAAGATCACCCCGCCCGATTCCTGCAGGCGGCCGTCGGGGTACAGCAGCTGGCTGCCGACCAGGCCGGCATCGGCGACGGTCGCAAAGGTGTCCAGCAATGCTTCCAGCCAGCCCGGCTGCGGCACCGTATCGTTGTTGAGCAACACCACGTAGCGACCGCGCGTGCGCGACACGCCATCGTTGCAGGCCTCGATGAAGCCACCGTTGCGCTCGCGCACTTCGTAGCGCAGGCCGCTGATCTGCGGCATCCACTGCACCGTAGCGTCGCTGCTGCCGTCGTCCACGACGAGGATCTCGCAGGGCACCGACGGCGGGTGTGCGGCCAGGGCGCGCAGGCAGGCCAGAGTATGGTCGACGTGGTTGTAGACCGGAATGACGATGCTGACGTCCGGCGTATCGCTGGTCGGCACCGTGAAGGGAGCGAAGGGCTGTGCCGGTGGCAGGTACAACGGTTTGCGCGGTGCTGGGACGGCGCGCTGGCTGTGCACGCGGATCCGCTGCCAGGTGGCCCGCCAGCCGCGGGTGCGCAGGCTGGCCAGGCTGCGGCGGGCCAGCCCGGTCAGGCGATTGATCAGGTAGCGGATTTCGGCCAGGGACATCGCCATCCGGGTGCAACTCCAGCTTAAGCAGGGGGGCCGGGAGAATTCGCCTGCCGCAGCGGCTGGGGTAGACTCGCCAGACCCTACATTGTCGCATTCCCGTGCCCCGACGCTACGATTCAGACGATATCGACGATTTCGACGACGACGACCAGCAGGACACCGGTCCGCTCTGGCGCCGCCGGCTGATCACCTGGAGCATGGCGGCGGTCGCGTTGGGATTGGGTTTCCTGATCCCCTATACGCTGTACCTGAACCAACAGGTGACGCAACGTTTCGGTGAACTGCGCTGGCAGATCCCGACGCGCGTCTATGCACGCCCGCTGGTGCTGATACCCGGCAAGGCGATGGATGCGGCGACCCTGAAGACCGAGCTGGCCGCCTCGGCCTATCGCGATGATGGCCAGGGCAAGGAACCGGCAACCTATGCGGTGCAGGGCGGCCGCTTCGTCATCTCCAGCCGCGGCTACAACGATGTCGACGGCCAGGTCGCGGCGCGTCGGGTCGAGCTGTCGCTGTCCGGCGGCAGCATCGCCTCGCTGCGCGACGCCGACAGCCGCAAGGCGCTGAAGGCGGCCCGCATGGATCCTGCGCGCATCGCCACGCTGTATGGGCAGAAGCAGGAAGAGCGCCGCCTGATCCGCATGAACGAGGCCCCGGACCTGTTGGTCACTGGCCTGCAGGCGGTCGAGGACAAGGATTTCAACCGCCATCACGGCATCGATCTGTCCGGCATCGCGCGCGCGGTCTGGGTGACGGTCCGTTCCGGCGGGCAGAGCCGGCAGGGCGCTTCCACCCTGACCCAGCAGCTGGCCCGCAGTGGCCTGCTGGGTATCGGCAAGGAACAGACCTATACCCGCAAGTTCAACGAAGTGCTGTATGCGTTGATCATGGAAGCGCGCTATGACAAGCGCACCATCTTCGAGGCCTACCTCAACCAGGTGTATCTGGGCCAGCGCGGCAGCCAGGCGATCCACGGCATGTCCTCCGGTGCCGAGTTCTGGTTCGGGCGCGATCTTTCCTCGCTGGAAACCGAGCAGATCGCGCTGTTGATCGGCCTGGTCAAGGGGCCGTCGTACTACGACCCGCGGCGCAATCCCGAGCGTGCGCTGGACCGTCGCAACTTCGTGCTGGGCAAGCTGCACGAGGCGACCCTGATCGATGATGCCGAGTACCAGCGGGCGTTGAAGGCGCCGCTGGGCGTGCCCAAGACCCCGGGCCTGGTGGCGGCCAACCGCTTCCCCGCCTACGTTGACCTGGTGCGTCGCCAGCTTGGCCACGACTATCCGGAATCTGCCCTGCAGGGCGCCGGCCTGAGCGTGATGAGCGGCATGTCGCCGTCCGCGCAGGCCTATGCCGAAGGCGCGGTCACGCGCACCATCAAGTCGCTGGAAAGCAAGCGTCGCCCCGAGCTGCAGGCCGGCCTGGTGATGACCGACGTGCACAACGGTGACGTGGTGGCGGTGATCGGCAGCCGCGAAGTATCCGAGGTCGGCTTCAACCGCGCCATCGAGGCGCAGCGCCCGGTCGGCTCGCTGCTCAAGCCGTTCGTGTACCTGCTCGCACTCGCGCAGCCGGACCGCTACTCGCTGGCCAGCTGGGTCGACGATTCACCGGTGACCGTGCAGCTCAGCCGTGGCCGCAACTGGAATCCCGGCAATGCGGACAACCGTAGCCATGGCACCGTGCGCCTGATCGACGCGCTGGCCCATTCCTACAACCAGGCCACAGTCCGCGTGGGCATGCAGGTTGGCCCGGAGCGGGTGACCCAGCTGATCCACGTGCTGGCCGGCATCAAGGCCGAGGCAAACCCGGCGGTGATCCTCGGTTCGACCGACCAGAGCCCGTACGCGATGGCGCAGCTGTACCAGTTCCTGGCATCGGGTGGCGAGATCCAGCCGCTGCACGCGGTGCGTGGTGTCCTTGATCCGCAGGGCAAGCTGCTCAAGCGCTACGACAAGACCCCCGCACCGGCACAGGAAGGCGACTCGATTGCCGCCAACCTGATCAGCATCGGTCTGCAGCAGGTGGTGGCCAGTGGTACCGCGCAGCGCTTGAATGCCGATGGCCTGGGCCGGCTGCAGCCGGCCGGCAAGACCGGCACGACCAATGATGGCCGCGACAGCTGGTATGCCGGTTACACCGGCGACCATCTGGCGGTGATCTGGATGGGCAACGACCAGAACGAACAGGCCGGCCTGTACGGCGCCACCGGCGCGATGCGGGTGTGGTCGGGCATCTTCCAGCGTCTGCCGACGGCGCCGCTGAAGGTCAGCAACAAAGGCCTCGACTGGCAGCCGGTTGCGGCGACCGGTACCAACAGCACCGATGAAGGCTGCCCGGGCGCGCGGCGATTCCCGTTCGTGGTGGGCTATGCGCCTGCCTACGAACCGTGTGCACCGGCCGCCGTGCCGGACGCGCAGGGCGGTGCCGAAGGCGAGGGCGGCGGCTGGCGCAGCTGGTTCGGCCTTGACCGTAAACCGGAACCCGCCGCTGAACCTGCCGCAGCACCCGCTGCAGCGACTCCTCCCCCAAGCCGATGATGCCGATGACTAACCGTTCGCTGTTCCAGCCCCTGGTCCTGAGTGGCCTCGCCCTGGCCCTGGCGGCCTGCGTGAGCAGCGCGCCGCAGGTGGTCAAGCCGGTGGACACCACCACGCCCGCACAGCGACTGGCAGCGGTGGAAGCCGCCGCCGGTCCGGATGACAAGGAACTGTCGGTGCAGCCGCTGCGCGATTCGCAGGTGGAGGATCTGCGGCAGACGGCGCTGAGCCAGCGCCAGGCCAATGATCTGGCCGGCGCGGCCGGCAGTCTGGACCAGGCGTTGCAGATCGTGGCTGGCGATCCGTCGGTACTGCAGGAACGCGCGGAACTGGCGCTGCTGCAGGGCCAGTGGGCGGAAGCGGAAACGTTCGCGCGCAAGGCCGTGGACCTGGGTTCGAAGACGGGGCCGCTGTGCCGCCGGCACTGGGCGACGATCGAACAGGCGCGCCTGGCGCGGGGCGAGAAGGAGAATGCGGTGTCGGCGCATGCGCAGATCGAAGGTTGCACGGTGCCGGGGATCAAGCGGTACTGAGGTATTCCCCTCCATCGGGCGCTGCCCCCTCTGCGGCGGGCGGGCTGATGGCCTGATGTGGGTTGGCCGGGTGGATGGACTGGGCAGGGGGCGCTGCAAGTACGTCCATGTAAGCTCGGTCGCCGCATCCATGCGGCTCACGCCCCTGTCCAGCCCATCCACCCGGCCACGGACAGTTTCCTGTGGCCGCCGCAGGCAAGAACAAAATCAAACTCAAACGCGGGTCGCGCGCTGCGCGCACTCGCTGAGGGGTCGGAGCCGTTCTCCGCAGGAAAACGGCTCCGACCCCTTCTACTTTCCCCGTCCAAACCAACCGCTTCTGCTCCGCCTTTGCCTCCCGTCACCGGGAAACTGTCGAGGGTGGGGCGGGCAGGGCAGGCAGGACCGTTGGCGCCATGGATGGCGCCATCGAGCCCCCAGGGATGGGTTCGCGGCGTGTCCTGCCTGCCCTGTCCGACCCACCCCAGCACGTAGCAACCCAGAGCCATGAACAAACGCGGTTGCCGTTGCTTTTGCCTGTGCTCCGGCTTGAAACGGGTGCCGGGCAGCGCCCGGCCGGGTATCCTTTCCACCTGATGTCCGACCTTGTCCATGCCAGCCGCGAAGCCCTCAGCGAAGGCGGCGCGCTCGCCTCCCATCTGGATGCATTCGTTCCGCGTCCTGCGCAGCTGCGCCTGACCGAGGCCATTGCCGCATCGATGCAGCAGCGCGACCTGCTGCTCGCCGAAGCCGGTACCGGCACCGGCAAGACCTTTGCCTATCTGGTGCCTGTGCTGCTGTCCGGAATGCGCACCATCATTTCCACCGGTACCCGCGCGCTGCAGGACCAGCTCTATCACCGTGACCTGCCGCGCGTGCGCCAGGCGCTGGGCGTCGGCCTGCGCAGCGCGTTGCTGAAGGGACGCAGCAACTACCTGTGCCGTTATCGCCTGCAGCAGGCACGCGGTGAACCGCGATTCTCCAGCCCCGAACAGGCGGCACAGTTCCAGCGCATCCTGGCCTGGTCCGGCCGCTCGGATTCGGGCGATATCGCTGAACTCGATGGCCTGGCCGATGACTCGCCGCTGCTGCCGATGGTCACCTCCACCGTCGACAACTGTCTGGGCAACGAGTGTCCCTTCTGGGATGACTGCTTCGTCGTGCGTGCCCGCCAGCGTGCTCAGGCCGCCGACCTGGTCGTGGTCAACCACCATCTACTGCTCGCCGATCTCGCGCTGAAGCAGGAGGGCTTCGGTGAGCTGTTGCCCGGCGCGCAGGCCTTCGTCATCGACGAGGCCCATCAGTTGCCCGAGCTGGCCGCGCAGTTCTTCGGCGAGGGCTTCGGCATGCGCCCCTGGCAGGAGCTGGGCCGTGACTGTCTGGTTGAAGCGCGCGGCGTGGGTGGCGCGCAGTCGGCATTGCAGGAACCGGTCGATCATCTGCAGCAGGCCTTGTCTGCGCTGCGTGCTGCGATGGAGGGCTTGCCCGCGCGCGGTACGCAGTGGCGGGCGTTGGCAATGCCACAGGTGCGCGAGGGTTTCGATGCGGTGATGTCCAGCCTGGTGGTGCTGGAGCAGGCACTGCAACCGTTGCGCGAAGCCGCTGCCGGCCTGGATGCCTGCCATGCGCGTGCGCGTGAGGCGATCTCGCGGCTGGGCCGTTGGCTCGGCGATGAAGAGCCCGCACTCGACTTCGATGCCGATCCCGCCGAAACGAGCGCCGCCGCCGGCGACGTGCTCTGGTACGAGTTGACCCCGCGCGGTTTCCGCTGCCAGCGCACGCCGATGGATGTGTCCGCGCCGCTGCGCGAACATCGCGAGCGCAGCCATGCCGCATGGATTTTCACCTCGGCCACGCTGACCGTTGGCGGCGGCTTCGAGCACATCGCCACGCGCCTGGGCCTGGACGATCCGCAGACACTGGTGCAGCCCAGCCCGTTCAACTGGCCCGAGCAGGCACTGTGCTATCTGCCTGAAGGTCTGCCCGATCCGGCCGCGCGCGGTTTCGGAACCGCACTGATCCAGGTGCTGCGCCCGGTGCTGCAGGCGTCGCAGGGCAGGGCGTTCCTGTTGTTCGCTTCGCATCGTGCGCTGCGCGAAGCAGCCGAGGCATTGCGTGATGGACCCTGGCCGCTGTTCGTGCAGGGCGAAGCGCCGCGCGCGACCCTGCTGCAGCGTTTCCGCGAATCCGGCAATGGCGTGCTGCTGGGATCGGCCAGCTTCCGCGAGGGTGTGGATGTGGTTGGCGAGGCATTGAGCGTGGTGGTGATCGACAAGCTGCCCTTCGCTACGCCCGATGATCCAGTGTATGAAGCGCGGCTGGAAGCAATCCGTACCCAGGGCGGCAATCCGTTCCGCGACGAGCAGTTGCCGCAGGCGGTCATTGCCCTGAAGCAGGGCGTTGGCCGGCTGATCCGCAGCGAGACCGACCGCGGCGTGCTGGTGCTGTGCGACCCGCGTCTGCTCAACCGTGGCTATGGCAAGGTCTTCCTGCAGTCGCTGCCGCCGTTCCGGCGAACCCGGGCACTGGCCGATGTGCAGGCCTTCTTTGCGCC
This sequence comes from Stenotrophomonas sp. SbOxS2, assembly GCF_013416715.1. Lineage (NCBI taxonomy): Bacteria > Pseudomonadati > Pseudomonadota > Gammaproteobacteria > Lysobacterales > Lysobacteraceae > Stenotrophomonas > Stenotrophomonas sp. SbOxS2. The sequence continues at coordinate 17,122 of NZ_JAAVXD010000005.1, forward strand.
ACAATGGGCCCCCGTGGCAGATGCCGCAGCCCCGACCGCCCCCGTGGCTGGCCCGGAGCCGGTTCCCGGTGCCACGTTCCCCCTGTTCTGACCCGATCCGATGAAACTGCTCGCCTTTGAAACCGCCACCGAAGCCTGTTCCGTAGCCCTGCATGTCGATGGGCAGGTACTGGAACGCTTCGAGATCGCCCCCCGCCGGCATGCCGAACTGAGCCTGCCATGGGCGGAGGAGCTGCTGGCCGAGGCCGGCATCAGCCGCCGCCAGCTGGACGGCATCGCGCTCAGTCGCGGTCCCGGTGCGTTCACCGGCGTGCGCCTGGCGATCGCCTTGGCGCAGGGCATCGCGCTGGCGCTGGATCGCCCGTTGCTGCCGGTGTCGACGCTGCAGGTGCTGGCACTGCGCGCGCCGATGGAAGAGAAGCAGATCCTGTCGGCGATCGATGCGCGCATGGGCGAGTTGTACGTGGCACGTTTCGAGCGCGTGGATGGACTGCCGGTGGCGCGTGATGCCGAGCGCGTGTACGTACCGACGGCGGTGTCGTTGCCGGAAGACGCATCCGTCTACGGCGTCGGCACCGGTTTTGCCGCGGCGGAGGGCGCGCTGGTCGCGCAGCTGGGTGCGGGTCTGCGCCGCTTCGATGCGACGGCGCTGCCGCATGCAGCGGATGTGCTGGCACTGGCGGTGCCGGCGTTCGCACGCGGCGAAGGCATTGCTGCGGAGAAGGTCGAGCCGGCGTACCTGCGTGACAACGTGGCGCTGACGCTGGTCGAGCAGCAGGCTGCGCGGGACGCGAAGGCGAAAGCCAACGGCTGAGCCCCTCGTGGCGTGTCGCTGAAAGCAGAAGCCGTGGGTTGGCCGGGCGGGTGGGCTGCGCAGGGGACGCTGCAAGTACGTCCATGTAAGCTCGGTCGCCGCATCCATGCGGCTCACGCCCCTGCGCAACCCACCCGCCCGGCCACGGACAGTTTCCGTGCGCGCCCGCCACGCAAAATCAAAAAAACAAAATCAAAGTCAAAAGCAGATCGCTTCGCTCGCATCCACGCATGGCGTGGATCTACTGTGCAGGCATGGCGTGGATACGTCGTGTCGACCAAGGTCGACACCTACCAACAGCAAAGATGCGCCGCGATCTGTCAGAGGTGGGGCGGTGTGGGCTTGCAGGACCGTTGGCGCCATGGATGGCGCCATCGAGCCCCCATGGACGGGTTTACGGCGTGTCCTGCAAGCCCACACCGCCCCGCCAAACCAACAGCCCAACCGCCGCTCTTGATCTTGCCGTTGCAGTGGCAGTTGCTTCCAGCGGGTCCCGGGCCGCAGGCCCGGGCAGAAAACCTTACCGGTCGTCGCGCAGTTCGCCGCCCGGCAGGAACACCCACGTGCGCGTGACCTGCAGAATGTCGATCTGATCGTCGCTGTCGGGCAACGGCGGGAACGGCTGCGCCAGCTGGATCACCCGCAGCGCCGCCTCATCAAGCAAGGGCGTGCCGCTGGAGCGCAGGATGCGGCTGCTTTCCACGCTGCCATCGCGGCGCACCCCCACGCTGATCACGACCTGCCCGCCCAGCCGGCGCTGCCGCGCTTCGTCGGGGTAGTTCAGGTTGCCGACCTGCTCTGCGCGGTCCACCCACGCGCGAAGGTAATTGGCATAGGCGTATTCGCGCGTACTGGCCGAAACGAATTTCCGGTTCGGGCGCTTGGCGTACTGCGCCGAGCGCAGGTGCACTTCCGCCGCCAGCCGAGCCATCTCGGCATCGCGCTGTTCGCGTGCAGTCAGTGGTGCATCCGGCGTGGGCTGCAGCGGGGTAGGGCGCGACTGCGCCAGGGCCACCGTGTCCTGGCCATTGCGGCTGCTGACCACCCGCGCCTGCGGCGGCGGCACCGGTGCTGCCGACTGTTGCTGCTGCGGTACCGGGCTGATGCCGGACTGCGCCTGCGGCACGATGCCGGCCTGGTTGTCGCGTGGGCGCTGCGCACGATCATGTTCGCCACCACCCTCCTGGCTGGCGGCGGCCAGGAAATCCGCCTGCTTCGGGGTCAACGCGGTGCGGGTCTGGCTGAAGATCACTTCCAGGGTCGGCACCAGTGGCGCATCGCCTTTCACGGCAAAGCCGACCCCTAGGATCAGCAGGGCGTGCACCAGCACCGACAGGGCGATGGTGGCGCCCAGCCGCTGCGCTTCGCGCGGCGGCGGGGCGAGGACGGCAGGTGCGGCATCCATCAGTGCAGATCGGCCTCGATCGCGTCGAACAGGGTGCCGGCAATGTTCAGGCCGTACTGCGCGTCCAGTTCGCGCACGCAGGTCGGGCTGGTCACGTTGACCTCGGTCAGGTAGTCACCGATGACGTCCAGGCCGACGAAACGCATGCCACGACGCTTCATCTCCGGGCCGACCTGGGCGGCGATCCAGCGGTCGCGTTCGCTCAGCGGGCGGCCTTCGCCGCGGCCACCGGCGGCCAGGTTGCCGCGGAACTCATCGCCCTGCGGAATGCGCGCCAGGCAGTAGTCGACCGGCTCGCCATCGACCAGCAGGATGCGCTTGTCGCCGGCGGTGATGTCGGGAATGAACTTCTGGGCCAGGGCCAGCTTGCGGCCGCCGTCGGTCAGCGTTTCCAGGATCACGTTCAGGTTGGGGTCGCCCTGGCCGCTGCGGAAGATCGAGCGCCCACCCATGCCATCCAGCGGCTTCAGCACGGCCTGACCGTGTTCCAGCGCGAAGGCCTTCAGCGCCTTGGCATCGCGGCTGACCAGGGTCGGCGGGCAGCACTGCGGGAACAGCAGCGCGGCCAGCTTCTCGTTGTAGTCGCGCAGGCCCTGCGGGTTGTTGACTACGCAGGCACCGGCGGCGGCAGCAACATCCAGTACCTGGGTGTCGTAGACGTACTCGGCGTCGACCGGTGGGTCCTTGCGCATCAGCACGATCTGGCCGGGGCCGAATTCAGTCCGGCTGAATGCGCCCAGCTCGTACCAGCCGGCCGGGTCGTCGCGCACCTGCAGGGGGGCGGTCCAGGCCACGGCTACCCCGCCTTCCAGCGCCAGTCCGCCCGGGCGCACGTAGTGCAGGGCGTGGCCGCGGCGCTGGGCTTCCAGCAGCATGGCGAACGTGGTGTCCTTGGCGATCTTGATGTGGGCGATGGGATCCATCACCACGATGACGTTCAACGGCATGGGCGCACCTGTCAGGCAAGGCGTTGATGGTAGCGGCAACGCCGGCTGTGCGCCTCCCCGGCGATGTGCAACGCAGCGTCCCTTGCCCGGCTGCGCAGTGATTGCCAATCCGGTCACGTTCAGCCCGGCGCCACGCCCCGCGCCACGGACCGCCCTTGAAGCGGGCGCGGGAAGTGCGATATAGATACGCTTTCGCAGCGGCTCCCGCCAAAGATTGGGCCGCGCGCTTGGGGAATGGCAATGACTGAAAACACGACTGCGGGCGGGGAGCTCGCAGGACTCCGGGTGATGGTCATCGATGACTCGAAGACCATCCGCAGGACTGCGGAAACACTACTGAAGCGCGAAGGCTGCGAAGTAGTGACCGCAACGGACGGTTTCGAGGCCTTGGCCAAGATTGCCGACCAGCAGCCGCAGATCATCTTCGTCGACATCATGATGCCGCGCCTGGATGGCTACCAGACCTGCGCACTGATCAAGGGCAACCAGCTGTTCAAGGCGACCCCGGTGATCATGCTGTCGTCCAAGGATGGTCTGTTCGACAAGGCGCGGGGGCGCATCGTCGGCTCGGAGCAATACCTGACCAAGCCATTCACGCGCGAAGAACTGCTGGGTGCCATCCGCACGTACGTCAACGCCTGACCAGGGGGGAAAGGCACAATGGCTCGTATCGTCCTGATCGAGGATTCACCGACCGACCGCGCGGTGTTCACCCAATGGCTGCGCCGTGCCGGCCATGAGGTGCTGGAAGCGGACAATGCCGAAGATGGCCTGCAGCTGGTCCGCGACCAGGTGCCGCAGCTGGTCCTGATGGACGTGGTGCTGCCGGGCATGAGCGGTTTCCAGGCGACCCGGGCGATGGCCCGCGACGCCGCGATCAAGCACATCCCGGTCATCATCGTCAGCACCAAGGCGATGGAAACCGACAAGGCCTGGGGGCTGCGCCAGGGCGCCGCCGATTACATCGTCAAGCCGCCGCGCGAGGAAGAACTCATCGCGCGGATCAACGAGCTGGTGGCCTGATGCGCTCGCCCTTCGACATTCTTGAAGCCTACGAACGGCGCAGCCTGGCCCACGCGGTACAGCTGCCCGGGCGACAGTTCGCCCAGGACCTGTGGCGTGGCGTCGGATTCCGTGTCGGCCAGCGCCGGCTGGTGTCCGATTTCCGCGAAGTGGTGGAGATCGTACCGATGCCGCCGGTGACCCCGGTGCCCTGTGCGCAGCCGTGGCTGCTGGGCGTGGGCAACCTGCGCGGCAACCTGTTCCCGGTGGTCGACCTGAAGTACTTCCTGGAAGGTGCGCGCACCGTCCAGCAGGAAGGCCAGCGCGTGCTGATCATGCGCCAGGCCGGTGGCGACGTCGCCCTGACCATCGACGAACTGTTCGGCCAGCGCAGTTTCGAGCTGACCCAGCAGATCGAGGCCGGTTCACTGGCCGAAGGACGCTACGGGCACTTCGTCGATCGCGCTTTCCACGCCGATGGCAACGACTGGGGCGTGTTCTCGCTCTCGCTGCTGTCGCGCACCCCTGAATTCCGGCAAGCCGCGGCCTGAGGCCGGGCATCGCCCCCTGCATTGAAAATCGAGGTTGAACGATGAGTACTGCTTCGGATGCCAACAAGTCCGGCAAGCTGCGGCTGGGCGGCAGCAACCTCTGGCTGGCGCTGTTGGCGCTGTCGATGATCCTGTTCGGCGTGAACACGGGTGTGTCCACCTGGCAGGGCAGCCGCCTGGCCGATGCCGGCTCCAAGGCAGCGGACCTGCAGGTGCTGTCGCAGCAGCTGGCCAACCAGGGTCGTGACGCGGTGGGCGGCAACGCGCAGGCCTTCACCGCCTTCAAGGCCACCCGCAACGCGATCGAGCAGAACGTGTCGACCCTGCAGGGGCGCTACGGCAACGAGCCGGGCGTCTCCGGGGCGATCTCGACCCTGGCCGACACCTGGACGCCGCTGGGCAAGCAGGCCGGCCAGCTGGTCGCCAGCGAGCCGGCGGTGCTGGCCCTGGCCGGCAACGCCAACAACTTCTCCGGTGCGGTGCCGGGCCTGCAGGCCCAGTTGAACGAACTGGTGCGTGCGATGTCCGCCTCCGGCGCCCCGGCGTCGCAGGTCTACAGTGCCCTGCAGCAGGTGGTGGTGGCCGGTTCGATGGCCCGTCGCGTGACTGAAATCCGTGCCGGCGGCACGGCTGCGGCCGCTGCCGGCGACGCGCTGGCCCGCGACATCACCGTGTTCTCGCAGGTACTCGATGCGCTGCGCAATGGCAACGAGGATCTGGGCATCACCGCCGTGCGCGGCGCTGCCGCCGTTGCGGCGCTGGAGCAGTCGCAGCAGAAGTGGGAGGCGATGAAGCAGGACGCCGACGCGATCCTGGCCAGCTCGCGCCAGCTGTTCGCCGCGCAGTCCGCTGCCGCCACGCTGGGCCAGGGTTCGGCGAAGATGCTGACCGACAGCCGCAAGCTGTTCGAAGCGTTCTCCTCGTTCGGCTCGGTGTCCGACACCCGCCTGTTCCCGAATTTCTGGATCGGCGTGGTATCCGGTGCGCTGTCGCTGATCGCGATCATCGGCTTCGTCTCCACCAACGTGCGCAGCCGCTCGCGCGAACAGGAACTGCGCTACCAGACCCAGGTGGAGTTCAACAGCCGCAACCAGCAGGCGATCATGCGGCTGCTGGATGAAATCTCCTCGCTCGGTGAGGGCGACCTGACCGTGAAAGCCTCGGTGACCGAGGACATGACCGGCGCGATCGCAGACGCCATCAACTACGCGGTGGATGAACTGCGCCACCTGGTGACCACCATCAACGACACCTCGGCCAAGGTCGCGCTTTCGACCCAGGAAACGCAGGCAACGGCGATGCAGCTGGCCGAAGCGGCCGGCCACCAGGCCAACCAGATCACCTCGGCATCGGACCGGATCGGCGAAATCGCCGCCAGCATCGAGCAGGTATCGCGTAACTCGGCCGAGTCGGCCGACGTGGCACAGCGTTCGGTGGTGATCGCCGCCGAGGGTGCCGGCGTGGTCCGCGAGACCATCCAGGGCATGGACCAGATCCGCGACCAGATCCAGGAAACCTCCAAGCGCATCAAGCGCCTGGGCGAGTCCTCGCAGGAGATCGGCTCGATCGTGGAACTGATCAACGACATTTCCGAGCAGACCAACATCCTGGCGTTGAACGCGGCCGTGCAGGCGGCGTCGGCCGGTGAAGCCGGTCGCGGTTTCGCGGTCGTGGCCGACGAAGTGCAGCGCCTGGCAGAGCGCACCTCCGGTGCGACCCGACGCATCGAGAACCTGGTCCAGGCCATTCAGGCCGATACCAACGAAGCGGTCACCTCCATGGAACAGACCACCGCCGAAGTGGTGTCCGGTGCACGCCTGGCCGAAGACGCCGGTACCGCACTGACCGAGATCGAGCGCGTGTCCAACGCACTCAACACCCTCATCAAGAACATCTCCATCGCCGCGCAGCAGCAGTCGTCGGCGGCGTCGGACATCACCCGCACGATGGGCGTGATCCGCCAGATCACCGGCCAGACCTCGCAGGGTGCCGGGCAGACCGCCGAGTCGATCGGCCACCTGGCGCAGCTGGCGGCCGACCTGCGTCGTTCGGTCGCCGACTTCAAGCTGCCGGCGTGACACGGGCAGGGCGGCGAGCAAGGAACCAGTCGATGAAGCATTTCCATTTCCCACGCCAGGATCCGCGCGACCGTCGCGCGGCGGCGACCGGAGCGCATCCATGAGCAGCCTGCGCGATGCGATGAGCCACGCGGCCCTGGGCTGGGTCAAGCCCGAGCTGGACGAGACCCTGCGCCTGGTGCGCAACGAGGTCGAGTACTTCGCCGAAGACCCGGGCGACAGCAGCCGCATGCGCATCTGCGCCGGCTATCTGCACCAGGTGCAGGGCACGCTGCGCATGGTTGAACTGTATGCACCGGCGATGGTGGCCGAAGAGCTGGAACAGCTCGCCATTGCTGTCGGCAAGGGCGAGGTGGCCGAGCGCGATGAGGCCTGCGCTACCCTGATGCGCGGCAGCGTGCTGCTGCCCGATTACCTGGAGCGCCTGCAGAACGGGCACCGTGACATTCCGATCGTGCTGCAGCCGCTGCTCAACGAGATCCGCGCCGCCCGTGGCGAGGCGCTGATCAACGACAGCGTGCTGTTCGCGTTCGCGCCCGATTCGGTGACCGCCACCGAAGCGGAACTGGACCACGCGCGTGGCAGCCTCAGCGGCCGCAACCGCGAACTGCTGGATACCGTTGGCAATGCGGTCAAGGAAGAACTGCTGCAGGTCAAGGACGCCCTGGACCTGCACCTGCGTACCGACGGCGCGCCGCAACAGCTGCAGGAGCAGGTGACCAAGCTGGGCTCGGTGGCCGATACGCTGGGCATGCTCGGCCTGGGCGCCGCGCGCGGCGTGGTCGTGCAGCAGCGTGATGCACTGCGCGGGGTTGTCGAAGGCCGCCAGCAGATCGACGAAGACATGCTGCTGGATATCGCCGGTGCGCTGCTTTATGTCGATGCATCGCTGGACGACCAGGTCGCACACCTCGGTGCCAGTGGCAGTGGCCAGGATGATCCGAGCGCGGTGGAGAACCGGCGCACGGTGGAAGTGCTGGCGCACGAGGCGATCGCCAATTTCGCCGCCGCCCGCGAGCATTTCGTCGCCTTCATTGAAACCAGCTGGAACCACGCGGAGCTGCAGGACGTGCCGCGCCTGCTCGGCGATGTCTCCGGCGCATTGCGCATGCTCGACCTGGGCACCGCCGCCGACTACCTGCGCGGCGTGCAGCAGTACATCGAAGCTGAACTGATCGGTCGCCAGCGCGTGCCCAGTGGACGCCAGCTGGACACCCTGGCCGATGCCATGGCCAGCCTGGAGTACTACCTGGAAGCGCTGCGCGACCGCCGTCCGGGTCGCGAGGACATCCTCGACATCACCCGCAGCAGCCTGGAAGCGCTGCGCTACTGGCCGCTGCCCGAGCGCGGCGTGGCCGCAGCCGAGCAGGTGCAACCGGTCGAGCGCGAAGCCGTGCCCGTGCCGGCCGTTCCGCTGCAGATCGAACCGCTGGACGCCATCGTGCAGGCCGCCGCGCCGACGCCGGGCGACGTGCCCGCCTCGCTGCCCGATTTCACCTTTGATCCGCTGCCGGAGGCCCCGGCCGCCGACAATGGCGTGATGTTCGGATCGCTGGCTACGCCGGCTGTCCCTGCCGAACCGCGCGACGCCCCGGCGCCACTGCTGTTTGCCGCCTCCAGCGCACCCGCGCCGGAAGTGCCGCAATGGGAACTGGGCGGGTTCGACGCGCCGGCAGGTACGGCTGCCGAACACAGCGACGAGCGTGCACCGACCTTCGCCAGCTTCGATCCGGTCAGCTTCGATCCGCTGTCCGCCGAGCAGTCCAATACCGCTGCCTGGACGTTGTCCGAAGCGCCGGTGCTGGAACACGGCAACGCGCAGGTAGCCACCGTGGACGGCAACGATGACGCCTTCCTGGCGACGTCGTTGGACGAGGCGTCGTTGGCTGCGCCGCTGGATGCGGTCATTTCGCCGGCATTCGATCCGGTTGCCGCCGAACAGGACGGCCAGCCGCAGCCGAACGACGACGTGGTGTTCCGTTTCGACAGCAGCCTGCTGGACAACGCCGATGACGTGCTGTCGCTGGAGGCGATGGAAACGCTGTCGCTGGACGACGAACAGGAGTCGCCTGCGACGCTGGAACTCATTGATGCAGTTGCGGTGCCGCAGTTCGACGACGGCCTGGCCATTGCCGAATTGACCGACGCCACCGCCGAGACCGAGGCTGAGGCTTACGTTGAACCGGTCGCTGATCTGCGCGCGCCCGAAGACCTGCCGGCATCGGCGGCTGCGCCGACCGTGTCTCTGGTCGATGTGGATACCATCGCGCCGATCGACTTCAGCGAGGCCGATGCGCAGTTCTTCGCAGAGCTGAATGCCGCCGCCGCCGACTTCAATCCGCAGGCCATGCAGGCAACTGCCGGGCCGACCGAAACCGTACCGCCGGCCGTGGCCGAGGGCGGGTTCGATGCGGGTTTCGACGACGATGCCGAAAACATCGACCAGGACATCCGCGAGGTGTTCCTGGAAGAATTCGACGACGAGCTGGGCAATCTCGGCACGCTGCTGCCGGCCTGGCGCATGCAGCCGGACAACATGGATCGGCTGCGGCCGATCCGGCGCATCTTCCACACACTGAAGGGCAGTGGCCGCCTGGTCGGCGCACGTACCCTGGGTGAGTTCGCGTGGAAGATCGAGGGCATGCTCAATCGCGTGCTCGATGGCACCCGTGCCCCCACGCCGGCGGTGCTGGCGATGGTCGATCACGCATACACGGCACTGCCGCAGTTGAACGCGGCACTGCGCGACGGCCAGCGTGTCAGCGTGGACCTGCAGGCGATGCAGGCCATCGCCGATCGCGTAGGTGCAGGCGAAGAGACGTTCTACGTTGCGCTGCCGGGCGCTGCTGCACCGGCGCTGGTGACAGCGGCCGATGCTGTCGAGCCCGTTGGCAGCGCCGAGCCGGTTGTCGACGCCCCGGCAGAGAGCGCTGTCGAAGCGGCGGGTACGCCGGCCAACATCGACAGCGTGCTGCGCGAAATCCTGGAAGCCGAGGTGGAACTGCACCAGGCCACGCTGCAGGGCTGGTTGCGCTCGGCGCAGCAGGCGCCGCAGCCGGTCAGCGATGCGTTGCTGCGTGCGGTGCACACCATGAACGGCGCCTTCGCGATGACCGAAGTGCCGGAAATCACCGCCGTTACCGGCGGCGCCGAGTCGTACATCAAGCGCGCGCTGGCCGCCGAGGTGGTGCCCGGTGATGACGCCGTGGCGGCCCTGGACGAGACCGCGCGGGCGATCAACGCGACCATGGACGCGCTGCAGGCCGAGCAGCCGCGGATTGCGCCGCAGGCTGAACTGGCGCAGCGCCTGCAGGCGCTGGCCGGTGAACTGCCGGAAGCACGCTGGCCGATGACCGGGCTGGACGTCGAGGATGAAGATGAAGACGGCCAGCTGCTTTCGCTGGTCGTCGATGCCGAGGCTGATACCGATACCGATGTCGTCGTGTCGACGCATGAGGTCGAGATCGAGCCGGAAGCCGGGCGTGATACCGATGATGTCGATACCGACGTGCTGGATGCAGTGCAGGTCAGCGAGGACGCGTTGAGCGACGCGGGCCTGGAGTCCGCTGAGTTGACCGGCAGCGATGATCTGTCGCGTTACTTCGACGCAGGATGGCCTTCGATGCCGGACGCCCCGGCACCGGAATCGACGTTGGAAGTGGCTGCTTCCACGCTCGTTGCCGCGGAGATTGAAGCCGGACAGGCGGTGGTGACATCGGAAGACACTGCGTTGGAAGACGCCGCGTTGACTGCGGTGGACGATCTGTCGCCGTATCTGGACGCCAGCGCGCTGCCGGTTGACGATCGCGACCTGGATGTCGCAAACGACCTGAATACGCCGCCGCCGTTCACATCTGAAACGGCGGTGGATGAAGACGCTGCTGCAGTGCCGCTCGACAGCGAGCTGTCCAGCCTGCAGGATGAAATGGCTGTGCCGGGCTTCGCAGACCCGGTCACGCTGGAAGCCGCGCTCGAGGCCGGCCTTCACGTGATCGACGAGGAGCAGGACCGGGATGAAGACGGGCAGTGGCCCGTGCTCGGCCTGCAGGCCAGCGAACTCGCGCCTGGCGAGGCGGAAGCCTTTGCCGAGGATGCGGACGTCGGCGGGGAGGCGGCGGTCGGTGAAGGAGAGAGCACCGACCAGCCGTCCCCGGCGACGGTGGAAGACGTCGGGCCCGTGGAGACGGCGCAGGACGCCATTTCGCCCTCGCGCTTCTTCGAACTGGAAGATGCTCCGGGCCAGCCTACCGTGGCGGACAGCGGCATGATCGTGGTGCCGATCGTGGCTGAGGCTGAGGCTGCGGCGACCGATGCCGAACCTGTCGCCATCGACAGCGCCGATGCGGTGGTGTCGGCGGACACTGCTCTGCTCGACACCCAGACCGAATCCGAGACCGAAGACAGCGCCGACCTGCTCGACTTCAGCGTCTATGACCGCGAGCTGGTCGACATCTTCGTCGAGGAAGGCAAGGACCTGCTGGATCATTGCGATGGGCTGATCAGCGAACTGCGCGAAGCGCCGCAGGATCGCGAAGCCCTGGCCGGCCTGCAGCGCGATCTGCATACGCTGAAGGGTGGCGCGCGCATGGCGGGCATCAACGCCATCGGCGATCTCGGCCACAGCATCGAATCGCTGCTGGAGGCTGTCGCCGGCGGGCGCACCGAGATCGAACGTCGTGACGTGCAGTTGCTGGAGCGCGGTTTCGACCGCCTGCACCAGCTGCTGACGCGCACTGGTGAACATCGCGTTGTCGAGCCGGCACAGGATCTGCTCGATGCCTTTGAAGCACGGACCACGACCGACATCGCCGCCGCTGCCAGCGCAGCTGCAGCCGCTGCTGCCACCGAGGCGGAGCAGACTCCGCAGGTCACTCCGGCCGTGGCCGTGGTCGACGCCCCGTTGTCGGCACCGTTGCCGGTGGAAGGCTCCACCGAAGAAGACCCGCTGGCCCGTCCGCAGCAGGAACAGGTGCGTGTGCGCGCCGACCTGCTCGACCGCCTGGTCAACCACGCCGGTGAAGTGGCGATCTACCGTTCGCGCCTGGAACAGCAGCTCGGCGCCTTCCGCGGCGCGATGGGCGAGCTGGAACGCACCAACGCGCGTCTGCGCGACCAGCTGCGTCGCCTGGACCTGGAAACCGAAGCGCAGATCGTTGCCCGCTACCAGCGCGAGCAGGACCAGGCCGACCACAAGTTCGATCCGCTGGAACTGGACCGTTTCTCCACCCTGCAGCAGCTCAGCCGCGCGCTGAACGAGTCCGCCGCCGATCTGGGTGGCCTGCAGGGCGTGCTGGACGATCTGTCGCGCCAGTACGATTCGCTCCTGCAGCAGCAGTCGCGTGTCAGTTCGGAACTGCAGGACGGCCTGATGCGCGCGCGCATGGTGCCGTTCGACGGCCTGGTGCCGCGCCTGCGCCGGGTGGTCCGCCAGGCCGGCATGGACACCGGCAAGCAGGTCCACCTGACCCTGGAAGGCACCCACGGCGAACTCGACCGCAACGTGCTTGATCGCATGGTCGCGCCGCTGGAGCACATGCTGCGCAACTCGGTTGCCCATGGCCTGGAAGCGCCGGAACAACGTCGTGCCGCCGGCAAGCCGGAAGAGGGCGAAATCGCCATCCGCCTGCACCGTGAAGGCTCGGAAATCGTGCTGGACGTGGCCGACGACGGCGCGGGCCTGGATCGTGAGGCAATCCGCCGTCGCGCCATCGAACGCGGCTTGCTGCCTGCCGATGCGCAGCCGAGCGAGCAGGAACTGGACAACCTGATCTTTGCTTCGGGCTTCTCCACTGCTGACCAGGTCAGCCAGCTGGCGGGCCGTGGCGTCGGCATGGACGTGGTCGGCAACGAAGTGCGCCAGCTCGGCGGCTCGGTCGACATCCAGTCGGTACGTGGCCAGGGCGTGCGTTTCACCCTGCGCCTGCCGCAGACGCTGGCGGTCACCCAGGCGGTGTTCGTGCAGATCGGCGAAACCACCTTCGCAGTACCGGTGGCGTCGGTCAGTGGTATCGGCCGGCTGTCGCACGAGCGCTTCGAAGCGGCTGACAGCAGCTACCGCTACAGCGGCGAAGACTATCCGCTGTACGACCTCGGCAGTCTGGTCGGCCAGGCGCCGGCGCGCGCCGACGGGCAGGCCCAGGTGCCCTTGTTGCTGGTCCGCGCAGGCGACCTGCGCGCCGCCGTTGCGATCGACCAGGTGCTGGGCAACCGCGAAGTCGTGGTCAAGCCGGTGGGCCTGCAGATCGCCTCGGTACCGGGCATCTATGGCGCCACCATCACCGGCGATGGCCGCGTGGTGGTGATCCTGGACGTGGCCCCGCTGGTGCGTCGTTTCCTGGCCAACCCGACCGCGCCGGTGCTGGTCAATGCACCCCGCCAGGAACGCCAGGTGCCGTTGGTGATGGTGGTGGACGATTCGCTGACCATGCGCAAGGTCACTGGCCGCATCCTGGAGCGTCACAACTTCGAGGTGAGCGTCGCCCGCGATGGCGTCGAAGCCCTGGAACAGCTGGAAGAGCGCGTGCCGGACCTGATGCTGCTGGATATCGAAATGCCGCGGATGGACGGTTACGAGCTGGCTACCGCAATGCGCGCCGACCCGCGCTACAAGGACGTGCCGATCGTGATGATCACCTCGCGCAGCGGCGACAAGCACCGCCAGCGCGCCTTCGAAATCGGTGTGCAGCGCTACCTGGGCAAGCCGTACCAGGAGCTGGACCTGATGCGTAACGTGTACGACTTGCTGGGGATTGCCCGTGTCCGTGAGTGACCTCGATCCGGTTCCGGCCGTAGCCCTGCTGGCCCGCCCGGGCGCGGCGCGCGAGCGCCTGCGCGAGGCGTTGGCCCATGCCGACGTGCAGATCGTGCTGGAAGACGATCCCATCACGCTGGAACCGCAGGCGCTGCAGGATGCACGCCCGCAGTTCGTGGTGATCGCGCTGGAAGCGGCCATTGAAGATGCGTTGGAGCGCCTGGAACCGGCGCTGTCGGCACCCGGGTTGACCCTGGTGTTCGACGAGGCTGAACTGGCCGCGCGTCGCGATGGGTGGGAAGCGCAGCGCTGGGGTCGCCACCTGGCCGCCAAGCTGCACGGCCACCAGCAGGTGCTGCCGCCGGGTGCCGAGGACGAACCGGCACTGCAGCTTGAGCCGGGCCGGCCGTCGACGCCGCCGCCGGTGCCGAAGGAAGCCGCGCTGCAGCCGCACCTGGAACAGGCCCGTTCGTGGGCCGACGACGTGCCGGCAGATGGCCTCTATTCGCCGCCGGCACATCTGCATGAGCCGATCGCGCTGGAGCAGGCACTGGCGGCGCTGCAGCCGGTGCTGGCGGAGACGGCGACGCCCGCTGATGCAGCGGCTGCACCGCCGCCGGTGCCGGCAGCTCCACCGACGGCGTTCACCGATCACACGGCCTGGTCGCTGGTCGACGAGGCCAGCGACGCGCCGGCAGAGCCGCGTGCTGCTGCGACGGTCGCGGCGCCGGAACCGGCGTTCGACACCGAGCATCTGTCACTGGTCGACCTGGACGCCGCCGCACCCGCAGGCAGCCGCGCCGGTGCGCTGCTGGTCCTGGCCGGTATCGGCGGCCCCGATGCGTTGCGCCGCCTGCTCGCGGCACTGCCCAGCGGGCTGGCCGTGCCGGTGCTGGTGCACATGCGCCTGGACGGCGGCCGCTACGGCAACCTGGTCAAGCAGATGGCGCGCGTATCACCGCTGCCGGTGCAGTTGGCCGAAGCCGGCCAGCGCGCCACCGCGGGCGAAGTGCATGTGCTGGCCGATGACATCGGCGTGCACGCTGCTGCCGACGGCCTGTATTTCCAGACCGAAGCGCAGGGCATCTCGATTGCCGCGTTGTCGGCCGAGCACAGCGCGCTGGTGCTGCTCAGTGGTGCCGACCTGGCCCATGTGGGCCCGGCGTTGGACCTCGCCGCCGCCGGCGCCTGGGTGGCCGGGCAGGTGGGCGAAGGCTGCTACGACCCGGCTGCGGCGACGGCCGTGGTTGCTGCCGGCATGGTGGCCGGTGAACCGCAGGAACTGGCGCAGGTGATCGCCGCGCGCTGGGGCCTGGATGACGACGGAGATGCCGCATGAGCTACGCCAGCAATGATGAGATCCGCGGCGTCCTGATCTCGGCCGGTGCCGAACGGGTCCTGCTGCCCAATGCCACCGTGGCCGAGATGATGTCGCGGGTGCCGGTGCAGGCGGTGGCCGACGCTCCGCGCTGGCTGGTGGGTGAGATCGGCTGGCACGGCTGGCAGGTGCCGCTGGTGTCGTTCGCACGGCTCTCCGGGTTGGGCGAAGAGACGGTGGCCGGCCACAACAAGGTGGTGGTGCTCAAGACACTCAGCGGCAACCCGGAGCGTCCCTACTACGCGCTGTTGACGCAGAGCTTCCCGCAGCTGATCTCGGTACCGCGCGATGGCCTGCTGGCCGACGCGTCCGAGGAAAACCTGCCCGACATCGTGCACATGCGCGTGTTGCTGGGTGAACAGAGCGCGCTGTTGCCGAATCTGGACGCACTGGAAGCCGCGCTGGATTCGCTGACGGCGTGACCGGAATCCGCCGGGCATGGCCCGGCGCTACCGCAGGCGTTCCGGATATCGGGTAGCGCCGGGCCATGCCCGGCGAGCGCAGTGGTCGCGCGATCCGTCGCTTATCCCAGATCGCCCAACCGAGCCTGCAATGCCGCGATCGCGGCCAGGCCTGCGGTTTCCGTGCGCAGGATACGTGGGCCCAACTGCAGGCCCTGGAAGCCTGCGGCCGCCAGCTGTTCACGGTCACGTGGCGACCAGCCACCTTCCGGGCCGATGGCGATCACCACGCCGCCGGCGGGCGCCGCCTGCAGTGTCGACAGCCGGTGCGCTCCCAGCGGGTCCAGGGTCAACCGCAACGTGTCGGCTGGCAGTGCCGCGCTGGCCTGCGCCAGCGACTGCGGCGGCCCTACCTGCGGAATGCGCGCACGGCCGGACTGCCCGCAGGCCGACTGCACCACGTTGTTCCAGTGCGCCACGCGCTTTTCCGCGCGTGCTGCATCCAGCTTCACCTCGGTACGCTCGGCATTCACCGGAACGATCGCGCTCACCCCCAGTTCGGTGGCCTTCTGCAGGATCAGATCCATCTTCTCGCCGCGTGCAATGCCCTGCAGCAGGGTGATGGTCAGCGGCGATTCGTTGCCGATCGGCTGCACCTGGTCGATGCGCGCCTGCACTTCGCGCTTGCCGGCCAGCGTCAGCGTCGCGGTGTAGTCGTGGCCATCGCCGTTGAACAGCACGCAGGTGTCACCCTCTCGCAGGCGCATCACCCGCACCAGGTGGTTGGCCGTCTCTTCCGGCAGGGTCACGGTCTGGCCGCTGTGCAGCGCCAGGTCGATGGGGCAGCGGGTCACGCGCATGCAATCGCCTCGTCGATGGCTGCCAGCGTCGTATGCGCCAGCAGCTCCAGTTGTTCGTCGTCCACGCAGTACGGTGGCATCCAGTACAGCACGTTGCCCAGCGGGCGCAGCACCACACCGCGCTTCAGCGCCGCCTTGTAGGCATGCAGCCCCAGCTTCAGCGCCGGATCGAAGGGCGTGCGCTTGTCGCCGTTGCGGGTCAGTTCGAAGGCCACCACCATCCCGGCCTGGCGCACATCGGCCACGTGTGGATGGTCGGCGAACGGTGCGGCCAAGGTTCCCATCACCGAGGCGATGCCGCGGTTGCGCGCGATCACATCGTCGTCGCCGAAGATGTCCAGCGTGGCCAACGCCGCCGCACAGGCCAGCGGGTTTCCCGTATAGCTGTGCGAATGCAGGAAGGCACGTTCGCGCGAATCATCAAGGAACGCGTCATACAGCGCCTGCGTGGCCAGCACCGCAGCCAAGGGCAGGAAACCGCCGGTCAGGCCCTTGGACAGGCACAGCAGATCAGGCATCACCCCGGCCTGCTCGCAGGCGAACATCGTGCCGGTGCGGCCGAAGCCGGTGGCGATCTCGTCGGCGATCAGGAAGGCGCCATGGGCGTCGCACAGTTCACGCACGCGCTGCAGATAGGCCGGATCGTGCATGCGCATGCCACCGGCGCACTGCAGCCGTGGCTCCAGGATCACCGCGCAGATTTCGCCCGGATGCTGGTCGAACAGCGTGGCAAGGCCGTCGGCGGCCTGGCGTGCGCGGTCGGCCGCACTCTGTCCGGGCTCGGCCAGGTAGGCATCGGGCGAGGGCGCGAACAGGCCCTCGGCCAGCAATGGCGCATAGACGCGGCGATACAGCGGGATGTCGGCCAGTGCGAGGGCGCCCAGCGTCTCGCCGTGGTAGCCGTTCTCCAGCGAGACGAAGCGCGTGCGCCGGGTCTCACCGCGGTTCTGGAAATACTGGAAGGCCATCTTCAGCGCCACTTCGACGCCGGCCGAGCCGTTGTCGGCGTAGAACACCTTGGCCAGCGGCGCGCGGCCGGGCTGGCGCGGCGCCAGGGCCAGCAGGCGTTCAGCCAGGGTGATCGCCGGTTCATGGCCGAAGCCGGCCAGCATCACCTGTTCCAGCTGCCCGGCCTGGGCGGCGATGGCACCGCCGATGCGCGGCTCGGCATGGCCGAACAGGTTGGTCCACCAGCTGCTGACGGCATCCAGGTAGCGGTTGCCGTCGTGATCGATCAGCCAGGCGCCTTCGCCGCGGGCGATCGGCACCAGCGGCAACGTGTGCGGATGCTCGCGCATCTGCGTGCACGGGTGCCATAGGACCTGGAGGTCGCGTTGCCGCCAGTGCTGGACCAGCGGAGAGGGGGTTGGGTCTGCTAGCATTTCGGGCTCATGAACATGTTGCTGCCTGCACATTCTATCGGCCTCGGCGCATGCGCCGGTTGCCACGGAGATTCCGCATGAACGATGACCGCGCCAGGCGTCCTCTGCCGATCATCCATCGGATCACCGACGAGGAGAACGGGCACTTCCAGCGCCAGCACCTGGACCTGGAGTTCTCCAACGGCGAACGCCGCCGCTTCGAACGCTTGGTCAGCCGTGGCCATGGCGCGGTGGTGGTGGTGCCGATGCTCGATGATGAAACCGTGCTGCTGGTGCGTGAATACGCGGCCGGCATGCATCGCTACGAGCTTGGCCTGGTCAAGGGCCGGATCGATGCCGGCGAAACGCCGGAGCAGGCCGCCGACCGTGAGCTGAAGGAAGAGGCCGGCTATGGCGCACGGCAGGTCGACGTGCTGCGCGCGATGACCCTGGCGCCGACCTACATGAGCCATCAGTCCTGGCTGGTGGTCGCGCGCGACCTGTATCCGGAGAAGCTGGCCGGAGACGAGCCGGAGGAACTGGAAGTGGTGCCGTGGAAGCTGGCCGATCTGGACCAGCTGATGCTGCGCGAGGACTTTTCCGAAGGGCGTTCGCTGGCGGCGCTGTTCATCGCCCGCCAGTGGCTGCAGGGAGCACGATGATCAAGCTGACCACGGAACTGCGCGAGACCGCGATCGCCATCGCCCAGGAAGCCGGGCAGGCCATCATGCAGATCTACAGCAACGGTTTCGACGTGACACTCAAGGACGACGACAGCCCGGTCACCGCTGCCGACCTCGCTGCCGACCGGGTGATCCAGCAGGGGCTGCGGCAGCTGACCCCGGACCTGCCGATCCTGTCGGAAGAGTCGCCGCTGGTGCCGTGGGAGCAGCGTCAGCACTGGGGCGCGTACTGGCTGGTCGATCCACTCGATGGCACCCGTGATTTCGTCAAACGCAATGGCGAGTTCAGCGTCAACATCGCGCTGATCTACCAGGGCGCGCCGGCTTTCGGCGTGGTCCAGTCGCCGGTCACCGGCATTGTCTGGCACGCGATGCGGGGCGAGCTGGCGTATCGCCGGCAGGGCGTACATGACACCGTACTGCGTACCCGTACACCCGCGACTGCGCCGCTGCGGGTCGCCGCCAGCCGTTCGCATCGCTCAGCCGAGACGAATGCGTTGCTGGCCCGGATGGGCGACATCGAGACCGTGGTGCAGGGCTCGTCGCTGAAGTTCTGCCGGATCGCCGAAGGCGGACTGGATGTCTATCCGCGGCTGGGCCCGACCTCCGAATGGGATACCGCTGCCGGCCAGTGCGTGCTGCACGCGGCCGGTGGTGCGGTGCTTTCGGTCGGTACCGGCAAGCCGTTCCGCTACAACCGCCGGCCGACGCTGTTGAACGGTGAGTTCATGGCGCTGGGCGATACCAGCCTGCCGTGGCGGGACTGGTTGTCCGATTGATCCTGGAGAAATGCATGAGCACGCACGACACCCCTGCCACCGGCGACGCCAGCGCGGAGCTGGAGCGCCTGCTGGCCATCATGGCGCGCCTGCGCGACCCAGAGGGCGGTTGCCCCTGGGACCTGGAGCAGAACTTCGCCACCATCGCCCCCTATACGATCGAAGAAGCCTATGAGGTGGCCGATGCGATCGATCGGGGCGATCTTGACGACCTCTGCGATGAACTGGGGGACCTGCTGCTGCAGGTGGTGTTCCATGCGCGCATGGCCGAAGAGCAGGGCGCGTTTGCCTTTGCCGAGGTCGCGCGCGCGATCAGCGACAAGATGCAACGGCGGCACCCGCATGTGTTCGCCGATGTCAGCGTCGACGATGCTGATGGTGTGATGCGCAACTGGGACGCGATCAAGCGTGCCGAGCGCGCGGCCAAGGGTGAGCGGGACACCTCGGCGCTTGCGGGCATCTCGCGTGGCCTGCCGGAATGGCAGCGGGCGGTGAAGCTGCAGTCGCGCGCGGCCAAGGTCGGTTTCGACTGGCCCGGTCCGCTGCCGGTGCTGGACAAGGCTGCCGAGGAACTGCAGGAACTGCGCGAGGAGTTCGAGCGCGGTGACATCGCCGGCAACAAGGCGCGCCTGCAGGAGGAACTGGGTGACCTGCTGTTTGTCTGCGCCAACCTGGCGCGGCATGCGGACATCGATCTGGGTGCCGCGCTGCGTGGGGCCAACCACAAGTTCGAACGTCGCTTCCGGTCGATGGAGGCGCAGGCCGAGGCACACGGCGATTCGCTGGCTGCACTCGATCTGGATGCGCAGGAAGCGCTCTGGCAGCACGCCAAGGCTGCGGAAAAAGCGTGAAAACGCTGGGTCTGTTCCTGCTGACCGCGCTGGCCGAGATCGTCGGCTGTTACCTGCCCTGGCTGTGGCTGCGCAGAGGCGGCAGCATCTGGCTGCTGCTGCCGGCGGCGGCCAGCCTGGCGTTGTTCGCCTGGCTGCTGACCCTGCACCCGACCGCCAGCGGCCGCGTTTACGCCGCGTATGGTGGCGTGTACATCGGCACGGCGCTGTTCTGGTTGTGGCTGGTCGACGGCATCCGTCCCAGCCGCTGGGACATGCTGGGTGCTGCACTCTGCCTGGCCGGCATGGCGGTGATCATGTTCGGGCCGCGGCAGCCGGGGTAAGCCGCGGCGGTGTAGAGTCGAGTGATGTTCGACCGCTGTTGGCAAAGGAAGCCGGGCATGGCCCGGCACTACCCTCAACGAACGGAGCATGCGCATGTCCCGCTTCGCCAGCTTCCGCGAGTTCTACCCGTTCTATCTCAGCGAGCACCGCAACACGGTGTCGCGTCGCCTGCACTTCATCGGCAGCTGCGGCGTGCTGCTGCTGGTCGCCGCCGCCGTGCTGCGAGGGCAGCCGCTGCTGCTGTTGGCTGCACTGGCCTGCGGCTACGGCTTTGCCTGGGTCGGCCACTTCTTCTTCGAGAAGAACCGCCCTGCAACCTTCCGCCATCCGCTGTATTCCTTCATCGGTGACTGGGTGATGTTCGCCGACATCCTGCGCGGCAGGGTGAAATGGTGATGTTGCCCGGGGAGCTGGCCCGCGCTGCGTGATTCAACGCGCCGTGCAGCCCAGCATCGCCAGGTCGATCGAATCGGCCATGCGCCGGTAGCCCTCGTCGTTCGGGTGCAGATGATCGCGGGTGATGTTCGCCGGCAATGATTCAGGCTGTTTCGGATCGCGCAGCGCCGCATCGAAATCCACCACGCCATCGAAGCCGGTGTCCTTGCCACGCGCCCACTGGTTGATCGCGGTACGGGTGGCGGCCGATACCGGTTCGTAGCGCTCCGAATCGCCGAAGGGCGTCAGTGTGCCGAGATGAGCGCGGATGCCATGCGCATGCAGTCGTGCGGCCACCTGGCGGTAGCCCAGCAGCATGTCCGTCGTGCTGCGTCCCGGCAGCGGCTGTGCACCGCCACCGTGGCGGATGTCATTGATGCCTTCGAACAGGATCACCTGGTCGGCGTCGGCAACCGCGATCACGTCGCGATCCAGCCGTGACAGCGCGCTGTGGCTGCGGCCATGGTCCAGCAGCTTGTTGCCGCTGATGCCCTGGTTGAGCACCACGAAGCGGTCCGGGCAGGCCTGCTGCAGACGCTGGCCCAACCGCTCGGGCCATTGGTTGAAGGAGCCACGCGAGGCCGTCGCACCTTCGGTGATGGAATCACCCAGGGCCACGATCACCTGCGGCCGATCCGCGCGCTGCACCAGCACGGCCGAGAACACATTCTGCTGGTAACCCACGCGCACGCTGTCGGCCACCGCATCCTGCTTGCCGTCGGCCACCCGCACCACGGTGCGGCGCACCGCAGGGCGGGTGGGCTGCGGGAAGTACGCGGTCACGCTGATCTCCTGCAGTGCGGCGACCTGCAATGGCAACGCATCACTCAGCAGCGCGGCACCCACTGGTACGTCGATGGACGCGCGTCCATCGACGGTGAGCGGTAGCGCTGTCGCCCTGCCATCCTTCAGGCGCACCCGTACCTCTTCCACATGCAGCGGCGTGGTGCCCAGCTCGTTGCTGATGCGCAGACGCAGCGCATCGCCCTTGCTGCCCAGGCGCATGTCCTGGCGCACGGTCTGCGCGGCGAACTGTACGGGCGCGTCGGCGCTGCCATCCTTGCGGTCAGGCGCGGGCGAGGCGGTCCAGGCGGTGACCCAGACCGGTGCGGCCAGCGCCACGGGGGCGGCCACGGCGCTGCCGATGGCCAGGGAAAGCAGGGTGATCCAGCGCTGCATGGGCTTCGGTCCGGTCAGGAGAAGTAGGTGCCGCCGTTGACGTCCAGATTGGCGCCGGTGACGAACGCTGCTGCGTCCGACGCCAGGTACACCGCTGCATCGGCGGCTTCCTCCGGCAGCCCCTGGCGACGCAGCGGCGTCGCGCCGGCCACCGCCGTGCGCACTTCCGGCTTGGTGAATTCATCATGGAAGCGCGTGGCGATCATGCCGCAGCACAGCGCATTCACGCGGATGCCCTTCGGCCCCAGCTCCTTTGCCATGGCCCGGGTGAAGGTCATCACGCCGGCCTTGGCGGTGGCATAGATCGCCGCGCCAGGGCCGCCGCCATCGCGACCTGCCTGCGAGGCGAAGTTCACGATCGCTGCGCCATCGCCCATGTGCGGTACCACGGCGTGGGTGGTCAGGTAGGTGGAGGTCAGGTTGAGGTCGATGACCTTGTGGAAGAACGCCGGATCGATGCCGGCCAGCGGGCGACGCTCGACCATGCCGCCGGCCACGTTCACCAGCACATCGATGCGCTGGCCGAATGCAGCCTGGGTTGCTGCGACCAGACCGGCCACCGCGGCCGGATCGGTGACGTCGGCGCGGTGAGCGATGGCCTGGCCACCGGCCGCCTTGATCAGCGCCAGCGTTTCCTGTGCGCTGGCTTCGTCGTTGGCGTAATTGAGGCAGACGCGTGCACCGGCCGCAGCCAGCTTGATCGAGACGGCACGGCCGATATCACGGCCACCACCGGTGACGATGGCCACCTTGTCCTGGAACGACATGCGGGAAACTCCTTGGTTTGCGGGGGAATGCGAGGGAAAGGGGGGCTCAACCGTCGTTGCGGTCGAGCTTGTGGATCGGTCCGGTCCACCACCACAGCGCCACCAGCGACAGCGGCACCAGTGCGGCAACGAGGATGAAGATCGGTGCGTAGGAATGGCGGGTCAGCACCGGCACCAGCCAGGTGGTGATCAACGTGCCGGCCACTGCGGCCAGGCCGCCGAGACCGGCCAGCGTGCCGACCGAGCGGCCGTCGAACAGATCGCCGGGCAGGGTCTGGATGTTGCCGATGGCGATCTGGAAACCGAACAGCACCGCAGCGATCGCCAGCACCGCAAACAGCGGCTGGTTGGCCAGTACCGCACCGAGCAGGGCCGGTGCCATGATCACGCAGCCGAGCGAAATCGAAAGTTTGCGTGCGCGGTCCACGCCATGGCCGGCATTGATCAGCCGCCCCGACAGCCAGCCGCCGCTGAGGCTGCCCAGCATGGCGCCGACGAACGGCACCCAGGCGAACAGGCCGATCTGCTTGATGTCGAAGCCGAAGGTCTCGGCCAGATAGATCGGCAGCCACGATACGAACAGCCACCAGATCGGGTCCAGCAGGAAACGGCAGGCCAACATGCCCCAGCTCTGCCGGTGCGCCAGCAGCGAGCGCACGCTCACCTTGGGCGCATCCGCGCGCTGCTGGCCGGTCTGGTCTTCCATGATCAGGCGTCGCTCGGCGTCACTCACCCACGGGTGCTTGTCCGGGCCGGCGCGATAGACGAACAGCCACGGCAGCAGCCACAGGAAGCCAAGCGCACCGACCAGCACGAAGGTGCCGCGCCAGCCCAGCCACAGGTACAGGCCGGCGATGGCCGGTGCGGAAACGATGGCGCCGATGGACGCACCTGCGTTGAAGATGCCCTGTGCGAGGGCGCGCTCACGCGCGGGGAACCATTCGGCGTTGGCTTTCACCGCACCGGGCCAGGCGCCGGCTTCGCTGACGCCCAGCATCGCCCGCACTACGCTGAAGGACAGCATGGAGTGGGTGACCGAATGCAGCGCGATCGAGATCGACCACACACTGATCGACAACGCGAACCCCAGTCGCGTCCCGATCATGTCGAACAGGCGCCCGAACAGGAACTGGCCAGCGGCGTAGAACAGCATGAACACCGTTACCAGCAGCGCGTAGTCGTCCTTGGTCGCGCCGACCTCCTTGGCGATCTCCGGCCACATCACCGCCAGCGCATTGCGGTCGATGTAGTTGATCACCGTGGCCACCGCGATCAGGCCGACGATCAGCCAGCGCACGGCCGAGCGCACCGGCACCTTGCGCAGCGTGGCCAGGGCCGAGGGGCCGTTCATCGCACGTCACCCTTGCCGCGGTCCATGCGCGCATGGCTGCCGCTCCAGCGGTAGGCATAGCCGTCCACCGTCACGCTGTGTTCGCCCTTCGCCTCGCTGTCGTCGGCCACGCCGAGTGCGATGCGTGCGCCGCTGGCCAAGCGCAGTTCGAGCACCTCGGCATCATTGCCGCGCGTTCGGATGATCTCCCTGATGCGGCTGTCGGCGCCGTGCACGTACTCGGCGGTGCCGTTGTACTCGCCATGCGGCTCCAGCACGCTGAAGAAGGTCACATCCTTCTGTCCTTCCACGCGCTGCAGCAGCGCAGGTTCGCGGCGCAGGTTGAATTCGGGATCGTTGGCGCCGCTTTCCACCAGCAACGCCTGCGATGGCGCACTGCTGCCGAAGCGATAGGTGTAGAAACGCCCGTCGAGCAGCCATGCAAGCGTGCGCGGTTCACTGCCGGCCTTGCTGCGTGCGTCCAGCCACAGGTGCTGATAGCCGTTGTCGCCGCCGAGCACCGGGCGCTGGGTGGGGAAATGCTCGGCCTCGAATCCGGTGGTGACGATATGGCCGTTGAAGTGCAGCGGCAGGTCGTAACGCGCGGCCTTGTCGCCGTGCACCTGCAGCAGGTCCAGCACCACCGGCAGTCCCAGTTCGGGGTGGCGCAGCAACGCCTGGGTGCGGGTGAATACCACGCCGGGATAGGCATCGCGCATCGTCGCCGAAGCGATCTGGGTATCGGCGTCGGCCTGGAAGAAACGCACCGTGGGTGCATGTTCCTCACCGCGCTTCCAGTCGCCCTTGAAGTGGCTCTGCTCGTTCACCACCAGGGTGTTGTGGGCCACGGTCTGCTTGGCCCAGCTGCGGTTCTCGGCCAGGTAGATGCCACCTCGCTTGGCTTCCACGTTGAGGAAGCGTGCTGCGCCGTAGTCGGTCACCACGGCATTGCCGTTGTCGTAGAACAACCAGTTGAGCTTGTCGAAGTGGCCGTGGCCCATGCCCTGCATGGTGTCCTTCTGCACCAGCGCCTGGCCGCGTTCGCCGCCCATGCGCAGGATCGCCAGACCGCCGCGTTCACCGTCCGGGCCATCGCGCAGCAGCATCGGCCGGTAGTCGAACGGTTTGGCCTTGTTGGCCGCCAACGCCTGCGCCACCTGCAGCCCTTCCGGTGACAGCAGCAGGCGCTTCTGCTGCTGCGCGACCGACAGCAGGCGATCATCGCCGGCCTGCGCATAGGCGATGCCGATGCCCGCCACCAGCTCTTCGGTGTCGATGCCCTTGTCCAGGATCGCATCGTTGATCGGGAAGAACAGGCCGTCGTAGCTGGTCTGCACCAGCACGTCCACCGCCTTCAGCAGCACGCCATCGCGGCGCGCGAAGATCTTCCGCTGCGGCTCGTTGCGCTCAATGGCGTTGGCGAACAGCAGGAACGGCGCCAGCGCGTAGCGCTGGTAGTAGGGGCCTTCCTCGTAATAGCCATCGGGCGAGAACAGCAGGTCGATCTGCCGCAGGAAACCGAACTGGTCATCCTTGCGGCTGCCGCGCAGCGATTTCTCCACCAGTTCCGGATCGCGCAGAACGTAGCCGGTCATGCCGGTGGCCGCCACCGCCCAGGTTGCGTGGTTGTGGATCTGGTCGTAGTTCTTCGGCTCGCTGGCCAGGAACTCGGCCATCGGCCGGAACACCTGCGATTCGATGGTCTGCCGATCCTGCGGCGACAGCGCATCGCGGATCGCGTCGTAGCCCTGGATGGCGTTGACCAGCCAGACCGAATCGTTGAGCACCTGCCAGAACACCCGGCCGGGAATCTGCCCGCGTCCTTCCGGATGCGGGCCGAGGGTCGGGTAGAGCTTGGCGTACTGCAGCAGCATGTCGCGCGAATAGGTGACATAAGCCTTGTCGCCGGTCAGCCGGTACAGGGTGCCGGCGGCCAGCAGTGCCTGGTAGTTGCGCTTGTGCTGCTCATGGGTGCGACCGCCGCCCTTGTCCTTCGGTACCGGCACGTCGATGCCGGCCTTCATCATCTTCTGCAGCGATTTCTGCGTACGCGCCTGCTCCTTGGCGAACCACGGGTAGCGGCTGCCCTCGCTGGCCATCTGCTGCCACTGCGCAGCGGTCACCAGGACCGGCGCGGTATCGCCTTGTCGCGCGGCTGCGGCAGGTGCCGCGTGCAGCGGTGCCGTCGGCATCAGGGCGAAGGGAGCGGCGAGGGCAAGGGCGAGCGCCAGGCGGTGGGAACACAGGGACAGCGGCTGCAACCTCATCGATCAACTCCGGTGCTGGTGCGTGACAGGGCAACCTCGCCCACCTTGGGATACCAGTCCACCCCGGTCTGTTCGCGCGGGGTCATCGCCAGCGCCGGATCGGCGCCGATGGCGGGCAGGGGCGCTGCCGGCACCCACAGGCCGCTGGCTGCCAGCTGCAGGGCGACGCTGGCGCTGCTCACTCCGCCCGGGAATACGCTGCTGGCCTGCGGCGACTGCACGTTGTTGCTGAAGGCGATGCCCGCTAGCGAGCTGGCCGCATTCGGTGGATTCTTGCTGGTGCGGTTGACGATCAGGTTGCCGCTGAAGTGGCTGTTGCTGGCCGCGACCACGATCCCCTTGGCCTCGTCGTGGCCAACGCCGAAGCTGATCTTCGCCACGTCGACAAAAGTGTTGCGGCTGATGGTTGCGTTGACCACCGGCGCATAGCCGGACAGTGGCGGATTGGCCTGTGCGTCCATCACCGCCAGCGCCGAACGGTTGCTGGAGCCGGCCAGCCGTTCGAAGTAGTTGTTGCTGACGGTCTGGTCGGCATTGATGATGCGCACGCCGCCGGTGCCGGCCTTGTCGTCGCCGAGGAAGAGGTTGTCGATCACCCGGTTGCCGTTGCCATGGCGCAGGGTCAGCGCGCCGGCCGAACGATAGAACACGTTGCCGCGGAAGGTATTGCCGCCGGACTTGTTGGAGACGATCTCGGTCTCGCCATCGCAGCCCTCGAACCAGTTGTTCTCGACAGTGCTGTTGGAATCGCTCAGCGAGGTGTCGCTGGTGCCGACGCGGATCGTTTCGCCGCCATTGACGCCCAGTGCAGGGCGCGGGCCGAACCAGTTGTGGTCGATGCGGTGCTGGTTGTCCAGGCCTTGGGTGGCATCGCGCACCACCACCACCGTCGGGCCAGCGTTGGTCTTGCCACGCAGCTGGCTGTGGTCGAGGCGGTTGTTGCTGCCGTACAGCGACACCCAGTAGTCCTGGTCGCTGCCATCGGGGTTGCTGTAGTCATCGATGACCAGGCCGGTGACGCGGCTGTGGCTGGCTACCGCCTTGCTCGACTCGCGGAAGGCCACCACCGCGTCACCCGGGGTGTAGCCGTTGCGGAACACCAGGTTGGAGACCTGCAGGTAGCTGCCGGCCAGGCGCAGGTCCGACGCCCCGCTGAGGATCACCTTGCCGGGTGTCTGCGCGCGCAGCACGATCGGTGCGGCGGCCGTGCCCTGGCCCTTCAGCAGCAGGCGCGCGTCGGTCCAGGTGCCATCGGCCAGCACGATCTCATCGCCAGGCTGCAGGGCGGCAGCGGCGGTGGCGAACGCGCCGACGTCGTGTACGAGCCAGCTGGCAGCTGTTGCCGGCGAACTGGTCAGGCATGTTGCCAGTCCAATTGCCAGGCAATATCCAAGTGCAGGTTTCGAAAGGCGGTGCGAAGTCGATTGAATGCGCATGAAGTCCTTCCAGAGACGGCGATGCCGCGGTTTCAGAGTGGGTGTGCATACCACTTGTTGGGTGTGTTGTAAGCCACGTTGCGCGCAAAGTCATGCTGCATCAGCACATGAAATGGCGGGCAACCGGTCTGAATCAAAGGTATTACGAAAAATCCAGTCCAGTTGGTTGACATTTCTGTGTCGGCGTGTCGAAGCTGCGTCCCACGCCTACCGTCCGGGCGATCCTTTGGGAGGAGGAAAACCATGCGGCAACCTGCCGGAGTTGTACGTCGTACACCGTTGTCACCCACACCACTGATCGTGGCACTGCTCGCTGCGCTGGCCGCTTCGCCGGCCGTACAGGCGCAGTCTGCCGCTACCGGTTCCGGGCAGGACGCCTCCACCCTGGACCAGGTCCAGGTCACCGGCATCCGCGAGTCGATGCAGAGTTCGATCAACAAGAAGCGCGACGACACGGTGATCGCCGATGTGTTGTCGGCCGATGACATCGGCGACCTGCCCGCGCCATCGCTGGCCGATGCGATCGAAACGCTGACCGGTGCAGCCTCGACCCGCGACAAGACCGGCGCGTCGGAAATCTCGATCCGTGGGCTTGGCGCATTCCTCAGCAGCACCAACTTCAATGGCCGCGAGATCACCAACGGCAGCGGCGACCGCTCGGTGAACTTCAACATGTTCCCAGCCGAGCTGATCAACACGGTGGCGATCTACAAGACCCAGCGTGCCGACATCATCGAAGGCGGTGTCGCCGGCACCATCGGGCTGGAGACGGTCAAGCCGCTGGAGTACGGCAAGCGCTCGGCGCAGATCGATCTGCGTGGCAGCTGGGCCGAGTATGACAAGAAGTACCGCGACGACGATGGCATCGGCTATCGCGGTACCGCCAGCTACATCGACCAGTTCGAATTCGGCAACGGCCAGAAGCTCGGTATCTCGCTGGGCATCCAGCGGCTGGAGGGCACCGATCCAGAGGAGAGCATTACCAGCGGCTCCACCTGGTATGCCTGCGACGGCAGGCAGAACGTGGCCAATGCCAACTGCAGTGAAGTCAGCGCCCAGGCCATCGCCAACGGTGCCCCGTATTACCTGGTGCCCAGCAGCCGCATCTATCGCATGAAGCAGGAACGCAATGATCGCCAGAGCGAGTTCGCGGCGCTCCAGTGGCGGCCCAACGACGTGGTCGAGGTCAACCTCGATTTCGAGCATACCGAGCGCAACTGGGACGAGAACCGCAGCGACCTGAGCCTGTCCAACGCGCGTCGCGGCATCACCCAGCGTGACGTGGACGAGGACGGCATCGTCCGCCACCTGCATGGCAGCACCTCCATCGATTCGACCTCCAACCGCTATTGGCGTGGCGAGGAGTACACCGGTGGCGGCCTCAACCTGATCCTGCGCCCGAGCCCGGCCTGGGAGCTGTCCACCGATCTTTCCTATTCGCATACCAACCGCCTGGACAGCGAGCGCATGACCCGGCTGCGCGCCAACCAGCGCGACGTCAACAACGCCATCGTGCCGGGCATCAGCAGCGGCGCCACCGGCTATGTCGACTACGACTGGGACTGGCATGGCGAGGTGCCAAGCGTCGCGCTGGCGCCGAACTTCGATCCCAACAACTGGGATGCCTACACCGGTGCAGCGCGGGTCACCTCCAGCGCTACCGAGAACGACCACAAGATCAAGGCTGGCCGCTTCGATGCCAGCTTCATGCCCGAGTCCGGTTTCTTCACCCGCGTCAAGGGTGGCGTGCGCGCCAGCCAGGCCGACTATCGCCTGCGCGACAACACCCTGGTGACCGACTACGACCAGCGCGTTGCGGCAGACAAGGCGAAGATCATTGCCGCCAACCGTGCCTGCCGTGCACCGTTCCCGCAGGATGACTTCATGGATGCGGCCAGCGGCAACACGATCTCCTCGTGGGCGTACTTCGATCCGAGCTGCCTCTACGAGTCCTTCCGCGGCACCAGCGACAGCGGCCTGGACCCGGATTTCCAGGATCCGAACAACGTCGATGTGACCGAGAAAACCCGCGCGCTGTACCTGATGGGCGAGTTCAGCAGCACGCTGTTCGGGCTGCCGGTCACCGGCAATGTCGGCCTGCGCTGGGTCAAGACCGATGTGCGCTCGGAAGGTGTGCGCACCGACCTGGCGATCATCGACAACGGCGACGGCACGATCCGCCTGCAGCCCACGGGTGATTTCACCACCCAGGTGTTCAAGTCGGGCAACGACAAGCTGCTGCCAAGCGTGAATGCCGCCTTCGAGCTGAAGCCGGACCTGCTGCTGCGGGTGGGCGCGTATCGTGCGATGTCACGCCCGGATATCGCCGCACTCGGTGCCGGTCGAACCATCAATGTGAGCAGCGATGCCACCTATACCGGCCTGGCCGACGCGCTGGACGACATCAGTGCCAGCGGCAATCCGGCCGCACAGCCGTTGATGTCCTGGAACGGTGATGTCTCGCTGGAGTGGTATGCGAACCCGGACACGCTGCTGGCCGGTGCGGTTTACTGGAAGCAGTTCAACGGCGGCACCGCCACCGCGCTGGTGCCGGAAACCTACACCATCAACGGACAGACGGTGACCGTGCCGGTGCGCCAGCAGGTGACCACCGATGAGGACAGCACCCTGACCGGTATCGAGCTCAGTGCCACGCACCGGTTCTCGTACCTGCCCAAGCCGTTCGATGGCCTCGGCTTCAAGGTCAGCTACAACTATGCCGACGCCGACTACCAGACCCAGGACTCGCGGTTGGGCGAGCAGTTGGCCGCCGACGGATCGATCATCCCGGCCATCGTGCCGCCGGCCGGCCTGAGCGGATTCTCGCGGCACGTGCTGTCCGGTTCGATCTATTGGGACGTGGGCCGCTTCAACATCCAGGCCATCGGCAAGTTCCGTTCGCACTATTACCAGGACTTCACCGGCAATACGGCGCAGCAGAACCGCTATTACGATGACAACACCAGCGTCGACCTGCGCCTGCGCTACCGGGTGAACAAGCAGCTGTCGCTGTCGCTGGAACTGATGAACCTCACCAACGAGCCACGCGTGGCGTACCAGCCGCTTTACGGGAATTTCCGCGAGGTGGTGAGCTACGGGCGGCGTGCGTATTTCGGTGTACGATACAAGTTCTGAACAGGGCGGCGCGGCCAATGGTCGCGCCGTCGCTCCAACCGGACCCGCACCGTGCCCGGTGGCCGGGGACGGGCCCGGAGGGAACCGCCAAGGGTCAGCCGCATGTCCGCCAACCGTCTTTACCAGACCATCGCCGCCAAGCTCCGCAAGCTGATCGAAGATGGCGAATATCCGTCGGGTTCGCGCCTGCCGGGCGAACGTGAACTTGCCGAACGCTTCGGCGTCAGCCGGGTCACCATCCGCGAGGCGGAAATCGCCCTGGAAGCGCAGGGCTGGATCGCGATCCGTATCGGCTCGGGTGTCTATGTGAAGCCGCGCCCGGCACAGGCTGCCGGCGGGCTGCCCGATATCAGCGCCTTCGACCTGACCGCTGCGCGTGCCGTGTTCGAGGCAGAAGCCGCCGCGCTGGCGGCAAGCAATATCGATGAGGCCGGCATCGCCGAGCTGCAGGTGCTGGCCGAAGCACTGTGCCGGCGTGACCTCAGCGATGAAGAGGCCGGCGATTACGACCGCCGCTTCCATCTGACCATCGCCCGCCTGTCGGGCAATCCGGTGGTCGAGTATTTCGTGCAGCAGATCTGGCGCATGCGCAGTGAGCTGCCGCGGGTGACCGAGGTCTATGCCCGGGTGTGCCATGACGATGGTGCCAGCCGCGCCGACGAGCACATGGCGATCTTCGAAGGTCTGCGCGCGCGCGATCCGGTCGCGGCACGCAATGCGATGCGGCATCACTTCCAGCGCCTGTTCGAGGCGATGCTGGAGGCGACCGAAAGCCAGGCGCTGGCCGAGATCCGCCGGCAGACCCAGCAGGACCGCGAGCGCTTCCTGGCCACGACCCGGATCTGACCGGGCCCATGCTGTAGAGCCGGGCCACGCTCGGCTGCTTTCCGCTGGAACCTCCCGCACCCGCACTGCCTGCATCCGCGCGCTATGCTGGGCTCCGGACGTCTCCCATAAGGAAAGCGCGATGTTCCCGACCATGTTCTTCAGCGCGGTACTGGCCTTCGTGGCCGTGGTCATCCTGTTCAAGGCGGTACGGATGGTGCCGCAGGGTTATGAGTGGACCGTCGAGCGGTTCGGCCGTTACACCCACACGATGTCGCCCGGCCTGCATTTCCTGATCCCGATCGTCTACGGGGTGGGGCGCAAGGTGAACATGATGGAGCAGGTGCTGGACGTGCCCGGCCAGGAAGTGATCACCAAGGACAACGCCGCCGTGCGCGTCGATGGCGTGGTGTTCTTCCAGGTACTGGACGCGGCCAAGGCCGCCTACGAGGTGTCGGTGCTGGAAGTGGCGATGATCGCCCTGGTGCAGACCAACATCCGTACCGTGATCGGCTCGATGGACCTGGATGAATCACTCAGCCAGCGCGAGGTGATCAACGCCAAGCTGCTCAGTGTGGTCGACCATGCGACCAATCCCTGGGGCGTGAAGGTCAACCGCATCGAGATCCGCGACATCCAGCCGCCGCGCGACCTGCTCGATGCGATGGCACGGCAGATGAAGGCCGAGCGCGAGAAGCGCGCGCAGATCCTCGAGGCGGAAGGTTCCCGACAGTCCGAGATCCTGCGTGCCGAAGGCGAGAAGCAGGCCACGGTGCTGGAAGCGGAGGGGCGGCGCGAGGCCGCATTCCGCGACGCCGAAGCACGCGAGCGCCTGGCCGAAGCCGAAGCCAAGGCGACCCAGGTGGTGTCGGCGGCGATCGCCGACGGTGACGTCCAGGCCATCAACTACTTCATCGCACAGAAGTATGTGGAAGCGTTCAAGGAACTGGCCACGTCGCCGAACCAGAAGCTGGTGCTGATGCCGATGGAGGCCAGCGGCGTGATTGGTTCGATCGCCGGCGTGGCCGAGCTTGCCAAGCAGGCGCTGTCCAACCAGGAAACCCGGTCGCCGGCCAAGCGGCCGCCGCCGATTGGAGGCTGACATGCGCTGGGAAGTCGTTGCCTGGGGTGCGTTGGCGTTGTTGCTGTTCGCCGCCGAAGCGCTGGCGCCCGGCGCGTTCATGCTGTGGATCGGCATCGGTGCGGCGGCGGTGTTCGCGCTGGTAGCGGTGTTCGCCGATATCCCGGTGTTGTGGCAGGTGGTCGCCTTCGTGGTGCTGAGCGTGCTGTCGATCCAGTGCTACCGGCACTGGGGCAAGCCGCGTGCGCGGCAGAGCGACGCGCCGCTGCTGAACCGTCGCGCTGAACAACTGGTCGGGCGGGTGGTGCCATTGCAGCAGGCCATCGTCGGCGGGCAGGGCAGGGTCAGCATCGACGACGCGTCATGGCAGGTGAGTGGGCCGGAGCTGCCGGCCGGCACGCTGGTGCGGGTGGTGGCGGTGCAGGGCAGTGCGCTGGTGGTCGAAGCTGCCGGCTGAGTTTTCCAGCCAACGGCGCAGCCCCTCGTGGGTGGTCGCTGAAAGCAAAAGCAGATGCTGGGTTGGGTTGGGTCGGGCGGGTGGGCTGTGCAGGGGACGCCGCAAGTACGTCCTTGTAGGCTTGGCCGCGCCATCCATGGCGCGGACACCCCTGCCCAGCCCACCCGCCCGACCCCCGACAGTTTCCGTGCGCGTCCAGCCCACGGAGAAGAAATTAAAAGCGAGAAGCAAAAGCGGGTCGCTGCGCTCCGTGCGCCCGGGGTCGGATCCCTTTCCGCAGGAAGGGGATCCGACCCTTCTCTCTATATCTATATATGTATCGACACCCAAATCTGCTCTTGCTCTTGCTCTTGCTCTGGCATTTGCCTTCCGTCCCGTCACCGGGAACGTTGAAAGGCTGGAGCGGTATGGGCGAGCGGGACCGTTCGCGCCATGGATGGCGCGAACGAGCCCCCAGGGATGGGTTCACGGCGTGTCCCGATCGCCCATACCGCTCCAGCCAAGCCGTCGACTTCGCTGAGCCGACACGCTTTGCGCTATGGCTTGTAGAAAGCACCCGCCGGCCGCAGGCCGGCCAACATCCCCCCGCTGCGCTGCGGCGCGACCTGCGGCCGACCGATCTGGGATAATGCGCGTTCTTGTTTCCTCTGCTGCCGGACCCGGTCATGACCCAGAAGACGCTGCTCAACGATACCCACCGCGCCCTTGGCGCCAAGATGGTCGATTTCGGGGGTTGGGACATGCCCATCCACTACGGCTCGCAGCTGGACGAGCACCACCTGGTGCGTCGTGAGTCGGGCGTGTTCGACGTCAGCCACATGACCGTGGTCGACCTGCGCGGCGACCAGGTCAAGCCGTTCCTGCGCCGCCTGCTGGCCAACTCGGTCGACAAGCTCAAGGCCACCGGCAAGGCGCTGTACTCGTGCATGCTGAATCCGCAGGGCGGCGTCATTGACGACCTGATCGTCTATTACCTGGGCGAAGACTTCTTCCGCATGGTGGTCAACGCCTCCACCCGCGAGAAGGATCTGGCGTGGCTGCGCGAGCAGGCGGCGCCGTTCAACGTCTCCGTCGAGCAGCGTCCGGACCTGGCGATCCTCGCCGTGCAGGGGCCGCAGGCGCGCGACATCGTCATCGGCCTGGCCGGCGAAGCCGACCGTGAGTCGCTGGGCAAGCTCGGCCGCTTCGCCGCGCTGCAGGTGCAGTCCGATGACGGCGTTGAACTGTTCGTCGCCCGCACCGGCTACACCGGCGAAGACGGTTTCGAGATCCTGCTGCCGCAGGATGCCGTGGTCGCGTTCTGGAACCGCCTGCTTGCTGCTGGCGTGAAGCCGGCCGGCCTCGGCGCGCGCGACACCCTGCGCCTGGAAGCCGGCATGAATCTGTACGGCCAGGACATGGACGAAGCGATCAGCCCGTACGAGGCGGCGCTGGCCTGGACGGTGTCGCTGGACGAAGGTCGCGACTTCATCGGCCGCGACGTGCTGGAGGCGCAGAAGGCGGCCGGCAACGCACGTCAGATGATCGGCCTGGTGATGGATGAGAAGGGCGTGCTGCGCCATGGCCAGGCAGTCACCACGGCCGGCGGCCAGGGCGAGATCCTGTCCGGCACCTTCTCGCCGACCCTGGCCAAGGGCATCGCATTCGCGCGCGTGCCGGCCGGTGAACTCGGTCAGGTCACCGTCGACATCCGCGGCCGCCAGGTGCCGGTGCGGGTGGTCAAGTTCCCGTTCGTGCGCGAAGGCCAGGCCCAGCCCGGCGTGCTCACCGACGCGTGATCCAAACGTGCCGGTCGTCACTGCCAGCAGTGGCGGCCGGTTGGTTACACTAGCCCCGTTTTTTCCACCCCCTGCATATCTCTGGAGCAGTCCCATGAGCGAGATCCCCGGCGACCTCAAGTTCCTCAAGTCCCATGAGTGGGCCCGTGTCGAAGGCAATGGCCGCGTTACCGTCGGTATTTCCGACCACGCTCAGGGCCTGCTGGGTGACCTGGTCTACGTCGAGCTGCCGGAAGTCGGCACGACCGCCAAGGCCAACGAGCAGATCGCGGTCGTCGAGTCGGTGAAGGCCGCCTCCGACGTCTACAGCCCGATCAGCGGCACCATCGTCGAGGTCAACTCGGCGCTGGCCGACAAGCCGGAAACCATCAACGAGGACGCCTACGGCGAAGGCTGGATGTTCGTGGTCGAAGTGTCCAACAGCGAAGAGCTCAACGAGCTGCTGGACCCGGACGCGTACGCCGAAGGCCTGGAAGACGAAGAGCACTGAGTCGTCGTTTCCCCGGTACGAAAACGGCCACCCTCGGGTGGCCGTTTTCGTTTTGGAGGACGCGTCGAACTTATGCCGACCGGTTCGCCGCATGCCATCGCCATGGCATCAGCCGGAGTTGAGCGCGGCCAAAAGGCGTGCGCAGTTTTGCGCAAATCCGCGTTTCCACCCCCGCGGCGGCGCGCCCGGATGTGAAAAGTTTTTGGCCTTGTTGCAGGTCCGTTGTGCTGGCGTTGGCGAGTGCATCGCCGTGCACGACCACGTCGCCGTGTGGCGTTCCACTCCAGACCTCTACATGACGCAGAGTGCTTGTTTCAAGTGTTTTTTCTTCGCTGTTCGTACGCAGCCGATGGCAGCGACGATGCGCGATGCCGTGTTTGACGGCGCTCGCGGAGGAACATCGGCAGGCGCGGGAAGGGCTCCCGGGACGCGGCGGATGTGAAAATTTTTCGCGGGGGTTGTTGACAGTAAAAAAAACCGTGATTAGGTTTCGCCTCAGCAGACCTTGCCTGCCAAACCGAGTGCGAAGAATCAATCGTCCGATGCGAAGCAGCCCCTCGAAGACCACCGCGATCCTCAAGACGGTGGACATGGCCCCGCTTCCCCCGGAGAAATGCAAGGCGACCCCTGTTCCGATGCCTGCTCCGCCGATCGTGGCGGGCATCACCGCATCCGTAACGGCGCGCCTGACGCGCCGGCGGTCCCCGCACGCAGCATGGGCGGGTTTGATCCACCTGGGCGTTTCAACTCCCTATCACTGACGAGGAGCCATCACCATGGCAACCAAGAAAGCTGCGAAGAAAAAGCCCGCCGCCAAGAAAGCGGTGAAGAAAGTCGCCAAGAAGGCCGCTGCCAAGAAGGCAGTGAAGAAGGTCGCGAAGAAGGCGACCGCCAAGAAGGCAGTGAAGAAGGCTGCCAAGAAGGTCGCCAAGAAGGCCACGGCGAAGAAGACAGTGAAGAAGGCTGCGAAGAAGGTAGCCAAGAAGTCCGCTGCCAAGAAGGCCGTAAAGAAGACCGCGAAGAAGGCCGTCAAGAAGGTAGCCAAGAAGGCCACCAAGAAGACTGCCAAGAAAGCCGCCAAGAAGACCACTGCCCGCAAGCCGGCCAAGAAGGTCGCCAAGAAGGCAGTGAAGAAGGCGGTAAAGAAGACCGCCAAGAAGGCGGTGAAGAAGACTGCGAAGAAGGCCACCAAGAAGGCTGCCCCGAAGAAGGCTGCCAAGAAGGTTGCCAAGCGCAAGCCGGCCGCCCGCAAGAAGAAGGCCGCCCCGGTGGCCCTTCCGGCAACGCCGGCACCGCTGATCTAAGTACCTCCCGATAGCCGTACCCTGAGACCCCTTCCCCGACTGCCCAGCGGGGAGGGGGTTTTTTTATGGGCATCAGCGTTGGCTAGCTGCGATGGCCAGCTGCTTCACCGGGAAACCGCTCGACCAGGAAATCCACGAAGCTGCGCAGCCGGGTCGAGTGATAGCGGTCGTGCGGATAGACCACGTGCATGGGCCGACCGCGCTGACCAAGTTCCGGCAGCAACGGGACCAGGCCACCCGCATCGATGTCCGCTGCCAGCAGCAGGCTCGACTGCAGGATGATGCCCAGGCCCTGCAGCGCAGCCAGCCGCAACGCTTCTCCGTTGTTGATCTGCAGGCGCCCTGAAGGTGGCTGCGTCGCCGACGTTGCCTCATTGCCCAGCCAGTGCAACAGCGCCGCCGGATCCAGCGACAGGCATTGATGCTGCTGCAGCGCCTGCGCGCTGTGCGGCGTGCCATGCCGCGCGAGATAGGCCGGTGATGCACACAAGGTCAGCCGGTAGGGGCTGAGCGGACGCGCTACGAGATGGCTGGTGTCGGCAAGCGTACCGATGCGGATGGCAGCCTCGAATCCCTCATCGGCCAGTTCGACCACGCGATCGGTCAGGACCAGTTCGACGCTGACCTCGGGGTAGCGGTCCATGTAGGTCGACAGTGCCGGCACCAGCGCATGCGTGCCGAAGATCACCGGTGCACTGATCCGCAGCGTGCCCGCCGGTGCCAGATGGTGATGTTGTGCCTGCGCATCTGTTTCCTCGACCAGGCGCAGGATCTCCTTGCAGCGGCCGTAGTAGGCCTCACCGAACGCGGTCATGTGCTGCCGTCGCGTGGTGCGGCTCAACAGCTGCATGCCCAGCCGTTCCTCCAGGGCGCGCAGGTGCTTGCCGGCCATCGTCGCGGAGATGTCCAGTGCCGACGCCGCGGCACTCAGGCTGCCCTTTTCCACGGCCAGCACATAGACCTGCATGCTCTCCAACAGGTTCATCTGACACCCCGGGTTCTGAATGTTGAAACCTCGCTGGAGTTTATCAATCGAGGGTATTCAAAGAGCATGTCCGCACGGCCAGATGGGCCGTCAGAACCTGGCAGGGCAACGCATGAAACTGGATCTCGAAGAACGTACCGCGCTGGTCACCGGCGCAGGCAGTGGCATCGGCGCCGGTGTCGCGCGGGTGTTGGCGACGCTGGGTGTGCGCGTGGCGATCACTGCGCGGCGGCAGGCGCCGTTGCAATCGGTGGCGGCCGCGATCGAGGCGGCGGGTGGGTCAGCACCGGTCGTGCTGCTGGGCGATCTGACCGACACCGACGACGTGCAGCGCATCGCCAGCGCGTCGCTGGGGGCGCTGCAGCGCGTGGATATCCTGGTCAATGCGGCTGGTGGCGCGCGGCTGGCCGGGGTGGCTGCCGCAGACGACGTGTGGGACGAGGCGATGGCGCTGAACTTCTCGGCAGCAAGACGGTTGACGCAGGCGTTGCTGCCGTCGATGCGGGCCAATGGCTGGGGGCGTGTTATCAACCTCAGTGGCTCGATGGAGCCGCGCGCGGTGAATGCCGCGAGCCCGGCGAAGGCGGCGCTGCATCTGTGGAGCAAGGGGCTGTCCTGCGACGTGGCGGGCGAGGGCATCACCGTCAACGCGATTGCACCAGGGCGTATCAACAGCGCGCAGATCCTGGATCGACTGCATCCCACCGAAGAGAGCCGGCGTGAGTTCATCGCCCGCAACATCCCGATGGGGCGTTTCGGCGAACCGGAGGAGGTGGCGCACCTGGTCGCGTTCCTGGCCTCACCGTTGGCGGGGTACATCACCGGCGCGGTGATTCCGGTGGATGGCGGAATGCACTACTTCGCCCACTAGCGCTGCGGAACGGTAGAGCCGAGCCAGGCTCGGCTGCTTGAATCAGCCGAGCATGGGCTCGGCTTTGCAACAACAAAAAAGGGCGACCCGAGGGCCGCCCTTCTGCTTACGGTCGAGCTCGCCAGTTCAGCGCGGCGAGGCCACCGCGCGGTTGCCCGAGGCGCCCTTGCCCTTGCGCTTGTCCTGCTGTGCCGGGGCGGCGCCCTCGGCCATCAGGTTGTCGCTGCCGAAGTCGGTGTCCACGTCCAGCCAACGCTGCGACGGCAGGCCGAGGGCGGCGTCGAGCACGGTCGGCAGCAGGCCGCTGGGCAGGCCGCTTTCACCGTTCCACATGATGGCGATGCCGAGGTCGCGCTCGGGCACCAATGCCACCAGGCCGCGGTAACCCTGCACGGCGCCGGCATGGAACACGACATCGTGACCGGCGTAGTCGAAGGTGCGCCAGCCGAGCGCGTAGCCGGCCGAGTGCAGGCGTTCGCGGCGCCAGCCCGAGCGCATCTCGCCCGGCGTGTTGATCAGGCTGGAGTGCAGGGTGGCCAGCAGCGGCGCCGGCAGCACGTCCGGGCGGTGGCCGGTATGGGCCAGCAGCCACTGCGCCATGTCACTGGCACTGGCGTTGACGCCGGCAGCCGGGGCAACGCGGTAATAGGTCGGCTTCGGCGTCAGCGATACCCAGCCGTTGCGGCTGCGCACGTGCGGGCGTGCCCAACGCGAGCTGGCCTGGATGCCGGCCAGGCCGAGGCTGGCATCGTTCATGCCCAGCGGCTTGAAGATACGGCGTTCGACCGACTGCTCGTAGAAGCTGCCGGAGGCGGCATACACGACATCGCCGATCAGGCTGAAGGCCACGTTCTGGTAGGCGTAGCAGTCGCCCGGCAGGCACTTCAGGCTGGTGTTGGCCAGCTTCTGGGTCAGCGCGTAGTACTCGGCATTGCCTTCGATGTCGCGGTCGTAGGCGTTGTACGGCAGGCCGACGCGATGGCTGAGTACATCGGCCACGGTCAGGCGGTCGGTGGCCTCCGGCGAGTTCAGGCGGAAGCCCGGCACGTAGTCGGTGACCTTGCTGTCCCAGCGCAGCGTGCCGTCGTTGACCAGCAGGCCGGCCATGGTGCCGGCGAAGGCCTTGGACAGCGACGCCAGGCGGAACACGGTGTGGGCATCGACCGGCAGCGGGTTGTTGACGTCGGTGACGCCGTAGCCGCGCGCGCTGAGCACACGACCGCCCTGCACGATGGCCACGGCCATGCCCGGCACGCGCTCGCCATAGGTGAGCTGCTGCGCCATTGATTCGATGTTGGCGACGTTGAAACCGGCGGCCGGCAACTGCACCTGCGGCACCAGGCCGGTGCGGTAGGCCGCTGGCTGGGTGTGGGGGATGGCGCCACCGGCAGCGGTCTCGATGTTGGTCGGCATCGGCGGCAAGGCCGGCGGGGTCTGCGCGGTGGTGGACAAGGCAAGGGGCATCAACATGCCCAGCAAACCGGTGGCCGCCGAACGGATCGGACGACGCAGGCTGTTCTTTTTCATCGGTTGGAACCCGTGCGCGACTGCTGGGGATGATTCTAGCGCCGCTTTTCGCCTGTGCACAAACAAAGCGAAGATGAATGCGCATCTCGTTGAAAAAGTTGGAGTTTTGACGCCAGAAAAGCGTGTATCACAAGGTGTCCGCCGGGCCGGTCCGTGACACTGCGTTGCAGCCATCAGCGCCGCCTGCGCTGGCGATGTTGCAGTGCATTGGATAACGTACGCGCTTCACTGCCCCCGGAGCCTGCCATGCCGCTGTCCAACCGCCGTTCGCTGGCGAGGGGAGCCGCGTGAGCGCGGCGCGTGAAAGCGGGGCACTGAAGGGCTTGGTGACCGCGCTGCGCGAGTCGCCGGCGCTCTGGTGGTCGTTCCTGTACTTCTTCTGCCTGCTCAGTGGTTACTACGTGCTGCGCCCGGTACGCGAAGCGATGGCCGCCTCGGCCGACCTGGAGACGGTGTTCCCACCGGTGCTGATCGCCTGGTTCGCCAGCCACGGCATCGCGCTGAAGGACTTCGTCCTGCAGTTCCTGTTTTCCTGCGTGTTCGTGATCATGCTGGTGCTGCAGCCGGTCTATGGCTGGCTGGTCAGTCGCTTCCCGCGGCGGGTGTTCCTGCCGGCGGTGTATGGCTTCTTCATCGCCACCCTGCTCGGGTTCTATGCCCTGTTCGACAGTGGCATGCCGGGGCGTGGCATGGCGTTCTTCTTCTGGATCACCGTGTTCAACCTGTTCGCAGTGGCGGTGTTCTGGAGCTTCATGGCCGACGTGTTCTCCAATGCGCAGGCGCGGGCGTACTACGGCTATATCGGTGCAGCGGGTACCGTCGGCGCGTTCCTCGGCCCGATCATCACCAGTGCGCTGGTGCAGCGCGTCGGCATCGCCAACCTGATGCTGGTGTCGGCCGGCTTCCTGGCCGTCTGCCTGCTGTGCATCTGGCGCCTGCGGCATTGGGCGGTGCTGCGCGAGCGCGAACAACAGCTGGTGTCCGGTGAGCAGCCGATGGGCGGCAGTGTGCTTGATGGCCTGAAGCTGATCGTGCGCGAGCCCCTGCTGCGCTGGCTGGCGATCATGGTGGTGTTCGGCGTGGGTGTCGGCACGTTGCTGTACAACCAGCAGGCCGCCATCGTGCGTGCCTCGTTCACCGATGCGGCTGCCAGTACCGCGTTCTTCTCGCGCATCGACCTGGCGGTGAACGCGCTGGCATTGCTGATGCAGCTCGGGCTGACCCGCTGGCTGCTGTCGCGCCATGGCATCGCACCGGCGTTGCTGATTCCGGGCTTTGCGATCCTGATCGGCTTCTCGGTGCTGGCCGCCTCGCCGATGCCGCTGATGGTGGCGGTGGTGCAGGTGATGACCCGCGCCAGCGAATTCGCCTTGGCCAAGCCAGCCCGCGAAACCATCTACACCCGCGTGGACCGCCAGTGGCGCTACAAGGCCGGTGCGGCCATCGACACCGTGGTCTATCGTGGTGCTGACCTGAGCTTCGCCTGGCTGCACAAGGGGCTGTCCCTGTTCGGTTCGCACGTGGTGTTCATCGGTGGCGTGGTGGTGGCTGCCTGCATGACCGCTGCGGCGTTCGGCGTGCTGCGCGAAGAAAAGAAGCTGCCGCGCGACCGTTGAGTGATCCAGGGTCAGAGCCCTTTTCATTGGAAAAGGGCTCTGACCCCAACTTTCCAAAGGAGAGAGTCGATGTCATTGCTAGCGCTGCTGCTGACCGTGCTGGTTGCCGTGCTGCACCTGTATTTCCTGGTGCTGGAAATGTTCCTGTGGACCCGCCCGCTGGGTCTGAAGACGTTCCGCAATACGCCGGAGAAGGCGGAGACCACGCGCGTGCTGGCGGCCAACCAGGGCCTTTACAACGGCTTCCTGGCGGCAGGCATCGTGGTGGGGCTGGTGGTGGCGCAGCCGGTGCTGGTGACGTTCTCGCTGGCGTGCGTGGTGGCGGCGGGGTGCTATGGCGCGTACAGCGTGAGCCGGCGCATTTTCATGATCCAGGCGGTGCCGGCGATCCTGGCGTTGATCCTTCGCGCGGTGGCGTGAGTTTCCAGCCAACGGCGCAGCCCCTCGTGGGTGGGTCGCGTAGAGCGGGTCATGTGGTTGGGTCGGGCGGGTTGGGTTCGCGGGGGACGCCGCAAGTACGTCCATGTAGGCTTGGCCGCGGCATCCATGCCGCGGACACCCCCGCGAACCCAACCCGCCCGACCCCCGACAGTTTCCGTGCGCGGCCAGCCCACGGAGAAGAAAAAGAAGATCAAGAGCAACAGCGGGTCGCTGCGCTCGTGGGTTCTGCGCGCATGAAAAAAGCGGCCACCGGGCCGCTTTTGTTTTTGCTTTTGCTTTTGCTCTTCTTTTTTCTCTTGCGTGGGTGGACGCCGCAGAGAACTGTCAGAGGCCGGAGGGCTGGGGCCGGGCGGGGTATCCGCGCCATGGATGGCGCGGCTAAGCCTACAGGGACGTACTTGCGGCGTCCCCGCCTGGCCCCAGCCCTCCGGCCCAACCCATGACCCGCTTCCAGCGTCCCACCCACGAGGGGCTGCGCCGTTCGCAGGAACATCACTTCGCCGGCGACACCCACATGTCGATCACCGCACTGAATACCTCCGTGCCCGCGCGGTCGCGCACGCTCACCGTCACCGGCAACGCGTAACCTTCGGCCGCCACCACGATCGGCTGCGCCGGCAACGCCGTCGCGTGCAGCGTGCCGCGGGCCTTGGCCAGGTATTGCACCTGCATCCCCTTGGGGATCCAGCGCATGCCCTTCGGCAGCGACGCATCGACCATCAGCCCGGCGGTCAGCTCGGCCAGATTGCACATCGCGATCGCGTGCACCGTGCCGATGTGGTTGCGCACCTTGCGGCGGTCGACGAGCGTGCCCTCGCAGCGGCCGTTCTCGAGGAGAGTGATGCGCGGGGCGATGCTGGCGAAGTAGGGTGCCTTGAAGCACACCGCGCGCGAGAACAACCAGTTGCCGGCAGGCCAGCGCTGCAGGCGGTGGTAAAGCGTAAGCAGTGGAGCAGACATCGGGTGTCTCCCTAAAGAAACGGCGGACCGAAGTCCGCCGTTGTCGTTTACATGGTGGCTGCGATCACGCGGCCTGCGACTGCGCGCCCTTCTGTTCGCGCTTGTAGTAGCCCGCCGAGCGCAGCTCTTCCGGATCGAAGTCGTCCACGGTGATGGTTTCCAGGGTGAGCGTGCGCAGCTCCTCGAGCAGGGTGCGTTCGTCCTGGGTGATCACGCCTTCGGCCACGGCCTCGTCCAACTGGGTGACGAAATCCAGCGCTTCGATGCCCTTGGTCTTGAGCGCCTTGATGAACTTGCGCTCCACCGGCTCGGCCATGATCGCCTTGCTCAGGTAGCTGTTGATGCGGCCACCCGGGTTGTTCTCGCACGGGGTCAGGAACACGCCGCTGGCGAGGCGGTCACGGGCTTCGTTCGGTGCCATCAGCAGCGCAGCCACGCGACGGCTCAGGCGGTCGCCCGGGGCCTCGGCACGACGGCCCAGCGGGAAGATCAGTGCCCACATCAGCCAGCCGATCGGACGGATCGGGAAGTTGCGCAGGGCCGCCGACAGCGATTCCTCGATCTTGTGCACGCTGT
Organism: Stenotrophomonas sp. SbOxS2; assembly: GCF_013416715.1. Taxonomy (NCBI): domain Bacteria; kingdom Pseudomonadati; phylum Pseudomonadota; class Gammaproteobacteria; order Lysobacterales; family Lysobacteraceae; genus Stenotrophomonas; species Stenotrophomonas sp. SbOxS2. Next base: position 60,767 of record NZ_JAAVXD010000005.1, read on the forward strand.
CATGGAAAGCCCAGGCCAGCAGCGGCTGGTCGGCCTGCGGTGCGCCTTCGTCGTGATAGCGCTTGAGCATGGCGCTGGTCATGTAGACGTGGCTCAGCACGTCGCCCAGGCGACCGGACAGCGATTCCTTGAACTTCAGCTTGCCGCCCAACGTCATCATCGAGATGTCGGCCATCAGCGCCAGGTTGGCCGAGTAACGGTCCAGCTTGCGGAAGTAACGGCGGGTGTAGGCGTCACCCGGGGCAGCACCGAAGCGCGCGCCGGTCAGGCCGAACCAGAACGAACGCACGGCATTGGAGATGCCGTAGCGGATGTGGCCGAACAGGCTGCGGTCGAAGTCCTGCAGGCCGGCACGGGTGTCCGGATCCTGCGCGGCCTTCATTTCCTTCAGCACCCACGGGTGGCAGAGGATCGCACCCTGGCCGAAGATCAGCAGGCTGCGGGTCATGATGTTGGCGCCTTCCACGGTGATCGCGATCGGTGCGGCCTGCCAGCTGCGGCCGGCGAAGTTGCGCGGCCCCAGGATGATGCCCTTGCCGCCGATCACGTCCATCACGTCCGAGATCACTTCACGGCTCATGTTCGTGCAGTGGTACTTGGCGATCGCCGACGGCACCGACGGCACGTCACCGCGGTCCACAGCGGCAGCGGTGGCCTGCGACAGCGCGCTGATCTTGTACGCCTTGCCACCAATGCGGGCCAGCGCTTCTTCCACGCCTTCGAAGCGGCCGACCGACAGGCCGAACTGCTTGCGGATACGCGCGTAGGCACCGGTCACCACCGCGCCGGCCTTGGCACCGCCACTGGCGGTGGAGGGCAGGGTGATCGAGCGGCCGACGGCCAGGCACTCGTTGAGCATGTTCCAGCCCTTGCCGGCCTTCTCGGCGCCGCCGATCAGCTGGGTCAGCGGGATGAAGACATCCTTGCCACGGATCGGGCCGTTCTGGAAGGTCGAGTTGAGCGGGAAATGGCGACGGCCGATTTCCACACCGGCGGTGTCACGCGGCAACAGGGCCAAGGTGATGCCGATATCGCGGGTGGTGCCGATCAAGCCGTCCGGGTCGTACATGCGGAAGGCCAGGCCGATCAGCGTGGCCACCGGGGCCAGCGTGATGTAGCGCTTGTCGAAGGTGAGCTTGACGCCGAGGACCTGCTCGCCGTTCCACTCGCCCTTGCAGACGATGCCGTAATCGGGGATCGAGGTTGCGTCCGAGCCGGCGAACGGACCGGTCAGGCCGAAGCAGGGCACTTCGCGGCCATCGGCCAGGCGCGGCAGGTACTGGTCTTTCTGTTCCTGGGTGCCGTAATGGTTGAGCAGCTCACCCGGGCCAAGCGAGTTCGGCACGCCGACGGTAGAGCTGACCACCGAAGACACCGAGGCCAGCTTCTGGATCACCTTGTGGTGGGCCAGCGCGCTGAAGCCCAGGCCGCCGTATTCCTTCGGAATGATCATGCCGAAGAACTTGTTCTTCTTGATGAAGCTCCACAGTTCCGGCGGCAGGTCGGCATGGACGTGGGTGATCTCCCAGTCGTTGACCATCTTGCACAGCTCTTCGACCGGGCCATCGAGGAAGGCCTGCTCTTCAGCAGTCAGCTGCGGCTTGGGGTAGTTCAGCAGGATGTTCCAGTCCGGGTCACCGGTGAACAGTTCGCCTTCGAAGCCGACCGAGCCGGTTTCCAAGGCGATGCGCTCGGTCTGCGACAGCGGCGGCAGCACCTTGCGGAACACCTTCATCATCGGGCCGGTCAGCAGCGGCTTGCGGATGAACGGCAGCAGCAGCGGCACGACGATCACGGCCAGTACGGCAGCAGCGACGATCGTGGCGGTCTGGTTGACGTAGGGAATGAACCAGCAGGCGACCAGCAGGGCCACGCTGATCAGCGTCCAGGTCAGCAGGCGCATGCGGTGGTAGGCAACGAACGCGCCTGCCAGCAGCAGGGCGAGGAAGGGAATGACGAGGCTCATGAGCGTGCTCCGGTGACGTGCTCGTTTATGGCGGACGAAGCTGCAGCATCCGCTGCGGGCAACACGTCCAGATAGTCCAACACAGTAGCGGTAAAGGCGTCGTTGTCATCACCGGCGACCATGTGCGTGGCCTGCGGCAACTGTACGTGGCGCGCGTGCGGCGCCAATGCCAGGAATTCGGCCACCGTCTGCGGGGTGACCAGATCGCTGCGGCCACCGCTGACCAGCAGCAGGGGGCACTTCACCTGGCGCGCGGCCTCGGCCAGTGCATCCTGGTGCTGCTCGCTGTCGCGGGCCAGTTCGGCCACCAGGCGCGGGTCCCAATGCCAGCGCCAGCGGCCGTGGCCATCTTCGCGCAGCAGGGCGCGCAGTGAATCCTCGGATTTGCGCGGGCGGTGCGGCACATAGGCCGAAATCACATCGGCAGCCTGCGACAGCGAGGCGAATCCTTCCGGGTGCGCGGTCATGAAGGCGAGGATGCGTTCGACGCCAGCGGTGTCCCAGCGCGGGGTGATGTCCACCAGCACCATGGCCGAGAACAGCCCGGGCCAGCGTGATTCGGCCAACAGGCCGAACAGGCCCCCCATGGACGCGGCCACCAGCACCGGCGGTCGCGGCTGCTCGCCGGCCAGCACGATCAGGTCATCGGCGAACTGCTCGCCGTGATAGGCCAGATCGGCCGCATTCCAGTCGGAATCGCCATGACCGCGTGCGTCGTAGGCCAGTGTCTGCAGGCCAGCGGCCGACAGTGCTTTGGCCGTGGTCGTCCAAGCGTGGCGGGTCTGGCCAAAGCCGTGTGCGAACAGCACGCGTCCGCGACGGCCGGAGGTGCTGGCAGTTGCAGCCAGCGAGGCGCCGTGGGCAGCCTCCAGGCGCAGGTCATGGAATGCAGCGGGAGTAGGGGACATAACCATACTCGCTAGTATGGATTGCTTCTGCAGGAAGTCAATACTGCACGGTATGGTGCGCTGCAGGAATCCCTTCTGGCCCGGCTGCCGACGGTTTCGGCCGCAACCGCGTACTGCAACGAACCCCGGCGTATGGTTAAATCAGCAAATGAATCAACCTGACGCTTCCGCCGGCGAACCGCGTGCCGGCCGCAACAGCCGCCTGAGTGCCGAAGACTGGGCCCAGGCGGCCCTCGATCTGATTGCCGAGCAAGGTGTCAGCGCCGTCGCGGTGGAGCCGCTGGCGCGCCGCCTTGGCGTGACCAAAGGCAGTTTCTACTGGCACTTCCCCTCGCGTGATGCGCTGCTGCAGGCCGCGCTGGAACGCTGGGAACTGTTCGAGCAGGAACAGGTGTTCGGCAGCCTGGAAGACGTGCCGGACCCGCGCGTGCGCCTGCGCCAGCTGTTCCAGATGGTGGCGCACGAAGTACAGCCGCACATCATCTACAGCGAGTTGCTGAAGGCGCTGGACCATCCGATGGTGCGGCCGGTGATCGACCGTGTGTCGCAGCGGCGGCTCGATTACCTGATCGCCTCCTTCCGCCAGGCGGGCCTGAGCTCGACCGATGCACGCCATCGCGCACGCCTGGCCTACGCGGCATATGTGGGCTTCCTGCAGTTGTCGCTGCAGCTGCAGCAGCCCAAGCAGGCACGTGAGGATTTCGAAGCGTATGTCGAGCACCTGATCGACACGTTGATTCCGAACGGCTGAACGATCTTCATCGCTGGATGCAGAAAGGCCGCGGCGATGCCGCGGCCTTTTTCGTTGGGGTTGGCGCCAGCGCGGCGAATGCCCAAAAAACAACGGCCCCTTGCGGGGCCGTTGCTGCGTCAGCTGATCAATGGAGCGATCAGAACTTCTGCTTGTACTGCATGTACATGTAGCGGCCCGGCAGGTCGTACTGCGGGTCGAACATGTTGTACGACACCTGGTAGGAGACCGGCGGCTGCTTGTCCCAAGCGTTGTTCAGGCCCAGCATGATGGTGCCCTTCCACGGGGTGTTGTAGCGCACCTGGATGTCGTGGTATGTGGTGGACGCGATGTGGTTCTTGCCGTTCTGGCCGTCGGAGCAGTAGCCGACCAGATCGGCATCAGCCACAGGATCGAACGGGCAGGCTTCGGTCATGCCCGACTTGTAGCGCAGACCATAGTTCACGCCGAAATCGCCGTAGGACCAATCAACGTACAGGTTGGAACGGACACGCCAGTACGGATCCTGGTCGAGGTAACGACCGGCGCGGCCATCGACCGGGGCATCAGAGGTGGACTTGGTGTCCCACTTGGACAGATAGGTGCTGTCCCAGCTGACGGTGAACTGGCCGAACGAGGTTTCCGGCAGCTTGTACAGGACGCCCAGATCCCAGCCTTCCACCTTGTACGAGGACAGGTTCTGCAGCGGCATGTCGACGTTGGTGATGGTGTAGCGCTGGGTCGCGGTGCCGTAGGTCGGATCACGGGTGATCAGGCCGCAGTACGCTGCCTGCTCCTGCGGCGAACCACCGTAGCAGCGATCCATGATGTCCTGGATGGCCGGGCGGGTGATGGCGTCTTCGATCTCGATCTGCCACCAGTCCAGGGTGACGTTGAGGCCGCTGACGAAGCTCGGGCTCCACACCAGACCCAGCGTCTTGCTGGTCGAGGTTTCCGGCTTCAGATCCGGATTCGACTTCCAGGTGAACGCTTCCGGTGTCTGCTTGTTCGCACCGCTGCCGGCACCCGGCTGCTGGAAGTTGGCCGGTACGCCTTCAGCGGCGCACTGTGCAGCCACCGCACCGGTACGACGGCCACTGGAGGCCGAGCACGGATCGGCGTAGGTCTCGAACGAATCAGTATCGCCGCGGTACAGGTTGTTGATGCTCGGGGCGCGGAAGCCTTCCGAATAGTTACCACGCACCATCAGGTCGTCGATCGGCTTCCAGCGGAAACCAAACTTGTTGTTGGTGGTGTTGCCGAAGTTGCTGTACTTCGAGTAGCGAGTTGCCACGCTGAAGTCGAGCAGCTTGGCGCCCGGCAGATCGGCCAGCACCGGAATCGACAGTTCGAGGAACACTTCATCCAGGTCGTACCCGCCCTTGGTGGGCGCAGCACCGTTACCGGTGCTCAGGCCTGCAGCGATGAAGGCGTCCGGATCGAACTGGCCGGTTTCCTTGCGGTACTCGTAGCCTGCGGCGAAGGCCAGTGCACCGGCCGGCAGCTGCACGATTTCACCGGACAGGTTGGCATAGTAGCCCTTCGACACCAGGCTGGCAGAGTCGTGTGCGGTGAACGAGGCGTAGTCCAGCGCTTCCTGCGAGATCGAGCCGAGGCCACCCAGCGGGTTGATCGGCACGCAGCCGGCGATGACCGCCCCTGCCGAGGTCAAGCATGCCGGCTGGCCATCGCGAATTGCCGACGGGCCGTAGGCCTCGGCCAGACGCTGGCGGTTGAACAGGCCGTAGGTCAGGTCGTTCTGGTCGGTCTTGTCGTAGCGGTAGCCAACGTCCCAGTCGAAGTTACGGTCTGCAAACTCGAAGAAGCCTTCAAAGCCGCCGTAGAAATGCCAGTTCTTGACATTCTGGTTGAACGAGCGGCCGCCCGTCTCGTTGAAGCGACGCGAGACGCTGGTCAGGTCAACGCCGTACGGGTTGTACATGCTGCCTGCGCTCAGACGCTGACCGGTGACGGGCATGGCCGCCAGCAGCTGTTCCGACTTCCGCTCGTTGTACATCGCCTCGGTGCGGAAGGTGATGTTGTCAGTGACGTTGTACGAACCGACTGCGAACAGCGAGGTGCGCTCGTTCGGGGTCAGCAGGTAGTTGTCCGGGGAGGTGTTGTAACCGTGGACATTGGCGTTGAACGGCGTTTCCACACCATTGATGATGACGTAGCGCTGGTCATTGCGGATGTAGGAACCCGGCAGACCGGTGCTGCTCTGGCCGCCGAAGAACGGCGGGCCACCGGCGGAGATCTTGCGATCACCGGCCATGACTTCCTTTTCGTTCACGTAGGACGCACCCAGCACCAGCGATGCGCGATCAGTGGTGGTGCCGATGGTGAAGTCATACGCTTCACGCTCGCCGTCGCCAGCGCTGTACTGGCCCTTGTAGAAGTTTGCCTCGGCGCCGTCGAAGTTCTGCTTGGTGACGATGTTCACCACGCCGGCGATTGCATCGGAACCGTAGATGGTCGAAGCGCCGTCCTTCAGGACGTCGATGCGCTCAACCATTGCGACCGGAATGGTGTTCAGGTCGACGCTGCCGTCCAGACCGGTGGTCCAGCGACGGCCGTTGACCAGCACCAGGGTGCGCTCGGCGCCCAGGTTGCGCAGGCTGATGCCGGCCGTACCGTCACCGCCGTTGTTGAAGGTACGGTTCAGGGCTGCACCGTTGGCGGCAACGCGCTGCAGGATGTCGGCGACCGAGGTCACGCCCTGCTTCTCGATGTCAGCGCGGGTCAGGCTCAGGACCGGCTGCGAGGTTTCGATATCGGTGCTCTTGATGCGCGAACCGGTTACCGAAATGCGATCCAGGTTGGTCGCTTCCTGCGCCTGGGCTGTTACGGACGTCGCCGCACCGGCGATCAGCGCGACGACGACAGCGTCACGCAGCTTGTTGGACTGGAAATTCATTGGCTCTCTCTCTCCAAGAAATCTTGGCTGGGGTAGTGCCTGCGCGGCGGAGTCCAAAAGAGAGCTCCAAAATCGCGAGGCTGAATCGATAGTAACGGCCCTCTGCCAAAAATTAAAGCTGCGTTAATTCACGCTGTGGTTACACATGAATGCGCCTCGATTTCTTTTATTTCAACGAGTTATCCTGGCGCGCGGGCGGTCGCCACTGCGTCTGCCCGCCTCCGAAGCACAAAAAAGTTTCAGTTGATGCATGTCGTGATGTATCTGTTTGTAACAGATGAGTGCTTTTCGCACTTGACAGGGGTGTCCGGAAACAATTCGGGCGCCCCAAGGCGCCCGATGTTGAACACTGCTTGTTACCAGTCGATGAGCGGCTACAGATCCTGCTCGTAGCGCACGTACGGCACGGTGCCGTCATCGTTGCTTTCGTTGCGCGGGGAGAACGGGTTCTTGCCGCGGCTGATGACGTTTTCCGCGCCGACGGTGAGCTGGCCGGACCACGGGGTGCGCCAGGTCAGGCCGATGCCCAAGCCTTCCCATTTGCCGGGCTTGCCGGGAACGTCAACCACGCGACCGATGATGCTGCCACTGAAATTGCCGTAGCCGGCGCCCAGGCTCAGGCTCTTGCTGTCCCAGCGGTCGACGATGGCCGGCGAGGCGTCAGCCAGCGGTACCAGGCGTGCTTTGGCATACGTGCCGGCGATGGAGACAAAGCCCTCGCGACCGATGTTCTTCTGTGCGAACACGGTCAGGTCATTCTGTTCGGCGCGCAGCGAGGGGGTCTTGCTGGGCGTCGCCAGCCAGGCGGGCAGGGTCTCGCGACCGGTGCCGGCAGTGATTCCCAGGCGGCCGGTACCACGGTTGAGCGCGGCGGTGCCGGTCAGGCGCCGGTTGGAGCCGATGGCGTCATCGTCGTCACCCAGGCTGGCCAGCATGCAATGGCTCGCCAGTCCGCTGATGCTCGAACCGCTGCTGCTATTGCACAGCAGGCCCAGCGAGTCGCCCGAGGACAGGCCGAACGCAGCATCGAGCGAATTGCGGCCGAAATGCCAGCGTGCGCCGACGGCCTGTTCACCGGTCGGCTCCAGGTACAGCAGGGCCTCGACCTTGCCACTGCCCTTGTTCCAGACCGGAATCACGGTGCGGGTGTCCTTGCTCTGCGCATGCACGCCCGTGATCGCGCCAAGGGCGATCAGCAGGGTCAGCGGTAGACGCAGGAAGGTACGCATCGGACCAGTTCAGACAGTGACGGACAGTGAAAGTTCCCGCTGGGGCGGGAACTCGATCCTAGGGTGTTTATGAATTCTTAACAAGCCTTGTTCCTCCCCAGATACAAGACTCATTCGTTTTCACTGAAGACGTTCAGGTGCCGGTACAGCCCCCTGGGCACCGTGGAACAGTATGCCGAACTCCGTCAACGGAAAGTGATACTCCTGTCCGCAGAATTCGCAACGTACGTCCACCGCGCCGGTGTCTTCGGCAGCCGCACGGGCCTCTTCCTCGCCCAGCGAGAACAGCATCGAGGCAACCCGCTCACGCGAGCAGGAGCAGGCGAAGGACAGCGCCTTGTCACCCACCAGCTCCGCTTTTTCCTCGTGGAACAACCGGTGCAGCAGTTCCTCGGCCGGGGTGGCCAGCAGCTCCGCCTTGCCCAGGGTGTCGAACAGCGCGCTGGCGCGGGCCCAGCCGTCGTCGTCGCCCTCGTCGCCCGGCAGCTTCTGCAGCAGCAGGCCGGCAGCACCGTCGCGGCCGGCGGCCAGCAGCAGGCGTGTCGGCAACTGCTCGGACTGGCGGAAGTAGTCCTCGAACGCTTCATCCAGTTCCGGCGCGGTCAGTGCGACCAGGCTCTGGTAACGCTGCGGTTCGCGCGGATCCAGGCCCGGATTCTCGATGGTGATGGCCAGCAGCGAGTCCTGGCCCAGGTCGGTCAGGTCGCGGGGGGCGTCACCGCCCTCGGCCAGCTGGACGATGCCGCGCAGGGTGCCGGCGGCAGTGCATTCGGCGAACAGCGTGCGCAGGGCCGTGTTGCTGCGCAGCTGGATCGACAGGCGGCCGTCCACCTTGGTGTGGCCGGTGAACAGCGCCGAGGCCACGCAGGCCTCGCCGAGCAGTTCGGTGGCACTGTCCGGATACTCGCCGTGGGACTGGATGTCCTGCCAGGTGGCCTGCAGGCGCACGTGGACGCCACGGACACCGGCGTCGGGGAGCAGGAAACGGATAAGGGAATCGGATTGGGCGGTCATCGGCTCACATCGCGCGGAAACGGGGATGGTTGCCGGATAATGCGCCGACAACCAGGCATAAGAAGGATGCACCAGTAATGGGGGCAGGGGGAGAGCAGGACAAGGTAGTGGCCGCCGCCGAAACGGCGCCGCGTCGGCGCTGGCGCTGGAAGCGGCTGCTGTGGCTGCCGGTGCTGTTCGTGGCCTTCAGCTGCCTGCAGGTGCTGGTGCTGCGTTTCATCGATCCGCCGCTGTCCACGGTGATGGTCTGGCGTTTCGGCGAGGCAGTGGGTGAAGGCGACTGGTCCTACCGGCTGCACTACCAGTGGCGGGACCTGGACCAGATGGCGCCGAGCCTTCCCATTTCGCTGGTAGCCGCGGAGGACCAGCGCTTCCCTGACCACAGCGGATTCGATCTGCAGGCTATTGAAAAGGCGCGCGACCACAACGCGCGCGGCGGGCGCCTGCGCGGGGCCAGCACGATCAGCCAGCAGGTGGCCAAGAACCTGTTCCTGTGGCAGGGCCGCAGCTGGATCCGCAAGGGCCTGGAGGTCTGGTACACGGTGCTGATCGAAGCGTTCTGGCCGAAGCAGCGGATCCTGGAGATGTACGCCAACATCGCCGAGTTCGGCGACGGCGTGTACGGCGCCCAGGCGGCGGCGCAGACATTCTGGGGCAAGGACGCCGCGCGGCTGAGCCCTGCGGAGAGCGCACGTCTGGCGGCAGTGTTGCCGGCGCCGCGTCGCTACAACGCGGCCAAGCCAGGCCCGTACGTGCAGCGGCGCGCGGCGTGGATCCAGCGGCAGGCACGGCAGCTGGGTGGAGCGGGGTATCTGGCCGAGGATTGAGGGCGCCGACAGCAGCGGCGTCCGTGCTGCCTTTGCTTCTGGTGCCGGAAGCGGGTGGCGTGAACGGTGGACGGGCGGGCTGCACGCCCGTCAACCACGTACAATCCGGCGATGACTCGTGAGCGTCTTACCTTCGTCATCGCCGCGCACAATGAAGAGCTGGTTCTACCCCAGCTGCATCCGCGATTGTGCGCGGTACTGGACGGCTTGGCCGGAATCGATGGACACATCCTATACGTGGATGACGGCAGCAGTGACACGACCTGGTCGTTGATCGCATCGCTGGCCCAGGCCGACCCGCGGGTATCGGCGCTGAAGCTGTCGCGCAACTTCGGCAAGGAGGCGGCGCTGACCGCCGGCCTGGACCATGTGCGCGAAGGCGCGGCGATGATCCTCGACGCCGATGGCCAGGACCCGCCGGAACTTGTGCCGCACTTTGTCGAGCGCTGGCGCGAAGGCTACGACAACGTCTATGGCACCCGTCTGGTGCGTGACGGTGAGAGCTGGAGCAAGCGTGCTGCCGCATCGGTGTTCTACCGGGTGATCGGCCGCCTCTCGCGCACGCCCATCCCTGCCGATACCGGCGATTTCCGTTTGCTGTCGCCGCGCGCGCTGAGCGCACTGCGCGAGATGCGCGAACGTCACCGGTTCATGAAGGGGCTCTTCAGCTGGGTCGGCTTCCGCCGCGTGGCGGTGCCGTATCACCGGCATGCCCGCTTGGCCGGCAGCAGCAAGTTCAGCCTGTGGCGGCTGTGGAACTTCGCACTGGAAGGCATCACCGGCTTCTCGACGGTCCCGCTGCGGGCGGCCACCTACATGGGGCTGGCCACCGCGGGCGTGGCCTTCGTGTTTGCCATCTGGGTGATCGCCAAGGCTGCGATGTATGGCGACCGGGTGGCCGGCTGGCCGACGATGATGGCGGTGATCCTGTTCCTGGGGGGCGTGCAGTTGATCGCGCTGGGGCTTATCGGCGAGTACCTGGGACGCCTGTACGAGGAGTCCAAGCAGCGGCCGTTGTACCTGGTTGACGCATGGTTGGCTCCTTCCGTGGCAGACTCGGAGCTGCAACCCACCCTGGGAGGGCACGCAGATGACGTCGGTACGGCAACTGTTGGACGGCAAGTCCCCTGAAGTGCATGCGGTCGCGCCTGGCGCGGCGGTGATCGATGCGATCCGGCTGATGGCGCAGAAGGGGATCGGTGCGGTGCTGGTGATGGACGGACCGCGACTGGTCGGGATCCTGTCCGAGCGCGACTACGCACGCAAGATCGTGCTCCACGATCGTTCGTCGCGCGACACGGCGGTGTCGGAGATCATGACCGCGAAAGTAGTGACAGTAAGTCCCGGTGAGCAGGTGGAACACTGCCTGCAACTGGTGACCGATTACCGCATCCGCCATCTGCCGGTGGTCGAGGGCGGGCAGGTACTGGGGGTGATTTCCATCGGTGATCTGGTGAAGTCGGTGATCGATGCGCAGCGGCGCGAGCTGGATCAGCTGCAGCAGTACATCGTGGCGGGGTGAGTTTGTCGCTGGCGGGCCTGCGGCCCGCCGGCCCGCTTTTTCAAGCAACTGCCAAAGCCAAAGCCAAAGCAGCGCCTTCCTGATGTGCGGGGAGGCGGAGGGCATGTTCCTGCCAGCGCGGCTGGCTTCAGCCCCGACAATCTGCCGTTGGCAGATGCCAACCTTGGTTGGCACTGCTTTTGATTCTGCTTTTTTTCTTTTGACTTTGAATTCCTGCTCTCGTTACACGGCTGCAGGAAACTGTCCGAAGCCGGAGCAAGGCGGCAGGCAGGACCGTGAGGCGCATGGATGCGCCGACCGAGCTCCCACGGACGGGTTTACGGCGTGTCCTGCCTGTTGCCTTGCTCCGGCTCTCCGCATGGGAATCAAGGCGCCGAACGACCGCTCTACTTCGCGTAGTGCCCACCGCAGTCGGCATCCTTGCCCGGGCCCAGCTCGATGGTTGCCAGCAGTGCCGCCGGCGGCGCGATGCTGCCCAGCGTCAGCGCCACCGCACCACGGATACCCAGCGCCTTGAAGTCCGGACGGAACGACGGGTCCTTGAAGGTGCCGCCGATCCGCAGCGGCGAGCGCAGTACCAGGATGCTCCTGTCCTTCGGTCGTGGCTTCAGCAGCAGGTCCAGTGTTTCATCGCGCAGGCTCACATCGCCCTCGCCGAGGATGATCGTATCGGTGGTGTCCACTGCCATCGACCGGGTATGCATCAGGCCCTCGCGCACGCCGAAATCGGCGAAGGCGCAGCGCAGCGGAATCTGTTTGTCGCCGGTGAACAGGAATTTCAGCGACTCGGTGATGTCCAGCCCTGCCACTTCCATCAGCAGGTTGCCGACATGGCCGCGGCCCACGCCCAAGGCCACGTTGCCGCTGCTGCTGCCGAGCATCGCCGCGATCGAGTTGCCGTTGCCGGTCAGATCAATGTCGCCGCTGATACCCCCCTTGGCCTGCTCGGCCAGCTTGGCATCGGGGAACAACTGGCCCAGCTGCACGCCGCGCACGCTGGCCTTGAGCGAAGTGGCGATCTGCGGGCGGCGTGCGTCCATGCGGATGGTGCTGCGGATGTCGCCGCCGGCAACGCCGAAGTTCAGCGGGTCCAGCCGCAGCACACCATCATCCAGCAGCAGATGCGCATCCATGTCGTCCAGCGGCAGCTTCGGCGCATTGATGCGCTGGGCCTTCCAGCGCACGTCGGCATCCATTGCACGCAGCTTGCCCAGGTTGTACGGGGTGGCCGGCAGCACCTTTGCGCTGGCGGCCACGCGCGCAGCCTCGGCTCTCTGTTCTGCATTGGCGGTCTCGCCGCCACCGGTCTTCGGCGGCGCACCGACGAAGCCGGCAAGGTCATCGAAATCCAGACGACGCGACACCAGGTTCGCGGTCATCCGTGGTCGTTCCCGGGAGACATCGAACTGCACATCGCCGCCCAGATCGCTGTCGCCGACTTTGCCGGTGAAGCGCTCGTAGCGCCACACCTGGTGATCACGCTTCAGGCGACCGTCCAGGGCATACGGCGGGGAGGGTGGAATGGCGATGCCCAGCAGTGGATAGAGGTTGGCCAGGTCGTTGCCGCTCAGCGCGAACTGCAGGTCGAACACCTGCAGCTGGAACGGGTTGGTCAAGGTGCCGCTGGCAACGGCGTGGGTCGCGCCAGCGCGGCCATCCAGATGGATGCGGAAGGGATGGGCGCTGTCGGTCAGTTCAAGCGGCGATTCGGTGCCACCACTCAGGATGAAGGGATTGCCCCGCCAGCGGCCTTTGCCGGCCACCAGCAACGGTGGTGCGGCGTCGGCCCGTTTCGGTTCGCCGCTGCGCACGTTTACCAGGATATCGGTGCGGCCGAGCGCGTCGAGGAACTGCAGGCGGCCATCATCGATGCGCAGGCGCTTGAGCTGCGGTGTGGTGCCGCCTTTGCTGTCGCCGAGGAAATTCCAGTTGCCCGGGTCACCTTTGCGCGGCGCCGTCTCCAGCAGTACGTCAGGGCGGGTCAGGCGCACTTCGGGAAGCTGCACGTTGCCGCGCAGCAGTGGCCATACGCGCACGTCGATCTCGACCCGGTCGGCGCTGGCCATGTTCGGCTGTTTCGCCCACGTCGCATTGGCGAAGGTGAGGGTATCGGCGCGCACGGTGGTGGTGCGGCCGAGGTCGACATCCAGGTTGCCGATGTGCAGGGCGCGCCCGGTACGGGCCTGCACCGCACGTTCCACCGGGCCCTTGAACCAGTTCCAGTCCCACAGGGCAATGAGGATCAGGATCGCCGCGAACAGGAACACCAGCACGGCCAGCCAGCGCTGCCCGCGTGGACTGGGGCGACGCAGGCGCCAGCGCGACGCCTTGGGAGCAGCAGGAGCAGAGGCAGCATTCACGTTGCCATGGTTGCCCCGTCGCGGTGGACGGGGCGCGAAGCGTTCATGTGCATGGCGTGCACAGTGGACGCCTGCTTGCCGGGCAGGGCCCGGCGCTACCGCAGATCAGCGGTCACAGCACCTGTCGGGTCACTGCGACGAAGTGGCAGACGCTGCCGCCAATCACGAACAGATGCCAGATCGCATGCGAATAGGGGATGGATTCGCGGTGGTAGAAGTAGGTGCCCAGCGTATAGGACAGGCCGCCGCCGAACAGCCAGGCCAGGGTGCCGCCATCGATCGAGGCCCACATCGGCTTGATCGCCACCACCACCAGCCAGCCCATGGCGATGTAGATCACCGTGGACAGCACCTTGAAGCGGCCGGTGTAGAACAGCTTGAACACCACGCCGCCGAGCGCCAGCGCCCAGATCGCGGTGAACATGCCCCAGCCCCAAGGGCCGCGCAGGCCGATCAGGGTGAACGGGGTATAGGTGCCGGCGATCAGCACATAGATCGCGCAGTGGTCGAACACCTTCAGGCGACCCTTGGCCTGCGGGTGCTGGATGGCGTGGTACAGCGTGGAGGCGGTGTACAGCAGTAGCAGGGCGATGCCGAACACGATCGCGCTGGCCAGCTGCCAGCCATCGCCGTAGATCGCGGCCAGGGTGATCAGTACCGCGCTGGCGGCCAGGGCAAGCACCGCACCCAGCCCGTGGGTCAGGGCGCTGGCGATTTCTTCACGGATCGAAGCAACAGAAGTCGTGGACATGGCATGGGCATCGTCTGCAGGGAGGGGGACCCGCACCCCCCTATCATCGCCGCGATGGCGGGCGCGTGCACCCCCGCCACCGTATGGTCGCTGCGATCAGTTGCCGGTGACTGTATGCGCGGCTTCCCGGGTTGCCGAGAAACGCACATCCGGCGCGCGTTCCTGCGCCAGCTGCAGGTTGACCCGGGTCGGCGCCAGGTAGACCAGGTGGCCGGCGGCGTCGAGGGCCAGGTTCAGCGCGTTCTTCTCGCGGAACTCCTCCAGCTTCTTCTCGTTGCTGCAGTGGACCCAGCGTGCGGTGGTGACACTGACCGGCTCGAACGTGGCTTCCACGCCGTACTCGTCCTTCAGGCGGTACGCGGCTACATCGAACTGCAGCACGCCGACGGCGCCCAGGATCAGGTCGTTGCTGGTCAGCGGACGGAAGAACTGGGTCGCGCCTTCCTCGGACAACTGTGCCAAACCCTTCTGCAGCTGCTTGAGCTTGAGCGGATCGCGCAGGCGGGCGCGACGGAACAGTTCCGGAGCGAAGTTGGGGATGCCGGTGAAGGTGATCGCTTCGCCTTCGGTGAAGGTGTCACCGATGGAAATGGTGCCGTGGTTGTGGATGCCGATGACATCGCCCGGCCACGCCTCTGCGGCGATTTCGCGGTCGCTGGCCATGAAGGTCAGCGCATTGGCCAGCTTCATATCCTTGCCGGTGCGCACGTGCAGGGTCTTCATGCCGGCAGTGAACCGTCCCGAGCAGACGCGCATGAACGCCACGCGGTCACGGTGCTGTGGATCCATGTTGGCCTGGATCTTGAACACGAAGCCGGTCAGCTTCGGCTCCTGCGGGGCGACGTCGCGGCCGGTGGTGGAGCGTGCCTGCGGCGACGGCGCGTGCTCGACGAAGAAGTCCAGCAGCGGCTGCACGCCGAAGTTGTTCACGCCCGAACCGAAGAACACCGGGGTCTGCTTGCCGGCCCGATAGGCCTGCAGGTCGAACGGGTGGCTGGCGCCCTGCACCAGTTCCAGTTCGTCGCGCAGATCGGCCAGCATGCGCTCGCCGATCTTCTCGGCCAACCCGGGCGAATCGATCGACGGGAAGATGGTCGAATCCTGGCGGGTGAAGTTGCGGCCCTGTTCGTACAGGTGCACTTCGCCGGTGATCAGGTGGACCACCCCCTTCAGGCGCTGGCCCATGCCGATCGGCCAGGTGACCGGTGCGCACTGGATGCCGAGCACGCTTTCAACCTCATCCAGCAGGTCGATCGGCTCCTTGCCCTCGCGATCGAGCTTGTTGATGAAGGTCATGATCGGGGTGTCGCGCAGGCGGCACACTTCCATCAGCTTGATGGTGCGCTCTTCCACGCCCTTGGCCACGTCGATCACCATCAGCGCCGAGTCCACCGCGGTCAGCACGCGGTAGGTGTCCTCGCCGAAGTCGGCGTGGCCGGGGGTGTCGAGCAGGTTGATGATCTTGCCTTCGTACGGGAACTGCATCACCGAGGAGGTGACGGAGATGCCGCGCTCCTTTTCCAGCGCCATCCAGTCCGAGGTGGCGTGGCGGGCAGCCTTGCGGCCCTTCACCGAGCCGGCCATCTGGATCGCGCCGCCGAACAGCAGCAGCTTTTCGGTCAGCGTGGTCTTGCCGGCGTCAGGGTGGGAAATGATGGCGAACGTGCGGCGACGCGACGCTTCGGTGGCGACTTCGGACATGGCAGTGGCGCCCGCACGGGGCGCTTTTCAAAGAGATAAGCGCCCGATTATACCGGCCTGCCGGCGTCGGCGGGTCAGCGCCCGGCGCTGGCGTCGCCGCTGCCCTCGCGGGCGAAGTGCAATTCGCCCTGCGGGGCGAGGATGCGCACCGGCACCGAGCGCAGGCCCATGCCCCGGTTGAGCTGCACCACGAAGTGCAGGTGCGGGGCGGTGCTGTAGCCACTGTTGCCGGACAGGCCGATCGGCTGGCCCGCCTGCACGGCCTGGCCGGGACGGACCCGCATGCCGCCGGCCTGCAGGTGGGCGTACATCGCCATGCTGCCGTCGCTATGCAGGATGCGAATGAAGTTGGCGCGTCCGGCATCGCGTTCACGATCCAGGCCATTGCCGCGGAAACCGTCCTGTACCTGCATCACCGTGCCCTCGCGGGCAGCCAGGACCTGCGTTGCCTCGGGCAGGGCAAAGTCGATGGCGTCGCGGTTCTCCTCGTCATCGTGGCTGAACCGGCCCTGCGGGGCCTGGTCCACACGCAGCTGGACAGCTGCGAACGGCAGGCGATAGGCGACGTCTTCGGCGCGCGCGGCCGGATTGCCCGGCACCGACTGCAGGCGAAGGTCCAGTGCCTTGCCGTTGGAAGGGGAGGGCAGGTGGCCGACTACCAGACTGCCGGTGGCCTGCACCAGCGACTGCAGCGGCAGGCCGTCCACCTGCGTGCCGGGGGCCGCGCGCAGCTCGATCTGCACCGGGCCGGACAGCGGATTGTCGATTCGTGCCTGCCACTGGTCGCCGATCGGCTGCAGCCGCAGGTGCGCCATCGACGTCGCTTGCGGCGCAGCCTCGGTACTGGGCGCGGCTGCAGTCTTCGGCACCATTCCCCAGCCCCGGCGCCAATCGGCGGCGTTCGCGGAGGTGCTCGCCAACAAGGGCAGCAGCAGGCAGGACAGGGGCAGGCGGCGCATCGATGGCTCCAGCGACATGGACCGCCGGGACTCTACGCAAGCTGTCGGGAAGGGGGAAGGGCGGCGGGCCCCCTGCTTATTCATCTCTTTATCCGCATGAAGGGATTGACATGCCCGGAAAGGACTGGCATCGTGGCTCCACCATCGAGACCGGCAGAGGGACAGGCCCTTTGAAGCCGGGGCAGCCCGCAGACGCGAAAGCGCCTGCGTAGGTGCCAAATCCTGCGGGGACCGTGGCGTCCACCGAAAGATGGTTCGAACCTGCACACAACGTGCATTTCGAACGCGAGCCCCGCGAAGGCTCGATGGCCGATTTCCCTACCGGAACCCGCCATGAGCTTCGCCACCAGCACCGTGCTTCGCCCCGAACCCTTTGTCCCCGTCAGCGTGCCGGTCGATGACCGCGTGCACGCCGAGCGCGGCGAGTTCGCCGCCGTGCTGTCGATGCGCCATGCCGGCCCTTGCCCGGTGCGCCTGCGCTATGAATGGGTCGGTCCGGTCAACGCACCGGTGGTGGTGCTGGCCGGCGGCATTTCCGCGCACCGCCATGTGGCCTCCAATGCGCAGTTCGCCGAGAAGGGCTGGGCCGAAGGCCTGGTCGGCAGTGGTCGCGCACTCGATCCGCAGCAGCTGCGTGTGCTCGCGTTCGATTTCATCGGTGCCGACGGTGCCTTGGATGTGCCGATCGATACCGCCGACCAGGCCGATGCGCTGGCATTGCTGCTGGATCACCTCGGCATCCGCACGTTGAAGGCGTTCGTCGGCTATTCCTACGGCGCGCTGGTCGGCCAGCAGTTCGCGATCCGCCACCGTGCACGGGTCCGCCAGCTGGTGCTGGTCAGCGGCGCACATCGCCCGCATCCGTATGCCGCTGCCTGGCGTGCGCTGCAGCGCCGTGCCGTGGCGCTGGGCCAGCTGCAGTGCGGCGAAGACCACGGCCTGGCGCTGGCTCGTCAGTTCGCGATGCTCAGCTATCGCACGCCGGAAGAATTCGGCGAGCGCTTCGACGCAGCACCGGAAGTGGTCAATGGCCGCGTCCGGGTCGCCGCCGAAGATTACCTCGACGCCGCTGGCGCGCAGTACGTGGCGCGCACGCCGGTCAATGCCTACCTGCGCCTGTCCGAGTCGATCGACCTGCACCGCGTGGACCCGAGCGCGATCCTGCCGCCGACCGTGGTGGTTGCCGTTGAAGGCGACCGCCTGGTTCCGCTAGCCGACCTGGTCGGCCTGGTCGAGGGACTGGGCCCGCGCGGCAGCCTGCGCGTGCTGCGCTCGCCCTACGGTCACGACGCCTTCCTGAAAGAAACCGATCGCATCGACGCGATCCTCGCCACCGCCTTCCGCACTTCTGGAGAGTCCGCATGAGCCTGCACGCCGCTGAACCATCCTGTTGTCGCACCACCGCCGCCGTCCGCGCCGGCATCGATCGGGACACCGCCCATGGCGCGGTCACGCCGCCGATCGTGCTGTCGTCGAACTTCAGCTTTGAAGGCTTCGGCAACAAGCGCCAGTACGACTACACCCGCAGTGGCAATCCCACGCGCGACCTGCTGGGTGAAGCGCTGGCCGAACTGGAAGGCGGCGCCGGCGGCGTGGTCACGGCCACCGGCATGGGCGCGATCAACCTGGTGCTGAACGCACTGCTGCAGCCCGGCGATACCCTGGTGGTGCCACATGATGCGTACGGCGGCAGCTGGCGCCTGTTCAACGCGCTGGCGAAGAAGGGCCATTTCGAACTGGTCACCGCCGACCTGACCGACCCGCGCGCGCTGGCCCAGGCGCTGGCCACGCAGCCGAAGCTGGTGCTGGTGGAAACGCCATCCAACCCGCTGCTGCGCATCACCGACCTGCGCTTCGTCATCGACGCGGCGCACAAGGCCGGTGCGCTGGTGGTGGTCGACAACACGTTCCTGTCGCCGGCATTGCAGCAGCCCCTGTCGTTCGGTGCGGACGTGGTGCTGCATTCCACCACCAAGTACATCAACGGCCACAGCGACGTGGTCGGCGGCGCGGTGATTGCCCGCGATCCCGCCGTGCACGAACAGCTGGTGTGGTGGGGCAATGCACTGGGCCTTACCGGTTCGCCATTCGATGCGTTCCTGACCCTGCGCGGCCTGCGTACGCTGGATGCACGCCTGCGCGCGCACCAGGAGAATACTGCCGCGATCGTCGCACTGCTTGATGCGCATCCGGCGGTGGCCAGGGTCTACTACCCGGGCCTGGCCGATCATCCCGGCCACGCCGTTGCCGCCCGCCAGCAGAGTGGCTTCGGCGCAATGCTGTCCTTCGAACTGGCCAGCTGTGCCGGCGATGATCCACATGCGGCTGTGCGCGCGTTTGTCGATGGCCTGCGTTACTTCACGCTGGCCGAGTCGCTGGGGGGCGTGGAGAGCCTGATCGCGCACCCGGCAACCATGACCCACGCGGCGATGACGGCCGAAGCACGCACTGCTGCGGGCATCAGCGAAGGCCTGCTGCGGTTGTCGGTTGGCATCGAAGGCGAGCGCGATCTGCTGGCGGATCTGGGCGCTGCACTGGCGCGTGCGGAGGCGGTGATCGATGCGGTGGCGCGTGGCAAACAGGTGGCAGACGCATGAGCGCTTTGCCTGTCGAGATTCCGCTGCTGGGTACCGGCCGCCTGGCGCTGCTCGGAACCGGCACCGTCGGTTCGGCCTTCGTACAGCGCTACCAGGCGCTGCAGGCGCGCGGGCTGGAGTTGCCCAGCGTGCAGTGGCTGGCCAATTCGCGCACGGCGCTGGCGATCGACCGTGATCTGGCGTTGCCGCTGGAACTGGCACGCCGTGCGCCACGTGATGGTCAGAGTTCGCCGCCGTGGGCCAGCGCCGAAGGGCTGGAGCGTGGTGACGTGGTGGTCGATGCCACCGCCAGTGAAGATGTAGCGGCGCGCCATGTGCAGTGGTTGGCGCGCGGCGTGCACGTGGTGACCGCCAACAAGCTCGGGCGAGGTGCACAGCTGTCGCGCGCGCAGGCCATCGCCGACCGTTGCGCCGACAGCGGTGCGCGCTACGGCGACAGTGCCACCGTCGGCGCGGGTCTGCCGTTGCTCAGCAGCCTGCGTGCGCTGGTAGCCGGTGGCGACCACATCCATGCCATCGAAGGCGTGCTTTCCGGCTCGCTGGCGTGGCTGTTCAATCGGTATGACGGCCAGTCACCGTTCTCGGCAGCGGTGCGTGAAGCGCTGGCGGCCGGCTACACCGAGCCGGACCCGCGACTGGATCTTTCCGGCGAGGATGTGCGCCGCAAGTTGTTGATCCTCGCGCGCAGCAGCGGCTTGGCGCTGGACGCTTCGCAGGTGCAGGTCGATTCACTGGTGCCGGATACGCTGGCAGCGTTGCCGCTGGAAGATGCAGTGAATGCGCTGGAGCAGCTGGATGCACCGCTGCAGGCGCGTTGGCAGCAGGCGCGCGCGAACGGTCGGGTGCTGCGTTTTGTCGGGCGCGTCGATGGCGAGGGTGCGCAGGTAGGCCTGCGTGAGCTGGCGGCCGAGCATCCGCTGGCACAGGGCGCGGGCACCGACAACCGCGTGGCCATCCACAGCGATCGCTACCGCGCGCAGCCGCTGTTGATCCAGGGGCCGGGCGCGGGTGCGGAAGTCACCGCAGCGGCGCTGCTGGATGACGTGCTGCGGATCGTGGGTTGACCCCAGCCGCCGCTGCGCTCGCCGGGCATGGCCCGGCGCTACCGATACCGATCCTGGTAGCGCCGGGCCATGCCCGGCGGTCATGGAACGTCAACGCGCCTTCAGCGACTTCAGCAACGCCGCATTGAACTGCTTCGGATCCTGCACCTGCGGCGAATGGCCCAGCGCTGCGAACTCGACCAGCGTTGAGCCTGGAATCGCTGCGGCGGCCGCCTTGCCCAGCACGGGGTAATTGCCCAGCGCTGCCTTCAGTTCGGGCGATGCCTGGTCACGGCCGATCGCTGTGCGGTCCTTCTGGCCGATGAACAACGTGGTCGGCACCTGCAGGTTCTTCAGTTCATGGACGACGGGTTGGTTGAACACCATGTCCGAGGTCAACGCCTGGCTCCAGGCGACCTGCTGCTTGCCCGGGCCTTCGTACATGCCTGACTGCATGCGCGCCCACGGTTCGTACGCCGGCTTCCACTTGCCGTCGTAGTACACGTCCAGCTGGTAGCGGCGGATGCTGTCATAGCTGATGTTCATTTCGCCGGCATACCACGCGTCCACGCTGCGCCAGGGCACGCCCAGCGCCTTCCAGTCCTCCAGCCCGATCGGATTGACCAGCGACAGACTGCGCAGTTCCTGCGGATACATCAGCGCATAGCGGATGGCCAGCATGCCGCCCATCGAATGACCGACCACATGCACCGGCACGTCACCAAGCTGCAGCTGCTGCAACAACGCATGGGTGTTGTCGGCCAGCTGCCCGAATGAATACTGGTAGCGCTCGGGCTTGCTGGATTTGCAGAAACCCACCTGGTCCGGTGCGATCACCCGGTAGCCTGCAGCCACCAGTGGCTTGATCGTCTCCTTCCAGGTCGCTGCACAGAAGTTCTTGCCATGCAGCAGCACCACCACGCCGATCGGCTTCTTCTTCGGCGCGACATCCAGATAGGCCATCTCCAGCGGCTGGCGCTGCGATTCCAACGCAAAGGTCTTCACCGGATAGCCGTAATCGAACCCCTCCAGCCGCGGCCCGTAGGCCGGCGCAGCGAGAGCGGACAACGGAACGCAGGCAAGCAGGGCAGCAGCGATCACACGCATGGGACATTCCGGAGCAGGGGATGCCCGAGCCTAACCGGAAAGCGGGGACGGTGTTGTCCGCTGTAGAGCCGAGGCCATGCTCGGCTGCACAGTAGAGCCAGGCCATGCCTGGCTGCGCCAACCATCAGCACTCGATGACGTTCACCGCCAGCCCGCCGCGGCTGGTTTCCTTGTACTTGTCCTGCATGTCGCGGCCGGTATCGCGCATGGTCTTGATGACCTTGTCCAGCGACACCTTGTGCTTGCCGTCGCCGCGCATGGCCATGCGCGAGGCATTGATTGCCTTCACCGCACCCATCGCGTTGCGCTCGATGCACGGAATCTGCACCAGGCCACCGATCGGATCGCAGGTCAGGCCCAGGTTGTGCTCCATGCCGATTTCCGCCGCGTTCTCGATCTGGCTCGGGTTGCCGCCCAGTGCCGCGACCAGGCCACCGGCGGCCATCGAGCAGGCCACGCCGACCTCGCCCTGGCAGCCCACTTCGGCGCCGGAGATCGAGGCGTTTTCCTTGTACAGGATGCCGATCGCCGCCGAGGTCAGCAGGAAGTCGAACACCCGCTGTTCGTTCGCGCCGGGGCAGAAGCGGTCGAAGTAGTGCAGCACCGCCGGCAGTACACCCGCCGCGCCGTTGGTGGGCGCGGTGACCACACGGCCACCGGCGGCGTTCTCTTCATTCACGGCCAGCGCGTACAGGTTGACCCAGTCCAGCGTGGTCAGCGGATCACGCATCGCCGCTTCCGGCTTCGACGACAGCTCGCGGTACAGCGCCG
Source organism: Stenotrophomonas sp. SbOxS2 (assembly GCF_013416715.1). Taxonomy (NCBI): domain Bacteria; kingdom Pseudomonadati; phylum Pseudomonadota; class Gammaproteobacteria; order Lysobacterales; family Lysobacteraceae; genus Stenotrophomonas; species Stenotrophomonas sp. SbOxS2. Next base: position 83,169 of record NZ_JAAVXD010000005.1, read on the forward strand.
GCGCGCGGCGGCCCACTTTCAGGCCACCCGGCAGCACGCCTTCCTCGCGGATACCGCGCGCCACGCAGGCCTGCATTGCGCTCCAGATCTCGCGCAGGTTGTCGCGGATCTCGTCTTCCGTGCGCCAGCACTTCTCGTTCTCGAACATCAACTGGGCGATGCTCAGGCCACTGCGTGCGGTCTGCGCCAGCAGCTCGTCGCCGCTCTTGAACGGGTAGGGCAACGGCGTTTCATCAGGCACGATGCGGTCATCGGCCGCGTCGTCCTGGTTGACCACGAAACCACCGCCCACCGAGTAGTAATCGCGGGTGGCCAGCACTTCGTCATCGGCGTTGTACGCGGTGAAGCGCATGCCATTGGTGTGGTAGGGCAGCTTCTGCCGCTTGTTCAGGCCCAGGTCGCGCTTTTCGTCGAAGGCGATCTCGTGCTGGCCCATCAGCATGATGCGCTTGCTGCTGCGGATGCGCTCCAGCGTGGACGGGATGATGTCCGGGTCGATCAGGTTCGGACGCTGCCCTTCCAGGCCAAGCAGGATCGCCTTGTCGGTGCCGTGGCCGCGACCGGTCAGCGCCAGCGAGCCGTACACATCGGCACGGATGCGTGCGACCTCCCCCAGCTTGCCCGGGTCGAGCAGCCAGCGATGGATGAAACGCTCGGCGGCCCTCATCGGCCCGACGGTGTGCGAGGAGCTCGGGCCAATGCCGATCTTGAAAACGTCGAACGTGCTGACAGCCATGGTTGCCGTACTGCGGGTACCGGGAGAGACCGCTATTCTAGCGGTTCACGCCGCACTTCCATGGCTGCGGCGCAGCATTTCCGCCAAGGGAGCAAACCCCGGTGTTGACCCTGTTCCAGCGTGACGACTGCCATCTGTGTGACATGGCCCTGGCCGAACTGGCCAAGGCGCGGGCGCCCGAGTTCGAATCGGTGTTCCTTGATGACCAGCCGGCGCTGGAGGCGCGTTATGGGACGCGGGTGCCGGTGCTGCGTGATGAGACCGGCGGGCGGGAGCTGGACTGGCCGTTCGATGCGGCTGCGGTGCAGGCCTGGTTGGCTGCGGGCAGGTAGCGCCGGGCCATGCCCGGCGAGCGCGAAGCGCGGCCATCGGGGGAAGCCGCCGGGCATGGCCCGGCGCTACCGCGGACGCCAGGGCGTCTTATTTCGCGTCGAACTTCACGATCGTGCTGATCGCGGTTTCGTCCGGGATGGTCTTGGTATCGGCCCAGTCGCCACCACCGACACCGAAGTCCAGGCGCTTGACCGTGGCCTTGCCGGTCAGCACCGGCTGTGCGCCGGGCTTCCAGGTGAAGGTGAAGGTGACCGGCTTGCTGACGCCGCGCAGTTCCAGCGTGCCATCGGCGGCGAACTGGTCGTTGCCAAGCGCGCGGAAGCCCTTGGCGGTGTAGCGTGCGGTAGCGAACTTGCCGACGTTGAAGAAGTCCGCGCCCTGCAGGGTGGAGTCGCGGTCGCTGTTGCCGCTCTTGGCGCCGGCCAGCGGAATCACCACGTCCAGCGAACCCGCAGCCGGATTGGCCGGGTCGAAGCTGAGCTTGGTGGCGAAGCCCGGGAAGCTGCCGGTGAACACTTCACCGTCGTACTTGGTGGCAAAGGCCAGGAACGAACCGGCACCTGGCGCCTGGGCGTAATCGGCGGCGAGCACAGGTGCGGTGGCCAGCATGCCGGCGAGGGCGGCGGCCACGGCGGCCGGGGTGGTCAGTTTCAGGTTCATCGGTCAGTCCTTCTGGGGAGAGGCGAGCCAGCCACGCGGCAACATCCGGGACAGGGTGGCATCGCGCTGGAACAGGTGGTGGTAGAAGGCAGCACCGGCATGGGCCAGTACCACCGCGATCAACAGCCAGAAGCCGTATTCGTGCAGGGCATGGGAAACCGCCACGACCTGCGGGTCCGGTCCGCTGAGCTTGGGTACTTCGACCAGACCGAACCAGCGGAACGGGCGCAGGCCGCTGGCCGAGTCGTATATCCAGCCCGACAACGGGATGGCGAACATCAGCACATACAACAGCACATGGGTGGCGCTGGCGATGCGCTCCTGCCAGCTCGGCACGCCCGGTACCGGCTTGGGGGCGCCGGCATACAGGCGCCAGCCCAGGCGCAGCACCACCAGTGCCAGCACGGTGATGCCGATCGACTTGTGCGCGGTATAGACCCAGAAGTACTTGGGCGTCTTCGGCAGCTCGCCCATGGTCAGGCCGACGATGCCCAGGGCGAGAATCAGCAATGCGATCAGCCAGTGCAGGGTCTGGCTGACACTCCCCCAGGCGGCGGGGGTGTTCTTGGCGGTCATGAAGGGTCCTTGGTGGCCGTCTGGCTGTCGGAGTGGGGTTGGGGCGCGGGAGTTCCCGGAGAATCGCTGCGGTCGAGCGTGGCTTCAGCCTCGATCCGCACCTGCACCGCGTCGCCGATCACGCCCGGCCAGGCGGTGATGCCGAAGGCTCGGCGGCTCAGTGTCGTGGTGGCGGAGAACCCAGCAGTACGCCGGAACGGCGGCAGCGGATAGCGTTTGACCTGGTTCAAGGTCACCTCCAGCGTGACTTCCTGGCTGACGCCGCGCAGGGTCAGTGTCCCGGTCACGTGGGCACGTTTCGCGTCGATCGGTTCGACATGGTGGGAAACGAAGCGGGCGGTGGGAAAGCGTTCGCCGTCGAGCAGGCTGCGCGCCAGCGTGGCCTGGTTCCACTTGGCATCGCCAAGGTCCAGTCGTGCTACCGGAATCTCGACGTCCAGTGTCGCATCGCGCCAGTTGTCGCTATCGAACTGCAGTTGGCCCTGGCTTCCGGAGATCGTACCCAGCGCCTGCGAGTAGCCGGCGTGGTCGATGGCGAACAGCACCCGAGTGTGTACCGGATCGATGCGGTAGGCATCGTTGCCTGCCCAGGCGGGGGCGACGGCAAGCAGCATCGGCAGCAGGGCCAGGCAGTGGCGCATCGGCGGTGGACTCCGGGAAAAAGACTGTTCGATCATACCCATAGCCCCTGCGCAACGCTGTGTGCATGGCTGCAACAGTTCGTGGTGCCGATGTGGCCGGAAACAGGCTGTTGCAGCGATGGCTGCAGCCCTGTGTGACAATCGGCACAGGACAGGGGGTTCAGGATGACGAGCGGCTGGCGCCGGTGGTGCCAAGGCATTGCAGGAGCAGGTCTGGTGCTGTTGGCGCTTTCCGCGGCAGCCGCGACCTTGGACATGGCCGGCGAAACGCCGCGCCTGCGCCGTTTCGGCGCGGCCGAGGGATTGCCCTCGCGCATGGTGGTCGCGCTGGCCGAAGACCGACAGGGCCGTGTGTGGGCTGCCACCGACGGCGGCCTGGCCAGCTATGACGGCGGTGAACTGCGGGTGTGGCAGCACGACCCGGCACAACCGGACTCGCTGCCCGGCAACGAGATCGAAACCCTGCTGGTCGACCCGCTCGATCGGGTATGGGTCGGCATCAACGGCAAGGGGCTGGCCCGCCTGGATGCCGATCGCGAGCGCTTCAAGACCTTCGATTCCGTCACTGAAGGCTGCCAGGGACAGTTCTGGACGCTGGCCTATGCCGAGGATGCGCTATGGATCGGCAGCAGCAGCCATGGGGTCTGCCGCTTCGGCGAAGACGGCTCGCTGCGCCATTTCCAGCATGATCCGGCGCAGCCTGGCGGTCTGCCGAGCGACACCGTTTTCAGCAGCCTGGTCGATGCGCAGGGACGGCTGTGGGTGGGAACCGAAACCGGCGTGGCGCGCTGGAACGGCCATGCCTTTGAAGCCGTGGCGCCGCGCGAACTGGCGGCGGTCAGCGTGCTGCGGCTGAGCCGCGATGCCGAGGGCGCAGTCTGGGTCGGCACACAGAACGACGGCCTGTACCGCATCGATGCGCAGGATCGGGTAACGCGACCTGCCTGGGCCGACAGCGCCGGTCTGCGTTCGGCACTGGTGCTGCCCGACAGCCGCGGAGGCTACTGGGCGGGAACCTCCGATGGCCTGCTGCGCGGTGACGGCCAGGTGCTGCGCAAGCTGGAAGGCGACCGTGGCAGTGGCTTCCTGACCGGCCATAGTGGCGTGCTCGACCTGCTGCAGGATCATGAAGGAGGGCTGTGGGTCGCGTTGTTGACCCAGGGCCTGGCCTACCTTCCGCCAGACTGGCGGCGTTTTTCGACCTGGTACCAGCTTGATGGCAAACCGCTCGACAGCCAGTACCTGTTGAGCGCCGCCAGTGACGGTCGCAGCTACTACGTTGGCTCTGCCCATGGTGTCTACCAGATCGATGCGCAGGGGACGTTGAGGCTGCTGGCCAGCGACCGCGAGCTCGGCGGTGGCGCGGTGTGGTCGGTGCTGCCACGTCCCGATGGGCGGCTATGGCTGGGCCGCGCCGGACGCATCAGCGTCTATGACCCCGCCACCCGTGCGCTGCGCGACTGGCGCATCGGCGGCGGCTCCGACCTGCGGCAGCGGATCGATCTGATGCGGCAGGCGCCTGATGGCACGGTCTGGGTGTCTGTGATGAATCTGGGCCTGCAGCAGCGCAGTGCCGAGGGCCGCCTGTTGCGCAGTTTCGATGGCGCCATGCTGCGTGGTGATACCGATGCACCGGTCGAACAGATCCGCTTCGATGCCACGGGGCGGGCCTGGGTGATGGGGGAAACGGGGATCATGCGCGAGCAGGGTGACCGTTTCGAAGCGGTGCCGGGCGTTTCCCGGGGCCCGATCTACGATCTGGTGTGGATCGATCCCCGGCAGATGTGGATCGCACGCCAGGGCGCATTTGAACGCTACCAGTGGGATGGCCTCAGCCTGCGCCTGATCCAGCGCGTCGATGCTGGCGCCGGAGTGCCGCCGGTCAGCATGGGTGGGCTGGCCCTGGCCGCGAACGGGCAGTTGTGGGCGACGACACCGCGTGGCCTGCTGCGCTGGGATCCGAAACAGCGTCGCCTGCAGATATTCAATGAGCGCGATGGCCTGCTCGATGCCGAGTTCACCGGACGCCCGCCGGCGATCGATGCGGATGGCCGGGTGCTGGCCGTTACCCAGACCGGCATGGTGGGCTTCGATCCGAATGCTGCGGATGTCGAGTTGCCACCGTCGCAGCTGGTGATCGCGCAGGTGCGCGTGCGTCGTGATGATGCGCGCGGCTGGCAGCCCTTGCCGACCTCCGGCCTGCTGTTGCTGGGGCCCGATGACCGAGACCTGCAGATCGATGCGCGGCTGTTGTCCTATGCCAACCCGCAGGGCAACCGCTACCGGTTCCGTGTGGAGGGCTACGACCAGAACTGGGTGGAACAGGGCGGGGATGGCCAGCGTACGTTGTCGCGGCTGCCGCCCGGGGCCTATTCGATCGAGGTGCAGGCCGCATCGGCCAGTGGCCCGTGGACACCCTCGCAGCAGCTGCACATCAAGGTGTTGCCGCCCTGGTGGCGCAGCGGCATGGCGATCTTCGGCTACGTGATGCTGGGCTCGCTGTTGCTGTTGGCACTGCTGTGGTCGATCCGCAGGCGGCTGCGGCGGCGCCAGCAGTGGCAGTTGACGGTGCACAAGCAGCAGATCGCCGAGCAGGCATCGCAGGCCAAGAGCCGCTTCCTGGCGACCCTGGGCCACGAAGTGCGCACGCCGATGACCGGCGTACTGGGCATGAGCGAACTGCTGCTGGCCACCGAACTGGATCCGGTGCAGCGCAGCTATGCCGGCTCGATCCAGCAGGCCGGCAGCCATCTGCTGCGGCTGGTCAACGATGCGTTGGACCTGGCACGGATCGAGGCCGGCCGGCTTGAACTGGACATCCGGCCGTTCGACCTGGGCGGACTGCTGGACCAGGTGCAGGCATTGATGCAGCCGATGACACAACAGCGCAGGCTGGCTTTCCAGCGCGGGGATGCATTGCCTGGCCCGATCTGCGTCAGTGGCGATGAGATGCGCGTCCGCCAGATCCTGCTGAACCTGCTGGGCAACGCGATCAAGTTCACCGAGCGCGGCCATGTCGGTCTGGTGGCGCGTCTGGACGAGGACGGTGGCGCGGTGACATTTGAAGTCAGCGACAGCGGGCCGGGCATCAATGCCGAACAGCAGCAGCGCCTGTTCCACCGCTTCGAACAGGCCGATGGCCCGCGCACCGCCTCGCGCTATGGCGGCAGCGGGCTGGGTCTGGCGATCTGCCAGGAGCTGGCCGTGGCGATGGGCGGCCGCATCGATGTCGACAGTCAGCCGGGGCGCGGCGCACGTTTCGCAGTGCGGCTGCCGCTGCCATGGAGCCGGCAGCAGGCCTCCAGCCCTGGTGAGGCAGCGTCGCCGACCCTGCCTGCACTGCGCATCCTGCTGGTCGAGGACGATGCAACCGTTGCCGAGGTCATCGCTGGCCTGCTGCGCGGCCGCGGGCATGAGGTGGTGCACGTGCTGCATGGCCTGGGCGCACTGTCGGAGATATCCACAGAGGGATTCGATGTCGGCCTGCTCGACCTCGACCTGCCGGCACTCGACGGCACCGCCATCGCCCGCCAGCTGCGCGCGATGGGCTACGAACTGCCGTTGGTGGCCGTTACCGCGCGCTCGGATGCCTATGCCGAGACCCAGGTGCTTGCGGCCGGATTCGATGGTTTCCTGCGCAAGCCGGTGACCGGCGATCTGCTGGTGGCGGCGATTGCCCAGGCGCGCAGTAAACGCCAGATCATCAGCTGAGTACGGCATCTTGCGGCGTGAATCCCGCAACTTTCGGTTTACCATGCCGACGCCCACGGCGTGGGCATCATCAACAGCAGCGTGAGGAGGCCATCGGTGGTGTATCTGCGGGCAGTGACGCTGCTGATGCTGCTGCTGTGCTGCCTGGCGCCCGCTGCCGCGCAGCCGGTGCCACCTTCGCCGCGGCAGGTCACCGTGTTCGATGGGTTGCCGTCCAACACCGTCAACCGCATGGCCGAAGACCGCTACGGCTACCTGTGGATTGCCACCAACGATGGCCTGGCCCGCTACGACGGGCGCAACTACCGCATCTGGCGTTCCGAAGACGGCCTGCGCGACAACCGCATCTGGAGCGTGCTGGTCGATGCCCGCAACGAGTTGTGGATAGGCACTGAAAATGCCGGTCTGGTGCGGATGTCGGCCGATCGCCGGCAGCTGCGCTTCTACGACCGCAGCAGCCAGCCACTGATGGGCAGCAATACGGTCTGGAGCCTGGCTGCGACGCCGGATGGCGCGATCTGGTTCGGCACCCACGAAGGCGGCCTGTACCGGCTGGACAGCAATGATCGTCTGCAGCGGTTCCTGCCCGAAGCCAACAACCCGCGCAGTCTGCCGGCCGCATCGGTACCGTACCTGGCCACGATTGCCGACGGCAGCCTGTGGGTCGGCACCAAGCATGGTGTGGCGCGCTGGACCGGCACCGATTTCGAACGCATCGGCGGCGACCTGGTGCCCAGCCTGCTGATCAATGGTTTGACCGCCGAGCCCGACGGCAGCCTCTGGATCAGCACGATGGCCGGGGCCACCGTGCGCCGCCCGGATGGCCGTTTCGAATCCGTGCCCTGGACATTGCCGGCCGGCGACCAGGTGCTGGGCATGATGCTGCGCGACGAGCAGGGCGGGCACTGGCTGGATACCCGCAGTGGCCTGGGCCGGGGCATCGATGGCCGTTACCAGACAGTGCCGCTGTACAGCGCCATCGCCCGTGGCCTGGTGCGGCCGAACTGGACCGGCGCCTATGAGGATCGCGAAGGCGGCATCTGGCTGGCCAGCACCAATGCCGGCCTGTGGCATCTACTGCCGCGCTGGTGGCAGTTCTCGGTGTTCTCGCGGCTGGAGGATGATCCGTCCTCGCTGCGCAATTCCTATGTGCTGGGTACCAGCCCCTCCAGCAATGGTGGCGTGTGGACCGTCGGCAGCCATGGCGCGCTGGACCGTTTCAATCCACGCACGGGCGTGATCGAGCAGCACCGCACCTTCGTCAACGGCATGCACTGGCTGACGTCGGTGCGCGAAGACCGGCAGGGACGGGTGTGGGTGGGTTCGACCGACGCCTTGATGCGCTACGACCCGCGCCGGGGCGAGCTGCGGCGCTGGGGCCGGGATGCCGGTGCCGACGCGACCATGGAAGGCAACATCGAGGCGATGATGACCTGCGATGGCGACAGCCTGTGGTTGATGCTGTCGGCGGGCCTGCAGCAGCGCGACCTGGACGGGCACGTGCGCCGGCAGCTGGAAAACGGCCAGGACGGTCTGCAGGCGGGTCAGCTCAATCTGGACGTGGAATGCGGTCCGCAGGACCGGATCTGGCTGGCCAGCAGCCGTGGCCTGCTGCAGTGGCAACCGGACGCGCAGCGCTTCCAGCCGGTGCCCGGCGCGCCGGCCACGGCGGTGTATGCCCTGCACGTCGGCAAGGACGGCCAGGTCTGGTTGTCCGAAGATGGTCGCCTGTCGCGCTACCTCTGGAGCCAGGGCAGGCTGGAACGGCAGGCGGTAGTGGGCGCGGAGCAGGGCTATCCGGCGATCTCCGCCACCGGTCTGGTGGTCGACGCACAGGGCGTGGCGTGGGCGACCAGTGCCCGTGGCCTGGTGCGGGTCAGTGCCGATGGCGAGAGCGTACGCCTGTATGGGGTGCACGATGGGCTTCCCAGCCAGGAGTTCCGCGAACACACCCTGATTGCCTCCGCCGCTGGACGCATGGTGGCCGGTACCCCCGCTGGTGTGGTGGTATTCGATCCCGAGCAGGTGCGGCCTTCCACCCGGCGTGCGCCGCTGGTGATCGAGCGGGTGGAGGTGCGCCGCAACGAACAGTTGCTGGACCTGACCCATGACACGCCGCTGCAGATCGCCGATGGCGACCGCGACCTGCGTATCGTCGCGCGCCTGCTGTCCTTCGCCGATTCGGCCTCCAACACCTACCGCTACCGGTTGGCCGGCTATGACCCTGATTGGGTCGAGGTGGGCCCGGCAGGCGAGCGCCTGTTCTCACGCCTGCCACCCGGGGCCTACCGGCTGGAAGTGCAGGCGCGCTCGGCCGACCACGTGTGGTCGCGGGTGCAGACCCTGGAATTCCACGTGCAGCCGCCATGGTGGCGCAGCTTGTCCGGCCTGCTGGTGCTGGCCTCGATTGCGTTGCTGCTGACCAGCTGGTTCGCCTGGCTCTACCGGCGCCGGCTGCAGCGCCAGCACGCCTATCAGCTCGCCCTGCACAAGCAGGATCTGGCCGAACACGCGTCGGCGGCCAAGACGCGGTTCCTCGCCAATCTCGGCCATGAAATCCGTACGCCGATGACCGGCGTGCTGGGCATGAGTGAACTGTTGCTGGCCTCGCCACTGGATCCGCAGCAGCGTGGCTACACCCAGTCGATCCGGCATGCGGGTGAGCACCTGCTGCATCTGGTCAACGATGCGCTGGATCTGGCGCGGATCGAGTCCGGGCGCCTGGAACTGCAATCCAATGCGTTCGGTCTCAATCGCCTGCTGCAGGATCTGGCCGCGCTGATGGGACCGCTGGCTGCGCAGAAGGGCCTGCGGTTCATCCTCGACAACCAGTTGCCGGCAGGGCTGCAAGCGACCGGCGATGCGATGCGGGTGCGACAGATCCTGCTCAACCTGCTCTCCAACGCGGTCAAGTTCACCAGCCGCGGCAGCATCACCCTGCACGCGCGCTGCGAGGAAGGGCCGCGTGGGCTGTATTTCGAGGTGCGCGACACCGGCCCGGGCATCAGCCAGGAGCAGCAGCAACGGTTGTTCCGGCGTTTCGAACAGGCTGATGGCGCGCGCACTGCCGCGCAGTACGGTGGCAGCGGCCTGGGCCTGGCGATCTGCCGCGAGCTGGCACTGGCCATGCAGGGCCGGATCCGCGTGGAAAGCCAGCTGGGCAGCGGTACCTGCTTCGGTGTCAGCCTGCCACTGCCGCTGCAACAGGGTGCGGCCAGCGACGGAGGTGCCGACAGTGATGCCGCTGCTGCCGCGGTCAACATGCCACCGCTGCGGGTGTTGCTGGTGGAGGACGATGCGACCGTGGCCGATGTGATGTGTGGCCTGCTCGCGACCCGTGGCCATGAGGTGGTCCACGCCGCCCACGCGCTGGCCGCACTGCGTGAGATCAGCGCAGGTGATTTCGATGTCGGCCTGCTTGATCTGGATCTTCCGGGCCTGAGCGGTTTCGAACTCGCCCAGCATCTGCGCAACCAGGGCTACACGCTGCCGCTGCTGGCAGTGACCGCGCGCACCGACCCCGATCTGCAGCAGCAGGTGGAAGCGGCGGGCATCGGTGGTTTCCTGCGCAAGCCGGTGACCGGTGAGCTGCTGGTGGAAGCGATCGCCCGCGTGCTGGGGAGGTAGGGATTCGGCAGGGCTGCGCCCTGCACCTGCAGAGGCAACGGCAACGGCCGAAGCAACAGCAACAGCCGAAGCAACAGCAACAGCAACAGCCGAAGCAACAGCAACAGCAACAGCCGAAGCAACAGCAACAGCTGGCTATCCGTGGGATGGCGGGGTGGGTCCGGTTGCGGGGGACGCCGTAAACCCGTCCATGGGGGCTTGGCCGCGGCATCCATGCCGCGGACACCCCCGCAACCGGACCCACCCCGCCTTCGACAGATTTCCGCGATCTGTCGGAACGGCGTTCTGTGTTGCTGTTGGTGGGTGTCGACCTTGGTCGACCCCAGAATTATTTCGATATCTGAAAGAGATTCATCCACGCATGGCGTAGATCCATCAGCCACCGGAAATCTGTCGAAGGTGGGGCGGTGTCGGATTGCGGGGTGTCCGCGGCATGGATGCCGCGGCCAAGCCTACAGGGACGTACTTGCGGCGTCCCCGCAATCCGACACCGCCCCGCCATCCCACGGATAGCCCGCTGTTGCCGTTGCTGTTGCTTGCGTAGTGGCCTCTGCAGGTGCAGGGCGCAGCCCTGCCGAACCCACTACTCCGCCACGTGCTCGACCTCGCGCGGCTCCGGCTTGGTGTCGGGCAGCTGCCAGAAGATCAGCGTCGAGGTCAGGGTGATCGCGCCCACGCACAGGAACGTGGCATGCAGCGCAGCCGTCGCGCCGTGGCCTTCCAGCTGAGTGCCGAACGCGGCCAGCAGGCTGCCTGCAGCCGCCGCACCGAAGCCGGCGGCGAGCATCATCACCATCGACAGCAGGCTGTTGCCGGAACTGGCGAACTCGCGATCCAGGTCGCGCAGGGTGACGGTGTTCATCACGGTGAACTGCAGCGAATTGACCGCACCGAAGAAGGCCAGCTGCAGCAGGCGAATGCTCAGGTGCTGGCCCGGTGTCATCAGGATGAAGCTGGCCATCGCCAGGCCGACCAGCACGGTGTTGGTCATCAGTACGCGGCGATAGCCGTAGCGTTCAACCAGCTTCACCGCCAGCTTCTTCGACACCATGCCCGCGGCCGCCACCGGCACCATCATCAGGCCGGCGTTCATCGGCCCCAGGCCAAGGCCGACCTGCAGCAGCAGCGGAATCAGCATCGGCATGGCACTGCTGCCGATGCGCGAGAACAGGTTGCCGAGAATGCCGATGCGATAGCTGGGCACGCGGAACAGCGCCAGCGAGAACAGCGGTGCCGTTGAATTGGCCGCGTGCAGCCAGTAGCCGACCAGCGCAGCCAGGCCGGCCACGGTCATCAGCATCACCAGCGCGTGCGGTGTGCCGAGCCCGGAGATGCCATCCAGCGCCAGCGACAGCACCACCATCGCAAAGGCCAGCATGGCGTAGCCGCGCAGGTCGAAACGGGTGCGGTGGCTGGCGTAGTGGTCGGGCATGATCTTCATCGCTGCGATGAAGCCGATGACGCCGATCGGCAGGTTGATCAGGAACACCCAGTGCCATGATGCGATTTCGACCAGCCAGCCGCCCAGGGTCGGGCCGATCAGCGGACCGACCAGTGCGGGGATGGCGATGAAGCTCATCGCACGCAGGAAGTCCTCGCGAGGCACCGAGCGCATCACCGCCAGGCGCCCGACCGGCAGCAGCATCGCACCACCGATGCCCTGCAGCACGCGTGCGCCGACCAGCTGGTGCAGGTGCTGGGCCAAGGCGCAGGCCAGCGAGCCGAGGGTGAACAGGATGATCGCTACCAGGAAGGTGCGACGGGTGCCGTAGCGGTCGGCGATCCAGCCGGAGGCGGGGATGAAGGTGGCCACGGCCAGTGCGTAGCTGAACACCACCGACTGCATCTGCAGGGGGCTTTCGCCGAGGCTGGCTGCCATCGCCGGCAGCGCCGTGTTGACGATGGTCGAGTCCAGCATCTGCATGAAGATCGCCAAGGAAACCAGCCACAGCAGTGGGCGCTGGCGGGTGTAGGTCGATGGCGCTGTGGACATGGGGTGGGGCCGGTGCAGCGTGGGGGCACCATGATCGCGCACTGCGGGTCACGGCGCGATCAACATCGCGCCGCGACTGCATGCGGAATGCTCAGCGTTGGCTGTGCGCGTGCACCGCGTCGACCAGCACCTGTACATGGGCCGGGTCCATGTCCGGCGACATGCCGTGGCCGAGGTTGAACACGTGGCCCTCGCGCGAACCGCCATTGCCGGCGGCATAGGTGTCGAGTACGCGTGCGGCCGCGGCGGCGATCGCATCGGGCGAGGCATACAACGTGGTCGGGTCCAGATTGCCCTGCAGGGCTACGCGCCCGCCAGTGCGGCGCAGTGCTTCATCCAGGTCCAGCGTCCAGTCCAGGCCGAGCGCATCGGCGCCGGTCTGCGACAGCGCTTCCAGGTGCAGGCCGGTGCCCTTGCCGAACAGGATCAGCGGCGTGCGCTCGCTGCCTTCGCCGCGCTCCAGGCCTTCGGCGATGCGCTGCAGATAGCGCAGCGAGAACTCGCGGTACATCGCCGGCGACAGTACGCCGCCCCAGGTGTCGAACACCTGCAGAGCCTGCGCACCGGCGGCGCGCTGCGCGCCGAGATAGGCGATCACCGCGTCGGTGGTTACCTCCAGCAGACGGTGCAGGGCCTGCGGATGATTCAGCGCCATCGCCTTGATGCGGGCGAAATCCTTGCTGCCGCCGCCTTCGACCATGTAGCAGGCCAACGTCCACGGGCTGCCGGAGAAACCGATCAGCGGCACCTGGCCGTCCAGTTCGCGGCGGATCAGGCGTACCGCGTCCATTACGTAGCCCAGGTCCTGTTCCATGTCCGGGACCGCCAGCCTGGCGATGGCCGCTTCATCGCGCACCGGGTGGCGGAACTTCGGGCCTTCGCCTTCGACGAAGTACAGCTCCAGGCCCATTGCATCGGGAATGGTGAGGATGTCCGAGAAAAGGATGGCCGCGTCCAGCGGGAAGCGGCGCAGCGGCTGCAGGGTGACTTCGCAGGCGATCTCCGGGTTCTTGGCCATGGCCAGGAAGCTGCCGGCCTTGGCCCGGGTGGCGCGATATTCCGGCAGATAGCGGCCGGCCTGGCGCATCAGCCAGACGGGGGTGCAGTCCACCGGTTCGCGGCGCAGGGCGCGCAGCAGGCGATCGTTGCGGAGAGGGCTGGTCACAGTGGGCATTCCTTGGGCGAAAAGGGCAGCGGCGCAGTCAGTCGCCGTGCGAAAGAATCTGGAAGCCCCGATGCAGTTCGGCATCGCGGGCCTTCTCGTAGGCGTGGCGGGCTTCGTCGGCCTTGAGGTACAGCTCGCGCCGCAGCTGCGAGCGGGCGCCGACGCGGCCGGATTCGCGCAGCAGCTCCCAGCCGCCGAACAGGTCCGGGACCAAGGTCAGGCGCAGGAAGCGCGGTGCCTGGGCACCGTCGGCGGGTTGTTGCAGGTGGACGTGCATGGCGTCGATTGTAGCGGGGGTGGTGTGACCCCTGCCGCAACGCGGTAGTGCCGGCCGCTGGCCGGCAACCTCATGAAACCTCCCCGGTGGCGCCGGGCCATGCCCGGCGAACGCGGAAGCGGTCAGCCTTCGCCCAGCACCTTCAGTACCGCCGCTTCATCCACATCCGGCACCACTTCGGCACGGCCCATGCCGCGCCACAGCACCAGGCGCAGACGGCCGGCCACGTTCTTCTTGTCCAGGCGCATGCGGCCGAGCAGGGCCTGCGGGTCCAGTCCGGCGGGGATTGCCACCGGCAGGCCCAACTGCTCCAACAGGGCCTGCAGGCGCACACGGTCGGCGTCCTCGGCCAGGCCCAGCTGGGTGGAGAGGCGGGCCGCCAGCACCATGCCCACCGCCACGGCCTCACCGTGGTTCAGTGCATCGCGCCCCGGTGCGGAGTAGCCCTGTTCGGTTTCGATGGCGTGGCCGAAGGTGTGGCCGAGGTTGAGCAGGGCGCGCTCGCCCTTCTCGAAGGGATCGCGCTCGACGATCGCCGCCTTGTGCCGGCAACTGCGGGCGATGGCCTCGGCGATCACGGCATCTTCGCCGGCCGCCAGCGCGTCGGCATGCTGCTGCAGCCATTCGAAGAACACCGCATCACCCAGTGCACCGTACTTGACCACTTCGGCCAGGCCGGCGCGCAGTTCACGCGGCGGCAGGGTGTCCAGCACGCGGGTATCGGCGATCACCGCACGCGGCGGATGGAACGCGCCGACCAGATTCTTGCCGGCCGGGATATCCACGGCGGTCTTGCCGCCCACCGAGGAGTCGACCATCGCCAGCAGCGTGGTCGGCAGCTGCACGCAGTCGACGCCGCGCATCCAGCAGGCTGCGGCAAAGCCGGCAAGGTCGCCGACCACACCGCCGCCGAGGGCGAACACGCAGGCATCCCGGGTTGCGCCGAGCGCAGCCAGCGCCTCGATGACCGAGCCGAACTCGGCCAGGGTCTTGGAGGCTTCGCCGGCAGCCAGCACATGCTCACCCACGATCAGGTCCGGGCGTGCGGCCAGCAGGGTCTGTTTGACGGCATCCAGATAGCGCGGCGCAACCTCGCTGTCGCTGACCAGCAGCACATGGCGGCCACGTACATGGTTGGCCAGCGCGGAACCTTCGGTCTGGGCGCCGGCGCCAATGGTGATGGAGTAGGGGCGGTCGCCGCCAACGGCGACCTGCAGCAGGGCAGGGGAAGTCATGCAGTGGGGTCCTGTCGCTGCCAGTGCGTGGCCAGCTTGAGCACAAGCTGGGCGGTCGCATCGGCTGCGGTAAACGGGTCGGTATCAAGGGTGACATCGGCCAGGTCGCGATACAGCGGGTCGCGATGCGCGGCCAGATCCTGCAGTACCTGTTCGCGGTCCGGCCGCTGCAGCAGGGGGCGCGCCTTGTCGCGTGACAGGCGCTCCAGCTGGGCCGCGACGCTGACCCGGAGGTAGACGACAAAGCCACGCCGGGCGATCAGGGCGCGATTGTCCGGGTCGAGCACGGCACCACCGCCGGTGGACACCAGCTGGCCACGGCCGGCCAGCACCTGTGCCAGTGCCTGGCGCTCATGGGCGCGGAAGCCGGCCTCGCCGGAGTGTTCGAAGATCGTGGGGATGCTGGCCCCGGTCGCATCGACGATGGCCTGGTCGACGTCGACGAAGTCCAGCGTGAAGCGCTCGGCGAGGCGGCGGCCGATGCAGGTTTTACCGGCGCCCATCGGGCCGATCAGGATCAGGTTCGGAGCGGGATTCATGCCCTCTGATGCTAACACCTCCGTGCCTTGGCCTTTACGTTCTTCACGTCAGGGTGGAGGTTCCTGCGGGGTTTCCCGCGCCTGACGGAGTACCTGCCATGTCGGTTGCCAAGGTCATCGAAATCAATGCGTCCTCGCCCAAGAGCGTGGAGGACGCGGTGCGCAGCGGATTGAAGAAGGTGTCCGGGACGGTCAAGGGCATCCAGGGCGCCTGGATCAACGAGACCAAGGTGGTCACCGACGGCAACGGTGAGATCACCGAATGGCGGGTGAACCTGCGGATCACCTTCCTGGTGGAGTGAGCCTGCTCAGCGCAGCCCCAGCACCTGGCGCTGCGCATCCAGCACCACCATCCGGTCGGCAATGGCCGGCAGCGCACGCAATGCCTGCCGGCTGACCCGCTCGTAGTACTGCACGAAGCGCTCCAGCTGTGGCCGGCTCATGCCGTGCCGGCCTGGCTGGGCCGCCTGCAGGTTCTGCTCCTGCTGCCAGCGCCAACGCGGCACCACCGAGAAATCCGGTGGCTGCAGGAACCACAGGCGGTCGCAGCGCTGCCACAGCGCCGGATAGTCGCGGGCCAGCGCCTGGTTGCACCAGCGCCGCCAGCGGCCATCGGCATCGGCCTCCCGCTCCAGGGCGTTCAGAGGAGTATCCAGTTCGGACGCGTCCTGCGCCGGAGTGCCGAGGAACCAGCCCTCGAACACCAGCAGGTCCAGCGGCTTTTCGAGGTGGGGCCACTGCGCTTCGGGCAGGCGCTCGTCGGCCAGTTTGTCGAAGCGGGGCAGGGCCAGCGGCTGTCGTGCGGCCACTGCATCCAGTACCGCATGCGCCAGCGGCAGGTCGTGGGTGCCCGGCGGGCCACGGGTGATCAACAAGGGATGCACCTGACGTGCCAGGCGCTGGCGCTGCGCGCGGGTCAGGTAGACATCGTCGATGGAGAGCGTTGCGGCGTTCAGGCCACGGGCCTGGGCACGGGCGACCACCTGCGCGGCCAGCGTCGATTTGCCGCTCCCCTGCAGGCCGCTGATCGCCAATACTGGAACGGCTGTACTGCTGCCCAGCGCGTCATCCAGCGCCTGCTCGACCACTGTTTCGGGGAATCCTTTCACCTGGGGCATGTACGCAGCAGCGACCATGCCGCCACAATAGCCCAAACCGTGTGAGAAGAATGCTGTCATGAGCGACCTGTACGCCGAAGCCCTGTCGACCTTTGCCGCCCTGTTCGAAGAAGCGAAACAGAGCAGCGAGGTGGAGCCCAATGCGATGACTGTAGCCACTGCCGATACGCAGGGCCGGCCGTCGGCGCGAACTGTGTTGCTGAAGGCGTTCGACGAGCGCGGCTTTGTGTTCTACACCCACCTGGACAGCCACAAGGGCAGCGAACTGCAGGCCAATCCGCAGGCAGCGCTGCTGTTCCTGTGGCGCAGCCTGCGCGAGGCCGGCATCCAGGTGCGCATCGAGGGGCGCGTGGAGCAGGTGGCCGACGCCGAGGCAGATGCCTATTTTGCCAGCCGTCCGCGCATGAGCCAGATCGGCGCATGGGCGTCGCTGCAGTCGAAGACCTTGAGCACGCGCGAGGAGTTCGACGCGCGCGTGGCCGAGGTCGAGGCACGTTTCGACGGCAAGGACGTACCGCGTCCGGACGGCTGGAGTGGTCTGCGGGTGGTGCCTGACCGTATCGAATTCTGGTACGGCGCGCAGTTCCGCCTGCACGAGCGCTGGTGCTATGAAGCGGGTGCCGAAGGGCGCTGGAGCAAGCGTCTGCTGTACCCGTAAGGCGTAGTGATGAGGCGCGTGTGGCACTTGTAGTGCCCCGCGATGCCAGTAGATCCACGCCATGCGTGGATGAGGTGTTTGACGGAAGAGCGGTGCGAGCCAAGGTTCGCACCCACCAGACATCGGTTCGCACCCACCAGGCAACAGGCGGTTACAACCCCTCCGCGCGCAGCCACCGCCACAGCGTGGTGCGCGATACGCCCAGCGCCTGTGCCATGCCTTCGCGGTCATTGCGGTGTTCCTGCAGCAGCGCCTCCAGCTGCGCACGCGGCGGTCGCTTGCCGTTGCTTTCCACCGGTAGTGCCGCGACGCCTTCGTTCACCAGCTCAGGCGCCAGCTGCAGCAGTCGCGCGGCATCGATCAGCCCTTCACCCGGCTGCCAGTGGATGCGCAGCCGATCGACCAGATTGCGCAGCTCACGCACATTGCCCGGCCAGTCGGCAGCGCTGAGCAGGGCCAGCGCTTCTGCATCCAGCGGTGCATCGATGCCGCGCAGCTGGCGGAAGAAGTGCGTGGTCAGCAGCGGGATATCGCCGCGACGCGCGCGCAGAGTCGGCAGCGCGATGCGCAACGCGGCCAGCCGGTAATACAGATCGCGACGGAAGCTGCCAGCCGCCGCGCGCTGTTCCAGCGATTGCAGGGTGGCGGCGACCACGCGCAGGTCGACGGGCGTCGGTTCGGTTGCACCGACGCGCAGCACCTCGCGTTCTTCCAGCACGCGCAGCAGGCGGGTCTGCAACGGTAGCGGCAGTTCGCCGATCTCATCCAGGAACAATGTACCGCCGTCGGCGGCCTCGACCAGGCCGACGCGACCACCGCGCCGCGCACCAGTGAAGGCGCCATCGCTGTAGCCGAACAGCTCGGCCTCCAGCAGCGATTCGCTGATCGCGCCGCAGTTCAGTGCGACGAAGCGACCCCGCCGGCCGCTGGCCGCATGCAGCTGGCGAGCTACCAGTTCCTTGCCGGTGCCGGTCTCGCCGGTGACCAGTACGGTGCTGTCGTGCGGGGCGTACAGCGCGATCTGTGCACGCACGTCGGCCATCGCGTTGCTGTCGCCGAGCAGCGCATGCGCATCGGCGCGCGGTGTGGCCCGTCGGCGCGTAGCCGGGCGCGCGTCCGCCGATCGTGCCAGGGTCTGGGTCAGTTCCAGCGCGTGCTCGAAGGCCTGCCGCACCGAATCTGCCGAGTACAGCAGTACGCCGGGCAGGCCTGCCTGTTCGGCATGGTCGATGGCCATGCCGGTGCCGACGATCACTTCGATGCCGTTGGCGCGCAGGTCGGCGATGCAATCGCGGGCGTCTTCGCGGGTGACGAAACGGCGATGCTCGATGTCCAGGCCGAAGCTCTGCTGGAAGCTGCTGAACACCGGCACGTCGCTGGCGTGGGTGACCAGCCCGATGCGTGGGGCGATGCGGCGCGCCCGCGCCAGCGCTTCCATCAGATCGAAACCGTTGGCCTGGATCGGCACCAGCGGCAGGTCCAGGCGGCCGCGCAGCCAGGCCGCGTTGGAGCCGCCAGCGATCACGACATCGCAGTGCTCGCGGCGCAGGCGTTGGCCGATCACGTCCACTGCTTCCTCGAAGCCGAGGTTGATCTGCTCGATGCGGGCGCGGCGGTCGAATTCGGGAATGACATCGCCCAGCAGGCCGGTCAGGCGCGAGACGCTGACGGTCCAGATCACCGGGCGGCCGGGGTCGGCATCGGCATGGCGCAAGGGCGAGCGGGGCAGGTACATGGCGCGGGGATCGGGTGTGGCGATGTTTCATGATACATCTGTTTCAATGTTTCATATGTTTCGCCGAGGTTGGGTGGTCATCCCCGTGAAATCAATCGCTTGCAGGTTGGCACGGTGCTTGCGCTTACCTCCCCGTCCTTCAACCTGGATCGCCGCATGACCGCTTCCACCCCCTTCTCCGCTGGTGCCCGCTTCCGCGAGGCGCTGGCTGCCGAATCGCCGCTGCAGGTGATCGGCGCGATCAACGCCAATCATGCGCTGCTGGCCAAGCGCGCGGGTTTCCGTGCCATCTACCTGTCCGGCGGCGGCGTTGCGGCCGGTTCGCTGGGCCTGCCGGACCTGGGCATCAACACCCTGGAAGACGTGCTGGTGGACGTGCGCCGCATCACCGATGTCTGCGACCTGCCGCTGATGGTCGACATCGACACCGGCTTCGGCCCGAGCGCGTTCAACATCGCGCGCACCGTGAAGTCGCTGATCAAGGCTGGCGCGGCCGCCTGCCATATCGAAGACCAGGTCGGCGCCAAGCGCTGCGGTCATCGCCCGGGCAAGGAGATCGTCTCGCAGGGTGAAATGGTCGACCGCGTGAAGGCGGCGGCCGATGCCAAGACCGATCCGGACTTCTTCCTGATTGCACGCACCGACGCCATCCAGGTGGACGGCGTGGACAAGGCCATCGAGCGCGCCATCGCCTGCGTCGAAGCTGGTGCCGACGGCATCTTCGCCGAGGCCGCCTACGACCTGGAGACCTACCGCCGCTTCGTTGATGCGGTGAAGGTGCCGGTGCTGGCCAACATCACTGAATTCGGCGCGACCCCGCTGTTCAGCCGCGACGAGCTGGCCTCGGCCGGCGTGGCCATCCAGCTGTTCCCGCTGTCGGCGTTCCGCGCCGCCAACAAGGCGGCCGAGAACGTCTACCAGACGGTCCGCCGCGAAGGCCACCAGCGCAACCTGATAGACAGCATGCAGACCCGCGAGGAGCTGTATGACCGTATCGGCTACCACGCCTTCGAGCAGCAGCTCGATGCGCTGTTCGCCGCCAAGAAATAAGCAGTACCCTGCACCATCAAGTTTCGGAGGGAAACATGAACGATACGACCGCAACCCCGACCTTCAAGCCGAAGAAGTCCGTCGCCCTGTCCGGCACCGCCGCCGGCAACACCGCGCTGTGCAGCGTCGGCCGCAGTGGCAACGACCTGCATTACCGCGGCTACGACATCCTGGACCTGGCCAACACCAGCGAGTTCGAGGAAATCGCCTACCTGCTGGTGCACGGCAAGCTGCCGACCCGCGCCGAGCTGGTTTCGTACAAGGCCAAACTGAAGTCGCTGCGTGGCATTCCGGCTGCGGTGAAGGCTGCGCTGGAAGAACTGCCGCCGTCGGCGCACCCGATGGATGTGATGCGCACCGGCGTGTCCGTACTCGGCTGCGTGTCGCCGGAGAAGGACGACCACAACCATCCGGGCGCACGTGACATCGCCGACAAGCTGATGGCCTGCCTGGGCTCGATGCTGCTGTACTGGTACCACTGGAGCCACAACGGCCGCGCGATCGACGTGGAAACCGACGATGACTCCATCGGTGGCCACTTCCTGCATCTGCTGCACGGCGAGAAGCCGCAGGATTCGTGGGTGAAGGCGATGCACACTTCGCTGATCCTGTACGCCGAACACGAGTTCAACGCCTCGACCTTCGCCTGCCGCGTCATTGCCGGCACCGGCAGCGACATGTACAGCGCGATCTGCGGTGGCATCGGTGCGCTGCGCGGTCCCAAGCACGGTGGCGCCAACGAAGTGGCGTTCGAAGTACAGAAGCGCTATGACAACCCGGACGAAGCCGAGGAAGACATCAAGGCCCGCGTCGAGCGCAAGGAAGTGGTGATCGGTTTCGGCCACCCGGTCTACACCGTGTCCGATCCGCGCAACAAGGTGATCAAGGACGTCGCCCGCGAACTGTCCGAAGAACAGTCGAGCCTGAAGATGTACGACATCGCCGAGCGCCTGGAAACGGTGATGTGGGACATCAAGAAGATGTTCCCGAACCTGGATTGGTTCAGCGCCGTCAGCTACCACATGATGGGCGTGCCGACCGCGATGTTCACCCCGTTGTTCGTGATCGCCCGCACCGCCGGCTGGAGCGCGCACATCGTCGAACAGCGCATCGACGGCAAGATCATCCGCCCGAGCGCCAATTACATCGGCCCGGAAGATCGTGAGTTCGTGGCCATCGACAAGCGTTCCTGATCATCGCCACTGTTGCACTGCTGCATGCATCCGGCCGGCCCCGTGCCGGCCGGATGTTTTCGCCGCCGCATCGCCGGCACCCGGCCCGCCTCAAGCATTCCGCCAGCCCATGAATATCGACTATCGCAAGAACCTCCCCGGCGCCTCGCTGGACTACTTCGACGCGCGCGCCGCGGTCGATGCCATCCAGCCCGGTGCCTATGCCACGCTGCCGTACGTTTCGCGCGTGCTGGCCGAAAACCTGGTGCGTCGCTGCGACCCGGCCACGCTGACCGACTCGTTGAAACAGCTGATCGAGCGCCGTCGCGACCTGGACTTCCCGTGGTTCCCGGCGCGCGTGGTGTGCCATGACATCCTCGGCCAGACCGCGCTGGTCGACCTCGCTGGCCTGCGTGATGCGATCGCCGACAAGGGCGGTGACCCGGCCAAGGTCAATCCGGTGGTGCCGGTGCAGCTGATCGTCGATCACTCGCTGGCGGTGGAGTGCGGTGGTTTCGATCCGCAGGCGTTCGAGAAGAACCGCGCCATCGAGGATCGCCGCAATGAAGATCGCTTCCACTTCATCGACTGGACCAAGCTGGCCTTCGAGAACGTGGACGTGATTCCGCCGGGCAACGGCATCATGCATCAGATCAACCTGGAGAAGATGTCGCCGGTGATCTACGTGCAGGACGGTGTGGCCTTCCCCGATACCTGCGTGGGCACCGACAGCCATACCCCGCATGTGGATGCGCTGGGCGTGATCGCCATCGGCGTGGGCGGCCTGGAAGCGGAGAACGTGATGCTGGGCCGCGCGTCGTGGATGCGCCTGCCGGACATCATCGGCGTCGAGCTGACCGGCAAGCCGCAGCCGGACATCACTGCCACCGACGTGGTGCTGGCCCTGACCGAGTTCCTGCGCAAGGAACGTGTGGTCGGCGCCTGGCTTGAATTCTTCGGCGAGGGTGCCGCCGCACTGACCATCGGTGATCGCGCCACCATCTCCAACATGTGCCCCGAATACGGCGCCACCGCCGCGATGTTCTACATCGACGGGCAGACGCTTGATTACCTGCGCCTGACCGGTCGCGAGGAAACGCAGGTCGCACTGGTCGAAAACTACGCGCGCAGCACCGGCCTGTGGGCCGATGACCTGGTCACCGCGGAGTACGAGCGCGTACTGCACTTTGATCTGTCGACGGTGGTGCGCAACATGGCCGGCCCGAGCAATCCGCATCGCCGCCTGCCGGTATCGGAACTGGTCGAGCGTGGAATCGCCGATGCCGCCAAGCTGGAGGCCGGCAAGGCCGAACAGGCACAGGGCCTGATGCCCGACGGTGCGGTGATCATCGCCGCCATCACCAGCTGCACCAATACCTCCAACCCGCGCAATGTGATCGCTGCGGCGCTGCTGGCACGCAAGGCCAACGAGCGTGGCCTGCTGCGCAAGCCGTGGGTGAAGTCGTCGCTGGCGCCGGGTTCGAAGGCCGTGCAGCTGTACCTTGAGGAATCCGGCCTGCTGCCTGACCTGGAGAAGCTGGGCTTCGGCATCGTCGCCTTCGCCTGCACCACCTGCAATGGCATGAGCGGCGCGCTGGATCCGAAGATCCAGCAGGAAATCATCGATCGCGACCTGTACGCCACCGCAGTGCTGTCGGGCAATCGCAACTTTGATGGCCGCATCCATCCGTACGCGAAGCAGGCCTTCCTTGCCTCGCCGCCGCTGGTGATCGCCTACGCCATCGCCGGCACCATCCGCTTCGACATCGAAAAGGATGTGCTGGGCGTGGACACCGACGGCAACGAGGTGCGCCTGAAGGACATCTGGCCGAGCGACGCGGAAATCGATGCGGTGGTGAAGGCTGCGGTGAAGCCGGAGCAGTTCCGCAGCGTCTACAACCCGATGTTCAACGTGCGCGTGGAGCACGCTGCAAAGGTCAGTCCGCTGTACGACTGGCGCGCGCAGAGCACCTACATCCGCCGCCCGCCGTACTGGGAGGGCGCACTGGCCGGTGAGCGCACGCTGGCGGGCATGCGTGCGCTGGCAGTGCTGCCGGACAACATCACCACCGACCACCTGTCGCCGTCCAACGCGATCCTGGCGTCGAGTGCTGCCGGTGAGTACCTGGCGAAGATGGGCCTGCCGGAAGAGGACTTCAATTCCTACGCCACCCACCGCGGCGACCACCTGACTGCGCAACGTGCCACCTTCGCCAACCCGAAGCTGTTCAACGAGATGGTGCGCAACGAAGATGGCAGCGTGAAGCAGGGCTCGCTGGCGCGCGTGGAGCCGGAAGGCAAGGTCATGCGCATGTGGGAGGCGATCGAGACCTACATGGAGCGCAAGCAGCCGCTGATCATCATCGCCGGTGCCGATTACGGCCAGGGCAGTTCGCGTGACTGGGCCGCCAAGGGCGTGCGTCTGGCTGGCGTAGAGGCCATCGTTGCCGAAGGCTTCGAGCGCATCCACCGTACCAACCTGATCGGCATGGGCGTGCTGCCGCTGGAGTTCAAGCCGGGCACCACCCGCCTGACCCTGGGCATCGACGGCACCGAGACCTTCGATGTGATCGGCGAGCGGACGCCGCGCGCAGAGTTGCGCGTGGTCATCCACCGCCGCGATGGCCAGGACGTGATCGTGCCGGTGACCTGCCGCCTGGACAGCGACGAGGAAGTGGCGATCTACGAGGCCGGCGGCGTGCTGCAGCGCTTCGCCCAGGACTTCCTGGAAGGCGCCAAGGTGGCGTGATGCCGGACTGAATGCCTGCTCCCGGAGGTTGGGGGCGGGCTTGTCCGACATGAGGGCAGGGCGCACACTGACTTGGCAAATATTGCCAATGGAGAGTCTCATGGCCACCATGAATATTTCGCTGACCGATCCGCTCAAGCAGTTCGTGGACGAAGAAGTGCGCGAAGGTGGCTATTCCAGCACCTCCGACTACGTGCGCGACCTGATTCGCCAGCGCCAGAGAAGCAAGGCCGAAGAGCTGCTCAGGCAGTTGATTGCCGAGGGTCTGGCGTCAGGTCCTTCGGCGCCTCTGCCGCCGGATCACTTCGACAAGCTGCGTGAGCGTGCACGGAACCGCAAGTGAAGCCCTTGCACTGGTCCCCTGCGGCAGTTCGAGATCTCGACCAGGCAGCAAGCTGGTATGGAGATCAAGGCGGAGAGGCGCTGGAAATCGGCTTCATCGATGCGGTGGAGTCCGTAGTGAAGCTTATCGAAGCACACCCCGGTGCCGGTTCCGCACTGCATGCGGATCTGTTGCCCTCGCTGTCAGCGCCGTTGCGCTTTCATCCGGTTCGTCGCTTCGACGGCTACCTGGTCTATTACGTGGAGCTGCCTGCGCACATTTCCATCGTGCGCATCTGGAATGCTGCGCGGGGCATGGGAGCATTTTTCGAAGACGATGAGCCCACCCCCGATATCGGTTCACAGTATTCAGGATATTGATCCATGACCTTCTTCCCGCAACTCCGTATTCCCGCCACCTACATGCGTGGCGGCACCAGCAAGGGCGTGTTCTTCCGCCTGCAGGACCTGCCCGAAGCCGCGCAGACGCCGGGCGCCGCGCGCGATGCGCTGCTGATGCGCGTGATCGGTTCGCCCGACCCGTATGGCAAGCAGACCGACGGCATGGGCGGCGCGACGTCCAGCACCAGTAAGTGTGTGATCATTTCCACCGCTTCGGTGCCCGACCACGACGTGGATTACCTGTACGGCCAGGTGTCGATCGACACGGCATTCGTGGACTGGAGCGGCAACTGCGGCAATCTCAGCACCGCTGTCGGGCCGTTCGCCATCGCCAACGGCCTGATCGATCCGGCGCGCGTGCCGCGCGATGGCTTGTGCACGGTGCGCATCTGGCAGGCCAACATCGGCAAGACCATCATCGCCCACGTGCCCATGTGCAATGGCGAAGTGCAGGAGATCGGCGATTTCGAACTGGATGGCGTGACCTTCCCGGCGGCCGAGATCCAGCTGGAGTTCCTCGATCCGTCCGACGATGGTGATGCTGGTGCGATGTTCCCCACCGGTAACCTGGTCGACACGCTGGACGTGCCGGGCGTGGGCAGTTTCGAGGTGACGATGATCACCGCCGGCATCCCGACCATTTTCCTCAATGCTGCCGACCTCGGTTACATCGGCACCGAGCTGCAGCCGGCGATCAATGAAGACAAGGCGGCGCTGGAGCGCTTCGAGAAGATCCGTGCCTATGGCGCCTTGCGCATGGGCCTGATCCAGACGCTCAAAGATGCGGCAACCCGCCAGCACACGCCGAAGGTGGCCTTCGTCGCTTCGGCACAGGACTACGTGTCGTCCAGCGGCAAGGCGATTGCAGCGGCGGACATCGATCTGCATGCGCGCGCGCTGTCGATGGGCAAGCTGCACCACGCGATGATGGGCACCGCTGCAGTGGCGATCGGTACCGCCGCGGCAATCCCCGGCACGCTGGTCAATCGTGCGGCCGGTGGCGGCGAACGTGAAGCGGTGACCTTCGGTCATCCCTCCGGCACGTTGCGTGTGGGTGCGCAGGCGGCGCTCGTTGACGGCCAGTGGACGGTGTCCAAGGCCATCATGAGCCGCAGTGCCCGCGTGCTGATGGAAGGCAAGGTGCGGGTGCCCGCCGAGTGATGGGCTGGTCGGCGGTGGCATCACATGCTTCGGTAGATGCCAACCTTGGTTGGCATGGAGAAGGCAGCGCCGGGTGAACGTCCGCGCCAACCAAGGTTGGCGACTACCGGGTCTGGCGTGGCCTGGCAAACCTACGAGGAGATCGACGATGTCCGAGAATCACACCCCATCCAACACGCGTGCAGCCTGGGATGCGCTGCTGGTGGACATCGTCGACTACGTGCGTGACACCCACATCGATTCACCGCTGGCGTTCCAGACTGCGCATCACTGCCTGCTCGACACGCTTGGCTGCGGGCTGGAGGCGCTGTCCTTCCCCGCCTGCAGCAAGCTGCTGGGGCCGCTGGTGCCGGGCATCAGCGTGGCCAATGGCGCGCGTGTCCCCGGCACCAACTTCGTACTCGATCCGGTGCAGGCGGCCTTCAACATCGGCGCAATGGTGCGCTGGCTGGATTTCAACGACACCTGGCTGGCCGCCGAATGGGGCCACCCCTCGGACAACCTGGGTGGCATCCTTGCCGTAGCCGACTGGCTCGGCCGCAATGCGGCCGCGTTGCGACGCCCGCCGCCGACCGTGCGCGACGTGCTGCTGGCGATGATCAAGGCGCACGAGATCCAGGGCGTGTTGGCGCTGGAGAACTCCTTCAACCGCGTTGGCCTGGACCACGTGCTGCTGGTCAAGGTGGCCACCACCGCTGTCGTCGCGCAGATGCTCGGGCTGGACCGCGAGCGCATGCTCAATGCGGTGTCGCTGGCCTGGGTGGATGGGCAGGCGCTGCGCACCTACCGGCATGCGCCCAACACCGGCTCGCGCAAGAGCTGGGCAGCCGGTGATGCGACCAGCCGTGGCGTGCGCTTGGCGCTGATGGCCGCCACCGGCGAGATGGGCTACCCCAGCGTGCTCAGTGCACCGACCTGGGGCTTCGAGGCGGTATCGATGCATGGCCAGGCGCTGACCCTCGGCCGCGCCTTCGGCAGCTACGTGATGGAAAACGTGCTGTTCAAGATCAGTTTCCCGGCCGAGTTCCACGGCCAGACAGCGGTGGAGGCTGCGGTCCTGCTGCACCATCAGCTGCGCGCGCTGGGGCGGAAGGTCGAGGACATCGAGCACATCGCGATCCGTACCCAGCAAGCCTGCATCCGCATCATCGACAAGCAGGGGCCGCTGCACAACCCGGCCGACCGCGACCACTGCGTGCAGTACATGGTCGCCATCGCGCTGCTGCATGGGCGGCTGGTGGCCGAGGACTACGAGGACGACACGGCGGCCGATCCGCGCATCGACACGCTGCGGGCGAAGATGGCCTGCCATGAAGACCCGCAGCTCAGCGCCGATTACCTGGATCCCGACAAGCGCAGCATCGCCAACGGCCTGAGTGTGCGTTTCAGTGATGGCAGCGGGCTGCCGGAGGTGCTGGTGGAGTACCCGCTGGGCCACGCGCGCCGGCGCGCAGAGGGTATTCCGCTGCTGATGGACAAGTTCCGCCGGCATCTGGCGCACCGCTTCCCGACTGCCCAGCAGCAACGGATCCTGGCTGCCTCGCTGGACCCGGTCGCGCTGGCGGCGATGCCGGTGACCGACTACGTGGACCTGTACCTGCCGGGGTAGAGGGGCATCGCCCGGGCCGAGGCTGTGCCGGGCACCGGCGCTGAGTTTGATTTGGCGGGTGCCGACCTTGGTTGGCACAACGCCGGCAGTGGATGCGTGACGCACAGCGCCAACCAAGGTTGGCACCTACCGGGTTTCCGGTGACGGGTGCCCGGCGTCAACGCCTTGACGCGGCGGCCCTATAATGGGTACCTCGATCAAGGAGTGACGACATGAGCGGTCCGGCACGGCGGATGCGGTGGGGATGGACGGCAGCTTTGCTGGCAGGAGGCCTGTTGCTGGGCCTGGCCGGTTGCCGCAACGACAGCGGGCAGCTGCCGAAGGCCAGCGGCGAGGCCATCGCCACCAAGGCCGAGCAGGTGAAGGAGTTCACCCTGCTGCGAGCCTACCCGGACCAGAAAAGTGAAGGACTGTCGCTGGCGCTGGAGTTCTCGCGCCCGTTGGTCGGCACCCAGGACTTCGACACGCTGGTGCGCTTCGAAGAGAAGGTCGGCAACGATGACAGTAGCTGGACCCTGTCCGATGACGGCCTGACCCTGCGCTACCCCTTCGTCGAAGCCGGCAAGGAATTCAGTCTGGTCGTCTCCCCGGACCTGCTGGCCGCCGATGGCAGCCGCCTGGGCAAGGAACTGAAGCAGAAGGTGTTCAGCGGCGAGCTGAAGCCGGTGGCCGGTTTCGCCTCGCACGGCAGCGTGCTGCCGGCCAAGGACAGCCGCGGCCTGCCGGTGGTGTCGGTGAACGTGCCGGAGGTCGATGTCGAGTTCCTGCGCGTGCGCGAAAAGGACCTGCCGACCTTCTTCAGCCAGTACCAGCGCGGCGGTCGCCGTGGCAGCTGGGAACTGAGCAGCGACTACGAGCGCAGCCCGATCAACAAGCTGGCCGAGCCGGTCTACGTCAACCGTTTCATTCTGGGTGGCAAGCAGAACGAGCGGGTGCTGACCTACCTGCCGACCCAGGACATCAAGGAGCTGCAGGAGCCGGGGCTGTATTTCGCCCTGCTCAAGCGCACCGGTGACTACGAGGGTGAGTTCGATACCGCGTTCTTCTCGGTCAGCGACATCGGCCTGCACACCCGCGCGTACAAGGACAAGCTGTTCGTACACACCGCCGCGCTCAAGGACGGTGCATCGCTGAAGGGTATCGACCTTCGCGTGCTCGATGCCAAGGGCGAGGTGGTGCTGAAGGGCAGCACCGACAGCAACGGCAATGCGCTGCTGAACTACACCCTGGACGCCACCCACGTGCTGGTGGCCAGCAGCGGCAAGGACACCAGCTTCCTGCCCTTCAACCAGCCCGCGTTGGACCTGAGCGAGTTCGCCGTGGCCGGCCGTGACAACGCCTGGTTCGATGTCTACGCCTGGTCGGGCCGCGACCTGTACCGCCCGGGTGAGACGGTGCGCCTGTCGGCGCTGCTGCGTGACAACGATGGCAAGCCGGTGAAGAGTCAGCCGGTGTTCCTGCGCCTGAAGCAGCCCGACGGCAAGACCTTCCGCGAAACCCGCGTGCAACCGGGCGAACAGGGCTACATCAATTTCGAGCAGACCATTCCCGCCGAGGCGCCGACCGGGCGCTGGCAGGTCGAGTTCCGCACCGACCCGGCCAGCAAGGAAGCGATCCAGGGCATGACCCTGCGCATCGAGGAGTTCCTGCCCGAGCGCATGAAGCTGGACCTGGACAGCGCCCAGAAGACGCTGAAGCCGGGCGAAGACCTGCGTCTGCAGGCCAACGGTGCCTATCTGTATGGTGCCCCGGCCGATGGCAACCGCTTCACCGCGCGCATGGCGGTGGCCGCCGAACAGAAGCCGGTGGAGGGGCTGCCGGGTTACTTCTTCGGTGACCCGACCCTGCAGCTGCCGCGCGAAGCCAAGGATGTGATCGACACCACGCTGCCGGCCAATGGCCAGCTGCGCGAAGACGTGTCGTTGCCGGAAGAAGCGGTCAAAGCGAAGGCGCCGATCGCGGTGGTACTGTCTGGCAGCCTGTATGAAACCGGTGGCCGCACGGTCACCCGCACCCTGAAGCGGGTGGTGTGGCCGGCCGCCGCACTGGTCGGCGTGCGCCCGTTGTTCAACCCGGACGACGGCGCTGATTCCAACGGCAACGCGCGCTTTGAACTGATGCGCGTGGATGCGGACGGCAAGCCGCAGCCGGCCAAGGGCCTGAAGATCACCCTGGTGCGCGAGCTGCGCGACTACCACTGGACCTTCAACGACAACCGCTGGGATTACGATTTCACCCGCCGTTTCGAAAACAAGGAAACCCGTACCGTCGATGCGGGCGGCAGCGCGGTCGCCTTCGACTTCCCGGTGGAGTGGGGCGAATACCGGGTGGACGTGTTCGATCCGTCCACCGGCCTGACCAGCCGCTATCCCTTCCGCGCCGGCTGGAGCTGGGGCGATGACAACCGTGGCCTCGATGCCCGCCCGGACAAGGTCAAGCTGGGCCTGGACAAGACCGGCTACAAGGCCGGCGATACCCTGGAAGTGACGGTGACCCCGCCGCACGCCGGCAAGGGTGTGCTGATGGTCGAGACCGACCGCATGCTGTACGTGCAGGACATCGACGCCAAGCCCGGTGCCACCTACAAGATTCCGGTCACCGCCGATTGGGAGCGCCACGACGTCTACATCACCGCCCTGGTGTTCCGCGGCGGCAGTGCGCCGAGCAAGATCACCCCGGCCCGCGCGGTGGGCGTGGTGCACGTGCCGATGGACCGCAAGGGCCGCACCGTAGCCGTCGGCCTGGCCGCACCCAAGCAGATGCGACCGGAGCAGGATCTGCCGGTGACGGTCAGCGCACCGCAGCTGGCCGGCAAGACCGCGCACGTCACTGTTTCGGCGGTGGACGTGGGCATTCTCAACATCACCCGCTTCCCGGTGCCTGATGCTGGCGCGCACTTCTTCGCCCAGCGCCGCCTTGGCATCGATGCCTATGACATCTACAGCCGGGTGATCGAGAGCTTCGACGGCAGCAGTGGCAAGTTGAAGTTCGGTGGCGACATGGCACTGCAGGCGTTGCCGCAGGCCAAGCGGCCGACCGCGCGCGTGCAGACCGTGGACCTGTTCTCCGGCCCGGTGCAGCTCGATGCCAAGGGCATTGCCCGCATCCGCCTGAAAGTGCCGGATTTCAATGGCACCCTGCGCGTGTCAGCGCTGGTCTACAGCGATGACCAGTACGGCAAGCGCGATGTGGAAACCATCGTGCGCGCGCCGATCCTGGCCGAGGCCAGCATGCCGCGCGTGCTCGCCCCGGGCGACCGCAGCACCGTCACCCTGGACGTGCAGAACTTCACCGGCAAGCCCGGTCAGTTCAACGTGCGCGTGGACAGCGAAGGCCCGCTCAGCCTGAGCGAAGGCACCCGTAGCGTGCAGCTCAATGCTGATGCCAAGACCACGTTGAGCTTCCCGTTGTCGGCGCGCGAGGGCCACAGCGTGGCCAAGGTGCGCGTGCGCGTGGATGGCAACGGCTTCAAAGCCGACCGCCGCTACGATCTGCCGGTACGCGCGGCGTGGCCGCAGGTGCTGCGTTCGCAGGTGCGCACGCTCGATCCGCTGGCTGCGGTGAGCCTGGATGGCAGCCTGATGGACGGGCTGATGTCCGAATCGGTCAATGCCCGCCTGTTGGTCAGCCCGCTGCCGCCGATCCCGTTCGCCAGTGCGCTGCAGGGCGCGCTGAACTACCCGTACGGCTGCGCCGAACAGACCACCAGCAAGGGCTACGCCGCGCTGATCCTGGACCAGGCGACTTCGTCCATGCTCGGCGCTGATGGGCTGGACGCGAAGACCCGTCGCGAGCGCATGGAAGGCGCGTTCGGTCGCCTGGCATCGATGCAGGTGGCCAACGGCAACTTCTCGATGTGGGGTGACGATGGCTACGTGAACCCGTGGCTGACGCCGTACATCGCCGAGTTCCTGCTCGATGCCAAGGACGGTGGTTTCGCGGTGCCGGACAACGTGCTGCAGAAGGCGCTGAACCGCCTGAGCGAAGACCTGCTGTCCGGTGGCAACCAGTTCTACGGTCAGGAAAAGCGCGAAAGCCTGAAGTTCGCCAACCAGGCGTACTCGGGTTACGTGCTGGCCCGCGTCAATCGCGCACCGCTGGGCACCCTGCGCACGCTGTACGACAACGAACGCAGCAAGGCCGTGGGTGGCCTGTCGCTGGTGCACCTGGGCGTGGCGCTGTCGCTGCAGGGCGATGCCAAGCGTGGCCAGGCTGCTCTTGCGGCCGGCTTCGCCAAGTCCAGCAGCGAACGCCCGTCGTACTTCGGCGACTACGGCAGTGCCGTACGCGACGACGCACTGATGATCGCGCTGACCCACGAAAACAAGTTGGCCAAGCCGGCATGGGATGCACGCGCGGTCGATCTTGGCCGCGGCCTGGATGCGCGCCGCAACAGTGGCTGGATGTGGCTGAGCACGCAGGAACAGGTGGCCATCGCCCGCCTCGGCAAGGCGTTGGCTGCCAACCAGAAGGCACTGGTGGCAGGTGAGCTGGTGATCGGTGGCAGCACCGAGGCCATCGGCGAGCGCAAGCTGTTTGGTCGCAACTTCGATGCAGGGCAGCTGGCCGCGGGCGTGCGCTTCACGCCGCAGGGGCAGCCGCCGATGTTCGCCAGCATCGACGTGGCCGGCATCCCGCGCAGCGCACCGGCACCGGACAACAGCGTAATCGGCGTCGAGCGCAGTTACTTCGGCACCGATGGCAAGCCGTGGTCGCCGCGTCCGCTGAAGGAGGGTGAAGCGCTGATCGTGCGCGTCACCATCACCGCCGACAGCGAGATGCCCGATGCGCTGCTGACCGACCTGCTGCCGGCAGGCCTGGAGATCGAGAACCTCAACCTGGGCGATGCCAAGCAGTGGGCCGACGTGGTGGTGGATGGCATCACCATCAGCGACCGCAGCGAAGCGGCCGATACCAAGCACGAAGAGTTCCGCGATGACCGCTACGTGGCGGCGCTGAAGCTCTCGCGCGGCAGCAAGGCCAATGTGTTCTATCTGGTGCGTGCGGTCACTCCGGGTACCTACACGGTGCCGCCGTCGCTGGTGGAGGACATGTACCGGCCGCAGCTGCGTGGCGTCGGCCGCAGCAACCCGACCACGTTGACGGTGGTACAGCCGTGATCGTGCGGACGGGCCGCGACGGCGCGGCCCGTCCCACAGGATGCCGTGGATGAAGGTGGGATCGCTGAAAACGCGGCTGCCGCGCCTGCGGCAGCGGCTGCAACCGCTGTGGCCGTGGCTGCGCTGGGGCACGGCTGCGTTGCTGACGCTGTTGCTGGTGCTGGATGTCGTCTTCCCGCCACCGTTGCCGAAGCAGCGCGACACCAGCACGCTGGTGGTTGCCGCTGACGGCAGCCCGTTGCGTGCGTTCGCCGACGCCGAGGGCGTGTGGCGCTATCCGGCGTCGGTCGACAGCGTCTCGCCGCTGTACCTGCAGGCGCTGCTGACCTACGAGGATCGCTGGTTCTGGCAGCACCCGGGCATCAATCCGCTGGCGATCCTGCGTGCCAGCGGCCAGTTGCTGCGCGGTGGCCGCATCGTCTCCGGTGGCTCGACCCTGACCATGCAGGTCGCGCGCATTCTGGATCCGCATACACGCACCCCCTGGGGCAAGCTGAAGCAGATGCTGCGTGCGGTGCAGCTGGAAGTGCACCTGTCCAAGCGCGAGATCCTCGCGTTGTATCTGGAGCGCGCGCCCTACGGTGGCACTATCGAGGGCGTGGAAGCGGCCAGCTGGGCCTATCTGGGCAAACCGGCCGCGCAACTCTCGCATGCCGAGGCCGCGCTGCTGGCGGTGCTGCCACAGGCGCCCAGTCGCTTGCGCCCGGACCGTCATCCCGAAGCCGCGCAGAAGGCACGCGACAAGGTGCTGGCGCGCATGGCCGAGCTGGGCGCGTGGACGCCGGACGAAGTGGAAGATGCGCGCATCGAGAACGTGGTTGCACGCTCACTGCGTCCGCCGTTGCATGCCGCACTGCTGGCGCAGCGCCTGCATTCGGCGCAGCCGGGCAAGGCGCGGATCCAGAGCAGCATCGACATCGGCCTGCAGCGCACCCTGGAAGAGCGCGTGGCCAGCTATTTCTCCACGCTGCCCGAGCGCACCTCGGCGGCGCTGCTGGTGGTCGACAACCAGACCCTGCAGGCGCGTGCTTACGTCGGCACGCTGTCGTTCGGTGATCGGCAACGGCTGGGTCACGTGGACATGGTGCAGGCCTGGCGTTCCCCGGGCTCCACGCTGAAGCCGTTCCTGTACGCGATGGCACTTGATGATGGCCTGATCCACTCCGAGAGCCTGCTGGTGGATGCACCGCAGAGTTTCGGCAATTACCGGCCGGGCAACTTCGACATGGCCTTCAACGGACCGATCAGTGCCGCCAGTGCCTTGCGTCTGTCGTTGAATGTGCCGTCGGTCGACCTGCTGCAACGGGTGGGTGCCGCACGCTTCGCCGCGCGCTTGTCGCACGCCGGCATCCAGCTGCGTTTCCCGCCGGGCAGCTCGCCGAATCTGTCGCTGATTCTTGGCGGCAGCGGCGCGCGCCTGGAAGACCTGGTCGGTGCATTTGCTGCACTCAACCGAAACGGCATTGCCGGCCGCGTGCGCTACACCGATGACGAACCGATGATCGAGCGCCGGCTGGCGTCGCCCGGTGCCAGCTGGATCGTGCGCGAGATGCTGGAATCGAACCCGCGCCCGGGCTATGGCGTTGGTACGTTCGACGTTGGCGGGCGCCCGCGCGTGGCCTGGAAGACCGGCACCAGCTATGGCTACCGCGATGCGTGGGCGATCGGCAGTACCCGCCACTACACGGTGGGTGTGTGGGTGGGGCGGCCCGATGGCACGCCGCTACCGGGTCAGTACGGTGCGGTCACGGCGTTGCCGCTGATGTTCGAAGTGGTCGACAGCCTGCCGCGCCAGCGCGGCGATGCGGCGGCCGCGCCGATGCCGGCCAGCGTGACCGAGGCGGACATCTGCTGGCCGACCGGTGAACTGGCCGAAGCGTTGCCTACCGAACTCTGCCAGCGACGCCTGTCGGCTTACCTGCTGGACGGCGCGGCGCCGCCCACGTTCCCGGAGCGCGATGCGCGTCGTTGGCAGCCCGGTCGTCAACGTTACCTGGCCGACGCGCGCACCGGCCTGCGGGTATCGGCTGACTGCAGCGCACCGCATGACGAAGTCGCGCGCGAGATCGCGCGATGGCCGGCGCTGCTGTCGCCCTGGCTGCCCAAGGCCACGCGCGATGCCTCACAGCTTCCTGCCCTGTCAGCGGACTGCCGCGACGATGGTCGCGAGGCCAGCGTGGCCCTGCATATCGATGGCCTCAACGAGGGTGCGACGCTGGCGCGTGCGCCGAATGCTGAGCATGGTGTACGCCTGCAGCTGCGCGCATTGGGCAGCGAGCAGGCCGTGGATTGGCTGCTGGATGGCCGCTGGATTGCGCAGACGCGCGGTGCGCAGCTGATGCAGCGTGAGTTCGCCGATCCGGGCGCACATACGTTGACCGCGCTGGCCGCAGACGGCGCCTGGACGCAGGTACGGTTCAACGTCCTCAGGTAGGTTCGACCTTGGCCATGACCCGGCGCTACCGATGCACCATGACCCGGTAGGTGCCAACCTTGGTTGGCCCGCTCAGAAGCTGCCCACCAAGGTGGGCGACTACCAAGGCGTTCGCCGGGCATGGTCCGGCACCCCTGATGCACCATGACCCGGTAGATGCCAACCTTGGTTGGCATGCGCAGAAACTGCCAACCAAGGTTGGCAACTACCGGGGTATTCGCCGGCTATGGCCCGGAGCTGTTATTCCCCGATCCAGCCCTCCAGCAGGTCGGCGAACTCATCGGCGTGCTCCTCCTCCTGGGCCAGGATCTCCTCCAGAATGCGCTTGGTGGTGGTATCGCTGTCGCCGATGAAGTTGATCATCTCGCGGTAGCTGTCGATGGCGATGCGCTCGGCCACCAGGTTCTCGCGGACCATGTCGCGCAGGTCGCTGCCTTCCTTGTATTCGGCATGCGAGCGTGCGGTCAGCGTGTCCGGATTGAGGTCCGGTTCGCCGCCGAGCTGGACGATGCGCTCGGCCAGCTTGCTCGCATGTGCCTGTTCCTGCTGCGCGTGCTCGAGGAACTCCCCCTTGACTGCATCGGCCAGCATGCCCTTGGCCATGAAATAGTGGCGGTAATAGCGCAGCACGCACACATATTCGGTGGCCAGTGCGTCGTTAAGCAGCTTTATCACCACCTTGCGGTCGGCGCTGTAGCTGTCGGTGATCGCACCGTCTTCGATGTTCTTCCGCGCCCGCTCGCGCAGGGTCTGGCGGTCGCTGATGCCGGCGACCTTGGCCGAAGGGGAGGCGTTGCTGGCTTTGGCTGGCTTGTTGGACATGGCTGGCCGGTTTCCTTTGCAGTCAGGGTTTCAGATTGGAAGGTGCTCCAGCACATACTCGGCCGAAGACACCTCGAACTGCCCGGGTTCCTCGATCCAGGCTGCGCGTACCGTGCCGTCCACCACGTACAGGGCAAAGCGGCGAGAACGGGTGCCCATGCCCGAGGCACTGGCATCGAGCTCCAGGCCAAGCGCGCGGGTCAGTTCCGCGTTTCCGTCGGACAACATCAGCAGACCGTCGGGCACGTGCTGGTCGGTGGCCCAGGCCTTCATCACGAACGGATCGTTGACCGCCATGCAGTAGACGTCGATGCCGCGCTTGCGGAAGGCATCGAATGATTCCACGTAGCCCGGCAGGTGGCGCGCCGAGCAGGTGGGGGTGAAGGCACCGGGCACGGCGAACAGCACCACCTTGCGCCCGTCGAACAGGGCGTGGGTATCGAGGGTCTCGATGCCTTCGCGGATGCGCTTGAGGGTGACTTCCGGAATGCGGTCGCCGACATGGATGGTCATGGGAACTCCTTGCTGGATGAGAGTAGGGGCCAGGAGGGGACGGACGCGTCAAGACATTGGAAAACCCATGTATACACCCCATCTCCGTCGTCCGCGGCGGGCTGTC
Organism: Stenotrophomonas sp. SbOxS2; assembly: GCF_013416715.1. Lineage (NCBI taxonomy): Bacteria > Pseudomonadati > Pseudomonadota > Gammaproteobacteria > Lysobacterales > Lysobacteraceae > Stenotrophomonas > Stenotrophomonas sp. SbOxS2. Next base: position 119,632 of record NZ_JAAVXD010000005.1, read on the forward strand.
AGCCACAGCATGGGGCAGGGCGATGGCAGGCGCATTGCGCTGGATCAGTCGGCCTCACCATTGCCGCACGACCGGCGGCGTAGCATCGCCGGCGCGTAGAATGAACCCGGGGCGGCGCCACCGGCGCCGCCGAAGCGAATCGAGGTAGCTGGATGGAATTCAAGGATTATTACGCCACCCTGGGGGTGGAACCGAGCGCGGGCGAAGCGGAAATCAAGACCGCTTATCGCCGACTGGCACGCAAGTACCACCCGGACGTCAGCAAGGAGGCCGGGGCCGAAGACAAGTTCAAGGCCATCAACGAGGCCTACGAGGCGCTGCGCGATCCCGAGAAGCGCGCGGCCTATGACCAGCTGCGCGCGCAGGGCTATCGCCCGGGCGAGGAATTCAATGTGCCGCCGAACTACGGCGGTGGCGGTTTCAATTTCGAGGAAGTGTTCGGTGGTGGTGGCGGAGGCCCCAATGGGGGCTTCAGCGACTTCTTCGAGAGCCTGTTCGCGCGCCAGCGCGGCGGCCAGAGCGCGGGTCCCGGTCCGGGCTTCAGCAGCCACGGCCACGCGCCCAACCGCGACACCCGGGCCAAGCTGTCGGTACCGCTGGAGGCGGCCTATAACGGCGACAGCCTGCGCATCACCGTCAACGGCAAGCAGCTGGACGTGCGCGTGCCCAAGGGCATCCGTCCCGGGCAGGTGATCCGCCTGGCCGGGCAGGGCAACCACGGCGGCAACCTGCTGCTGGAAGTGGAGTACGCCGCGCATCCGCAGTTCGAGGTGGATGGCCGCAACATCCTGTACACGCTGCCGGTCACCCCGTGGCAGGCGGCGCTGGGCACCAGCATCAGCGTGCCGACCCTGGGCGGAGCGGTGGAGCTGAAGATTCCGGCCGACTCCGATGCCGGTCGCAAGCTGCGCCTGCGTGGGCGTGGCCTGCCGGGCAGCCCGGAAGGCGATCAGATCGTCGAGCTGGAGATTGTCGCCCCGGCGGCGACGGATGAGGCGCAGAAGAAGGCCTATCGGAATCTGGCCAAGGCGTTTGGCGAAACGATCTGAGATTTGCTTCGATGGGTGCGGACCTTGGTCCGCACGCCTTGCGGTAGTGCCGGCCGCTGGCCGGCAAAGGCGTGCCAACCAAGGTTGGCAGCTACCAGAGCGGTGTGTCAGCCCTGGCCGGCGAACACCCGCTCCAGCACTTCGGACAGTTCGTCTTCCGAGAACGGCTTGGTGATGTAGGCCTTGGCACCCTGGCGCATGCCCCACATGCGGTCGGTGTCCTGGTCCTTGGTGGTCACCAGGATCACCGGAATGTGCCGGGTCGCTTCATCGCGGGCGAGGGTGCGGGTGGCCTGGAAGCCATTGAGGTTGGGCATCACCACGTCCATCAGCACCAGGTCGGGCAGCTCGGCCTTGGCGGTCTCCACCCCGGCCGCGCCATCGGTGGCGGTCAGGATCTGGTGCCCGAGCTTCTCGACGATGCGCTGTATCCCCAACAGCTGCGACGGTGAGTCGTCGACGATCAGAATGCGTGCCATGTTGTTCCCCATGTGATGCCGGAAGTGTAGTGCCGGCATCCTGTTGGCGGGAGGGCGACAGCTGCCGTCCGTCGCCTGCCTGCGACGTTCAGTCGATCCGCACCACCGTGCGGCCAAGCGAGCCGCCCGCCAGCATGCGATCGAACACCGCAGGCAGGCCGTCCAGGCCGACTTCGGCGGTGCAGATGCGGTCCAGGTGCTGCGGTTTCCACGCGTCGCCCAAGCGTGCCCACACTTCTTCGCGCAGCGCGCGCGGGGCATTGGCCGACGACACACCAAGCAGCGATACACCGCGCAGGATGAAGGGCATCACGGTCATGTCCAGCGTCGGGCTGGCGGCCAGGCCTGCACTGACCACGCTGCCATAGGGCACGGTCTGTGCCAGCAGACTGGCCAGCATCGGCCCGCCGGCGTTGTCCAGGCCTCCACCGAAGCGTGCCGACTGCAGCGGACCGGTGTCGGCAAGGGCATCACGCGGCAACACTTCGGCAGCACCGATGTCGCGCAGGAAGTCGGTCTGCTCCGTTTTGCCGCTGATCGCGTGCACGGCATAGCCGGCGCGGCTGAAGATGTCCACGGCCAGGGCACCGACTCCACCGCTGGCGCCGGTGACCGCCAGTGGCCCCAACTCGGGCGTCTGCCGGTTGTCCTGCAGGCGCAGCAGGGCCAGCGCGGCGGTGAAGCCGGCGGTGCCCAGCACCATTGCCTCGCGCGGGCTCAGGCCTGCCGGCTGGGCGATGACCGCGCTCGATTCCAGTCGCACGTACTGGCTGTAGCCGCCATCGCGGGTTTCGCTGAGGCCGCAGCCGGTGGCCAGTACCGCATCGCCCTCGCGCCAGGCCGGATCGGTGGAGGCGACCACCGTGCCGGCCACGTCGATGCCGCCCACCAGCGGGAAGCGCCGCAGGATCCGGCCTTTGCCGGTGCCGGCCAGGGCATCCTTGTAGTTGACCGAGGACCAGTGGGCACGGATCAGCACCTGGCCGGGGTTGAGGTCGTCCAGGCTCAGCGGCACCAGGCCGCTGCGGTAACCGGCGTCGTCGTTTTCGATGCGGAAGGCGGTGAACGGGGTGGTGGGGGCCATCGGCGTTGCCTGACTTCAAGGAAAACGCCACCTTACCCGTTCCGGACCCTTTCAATCCTGCCGGTCAGCCCCATCTTGTATGATCGGTAGTGGTTCATGGCTGGCGTTGCGGGAAGGGCCCGCGTCGCAGCCCACATCTTGATGGAGCGTGCATGGCCTGGAATACACCCGGCGGCAACAAGGGCGGACAAGGCCCCGAGGACAATCGACGCGGGCCGTTCGGGTCGCGCGGCGGTGGCAATGGTGGCGGCTGGGGCGGATTGCCCGGACCGCTGAAGGATCTGTTCGACGGCGGCATCCTGCGTTGGGTGGCGGCAGCAGTGGTCCTGCTGGTGCTGTTCTCCAGCTTCCAGCTGATCGGCGAACAGCAGCGTGGCGTCGTGCTGCGCTTCGGCCAGTTCTCGCGCATCCTGACCCCAGGCCCGAACTTCAAGTTGCCCTGGCCGATCGAATCGGTCACCAAGGTCAACGCCACCGAGATCAAGACCTTCTCGATCCAGGTGCCGGTGCTGACCCGCGACGAGAACATCGTCAACGTCTCGTTGAACGTGCAGTACCGCATCGATGACCCGCAGCAGTATCTGTTCGGCACTGTCGATGCCAACCAGGTGCTGGAACAGTCGGCGCAGAGCGCGGTGCGCGAGGAAGTCGGCCGCGCCGACCTCAACGCCGTGTTGAACAACCGTGGCCCGCTGGCCGTGGCCGCTGAAGAGCGCCTGCAGACATTGCTGGCGGCCTTCAAGACCGGTCTGACCGTGACCGGCCTGACCCTGCAGGACGCCCGTCCGCCGGAAGAGGTCAAGCCGGCCTTCGACGAGGTCAACGGTGCCCAGCAGGTCAAGGAGCGCCTGATCAACGAAGCCCAGGCCTATGCGGCCAAGGTCGTGCCTGAAGCGCGTGGCCAGTCCTCGCGTGCCCGTACCACCGCCGAAGGCTATAAGCAGGCCGTGGTATCCAAGGCCGAGGGTGATGCCCAGCGCTTCAGCCTGCTGCAGGCCCAGTACAAGGAAGCACCGGAAGTCACCCGCAAGCGCCTGTGGCTGGAAACGGTGCAGCAGGTGTTGAGCGAGAACCGCAAGGTCATCGGCGGCGATGGCCGTCAGCTGATCTACGTGCCGATGACCGGCGATACCCGTGCCAGCACCTCGGCACAGGCGCCGGTACCGAACCCGGACGTGGTGATGCCGTCGCTGCCGGGTACCACGGCAGTGGAAGCTTCCCGTGATCCGGGCCGGCCGGTGGGCCGCCCGACCGGGCGTTCGAGCGGCCGTGAGGAGGGCAGCCGATGAGAAATTCAATGTGGATCGCCGTTGTCGTAGCGGTGCTGCTGGGCCTGCTGGGCTCGGTGTACGTGGTCCGTGAGGACCAGACCGCCATGGTCCTGAACCTGGGCAAGGTGGTGCGTTCGGACATCAAGCCGGGCCTGCACTTCAAGCTGCCGGTGGTGGAAACGGTGCGGGTGTTCGACCGCCGCTTCCAGGTGCTGGACACCGCCCCGGCACGCTACTTCACCGCCGAGCAGAAGGACGTCAGCGTTGACTTCTTCGCCATCGGTTACATCTCCAACGTGGGTGATTACTTCCGTGCCACCGGTGGCGATCCGCGTATCGCCAACGCCCGCCTGGCACCGATCATCACCGACTCGCTGCGCAACCAGATCAACTCGCGCACCCTGCAGCAGCTGGTCTCCGGCGACCGCAGCGAGCTGATCGCCGAGCAGCTGAAGGGGATCAACGAAGCCGTTGCCGGTCTGGGCATGCAGATGATCGACCTGCGCATCAAGCAGGTGGATCTGCCGACCGACAGCCAGGTGATCAATGACGTGTACGAGCGCATGCGCGCCCAGCGCAAGCAGGAAGCCGCCAAGCTGCGCGCCGAAGGCGAGGAGCAGTCGCTGACCATCCGCGCCCAGGCCGACCGTGACAGCACCGTGCTGATCGCAGAAGCCGAACGCGATGCCCAGCGCCTGCGTGGTGAAGGCGATGCCGAGGCCGCGCGCATCTACGGCAAGGCTGGTTCGGCTGACCCGTCGTTCTACGCGTTCTACCGCAGCCTCGAGGCCTATCGCGGCTCGATGACCGACGGCAACGGCGTGATCGTGCTGGACAAGAACGACCCGTTCCTGCAGTACCTCAAGAACGATCGCTGAGTCCGCACGGCAGTACCTCACGGGGCCCGGCCATACGTCGGGCCCCGTGCTTTTCCGGAGTTCCCCCATGAAAGATCTGTTCGCCGCCGTCTGCCTGGTCGCGGTGCTGGAAGGCCTGTTGCTGTTCGCCGCCCCCGTGGCCTGGAAGCGCATGGCCGAACGCCTGCTGGACCTGCCCAGCCCGGCCCTGCGCAGCTTCGGTGGCCTGGTTCTGCTGGCCGGGCTGAGCCTGCTGTGGTGGGTGCGGCACTGAGGGCCCGGCACGGCCGCCTGCGTCTGGCTCTGGTAGATGCCAACCTTGGTTGGCATTGACGGCCAGCGGCCGGCACCACCGGGGCAGGGCGCCTGACCGGCCGGTGAAGCCGTCCGTCGGAAAGGTGGCAGCCGACCCCGGAAACCCGGATAATGCACAAAAGCCGGACGGGCCTCCCCGTTCGGCTTTTTCCGTGTCTGGGCCTTCCATCGCCGGCCGCTCCCCGTTTGGAGCCGCCACCCAAGCGCTGGCCAGCCCCGCTGCGGTTTACCCGTCCGCGGCCCCGATGGCCGCAACAAATAGAGGAACCCGTCATGGGTCAGTCTGTCGTAGTGCTTGGTGCCCAGTGGGGCGATGAAGGCAAGGGCAAGATCGTCGATCTGCTCACTGAGGAAATCGGCGCGGTCGTGCGCTTCCAGGGCGGCCACAATGCCGGCCACACCCTGGTCATCAACGGCAAGAAGACCGTCCTGCACCTGATCCCGTCGGGCATCCTGCGTGACGATGCGCTGTGCCTGATCGGCAACGGCGTGGTGATCTCGCCGGCTGCGCTGCAGAAGGAAATCGCCGAGCTGGAAACCTCCGGCGTGGAAGTGCGTTCGCGCCTGAAGATCTCCCCGGCTGCGCCGCTGATCATGCCGTACCACATCGCCCTGGACCAGGCGCGCGAACGCGCTGCCGGCGGCAAGGCGATCGGCACCACCGGCCGTGGCATCGGCCCGGCCTACGAAGACAAGGTGGCGCGTCGCGGCATCCGCATCGCCGACCTGCATTACCCCAAGCAGCTGGAAGAACTCCTGCGCACCGCGCTGGATTACCACAACTTCGTGCTGACCAAATATCTGAACACCGACGCGGTCGATTTCCAGAAGACCTTCGACGAGGCGCTGGCCTTCGGCGAGTACGTGCAGCCGATGAAGTCCGACGTTGCCGGCATCCTGCATGACCTGCGCAAGCAGGGTAAGCGTGTGCTGTTCGAAGGTGCGCAGGGCGCGCTGCTGGACATCGACCACGGTACCTACCCGTACGTCACCAGCTCCAACACCACCGTGGGTGGTGCGCTGGCCGGTGCCGGCGTCGGCGCCGATGCGATCGACTACGTGCTGGGCATCGCCAAGGCCTACGCGACCCGCGTTGGCGGTGGCCCGTTCCCGACCGAGCTGGACGATGAAATCGGCCAGGGCATCCGCGACCGCGGTGCCGAGTACGGTGCCTCGACCGGCCGCCCGCGTCGTTGCGGCTGGATGGACATCGTCGCCCTCAAGCGCGCCGTGGCCATCAACGGCATCAGCGGCCTGTGCATCACCAAGCTGGACGTGCTGGACGGCATGGAAAAGCTGAAGGTCTGCATCGCCTACGAATACAACGGCAAGCGTACCGAGTACGCGCCGCTGGACGCGCAGGGCTGGGAAGAGTGCACCCCGGTGTACCTGGAGTTCCCGGGCTGGACCGAGAACACCCACGGCATCACCAACTGGGACGACCTGCCGCCGGCCGCGCGCGCTTACCTGCGTTCGCTGGAAGAGCTGGCCGGCTGCCCGATCAGCATCGTCTCCACCGGCCCGGACCGCGACCACACCATGGTCCTGCAGGATCCGTTCGCCTGAGCGACCGCACGCTGACGTGAAGGAAAAGCCCCGCGAAAGCGGGGCTTTTTCGTTAGTGTGTACGCCGTGCCAGCAGGGAAGCGGACCGATGACCGACGATGTCAGCGTGAGAGGGACCAGGGTGCTGCGGATCACCCTGTGGGTGTTCTGGGGCCTGTGGGCAGCCGCTTGTGTGGTGCTGGCGGTGGGCGCTGTGGCCAACCACCTGGCCTCACGCACGCAGACACTGCCGCTGGTGCTGAGCCCCGGAGCGAGCGCGGAGATCACGGTCTACCGCTTCATTGACGATCGCCTGCGCTTGCGGCTGCGCTACCCGCCCAACGCTGCCGACCCGGCCCTCGACCCCGAGGTGCTGATGCGCATCGAAACGCCCAACGAGCACGCGGACTTCCGCGCAAGCCTGCGATCAGGCCCGCCCGCGACGGAGGTTGTGCGCCGGGTGGAAACCGTTGAAACAGCAGGTTTCACCGCCGCGTACTTCGGCTACGGCCGCGGTGACGCATTGCCCCGTGGCCGATCCTGGCTGCGGGTAACCGTGCTGGAGGTGGAGCCGGCGCTGGCCGGCAGGCCGGCAACCGTCGAGCTGCAACCGCCGCTGGATCTTCTGAAACTGACCGACCTGGACTACATCTGGCTGTGGCCATTCTTCTTCTGGAAACTGGTGGCGCTGTTGCTGCTGATTCCAGGCATCGCACTGGTGATCTTCACCATCGCGCTGCGCAGGAAGGGGCCACGCGCTGCATAGACGCCCCGGACAAACCGTGGGGGTTGCGACTTAATCCCCTCCGTCCCCTTTTTTCAGCAGCGGATAGGGGTTGAGCGATTCGCCCTTCCACCACTGTTTTTCCGGTCCCAGCGCGTGTACTTCGAAATGCAGGTGTGGGGCCTCGGGGTTGGCGTTGCCGGTGCTGCCGACGTAGCCGATCACATCGCCGCGCTTGATGGTCTGCTTCTCGGCCAGGCCGTCGGCGTAGCGCTGCAGATGCGCGTAGTAGTAGCACCAGCGGCCGCTGGGTTCGAACTGGTAGATCGTCAGGCCGCCGCGTTTGCTGTCGAACAGTTTCTCGACATGGCCATCGGCCACGGCCAGCACCGGCGTGCCGGCAGCGGCCATGATGTCGATGGCATCGTGCACACGGCCTTCGCTGCGTGCGTCGGTGAAGGTGTCCTGCAGTTGCGACGGCGCAATGCCCTGTACCGGCAGCAGCAGACCGGAGGGTGTGTCGCCGGTGGCTGCTGGGGCGGGCGCAGCGATTGCCGTCGCTGTCTGCTCCGCGGGTACGGCATGTGCGTGGTCCGCCGCAACCACTGCAGGAGAGTGGGCAGCCGCGCCATCAGACGGCTCGCCATCGCGCTGCAGCCACCACCCGGCAGCCACGCCCATCACCAGTCCCAGCACGATCAGTTGCGCGAGTCGCATCGGCTTACTCCTGCATCACCACGACTACCGACGTATCCACCGCCGCGGCCACGCGCAGTGCATCCCAGTTGGTCATGCGCACGCAGCCGTGCGATTCGGTCTTGCCGACGTGGCCGGGCACCGGCGTGCCGTGCAGGCCGTAATGCGGCTTGGACAGGTCGATCCAGACCCGGCCGACCGGATTGTTCGGGCCGGGTGGAATCGTGGCCTTGCGATCGCCCTTCTTCGCGTCCCAGAACAGCTTCGGGTTGTAGTGGAATGGCGGGTCCGGGTACACGCCGAGGATCTTCCACTCCCCGATCGGCAGCGGGTCGTGCTCGCTGCCCGACGACACCGGTACCTGCGCGATCACCTTGCCCTGCACGTCCAGCAGTTGGAGGGTGGAGTCGGACTTGTCGACCACCAGCTTGGTGGCCTTGGGCAAAGCGGCCGGTGCAATGTTGGGCACCTGGATGCGGCTCCCGGCCTTGCTCAGATCCACGCCGGGATTGAGGGCCTTCAGCAGCTCCGGGGCGGCATGGAAACGTTCGCCCAGTGATTCTTCGATACTGCTGAAGCCCAGGGATTTCAGCTTGGCCTGTTCGGCCGGCTTCTTCGGGATGGCGACAAACGGACCGGCCACGTCTTCGGCGGTCAGCGTGTAGCTTGCCAGCGGACCAGCCGAATCGGCCTGCAGGGCCTTCCAGGTGGCGTCGTCCAGTTCACCGCTGACGGTCAGCCCGTGCGCAGCCTGGAAACCGGACACCGCACGGCGTTGATTGCTGCCCACTTCGCCATCGATCTCGCCCGGAGAGAAATTCGCACGGTCGAGCAGGACCTGCGCATGCAGGGGCGAGTGCGCCGCGGTGTCAGGGCCGGCCTTTTCGGCGATGGGCGCTGGCAGGCCGGCGGGCGGGGGCGTCTGCGCAAAGGCGGGCGACATCAGCAGCGACAGGGCGAGCAGGGCGGGGCGGCATACGGGCATGGGCATCTCCAGGCAGATCACGCCTCCACCCTGCCCGTACATGCTGCGCAGCCGCCGTGAAAGAAAACTGATGCCAGCATGAGCAGTGGGGCCAAGCCGCAGGGCCACCTTCCCACCGCAGAAGCGAAGGGCGGCGCCTCACCAAGGTGAACGGCTTCCGACGCAGGCGAGCGTGGGGCGATCAAGATTCCCGGTCGGCAGGCCGATATGGGCGCATCCCCCCCGTTTTGGATTCACCCCATGAACTACTTGAGGAACGTCAGGGTTGCCTGGCGTCTTGGGCTTGGCTTTGGCCTGTTGTTGCTGCTGGTTGCCGCCGTGGTGGCCACCGGCGCTACCGCCACCACCGTGCAGAAGCGCGCGATGGAGCAGGTGGTCGAGGTTGGCGTAGCCAAGGTACGGCTGCTGTCGGAGATGCTCGATGCCAACAACCAGATGATGGTCGTGCGCCGCGAGATGCTGATCCGCCAGGGCGAAGACCGCGCCAACGACGAGCAGCGCATCGCCGATCTGGTCAAGCGGTACGAGGCCAGCTGGACTGCCTACCAGGCCCTGCCCGGCGATGCCGAGGGCAAGGTGATCGGCGAGACCATCGCCGCCAAGCGTGCGCTCGCCCGTCCGCTCAACAAGCAGACCAGCGAACTGATGGAGCAGGGCGATTTCCCCGCTGCCGTGGCGCTGACCCTGGGGCCGGTGCAGGAAGCGGCCAATGGCTGGAACAAGGCCCTGGCCGATGGCGTGGCCTATGAGGAAAAGGAAAGCCGCGAGGCCGCCGCCGAGGCGATCCGCCTGGGCGAGCGCAGCCTGCTGCAGCTGCTGGCGCTGGGCGGCGTGGCCCTGCTGGTCGGCATCGCCGCGTCGGTGTTGATCGGCCGCAGCATGACCGGCCCGCTGGCACGTGCGGTGCAGCTGGCCGAGCGCTTGTCCAAGGGCGAACTGGACCAGGAATTCCGCCTGGGCGGTCGTGACGAGCTGACCCAGCTTGGCGAGGCCATGGCCAGCGTGCGCCAGAGTGTGCAGGCGGCGATCGGCGCGCAGCTGCAGATGGCCGAGCAGCATGAAGCCGGTGCGATCCGTTACCGGATGGATGCCAGTGCGTTCCCCGGCGACTTCGGTCGCATGGTGCAGGCCACCAATCACCTGGTCGAATCGCACGTGCAGGTGCAGTTGCTGATGGCCGAGGTGATGCAGCGCTATGCGATCGGCGATCTCAGCCGCGATCTGCCCGAGTACCCCGGCGAGAAGGGCACGCTGACCCGCACCCTGGCGGCGGTCAAGCAGAGCCTGATGGCGATCAACGCGCAGATCGATGAACTGGCCCGTGCCGCGCGCGCCGGCGATTTCAGCATGCGTGGCGACGCCGCGGCATTCCAGTATCAGTTCCAGGCGATGGTGAACCACCTCAACGGCATGATGGCCAGTTCGCAGGCCAGCATCGCCGATGTCTCCGACGTGCTGCGTGCGATCTCGCATGGCAACCTCACCGCGCGCATGGATGGCGAGTACGAAGGCGTGTTCGCGCGCATGCGTGACGACGCCAACACCACCACCGCGCAGTTGACCGGCATCGTGCGCGGCATCCAGGTCGCGGCCGACAGCATCAACAACGCGGCACAGGAACTGGCCGCCGGCAACAACGATCTGTCGCGCCGTACCGAACAACAGGCCGCGAATCTGGAAGAGGCCGCCGCCTCGATGGAAGAGCTGACCTCGACCGTGCGCCAGAACGCCGAGCTGGCCCGCCAGGCCGACAGCGAAGCGCACGCGGCCGGCGTTGCCGTGCGCGAGACCGAGCAGGCCATGGCACAGATGGCGACCGTGATGGGCGAGATCGATCAGTCTTCCGCGCGCATTTCGGAGATCTCCACGGTGATCGATGGCATCGCCTTCCAGACCAATATCCTGGCGTTGAATGCCGCGGTGGAAGCAGCGCGCGCCGGTGAACAGGGCCGCGGCTTCGCGGTGGTCGCCAGCGAAGTGCGTACGTTGGCACAGCGTGCCGGCGTCGCTGCCAAGGAGATCAAGGAACTGATCGAGGACGCCGCCGCCAAGGTGCAGAGCGGCCTTGCGGTGACCGTGCAGTCCGAAGCCGCGATTGCGCGCGTGGCCCAGGCCAGCTCGCGTACCACCCTGCTGATGAGCGACATCGCCGCCGCCAGCAAGGAACAGGCTGCCGGCATCGAGCAGGTCAACCAGGTGGTGGTGCAGATGGACCAGGTGACCCAGCAGAACGCGGCCCTGGTGGAAGAGGCCACCGCTGCCAGCCGCGCGCTGGAAGAACAGGCACATGCACTGACGACGTCGGTGTCGGTGTTCCAGCTGGAGCAGGGGGCGCGCATGCCCATCGTGCCTGCACGCGCGGCGTAAGCCAACGGCAGCGCGATGTTGGAGGGCGCCCTGCATGCGATGACCCGCATGCAGGGCGTCGATGCACGCAACGGTTGAGTGCCGTCAGCGCCCGCGCGCCGAGCGTTCGATCAACCAACCGGCCGCGTACAGCAACAGCAGCGTTGGCGGAACCAGCACCGCATACGCGGTCGACCAAGGCTTGCCGTACAGCAGGCCGCCTGCGCCGATGGCATCAAGCGCGGCAGACTGCAGAGTGATGGGCAGCGCCATCAGGATGTAGGTACCTTTCGGGTCCGCATCCGACTGTGCGCCGTGAACCAGCCACGCGGTAAACAGCAGGTAGGCCACGCACAGCGCCAGGCCGGCCCAGCTAAGGAGTCGTCGCTTCTTCATCCGCAGGCTTCCTTTCAACGGACCTCGAAGCGCGCCTGCAGCGGCAGGCCCACACCCCGCAGCAGATCCTTGACCACCACCTGCGCAGTCCACGTACCTTTCGGATCGCCGGGCTCGGCGACGAATTTCAGCTGCACGTTGGTCATGTACAACAAGGTGGGTGGTCCCGGCAGACGGGCGGTGAAGCAGGGAACATCGCGCTCATCCGCGCTGGTGCTGCCGTCCGGGCGCAGCATGCGCACGTCGCAGTGCACCTTGGCTGCGCCATCCTCGCCCAGTTGCGGGTTGGACAGGAACGTCAGCACGAACAACTCTCCGCCCAGCTGCACGTCGCTGGCCTCGGTGAAGTTCGGCGTGGTGTCCGCTGGGGTTTCCCACTTGGCCCGCCAATCGGCGTCGGAGGTGACCAGCAGTGATGCCGCAAATCCATCCTTGGACTTCATGGCATCGGTCTGCGGCACCGCCTTGCCGTCGCCATCTATCCAGCCATCGCCGGCAAAGGTGGTCAGTGGCAGCATCAGGGCCATCATGGCCAGTGCGTAGGTCCATCGCATCAACGGTTCTCCCTGGTAGCCGCATCCTGCGGCGAAGCCGGCAGTATCGCGCAACCTTGACCGGCACAGCAGGGGATAGCCAAAGAAGAGGTTCCTTCGGCCGCCGATCCGGGCGATGCTTGTCAGCCTAGGAGATGGCATGGAAATTGGACGCGAGGAAAAGCAGGGCGGTGATGCCGCGTCGACCACGCCGCTGCACGTAGTGATGCTGCCAGGCCTGGATGGCACCGGCAGGATGTCGACCTCGCTCCTGTCCGCGCTGCGGGCTCATGGGCTGACAACGCAGGCCATCGCACTGCCTGCACAGGGAGGGCAGGATTACGCCACGCTTGCCGAGGGGTTGTGGCCATGGTTGCCACACGGACCATTCATATTGCTTGCCGAGTCCTTCTCGGGCCCGTTGGCGGTTGAACTCGCAATGCGGCACCCGCCCGGGCTGCGCGGAGTGGTACTGGCCGCGACCTTTGCACGTCGGCCCGTGCCATTGCCGGCAGCCGGCGCGGCACTGCTGTCGCCGGCCTGGCCGATGCCTCCGGTAGCGTTGCTGGCACGCCTGCTGCTGGGGCGATGGCGCACCCGCGAGCACCTGTCGATGTTGCGCGATGCGTTGGCTCAGATCCCGGCCGCCACGCTGCGGCAGCGCGCCGCGGCAACCCTGAGGGTGGACGTACGCGCACTGCTGCCGCAGATCACGGTGCCGACGCTGTGCCTGCAGGCGCGTCAGGACCGGTTGCTGTGGCCGCCGAGTGTGGCCGAACTGCAGGCGCTGTTGCCGCATGCGCGGCACGTTGCACTGGAAGGGCCGCATCTGCTGCTGCAGGCCTGTGCCGAACCGGCCGCCGCCGTGGTGGCCGGTTGGGTGAGGGCGCTGCCGACTGCGGGTTAACTGCTGGCGCGGGCCGGCGCTGCCTTCTTCGTACTCGTGCGCGCGCTGCCGCTGCGCTTGCCGCCACCATCCTGCTTGTTCACGGTGGCCCAGGCGATGCGCTCGGCGGTGCCTTCGCTGGCACCACGTTCGCGCTCGCTCTCTTCGATGTGCTCGGCCTGGCGCTTCTGCTTGTCGGTATAGGCGGATTTGTCACCTCGGGGCATGAGCGTTCTCCTGTCGGATGATCAGGCCAGCAGGCGCAGCTTCGGCTCGCGCGCCCACTGGCGGGTGGCGGCAGCGGTGAGGAAGGCTTTGCTGTCTTCTGCCTCGACGGTGCCGGCATCGTTGCCGACGCGCGCTGCCTTCAGCAGGGCCTGTGCACCTTCGTCACTGGCGATCGCTTTGAGATGCGCCCAAGCGTCGCTGACGAAGCCAATGGCCGCCGCTTCCTTGGCCAAGGCCTTGCCGGCATCGGCACTCAGCACTACCGCCACTGCATCGAACACCACCGACGGGGTACCGGCCAGCTGTCCATCGGCGGCCTGCACTTTGCCGTCGCTGAGCGTGGCGCCACCGACTTTCGGTGCGACCAGCTTGACGCTGGCGCCGGCCTTTTCAACGGCCTTGCGCAGGTTGGCGATCACCCGTGCATCGGAACCTTCATCGAACAGGATGCCGATGCAGCGCCCCTGCAGCAGTGGCTTGCTGCGGCCGATCACCCGTACTTCGGGGGCGGCGGGCAGGTCCTGCGCGGGGGTTGCCGTCGGTGCCGGGTCGGGCAGGGTACGCAGGGCCAGCCCATCGGCCACGCGTTTGGCCAGTCCTTCGTCGATGTTGCGCAGATGGCTGACGGTGCGCACGCGCACCTTCTCCGTTTCCACCTTCGACAGCTCGAACACCAGCGCCGAGGCCAGGTGCGCCTGCTCCGGTTTCTCCAGGCTGCGGAAGAACATCCGTGCCTGGCTGTAGTGGTCGGCAAAGCTCTCCGCACGCGTACGACCCTTGCGCCCGTCATCGGCGCTGGCATGGCTGCGGAAACCGGCGGGGGTCTCGCGCGGGCTGTCTTCCTGCAGCGAACTGGGATCGTAGGCTACGCGTCCCTTCGGCACCTGCATCTGCATGTGGCCATCGCGCTGGTGGTTGGCGAACGGGCACTTCGGTGCGTTGATCGGGATCTGGTTGAAGTTCGGCCCGCCGAGGCGGATCAGCTGGGTATCCAGATAGGAGAACAGCCGCCCCTGCAGCAGCGGATCGTTGCTGAAGTCGATGCCGGGCGGCACGTTGGCCGGGCAGAACGCAACCTGCTCGGTCTCGGCGAAGAAGTTGTCCGGCCAGCGGTCCAGCACCATGCGTCCGATCACCTGCAGCGGCACCAGCGACTCGGGGATGATCTTGGTCGGGTCCAGGTGGTCGAACGGGAAGCCGTCGGCCTGTTCCTCGCTGAACAACTGCACCGCCAGCTCCCACTCGGGGAAGTCGCCGCGCTGGATCGCCTCGAACAGGTCGCGCCTGTGGAAATCATTGTCGGCGGCCTGCAGTTTCAGCGCCTCGTCCCAGATCGTGGACTGCAGACCCAGCTTCGGGCGCCAGTGGAACTTGACGAAGGTGGAGTTCCCTTCGTCATCCAGCAGGCGGAAGCTGTGGATGCCGAAACCTTCGATGGTGCGCAGCGAGCGCGGAATCGTGCGGTCGCTCATCGCCCACATGATCATGTGCATCGATTCGGGCATCAGCGAGACGAAATCCCAGAACGTGTCGTGCGCGCTGGCGGCCTGCGGGAACGCGCGGTCCGGTTCCATCTTCACCGCATGGATCAGGTCGGGGAACTTGATCGCGTCCTGGATGAAGAACACCGGGATGTTGTTGCCGACCAGGTCCCAGTTGCCTTCCTTCGTGTAGAACTTCACCGCAAAGCCGCGCACGTCGCGTGGGGTGTCGACCGAGCCGGCGCCGCCGGCGACGGTGGAGAAACGGGTGAACACCGGCGTCTTTACCCCGACCTCGGTGAGGATCTTCGCCCGCGTCACCTTGCCCAGCGACTTGGTCAGTTCGAAGAAGCCATGGGCGGCCGAGCCGCGCGCGTGGACGATGCGCTCGGGAATGCGCTCGTGGTCGAAGTGGGTGATCTTCTCGCGCAGCAGGAAGTCTTCCAGCAGGGTCGGGCCACGCGGCCCCTGGCGCAGGGAATTCTGGTTGTCGGCAACCGGGATGCCCTGGTTGCTGGTCAGTACCGGATGGGCGCCTCCTGCGAGCTGATGCAGTTCATCGCCCTGGCCGCGGCTGTCACGGTCGGCGGAGGGAGTGGCGGGAGCGCGCTTGCCGGTCGGCTTGCTGGCGGCCATGGAGGATCTCCTGGAGCGGGTAGGGGGCAGACCCCAGACACTGGCGCCGTCGGCGTTAATGCAGGGTCCCGTGGGAGTGAACGCGCAGACAAATCGGCGGCTCGGGTATGCTTGCCGCATGCGAGTCGAACCCGCCGACATCGAAGCCCTGTTCGACGCCATTCCGGACGTGCTGTTCTTCATGAAGGACCGCCAGGGCCGCTACACCTACGTCAACCAGACCATGCTGCGACGGCTGGGCCTGCGTGCGCGCAAGGACGTGATCGGCCGCACCGCAGCCGAGATCTACCCCACCGGCCTGAGTGCGGACTATGTCGACCAGGACGCCCGCGTGCTGTCCGGCGAGGTGATCGAGAACCTGATGGAGCTGCACCTGTTCGCCAACCGCGAACCGGGCTGGTGCCTGACCTGCAAGCGCCCGCTGGTGGTCGACGGGCAGGTGGAAGGGCTGATCGGCATCTCCCGCGACCTCGGCCAGAAGGACAGCCTGGGTACCCAGTACGAGCAGCTGCGGCTGGCCCTGGCCCACCTCAATACGCACTACGCCGAGAACGTGCGGATGCAGACCCTGCTGGACATCACCGGTTTTTCGTTGTCCAAGCTGGAGCGCAGCTTCCGCAAGGTGTTCCAGATGACCCCGCAACAGGTGCTTACCCGGCTGCGGATCCAGATGGCCATGCACCTGCTGCATGGCAACGAGAGCATCGCTTGCATCGGCCAGGCCTGCGGTTTCAGCGACCAGAGCGCGTTCACCCGCAAGTTCAAGGCTGAAACCGGTTTCTCGCCGCGCGCCTACCGCGCCCGTATTGGTGGGAATGTCGGCGAGCAGCTACCGGCCTGAGTTCCCTGCTGCGCTGTGCCTATCCCCGCGGCGGCAGGACACGGTAAGGTGTCGCCCTTATCGCCGCCGCCAGCCCTGCCGATGCCCGCCACCCCCGATCAGACTGCTTCGCCCTCCCGCCTCGGCCATTCGCTCAAGCCACGCCAGCTGATCATGATGGGGCTGGGCAGCGCCATCGGCGCCGGCCTGTTCCTCGGCTCCGGCGTGGGCGTGCAGGCGGCCGGTCCGGCGGTGCTGGTGTCCTACCTGGTGGCCGGTGCGCTGGTGATCATCGTGATGAACGCGCTGGGCGAAATGGCGGCCGCCAAGCCGACCAGCGGTGCGTTCTCGGTGTATGCAGCCGATGCCATGGGCGCCACCGCGGGTGCCACCGTGGGCTGGCTGTGGTGGGTGCAGCTGGTCATCGTCATCGCCGCCGAGGCGGTGGGCGCGGCCGGGTTGCTGGCCACGGTCTGGCCGGTGGTGCCGGTACCGATGGCGGCACTGGCCTTCATGCTGTTCTTCACCGCGATCAACCTGCTCGGGGTGAAGAACTTTGGTGAGTTCGAATTCTGGTTCGCCATCCTCAAGGTGGCGGCGATCCTGGCCTTCATCGCCGTTGGCGTGGCGCTGCTGATGGGCTGGCTGCCGCAGGTGGCCTCGCCGGGCCTGAGCAACTTCACCGAGCACGGTGGCTTCGCACCGAAGGGCCTGGCCGGTATCGGTGCTGCGCTGCTGGTGGTGGTGTTCGCCTTCGGCGGCACCGAGATCGTGGCCGTCGCGGCGGCGGAAACCGAAGACCCCGAGCGCAGCATCGCCCGTGCCATCCGCACCGTCGCCTGGCGCATCCTGGTGTTCTACATCGGTTCGCTGAGCGTGATCATCGCCGTGGTGCCGTGGACCAGCGAAGCGTTGAAATCACCGTTCGCCGCGGTTCTCGATGTCGCCAATATTCCGGGGGCAGCCACGGCCATCACCCTGATCGCGGTGATCGCCCTGCTGTCGGCGCTCAACGCCAATCTCTACGGCGCCTCGCGCATGATGTATTCGCTGGCGCAACGCCGCGAAGCACCGGCCGTGCTGGGCTGGACCGACCCGCGCCAGGTGCCGGTGATCGCGGTGCTGGCCAGCGTCCTGTTCGGTTTCGCTGCCACCATCATGGAACTGCTGTTCCCGGACAAGGTGTTGCCGGTACTGCTGAACATCGTCGGTTCCACCTGCCTGCTGGTGTGGACGTTGTCGCTGGTCTCGCAGCTGGTGCTGCGCCGTCGCGCCGACCGCCTGGGCACGCGCCTGCCGTTCCGCATGGCCGGCTTCCCGTGGCTGACCGTCTGTGCGCTGGCGATCCTGGCGCTGATCTTCGGCCTGCTGCTGAGCGAAGCGCATACGCGCCTGCAGTTCCTGTCGATGGTGGCGCTGACGGCGACCATTGCGGCCAGCAGCGCTATCGCCCGGCGCATGCGCGAGGCGTGATTCTGTAGAGCCGACCCTACGGTCGGCTGCTGTTCGGGCAGACGTCAGCCGAGCATGGGCTCGGCTCTACAGAAGGCATACGTCCCGCGTGCGATGCTGATCGCGTGGGCCATACCGGCCCGACGAACGGGAGCACCGCATGTTGCGCAGCCGTCCCTTCCTGATGTTCACCGGCCAGGCCGAAGCCGCGCTGGCCCTGTACGCGGAAGCCTTCGCCGAATTCCGCCTGCTGGCCCTGCAGCGCCATCCGGACGGGGCGGGCGCGGGCGTGCCCGGGCAGGTCCGCCAGGCCATTTTCCTGCTCGGCGGCACCCACTACCTGTGCTTCGACAGTCTGGATGTGCACGACTTCACGTTCACGCCCTCGATGTCGCTGTTCGTGGAATGTGCGGGTGCCGAATCGTTCGAACGTGCCGCGCGCGTGCTGGGCGACGGCGGGCATTGGCTGATGCCGGTAGGCGACTACGAGTTCAGCAGCCGCTATGGCTGGGTGCAGGACCGCTTCGGCGTGTCGTGGCAGTTGAGCCTGGGGCAGGTGCCCGATCCGTGATGGCAAAGCATCCACGCATGGCGTGGATCTACTGGAAAGGAAAACGGCCCGCTTGCGCGGGCCGTTCTGTTACCGAATCACCGATACCGCGAAGGCTTACGCCTCGACTTCATCGTCCTTGTAGGCATCGACCGGGATGCAGGCGCACATCACGTTCTTGTCGCCGTACACGTTGTCGACGCGTGCCACCGGCGGCCAGTACTTCTGCAGCTTCAGGCTCGGCAGCGGGAAGGCGGCCAGCTCGCGCGGGTAGGCGTGGGTCCATTCGCTGGCGGTCACCGCCGTGGCGGTGTGCGGCGCGTTCTTCAGCGGGTTGTCCTCGCGGTCCAGGCGGCCGTCTTCGATCGCGGTGATCTCTTCGCGGATCTGGATCATCGCGTCGATGAAGCGGTCCAGCTCGTGCAGCGATTCGCTTTCGGTCGGCTCGACCATCAGCGTGCCGGCCACCGGGAAGCTCAGCGTCGGGGCATGGAAGCCGAAGTCGATCAGGCGCTTGGCCACGTCTTCAGCACCGATGCCGCTGGTCTTCTCCAGCGGACGCACGTCCAGGATGCACTCGTGCGCGACCAGGCCGTTGCGACCGGTGTACAGCGTCTTGAAGTGCGGGGCCAGGCGCTTGGCGATGTAGTTGGCGTTGAGCTGGGCGACCTGGGTGGCCTTGCGCAGGCCCTCGGTGCCCATCATCGCGATGTACATCCAGCTGATCGGCAGGATCGAGGCGCTGCCGAAGCTGGCGGCGCTGACCATGCCGACCGGACCGTTGTCACCCAGCTTGCCCGGCAGGAACGGGGCAAGGTGCGACTTGACCGCACACGGGCCAACGCCCGGGCCGCCGCCGCCGTGCGGGATGCAGAAGGTCTTGTGCAGGTTCAGGTGCGAAACGTCCGAACCCCACTTGCCCGGCTTGGCCACGCCGACCAGGGCGTTCATGTTGGCACCATCGGTGTACACCTGGCCGCCATGCTTGTGGATGATCTCGCAGATCTCCACCACCTCTTCCTCGAACACGCCGTGCGTGGACGGGTAGGTCATCATGATCGCGGCCAGACGGTCGCTGTACTTCTCGGCGTTGAGGCGGATGTCCTCGATGTCGACGTTGCCGTTGGCATCGGTCTTGGTGACCACGACCTTCATGCCGCACATCTGTGCCGAGGCCGGATTGGTGCCGTGCGCCGAATCCGGGATCAGGCAGATGTCACGGTGATCTTCGCCGCGCGAGCGGTGGTAGGCGCGGATCGCCAGCAGGCCGGCGTACTCGCCCTGCGCGCCGGAGTTCGGCTGCAGGCTGACGGCATCGTAGCCGGTGCACTCGACCAGCATCGCTTCCAGCGAATCGATCAGTTCCTTGTAGCCCAGCGCCTGCTCGGCCGGCACCAGCGGGTGGATCTGCGAGAACTCCGGCCAGGTCACCGGGATCATCTCGGCGGTGGCGTTGAGCTTCATGGTGCACGAGCCCAGCGGGATCATCGTGCGGTCCATCGCCAGGTCCTTGTCGGCCAGCGAACGCAGGTAGCGCAGCAGTTCGTGCTCGCTGTGGTGGGTATTGAACACCGGGTGGGTCAGGAACGCGGACTGGCGCAGCAGGCCGGCCGGCAGCGCGTCGGCGGTGCTGGCATCCAGCGCGTCCACATCAACGTTGGCACCGAACAGCGCGCCCACGGCGACGATGTCGGCGCGGGTGGTGGTCTCGTCCAGGCTGATGCCCACCGAGCTGCTGTCGATCGCACGCAGGTTGTAGCCGGCAGCACGGGCCTTGGCATGGATCGCATCGGCGTCGACACCAGTGACGTGCAGCGTGTCGAAGAAGTCGGCACCGACCTGCACACCGGCGGTGCGCAGCGCGCTGGCCAGGATCGCGGCCAGGCGATGGGTGCGGCGGGCGATGTGGGTCAGGCCTTCCGGACCGTGGTAGACGGCGTACATCGAGGCCATCACTGCCAGCAGCACCTGTGCGGTACAGATGTTGGAGGTGGCCTTCTCGCGGCGGATGTGCTGCTCGCGGGTCTGCAGGGTCAGGCGGTAGGCAGGGGTGCCCTGTGCGTCGATCGAGACGCCGATCAGGCGGCCCGGCATCGAACGCTTGTAGGCGTCACGGCAGGCCATGAACGCAGCATGCGGGCCACCGAAGCCGAACGGCACGCCGAAACGCTGGCTGTTGCCGACCACGATGTCCGCACCCCATTCGCCCGGGGCGGCCAGCAGGGTCAGTGCCAGCAGGTCGGTGGCCACGGCCACCAGGCCGCCGCGCGCGTGCACGGCATCGACCAGCGCCTTGTAGTCGCCGACCTGGCCGAAGGTGTCCGGGTACTGCAGCAGCAGGCCGAAGGCTTCTGCTTCCAGCGCTTCGGCGGGGGTGCCCACGCGCAGCACGATGCCCATCGGCTCGGCGCGCGTGCGCAGCAGTTCCAGCGTCTGCGGGTGCACGGCGTCGTGCACGAAGAAGGTGTCCGACTTCGACTTGGCCGAGCGCTTGGCCAGGGTCATCGCTTCGGCGGCGGCCGTGGCTTCGTCCAGCAGCGAGGCGTTGGCGATTTCCATGCCGGTCAGGTCGGCACACAGGGTCTGGAAGTTGATCAGCGCTTCCATGCGGCCCTGCGAGATTTCCGCCTGGTACGGGGTGTAGGCGGTGTACCAGGCCGGGTTTTCCAGGATGTTGCGCAGGATCACGTTCGGCGTGTGGGTGCCGTAGTAGCCCTGGCCGATGAAGCTGCGCAGCACGGTGTTCTTGTCGGCGATCGCGCGGATCTTCGCCAGCGCCTGCACTTCGGTGATCGACTCCGGCAGCGCCAGCGGTGCCGGCGACTTGATCTTGGCCGGGACGATGGCATCGGTCATCGCATCCAGCGATGCGTGGCCGATGACGCCGAGCATCTGCGCGATCTCGGCATCGTTGGGGCCGATGTGGCGCTCGACGAACGCCGAATGGTGCTCGAGCTCACGCAGGGAAGGGGTGTTCTGGGACATGGCGAAGGATCCGTCAGGAAAGGGCACACGCACGGGCACAAGCCGCCGGTCGGCGGTCTGCGGGCGCCCCTCTGTCCTTTTGCCTGAGAGTTTAAAAGCGCGGAAAACCGCAGCTTCGTGCCCCTTCGGCGCCGGATCGAACCGGTCTCTCCAGAGTTCTGTTACGGGTGGTATCGGGCCTGAGCGATTACGGGCGTTGCGCCTTCGGCAGCGGTGACCTGCTTCTCCCACCGTGTTGCCCGCCGATTATAGCCTCTTGCCGGTGCCCGACGGTGGCCCGCAGCGGCCTCACAGGCCTGAATGGCCGATGGCCCGGGCGTGCGTTCTGTGCACCCGTGCATGGCGTCGCACGCATTCCCCACCTATGATGGTCGGATTCTCGTATTCATCTGGCGCCGTCCCTGCTGCAGGGGATCGGCGCCCGCCGTGCGTGTCACGCATGGCCCTGCCGGACGCTTGCCCGATGACCGCCGCTGTTGCTCCTTCCACCCGCCGCATGGCCCTGTTGCTCGCTGGCCTGGCCATGTTCGGTCCGTTCTCGATCGACACCATCTTTCCTGCGTTTCCGCAGCTGGCCCAGCGCCTGGCGGTGGACGAGGTGGCGGTGCAGCAGACCATCAGCGTCTACCTGCTGTTCTACGGCCTGATGAGCCTGGCCCACGGCCCGCTGTCCGATGCGTGGGGACGCAAGCGGGTGATCCTCGGCGGCCTGGTGATCTTCGTCGGTGCCTCGGTTGGCTGTGCGTTGTCCACCGACCTGACCACGCTGCTGGCGTTCCGCGCACTGCAGGGCCTGTCTGCCGGTGTCGGCATGATCGTCGGCCGCGCGGTGATCCGCGATCTGTACCACGGCCACGACGCGCAGCGGCTGATGAGCCAGGTGTCGATGCTGTTCGGTATCGCCCCGGCCATCGCGCCGATCATCGGCGGTTGGATCCTGCTCAGCGGTGCCGGCTGGCCGCTGATCTTCTGGTTCCTGGTGGTATTCGCGCTGGTGCTGCTGGCGGCCACCGCGCGCTTCCTGCCGGAAACCCATCCGGCGCAGGCACGGGTCGCACTGTCGCCACGCACGTTGATGCGCGACTACGTGCGCATCGGTTTCAACCCGCGTTTCCTGCGCCTGGCGCTGGCCGGCAGCATCGGCTTCGGCGGCATCTTCCTGTACATCTCCTCGGCGCCGGCCATCGTGATGCAGCACCTGCATCTGGGTGAAGGCGGCTTTGCCTGGCTGTTCATTCCCACCATCGGCGGCATGACCACCGGTTCGTTCCTGTCCGGGCGCATGGCCGGGCACAGCACACCGACGCGGCAGGTGGCCCTTGGCTTCACCTTGTGTGCGGTCTCTGCCGTGTTGAACATCGGCTACGTCAGCCTGGCGCCGCAGTTCGCGCTGCCGTGGGCGGTGATGCCGATCTTCCTCGGCGGCATGGGCATGGCGCTGATCTTTCCGATCCTGGCGCTGGCAGTGCTGGACATGTATCCGCAGCAGCGCGGCCTGGCCTCGTCGCTGCAGGCCTTCGTGCAGCTGATGATCAGCACCGTGGTGGCGGGCGTGGTATCGCCACTGCTGCACGACAGCCCGCTGCATCTGGCACTGGGACAGGCGGCCTTCTTCGCGGCCGGCTTCGTGTTCTGGTATTGGGAACATCAGCGCGAGCGCGCAGCAGAGGCAGCCGGCACGGCGCTTTGAGCGTCGCGCAGGGGTAGGGTGCGCGATCACGCGCGGGCCCGTTGCGGCGCCGGGAGCAGGGATTAGGCTGGGGTTTCCAGCGAGCCGGTTCGTGGATGCACGACAGCCAGCCATTCCGATGTCGTCGTATGAGGTACCCGCATGGCTGCGCAGCAGACCTACCGCCTGTTCGAGGTGGCGCTGAAGGAGCGCCGCGTTCTTTCTCCTTCCCTGGACCGCATGGTGTTCACCGGCGCCGACGTAGCGCGCATGAAGACCGAAGGCCCGGACCAACGCATCAAGGTGTTTTTCCCCTTGCCCGGCCAGGATGCGCCGGACGTGCCCAGCGGCGAAGACTGGTACGCCCGTTACCGGGCACTGCCCGATGACGCGCGGCCGCCGATGCGCACCTTTACCATCCGCCAACTGCGCGCCGGCGACTGCGAGGTCGACGTTGACTTCGTGCTGCATGGTGAGACCGGACCGGCCTCGCGCTGGGCCACGCACGCACGGCCGGGCGACCGCGTGGTGCTGCTGGCCCCCGACGCCGACTGCGCGGACAGCAGCGAGGGCTGGGAATGGAAGCCGCCAGCCGGGGTTGGCCAGGTGTTGCTGGTGGCCGATGAGACGGCATTGCCGGCAGTGGCCGGCATCCTCGAGGAACTGGCCGGGCTGGCCGATCCGCCGCGCACGCTGGCCCTGCTGGAGATCGCCCAGGCGGGCGATGCGGTGCCATTGAAGGCACCGGCCACGGCCGAACTGGTGTGGTTGCCGCGCGGGCAGGAGGTTCATGGGCAGCGGTTGCTGCAGGCCGTGCAGGCGCGGCTGGCGGCGGCCTCCGCCGTGGCCGAGGGTGCAGAACTGGACGAGATCGACGTCGACGCGCAGATCCTGTGGGAGCAGGCTGATGCCAGCGCGGACGGCGCGATGTATGCCTGGGTGGCGGGCGAGGCCGGCGCGGTGATGGCGATCCGCCGGTATCTGGTGAAGGACTGCGGCCTGGATCGCCGCGCGATCACTTTCATGGGCTATTGGCGGCAGGGGCGGGTGCTGGACTGAGTCGATACCGTGCCGGTGTGAACCAGCATGCAGGGGGCGTGGGTTATCCTTGCGCCCCCGCAATGCAAGCCCCACTGATGTCGACCTCTTCCAAATCCCGCCGCGACCAGCGCCGTCGCCAGGAACAGCAGGCTGCCAACAAGGCCGCCGCCACCGCCTCGCCCGTCGAGCCGCATGCCGAACTGCGCGACACCCAGCGCACGCTGCTGGCCGGCGTCGTCCGTCGCGATGGCGAATGGGTGCTGGGCATGGATGGCCGCATTGCCGGCCAGAGCGAAAGTGCGGCGCAGGTGCTGGCGCTGATCATGCAGGCCGGTGAACTGCACGAACGGCAGGGCACGCCGGTGCGCTTGATCTATTCGGATGCGCTGCGCGATGCGGCGCAGGCCGAAGCCAACGAGAAGGGCCAGACCTTCGAGGAATTCAAGGCCGAACTGGCTGCACAGCTGGCGGCGAAGAAGAGCAACTGATCGCGCCGAATCTGTAGAGCCGAGCCATGCTCGGCTTACCGTGCGCAGCACGGTGGAAAAGCAGCCGAGCATGGCTCGGCTCTACAACACCTGGAAAGGGGCGGATCCTCGCGGACCCGCCCCTTCTTTCATTTCGCCGCCGCTGCCGGTGCCGCGTTGGCCTGCCAACCGCACATCTGGCCTTCGTTCTGCTGCTTCAACCAGGCGTTGACCGGGCTGAAGTACTCGATCATCGGGCCGGCATCGAGCTTGTCCGAGCCGGTCAGTTCCTTCAGCGTGGCCTGCCACGGCTGGCTGGCGCCCTTGCTCAGCATCGCCCAGTACTTCTGGCCGGCTTCCTTGTTGCCGTAGAAGGTGCACTCGTGCAGCGGGCCCTTGAATCCGGAGGCATCGCACAGGCCCTTGTAGAACTGGAACTGCAGGATGCGCGCCAGGAAGTAGCGGGTGTACGGGGTGTTGCCCGGCACGTGGTACTTGGCACCCGGGTCGAAGAATTCCTCCCCACGGGTGCTGGCCGGTGCCACGCCCTGGTACTTGGCCTTCAGGTCCCACCAGGCCTTGTTGTAGTTGTCCGCAGTGATCGAACCATCGAACACGCCCCAGCGCCAGCGGTCGATCATCAGCCCGAACGGCAGGAACGACACGCCCGACAGCGCCATGCGCATCTGGTTGTTGATGACCGCTTCGCGGCTCTCGGTCGGCGCGTCGACCAGCCCGATCGAGCTGAGGTACTTCGGCGTCATCGCCAGCACGATGGTGTCGCCGATCGCTTCATGGAAGCCATCGTTGGCACCGCCCTGGAACAGCGGCGGCAGCGGGTTGTACGCCAGGTCGTAATAGATGTGGCCCAGCTCGTGGTAGATGGTGGTGAAGTTCTCTTCGTTGGGCTTGATGCACATCTTGGTGCGCACGTCGCCTTCCATGTTCATGTCCCAGGCGCTGGCGTGGCAGACCACGTCGCGGTCGTCGGGCTTGATGAACTGGGTCTTGTCCCAGTACGACTGCGGCAACGACGGCATCCCCAGCGACACGTAGAAGTCCTGCGCACGCTCGGTCATCTGCTTGGCGGTGCGCAGTTCGGCTTCGCGCTGCGCCTTGTACTGCGCGGCCACGTTCGCATCCTTGCCGGCCTTGGCCAGCGCCGCGCTCAGGTTGGTCTGGTACTGCTTTTCCAGTGCCGCGGTGATGTCCAGGCTGCCGGCACCCGGGTACGGTTCCAGCTGGTCCCACAGGTTGGACCAGTCCTGCTGCCACATGTTGCCCATCAGGTGTGCGGCGATCAGGCCGTTGCCCACCTCGGCCTTGTCCTTGCCATAGGTCTTGTCCAGCTTGCCGCGCGCATAGCAGTGCAGCTGCTCGTACATCGGCTTGACCTGTTCCCACAGGCGATCGGTTTCCGGGCCGATCTGCTCCGGCGGCATGTCATAGCCACTGCGCCACATCTGCCCGGCATCGGTGAAGCCCATGCCCTTGGCACCTTCGTTCACCAGGCCGACGAACTTCTGGTAATCACCGCGCATGCTCTTGGTGGTGCTGTGCCAGCCCTGCCAGGCATCAAGCTGCTGGTCGTAATCGCGGCTGCGCGCCAGCACCTGCTCCAGCTCGCCCAGCTGGCGGCAGGAGTTCGGATCGTTGGCGTCGGTGCAGTACTTGCCTGCGCCGTAGCTGCCTTCCATGCGGGTGGCGATCTGGGTCAGCTCGGCCAGCTTGGCCGGGTCGCGCGGCGCCGGCATCGACGACATCAGCTTCAGCAGGTGGATCGCGCGCTTGCTGTCCTCGCTCATCGGCTTGCCGTCGAACTTGCCGGCCTGCTCGATCCAGCTGTTGAGCTGGGTCAGGGAACGCTCATTGGCCTTGGCCGCGATGCGCTCTGAATCACTGTTGATGTAGGTGGAGGACAGCCACTGGGCCGAGGTCATCTCCGGGTAGGCCGCCTTGAATTCGGCATTGATGCGGGCCACGAACTGGTCGGCGGTTTCGCCGGCCGGTGCGCTGCTGCTGGCGGTATCGGTGCCTGGGGCAGCTTCCTTCTTGCAGGCGGCCAGGGCCAGCGTAGCGGCGGCGATTGCCGCGGCCAGCAGGAGATGACGGTGTTTCACGGGCGGTCCTTGGGTGGTGAACGACCGCCGAAGGCTAGTGGGCAGGGCTTGCCACCGCAAGTGGCAAAGGTCGGCAGGGCTGCGCCCTGCACCCGCAGAGGCCTTCAGGCAACGGCAACGTCCAACTTCAAAAGCGGGGATTCCGTGGGATGGCGGGGCAGTGTGGGCTTGCAGGACACGCCGTAAACCCATCCATGGGGGCTCGATGGCGCCATCCATGGCGCCAACGGTCCTGCAAGCCCACACCGCCCCACCTCTGACAGATCGCCTCGGCTGTTGGTGGGTGTCGACCTTGGTCGACACATCTGTCAGGTATCGAAAATCAAGACCCCGAGAAAATGGCCTGACAGATCGCGGAAATCTGTCGAAGGCGGGGTGGGTCCGGTGGCGGGAGTGTCCGCGGCATGGATGCCGCGGCCAAGCCCCCATGGACGGGTTTACGGCGTCTCCCGCCACCGGACCCACCCCGCCAACCCTCAGGAAACCCGCTTCTGCTTTTGCTTCGGCCCCTGCCGTTGCCGTCGCCTCTGCGGGTGCAGGGCGCAGCCCTGCCGACAAACCCTCAACTCTCGCAGCCGGCGAACAGATCGCGATCACGCTCGTACAGCGAGGTCTTCACCTGCATCAGCCCCAGCACCGACGGGAACAGGTTGTCGTGGTCGGTGTAGCTGGCCGAGCGCTTGCGCACGCACTGCAGATCCAGTCCACGGCTGCTGGCAAAGCCCGGTGAGAACCACATCGTCATTGGTACCCGGGTCTGCTCGGCCGGTGCGATCGCGTATGGCACGCCGTGCAGGTACAGGCCCTTTTCGCCCAGCGACTCACCGTGGTCGGACAGGTAGATCATCGCGGTGTCGTAGTCCTGCAGGCCCTGCAGCGTACCGATGGTCTTGCTCAGGAAATGATCGGTGTACAGCACGGCGTTGTCGTAGCTGTTGGTGATTTCTTCGCGCGTGCAGCGGCCGATGTCGCGGGTATCGCAGGTCGGGGTGAAGCGGCGGAAGGCGGGCGGGTAGCGCTCGAAATAGGCCGGGCCATGGTTGCCCAGCTGGTGCATCACCACCACCCGGTCACCCGGGCGTGCACGCACCTGGGTCGCCAGGCCCTGCAGCAGGATCTCGTCCATGCAACGGCCATCGGCACACAGCCCCGGCGTGGTCGCATCCGACAGTGACTGGAAATCCAGGCCCTCGCATACGCCCTTGCAGCCGGACTGGTTGTCGCGCCACAGCGGTGTGATGCCCGCGCGGTTCAGTACATGCAGCAGCGATTGGTGCGCACGGATCTTCTTTTCGTCGTACTCGTGGCGTCCCCACGGCGAGAACAGGCACGGCAACGACACCTCGGTGCTGGTGCCGCAGGAGTGCATGTCCGGGAAATTGACCACCGCCGCCTGGGCCAGCTCCGGCGTGGTGTTGCGGCCGCCATTCAAGCCCCAGTTCTGCGCGCGTACCGTTTCGCCCATCACGATCACCAGCAGGCGTGGCTTGCTGGTCGGTGCGCGCGGGGTCGCCTTGGCATCGGTACCGATCGGCAACTTCGGCGCGCGTTGCACCGGGTTGTCGCCGCGCAGCGCACGCGGCAGCCCCAGCAGCACATTGGCGGGCGTTGCCAGGTAGCGCACTTCGCGCTGGTTGCGCATCAGGGCCGACACATCCTGGAAGGACACCAGCGCGCCACCGAGTGCGGTGGCCGCAGCGACCAGCAGGAAGCCGATGCGCCACAGCAGGCTGCGGCCCCAACTGCGGCGGCGCAGTTCAACGCGCCACAGCACCACCATCGGCAGCGCGGCCAGCAGCAGTACCGGCCACAGCAGCGACACCGTCATCAGTTCGCGGCTTTCCTTCGGGTCGGTGGCCAGCACGTTGCGCAGCATGTCCGCATCCAGATAGATGTGGTAACGGCTCATGTAGTGCGCGGCGAACGCGGTGACCAGCAGCAATACGCTGATCACCACCTTGGCATTCCAGCGCCACACCAGGATGCCCAGCAGCACGCCGTGTGCACCCAGCAGCAGCAACAGCAGCGAAAGCGCATAGCGCAGGCTGCCCGGATGGCTGGCCATGGCGCTGTGCCAGAACAGGCCATTGCCGGCCACAGCGAAGAACAGGCTGGTGAGAATGATCAGCGCTTCGGTGGACAGCTGTGGCCGCCATGCGCGGATGCTGGCCAATGTCGGCAACCGGAAGGAACGTTGGACCGATGCGTTCATGCAATCGCCTCCTGGCAGGTCGAGCGGTCCAACTGACAGCGGACCATCAGGTACAGGCCCAGCGACAGCAGCCAACATATCAACGCGGTAGCAACGTCATGCGAAAGGAAATGGGCGCCACGAAGCTGCTGACCGATGCCGAACACCAGGCCACTGCCGAGGCCGATCCAAAGGCCGGCCCGGCGCCACGACGGTCGCCACAGCAGAGCGAAGAAATACAGGCACAGCCACGCGTAACCGGCGCTTGCGTGGCCGGCGGGGAAACAGGCGCGGGCGGCCATGCCGGTCGGGCGGTTGCTGAAAAGGCCGACGAACGGTTCGTGTCCGCCATAGCGCAGCAGATCCCACGGACAGTCCATCGGTACCAGCGACTTCAGCAGGGAAATCGTGCCCGTACCCAGAGCCATGGCAATCACCACATACAGCAGCGCCCAGCGCAGCGTGCGATCGCGACCACGACGCCAGTGGTGGAAGCACAGCAGCATCACCACCAGGGCCGCAGCGGTGCTCAACCATTTGCCGCCTTTATGCACTACCGAACGGGTCAGCCAGCTGTTCTGCAGGGCCCATTGACCGCCCTCCAGGCGGAACAGATGGTCGGCCAGCCACTGGTCGCCACCGAAGCCCATCAGCAGGGTGAACACCGCAATGCCGATGACAGAGGGCAGCCAAAGATGGGTAACGGCAAAACGCGACGCCAACAGCGATGGCGCGAAGGAGGCTGCCGGGGCAAGAGGACGAGCGGGCATGCAGGGAAGGGGCCGTTACGGGAATCCGCGGCCATGCTCGTCACTGGCATGTCGGAGAAGGGTCGTACATGCGTTTGCGCCGGGTTAATACGCACCCGGCGCAGATCGTCGTTCAGTCTTCATCGTCGTTGGCGCCGGCACGTTCGGCGTGGCACGCCGGGTCCCACGCAGTCCCCGGAAGCAACTGCCAACGATTGCGGTTTGCAACACCGATCTCGATGATCTGGGCCGGATTGACACAGGGGCTCATCGCCTCGTCCAGCACCAGCAACCAGCGCTTGTCCGGGGCCTCGGCCAACCATGGGCCCGCGTCGTGCCACTGCTCCGCCCACGGCCGCTTGAAGCCGAACTCGCGCACCGGCCGGTCGGCCTGCAGCAGGTTCTGTTCGCGCCAGGCCACCAGCGCAAGTTCCGCATCGGGCCCGATCCGCGTACCCACCCGGCGCATCACCGCCGACGCCGAGGCATAGGGGTCCAGCGCCGGTATCAGCACCAGTCCATACAGCATCCACAGCAGGCCGTGGGTGAGCAGCACCAGCGTGGCCGCGCGTCGTACCCGCAGCCACACCGCCAGCGTCGCCACGGCGATGGCGAAGGTCAGCAGGCCGTCGCCGAATACGGGCAGCAACGTGTCGGGCATCGCCCGCCGTGCCAGCTGCGCCTGCGCCCAGGGGCTGTCGGTCAGCATCATCACCCCCAGGACGCCGGTGACCAGCATTAGCAGCAGGCTGTAGCCGAACAGGTAGCGGCGCACGCACAGGCGACGCAGCAGGCCGGGCAGCAACGGTGCAACTGCCAATGCCATCGCCGGCAACATCGGCAGTACGTACACCTCACGCTTGCCGGGGCTGGCAGTGAAGAACAGCAGGACCAGCGCGGCCCAGCCCAGCAGCAGCCACTGGCGCTGGTCACCGCGACGCAGGCGACGCCACCACGGCTTGGTCATCAGCGGCAGCAGCAGGGCGCCGGGCAGCCACAGGGTGGCGATCACCTGCAGGTAATACCAGGCCGGCTGGCGATGGTGCCAGGCGTTGGCATAGCGGGTGCCGGTCTGCTTGAACAGCAGCTCGTGTGCGTACGATTGCAGCGATGCACTGGGTTCATGCAGCAGCGCCCAGCCCAGCGGCGCCAGCCATACCGCGGTGCCCAGCAGGAAGGCCGGGACCAGCCACAGCAGGCTGGCCGGGTGGGGGCCGTCCACCACCTGGCCACGACGGCGTTGGTACAGCCACCAGCCGAACCAGGGCAGCACCATCAGCAGCGGCAGGAAACCCACACCCTTGGTCACCGTGCCCACGCCAGCGGCGAAGCCGGCCAGCCACAGCGCCGGCAGGTTGCGGCGCTCGCAGAGGTGGCGCAGCAGGCCCCACAGGGCCAGCGTGGTCATGCCCACCAGCACCATGTCGATCTGCGCGCGCTTGGCCATCAGGCCGAACTGCAGGGTGCAGAACAGTGCACCAAGTGCATACAGCGAATGGCGTGGCGACCAAAGCCGGCGCGCCAGGTCCGAAACCAGCCACAGGCTGAGCAGCGCGGCCAGCAGCGACGGCAGCAGGAACGACCACTGCCAGCTGCCGACCACCTGATGGGCAGCGGCCTGCAGCCACATGAACACCGGCGGCTTTTCGGCGTACAGCTCACTGCCCCGGTGCGGCAGCAGCCACTCGCCGCTCTCCACCATGGCCCGCGCGGCCAGTACGAACCGTGGCTCGTCCGGTGGCTGCGGCTGGCGCATGCCAAGACCGGCAGCCAGCGCCATCACGATCAGCAGCCACAGCAGGGGAAGGTGCCAGCGGCGGGGCAGGGCAACGGGCACGGGGGGCTCCGGCAGCAAAACGGCCATTCTGATGAGGGGCACGTGGGAAAGCCGTCGGAGCCGCCGCCATGGCGACCGCATTCCGACATCCGCGGCGCTACCATGGTGGCACTTCCCGTGGATGTTTCGTGCATGCGCCTGTTGGTGATCGAGGACAACCGCCAGCTGGTGGCCAACCTGTTCGACTACTTCGAGTCGCGCGGGCATGTGCTGGACGTTGCCCCGGATGGCATCACCGGCCTGCACCTGGCCGGCAGCCACCCGTACGACGCGGTGATCCTGGACTGGATGCTGCCGCGCATGGAGGGCCCGGAGGTGCTGCGCCGGCTGCGCTCCGAGCACGTCTCGGAAGTGCCGGTGAT
Organism: Stenotrophomonas sp. SbOxS2; assembly: GCF_013416715.1. Taxonomy (NCBI): domain Bacteria; kingdom Pseudomonadati; phylum Pseudomonadota; class Gammaproteobacteria; order Lysobacterales; family Lysobacteraceae; genus Stenotrophomonas; species Stenotrophomonas sp. SbOxS2. The sequence goes on from NZ_JAAVXD010000005.1 coordinate 151,386, forward strand.
CATGCTGACCGCGCGCGACGAACTGCCGGACAAGATCGCGGGCTTCCGTGCCGGCGCGGATGACTACCTGACCAAGCCATTCGCCTTGCCGGAACTGGAAGTGCGCCTGGAGGCGCTGCTGCTGCGGGCGCAGGGCCGCAATCCGCGCAAGCGCTTGCAGGTGGGCGACCTGGTGCTGGACCTGGCGACCCTGGAGGCGCAGCGTGCCGGCCAGGTGCTGCACCTGTACCCGGCCTGCCGCAAGCTGCTGGAAGTGCTGATGCGGGCCAGCCCGGGTGCGGTGACCCGGCAGCAGCTGGAATTCGCCCTGTGGGGTGATGAGCCGCCGGATGGCGACCTGCTGCGCTCGCATGTGTACGAGCTGCGGCGCAGCGTGGACGGCCCGTTTGCCGACAAGTTGATCCACACCCTGCCTCGGGTCGGTTACCGGCTGGCGTCGACTGCAGGCGCCGACGCACGGAACGATGACGATGGCGCGTAAACCCGGTCCGCTGTACCGGCGGGTGGTGTGGTGGCTGCTGGGCTACCTGGCGCTGATCTCGCTGGCAGTGTTCAGCGTGGGCAACTACGTGCACGAACACGCCGAGCATGCCGCGTGGCGCGCGCTGCTCAATTCGGAACTGGACAGCATTGTCGATCACACCGAGCACGAGCCGCACTATCGCTGGCAGGATTCGGACACATTGAGCCTGTTCCGCTTCAACGAAGCCAACATGCCCGCCAGCCTGCGCACCCTGCATCCGGGGTTGCATGACGGAGTGATGATCGGCGAGCGCGAGACGGCGGTGATGGTGCGCGATACCGGTTCGATGGGACGGGTTGCGCTGGCCCTGGACATCTCCGATTTCCACGACCTGGAACAGTTCGCCACACGCTGGGTGATGCTTGCCGGCATCATCATGATCTTCGTCACCGTGTTGATGGCCTCGTTCGGCATGGAGCGCATGGTGCGCCCGCTGAGCCTGCTGGCCCAGCACATCGGTGCACTGCGGCCTGGCGTGCAGGGCCAGCGCATCGACGTCGATCCGCGCGGTAGTTCCGAGCTGCATACCATTGCCGATGCGCTGAACGATTACCTTGATCGCAACGAGCAGTTCGTCGAGCGTGAGCGGGTGTTCATCAGCACCACGAGCCATGAACTGCGCACGCCGATCGCGGTGATGACCGGTGCCGCCGAGCTGGCCCTGGAACAGCCGGGCCTGCCCGAGCGCGCACGCCAGCAGATGCAGCGCGTACTGCGCACCGCGCAGGGTGTCGAGCAGCTGATCGAGTTGTTGCTGGTGCTGGCGCGTGATCCCGCACGTCTGGCCAGCCGCGCCGAGCGCATCGCCCTGGACCAGCTGCTGCCGGAGATCGTCGACGACCATCGCCATCTGCTGGGCGACAAGGACCTGAGCATCGGCATCCAGGCTGCGCCGGTGGACATCGTTGCACCACTGGCCGTGGTGCAGGCAGCGATCGGCAACCTGCTGCGCAATGCCATCGAGAACAGCGGGCGCGGTCATATCGAGCTGCGCCTGACCTCGGCAGCGGTGTTGACCCTGCAGGACCCCGGCCATGGCATGAGTCCGGAAGAGATCGCTGCGATCCACGCGCGGATGGCACGCGGGGAGCGTGGTGACCGCGGCGGCATCGGCCTGGAACTGATCGCGCGGCTGTGCGAACACCTGGGCTGGACCCTGCAGCTGCAGCCCTGCGAACCGCGCGGCACCCTGGCTTCGCTCGACTTTGGTACATCGCGGCCAGGCTGACCTGTCCGTCGACCGAGGTCGACGCCTACCAGGCAATGGCCGCGTGCGTTCTGGTAGGTGCCAACCTTGGTTGGCACGCTGGCCGCCTCAGCTTGCCGTCGGCCGCGCCACATGCTGGTCGATCAGGATCACGTTGCCGTCGGGATCAGCCAGCTGCAGGTAGCCCGTGCCCTGGCCATCAGGATCGGTGCGGAGCGCCAGTTCAATGCCCTTGGCATCCAGTTCGGCCTGTATCTCGCGGACGTCCTGGAAGGATGCCAGTTCCTGCTTGTGCTGGTCCCAGCCGGGATTGAAGGTCAGCAGGTTGCCCTCGAACATGCCCTGGAACAGGCCGACCACGATGCCGTTGTTGCGCAGTACCAGCCAGTTCTGCGCCGCATCACCACCGGTTACCGAGAACCCGAGCGCCTCATAGAACGCACGCGAGGTGGCCAGGTCCTTCACCGCCAGGCTGACTGAAAAAGCGCCGAGTTGCATGGGGCAGGCTCCAGAAGGGAATGCTGCGATTCTCGGCAGGCCTGCGCGTTGCCGCAAGCAGCGCAGCATGACCCTGCGTGAAGACTATGTTAATTTCGACCCGCGCCGCTTATGCGGCGCTTTTCTTTTCCGCTCTTTCGATCGACAGAGGATCCCATGCCGACCGAACCCGCTACCGCTACTGCCCTGATCAGCAACGACATCGTTGGCCTTGGTCTGATTGCCGCCACCCTCGCCCTGATCTTCTGGGCTGCCAGTGGCCCAACGCCCTTGCTGAAGAAGATCTTCGCCTGGGTACCCGCACTGCTGCTGTGCTATTTCATCCCCGCCATCTACAACACCGCCGGTGTCATCGATGGCCACAACACCTCGTTGTACAACCCGGTCGCACGTGACGTGCTGCTGCCGGCGGCATTGGTCCTGCTGACCCTGTCGATCGACCTGAAAGGCATCGCCAAGCTCGGCCCGAAGCTGCTGCTGGTGTTCTGCGCCGGCACCGCCGGCATCATGCTCGGTGCCATCGTCTCCTTCCAGGTGATGAAGCTGATCCATCCGGAAACCGTCGCCGGTGACACCTGGGCCGGGATGGCTGCATTGGCCGGCAGCTGGATCGGCGGCGGCGCCAACATGGTCGCCATGCGCGAAGTGTTCGGCACCGATGCCACCACCTTCGGCCAGTTCGCCGTGGTCGACGTGGCCTGCGCCAGCCTGTGGATGGCGATCCTGCTGTTCATGGCCAACCGCGCGCAGCAGATCGATGCCCGCAACGGTGCCGACACCCGCGCCATCGATGAGATGAAGGCACGCATCAGCGCCTACGAGGCGCAGAATGCCCGCATCCCCAGCATGACCGACCTGATGGTGATTGTCGGCGTGGCACTGGGCGGGGTCGGCCTGGCCCATGCCATCGCCGCACCGTTGTCCGGCTGGTTCAAGGCCAATGTCAGCTGGGCCAGCCAGTTCAGCCTCGACAGCCAGTTCGTCTGGGTGATCCTGTTGTCCACCGCGATGGGCCTGACCCTCAGTTTCACCCGCGCACGGCGGCTGGAAGCGGCCGGTGCTTCGCGCCTGGGCACCGTGTTCCTGTACTTTCTGATCGCCTGCATCGGTATGCAGATGAATCTGCTGTCGCTGCTGGATCGTCCGTGGCTGTTCCTGCTCGGTGCGATCTGGATGGCCACCCACGTGCTGGTGCTGTGGATCGTGGCCAAGCTGGTGCGCGCGCCACTGTTCTTCTTCGCGATTGGTTCGCAGGGCAACATCGGCGCCGCCGCCTCGGCACCGGTGGTGGCGGCGGCATTCCATCCGACGCTGGCGCCGGTAGGCGTGCTGCTCGGCACGGTCGGTTATGCCACCGGTACCGGACTGGCGTATGTGACCGGGTTGATCCTGAAGTGGATGGCCAACGGCTGAGTCGTCCAGCCGGGCGGCGCCCGGCACCCGCGGTAGTGCCGGCCGCTGGCCGGCAACCTCAACGGCAACAGCCGAAGCAACAGCAACAGCGGGCTATCCGTGGGATGGCGAGGTGGGTCCGGTTGCGGGGGACGCCGTAAACCCATCCATGGGGGCTTGGCCGCGGCATCCATGCCGCGGACACCCCCGCAACCGGACCCACCCCGCCTCCGACAGTTTTCCGCGATCTGCTGGATCCATCCCATCCCTGGATGAATTCCATCGGTCTCCATGAACAAAGAAGGGGTCGGATCCGTTTTCCAAGGAAAACGGATCCGACCCCAGATGTTTCGCGCCGTCACCGGAAATCTGTCAAAGGCGGGGCGGTGTGGGCTTGCAGGACCGTTGGCGCCATGGATGGCGCCATCGAGCCCCCATGGACGGGTTTACGGCGTGTCCTGCAAGCCCACACCGCCCCGCCAACCAAACAGAACCCCAGAGCCGACGCTTCGGCCGTTGCAGTTGCCGTTGCAGTTGCCGTCGCTTCTGCGGGCGCCGGGCTGCAAGCCCGGCACCCACTTCACACTTCAACAGCAGCGACCGCCGTTGCGCCCGCCATATCGCGCTTCCTGCCGCTCGCGGAAGAACGTCTTGTAGTCCATCGGCTCGCGGTCCGGATGCTTCTCCCGCACATGCCGCACATAGTTGTCGTAGTCGGGAATGCCGCAGCACAGTCGTGCCGTCTGCACCAGACGTCGCCATAGGCGGCGATGCGCCTGGTACTGCCCCACCGGAACCAGTTGCGTACTCATTACAGGTCCACCATTTCATGCGGCTTGAGGGCCACGTACGGGGTCTCGCGGTCGCTGCGCTGCGGATTGCGGCGCGCCGCCACGATCGTCTTGATCGAATACACCAGCACCGACGCCACCACCAGCAGGAACAGCGCAGTCAAGCCGGTGTTGACGTAGGCATTGACCACGATCTGCTGCATCTGTGCGACCGACTTCGCCGGTGCGGTGATGGTGCCGCTGGCCAGGGCGTCCTGGAACTTGTGTGCCTGGGCCAGGAAGCCCTGCGCCGGGTTGCTGTCGAAGATCTTGATGAAGCCTGCATAGGTGGTGCAGATCAGCAGCCACACTGCAGGCACCGCAGTGACCCACGCGTAACGGTCACGCTTCATCTTGAACAGCACCACCGTGCCCAGCATCAGCGCGATGCCCGCCAGCATCTGGTTGGAGATGCCGAACAACGGCCACAGCGTCTGGATGCCGCCGAACGGATCGACCACGCCGGTGTACAGCAGGTAGCCCCACAGCGCCACGCAGCCGGCGGTACCGATGATGTTCGCGGTCCACGACTCGGTCTTCTTCAGCGCAGGAACGAAGTTGCCGAGCAGGTCCTGCAGCATGAAGCGACCGGCACGGGTACCCGCATCCACAGCGGTGAGGATGAACAGTGCTTCGAACAGGATGGCGAAGTGGTACCAGAACGCCATCATCGCGTCGCTGCTGCTGGGGATCGCCTCATGCAGGATCTGCGCGATGCCCACCGCCAGGGTGGGCGCACCACCGGCACGGTGCAGGATGGTTGGTTCACCGATGGCTGCGGCCGTGGCCGTCAGCTGTTCGGGAGTAATGGTGAAGCCCCAGGTATTGGTGATGTAGTGCGCGGCCGAGGCCGCATCGGCACCGATCACCGCCGCCGGGCTGTTCATCGCGAAGTAGATGCCCGGATCGATGATCGAAGCGGCCACCAGTGCCATCACGGCAACGAACGATTCCATCAACATGCCGCCGTAGCCGATGTAGCGCATGTGCGCTTCATTGGCCAGCAGCTTCGGTGTGGTACCCGAAGAAATCAGCGCATGGAAGCCCGACACCGCACCGCAGGCGATGGTGATGAACAGGAACGGGAACATGCCGCCCTTCCACACCGGGCCGTCGCCGCTTGCCGCGAACTGGGTCAGTGCCGGCATCTTCAGTTCCGGCATCACCACCAGGATGCCGATGGCCAGCGCGATGATCGTGCCGATCTTCAGGAAGGTTGACAGGTAGTCGCGCGGTGCCAGCAGCAGCCACACCGGCAGCACCGAGGCGACGAAGCCGTAGCCGATCAGCATCCAGGTGATCTGGGTGCCGGTGAAGGTGAAGGCCGGGCCCCAGGTCGGGTCTGCTGCCACCTTGCCACCGAACCAGATCGCGGCCAGCAGCAGCACCAGGCCCACCACTGAGATCTCACCGATCTTGCCCGGCCGGATGTAGCGCATGTACACGCCCATCAGGATCGCGATGGGCATCGTGGCGATCACCGTGAACATGCCCCACGGGCTTTCCGCCAGTGCCTTGACCACCACCATCGCCAGCACGGCCAGGATGATGATCATGATCAGGAAGGCACCGAACAACGCGATGGTGCCGGGCACCTGGCCCATTTCCTCGCGCACCAGGTCACCCAGTGAGCGGCCGTTGCGGCGGCTGGACAGGAACAGGACCATGAAGTCCTGCACAGCGCCGGCCAGCACCACGCCGACCACCAACCACAGCAGGCCGGGCAGGTAGCCCATTTGTGCGGCCAGCACCGGGCCGACCAGCGGGCCGGCACCGGCAATGGCGGCAAAGTGGTGGCCGAACAGCACGTGCTTGTTGGTCGGCACGTAATCCAGGCCATCGTTGTTGATCACCGCCGGGGTGGCCCGGGTCGGATCGAGCTGCATCACCTTGTCAGCGATGAACAGGCTGTAGAAGCGATAGGCGACCAGGTACAGCGATACCGCCGCCACCACGATCCACAACGCGTTGATGTGCTCACCGCGCCGCAGCGCCACCGTACCCAGGCAGAACGCGCCGAGCAGGGCGAGGGCCGCCCAGCCTATTTTGGAAAAACCTTTCATGAGGTGCTCTCTCCCGGAAAGACAGGCAAAGAGTCCCGCGTGCCCCTGGCAGGGTCAATGTGCACGGGACCATTCTGCGGTAGTACTTTGGTCGTACATGGGGGTGGCAGGTGGCGATGTTCCCTCGCTGCCCACAACGCAGGCGGTGCCGGCGTGCGGACATGACATGCGGCGAACACCAGGGATGGAACAATCGGTTGCGACGGCATCCATTGGCGTTGCGCGCCGCAGCGTCCATTTTTACTGGCATCCATCCAACAGGAGTCACCATGAGCCTTCCCGAGCCGGTCCGCGTCCTGCGCACCATCCGTGGCATGCCCACCTCCGACGGTGCCGGTGTTCGCCTGACCCGGGTCATCGGCGGTCCGTCGCTGCCCGACCTCGATCCGTTCCTGCTGCTCGATGAATTCGGCACCGATCGTGCCGAGGACTACATCGCCGGTTTCCCCGAGCATCCGCATCGTGGTTTCGAGACCGTTACCTACATGCTCGATGGCCGCATGCGGCATCGCGACAATCACGGCAACGAAGGCCTGCTGACCCCGGGCAGCGTGCAGTGGATGACCGCCGGCCGTGGTCTGGTGCATTCGGAGATGCCCGAGCAGGAAAGCGGGCAGATGCGCGGCTTCCAGTTGTGGGTGAACCTGCCGGCGCGCGACAAGATGACCGCGCCGAAGTACCAGGAATTCGCTCCCGAAAAGATTCCGGTGGTGCGGCCGGCCGAAGGCGTGCAGGTCAAGGTGATCGCCGGTACGGTCGAGGGAACGGCGGGCCCGATCGCGCAGCCTGCCACCGATCCGCTGTATCTGGATATCGAACTGGCCGCCGACCGCGCCTGGACCTATGCGCTGCCGGAAGGCCACAACGCGTTCGTCTATGTGTTCGAAGGCGGGCTGACGGTGGGCGAGCAGGATGCTGCGCGCGACGTGGCACGGCAGGAACTGGCGGTGCTGGGCGGCGGCGAGCAGCTGCATCTGTCGGCAGGTGCTGACGGTGCGCGGTTGATCCTGGTGGCGGGTCGACCGCTGCGCGAGCAGGTGATGCGCCACGGCCCGTTCGTGATGAACACCCGCGAAGAACTGATGCAGGCCTTCGTTGATTTCCAGGAAGGCAGGTTCTGAGGGGCAGCGCCGGGCCATGCCCGGCGGATGACGGGTGTGCCGGATCCTGCGGGGACGCTGCCAAGCAGTCATCCCCGCACCCTCTCAGCGGCCGTCGGCCACGGCAGACGGCGTCAGGTTCATGCCCTGCGCAAGCTGCTGCAGTGTGCCCAGTTCCTGGGAGCTGTCGGGATACAGCGCGATCTGCGCGTAGCGACCCTTGTCCAGCTTGACCACGCTGATGCGGCGTTCGGCATAACCCGGTGGCTCCTGGCCACCAAGATCCGGCTGGTACCAGTACATCGATTCACCGGCAAAGCTGCCCTTTTCCTGACGCAGCGAGCGGGTCAGGGGAATGCCCGGATCGCGCTGGCTGAGCATCAGGCTCAGCACTTCGCGACCGTCGCCGGTGGCCGCACGGCAGATCAGGAAACCGGACTGTACCTGCTGCTGCCATTGCAGGCCGCTGCTGGCGGGCAACGAAGGGCATTCGACCGGGGCCTGCGCGCAGGCAGACGCCGCAACGAACAGCAGGCTCGACAAAACAACAGGCGCGAACTTCATGCATCCCCCAAGGTGGCGTGTCGTTGGCACCGCCGGTGTCACCGGCGGCCGAGGCATCCCATCCCCGGATGCCGTCCTGCCCGGCGAAAGCACGGGCGGATGACCAGACCTTAACGGAACGTGAGCGATCGCACAAATCGCGGTTACATCCGTAACCATTGCGGCCGAAGGTCGGCCGCAATGGCACGGTCACGGCTCAGCGGTCGTTGCCGATCCACTTGTAGATGATGCCGCCGATCGCACCGCCCAGCAGCGGGGCGACCCAGAACAGCCACAGCTGGCCGGTTGCGCCGCTGCCGGCGAAGAAGGCCACCGCCGTGGAGCGGGCCGGGTTCACCGACGTATTGGTGACCGGAATGCTGATCAGGTGGATCAGGGTCAGGGCCAGGCCGATGGCCAGCGGCGCGAAACCTGCCGGCGCCTTGCCATGGGTCGCGCCCATGATCACGATCAGGAACACTGCCGTGAGCACCACTTCGCACAGGAACGCGGCCGCCACGCTGTAGCCACCGGGCGACAGCGCACCATAGCCGTTGCTGGCGAACGCACCCGCCTGGCTGCCATCAATGGCGAAGCCGCTGGCACCGGAGGCGATCTGCAGCAGGATGAAACCCGCCAGCAGGCCGCCGGCCACCTGGGCAATGATGTAGGGCAGCAGATCCCTGGTCGGGAAGCGGCCGCCGGCCCACAGGCCCACGCTGACGGCCGGATTGAAGTGCGCACCGGAGATATGGCCGAACGCGTAGGCGCCGGTCACCACGGTCAGGCCGAAGGCCAGCGCCACGCCGAGGAAACCGATACCCAGCGGATTGCCGTCGCCACCGAACTTGGCGGCCAGCACGGCACTGCCACAGCCACCCAGAACCAGCCAGAACGTGCCGAGGAACTCGGCGGACAAGCGTTTACCCATGCTCATGTGTTGCACTCCTTTGACGGTCGAAAGTGTGATTTATGTCACATTTCAGTGATCAGCGGGTGACTGTAGCGTCAACGCCGGGTGCAGGGATACACCCTCGGATGTGTGCAACACGCGATGCTCAATGCTCGGGCAGGGGAATGAATTCCTTGTCGTCGCCGGGAATGGTGCCGAAACGCCCGGCTTCCCAGTCGTGCTTGGCCTGCTCGATACGTTCCTTCGAACTGGAAACGAAGTTCCACCACAGATGGCGCGGGCCATCCAGCGGCTCGCCGCCGAACAGCATCGCCTTCACCGGCGTCTTCGCGCGCAGGCGGCCACGCGCACCGGCTTCGGGAATCACCAGGTGCTGGGCCGGAATGTCCACGCCATCCAGCTGCGCTTCGCCCTCGAGGATGTACAGCGCACGCTCGCGGTGACCATCATCGATGTCGATCTCTGCATCCGGGTCGAGGTCGATCGCCACGTTGAGCGTATCGGCGAACACCTTTACCGGCGACTCCTCGCCGTAGGCGCGCCCGGCGATCACCCGCAGCCAGGCGCCGTTGCGACGCTGCTCGGGCAGGGTGGCAGCCGCATGGTGGTAGAACGCCGGTTCGATTTCCTCATGCGACTTCGGCAACGCTACCCAGGTCTGCATGCCGTGGATCGGGTTGTCATGGTCGCGATCGGGTTGCGGCGTGCGCTCGGAATGGGCGATGCCGCGGCCGGCGGTCATCCAGTTGACGTCGCCGGGGCGGATCACCTGGTCCGAACCCAGCGTGTCGCGGTGGCCGATGGCGCCCGACCACAGATAGGTGACGGTGGCCAGGCCGATATGCGGATGCGGACGCACGTCGATGGCCGTACCGGGGTGCATGAGTGCCGGGCCCATCTGGTCGACGAACACGAACGAACCGATGCTGCGGGCCTGCAGGGTGGGCACTGCACGGCGCACTTCCAGGCCGCCGATGTCGTGTACGCGCGGGGCGATGATGGTGGTCATGCGGGCGTTCTCGCTGGCAGGGATCAAGGCGGTCAGCATCGCATGCTGTCGTGACGGTGACATTCCCCGTTCGGGTAACAGGTTGTTCCAGCCAACGGCGCAGCCCCTCGTGGCTGTTGGTTGGTCGCTGAAGGCAAAAGCAGAAGTCGCGCTTGGCCGGGCGGGTGGGTTGCGCAGGGGGCGCTGCAAGTACGTCCCTGTAAGCTCGGGCGCCGCATCCATGCGGCTCACGCCCCTGCGCAACCCACCCGCCCGACCTCTGACAGTTTCCGTGTGCCGTCCAGCCACGGAGAAGAAAAAAGAAGATCAAAATCAAACGCTGGTCGCTTCGCTCGCATCCACGCATGGCGTGGATCAAGCGTGTCGACCAAGGTCGACACCTACCAGCAATCGCAGTTCACCGACCGTCACCGGGAAACTGTCAGGGGTGGGGCGGTGTCGGGTTGCGGGGTGTCCGCGGCATGGATGCCGCGGCCAAGCCCCCAAGGATGGGTTTACGGCGTCCCCGCAACCCGACACCGGCCCACCCAACAAACAGAAAAGCCAGAGCCGCTTTGGCTCTGGCTTCTGCTGTAGCTGTAGCTGTTGCCTCTGCGGGTGCCGGGCCGCAGGCCTGGCCGATCAAACCACCGGTTCGCGCAGGAGCGGGTTGTCCCAGCCTGGGCGCGGTGCGAAACGGTCGCCGTGACGCTGCTGCAACGCCTTCAGGCGTTCCACCAGTGCATCGGCACCGACTGCACGGATGTGCTGGATCGGACCGCCGCGGAACGGTGCGAAACCGGTACCGAAGATCACGCCCGCATCCAGCAGGTCCGCGTCGGACACCACGCCCTCGTGCAGGCACGCCACTGCCTCGTTCAACAGCGGCAGGATCAGGCGATCTTCCAGATCGGCAGGCGCCTGGTAGTCGCGTGCCACGTCCGGCTTCTTGGCCCGGCCGTTCTCCCAGGTGTAGATGCCCTGGCCATCCTTCTTGCCGCGCTTGTCCGGTTCCACCGTCTGCAGCGCCGCCGGAATCTGCAGGCCCAGGAACGGTGCCAGTTCCTTGCCCACGCCAGCGGCCACGTCCAGGCCCACGGTGTCGATCAGTTCGATCGGGCCCATCGGCATGCCGAACTTCACCGCCGCCTTGTCGATCACCGGACCCGGAATACCTTCGGCATACGCGGTGGCCGCTTCCAGCATGTACGGGAACAGCACGCGGTTGACCAGGAAGCCGGGAGTGCCGGCCACCGGCACCGGGAACTTGCCCAGCGCCTTGCAGAAGGCGGCCAGGCGACGCTCGGTCTCAGCGGCCATGCCGTCGTGATGGATGATCTCCACCAGCGGCATCTGTGCCACCGGATTGAAGTAATGCAGGCCGGCGAACTGCGCCGGACGCTGGATGTGATCGCGCAGTTCCACCAGCGGAATCGACGAGGTGTTGGTGGTCAGCAGCGCGTCGAGCTTCATCTTCGGCTCCAGCGTCTGGTACAGCGCACGCTTGGCTTCCGGGTTCTCGATGATCGCTTCGATCACCAGATCGGCCTGGGCCGCGCCGTTGCCTTCCAGATCCGCACGCAGGCGTGCGGCCACCGCCGGGCGCTTGCTCTCGTCGCGCACCTTCTTGGCAAACAGTGCCTGCGCGCGTTCCATGGCCGGGTCGATGAAACGCTGCTCGCGGTCCTGCAGGGTCACGTCGAAGCCCTTGTAGGCGGCCCACGCCGCGATGTCACCGCCCATCACGCCGGCACCGACCACGTGCACGTGGCGGATGCCGGAATCTCCACCACCCAGGCCCTTCAGGCGTTCGGTGAGGAAGAAGATGCGGATCAGGTTGCGCGCGGTCGGCGTGCTGGCCAGCTTCACCACCGCGCGTCGTTCGGCATCCAGGCGTGCCTGCACCGGCTTGCCGCCGCTGCGCTGCCAGGTGCTGATCAACGCATACGGCGCCGGGTACTGGTCCTTCTTCGCCTTGCGCGCAACCTGCTTGACCATCTGCGGTGCCAGCAGCTGGCGTGCAAGCCAGGTATTGGTCGCCCACGCCGTCGCGCGCTGCTTGAACGGGCGGGTGGTGCCGGACAGCGCCAGCGCCACGGCGGTGTCGAGCACTACGGCCGGTGCCACCACCTTGTCGACCAGGCCGATGCCGCGTGCGGCCGAGGCCGACAGCGTGCGTCCGGTCAGCATCATGTCCATCGCCGCCGGCGCGCCGACCAGCTGCGGCAGGCGCGCGCTGCCACCCCAGCCCGGGAAGATGCCCAGCTGGGTTTCCGGCAGGCCGATGCGGGTGGAGCTGTCATTGGACGCGACGCGGTAGCGGCAGGCCAGGGCCAGCTCGGTGCCGCCGCCCAGGCAATGGCCATGGATGGCGGCCACGGTCGGGCAGGGCAGTTCGGCCAGCTTCTGGTAGGTCGACTGGCCACGGCGGATGGCATCGTTGACGGTGCCGCGGCGATCGAATTCCTGGAATTCCTTCAGGTCGGCGCCGGCGATGAAGCCTGCCTTCTTGATCGACTGGATCACCACGCCCTTCGGCGGGTCCATGGCGATGCGCTCAAGCAGATCGCCCAGCTCCAGCAGGACATCCTGCGACATTGCGTTGACACTGCTGTCCTGACGATCAAGGGAGAGGACCACCACGCCATCGTCGCGGATCTCGGGGTGCCAGTGGCTGAAGCGGAGACCATCGAAGCTTGAGAGCATGGACGTTCCATCCGGTTGTGTATGGAGAAGGGGGCTATGATCCAGAGGTTGTTTCCCCCGCGTCAAATCCCAATAGCAGGGGTGTGGCGCCCCGGATCGCAGGCCTTGGACCGGAACGTTAACGGAACGGTGGTTAAAAGCTGGTGCGGCGCCAGGTGATCGGCGACTGAACTTTTCCCGGGATTGGCAGTCTCATTGCCCGACGTCGGTTGGGCTGACAGGAGTGCGGCCCCTCATGGCCGATGTTGATACACCACAGGAGCTGGATCTGGAACTGGTCCGGCGCGTGCAGCACGGCGAGAGTGCCGCCTTCGATGTCCTGGTGCGCAAGTACCAGCATCGGGTCGTGGCCCTGGTCGGTCGCTACATCGCCGACTGGAGTGAATGTCAGGACGTGGCCCAGGACACTTTCATCCGTGCTTACCGTGCGATTGGAAGTTTCCGTGGCGACGCCCAGTTCTCAACCTGGTTGCATCGGATCGCCGTGAATACCGCCAAAAACCACCTGGCTTCGCACAATCGCCGCCCGCCGACCGATGACATCGACATCGGCGACGCCGAGCAGTTCGACAGCGGAACACGCCTGCGCGACACCGACACGCCCGAGCGCGAGTTGATGCGCCAGGAACTGGAACAGACGGTGATGAAGGCCGTCAATGCGCTGCCGGAAGAACTCCGGTCAGCGATCACCCTGCGCGAGGTGGAAGGCCTGAGTTACGAGGAAATCGCGCAGAAGATGGGGTGCCCGATCGGCACCGTGCGTTCACGGATCTTCCGGGCGCGCGAGGCGATCGACACCGAACTCCGGCCGCTGTTGGACATCGGCAGCGCCACCCGCGAGAAGAGCCGTATATGACCCGCATTCCGAACAACGAATCGCACAACCACCAGTCTCCCGCCGGGCAACGCCTGGACGAACGCCATCGCCAGCAGTTGTCGGCGCTGGTGGACGGCGAGCTGGGGGCAGACGAGGCGCGCTTCCTGGTGCGCCGCATGGAACACGATCCGGAACTGGCTGGCTGCCAGGAACGCTGGCAGCTGCTGGGTGACGTCATGCGTGGCCAGGCGTCACTGCTGGCACCGGCCGGTTTCAGTGCCGCCGTGGCTGCCGCCATCGCCGCCGAGCCTGCGCCGCAGGCTGAGCCGAAGCGTCAGGCCCGCCGCAGTGGTTGGCGTGCCTGGGGTGGTGGCGCGCTGGCGGCTTCGGTTGCCGCCGTGGCGCTGTTCGTAGGCCGCGAAAAACTGCAGGAGGCGCCGCCCGTCGATGTCTCCGCACCGCAGGTGATCGCCAGCCAGGCGCAGTTGCCGCCGGCATCCGGGCAGCCTGCGGCTGTCACCGAGGCATCGGTGGACACCGCCGCGATGGCCGTGGCCAGCGTGCCGGCGGTGGCCATGGCAGCGGCCAGCCGCCGCCAGGACGCACGCCGCGCCAGCGCCACCCGCAGCCAGCAGGCCGCACGCGTGGCCCAGCGCGATGACGCACCGCTGCGCGCGGTCGCCAGCCAGGCGCCTCTGACCCCGACCGTGCCCGCCAGTAGCGCGCGCAACCTGCCATTTGGCGAGGTCGGCAGCCTGCAGGCACGGCCGTGGCCGCGCTCCAGCCTGGCGCCCGCCGCCGGTGGCGCTCTCAATGCCAGCTTCCCGGCCCATGCCGGTGGCGCCGCGTTCTATCCGTTCGAGCCGCGCCTGCAGGATGATCTGCCGGCGCCGCAGCGCCCGCGCGACTGAGCCGGGTACCGTCCCACGCCCCGCCGTCGGCGGGGCGCTTCTTTCCCTTTCCATCCGACCCGGAGGTTGCCGTCCGATGACTCCCCGACTCCGCACACAGGCCATTGGCCTGTTCGCCTTGACCCTGCCGCTGGTGGCCTGTGCCCAACCGGCGGCGCCTGCCGCCCAGCCGCAGGCCGCGGCCGCCGCTGCGGCGCCGCGCGCACCGGCGCAACCGCTGGTCAGCGGTCTGCCTGATTTCACCAATCTGGTGGAACAGGTCGGCCCCGGTGTGGTCAACGTCGACACCACCATCGTCCGCAGCAACCGCCAGGCACGGGGCGGCATGGGCCCGGGTGATGACGAGATGCCCGAGTTCTTCCGCCGCTTCTTCGGCCCGGATTTCCCGATGCCGGGGCAGGGGCCCGGTGGCCAGGACGGTGGACCCAGCATCAAGGGCCGCGGCATGGGTTCGGGCTTCATCATTTCGCCTGATGGCTACGTGCTGACCAATTACCACGTGGTCGCCGACGCCAGTGAAGTGAAGGTCAAGCTCGGCGATCGTCGCGAGTTCACCGCCAAGGTGGTCGGCAGCGACCAGCAGTACGACGTGGCCCTGCTGAAGATCGACGGCAAGAACCTGCCGACCGTGCGCGTGGGTGATTCCAACAGCCTGAAGCCCGGTCAGTGGGTTGTCGCGATCGGCTCGCCGTTCGGGCTGGACCACTCGGTTACCGCCGGCGTGGTCAGCGCCCTCGGCCGCAATACCGGTGGGCCGGACCAGCGCTATGTGCCGTTCATCCAGACCGACGTGGCGATCAACCAGGGCAATTCCGGCGGTCCGCTGCTGAACACCCGCGGTGAAGTAGTCGGCATCAACTCGCAGATCTTCTCGGCCTCGGGTGGCTACATGGGCATCAGCTTCGCGATCCCGATCGACCTGGCGATGAGTGCGGTCGAGCAGATCAAGAAGACCGGCAAGGTCACCCGTGGCCAGCTCGGCGCGGTGGTCCAGGAAATCGACGGCCTGAAGGCACAGGCGATGGGCCTGCCCGACAGCCGCGGCGCGCTGGTCAACCAGATCGTGCCGGACAGCGCTGCGGCCAAGGCCGGGGTCAAGATCGGTGACGTGATCCGCACGGTGAACGGCGCGCCGGTCAACAGCTGGTCCGATCTGCCGCCGCTGATCGGTGCGATGGCGCCGGGCAGCCGGGTCACCCTGGGCGTGATCCGCGACGGCAAGCCGCGTGACCTGAGCGCGACCCTGACGGCCCTGGCCGAGGATGCGCAGGGCAACGCCCGCAGCCCCTCCGCAGGCAATGACACGGCAGCCCCGCAGACCGGCGCCAATGCCCTGCTGGGGTTGGAGGTTGCCGACCTGACTGCGCCGCAGCGCAAGCAGCTGGGCCTGGAGACGGGCGAAGGTGTCCGCATCACCGCAGTGAAGGGCGAGGGTGCCCGGGATGCCGGCCTGTCCGGCGGCATGGTGATCCTGCAGGTGGCCAGCACCCCGGTCGGCAGCGTGGAAACCCTGAACCGTGCACTTTCCGGGTACAAGAAGGGTGACGTGGTCATGCTGCTGGTCCGTACCGGCAGCGGCAACAGCGCCTTCGTGGCGGTCAAGGCCGGCCCGTAACAACGGATGGCCGCCTTCACGGCGGCCCATGTGGTATCCCCGAAGCCCCGCCCCGGCGGGGCTTCGGCCATTCCGGAGGCTGTCCGGCCCGGCCAACCACGCGGTCACCCTCCGGGCATGCGATAATCGACCGTTACCCTGACGACGCCGCGCGCCGCCGCCACCTCTCTATGTCCTCTGATTCGATGCGGAACATCCGCAACTTCTCCATCATCGCCCACGTCGACCACGGCAAGTCCACGCTGGCCGACCGCATCATCCAGCTCTGTGGCGGCCTCCAGGCCCGCGAGATGGAAGCGCAGGTGCTCGACTCCAACCCGATCGAGCGCGAGCGTGGCATCACCATCAAGGCGCAGTCGGTGTCGCTGCCGTACGTGGCGAAGGACGGCCAGACCTACCACCTGAACTTCATCGACACCCCCGGCCACGTCGACTTCTCCTATGAAGTCAGCCGCTCGCTGGCCGCCTGCGAGGGCGCGCTGCTGGTGGTCGATGCGGCGCAGGGTGTGGAGGCGCAGTCGGTGGCCAACTGCTACACCGCGGTGGAGCAGGGGCTGGAAGTGGTGCCGGTGATCAACAAGATCGACCTGCCCACCGCCGATATCGAGCGCGCCAAGGCCGAGATCGAGGCCGTGATCGGCATCGATGCCAGCGACGCGGTCCCGGTCAGTGCCAAGACCGGCCTGAACGTGGTCGACGTGCTGGAAGCGATCGTGCATCGCATTCCGGCGCCGGTGCCGCGTGATACCGACAAGCTGCAGGCGCTGATCATCGACTCGTGGTTCGACAACTACCTGGGCGTGGTCTCGCTGGTGCGCGTGATGCAGGGCGAGATCAAGGCCGGCGACAAGCTGCAGGTGATGTCCACCGGCCGCAACCACCAGGTCGACAACGTCGGTGTGTTCACCCCCAAGCGCAAGGTGCTGCCGGCACTGCGCGCGGGCGAAGTGGGCTGGGTCACCGCCAGCATCAAGGACGTGCATGGCGCGCCCGTCGGTGACACCCTCACCCTCGCTGCCGACCCGGCGCCGAAGCCGTTGCCGGGCTTCCAGGAAATGCAGCCGCGCGTGTTCGCCGGCCTGTTCCCGGTCGATGCCGAGGATTACCCGGACCTGCGCGAAGCGCTGGACAAGCTGCGCCTGAACGATGCCGCGCTGCGCTTCGAGCCGGAAAGTTCCGAAGCGATGGGCTTTGGTTTCCGCTGCGGCTTCCTCGGCATGCTGCACATGGAAATCGTGCAGGAACGCCTGGAACGCGAATACAACCTGGACCTGATCAGCACCGCGCCGACGGTGGTGTATGAAGTCCTGAAGACCGATGGCACGATCATCAACATGGACAACCCGGCCAAGCTGCCGCCGGTGAACCATGTGCAGGAGATCCGCGAGCCGATCATCCGCGCCAACGTGCTCACCCCCGAGGAGTACATCGGCAACATCATCAAGCTGTGCGAAGAAAAGCGCGGCAGCCAGCTCGGCATCAATTACCTGGGCAGCCAGGTGCAGATCAGCTACGAGCTGCCGATGGCCGAAGTGGTGCTGGACTTCTTCGACAAGCTGAAGTCGGTCAGCCGTGGCTATGCCTCGCTGGACTATCACTTCGTGCGCTTCGATGCCGGTCCGTTCGTGCGCGTGGACGTGCTGATCAATGGCGACAAGGTCGATGCGCTGTCGCTGATCGTGCACCGCAGCCATGCCGATCGTCGTGGTCGCGAGCTGTGCGAGAAGATGAAGGACCTGATCCCGCGCCAGCAGTTCGACGTCGCCATCCAGGCCGCCGTCGGCTCGCAGATCATCTCGCGCACCACGGTCAAGGCCATGCGCAAGAACGTTCTGGCCAAGTGCTATGGTGGCGACGTTTCGCGCAAGAAGAAGCTTCTGGAAAAGCAGAAGGAAGGCAAGAAGCGCATGAAGCAGGTCGGCCGCGTGGAAATTCCGCAGGAAGCCTTCCTGGCCGTGCTGCAGATGGACAACAAATAAGCCCCGAAACCGGCCTTCGGGCCGATCGTCCGGTGACGTTGCAAAGGACCCTGAATGAAACTGTTTGAGATCCTCCTGGTCGTGCTGACCCTGGCCTCCGGCCTGATCCTGCTGGCCGACAAGCTGTACCTGGCCAAGCGTCGCGCCCAGCGCGCCGGCCTGCTCGACACCGAGCCGGTGCTGGTGGACTACTCGCGTGCGTTCTTCCCGGTGCTGGCGATCGTGCTGATCGTGCGCAGCTTCATCGCCGAGCCGTACAAGATCCCGTCCAGCTCGATGATGCCGAACCTGCTGATCGGCGATTTCATCCTGGTCAACAAGTTCTCCTACGGCCTGCGCCTGCCGATCACCAATACCCGCTTCGTGCCGGTCGGCGATCCGGCCCGCGGTGACGTGGTGGTGTTCCACTTCCCCGGCCATGGCGACAACGACCCGGCCAAGGGCGAGAACTTCATCAAGCGCGTGATCGGCGTGCCGGGTGACACCGTGGTGTTCGAAGGCGACGGCGTGATCCTCAACGGCGAGCCGCTGAAGTACGACAACAAGGGCATCTACGCCGGCCACAAGGGCCAGGGCGAGGGCGCCAACCTGCTGGTCGAGCACCTGCCGGGCCGCACCCACACCGTGCTGGAGACCGACTATCCGCGTGGCCAGGGCCAGTGGACCGTGCCGGCTGGCAAGTACCTGGTGATGGGCGACAATCGTGACAACAGCGACGACGGCCGTTTCTGGGGCCTGCTGCCGGAAGAGAACCTGCGTGGCAAGGCATTCCTGATCTGGCTGAACTGCCAGGGCTGGTTCTGCAAGGACGGCTTCGAACCGTCGCGGATCGGCTCGAGCATCAACTGACTTCACATCCACTCGCGTATCTGGGGAGAACGCAATGAAGACGATGAACACGCAGCGCGGCATGACCCTGACTTCGTTCCTGGTAGTCCTGATCGTGGTTGGCTTCTTCCTCTACGTCGGCATGAAGCTGTTCCCGATGTACCAGGAGTATTACGCGGTGCGCTCGGCAATGAAGAGCCTGGCCAAAGAACCCGGTATCGGCAGCATGGCGCCGGCCAACATCCAGGACCTGTTCTTCAAGCGGCTGTACATCAACTACTCGGACAATGTGAAGCCGGCCAACGTCAAGTTCGACCGTCGCGACAATGGCTGGACCCTCAAGGTCAACTACGAAGTGCGCCGCCCGCTGGTCGGCAACCTGGACGTGGTTGGCAAATTCGATTCTTCCCAGGACCTGACCCGTAGCGGTGTCGAATAAATCTTTCCAACGTGAAGACCTGATCGGTCATGCCTTCCGCGATCCAGACCTGCTCAAGCAGGCGCTGACCCATCGCAGTGCCGGCGCGCCGCATAACGAGCGGCTGGAGTTCCTCGGCGACAGCATCGTCAACATGATGGTCGCCGAGGCGTTGTACCTGCGCTGGCCCAAGGCAGACGAAGGCGCGATGACCCGCGCCCGCGCCGAACTGGTGCGCGAGGGTGCGCTGGCGGTGATCGCCCGCACCCTGCAGCTGGGTGATCGGCTGACGATGGGGCCTGGCGAAATGAAGTCCGGCGGCCATCGCCGCGACTCGACCCTGGCCGATGCATTCGAGGCCGTGGTCGCGGCGATCTACCTGGACGTGGGCTTTGAAGCCTGCCGGGCGATGGTCCTGCCCTGGTTTGCCGCCTCGATGGAGGCGCTGCCGGCCACCGGGCGACCGGAGAAGGATCCCAAGACCCGCCTGCAGGAATGGCTGCAGGGCCGACAGAAGGCGTTGCCACAGTACGAACTGGTGTCAGAATCCGGTGACGACCACGCCAAACACTTCCGGGTACGCTGCAACGTAGCCGACCCCGCCGCCAGCACCGAGGGCGAAGGCTCCTCGCGGCGGATCGCCGAACAACAAGCGGCTGCGGCCGTCCTTGAACAACTGGATTCCAAGTGAGCGAACAAACTCCCCATCATTGCGGCAGCGTGGCCGTCATCGGCCGCCCGAACGTGGGCAAATCGACCCTGACCAATGCGTTGGTCGGGGCCAAGGTCAGCATCGTGTCCAACCGGCCGCAGACCACCCGTCACCGCCTGCTGGGCATCGCCACCTACCCGGAAGGGCAGCTGGTGCTGGTCGATACACCTGGTCTGCACAAGGTGCAGAAGCGGGCGATGAACCGGGTCATGAACCGCGCCGCCCGCGGTTCGCTGGAAGGCGTCGACGCCGGCCTGCTGGTGATCGAAGCCGGACGCTGGGACGAAGAGGACAGCCTGGCCTTCAACGTGCTGCGCGACGCCGGTATCCCGGTGGTGCTGGTGGTCAACAAGATCGACCGCATGAAGGACAAGGGCGCACTGCTGCCGTTCCTGCAGGAAGTGACCGCCGGCCGTGACTTCTCGTCGGTGCATCCGATTTCGGCGCAGAAGCGCAACGGCCTGGAAGCCCTGGTCCGTGATGTGCTGGCGCTGTTGCCGGAAGCCCCGCCGATGTTCGGCGAAGACGAAATCACCGACCGCAGCCAGCGCTTCCTGGCGGGCGAACTGGTGCGTGAACAGCTGATGCGCCAGTTGGGCGAAGAGCTGCCGTACGCCACCACGGTGGAGATCGAGCGCTTCACCGAGGACGGCAACCTGCTGCGCATCGGTGCGGTGATCTGGGTCGAGCGCGAAGGCCAGAAGGCGATCGTGATCGGCAAGGGCGGCACCCGCCTGAAGGAGATCGGGGCCAAGTCCCGCCTGCAGATGGAGCGTCTGTTCGGGGCCAAGGTGTTCCTGGAAACCTGGGTGCGCGTGCGTGAGGGCTGGTCCGATGACGAGGCCGCGCTGAAGGCCTTCGGCTACGAATAAGCCGCGACGGTCGCTTCGATGCTGATCGAGGACGACACCGGCTTCGTGCTGCATGCGCGGGCCTATCGCGAGACCAGCTTGCTGGTCGAGGTATTGAGCGCCGAGCACGGCCGGATCGGCCTGCTCGCGCGTGGTGTTTCCACGGCCAAGGGCCAGGTGCTGCGAGCGGCCCTGCAGCCCCTGCAGTGGATCCGCTTCAGCGCGCTGCAACGTGGCGAACTGGCCCAGCTGCGCGGTGCTGAAGCGTTGGATGTGGCGCCGCGCCTGCTCGGCCAGGCCATGCTGGCCGGGTTCTATTTGAGTGAACTGACCCTGCGCCTGGCACCGCGCCAGGATCCGTTGCCGGAGTTGTACCTGGCCTACGGCGAAGCGCGTGCGCGTCTGGCCGTGGGTGCTGGACTGGCCTGGACCCTGCGCCGGTTCGAACGCGAGCTGCTGGCGGCGCTGGGTGTGGGCTTCGATCTGGAGACCGCCAGCGATGGCCAGCCGATCGACCCGGCGGCGCGCTATGAACTGGACCCGCAGGAAGGACCGCAGCGCCTGCTCAGTGAGCGTGGCGGCGAGCGTCGCGCCGCCGCTACCGGCTCGGCACTATTGGCCCTGGCAGCCGACGACGAACCGGAAGCCGCCGATCTGGCCAGCCTGCGCCTGCCGATGCGGCGGGTGCTGGCTCATCACCTTGGCGCGCGCGGGTTGAAGTCGTGGGAGATGCTGGAGCAGCTCGCGCCCAGGCGTTGAGGGGTGTTCGGCAGGGCTTGCAGCCCTGCACCTGCCGAATCAACGTCAACGGCAAGAGCTGGCTATCCGTGGGTAGGCGGGGTGGGTCCGGTGGCAGGGGACGCCGTAAATACGTCCCTGTAGGCTCGGTCGCCGCATCCATGCGGCTCACGCCCCTGCCACCGGACCCATCCCGCCTTCGACAATTGTCCGCGAGCTGTCGGAACGGCTTCCGGCTCTGGTAGGTGTCGACCTTGGTCGACACGTAGATCCATGCCATGCGTGGATGCTCTTCGTTCAATTGTCGAAATATTCGATTTCGATGGATTCATCCACGCATGGCGTGGATCTACCAGACAACGGGAAACTGTCAGGGGTGGGGCGGCATGGGTTGGCAGGACCGTTGGCGCCATGGATGGCGCCATCGAGCCCCCATGGATGGGTTTACGGCGTGTCCTGCCAGCCCATGCCGCCCCGCCATCCCGCAGGAAGCCGCTTTGGCTTTGGCCGTTGCTTTGGCCGTTGCTCCGGCCGTTGCCTCTGCGGGTGCCGGGCGCAGCCCGGCCGAACCCCTCAGTGCAGCAGGGCCGCTACGGCGGCGCGGAACCCCGCCTGTGCCTGCCCCGATTCGGGCGTGTGGTGCAGCTGCCGCACCGCGCGTGCCAGTCGCGCTGCACCCACGAACCCGCAGCTGGCCTGCAACCGGTGCAGCTGGCTGCGCAGCTGGCGCTCGTCGTGCTGGTCCACGGCCTGTTCGACCGCGTCGCGCACGCCCGGCAGTTCGGCCAGGAACAGTTCGCGCAGGGCAATCAGGTGGTTGCGCTGGCCATTGAGCGCGGCCAGAGCGGCGGTTTCATCCCAGTCCTCCAGCGCCAGCTCGACCGCCGCTGGCGGCACCGTGGAACCGGCAGGGCTGTTGACCAGCGCACGACGGACCGCCTTCAGCAGCTGGTCGCGGCCCAGCGGCTTGACCAGGGTGTCGCTGAAGCCAGCCTCGCGCAGGCGTGCGTGAATGGCGGCATCGCCGTCGGCGGTATGCGCCAGCGCCGGGGTGTCCGGGTGCGAGCGGCGCAGCTGGTGCAACAGCTGGGCACCATTGCCATCGGGCAGGTTGACGTCGATCAGCCACAGATCGTGGGCACCGGGCTCGGCGCGTGCCAAAGCGCTGGCCAGTGAATCGGCGGTGTCCACATCCGCTGGTAACGTTTCCAACGCCGCTTTGAAAAAACCGCGGCTGATGATGTCGTCCTCGACAAGCAGGAAGCGGGGTCGACTGGCCCGCGGGGTCATCTGCATCAGGGCTGCCTCCATGTCAGCTGGGGTCAATCATCAAGCACGGCGGCGGCGGGCGCAAGCGGCCAGCGGCCCCGCCGGTCAGGATCTGCGACAATACGGCCCCACTTTTGCCCGCAGCCTGTTGCCACGTGGCCCGATCCCGCTCCCGTATCGACCGTACTCCCTTCCAGACCGAGATCCTCGACCTCAGCCATGATGGTCGCGGTGTTGCCCGCCGTGAAGGCGAGGGCGGCAAGGTCACCTTCATCAGCGGTGCCCTGCCGGGCGAAGTGGTGATGGCCGAACAGACCGCCCGCAGCCGCCACTTCGATGAGGCGCGCACGGTGCAGGTGCTGCAGGCCTCGCCGCAGCGGGTCACCCCCAAGTGCCCGCATTTCGGCACCTGTGCCGGCTGTGTGCTGCAGCACCTGGATGAAGACCAGCAGATCGTCGCCAAGCAGCGCGTGCTGATGGACAACCTGGAGCGCATCGGCCATGTGAAGCCGGGCACCGTGTTGCCGCCGCTGGTCGGCGACAGCTGGGGCTACCGCCGCAAGGGCCGGTTCTCTGTGCGCCGGGTCGAGAAGAAGGACAAGACCCTGGTCGGCTTCCGCGAGCAGGACCCGCGCTTCGTCGCGGACCTGCAGCAGTGCCTGACCGTGATCCCGGAAATCGGCACCAAGGTGGAGGTGCTGTCGACCTTCATCGAATCCCTGGACGGCAAGCGCGACATCCCGCAGATCGAGTTCATCGCCGGTGACCAGGCCGTGGTGCTGACCGTGCGCCACCTGCAGCCGCTGAGTGACGCTGATCGCGCTGCCTGGGCGGCCTTTGGCCAGCAGCAGGGCTTTGTCATCTACCTGCAGTCGGGTGGCGTGGACACCGTGCAGCCGCTGGACGGGCAGGGCGTGGCGCTGTCGTTCCGGCTGGCGCCGTGGGATGTCGAACTGGCGTTCCGTCCGCTGGATTTCATCCAGGTCAATGCCAAGCTCAACGAGAAGATGATCGCCCACGCGCTGGACCTGCTTGAGCCGGGTGCCGACGAGCGCGTGCTGGACCTGTTCTGTGGCCTGGGCAACTTCACCCTGCCGCTGGCACGCAAGGTGCGCGAAGTGGTGGGCGTGGAAGGTGATGCCGGGCTGGTGGCGCGTGCGCGCGAGAACGCCGAGCGCAACGGACTGGCCAACGCGCAGTTCTACAGCGCCGACCTGACCCAGGACCAGCGCAGCACGCCGTGGATGCGCCAGGGCTTCGACAAGCTGCTGCTGGATCCGCCGCGTTCCGGTGCCATCGAAGTGCTGCAGCAGCTGCCATTGAAGCAGTTCAAGCGCATCGTCTATGTCAGCTGCCATCCGGGCTCGCTGGCCCGCGATGCCGGCTACCTGGTCAACGAACAGGGCTTCACCCTGGTCAGCGCCGGTGCGATGGACATGTTCCCGCACACCGCGCACGTGGAAAGCATCGCGGTGTTCGAAAAGCGTTGATGAATGCAGCGCCGGGGTCTGCCCGGCGACTGCTGCGGAAGCAGCGCGCTCAGTCGGCCGGGGCGTTCTGCCACTGGCCGTCCACGCGCACGAAGGCCATGGACTGCTCGCCGTGCTCGTTGCCGTCGCCGGCGCGCACCGTGCATTCGATGACGGCCCTGTCGCTGGCAACGTCGCAGCTCCTCACGTCCTGCACCTGCAGGGTGCCGGCCGCCTGCTCGTAGCGTGCGCGCAGGGCGGGGTCGGCCTGCTGCTGCGCCTGTGCGGCGATCCGTTCCCGCAGCAGAGCCTGCACCCGATCCTTCGGCGGCGCCGGAACCGGGACATCGCGCTGGTCAGGCAGGGTCCACACGCCGCCCACCAGTGCCAGCCGCAGCAGCTGCGGTCGCGAATCGATGTCTGCGCTGGCGGTGGCGATGCAATCGACGGCGTCGCCGGCCTCGGCGGCTGCGCAGCTGTCCAGGGCCTGCAGGCGGGGCCGGAAGGTCTCGGCGACCAGGCGGCTGCTGTCGCTGGCGGGGCGATCGGCAATGGCCTGATCGAACATCCGGTCCATCGCGGCCTGTGCCTGCTGCAGCGATGGCATCGCCGTTGATGCGGCATTGGCGGCCACACACGGCAGCAGTGCCGACAGGGCAAGGCAGCGGCGAAGACGACGGGAAAGTGTCATGCGCGACCATTCCTTGGTTGGGGGCCGCGCAGTGTAGTCGTGCCTGTCGCCGCGCCGATAGGCAGCATCTGGCGTGAGCCGCATACTGTGCCCATGGGCATTGAAATCGAACGCAAATTCCTCGTCACCCATGATGGGTGGCGCACCGCCGCGCACCGGGTCATTCCGATGGCACAGGGCTATATCAACGATCTGGGCGCGCTCGACCGCGGCACCCAGAACGCCTCGGTGCGGGTCCGCATCGAAGGCGAGAAGGCCGCACTGAACCTGAAGTCGCGAACGCTGGGCCATACCCGGCAGGAGTTCGACTACCCGATCCCGGTGCAGGACGCGCGCGACCTGCTGGCGCTGTGCGTCGGCGGCCTGATCGACAAGCGCCGGCATCTGGTCGAGTACGCCGGCCTGACCTGGGAAGTGGATGAGTTCCTTGGCGACAACGCCGGCCTGGTGGTTGCCGAAGTCGAGCTCGACAGCGCTGACCAGGCCATCGACCTGCCGGACTGGGTCGGCGCCGAGGTCACCGACGACGCGCGCTATTACAACGTGGCGCTGGCCAATAACCCCTATTCACAGTGGTGAAATCCTGAAGCGGGGCGAACGGGACAGCCACTTGATTCCCTCCGTCCCCCTTTTTTCGGGGCGAGCAGGCCACATGTCGCAGGGATGAGAATCGACATCTACTCCGACGTGGTCTGCCCCTGGTGCTGGATCGGCAAGCATCGCTTCCAGCAGGGTGTGCAGTTGCTGGGCGCCGACGCGCCCGAACTCGAGATCCACTGGCAGCCGTTCCAGCTCGATCCGGATGCGGACGCCACCCCGGTGCCGCTGCGCGAGGCCTATGAGCGCAAGTTCGGCGGTGCCGAGCGCACCGAGCAGATTCTTGGCCAGACCCAGACCACTGCGCGGGCCGAGGGCTTGCCGATGGACTTCGGCCAGGGCCAGGTGCGGGTAACCACGCTGCCGGCGCATCGCCTGTTGTGGCTGGCTGGCCAGCACGGCGTGCAGGAGGCGGTCGGCGAGGCGCTGTTCCGCGCCCACTTCGAGCATGGGCGGAATCTGGCCGACCCGGCGGTGCTGGTCGAGGCCGGCGCCGCAGGTGGTCTGGGCGCAGATGAGATCCAGCAGATGCTGGCCGGCGATCGTGGCCTGGCCGAAGTGGAAGCGGGCCTGGCGCAGGCCCATGCCCTGGGTATCTCCTCGGTGCCCACCTTCGTCATCGACGGCCGCTGGGCTGTATCCGGCGCCCAGCCGCCGGAAGCCTTCGCCAACGCGCTGCGCCAGATTGCCGCCGAGAAGGCGACAGGGCAGGGCGCGCAGGGTGCCCCGGATGACAGCGGCGACGCCTGCGGCGCGGACGGCTGCAAGGTCTGACCGGACCGCAAAAGGAGACGGAGGGGATTAAGTCGTATTCGGCACCAGTGGGTCGATTGCGCGTTAATCCCCTCCGTCCCCTTTTTTGACCACTGCGCCTGTTGGCCGGTTCTGCGACAATGCGGCACTGCGCCATACGGGCGCCCGTTTTGGAGATCGACCATGCTGCTGATCGGCGTTGCCGGCACTGAACTGACCGCCCAGGAACGTGACTGGCTGCAGCACGATGCTGTGGCCGGGGTGGTGCTGTTCAAGCGCAACTTCGCCTCGCGGCAGCAGGTGACCGAACTGTCGGCGGCGATCCGCGCTGCCGCACCGCGTCCGCAGTTGATCTGCGTGGACCAGGAAGGGGGGCGCGTGCAGCGCTTCCGCGAGGGCTTCAGCGAGCTGCCGCCGCTGCAGGACATTGGTGTCCAGTACGCCAGGGACCCCGACGCTGCGCTTGCCTTGGCCGAGCAGCACGCCTGGCTGATGGCCAGTGAAGTGCGTGCCAGCGGTGTGGACCTGAGCTTCGCGCCGGTGGTCGACCTTGGCCGTGGCAATCGCGCCATCGGCAACCGTGCCTTCAGTGAAGACCCGCAGGTCGTGGCCGCGTTCACCGCCGCCTATGTGCGTGGCATGCACGCGGTCGGCATGGCCGCCACCCTCAAGCATTTCCCCGGCCATGGCACCGTGCTGGAAGACACCCATGTGGATACCGCGATCGATCCGCGTGCGCTGGACGAACTGCGCGCACAGGATCTGGTGCCGTTCGCGGCTGGTATCGCCGCCGGCGCCGATGCGGTGATGATGGCGCACGTGATCTATCCGCAGGTCGCACCGGAACCGGCTGGCTACTCGCCGCGTTGGATCCAGCAGATCCTGCGTGACGAGCTCGGCTTCCGCGGCGTGGTGTTCTCCGATGACATCGGCATGGCCGCCTCGCACAGCGCCGGTGGCGTGCCGGCGCGCGTGCACGCGCACCTGGATGCCGGCTGCGATGTGGTGCTGGTCTGCCACCCGGAACTGGTCGATGAAGCCCTGCACGCGGTGCAGGGACGCTCCCTCAATACCGCTGCGCTGCTGGGCCTGCTCGGCCGCGGCGCGCTTGGCTGGGATGGCCTGCTGGCCGATGCCCGCCATGGCGACACCCAATCCCGTCTGCTTCAAACCCTTGGAAGAACCGTCTGATGCCGAACCTCACCATTTCCCAGGCCCTGGCCCAAGCTGACCTGCTGGTCGACCGTCCCACCATCGACAAGGCCATTGCCGGCATCGCCGACGCCATCGCGCGCGATTACCAGGGCGAGGTGCCGCTGTTCCTGTCGATCATGCATGGTGCGCTGCCGTTCGCAGGCCAGCTGGCACTGGAACTGGGCGCGCGTGGCCAGGACGTGCAGTTCGATTACCTGCACGCCACCCGTTACCGTGGCGAGACCACCGGTGGCGACCTGGTGTGGAAGCACAAGCCGGCCACCGCGCTGTTCGGTCGCCGCGTGCTGCTGGTCGATGACATCCTCGACGAGGGTTACACCCTGCAGGGCGTGCGCACCTGGTGCCTGGAGCAGGGCGCGACCGACGTGCGCATTGCCGCGATGACCGTGAAGAAGCACGATCGCGCGCTGCCGGACGTCACCGCCGACTACGCCGGCATCGAACTGCCGGATCGCTACGTGTTCGGTTTCGGCATGGACGTCAACGAAACCCTGCGCTGCGTGCCGGCCATCTACGCGATGAAGGAATAACAACGCGGCCGCCTGCGGCCTGCGTTTCCTGCCGCCGGCATCTTCGGGTGCCGGCGTTCTTTTTTCTCTGGAGTGCTTTTCATGCAACAGATCGCCCTGGCCGTGATTGGCGGCACCGGTGTCTACAACCTGGCCAAGCTTGACGACGTGCAGACCCACGAAGTCTCGACCCGTTTCGGACAGCCGTCCGGCCCGGTGCGGGTCGGGACATTGCTCGGTCATCGCGTGGCTTTCCTGGCGCGCCACGGTGAAGGTCATTCGCTGCCGCCGCACAAGATCAACTACCGCGCCAACCTGGCCGCGCTGCAGCAGATCGGTGCGCAACGGGTGCTGGCACTGAATACCGTGGGCGGCATCGGTGACGATTTCGGTCCGCGCGTGCTGGCCTGTCCGGATCAGGTAATCGATTACACCTGGGGCCGGATCAGCACGATCTGCGAAGAAGAAGGCACCGACGTGGTGCACGTCGACTTCGGCCATCCGTACACGCCGATGCTGCGCAGCAAGATCCTGGCGGCGGCGAAGGTGACCGGCGTGAAGGTCCACGATGGCGGTTGCTACGGCGCAACGCAGGGCCCGCGACTGGAAACCATCGCTGAAATCGCGCGTATGCGCCGCGATGGTTGCGACCTGGTGGGCATGACCGGTATGCCCGAAGCGGCGCTGGCACGCGAGCTGGGGCTGGATTACGCCTGCCTGGCGATCGTTGCCAACTGGGCCGCCGGGTGCGGTGACGGCGAGGAAATCACCATGGCCGAAGTACTGGCCAATGTGCAGGCCGCCAGCAACGGACTTCCGGAACTGGTCGGCGAATTGGCGCGGGGGTGATTGTCTTCGCGTAACAAGCTTTGCATACTCAGCTTGTGCGCGGGTTCAGCGTACACCACCCATTCATTGCATAAGGTCACGCATCACCATGCCGAACGGTACCGTCAAGTGGTTCAACGACGCCAAGGGATTTGGCTTCATCTCGCCGGAGGACGGCAGCGCCGACGTCTTCGCGCACTTCTCCGCGATCAACTCCAAGGGCTTCCGCAGTCTGCAGGAAGGCCAGAAGGTCACCTACGACGTGACCCAGGGCCCGAAGGGCGCCCAGGCCTCGAACATCGTTCCGGCCGAGTGATCCACTCGATAGTGCGTTGAAAACCCCGCTTCGGCGGGGTTTTTTTTTGCGGGCCGTGAACGTGAAGATGCCCTTGCTGTGGGAGCGCCTGTCCTTGCGTGCGAATGTCCCCCGGCGCCGGCCTGCGGCCATCGCCTCCTCCTTTACTTCGCACGCAAGGACAGGCGCTTCCGTTGCGGAATCACGCGCGCGCCAACAGAGGCCATGAAAGCTGAGCGCCGCCACCACTGCAGGCTCTCCTGCGAAGTAAAGGAGGAGGCAGCCGCGCAGAGGCTGCCGGGGGACATTCGCAGGAGAGCCTGCAGTGGTGGCGGAGCCCGATGCACCGCTTCTGCTGGGAAGGCAGCTGATGTACCGCCCCTGCGCCGATGGCACAATGCGGGCATGACGGAACGACTGCGCATCGCCGTAATTGGATACGGCACCGCTGGCCAGGCATTGGCCATCCTGCTCACCCGTGATGGCCACGAGGTGGAGATCTTCGAACGCGTGCCGACGCCAGGGCCGGTGGGCGCAGGATTCCTGCTGCAGCCCAGCGGACTGCAGGTGCTGTGGCAGATGGGCCTGCTCGATGCGGTGCGTGGCTACGCCATGCCGGTGCGCCGGCTGTATGGCGATACCCCGTGCGAGCGCGCGGTGATGGACATGGGCTATGACGGCCTGGATGCGCGCCTGCATGGCCTGGGCATGCAGCGGGGCGCGTTGTTCTCGGTGCTGGACCAGGCGCGCGAAGGCGCCGGCGAGCTGCACGTCGGTACGACCATCGTCGAGGTCGACCACCAGCAGGGGCGCTTGCGCGACAGCGACGGCCGCACGCATGGACCGTTCGATCTGGTGGTCGCCGCCGACGGCGCTGCGTCCACGCTGCGCAACGGCATCGACGGTGGCGCGGCGCTGGACCGGGTGTACCCGTGGGGCGCGCTGTGGTGCCTGTTGCCGGCCGAAGACTGGCCGCACATGCAGCAGCTGCGGCAGCGCTACGTCGCCGCGCGCAAGATGATCGGCCTGCTGCCGGTCGGTACCCGTCCGGGTGACGATACGCCTCGCCTGAGCTTCTTCTGGAGCCTGCCGCGCGCGGATTTCGAGCGCTGGCAGGGCGACGGCATGGCACCCTGGCTGGAAGAACTGCATACGCTGTGGCCACAGGCGGGCGCGCGCTTTACCCATCTGCAGGACGCTGGGCAACTGGCGCGCGCGGTGTACCGCGATGCCGTGATGAAGCGTTGGCATCAGGGCCGGCTGGTACTGGTCGGTGATGCAGCACATGCGATGAGCCCGCAGCTGGGGCAGGGCGTGAACATGGCGCTGCTGGATGCGCTGGCACTGCGCGACGCGTTGCGCACCCACGGTGCAGGCGAACCTGCATTGCAGGCTTACCAAGCGCAACGGCGTGCGCACGTGGCGGTCTATCAGCGCTGGAGCCGCTGGCTGACGCCGCTGTTCCAGTCCGATCGCGATGCGTGGGCAAAAGCCCGCGACGTGCTGCTGGGGCCGATGGGACGACTGCCTGGCGGGCGCGGGCACATGCTGCGCGTGCTCAGCGGTACCCAGCACGGGTGGCTGGGCGCGTTGCCGCTCGATCCGGCATTCATCGACGCGCTGGCCGCCGCACCCTCGGCCGCACAGAGCGTGGCAATTCCGGCCACCGCGTGAATCTTTCGTCACGTCGATTAACGATTACCTCACCCCGTATATGCGACAAGAGATGAGCACGCGGCAGCCGCGTCGCCCGCTTTCCTTTTCGTGATCGATCATCGCGTGGCCCGGGTGGCGCCGCCGTCGCTGCCTGCTGCGGCCCGGATGCGCCGCACGATGCACGAGGAGGACGCCATGTTGTTCGCGGTCGAGAAGCTGGAATCGGAAATCTGCAAGCTGCGCGGTCTGCTGCGGATGCTGCACGAGGACCAGCCCGACGTACTGGAAGATGTGTTCGAGTTCCATGTCGGCAGTTTGATCAGCCACGCATCACCGGAAAACCACGACCATATCCGCGCCTGCGCCCACGAGATGCTGGTGGCGATACAGGCGCTGCCGCGCCACGCTGACGAGGAAGTGTCGGATTTCAGCCTGATGCCCGGGATCGTCGCCCGCCCGTCGTAATGCAGGGCAGGCCTCGACGCAGGCCTCGACGAGTCAGCGAACCGGCAGCGGCACCACGCTGTCTTCCACACAGGCGAGCAGCTGTTCGCCCGGTGCCAGTACAGGCACGACACCGGCGGTGAATGCAGAGAACGCCGGCAGGATGGTGATGCCCTGGCGCAGCCAGAACGCGGGAAAGCGTCGACGCAGCGCCGGCAACGCAACCTGCGGGTGCACATGGCCCGCAAGCACGTGCGTGGAGGCATCGGCCAGCGGCTCGTGCCGCAGCAGGAACGGCCCCAAGCGTGCGTCGTCATGCATCTGCACCTGTAGCGCGGCCTTCGGTAGATCACGGTCGTGATTGCCGCGCACCACGTGGATGTCCAGCGCAGCATGCTGCTCGCGCCAACCGAGCCATTGCTGGTACCAGGCCGCGCGATGCGCCGGACCATGCAGGACGTCGCCGAGAATCCACAGTTGCTGGCAGTGGTGGGTGGTCACCAGTTCCTGCAGGCGCTTCAGGTCATCGCCGGTACCGCCGGCCGGCAGGGCGATTCCCGCGCGCCGGAATACGTCCGCCTTGCCCAGGTGCAGGTCGGCGATCAACAACGCGCGACGTGCCGGCCACAGCAGCGCCCGACCACCCAGCAGCAGCATCGACTCACCGCCCAGCTGCAGCGGCAGATCAGCGGCCATGGCGGCGCTCCAGCTGCTGCGCCGCACGCTGCACGCGTGTGCGCCAGTCTTCATTGCTGAACTGCCCACGCAGGCGCTCGGCCCACAGCGGAAATGCCAGCGGGGTCAGTGAGGATGGCTGCTGCAACGACAACGAACGTGTGGCGATGCCTGCCAGCACCTGCTGCAGTCCGGGCAGATCCAGGCTGTCGTGCAGCACCTCATGCTCGGCCAATGCCAACAGCAGATGCTCCGGGTCGTGCTCGCGCAGCACGTCATGCAGCAGACCGGCGGAAGCCTGCAGCTGGCGCAGCGAGCGCGGCATGCCACCGGGCAGGCTGGGCACCAGCAGGCCCGACACGCGCGCGATGCCGCGGAACTGACGGCGCGTCAGCTCGCCCAGGTTCACCGCTTCGCGCAGGTCCTGCAGCAGACCGTCAGCATCCAGCATCGCCCGCCAGTCCTGATCCTGCAGTTCCACCGGCGTGGCCGGCGCGAGTACCAGGCCATGGTCGTTCACCGCATAGCCGATGCTGTTGCGCTGTTGCCGGGTGCAGCGCAGGGCCAGCAGCGCGGCCAGCGCTTCATGCACATGGCGGCCCGCAAAGGGATAGACGAACAGGAACTGGCCCTCGCGCCGACGCACATCTTCCACCAGCAGGTGGCCAGGTGATGGCGGCGCAGACAGCTGCGACTGCAACGCCAGCAGCGGCGCAAGCCAGCGCGACTCCACGCTCTGGTCGGCGCCCGACAGCACCCTCTCCAGTTCGCGCCCCAGTGGCATCGACAACGGCAGCTGCCCGCCCTGCCAGCGCGGCACGACGCCATCACCACCGCCGCGTGCCACGCGCACGAACGCGGTCATGTCGCGCAGCTGCACCAGCTCCAGCAGACGCCCGGCAAACTGGAAGCGGTCGCCCCGGCGCAGGCGGCTGGCGAACTGCTCTTCCACCGCGCCCAGGCTGCCGCCACGCAGGAACTGCACGCGCACGCTGCCGTCGCTGCTGATGGTGCCGATCGACAACCGATGGCGCAGCGCCTGGCGGCGATCGGGCATGCGGTAGATGCCATCGGCATCGCGTACCACCTTGTGGAACTCCGGATACCGCGACAGCGCACGTCCGCCCTGCACGATGAAATCAAGCACGGCATTCCACTGTGCGTCGTCCAGCGTGGCGAAGGCATGCGTGTCACGAACCTGCTGCAGCAGTGCATCGGCATCGAAGCCGCCAGCCAGTGCGCGGCTGACGGCATGCTGGGCCAGTACATCCAGTGACAAGGTGGGGGGACGTCGTGCTTCGATCACACCATCATGCAGCGCGCGTCGGGCTGCGGCGTACTCAGCCAGTTCCAGCGCATGGCTGGGAATGCACAGTATTTCGCCGCTGGCGCCGGGCCGATGGCGCGCACGCCCGGCCCGCTGGCGCAGGCGGGCCACACCCTTCGGGCTGCCGAGCTGCAGCACCTGGTCCACTTCCGGAAAGTCCACGCCCAGATCCAGGCTGGACGTGGCCACCACGCACCGCAGCGCGCCGGCACGCAGTCCGTCTTCCACCTGCTGGCGCAGCGTGGGATCCAGTGAGCCGTGGTGCAGGGCGAGTGTGCCGGCATCTTCCGGCCATACCGCTGCGAGGGCCTGGTGCCACAGTTCCGCCTGTGCACGCGTATTGGTAAAAAACAGGCTGCTGCGTGCGCGGAACACTGCATCGAGCACGCGCGGAAGCTGGGAAAGACCGAGATGCCCGGCCCAGGGAAAGCGTTCGCCGGGTTCGGGCAGCAGGCTGCGGATCGTTACCGGCCGCTGCCGTGCACCTTCCACGATCGGTGCCTGGGGTCGGTGTGGCAGCAGTACGTCGCGTGCCTGCGGCAGGTTGCCCAATGTTGCCGACAGTCCCCACAGCTGCATCGCGGGCGCCGCCGCACGCAGCAGCGCCAGGTTCAACTGCAGCAGCACGCCGCGCTTGTTGCCCAGCAGTTCGTGCCATTCGTCCACCACAACGCAGCGCAGCTGGCGCATGCGTTCAAGGGTGTCGGGATAGCTGAGCAGCAGCGCCAGCGACTCCGGTGTGGTCACCAGTACGTCGATGCGACCTTCGCGGGCCAGGCGCCTGTCGCGGTTGCTGGCATCGCCGCTGCGCAGTCCCACGCGCCAGCCCAGGCCAAGGCCGTCGATCGGTGCCTGCAGCGCGCGTGCGGTATCGCTGGCCAGCGCACGCAGCGGTGTCACCCACAGCACCTGCAGCGGGCGTACCGCGCTGGCACGACGCGGTGTGGGGGGCGGGTCGAGCATCGCCTGCAGCAAGGGGCCGCCGAACATGGCCAGAGTTTTGCCGCTGCCGGTGGGGGTGTGCAGCAGGCCGGATTCTCCGGCCAGATAGTGGCGCCACATCGCGCGCTGGAAGGGCAGGGGGCGCCAACCGCGGCTGCCGAACCAGTCGTTCAGGCGCTGCAGCGCATCGCTGCGCTTCATCGCGCCAGCGCCTGCAACTGGGCCAGGTGGTCGGCTTCGGCAGCCGGTTTGTCGTGACGCCAGCGCAGGATGCGTGGAAAGCGCACGGCAATGCCGGACTTGTGCCGCGCGCTGCGGTTGACCGCTTCGAAGCCGAGTTCGAACACCTGCTCGGCACTGACGCTGCGTACCGGACCGAAGCGCTCGCGGGTATGCGCGCGGATCCAACGATCGAGGGCGAGGATTTCCTTGTCGTCCAGCCCGGAATAGGCCTTGGCCACGGGAACCAGCGTGTCGCCGTCCCAGACCCCGAAGGTGTAGTCGGTGTAGAGCGTGCTGCGCCGCCCATGACCCGCCTGTGCATACAGCAGTACGGCGTCGATGGTGAGCGGCTCGACCTTCCACTTCCACCAGTCGCCACGACGGCGCCCGGACTGGTAGATCGAATCGCGGCGCTTCAGCATCAGCCCTTCCACGCCGCGCTCGCGCGATGCTTCGCGCAGCTGCGCGGCATGCTGCCAATCGTCGGCGGGCACCTCGGGCGACAGCTGGATGCGCGGATCGCCGAGCGCGCCGACCACCTCGGCCAACTGCGCGCGACGTTGTTGCAGTGGCAGCGCACGCAGGTCTTCACCGTCGCGTTCAAGCAGATCGTAGGCGAGCACGCGCACCGGTGTGTTGCGCAGGGTGGCGGCGCCGGGTTTGCGGCGCTGGATGCGGGTCTGCAGCGCGGTGAATGCACGCGGCAGATTGTCAGCATCGTCCCATGCCAGCAGCTCGCCATCCAGCACGCAGCCATCGGGCAGCGATGCGGCGGCCTGTTCGATCTCCGGGAAGCGACCGTCCAGCCGTTCTTCGCCGCGCGACCACAGCGCCACCTCACCCTGGCGCCGCAGCAACTGCAGGCGGATGCCATCCCACTTCCATTCCAGCAGCCAGTTGCTGATGTCGCCCAGCCGCTCGGTGGGCTCACCTTCCAGCGGCGAGGCCAGGAAGAACGGATAGGGCTGCTGGCGATCGGTCGGCAGTTCTTCGGCAGACAACAAAGTGGCCAGCAGGCCGGGGGAGGGCACCCAGTCGCCGAGCATGCGCTGGGCGATACGGGCGATGTCCAGTCCGGACCACTCGGCCAATGCCTGCTGCACCACGCGCTGCGACACGCCAACGCGCAGTGCGCCGGTCAGCAGCTTGTTGAAGACCAGGCGTTCGGCCGATGCAAGCTGTCGCCAGCCCTCGACTACAGCGGCACGACGCACGGGCTCCGGCTGGTTGGCGACGGCAAGCAGGTGCTGTTCGATCCAGTCGGCCAGGGGGCGATCCTCGCCTTCGCTGGCAGGATCATCCAGCAGCAGCGTGAGTGTTTCGGCAAGGTCGCCGACCTGCGCGTAGCTGTCCTCGACCAGCCATGGCGGCAGGCCGGATTCTTCGGCGATCCACGCCCGCAGTTCGCCACTGCCTGCGATCTTGCGGCGCGCGCCGCCCACCTTGCCGCCGCTGAGCAGGTACAGCGCCCACGCCGCGTCGTGCGGTCGTGCATGCTGGAAGTAGTCGATCAATGCCGCGCGCTTGTCCAGCGTCGCGGTGCTGCGATCCAGCCGCTGGTACAGCGCGGCGAAGGCCTTCATTCCTCGCCTCCGAAATCGGTGCGGAAGGCTTCGGCGGCAATGCCGCGTTCGCGCAGGTACGGAATCAGCGCATCGGTGTTGCCGTGGGTGGCGATGATCCTCTGCGCGCCGGTCTGCGTGATGGTCTGCAGCAGCGCCGGCCAATCGGCATGGTCGGAGATCACGAAGCCACGGTCGACGTTGCGGCGGCGGCGATTGCCGCGCAACTGCATCCAGCCCGAGGCGAAACCGAGCTGGTGGCGGCCGAACCGGCGCAGCCAGGGCGTGCCGGCGGCCGAGGGCGGCGCCAGGATCAGCTGGCCTGCGGCATCGGGCTGACGTCCCTGCTCGGCAACCGTGAGCGTTTCGAGCATCGGTACACCGGCCTGGCGATAGACGGCGACGCCGTTGGCGATGGCGCCATGCAGCCAGGCAGGCTGGTCATCCACCGCGCGCAGCTCGGCAAGCACACGTTGCGCCTTGCCCAGTGCATAGCAGAGCAGTACGGCCGCCTCCCCGCGCTGCGCACACTCACGACGCCAGGCGGCGATCTCGGCCGCCACGGCGCGGGTATCCGGCCAGCGATAGATCGGCAGTGCAAAGGTCGCCTCGGTGATGAAGGTATCGCAGGGCACCACTTCGAACGGTGTGCAGGTGGGGTCGGGCTGGCGTTTGTAGTCGCCCGACGCCACCCAGACCTGCTCACCGTCGTCGATGCGCACCTGCGACGAGCCGAGCACGTGGCCGGCCGGATGCAGTGATACCTGCACCCGGCCCAGCGCGAACGGCACGCCCTCGGCATGCGCGTGCAGCGGCACATCGCCCAGGCGCCAGCGCAGGATCGGCACGCTGCCGGTGCTGCAGTGGTATTCGCCCATGCCCGGACGCGCATGGTCGCCATGGCCATGGGTGATGACCGCGCGCGGCACCGGCCGCCAGGGATCGATATGGAAATCGCCTGCCGCGCAGTACAGCCCTTCCGGCCGCAGTACCACCAGATCGTCATTGCCTGCCATGCCCTCACTGTGGCGTGGCGGTCGTGCACGCGGCGAGAATCGGCCTGAACGCGGGGTTGCCGGACGATACGGCACAATCGGGCCGCACACCTCTTGCCGGCGGGGAAGGAACCGATGAGTGGACCGAGCTTCAACAGCAGCGCTCCCTACGAAACCCACGTGGTGCTCAACCAGCCGCCACCGTTCGCCGGTCGCCAGTTGTGGACCGACGACATCGCACTGATGGAGGCCGTGCAGCGCGAGGGTGCGGCAGCGTTCGCGCCACGCCTGGCGGTGTATGGAGGGCTGGCCGGGGACGAGCTGTACCGCATCGGCTTCGACGCCAACCGCGACCGCCCACGCCTTCGCACGCACGATGCGCAGGGCCATCGCATCGATACCGTGGAATTCCATCCGGCGTACCACCAGCTGATGCAGACGGCGAAGGAGCATGGCGTTGCCGGGTTGTCCTGGCATGAGCCGCAGCCCGGCGCCCATGTCGCGCGCGCTGCACTGAGCTACCTGCACCACCAGGCCGAGGCCGGCACCAGCTGCCCGTTGACCATGACCCATGCAGCGGTAGCCGTGCTGCGCGGGCAGCCGCATCTGGCCGAGTGGTCGCGCAAGGCCGCCGCACCGGTATACGACCCGCGTGATGTGCCGGTGGCCGACAAGGCCGGCATCACCCTGGGCATGGGCATGACCGAGAAGCAGGGCGGCTCGGACGTGCGCGCCAACACTACCCGCGCCGAACCCATCGATGGCGAGCGCTATCGGTTGATCGGGCACAAGTGGTTCTTCTCCGCACCGATGTGCGATGGCTTCCTGGTACTGGCGCAGGCGCCGGCCGGATTGACCTGCCTGTTGATGCCACGGCGGCTGGCCGACGGCGATCGCAATGCGTTTCGCCTGATGCGCTTGAAGGACAAGCTGGGCGACTGGGCCAACGCCTCCAGTGAAGTGGAGTTCTGCGGTGCGCAGGCTTGGCGGGTGGGCGAGGAAGGGCGTGGCGTGGCCACCATCATCGGCATGGTGATGATGACCCGGCTGGACTGCATGCTGGGCGCTGCGGCGGAAATGCGCATGGCGCTGGCACAGGCGCTGCATCACGCGCGGCATCGACGCACCTTTGGAAAGCCACTGATGGACCATCCGCTGATGGCCAACGTGCTGGCCGATCTGGCGCTGGAGTCGGAAGCCGCCACGGTGCTGGCGATGCGTATCGCGCGCGCGGCCGATCACGCCGGTAGCGATCCGGCCGAGGCCGCACTTGCGCGGCTGGGTACGGCATTGGGCAAGTACTGGATATGCAAGCGTGCGCCTGCGTTCGTCAACGAAGCACAGGAGTGCCTGGGCGGTGCCGGCTACGTGGAGGAATCGATGTTGCCGCGGCTGTACCGGCAGGCGCCGTTGAATTCGATCTGGGAGGGCAGCGGCAACATCCAGTGCCTGGATGTGCTGCGCGCGCTGGCGCGCGAACCGGAGGTGCTGGCGGCACTGCGCGGTGAACTGGAGGCGGTATCCGACCGTGATGCGCGCTATGCGGCGGTGCTGCAGCAGTGGCGCGATGCGGCGGCACCGGAGGAGGCACAGGCGCGGGTGTTCTGCGAACGCACGGCCTTGCTGCTGCAGGCGGCGTTGTTGCTGCGTGCACGCAGTCCGATGGCCGATGCATTCATCCGCAGCCGGCTGCAGGGCGAACATGGGTTGGCATTCGGCACGCTGCCGGCCGGGGTGGATGTGGCGGGGATGCTGGCGCGCGCGCTGCCGTAGGTGACGGCCAACGACGGAGCCCCTCGTGGTGGGCGCTGCTGGAGTGTGAGCAGCGCCGCGCGGGTGCGCTGCGCAGGGGGCGCTGCAAGTACGTCCCTGTAAGCTCGGTCGCCGCATCCATGCGGCTCACGCCCCTGCGCAGCCCACCCGCGCGGCCTTGGACGGTTTCCGTGGGCGCTCAGCACGGAATCAACAGAAGAAGCGAAAAGCAGAAAAGCCGCGGCGATGCCGCGGCTTTTCCTGTAGAGCTGAGCCCGTGCTCGGCTTTTCCGGTAGCGCCGGGCCATGCCCGGCGAACGCGAAGGCCTTAGTGCTTGGCTTCTTCCTTGGCGGCGGTGGCCTTGGCGTCGTCGGCCACATCGCGAGCCTTGTCGGCGACCTTCTGCGCGGCATCGGCAGTGGCGTCGCTGGCGTGCGCGGCGGCATCGGTCGCTGCGACCTTGGCCTTGTCGGCCGCGTTGGCGGTGGCGGCGGCAGCGCTGTCCAGCGCCTGCTGGGTGTCGGCGGCAGCCTGCTCGGAGGCGGCGGCGGTCTTGTCGGCGGCGTCACGGGTGGCTGCGGCGGCCTTGTCGACGGCATCGCGTGCGGCGGCACCGGCGCTGTCGGCGGCCTGCGCGGCATCCTGCTTGGCCTGTTCGGCTTCCGGGCCCTTGCAGGCAGCCAGTGCAAGCAGCAGGGAGGCGGCCAGCAGGGTGGTGGTCAGCGGGCGAATCTTCATGGCGGTCTCCGGTACTGCAATGGATGGGGACGCCAGCCTATTCATACCGTTGTGAAGACGTGGTGGTGACCTGCACACGGAACTGCGCGCAAAGAAAAAGCCGCTGGCGAACCAGCGGCTTCTTCAGAACAGCTTGAAGAAAGAAGTTATTACTTCTTGGCTTCTTCAGCAGCGTCCTTGGCCTTCTCGGCGGTGCCTTCAGCAGCCTTGGCAGCGTCGGCAGCAGCGCCGGCAGCAGCGTCGGTGGCAGCGCCAGCAGCCTGGGCAGCGGCGTCAACCGAAGCGTCAGCAGCGGTGGCGGCGGTGTCAGCGGCCTGCTGGGCAGCGTCGGCGGTCTGGGCGCCAGCAGCGGCGGCCTGGTCGGCAGCAGCCTGGGCTTCGGTGGCGGCCTGGTTGGCCGAAGCAGCGGCGTCCTGGGCAGCTTCCTGCTTCGAGCAGGCGGCCAGGGCCAGAGCCAGGGACATCGCGACCAGCAGCTTGTTGATGCTCATTGTGTAAATCCTCGTCGTTAGAATTAGGCAACGCGCATGCTGCGCGCCGACAACATGATGACAAGCCAAGATTGGGTGTCAAGCGATCCCGCATTCATTTTTGCGAAATAGACGTTAAACCCTTTCAGATCAACTCGATGGCGATAGCCGTCGCTTCGCCGCCGCCGATGCACAGGGTGGCAATGCCGCGCTTGCCGCCGCGCGTGCGCAATGCGTTGACCAGGGTGACCACCAGGCGTGCGCCGGAGGCACCGATGGGATGGCCCAGCGCGCAGGCACCGCCATTCACGTTGAGCTTGTCGTGCGGGATGCCCAGTTCGCGCATCGGTGCCATCGCCACCACGGCAAAGGCCTCGTTGATTTCGAACAGATCGATCTGGTCCAGCGACCAGCCGGTCTTCTCCAGCAGGGTGTGGATGGCGCCGATCGGGGCGGTGGTGAACCACTCCGGTTCCTGCGAATGGGTGGCATGGCCGACGATGCGCGCCAGCGGCTGCAGGCCCCGTGCGGCAGCATCTTCTTCGGTCAGCAGGACCACGGCGGCGGCGCCATCGGAAATGCTGGAGGAACTGGCGGCGGTCACGCTGCCGTCCTTCTTGAAGGCCGGGCGCAGGGTCGGGATCTTGGCGATGTCCGAACGGCCGGGCTGTTCGTCGCTGGCGACCTCGACTTCACCCTTGCGGGTGGCGACCTTCACCGCAACGATTTCGTCGGCGAACGCGCCGTTGGCCTGGGCTGCCTGTGCGCGCTTGACCGATTCGATGGAGTAAGCGTCCTGCTCTTCGCGGGTGAACTGGTACTTGTCCACGGCGCATTCGGCGAACTCGCCCATGGCCTTGCCGTCATAGGCGTTGACCAGGCCGTCGTGGGCCATGTGGTCCACAGCCTGGAAGTTGCCGAAACGGTTGCCGGTGCGCGAATTGGGCAGCAGGTGCGGGGCGTTGGACATCGATTCCATGCCGCCGGCGACCACGACCTTGGCCGAACCGGCCTTGATCAGGTCATGGCCGAGCATGATGGCCTTCATGCCCGAACCACAGACCTTGTTGAGGGTGGTCGCGCCGACCGACAGCGGGATGCCGGCGGCGATCGCTGCCTGGCGGGCAGGGGCCTGGCCGAGATTGGCCGGCAGCACGCAGCCCATCAGGACTTCGGAGACGTCGCTGGCAGGAACGCCCGACTGTTCCAGCGCGGCGGCGATGGCGGCCGCGCCGAGGGTCGGGGTCGGAACGCCGTTGAACTGGCCGAGGAAGGAGCCGATGGCGGTGCGCTTGGCGGCGGCGATGACGATGTTGGACATGGCAATCTCGTTGATGCGTGAGCAATGTTCGGAAAGGAGACGACGGGCGTTGGAAGCGGCGCCGTTTCCCGGCAGACTGCGTGGGGGGTCGGCTCAGTATAGAGGGTCGGCGAAGACTGCCGCTGGGCAGTCCTGGATGCCTGCCCGGATGGCGGCAGGCCAACGTTCATGGGAAGGAAACGATGGAACGTAAGACGATGGGAAGGTCGGTCCTGGCATCGGCGCTGGCGGTGGCGCTGTCGGCGTGTGGCGGTGGAGGGGGCGGCAGCAACGTGCGCATCGACCCGCCACCGGTTACGCCACCGGTCACGCCCCCGGTCACCCCGCCTCCCGCGTCCAAGCCGCTGGAGCCGGCGGTGGATGCGCATCTGGCACAGACCAACGCGCGTGCCGCACAGGCCACTGGCGTGACCGGCCGCGGCGTGCGCATCGGCATTGTCGATTCGGGCGTGCTGCGCAACGCCGAGGCACTGAACGGACGGGTAGTGGCCAACCTCAACTACATCGACCCGAGCCGCAACAATCTCAACGTCGATGACGTGCTTGGCCATGGCACGGCCGTCGCCAGCCTGGCTGCCGGTGCATCGGTGGGGGTCTGGCCCGGAGGCATCGCACCGGGTGCGGAGATCGTCTCGGCGCGGATCATTTCCGACACCACGCCCCAGGATGACGGCAGCGGCAAGGGCAACTCCTTCAGCGGCACGCTGGGCGTGGCCGGGGTCCACCAGGACCTGATCGGCTACGGCGTGAAGGTGATGAACAATTCCTGGGGCGGCCTGTACTGGACCGACCTCGGCACCACCG
Source organism: Stenotrophomonas sp. SbOxS2 (assembly GCF_013416715.1). Lineage (NCBI taxonomy): Bacteria > Pseudomonadati > Pseudomonadota > Gammaproteobacteria > Lysobacterales > Lysobacteraceae > Stenotrophomonas > Stenotrophomonas sp. SbOxS2. Next base: position 193,553 of record NZ_JAAVXD010000005.1, read on the forward strand.
CGCAGGTCGCGGCCGAATACCGCCCCTTCATCATCAACCACGGTGGCCTGGTGGTGTTCGCCGCAGGCAACGAGGGGCGCGACCAGCCCAGCAGCGTGGCCGCGTTGCCCAGCCAGCGTGGCCTCGGCGGATCGCTGCCCGCAGCCGATCTGGAAAAAGGCTGGCTGGTGGCCACCGCGATCGATCCGAACAAGCCGGGTGAGCGTGCCCCCTGGGCCAATGCCTGTGGCGACGCCGCGCGTTACTGCCTGACCGCTCCCGGCAGCGCGGTGTTCCCCGAACCGGGTACCGGCAAGTATCTGTGGAACTACGGCACATCCTTCGCCGCGCCGCTGATCTCCGGCGCTGCGGCGCTGGTCTGGCAGCGCTACCCGTACTTCGACAACGACCTGGTGCGGCAGACCCTGCTCGGCACGGCCACCGACATCGGTGCGGCGGGCGTCGATCCGATCTACGGCTACGGCCTGCTCAACGTCGGCAAGGCGGTGAACGGTCCCGGCCGCTTCGACTGGGGCGATGTCACGGTCAATGTCGACGCGCCATCCTCGGGCTCGATCTGGAGCAACGACATTGCTGGCGCTGGCGGCCTGGTCAAGCGCGGCGATGGCCGGCTGGAGCTGAGCGGCAACAACAGCTACAGCGGCGATACCCGCATCGAGCGCGGCAGCCTGGCCCTGCGGGGCGGCGCGGTGATCCGTTCCAACGTCAGCATCTCTGGTGCCGGCGGTGTCTCGATGGCCGGTCTGCAGTTCATGCCGGGCACGCCGCGGGTGATCGGCAACGTCGACAACGGCGCCAGCGTGGTGCTGATCAACGCCAACACCACCGCGACCATCGAAGGTAATTACAGCCAGCGTCCGGATGCGCGGCTGATCGTCGCGCTGGGCGTGAACGCGCTGCAGGTGACCGGTACCGCACGGTTGGCCGGCGGCGTGGTGGTCGATGGCATCGTTTCCGGTTACGTGCCGCAGGTCGGCAGCCGCCAAGCGCTGATCCACGCCAACGGCGGTATCAACGGTACGTTCACCACACCGGTGTCCAACACCGGCGCCAACGGCCTGACCCTGCTGCAGGCACAGTACGGCTATGGCAGCAACGACGCGTGGATGGACCTGACCCAGGTCAATGTTTCCGCCGCTGCGTCCGGCCTGGGCGCCAATGCACAGGCATCGGCACTGCGGGTGGAGTCGGCATTCACCGCGCTGGACCGCAACGCGAATCTGCAGGGTTCGGCGTTCGGTGCGGCCGCCGGCGCGCTGCAGCGTACGGCGGGCGGCACCGATGGCCTGTCGGCGAGCCTGGAGAGCCTGTCCGGACAGGCGCATGCGCGTGCCGAAGCCTCGACCTTCGACAGCGTGGACATGTCGCGCCGTGCGGTTGCCGAGCGCTTCGACCGCGTGCAGGCGGCGCCGAAGCTGCGTGGCGCCTGGCAGAGCGCGCTGGGCGAAGCCGGGCAGGGCAGCTTTGCCGGCAACGCCGCCGACAGCCAGGGCTGGATGGCAGGCCAGGACGTGGCATTGGGCAGCAATGGTCTGCTGGGCATGGCTTTCGGCGAAACCCGCAGCAACGGCGGCAGCAACTTCAGTGGTGATCGTGGCCGCGACCGCCAGACGCAGGCGCAGTTGTATGCCGGCTGGAACCTGGGGCGTGGCTATGCGCTGGCCCAGTTCGGCACCGGCCAGTTCACCCGTGAGCTGGACCGCCAGTTGCTGCTGGGTGCCGGTGCCTACGGTGTGTCCGCGCGCTACGGCGGGCGTTTCAGCAGTGCCAGCGTCGAAGGCGGCTATCGTTTCGGGCGCATCGGTGCGTCGTTGACCCCGTACCTGGGGGCCAGCAGCACGCGCCTGGATACCGATGGCTTCAGCGAGCAGGGTGGCTTCGGCTTCGGCCTGCGCGGGGAGGCGTCACGTGCACAGCGCAGCCAGATGCTGGCGGGCCTGCGCGGCGAGCGGCAGTGGGGTCGTTGGACCCTGCGCGGCCATGCCGAATGGCAACAACGGCTGGATGGCAGTGAGCAGGCCTGGCAGGCAAGCTTCGTCGGCGTTGATGCCTGGGCGCCGTTGGCCGGTGTCGACGCACCGCGGGGCAGTGCCTTGTTCGGCCTGGCGCTGGAATCGTGGTGGGGCCGCAATGGCCGCCTGAGCCTGGGTATCGACCAGCGCGTGGGTGGCAACGATGCACGTCAGGCGGCGCTGCGCTACAGCACGGGCTTCTGATCGTAGCGCCGGGCTTGCCCGGCGCGTTCATCCGGCGCTGCCGACCATGGGTCGGCACGCGCACGGTTCGCGAGGCGGCGATCAGCCGCCGCGCAGATTGCCCAGGCGCGGCGTGCTGCGGCCCAGCGGCATCTTCAGCTTGCCGATCGACAGGATGCGCGCTTCGGCGATCCGGTCGGCGGCACGCTGCGGGGCGATGTTCTCGCGCTGCGACAGTTCGAAGATGCGCGTCAGGTTGTGGTAGATGCTGCGGATCAGCCGCATCGCGCGCTCGCGGTTGTAACCGTCGATTTCCAGCGACACGTTCATCACGCCACCGGCGTTGACCGCGTAGTCAGGCGCATACAGGATGCCGCGCGCATGCAGTTCGTCGCCGATCTCCAGGCTGGACAGCTGGTTGTTGGCAGTGCCACAGATGATCTTCGCCTTGATCCGCGGCAGGGTGTCGGCGTTGATCGCGCCTTCCAGCGCGCACGGCGCGAACACATCGGCGTTCACTTCGTGGATCTCGTCCGGCTTGACGGCCTCGGCGCCGAAGTCGTTGACCGCACGATCCACCAGCGCGCTGTCCAGATCGGTGACATACAGCTTGGCGCCACGGTCGCGCAGCAGCTTCACCAGTTCCATGCCGATATGGCCCAGGCCCTGCACCGCGATGCTGGTCTTGCCCACTTCCTCATGGCCGAACTTGAAGCGCATCGAGGCCATCAGCGCCTGCAGCGCGCCATAGGCGGTGAACGGAGCGGGATCACCCGAGCCGCCATGGACCTGGTGCACGCCGGTGACGAACTGGCTCTCCAGGTAGATGTTCTCCATGTCGTTGACGTCGGTACCGACATCCTCGGCGGTGATGTAGCGACCGCCCAGCGAATCGACGTAGCGGCCGAAGGCGCGGAACAGCACTTCGGTCTTGTCGACCTTGGGGTCGCCGATGATCACCGCCTTGCCGCCACCGACATTGAGACCGGCCAGCGCATTCTTGTAGGTCATCGTGCGGCTCAGCCGCAGCACATCGGCCAGCGCATCGTCAGTGCTGGCGTAAGGGCGCATGCGCACCCCGCCCAGGGCGGGGCCCAGGGTGGTGTTGTGGATGGCGATGATCGCCCGCAGGCCGGCATCCTGGTTGTGGCAGAACACCACCTGTTCGTGGCCGGTGGTTGCGAGGGTTTCGAATAGCATGGGGTCTCCGATGGCGCGATCTGCGGTGAACTGCGGCGAACTGCCAATGAACGGTAGGGTCCGAAAACAAAAAAAGCGACGTCGTCGGTACAGGGGGACGGGTCGCGCGGCGCCATTCTAGTCCATTCGCCCGGGATATGCCGTCGACGCAGGAAGCGCCCGGGTTAAAGAAGATGAAAGTGCGGCCGATGCTGCGACGACGGCAGGTGGCCGGATGTGATGAAGGCGCAGGCAGTGGCAGCAGCAGGAAAACGACAGGATGGGCGGCGATGACCGCAGCGTGGTGGCGATCTGTGCTGCGTTGGCTGTCGCAGCTGACCGGGCAGGCCCCGGCACGGCTGGCCGCAGCCCCCCGCCAGGCCGTGGCCGCGGCGGCGGCCAGCCTGCAGGGTGACGCCTTGCCGGCGGCCGAGGTCGCCGCTCACCTGCAGCGCGGGCTGCATGCACTGGCCCTGTATCCGCGCTTGGCCGGCGAACCGACCGCGGTCAGCGCGTCGGGTCTGGCCGAGGCGGTGGACCGCGCGCTGCAGGACCGTGACTGGGCTACCCGGCAGCTGCCGCGGCGTCCGCAACTGCTGCCGCAGCTGATCCAGACGGTCAATGACGACGTTGCATCGGCGCGGGTGATGGCCGCGATCATCGGCCAGGATCCGGTGCTGACCGGCAACCTGCTGCGGATCGCCAACAGCCCGGCCTACAAGGTGCACGAGCGGCCCGTGGAAAGCCTGCAGCGGGCGGTGACCCTGGTCGGCACCGAAGGCGTGCGGCAGATCATCAGCGCAGTGCTGGTGCAGCCGGTGATGCAGGTGCAGTGCGAGGTGTTCCCGCAGTTCAGTTCGATCATCTGGGAGCACGCGCTGCTGGCTTCGCGCGCGGCCGCCGACCACGCGCGCACGGTCACCTTCGGCGATGCCTTCGCTGCGCAATGGCTGGGCCTGGTGCAGGGCCTGGGCGCAGCGCTGGTCATGCGGCAACTGCTGCAGGAAGCGCAGGCACGCGGCGAAGAGGTGGAGCCGGCGCTGGCCTTGCAGTTGCTGCAGCAGTGGTCACTACCGCTGGCACAGCGGGTGGCTGCCGCCTGGGAACTGCCCGAACCGGTGCATCAGGCCCTGGCGCCTGACGCTGACGGTCCGCTGGCCGACAGCCTGCGACTGGCCAGCGCCGCTGCGGCGGCCAGCCTGCTGTGCCGGCACGGGCATGCCAGCCAGGGCCGCATGCTGGCTTTGCTGGAACAGCTGCCGGCAGCGCCGCCGCACGCGCTGCGCTGGATCTGGCGGCGCCTGCACGGGCGCAATGTGGAAACCCTGGACGAGAGCCTGCACGGCGATGGCGAAGGGCTCGCCAGCTGATCGTTACAGCTGCGATTCCAGCGGCAACCAGCTGATCACCCGCGCCGTCCAACGCTTGCCAAGGCTGCTGCCGGGCTCGGCTTCGACCCAATGCGGTGGCGGCTCGCGCTGCAGCCAGCGCAGTTCATCATCAGCGCCCAGCGCCAGCCACCAGCTGTGTTCCGGGCTGGCCAGGCGCAGGTATTCCGCACGCAGCTGCGCGCCCAGCACCAGGTCGTCGAACAGCACGCCCATCTCGGTGTTGAGATAGGCCGAACGCGGATCGAGGTTGAACGATCCGACGAACCCGCGCTGGTCGTCGACCAGCAATGCCTTGGTGTGCAGGCTGGCGCCACTGCTGCCGAACAGGCTGCTGTCACCGGTCTGGCCGCTCGCCTTCAGTTCGTACAGCTGCACGCCGGCCTTCAGCAGCGGCACCCGGTAGCCCATGTAACCACCGTGCACGGCAGCCACATCGTTGGCCGCCAGTGAGTTGGTCACCACGCCGACCTGGGCGCCACGCCCCGCCATCGCCGAAAGGCCGTCCAGCCCTTCGCTGCCGGGCACGAAGTACGGTGAGATCAACAGTGCCTTGTAGCGCGTCGACTGCAGCTGCCGGACCAGCGCGGTGACCAGCCAGTCGTCATGCGCATCGCCATGATGCTTCATCGGTGGATCGGACAGGATCCGTACCTGCGTGCTCCAGTGCAGCGGCTCGGGGCTGGCGCGCTGGCGCTGGCGCGACTCTGCCACGCGCTGCAGGTACGGTTGCGCCTGCGCATGCAGCGCGTCCAGATCGGACTGGCGTACCAGCTGGCGCAGCTGCGCATCGGTGTAGGTCGCCAGCGCCGAGATCGGAATCGCCGCGTCGCTGTTCCAGTAGTCGTCGAAGATCTGGTTGGCCTGCTGCACGGCCGGGCCGGCCACCACCAGGTCCAGGTCCTGGAAGTTCACATCGCTGCGCGCGCTGAAATATTCTTCACCGATGTTGCGGCCGCCGACGATGGCGATGCGCCCATCGGCGATCCAACTCTTGTTGTGCATGCGGTGGTTCACGCTGAAGGCGCGTTGCACCAGTTCCAGCGTGCGGGCGATGCCGCTGCGGTTGCGGAACGGGTTGTACAGGCGAAGCTCGATGTTGGGATGCGCATCGAGCGCCATCATCAGCGCATCCTTGTCCTTGGCGTTCATGTCATCGAGCAGGATGCGCACGCGCACGCCACGTTCGGCAGCGTCGTACAGCGCCTTGGCCATCAGGTGGCCGATCAGGTCGTCGTGCCAGATGTAGTACTGCAGGTCCAGGCTGCGGCCTGCATGTTCGGTGATCATCGCGCGGGCGGCGAACGCATCCATGCCATCGCTGAGGAAGGCCACGCCAGACTGCCCAGGATGGGCAGCCTGCAGCGGCATGATCTGTCGATCAATGGGCGTCTGCGCAGGCTGCAGTGGCAGCACCTGCGACGCTTCACCGCGCGCCTGCGGGGCCAGGTGGTCGGCCAGCAGCAGGCCGGACAGGACCAGCAGAAGCAGGGCGGCGATGATGATCGCGGCGACGCGCAGCAGACGCCGCCATAGGGGTTTGCGCAGACTCATGACGCCGATGGTAGTTCCACGCCGCGCGTAGATCCACGCCACGCCTGGAGGTAGATCCACGCCATGCGTGGATGAGTCACCATCAGTAGATCCACGCCATGCGTGGATGAATCGCCATCAGCAGATCCACGCCATGCGTGGATGAAGCGCCGTGACTCAGAACCGCTCGTCGCTGCCCAGATAGCGCCACTGGCCCACGGCCAGCGGGCCCAGCGCCACCCGGCCGATGCGCAGGCGGCGTACGGCCACAACCTGCAGGCCGGCGGCCGTCACCGCAGTCCTCAGTCCCTTCGCGGTCAGCCCCTTGCCTGCAAAGCGCAGGCGCTGCTCGCTCTGCCAGCTGACCTTGGGGCCGCCGGCTTCATGCTGCAGCCGGGCCATCAGCCACGGGCCACGTTCCGGGCCGCCTTCAGCCACTTCGACCAGATATTCCTGTTCGGTGCGGCCCAGGTTCCGCTGCAGGTGCGCGAGCACGGCCGGATCCTGGCTGACCACCACCAGCCCGTTGTCGTCGGCCGGCAGCGAGGATGCCAGCTGCAGGCCGTGGAAGTGCCGCTGCAGCGGACGGATGTCACTGGCATCCAGTTCGCTGCGGGTTTCGGTGCGGATCAGCGCGCACAGGGCATCGGCCGGCACGCCTGCCGGCTTGTGCAGCAGCATGCTGGCGCGCTCGGCCTTGCTGTCGCTGGCCTGCTCGGCCACCACGATGCTGGCGCTCTCGTCCACCGGGCGCTGCGGCTGTTCCACCACCTCGCCATCGACGCTGACCCAGCCGCCCTCGATATAGCGCCGCGCTTCACCACGCGGGATGCCGAGCAGGGCGGACAGGCGTTTGTCGAGTCGGGTCGGTTCCATGGCGAAAGGTCGGGCAGGGGGCGCGCAGTGTAGCCGCTACGCCGTTTCAGCGCTGGCCACGGTTGGCCAGCTCGGTCAGGTACAGCCGGGTATCGAACTCCAGCTGCAGGTAATCGGGCTCCATGTGCTGGCACAGCTGGTAGAAGGCCTTGTTGTGGTCGGCCTCCTTCAGATGCGCCAGTTCGTGCACCACGATCATGCGCAGGAAGGCGGCTGGCGCCTGCCGGAACACGGTGGCGATGCGGATCTCGCGGCTGGCCTTGAGCCGGCCCCCGTGCACGCGGGAAATGGCGGTGTGGGTGCCCAGGGCATGCTTGATGACTTCCAGCGTGTTGTCGTAGCAGACCTTGTTGAGCGGCACCGACTTGCGCAGGTAGCGATCCTTCATGTCCTGGGTGTAGTCGTACAGCTGGCGGTCGCTGCGCACCTCATGCGGGTCCGGATAGCGCTGCTGCAGCCAGGGGCCGAGCTTGCCCTGGGCCAGCAGGTCGCTGACCTGGGCGACCAGGGGTTCGGGGTAGCCGGTGAGGTACTTCAGGACAGCCATGCAGGGGCGTCGGCGCGTCGGTAGAATGGGGCATCCAGATTACACGCGGTACGTATCGACCATGGCAAAGCCCAACGCGCTGCAGGAACAATTGCTCAAGGCCGGCCTGGCCAAGAAGTCGCAGGCCAGCGCCGCCGCGCGTGAACAGGCCAAGGCCCGCCAGGGCAAGGCCGAGTCGACGTCGGCGGAAGTCCAGCGTGAAGCTGAACGCGCTCGAGCCGAGAAGGTCGAGCGCGACCGCGCGCTGGCCGCCGAACGCAACGCGCAGGCCAAGCAGGCGGAGCGCAAGGCGCAGGCCAAGCAGATCATCAGCGCCCACGCCGTGCCGCACAAAGGCGAGGACGAGTACCGCTTCAGCGATGGCGCGGTGATCCGCACCCTGTTGATCGATACCAAGCTGCGCAAGGCGTTGTCGGTGGGCGTGCTGGTCATCGTGGCCCATGGCGACAGCTACGCGGTGCTGCCACGCGCGGCGGCTGAAAAAGTGCGTGAACGCGCCCCGGAAGCCATCATCGTCGACCATGGCACGCCCGGCTCCAGCGCCGAGATTTCCACCGGCAACGCCGAGGACGACGCCTACTACGCGCAGTTCCAGGTTCCCGACGACCTGGTCTGGTAAGGCGGCGCTGAACCGGCCGCAGCGCCCGCCGGGCATGGCCCGGCGCTACCGATTGCGGCGGGGTGTATCGTCCCCATATCAGGCGACACCCCTGCGGAGGATGGCCATGGCTACCGGTTGGGCCGGAGATGGCGCGGTCCAGGACCAGATCGACGCCACCGTCGACGATGCGATTGCCCGCGCGCGGCGTCAGCTGCGCCAGGGCCCAGGTCTGGAACACTGTGAGGAATGCGACGCGCCGATTCCATTGGCGCGGCGTCAGGCGGTGCCTGGGGTTCGGCTGTGCGTGAACTGCCAGCAGGCGCACGACGAAGAGGAACAGGCGCAGAGTGGCTACAACCGGCGCGGCAGCAAGGACAGCCAGCTGCGGTGAAGGGGGTTCGGCAGGGCTGCGCCCTGCACCCGCCGAGGCAACGTCAACTTCAACGTCAAAAGCGGGCATTCCGTGGGAAGGCGGGGCGGTGTCGGATTGCGGGGACGCCGCAAGTACGTCCTTGTAGGCTTGGCAGCCGCATCCATGCGGCTGACACCCCGCAATCCGACACCGCCCCACCTCTGACAGTTTCCAGATTTCTGTTGGATTCACGTCGCGCGTGGATGAATCGATGGAAATCGAATATTTCGATATTGGAATTTGATGGAAGAGCATCCACGCATGGCGTGGATTACAGATCGCGGAGATCTGTCGAAGGCGGGGTACTGTGGGTTTGCGGGGTGTGAGCGGCATGGATGCCGCGCCCAAGCCCCCATGGATGGGTTCACGGCGTCCCCGCAAACCCACAGTGCCCCGCCATCTCACGGAACCCCAGCTCTGGCTGTTGAGGTTGCCGGCCAGCGGCCGGCACTACCGCCTCTGCGGGTGCAGGGCGCAGCCCTGCCGACCAACCTAACCTCAGCCGTCGCCCTGGATGCCGCCGGGCGCCTGCGTCGGGTCGCGCCAGCGGCGCACCGTGCGCTGGAAGAACAGGTTGTTCGGCAGCTGCAGCACCGTGCCCTCGTGGCCGTCACCGGTTTCCTGCAACGTGGTGTAGATCAGGTTGACGTCGATCACCCGGCCCTTCAGTCCGGGCTTTTCGCCGTTTTCCAGCACTTCGATGTAGTCATGCAGGCGGAACGGCCGCGTGGTGAAGATCAGCAGCGTACAGAAGATGTTGGACAGCACGCTCCAGGCCGCGAAGAACGCCACCGCGCCCACCGCAGCGAAACCGGTGAAGGCCGTCCACAACACCGAGGGGGATGCGCCGAGCAGGCTTAGGATGTACAGCACCGCGCTGAAATAGACCACGAAACTGGTGATTCGGCGCGCACCCATCACCATTTCCGGTGGCAGCGTGTAGTGATCGGCGAAGCGGCGGATCAGGCGCCGGGCCAGCACCCGCAGCAGCCAGGCGGCGAGCAGGGTGATCAGGATCTGCAGGGCGATCCCGATGTCATGCAGCCAGGGGTGGGTCCAGGCGGGCAGGTGGTCCTTCAGCGACAACATCATGGGGCGACAACATGTGACGGAAACGGGTCTTGATGTTACCCGGCGCGTGTCGACGTTTCGACCGCCTGTACCCAGGCAAGGCAGACAAGATCCTGTTTGTGCTGTTGCAGGCAGGCGCGGCCGCTCTCGGCACGCCAGTGCAGGGAAACGCCGAACGCCTGCAGCAGCATGCAGGCCACGATCGCCAGCAGGGCGGCGCAGGAAGGACTGGACATGGGAGGCTCCTGGCCGGGCAGGCCTGCGGGGGACCTGTGATGGATGCAGCCAGCCGCGAAAAGGTTGCAAGCAGAAAGCGCGTCGGCAGATCTAAACCTTTTTCCGGCAGGCCGCATCCAACGGATATGCTCGACACCACCATGCCCGCGCCGCCTGCCGCCAACGACGTCGTCGACGAAACCGCTTTGGTGCGTGCGGCGGCGGCCGGCGATACCGCTGCCTACGAACTGCTGTATCGGCGGCATTCGCCGCGGGTGTTTGCCACCCTGTGGCGGCTGTGCGGCGGCCAGCAGGCACGTGCCGAGGATGCACTGCAGGAGGCGTTCCTGCAGGCATGGAAGGCACTGCCCGGCTTTCGTTTCGAGAGCAGCGTGTCGACCTGGCTGCATCGGTTGGGGGTCAACGCCGCTTTGATGGAACTGCGCGGCCGCGCCGCCGGGCATGACCACGACAGCCTGGACGACGTTGACGGTGGGATACCAGAGATGGCGGTGCATGACGGCTGCGCCGGCACCGAACGCGATCTGGAACGCGCATTGGCGACCCTGCCACCGCGCGCACGTGCGGTGCTGGTGCTGCACGATATCGAAGGCTGGAAACACCATGAAATCGCCGGCCAGCTGCAGATGGCGGTCGGTAGTTCCAAAGCACAGCTGCATCGCGCGCGTGGCCTGCTGCGCGCGCGGCTGGGAGACATGACATGAGTACACACGACCACGATTCCGACCACGACCTGCTGGCCCGGCTGCGCGCGCTGCCGAGCGAACGCAGCGTACCCACCGATGGCTGGGAACGCCTGTCGGCGCGGTTGCCACCCCGCGAGCCGGTTGCCGCGCAGGTGCCGACGGACAACGTAGTGGCGTTGCCACTGCGCAGCCGTCGACGCTGGTGGTTGCCGGTTGGCGCGGCGCTGGCGGCCAGCCTCGCGCTCTACGCGGTGGCGCCATGGCGGCATGCGCAGCTGGACGCGCCGGCACCGTCCGCCCTGCAACTGCAGGCCGCGGCGATGACCGAGCAGTACCAGCAGGCCGTGGCTTCGCTGCCTGATGGGCGGGCGCCGGAATGGCAGCCCGCCCTGCACGAACTGGATGAAAGTGCGGCACAGATCCGCGCCGCGATGGCGCAGGACCCGCGTGCACCGCACCTGCTTGGCCAGCTCAGGCGCACTTACGCGCTGCGGCTGGAACTGACCCGGCAGGCGGCCTATGCCGCCGAATCCGGCTTGACGACCTGAGGAGACCCCCCGATGCGAACCCTTTTTCCCTTCTGCGCGGCCCTGCTGCTGGTGCCCACCATGGCGCTGGCCGACACCCGCATCGACGAACGCCACACGCTGGCTGCGGGCGGTCGTATCGAATTGAGCAATGTGGCCGGCAAGGTGAGCGTGCGCGGCTGGGACCGCAACGACGTGCAGCTTACCGGCACGCTCAGCGACGGCCTGCAGCTGCGCCAGGAAAAGAGCGCCAACCGTGTGCGTTGGGAAATCGAGTATCCGCGACGCGGCAACAGTGGCGGCGCCACCCTGACCCTCAACGTGCCGCGCTCAGTGGAACTGCTGCTGAGCACGGTCAGTGCCAGCCAGGACATCAGCGGCATTGACGTGCGCCGCCTGCAGGCCGATACGGTCAGTGGCAGCCTGAGTGCATCGGGTCGCAGTGGCGACAGCAAGCTCAATACGGTCAGTGGCAGTGTCAATGCGCGACTGCAGACGCCGAAGCTGGACGTGAACACGGTCAGTGGCCGCATCGAAGCCGGCGGCGGCGTGTCGGGCGATATCGGTGCGCAGACGGTGTCCGGCCGGGTCGAGGTCGACGCCGGTCGCGTGCAGCGGCTTGCGGTGGAAACCGTGTCGGGCAGCATCGACCTGTCGGCGGCCGGGCTGGCGCCGGGCGGACGCATCAACGTGGAGTCGGTCAGTGCATCGGTCAGCCTGCGACTGCCGCGCACGGTGTCGGCGCAGCTGTCGGTGAACAGCTTCAGCGGGTCGATCAACAGTGACGCCGGCAAGGTCGAGCGGCCGCGCTATGGGCCGGGCAGCAGCCTGGATGCCCGCCTGGGCAGCGGCGACGGCGATATCCGCGTGCAGTCGCACTCGGGCAGTGTGCAGGTACGCCTGGACCGCTGAGCGCGGCCCGGCAGGCCGCGGCGGCAGCGCCGCCGCGGTCGGGGGGGGGTCAGCTGGCTTTCTTCAGCGCCCAGGTGGTACCGAGAACTTCAATCTTGCCACCGCTCTTGCGGAACGCGGCCAGGTCGGAGGCGATCGAGTCGCTGTTGACCACGGTGCTGGCGGATGCGCCCTTGCGTTCGCTGCGGATGCTGTTGCTGGCCTTCGCGGGGGTCTTTGCCTTGCGGGGCATGGTTGCTCCTGTCAGGTGGAAGGGGAGGAAAGCGCGCAGGACTCAGCCTGGCGCAGGTAGTCCTGCCGCTCGCGGCGGCAGTCATCGCCGCCCATCGAGAACTGGCGGCAGATCGCCGGGCGCTGCGAATAGATCGTGCAGCGCAGGTGATACGGATCGATCGCCGCGCACCAGCCTTCCTCGTTGCGCGCCATCACGGCACGGCCGTGTGCGTCGCGCGACAGGAACTGGCCGGGCACGTGGTCGCCGGGCTGCAGCAGCACCGGCAACCGGCAACAGACCGCGTCACAACGGCGGCAGTCGATGGGTGCTGGTTCAGCGTCAGGTTGTACGGCCACAGGGGCCTGGCGGGTGCCCAAAGCGGGTCTCGATGGCGGCTCGGGTAGTACGCAGACCATGATCGAGCCAGAGGGCATGGTCGCCAGACCCGCTGGGCGGGGCAGGCTGCACCATGGGTACACACACCGGCGAGGCCAGCGGAAGGTGCAGCGGTTTTCTAGCCGGCCAAGGGTAGCGCAGACCGCGTAACGTTTTGTTAATCCCGGCTGGCTGCCGCCAGCGCGAGGCCCTGGACGACTCCCAGCGAGGGCTCGCCGTGGACCATGCGGGCGCCCGGGAAGGCCTCGGCAGCGGCCTGCCGCAGGTAGCCGGCGCGGGACATGCCGCCGGTCAGGAACACCGCGTCCGGGTCGCCGCCGATGTCATTGCGGACCTGCGCAAGCAGTTCGCGGATCTGGGTCAGGTAACCATGGGCGGCGGCGGCCAGACCGTCGGCGCTGTTGTCCACGTGCAGGTCGCGGGCGATGTAGTCCAGTGTGCTGCGATGCTCGCTGGCGCCGCTGAGGGCGATCTTGGCGCGCTCGACATCGCGGTACAGGCGGGCAGTGTTGCCGGTGTCCTGCAGTGCCTGCAGGCGCGCGCCCCACGGCGCATCCACGTTGTCGTAGTTGTGCTGGCGGAACTCGCGCTGGCGGGTCATGTCCTGCACGGTGGCCGCTTCCACGTAGTGGTGGGTGGGTACGCGGGTGATGCCACGGCCGAACAGCGGCATGTAACCGGACAGGCTCAGGGCCAGGTCGATATCGGTACCGCCGCGGGCGATACCCCAGGCACGGTGGATGCGTGGCGCTTCGCTGCCGCCCACTTCGGCGTGTGCGATGTCGGTGGTGCCGCCGCCGATATCGACGATCACCGCCTGATGGCGATCGCTGCTTTCAGCGTGGTAATGCATGGCTGCGGCGGCGGGCTCTTCAAGGAAGTCGATCTGGTCGAAGCCGGCCTGGCTGGCCGCTTCGCGCAGGATGTCCAGGGCCTGGTCGTTGCCGGCCTCACCGATCGAACTGCGGAACTGCACCGGGCGGCCGAGCAGGGCGCTGCGCAGCGGCTGGCCGAGCTGGGCACTGGCAGTCAAGCGGATGTGTTCGAGGATGTGCGCGGCGATGCCGGTGATGGTCTGCCGCGCGCGCGGGTGCAGGTTGTAGCCGAGCATGGACTTCGGGCTCTGCACGAGGTTGCCTTCGTGCTCCTCGAAATACGCTTCCAGCGCGTCGTCGCCATAGACCGCGTTCTGCAGCAGGTCGCTGGCACTGCGTTCCTTTCCAGCGCGCGCCTCCATCCACTCCCGGCGCAGGGCGCGCAATGCCTCGCGGCGCAGGGCCTGTGGCGTGCGTTCCTGGCCAGCGGCGCGGGCGGCACGGGCGGCGCTGTCGATCAGCTGCTGCAGTTCGTGTTCCTGCCCGGCGTCGAGCTGGAAATCGTCCGGATCGGGCACCACGCCGGGGAAGTAGACGCTGGTACGGAACTGTTCGGCCTCGCCGAAGCGGATCGGCAGCAGCGTCCCATCACGCACGATGGCGGCGGCGGAGTTGCTGGTACCGAAGTCGATGCCGAGGCGCATGGGGGAGGTCCGGGGACGATCAGGGGCCGCGCACTCTGCTGGAGTTTGCCGCGCGCTGCAAGTTCCGGTGCCTGCCTTGTGCGGGGGCGGGCGGGGGCCCAGCCGGGACGCCGCCGGAAAATGAACGAAAAGGCCGGGCGGTTACAATGGCGGCTGTTGATTCATTTTGAGGTACTTGCGATGTCTTCTGTTCCCGCCTGCCCACAGTGCACCCTGGAAAACACCTATGCCGACGGCGCGCTGTGGATCTGCGCCGACTGCGGCTTCGAGTGGACGGCCGAAGAAGGTGCTGGCTCGACCCTGGTCGTGCGTGACAGCAACGGCAATACCCTGCAGACCGGCGACACCGTCACCGTGATCAAGGACCTGAAGGTCAAGGGTTCCTCGATCCCGCTCAAGCAGGGCACCGTGATCCGCAACATCCGCCTGGTCGAAGACGATGCCGAACACATCGAAGGCAACTCGGACAAGATCAAGGGGCTGGTGCTGAAGACCTGCTTCCTCAAGAAGGCCTGATCGCGCCTCAGCGCTTGGCCTGCTGCGCCCGCCAGCGGGCCAGGCTGTCCAGCTTGGCCTGGTAGCGGGCCTGCTGGGTTGAACCGCCCAGTTCCTGCGCCCGCAGCAGTTCGCGGTCTGCACGCTGCAGCCGGCCGGTCAGGAAATACACCCGCGCCAGGCCGAAGTGGAACTGGTGCGCGGTGTCGTACAGGCGCACCGCCCGCCGGTAGTACGTGATCGCCTTGTCCAGGTCGCCAGCGCGTTCGGCCTGGGCGCCCTGCATGTACTGCGCGAACGGATCCTCGCGCTGCACCGACTGCAGTTTCTTCTGCATCGACTGCGCCTGCGCGGTCATGCCGAGCTTGCGATAGAGCGCACTGGCGTTGTTCAGCGCGGCACTCTGGCGGCCGTCCAGGCGCAGGGCGGTGTCCAGCGCCGTGCGAGCTCCCTGGTCGTCACCCAGGCGGTTGTCGAGCACGCCAATGTTGTTCCATGTCGAGGCGAAGCTTGGGTCCTGCGCCAGCGCGGCATCGAAGAAGGCACGCGCGCCGCTCAGGTCGCCGTCGGCCAGATGTTCCGCGCCACGGTTGTTGTAGTAGTGCGCCAGCGCCCGCTCACGGCCGATGGGCTGCGGCCCATGGCGGTCGTACAGCACGTTGCGGTCCAGGTCGACGGTGCCGTAGCGGCCGCCGACATCCACGCCGGCGTTGACGTGCCCGACGTTGTAGACCACGCCCTGGTCCTGGTCCTGGTACCACGACACCACCTGGCCGACTTCCTGCACCCGCGCCTGGATGCCGGCCTCACGGGCGAGGGTGACGAACAGCAGGGTGAAAGCGAGGCAGTTGGCGCGCTGGTGCTGCCAGATCTCGCTGACGGTGTAGGTCGCATCGGCGTCGTACTGCAGGTCCAGGCCGTGCTGGCTGAAGATCATTTCCACCAGCGCCTGCAGGCGCTGATCGCGCGAGTAACTACGGCTGATCACCTGTTTCTGCAGCATCTCGCGCATCGCCGGCGGGATCGCGAACACCTGTTCGGGCGTCGGCACGCTGGCGGCGGTGACCTTTACGGTGGAGATGGTCGGGATGGCGGGCGCAGGAGCCGCAGCATCCTGCGCGGACAGGGCTGGCGCGCCGAGCGCGGCCAGTGACAGGAGAAAGCATCGAGCGGCAAGACGGCGCATGACGGTTTCCGGCAGCGGCGGGCGCTCCCGCCTGCAGCCAGTGTAGACCTGCATGTGGCGGTCCGCATCCACTGGCGATCAGCGCGTCGATCATCCACAGCCGGTGTGGACCAGCGCGCGACAAACCTGTGGACAACTGCTGCCGGGCCTTGCCTGGCGTGGCGCGTGAAATGATGGTGAAAAAACAGCCAGCTTGCCCGGCGTTGCCAAGGGCGGGATCATCCACGCATGGACTTCGCCCCGCTGACCCTCGCTCCCGCGCACTGGCAGGCACTGCAGGATGCCTATGCGACGCCGCCGCGCGCCTACCACCACTTCGGCCACGTGCGCGCGGTCCTGCAGCATTGCCAGGCGGTGGCCGAGGGGCCGGGCTGGCAGCAGCCGGCCGAGGTCTACCTGGCGGCGCTGTACCACGATGCGGTCTACCAGGCCGGGCGCAAGGACAACGAGGCAAAGTCGGCAGCGCTGGCCCTGCAGGCCATCGCGGACTCACCGGAGCTGGCATCGGTGGACGCCGGCCGGGTCGAGCAGTTGATCCTGCTTACCGCCCGCCATGGCGCGCTGGGCCCGGCCGATGTCGATGCCGAAGCCGCGTTGTTCCTGGATTGCGACATGGCGATCCTGGCGGCGCCGGAAGCGGTGTTCTCCGCCTACGACCGTGGCGTGGCCGAAGAGTACAAGGGCGTGGTGCCGGGCTTCCTGTACCGCGCCGGGCGCCGGCGCTTCCTGCAGGGGCTGCTGCGTGCGCCGCGGATCTTCCTCAGCGACTTTTTCGACCAGCGGCTTGATGCTGCCGCGCGGGCCAACCTGCGCCGCCAACTGGGCGCCTGAGCGCGCCGCTACACTATCCACCTGCAACCGCGTGGTGCTGTTTCCAGCCGTGACCGTCTCCGATACCCCTGCCGATCCCCGTCCGCTGCCGCCGGAAGAACCCGGCCCCAACGAATGCTGCGGCAGTGGCTGCCCGCTGTGCGTGCTCGACCTGTACACCGAGGAGCTGCAGCGTTACCGCAAGGTGCTGGCTGAGTGGAAGGCACGGCATCCGGACGCCAACCCATGAGTCGTGCCCGTCCAGCCGCGATGCTGGCGCTGGTGGCACTGCTGTTGTTCGTGGCGACCACGTTGTGGACGCAGTTCGCGCGTGCGGATCTGGATTGGGTGAAGGCTACCCTGAGCCTGTACCTGCATGGGCCGTGGGGCCTGGCGCTGCGCACGGCCTATTGCCTGCTGGCACTGGCCATCGCCGTGCTCGGTATTGCGTTGTACCGGTACAGCGTGGGGCCACGGCGCAGCGCAGCGGCACCGTTGCTGTTCTGCGTGGCTGCCGGCGGCCTCGCCACCGTTGCCATCGGTGACAGCTGGCTGCCCGAGGCAACACCGTTGCTGGCACCGCTGATCCACGGGCTGGCCGCCAACACCGCCTTCCTGTGCGCCAGCGTCGGCATGCTGCTGCAGGCCTGGTACCTGCGCCGCGAGCCTGGCTGGCAAGGCAATGCGGCGCTGCTGTGGGGCTGGGCATGGCTGGCCTTCGTGCTGCTGTGGATGCACGTGCTCTGGCGCGGGGGACCACCGCGTGGGATGGGGCAGAAACTGGTGATCGCGGTGATCGTCGGCTGGTTGATCTGGCTGGCGCTGGCGCTGTATCGCCGCGGGCGTGCCACCGGCATCCGCTGAATCGACTACCCGCTGCGTTGCGGGTCGCCTGTACCGGTACGTGCCGTGCACGCAGTGGCGGCGTATCGTGTGCGCATTCCAACGGGATGCGAAACGATGCGTGCAGGGCTGGGCAGGGCGATGGGGCTGGTGTTGGCGTTGGCGGCGTTGCCAGCGGTGGCGGCAGTGCAGCAGGTCAGCCACGGACGCTTCGATCAGGTACCGGTGCATGTGCCGGCCGGGGCGCCACAACGGGTGGTGATCTGGTTCCATGATGGTGCTGATGCCGGCCGCAGCCCGATCGAAGCGCTGCGTGCCGATGGTGCGCTGGTCGCATCGGTGGATGTGGCCCACCTGCGCGGCGTGCTCAAGCGCGAAGGCAACAGCAGCTGCGCGTTCGGGGCGGGCGATGTCGAGAATTTCTCGCGTTGGGTGCAGGCATTCCTGCATCTACCGGGGTATCACCTGCCGTTGGTCGGTGGCAGCGGCGAAGGCGCCGAACTGGCCTATGCGCTGGCAGCGCAGGCCGACACCCAGGTCTTCGCCGGCCTGTTGACCTCGGGTTTCTGCCCGGCCCACACGCACGAGCGCATGGTCTGCGGCGATGGCGTGAAGCACGACCGCCTGCAGCCCAGTGAACTGAATTTCCCGTGGTTGAACGCGGCCGGCGCGCCGGGGTGTTCAACCAACAGTGCAGGCCCGTTCGTGCAGCAGGTTGCGATGGCCCGTGAATTCAAGCGCACCGTTGCCGGCGATGCGACACCGGGGCTGGTGGCAGCGGCCCGGGTGATCGGCGCGCAGGCCGGGGTCGCGCTGGCACCGCCGCCGGATGCCCTGAAGGGTCTGCCGGTAGTGGAAGTGCCGGCGCAGGGCAGCGGTGACACACTGGCGGTGTTCGTTTCCGGCGATGGTGGCTGGGCTGGCCTGGACAAGGATGTAGCGGGTGCCCTGGCCGAACATGGCGTGGCGGTGGTTGGCCTCGATTCGCTGCGTTACTTCTGGAGCGAACGCACGCCGCAGGGATTTGCTGTCGATCTGCAGAAGATCATCGGTCACTACCGCCAGCAATGGCAGCGCGACAAGGTGATGTTGATCGGATTCTCGCAGGGCGCTGATGTGCTGCCGGCCACCATCAACCAGCTGGATGCGGGCACCCGCGCCGGTCTCGAGCGCATCGTGCTGCTGTCGGTGGGCAAGAACGCCGACTTTGAATTCCATGTCAGCAACTGGCTGGGCGGTGGCGGCGACGGTTTGCCGATCGCGCCGGAAGTGGCCAAGCTGCCGGCGGACAGAACTCTGTGCGTATACGGCGACAAGGACAAGGACGCGCTGTGCCCCGATCTGCCGGGCAACGACGGCGTGCACAAGGTCAAGCTGCCGGGCGACCATCACTTCGGCGGTGACTACGATCGCTTGGCCGAGGTGATCCTCAAGGGCGGCGCGTAAGCCGCTGGTAGACGCCGACCTTGGTCGGCGCTGCGGCTTGGACCATCACGGAAGGGAGCGTGTCGACCAAGGTCGACACCTACCGGGCGGCAGGTAGCGCCGGGCCATGCCCGGCGGATCGTGACCTCAATTCCGCCGCGGGTCCAGCGAGATCAGCCGCGTGGCATCCAGCAGCGCGGCCGGCAGGTGCATGCCGCCGGGCGCGGCCAGGTAGCGCGGTCGCCACTGCGGATCGAACTTCGACTTGAACCGGCGCAGGCCGCTGAAGCCATAGAAGCGCTCGCCATGCCGTGCGAGCAGGCCGGCCAGGCGGTTCCAGCGACCGGCCAGGCGGTGCTGGGCCAGGCCGGACAGCGGCGCCATGCCCAGCGAGAACCGTGCATACCCCTGCGCACGCCCCCACAGGAACAGCTCGATGAACAGGAAATCCATCGTGCCCTTCGGTGCGTCGCTGACGTGGCGCATCAGATCCACTGACAACTCAGCGCCAGCTGGTGCCTGCCACAGGTTGGCAAAGGCCACGATCCGGCCCTCTGCTTCGACCAGGGCGATCGGGAAACGCACCAGATAATCCGGGTCGTAGCTGCCCAGCGAGAAGCCCTTCTCGTCGCCGGACTTGTCGTCCAGCCACGCGTTGGAAATGGCATGCAGGCGTGGCAGCAGGGCAGGGATTTCTTCCGCTGGTGCAACGCGGAAGGACAGCCCGCCGCGCTTGCCGCGGTTCCAGGCTTGCCGCAGGTCGGCACGCTCGCGGCCTTCCAGGCCGAAGTCGTGCAGCGGCACCATGGCCTCTTCACCCAGCTTGACCAGGCCCAGCCCGAGATCGAGATAGGTCTGCCAATACGCTTCACCCACCTGGTAGAACACCGGGCGCAGGCCGAGCCGGTCGGCTTCCTCGCGGAAGCGCCAGATCAATGCACGCGCCACCTCGGGCGGCCCGACCGGATCGCCCATCGCGATCAGGGAACCGCCGTAGCGCTGCATCATCACAAAGCCCTTGTGTTCCGCATCGCGCAGTACCGCCTTGTCGGCGGTCAGTACCAGGCAGGCCTGGGTGTCGGTAGCGCCGGCCAGCACCGGTGCCAGCGCCTGCAGGGTTGCATCGTCGGCAGGCGGCAGCGGGCTGCGCGTGCTGTGCAGCAACCGCGCCAGCCCGAACATCACCAGTGCCATCGCCACCAGCAGCAGCGCACGCAGCGCGCGCGGTGCATTGCCGGACACCGCGAACTGCCACCACAGCTCGTTCTGGTATTCGACATGGCTGTAAGTGAAGAACAGCAGCCACGTCACCGCCACCAGCACCAGGCCGAGGTTGCGCAGCCATGGCCACGACCAGGCTTCGTCCAGCAGCGCGCCCTGGCGATAGAACTCGCGTCGCGCCGCCCACAGCGCCATCGCCACCAGCAGCGCCGACAAGGCGATCAGTGGTTGGCCGCCGCGCAGCCAGATCGGCAGCGGCGCGATCACGCAGATCGCCATCGCCAGCATCCAGGCCGCATGGCTGCGGCGGGCCAGGCCCTGGCCGATCAGCAGCAGGGCGACGCCGCCCAGGCTGCCGATCAGGTGCGAGGTTTCCAGGATCGGCAGCGAGGCATTGATCAGGTGCCGCCGTGGTGTGGGCAGGGTGCCGTCGATGACCAGCGCGGCGCCGACACTGAAGGCCGCCAGCGCGATGATCTGCGGCAACCACGGACGCAGCGCGTACCAACCAGCTCGGGTTGCGCCTGCGCTGGCCTGCAGCGGTTGCCGCAGTGCGGGTGCCAGTGCCAGCACGGTGGCCAGCAGCAGCGGCAGCACGTAGTAGCTGACGCGGTAGATCAATGCCGCCGCCAGCACCGCCGCGGGCGCCACCTGCGGCAGCAGCTTCAGCAGGCTCCACTCGAACACGCCCAGGCCGGCCGGTACGGTGGAGACCAGGCCAGCCAGCACGGCCACCAGGTACAGGCCGACGAAACCGGGCAGGCCGGTCGGCGTGGAATCCGGCAGCAGCACGTAGAACGCCGCACTGGCCAGCACCAGCTCGACCACGCTGAGCACGGTGACACCCAGCATGGTGCGTCGGTCGGGCAGCCACAGGCCATGGCCGAAGATGCGGAACTGGCGACCGTCGCGACCGACCAGGATGAAGGTGGCGGCAAAGGCGATCAGTGCAACGATGCCGACCACGCGCACTGCAGCGGGATCCAGCGGCAGCGCAAGCGCGGCAGCGGCCGGCTCCATGCACAGCGCCACGCCGATCAGCAGCCACGCACCAAAGATGAAGCCCAGCGTGCTCATCAGCACCACCTGGCCGATCTGCGCCAGATCCAGGCCGGCACTGCGGTAGCCACGCAGGCGCACGGCACCACCGGTGAGTGCGGCAAAGCCCACGGTCTGACCCAGTGTATGGGCGAGGAAGGCGGTGATGCCGATCCGCGCCGGGTGCACGCGGATGCCGCTGCGGCGCAGGCCGATTGCATCGAAGCCGATCAGGCACGCGTAGCTGGCCAGACCGAGCAGCACGGTCAGTGCGATCTGGGCACCGCTGAGCTGACGGAAGGCCTGGCGGATCGCGCGATAGCCGTGCTCATCGAATTCACCGGCCAGCCCGTGCAGGGCCAGCGCCAGGATCAACAATGGAACGACGATGGTGACGACCCGCTTCCAGGTCGGGGCAGAGGCGGCAGGGATGGAATCGGTAGGGGCTGTCATCGGCGCAAGGGTGCGGCAGCAAGGGCGAGGGCGGTGTCAACGCAGGGCGTCGCGCATCGTGCGCCTGCCAGCGCGGTTTGACCAGCGGTGCGGCTGTGCCGTCGTTGGCGGTATTCAGTGGCCGCACCGGGCACACACTTGCAACGCCGGCTGGGTGAGAATGCAGTTCAGACCACCCGCAGGAGCCACGCCCATGATGGAGCGTTACGACGTCGGACCGCGCATGTCCGAGATGACCGTGTACAACAAGGTCGCCTACCTTTCCGGCCAGATTCCGGAAGACACCAGCCAGGACATCACCGGGCAGACCCGGCAGGTGCTGGCCGAGATCGACAAGCTGCTGGCGCTGGTCGCCAGTGATCGCCAGCACGTGCTGCGTGCGGAGATCTTCCTGGCCGACATGGCTGACTTCGAAGGCATGAACAAGGCGTGGGACGAGTGGGTGGTGGAGGGTGCGACCCCGGCCCGTGCCACCGTCGAAGCCAAGCTTGCGCACGCCGAATGGAAGGTCGAGATCATCGTGACGGCGGCCGTTCCGTAATGACTGGACAGGGGTCAGATCCCTTTTCCTCCGGAAAAGGGATCTGACCCCGTTTGCCCGGGGGCTGACGCTGCAACATCCGTTACAGCGGCGGTTGTAACCGTGAGCTTGCCTGCGCACACAAGGCCAGGCAGGCCAGCATCAACCCTTCCATGACCCGGTCGCCGACGTATTCCTCCGGCGCACCGTTCTGCCGGGTGCGTTCGGCGGCCAGCATGACCTCCTGCACCACCCGCAGCCCGGCCAGCGCGCAGTCGGCATCGGCCAGTGCCATGCACCGGCTGGGAAGTTGATGCCGCTCCGGCCACGCTTGGCCATCGGCTGCAGCGCCGGTGCCGATACGGCGCAAGGTCGCAACCAGCGTGTTGGGATCAAGCGCTGGCGACGGTTCCGTGTCCTCGCCGGCAGCAGCCGGGTCGAGGCAAGCGTGCAGATGACGATAATCCGATGCGTTCATGGCAAGGCTCCGTGCAGGACAGACGGTAGCCGCCACTCAAAGGTGGCGGACGGAGACGTGGCTCGAAAACCGGTGTCGAACGATCCGGCTGGCCCGAAGGCCCCCACGCCCCGCCCGCCATAGCCGGCAGACGGATTGCCAGCCGGCGCCACGCAAGGTGACGCCGGCTGGCAAGCGTAAACAACGTTCGACAAAACGGGTTTTCGAAGCCCGGCCACCCTTTTCCGGTGGCTCACCATCTGTAAACCTGCTGCTGCGCAATGCCAATCAGACGCGTTGAATTGCTCGCACCATCAAGACGCTTTCAGTATTCTTGCATGCTGTTGAACAGCCTCAAGCGCAGGTGGCGCAAGGGTCGCGAATGATCGAGCAATCTGCGACATGCATCGTGATTCGATAGTTGCCAGTGCACACAGGGCAGGTCGTTTGCGACGAAGGTCCATGACGTCGGACAGATGGTGCGGACCAAGGTCCGCACCTACCAACATCCCAGCCATAGCATTGCAGTTGCTCGACCGTCCGTGACGGATATCTGTCGAGGGCTGGTGGGCGGGGGCAAGCGGGACCGTTGGCGCCATGGGCCAGGCGCATGCCGCCTGGCGGGTTGGGCAGGACGCCCAACCCCGGTCTTGCCGTGTGCGCAGGATAGCGCACACGAGCAAGGCGCCATCGAGCCCCCATGGATGGGTTCACGGCGTGTCCCGCTTGCCCCCGCCCACCAGCCCGGACCATCAAACCCAGCCAGCCGACGCTCCGGCTGTTGCCGTTGCTGTTGCTTGAAAACGCGCAACGCGACGCCGCCGCGTCGCAAAAGAAACCTACACCAACACCAGCTCGATGCAATCCACCGGACACGGCGGAATACACAACTCGCATCCCGTGCACAGATCCGCAATCACCGTATGCATGTACTTCGCCCCGCCGACGATCGCATCCACCGGACACGCCTGTATGCACTTCGTGCAGCCGATGCAGTCCGCCTCCACGATCAATGCCACCTGTGGCGCCTTGTGCTCGCCCCGCGATCGATCGAACGGCAGCGCCGGCACACCCAGCACCTGCGCCAACGCCCGCGCACCGGCATCGCCACCCGGCGGACAACGATCCACGCCCACCTCACCACGGGCCATCGCCTGCGCATACGGGCGACAGCCGTCGTAGCCGCATTGCCCGCATTGGGTCTGCGGCAGCAAGCGGTCCAGGCGTTCGGTCAGGGGCGGAATCAGGCTCATGCGTGGCGAAGGCTGCGCGTGTGGTTACTTCAGGGGTTTGCCGCGGTACCAGCGCTCGTGCGCCAGGGCCAGCATCGGCCGATCTTCGGCGCTGTCACCGTAGGCATGGATGCGTGTGTAGCGTGACAGATCGAACTGGCGACGGATGTGCTCGACCTTGCGCGGGCCACAATCGCCACCGGCGTAGCGGCCGGTCAGGCGTCCGCTTTCGCTTTCCAGTCGATTGCAGATCAGCTGCAGGCCCAGTTGTTCGCACCACGGCCGCAGGTACAGGTCCAGTGAACCGGACACCACCACCACGGTGTGCTGCTGCGCCTTGTGCCAACGGATCTGCTCCAGCATTTCCGGACGCACGACATCGGGCAGGAACTCGCGGGAAAAGCCCGCCGCCAGCGTCTCGATGTCATCGGCGTGGCGCTCGCTGAAGGTCAACCGGGTCACCCGTGCGCGGATGCGCTCGGCGGAGATCAGCTTCAGCTTGTAGGCCAGCAGCCAGGGGCCGACTTTCCACCAGGCCTGTGCCAGCTGTTCGGCGGTGGCAACCCGGCGCAGGAAGCCGCCGTAGGTGTCGCAGGTGGTAACGGTGTGGTCGAAGTCGAACAGCGCCAGTTCCAACGCAGCATCTCCCATCACGGTACCTCCCTTCGCGGTGCTCATGACCGGGCGCGGCCGGGGCCGCGCCCGTGTTGCATCAACGCACCGGCATGCCCGGCTGCGCGCTGCTGTCGGCGTCCAGCAGCGCCAGCGCGCCGCCATCGAAACCGGCCGACAGGATCATGCCTTCGCTCAGGCCGAAGCGCATCTTGCGCGGGGCCAGGTTGGCGATGAACACCACGCTGCGGCCGACCAGCGCTTCCGGCTCGCCGTAGCTGGCGCGGATGCCGGAGAAGATCTGGCGCTTGCCGAGTTCGCCCGCATCCAGTTCGAAACGCAGCAGCTTGTCCGAACCTTCCACGAACTCGCACACCAGCACCTTGCCGATGCGCAGGTCGAGCTTGGCGAAGTCGTCGATGCCGATGTAGGCCGGCGCGTCAGCGCTGTTCGCTTCGTCCTTGGCCACCACCGGTGCGGCAGGCTTTGCGGCTTCCACCTTCGCTGCGGGGGCTGCAGCGGCAGCGGTCAGGGTGTCCTTGGAGGCGTCGATCATGGCGTCAATCTTCTTCGGGTCGATACGGGTGAACAGCGGGGTGTATTCGGTGATGCGGTGGCCCAGCAGCGGCTGCGCCAGCTCGGTCCAGTCATTCACCGGCGCAGCCAGGAAGGCCTCGGCCTGCGCGGCGGTGGCCGGCAGCACCGGCTTCAGGGCGGTGACCAGCACGCGGAACAGGTTCAGGCCCTGGCTGCAGACCGCCTGCAGCTGCGCGTCGGCGCCTTCCTGCTTGGCGATCACCCACGGCTTGACGTCGTCGATGTAGCGGTTGGCTTCGTCGGCCAGGGTCATGGTCAGGCGGATCGCCGCGGCCGGATCGTTGCGCTCGTACGCTTCACGGATCGGCGCCAAACCATCGACGAAGCGCTGGTACTGCGCCGCGTCGGGCAGCTGCGCGGCCAACTGGCCATCGAAGCGCTTGCTGATGAAACCGGCGCAGCGGCTGGCGAGGTTGACGAACTTGCCGACCAGATCGGCGTTGACGCGAGCGATGAAGTCGCCAAGGTTCAGGTCGAGGTCGTCGACGCCGCCACCGGACTTGGCGGCGAAGTAGTAGCGCAGCGCTTCCGGCTCCAGGCCGGCATCCAGGAACGTACGCGCCATCACGAAGGTGCCGCGCGACTTGCTCATCTTCGCGCCATCGACGGTCAGGTAGCCGTTGACGTGCAGGCGCGTCGGCGCGCGGTGGCCGGTGCCGTGCAGCACCGCCGGCCAGAACAGGCCGTGGAAATTGACGATGTCCTTGCCGAGGAAATGATGCAGCTCGGTGCTGGTGCCGGCGCGCAGGTGCGCTTCGAAATCCTCGCCGATCTTCCCGCACAGGGTCTGGAAGCTGGACAGGTAGCCGATCGGCGCGTCCAGCCAGACGTAGAAGTACTTGCCCGGCTGGCCGGGGATCTCGAAACCGAAGTACGGCGCATCGCGCGAGATGTCCCACGCACGCAGGCCACCTTCGGCATTGAGCCATTCACCGAGCTTGGCCTTCACGCCGGGCAGGGCGACATCGCCGGCCAGCCAGTCGCGCAGGAAACCGTCGAAGTGGCCGACCTCGAAGAAGAAGTGCT
The DNA here is from genome assembly GCF_013416715.1 of Stenotrophomonas sp. SbOxS2. Taxonomy (NCBI): domain Bacteria; kingdom Pseudomonadati; phylum Pseudomonadota; class Gammaproteobacteria; order Lysobacterales; family Lysobacteraceae; genus Stenotrophomonas; species Stenotrophomonas sp. SbOxS2. The sequence goes on from NZ_JAAVXD010000005.1 coordinate 219,761, forward strand.
CGGAATCGCGCATTTCCGGGGTGGCCCCGGAGATCACCGAGCGCGGTTCCTTCAGGTCGGTCGGCGCATAGGTGGCGCCGCAGACTTCGCAGTTGTCGCCGTACTGGTCGGCGCTGCCGCAGTTCGGGCAGATGCCCTTGACGTAGCGGTCGGGCAGGAACATGCCCTTGGCCGGGTCGTAGAACTGCGCCACGGAACGACGGCTGATGTGGCCAGCGGCTTCCAGCTTCAGGTAGAACGCCTCGGTCAGTGCCTTGTTGGCCGCCGAATTGGTCGAGTCGTAGTGGTCGAAGGCGACGCCAAAGGCGGCGAAATCGCGTTCGTGACTGGCCTGGATGTTGGCGATGAAGGTTTCCGGGGTGACCCCGGCCTTCTCCGCAGCCAGCATGATCGGCGTGCCGTGGGTGTCGTCGGCGCACACGAACCAGGCCTTGCCGCCGCTCATTCGACGCGCACGCACCCAGATGTCAGCCTGGATGTAGCCGACCAGGTGGCCCAGGTGCAGCGGGCCGTTGGCGTAGGGCAGGGCGGTGGTGACGAGCGCGGTACGGGTCATGGTCACGGGGTGCAGCCAGGGGGAACCGGGGATTATCGCATGCCCGCAACGAGGTGACCCGGCCTGGGCCGGGTCACGGGAACAAGGCGGGGGCCGGGGCGCTTATTCGCGCTGCCAGGTCTGCGCGCGGCAGATGAAGGCGATGCAGCCGGACACGTCCAGCTTGGTGCCGCCGGGCTGCAGTTCCATCTTCGATCGGTAGGTCTTGCCGTTGGCCGGATCGAGGATGGTGCCACCGGACCACTTGTTGGCGCCGTCGGCCTTCAGGTTCCAGAGGATGGTCATGCCCTTTACCGGCTTGTTCTTGTTGGCGCCTTCACAACCGTCGCAGACCGGGTTCGGGCCCTTGTCCGAATGCAGGATCTCGACCACGCGGCCGGTCAGCGTGCCGTTGGCGGCCTGGCTGATCTCGACGATCGACTTCACCTTGCCGGTCTTGTCGTCGATGGTCTTCCAGCGGCCGGCGGCACTGTCGGCGGCCTGCGCGGAGAGCGCGGCCAGGCACAGCGGCAGCGCCAGCAGCAGGGTCTTGAAGGTCTTGCGCATGGTCCCCTCCCAGGGTTCATTCCGGCACGATGCCGGTACGGGTCGACTGTATACCCATTCGGCGGGGTATGGGGAAGGGGGCTCGGCCGGGCGGCGCCCGGCACCCGCAGAGGCAACGACCGGAGCAACGGCCGGAGCAACGGCAAAAGCTGGCGTTCCGTGGGATGGCGGGGTGGGTCCGGTTGCGGGGGACGCTGCAAGTCCCCCTCCGGGGCCCGGCCCAGCCGCTGGCGGCTGGGCGTTCGGGCGCTTGCGAAGCAGTGCTTCGCAAGCAAAGCGCCCTCACCCCTGTAAGCTCGGTCGCGCCATCCATGGCGCTCACGCCCCCGCAACCGGACCCACCCCGCCTTCGACAGAGTCCTGCGATCTGTCGGAATGGCGTGGCCTGCTCTCGGTAGGTGTCGACCTTGGTCGACACGTAGATCCACGCCATGCGTGGATGAGCCTCGCGATTGAAGATCGCTCAACCGATTTCGTACAGCTCCAGCGGCAGGTCGTCGGGGTCGGCGAAGAAGGTGAAGCGGCGGCCGGTGTATTCGTCCACGCGGATCGGTTCGCAGGCTACGCCGTGGCTGGCCAGGCGTTCGATGAACGGTTCCAGCGCAGCCACCCGGAACGCGAGGTGGCGCAGGCCCTGGGCTTCGGGGCGGCTGGGCCGTGCGGGCGGCGAGGGGAAGGAGAACAGCTCCAGTTGGCCGCCATCGGGCAGGGCGAGGTCCAGCTTCCACGAGTCACGTGCGACGCGGTGGTTCTCGGCCAGTATGCGCAGGCCCAGCACGCGCACGTAGAAGTCTTTCGAGCGCGCGTAGTCGCTGCAGATCAGTGCGGCATGGTGGATGCCCAGCAGGCCGGTGGTAGCGGGGGTCATTGCAGGGTGTCCAGCCAGCGCTGGGCGATCTTCAGCGCCAGCGGATAGGGTTCGGGGGCGTTGCGGTTGCTCAGCACGATCACGGTCAGGTGTTTGTCCGGGTAGCGCAGGATCACGTTGCGGAAGCCGATGCTTTCGCCGCTGTGCCAGTGCATGCGGCCGTTCAAGCGCCAGCCGAAACCGTAGTGCGGTACGTCCGCTTCGGTGGTGGCGGTGGCCGGGCTGAACATCGCCTTGCGCGATGCGGCTGACAGCAGGCGGTCGTCGTACAGGGCCGCATCCCAGCGCGCGAGGTCGTCCAGCGAGGCGTAGATGCCGCCGTCGCCGAGTACGGCGCTGGTCGTGCTCTGGTCGGTGCGTTGCCAGTGGCTGTCAACCTCGCTGTAGCCATAGGCACGCTGCGCCACAACATCGACACCGTCCTGGTGGGCGACGGTATGCGCCATGCCCAGTGGCCGGAAGATGCGCTGCTGCAGGAAGCTGGCAAAGTCGGTGCCGGCGGCGCGGCCGACGATCAGCGCCAGCAATGCGTAGCCGCTGTTGCTGTAGCGGTACTGCGTACCGGGTGCGAAGGCGAGCCGATCTTCGCGGGCGAGCAGGGCAAGCACATCAGCGTCGTGCACCTGCCGGGTGTCGGCAGGGTCCATCAGGTCTTCGTAGTCCAGCAGGCCGCTGGTGTGCGACAGCAACTGCCTCAAGGTGATGGCGGCAGCGGCGGGCGGCAGTTCCGGCAGCCAGCGCCGCGCGGGCTGGTCCAGTGCGAGGCGACCGTCCTCGACCAGCAACAGCACCGCCGCAGCGGTGAACTGCTTGCTGACCGAGGCCAGGCGGAAATTGCTGGCCGGCGTCACGGCGCTGCCATCTTCGACCACGGCCAACCCGTAGCCGCGGCGGAATACCGGCTGCCCGTCGTGCAGCACCAGCGCCGCCGCACCCGGCACCTGGCCATCGTAGGCCTGCATCAGGCCATCAATGCCTGCATCCGGCGGCGCCAGCGGTGCCGCCGCCAGGGTGATCGACGGCAGCACAGCGAGGACGGCGATACACAGCAGGGCGGCAGGGCGCATGGCAGCTCCGTGACGGTCAGGGTGCGGGTGCTGGTGTTGCCGTGGCCGGCTGGGCCAGCCAGCGTTCGATCTTGTGGTCCAGTACATCCAGTGGCATCGAACCGTCCTTCAGCACTTCGGCATGGAAGCGGCGCAGGTCGAACGCTGCACCCTGGCGTGCCTTGGCCTTGTCGCGCAGGGCGATGATCGTGGTCAGGCCCGCCACGTTGGACAGCGCTTGGCCAGGCTGGGCCATGATCCGTTCGACCTCGGCGTTGGCGTCGTCGCTGCTCATGTCCACGGTCTTCTGCAGATAGGTCACGGCCTGCTGCTTGCTCCAGCCCTGCGCATGCACGCCGGTGTCGGCGACCACGCGCGCGGCGCGCAGCAGGCGCGAATACAGATAGCCGATGCGGTCGTACGGATCGGTGTACGCGCCGAGGTCTTCGCCCAGGGTCTCCGCATACAGGCCCCAGCCTTCGACGAAGGCGAGGTCACCGCCGAGGCGGCGGAAGCGCGGCAGCTTGGTCAGTTCCTGCTGCAGGCCCAGCTGCACGTGGTGGCCGGGAATGGCTTCATGCAGGTACTGCACCGGCACGTTCCAGCGCTTGCGGCTGGGCAGGTCGCGGGTGTTGACGAACAGCACGCCGGGTTGCCCCGGGGGCGACGGCTGGTAGGAGGCTGCGGCGGCGGTCATGGCGCGCTCCGGTTCCACTGCATGGATCTGCAGCGGCGCCTTCGGCAGGGTGTCCAGCACCAGCGGCAGGCGTGCATCGACCTGCTGCTGCACCTGCCGGTAACGGTTGAGCAGCGCGTTGGCGTCGCTGTACTGGAACTGGCGGTCGTTGCGCATGCTACGCAGCAGCTTGGCCTGCGAACTGCGCAGCTTGCCATCGCGCATCACCGTGGTGATCTGCGCCTGCAGCTCCTGCACACGCTGTTCGCCCAGCGCGTGCAGCTGCGCGGCGGTCTGCTGGCTGGCGGTGGTCTGCACGATCAGGTTGGCGTACCACGCCTGCCCATCGGGCAGTGCGCCGAGGCCGCTGCTGCTGCGCGTGGCAGGCAGGTATTCGGTGGCGATGAAGCCACGCAGGGCGCGGTAGGCCGGCATGATGCGCAGTTCGATCATGCGCTTGTACTCGGCGCTGATGCGCGCCTTGTCTTCGGCGGAGATGGACTCCGGCATGGTCCGGATCGGCGACCAGAAGATGCTCTCTTCGGCGGTCGGCTTGATCACCGCGTCCAGCTGCGGCAATACTTTTTCCATCAGGTCGCGCGGCTGCACCACGCCGGCCTTCATGCCCTGGCGCATGTTGGCGATGGCCTGGTCGAACAGATCGGGAATGCCCAGCGAGCGGCGCGACCAGGTGTCGTAGTCCTTGGCCGTGTTGAACGGCTGCGCGCCAGCACCGGCGCCGAGGATGGCCATGATGCTGCCGACGTTGTAGTACTGGCTGATCGGCATCATCCAGCTTGGATAACGCTCGGCGGCCAGCGAGGCGCGGGCGTCGCGCACGAAGATCTCGTAGCTGAGCAGGTCCTGCCCCTGCAGGCCGTCGCTGCCGATCTTCTCGACCTTGCCCAGCCATTCGGTGGTGAAGTCGTGTGATTGCTGGCGCCAGGCGGCGGAGAGGATGTTGGGCAGCTGGTCGTTGTAGCGCGGCTCGCCCTGGAAGGTCGCCTGCAGCGGGTTCAACCGCATGGAGGCATCCCAGTATTCGTCGTACAAGCGCTCCAGCTGCACCTGCTTGGGCACTGCGCGGGCCGGGGCGACCGGACGCGGCGCGGCGCGGCGCGCCGAACTGCCGCGGGCCGGCGGGGTGGCACGTGTGCCGGCGCGCGCCTTCGGCTTGGCCGCCTGGCGGGTCTGCGCGGCGGCGGGGCGGCTGCCCTTCTTCTTCGCTGCTTCGGCCGGCGGAACGGCGCTGAACAGGAACAACGCGGCGATGGCGGCGGCCAGGACGCGGGGGGAATACGGCATCAAGAAGCTTCCGTGGAACACAGACCGTGGAGCTTGCACGATCCGCGCGCGTACGGCCAGCGTGAGGGCGCAGTCAGCTTGCGCGCCGCTGGGGCTTCAGTCAGCCGCGGCTGCGGCGCGCAGGTCGGCGGCGCGGTGTTCGCCCAGATAGCGGGTGATTGCACGCCGCATCAGGTACAGCAACGGAATCAGGGCGATCGCAAAGCCCATCTTGTAGACGTAGTTGACACTGCTCACCGCCAGGAACAGCGATGTCGGCCAGTGCTGGGGGCCGAGCACGAAGGCGATCCAGATCACCACGAAGCTGTCCACCAGCTGCGAGACCGCGGTGGAACCGGTGGCGCGCAGCCATACATGGCGCTCGCCGGTGACCTGGCGGATGCGATGGAACACCGCCACGTCGATCAGCTGGCCGAACAGGAACGCCACCAGCGAACCGGCAATGGTCCACATGCCCTGTCCGAACACCGCCGCGAACGCGGCCTGGTAATCGGGCACGCCGTGGGCATCCATCGAGGTCACCCACCAGCTGGCCGGTGCCAGTGAGATCGCAGCGAAGGCGAACAGGAAACCGTAGGCGATCAGCACCACCGCCAGCCACGAGATGAATCGCACCCCGCGCTTGCCGAAGAATTCGTTGATGGTGTCGGTCATGATGAACACCACCGGCCACAGCAGCGTGCCGGCGGTGAAGCTCAACGAGCCGGTCTGGCCGAACAGGTTCCAGTTCAGCGGATCGATGCCGAGGGTGTCTTCCAGGGCGAAGATCTTCACCCCGATCAGTTCGGCCAGTACCGCGTTGCCACAGAAGAACGCGGCCAGCACGATGAACAGCAGGACCGCACGGTCCTGCAGCGGCCGCGCGTGCGACGCCTCGCTCATTCGGAACGATCGCCAGCGCGGGTGAACGGAACGCTGGAGGGCGCCACTGCACCGCCGGAAATGATGAAGCTCATCGCCTGGTCCACCGTCCAGTCGGTCGGGGTGAGCAGCTCGACGGGCACGATCTCCAGATAGCCCGAGGTCGGGTTCGGCGTGGTGGGTACGTAGACGGCCGCCAGTTCGCGGTCGGTGCCCTGTTCCTTGATGACCCGGGTGACCAGGCCGACCGATTTCATGTCGCGATGCGGGAAGTCGATCAGCACCACGCGCTGGGTGCTGCCCGGCTCGGTCTGCAGCATGTCCAGCAGCTTCTTGGCGCTGTCATAGATGATGCTGGCCAGCGGGATGCGCTTGATGACCGCACCAACCCAGCGCAGCAGGCGCTGGCCGACCACGCGGCGGCTGGCCACGCCCACGGCCAGGATCACCAGCAGGGTGGCCAGCAGGGCGATGGTGTTCTGGATCCATTCGGCGCGGACCCAGCCGAGGTAATGCGGGAAGTTGGTCGCGATCTGTTCGGACAGCGGCACTACCAGCGGGCTGGAAATGCCCGACAGCAGCACGAACACGAATTTGACCACCACCCAGGTCAGCCAGATCGGCAACAGGGTCAGCAGGCCGGTCAGGAACAGGCGCTGCAGGGAGGGGCGGGGAACCAGGGCGGGGGCTTCGAGCGACATGCGCGCATTGTAGCGGTCGCGGCCGCTCGTTTACGCTGTCCGTTGGCGGTGCTGGCCATGCAGGGAAAGGATGCTGTGTTGAAGATGCTGCGTTGGTTGGGCTGGGCAATGCTGGCCCTGGTGGTGATGGCCGTCGCGGCATGGCTGCTGTCGAGGTTCTGGCCGTTGTCGGCCGCCCAGCGGGAAGACAGGCGTCTGCTTGAGGCCGTGCAACCCAACGAAGGTCGCAACGGCTTCGCCCTGCTGTGGACGCTGCCCTTCGATGGACTCGACCAGGCCCAGCGTGAGGCGGCGTTGGCCGACGATCTGCAGCGCTGGAAGGCCTCGCCATCGCAGGCGTCGCACGCCTCGTTGCTGGCGGCCAAACACGCACCGTTGACTCTGGATGGGGCAGGTCGTTGTGCCGTCGGGCCCGTCGGCTGCCTGGCACAGGTGCGCGCTGATCCGCAGCGCTTCGCTGACGCTCACGCCGGGCATGCCGGCCTGCACCAGCGACTGGCCCGGTTGGCAGACTTTGATCGTTTCGATTCCCCGTTCCAGCCCAGCGGAATCGAACTCATGCCACTGCCGGCGTACACGCCGCTGTTGGATGGCGCCAGTGCGCAGGCACTGGCCTATCTGCAGGGCGATGTTGCCGGTGCCGTCGAGGCAGGCTGCAGATCGGTTCGGTTCGGGCGGCGGATGATGCGCACCAGCAGCACGCTGATGGACAGCATGATGGGCGCTGTTGTGGTGAGGACCCATGCCGCGTTGCTGGGCGACATGCTGGTCGAGCAATCGCCGGGTTACGTGCTGCCCGCCTCCTGCGAGGTGGCGCTGCAGCCGCTGGACGCCGACGAGCAGAGCCTGTGTCAAGCGATGCAGGGCGAATTTGCGATGAACAAGGCGGCCATCGAGGCGTCCACGCAGACAGCAGGCAGCCGCCTGCTGCTGGATCGCGACCACACCCTGGCCCGGATCGCCGGCAATTTCGGTTGGGCATGCCGCCCCGCTGCAGCCAAGGCGCTGGCAGCCGATGTCCCGCTCCTTGTCCCGCCACCACCCCGATGGGATGTGGGCTGCGTGGCCAATCCGCTGGGATGCACAGTGAGCGCCATCGCCGGGCCGTCCTACACGCAGTACGCGGCGCGCAGCCAGGACGCAGCAGCGATGATCCGCCTGCTTGGGGCGCAGCGCTGGCTGCGGCAACAGGCCGGGCCAGCCGACGAGGCACTGGCGCGGTTGCCGGCGCAGTGGCGTTCGGACACCCGCATGCCACAACTGTCTGCCGACGGTCGCCATCTGCAGGTATTGCGGCGTGGACCGGCGCGCGAAGGCGAGGGCCCGTATCTGTCGATGCCGTTGCGGGCGGACTGACCCGGGCTCAGCCGCCGTCGCCGAGCGGATTGAACGCCCAGCCATCGCCAACGCTGTCCAGCGTCCAGCGCTTGCGGTCAGCCAGGGTCTGCCAGCGCACCTGTTCCTTGTCGTCCTGCATGCTGCCTTCGGTCAGCTTCACCTTGCCGGTGGAGAAGTTCACGCTGAGGCCTTCGGTCTGCCCGGAATTGCGCATCATCGAGTCGCGGTCGTAGCCGATCAGCGCGAAGTGGCCTTCCTGCCAGCGGAACGTGAACGTGGTGGTGCTGGTCGACCAGCTGCCCGCGCTGGAGAACGAGTACAGGCCCACCCGCAGTGCGCCGCGCTGGATCGACACGCCGGTGCCTTCGGCCAGCACATCGCTGAGCACCGGCGAGTCCGGCCGTGGAATGAGCGTGTGGTTCTGCGCCGCCAGCACGTAACCCGACGGTCGCGCAAAGGCAATGGCGAGGATGCGCGGGTTGCTGTCATACGGCGACGGCCCGAACCCATCGTGCTCGATGATGTTGCGCGGGTCGTGCTGGCGCAGCACCAGCGCAAGGTCGGCGCGCCCGTCGTGGTCGAGGTCGCCTTCGATCCTGTATTCCAGCGCCCAGCCGGCAGGCACGAACCCCTCGGCCGTAGCGGCGTGCGCCGGCAGGGAGGGATAGCGCACCGGCGGCACGTCCAGTGCGGTGGCGGTGAAGGGCAGGGCGGCCAGCGCCGCAGCAAACAACGAAAGGCGCATTGCAGCCTCCATGGCAGGGCTGCAGAGGATAGCGGGGCGTCAGCCGACCCGCTTTACCGTGCGTGTGGCTTCAGGCGCACGTAGACCTGCTTGCGTACCTGCGCGACGACCTCGCCAGCTTCGTCGACCACGTCGTTGCTGAACCAGCGCAGCACTTTTTCGCCGCCGGCCGCCGCCGTACGCAGTTCATCCAGCAGGGCGTCATCGATGCGGAACGAGGTGCGCACCGTTCCGCGGCCGGGCTTGAGGAAGTCGATCGCACCGGCGCGATCCCAGACGTAATAGTCACGGCCCAGGGTATGCATCAGGCCCAGCATCCAGAACGGATCGGTCATCGCGAACAGGCTGCCGCCGAAGTGGGTACCGACGTAGTTGCGGTTCCAGGGGCGCAGGCGCAGTTCCACGTCGATCTGCCGGTAGTCCGGGGTGATCCGGGTGACATGGATGCCGGTGAACAGGAACGGTGGCCACAGATTGATGCCGAAGCGGAACGTGCTGGCTTTCATGCGGGAACCGGGCAGGGGGCAGGGATCCCAGTCTAACCATTCGCATGCGTATGTTGTAGCCCGTGGCATCCACATCAGGCCTGCTGGCCGCTATGGCCCGGGCGTGCCGCCGTCGATCACATAACCGTCGCGGCCATTGTCCTTGGCCCGGTAAAGCGCGTTGTCGGCGCCTTCGACGAAATGATGCGGTTGCAGGTCGCTGTCCGGCACGCGGGTATAGACGCCGATGGTCAGGGTGACACCCGTCTCGCTGCCATCGCCGGGCGGTGGCAGGGCGCGGATGCAGGAGATCAGGTCTTCGATCACCTGCCGTGCGCCTTCAACCGGGGTGTCGGGCAGCACCAATGCGAACTCGTCGCCGCCGTAGCGGGCAGCCATGTCACGGGGGCGCCGGGCATGCGCCTGGATCAGGCGGGCCACTTCGCACAGCACACGATCGCCGACCTGATGTCCATGACGATCGTTGTGGTGCTTGAAGTGGTCGACATCGATCAGGGCCAGGGTCAGTGGCTTGCCGCTGCGGCGTGCCGCGTCGCATTCCTGTTGCAGCGATTGTTCGAAGCGCAGGCGGTTGCCCAGTCCGGTCAGCGCATCGCGGTTGGCCTGGCGGTGCCAGGAGGCGATCCGCCAGGTCGCCCATACGGTCAATACCAGCACGACGCCGAGCAGCGCGCTGGCCGGCGCCCACCAGAGGCTGCTGGTGCGCAGCAGCAGCCAGCTCAGCAGCGGCGCGGCCGGCAGCGAGCACAGGGCAACCACCCAGGGCAGACGCAGCCCCAGCAGCAGTACGCACATCGCCACCAGCACGCCGGCCAGGGTGTCCTGCCAGGCGCGGGGCAACACGTCGATCTGCTTGTCCTGCAGCAGCATCGAGGCGAGGTTGGCCTGGTACTCGCTGCCGCTCATCCAGTATTCGCGGGTGGTGGGTGTCAACAGGCGGAGGGCGATGCCGCTGGCCGTCATGCCGACCACGATGCGCCTGCCACGCAGCATCGAGGCATCCACGCGCCCATCCAGCACATCGGCGTAGGACACCTGCGGCAGGCGTTCCGGTGGCCCGGCATAACGCATGCGCACGTAATCATTGCGGCGCCATTGATAGGGCGAGTCCAGCGCCGGGTCGGGGTCGGGCAGGCCGTGTGCGCGTTGCGGCGGCAGACCGGTCAACGCCAGGCCGAGTGCCGGCCAGTGCGCCTGGCCGATGCCGGCATGCAGGTAGACCCCGCGGGCGACACCATCGCCGTCGACTTCAACATCGCTGTGGCCCATGGCGGCAGCGCTGGCAGCAATCAGCGGGATCGGCAGCATCTCCTCGGCCATGCGGTCGCCGGCCGCCGGGGCGGCCAGCACCGGCAGCACCACGCGGCCGTTGCGACGGATCGCCGCGGCCAGCTCGGCGTCCTGGCGTGCATCGCGGCGGTCGGGCTCGGACAGCATGAGGTCCAGCGCGACGCGCTCGGCACCGGCGTCGGTCAGGCGGTCCAGCAGGCGGGCATGCACCGAGCGCGGCCACGGCCACTGACCCAGCCGCTGCAGGCTGCCCTCGTCGATGGCGACGATCAGCACGCTGGGGTCAGGACGGTAATCCCAGCTGCCGACCATCATGTCGTACGCCGTCTCATCCTGCCGCCACAGCCATTGGCCGTGGCTGACCACCGCAGTCGCTACACCTGCCAGCAGGGCCAACAGGATCCGTCGCGACCACGGCAGCGGCGAGCGCCTCACAGCAACAGCCACAGCAGCAGGGCGCCGCCGCCCGCGCCGTAGCACAGGCGGCACGGCAGCTTGACCTGCTGGGCAGGCGAGAACGGGCCTGCGTGGCCGTCGTCGTCGATGTACTGCACACGGATGTGCAGCGTGCCGCGCCACGGGCGCTTGAGGCTGACCTGCGGTTCGTCAACGGTGGCATCGACCAGCGGCGCGCTGAAATCACCGCGACGATCGACCTGCACCCGGTAGCGCTGGCCATCGCTTCCCGCCTGCCAGCGCAGCGTCAGCTCGCCATCGGTGGCTTCGGGCGGCTGTAGCGCCGGGTCCACCGGTTCATTGCTCAGTTGCAGCGTCAGTGCCTGGCCATAGCGACCCTGATGGCCCTGGCCATCACGCGAAGCGATCCGCCAGTAGTACTGGCCGGGCGGCAGCGGCTCGCCCAGGCGCAGGTCGGTGCCATCGGTGCTCTGCTCGCGCAGCGGCTGCAGGAACTGCGGTTCGTCGGCCACCTGCAGCACACTGCTGCTGGCACCGGGCGCCTGGCTCCAGTGGAAACGCGGCCGGTCGCTGTTGACCGTCTGCCCCTGCACCGGGGAAATGGTCAGCGGCGGTGGCGGCTGGTCGCCGAGGAGGAAATCCTCGCTGGCATCGAGACCTTCCACACCCTGTGCATCCACTGCGCGCAGCAGCAGGCGCAGCGCTCCCGGCGGCAGCTCGCCGATCGCCAGCCCGGTGTCGGTGGTGGTGGCCGCAAACAACAGGATTTCCGGAGTTGCGGCCTGCACGACTTCCACCCGGTAGTGATCGGCACCCGTCACCGGTTCCCAGGCAAGTTGGGCCGGCAAGGCTCCCAGGCGGGTCGAATCGGCACGCAGGTGCGGTGCCGGCAGCAGACCGGAAACCGCTTCGGGTGCCGTTCCGCTGCCCGCGCTGCGGCTGGCCTGGCCAGGGTGCACCAGACGCTGGCCATGCGGGTTGCCGACCTGCACCTTGCCTTCCAGTACTTCGGTGGCGCCGGCTTGGGCGTCGTCGCCGGCACTGACCCGGAACACGGTGCCGCGCACGCTGCTGGTGGCCGTCGGTGCATCGATGATGTAGCGAGAGGCCGGCCCGCGCGCCGGGGTGACCCGGTTGCTGGCGCGGCCCTGCTGCAGGCGCAGGCGGGTATCGACCATGCCGGTGCGGCCATAGCGGCTGAGCTGGTCCAGGCGCAGGCGTGAGTACTCGCGCAGCTGCAAGCGCGACGCGTCGGCAAATTCCAGGGTGATGCTGGAATCGGCCTTCGTCTGGATCGCATCGCCGATGTGCAGCTCTTCGCCTGCGCGCACGGCGCGGTTGCTGCTGCCATCGGCTGCGCTCAGTTCAACCTGCCCACGCACGGCCAGTACCCGCGCCGGGGCGGGTTCAACGCGCAGCCAGCCGATCGGGAAGCGCAGCAGTTCGCCCGGCGGCAGCCGGTAAGGGTTGTCGATGCGGTTGTGCTGCTGCAGCTGCTGCCAGCCCACGCTGGGCTTGAGGTAGGCCGCGCCCAGGTCCCACAGGGTATCGCCGGGGCGGACCCGATAGTTCCAGTCCTGCGCGCCGGCGAGCGCTGGCAACAGGAAGAGGGCACACAACAGCGTGCGCAGGAAACGGATGATGAAAGACGAAGAGCGGCCAACGGTCACGGAATGCTGTCCCGGCAAAGCGGGGGCGCAGCTGCAAGACCCCATGGCCCCGACCTCATCCCCCCGAACGGATCGTGGCGGCCCTGGAGGCCACCATCGCGGGCATTATTGCCCGCGTTCAGTGCAGGGATTCTGAACGGTGCCGTTGCCGTTCAGAACAGCAGGGAGGCCATCCGGCGCCGCGAGCGGCCCACCAGGTCTTCATCGGAGATGACGTTGAAGGCATCGATCAGCGCCTTGCGCGGCAGTCCTTCCTGGAAGCCGCGGTCGATCCGCAGCATCTCCAGGAACTGTTCCAGCGCGGCTTCGTCCTGGCCTGCCAGCAGCAGCTGCACACCGCGCAGGTGACGCGCCTGCAGATCCTTGCCATCGGCGGCGATGCGCGCATCCAGCACCTCCGCAGGCGGGGCTTCCTTCAGCGCGGCGGCGAAGGAGAGCCGCGCGCGGCCACGCACGGCGCGGTCGTCGGTGGCCAGGTTGGCGGGCAGGGCATCGATCAGGGTGCCGGCCTCGTCCACGCCGCCGACCTGCAGCAGGGCCAGGGCCAGGTCGAGCTTCAGCTCGTCCTTATCCGGCTCGGCGGCGATCTGCGCGCGCAGCACGTCCACCTGCGCCTGCGGGTCCAGCGGGGCCTCGTCCTCGGCAATGGTGTCGCCGATATCAGCCGGCACCACGCCGTGCTGTGCCAGGAATTCTCGCAGCTGACCTTCCGGCAGGGCGCCGGGGAAGCCGTCCACCAGCTGCCCACCCTTGACCAGGAACACGGTGGGCACCGAACGGATCTGGAAGGCCGCCGCGATCTGCTGTTCCTTGTCCACATCGACCTTGGCCAGCTCGAAGGCGCCGTTGTATTCGCCGGCCAGCTTCTCCAGCATCGGGCCGAGGGTCTTGCACGGCTCGCACCAGGTCGCCCAGAAATCCACCAGGACCGGCGTCTGCAGCGACTTCTGCAGCACTTCCGCCTCGAAGGTAGCGGTGGTGGCGTCGAATACGTAGGTCGTCTCGGTCATGGGGCATCGTTCGGCATCTGGAGACCGATTCTATGGTGACGAACCCTGTCGGTCTCAACCCTGTGGTCATACCCATCGTGAAATCCTGGACAGCTTGGCGGAGCTGGCAGCTGCCGCGACAATGTGCTGATGTTCTTCTGAAGAGTGGCTGCGATGTCCGTGGTTCGGCTGGATCGTTGGGTGGGCGTGCTCGCCGCTGCCCTGTTCGTGCTGTCGGTGGTCGGCTTCGGTGCGGCGCTGCCGGACTATTCGCAGGCACTGCATCCGGTGACCTGGCTGGGCGCGCACGGCATTCCCCATGCGCTGGGTTTCAACCTGCTGGGCCTGGTGCTGCCGGGTGCACTGGCGGTGGTCGTTGCCGAGCGCCTGCGCCGGCAACTGCCGGTGGACGCCGCCTGGACGGCACGCGTGGGCAGCCAGATGCTGCTGCTGGCCGCGCTTGCCTTCATCGCGATGGGCCTGCTGCCGCTGGATTTTGAGGGCCAGATGGATATGCAGGGCCCGGCCAGCAAGCTGCACGCCAGCGTGTGGATGGTCTGGGCACTGGCCTTTGTCGCCGGCAGCGTGATGCTGGGGGCGGCACGACTGCGGCATCCCGGCGGGCGCAGGCTGGGCCTGCTGGCGCTGGGCTGCGGGATCGGTGCCGGTCTGCTCGCCTTTGGACTGCCGGGCGTACTGCCGGCGGCGCTGGCGCAGCGGCTGGCCTTTGCCTGCTGGGCGCTGTGGCTGGCCTTGGCCCTGCCTCTGTCGCGCAGGCGCTGAGACGGTTTCTGCTGCCTCGCCGCGCGCCGGCCCGGCAGGCAGGATTGGAGCCATTTGCCGCACTGCGGTACGCTGTACCGCTTTGCCGCCGCAACCGCGTGTTACATGACCAGCGTCGAACCCAACGTTTACGATCCGCAGCAGGTTGAATCCGCCGCCCAGCAGTACTGGGATGCTACCCGTGCCTTCGAGGTCGATGAAGCCTCGGACAAGCCGAAGTACTACTGCCTGTCGATGCTTCCGTATCCGTCCGGTGCGCTGCACATGGGCCACGTGCGCAATTACACGATCGGCGATGTGATCAGCCGCTACAAGCGCATGACCGGCCACAACGTCCTGCAGCCGATGGGCTGGGACGCGTTCGGCCTGCCGGCGGAAAACGCTGCGATCAAGAACAAGACCGCGCCGGCCGCCTGGACCTACAAGAACATCGACCACATGCGCAGCCAGCTGCAGTCGCTGGGCTATGCCATCGACTGGTCGCGCGAGTTTGCCACCTGCCGCCCGGACTATTACGTCCACGAGCAGCGCATGTTCACCCGCCTGATGCGCAAGGGCCTGGCCTACCGCCGCAACGCGGTGGTCAACTGGGACCCGGTCGACCAGACCGTGCTGGCCAACGAACAGGTCATCGACGGCCGTGGCTGGCGCTCCGGCGCGCTGGTGGAAAAGCGCGAGATTCCGCAGTGGTTCCTGCGCATCACCGATTACGCCCAGGAACTGCTGGACGGCCTGGATGAGCTGGATGGCTGGCCGGACTCGGTCAAGACCATGCAGCGCAACTGGATCGGTCGCTCCGAAGGCCTGGAAATCCAGTTCGACGTGCGTGACGTCGATGGCGCCGCACTGGATCCGCTGCGCGTGTTCACCACCCGCCCGGACACCGTGATGGGCGTGACTTTCGTGTCGATCGCGGCCGAACATCCGCTGGCGCTGCATGCCGCGAAGAACAACCCGGAACTGGCTGCGCTGCTGTCGGAAATGAAGCAGGGTGGCGTGTCCGAGGCCGAGCTGGAGACCCAGGAAAAGCGCGGCATGGATACCGGCCTGCGCGCCGTGCATCCGGTTACCGGTGCCCAGGTGCCGGTGTGGGTCGCCAACTTCGTGCTGATGGGCTACGGCACTGGCGCGGTGATGGCCGTACCGGGCCACGACCAGCGCGACAATGAATTCGCCAACAAGTACAACCTGCCGATCCGCCAGGTCATCGCGCTGAAGTCGCTGCGCAAGGACGAAGGCGCCTACGACGCGACGCGCTGGCAGGACTGGTACGGCGACAAGACCCGCGAGACCGAACTGGTCAACTCCGAAGAGTTCGACGGCCTGGACTTCCAGGGCGCTTTCGAGGCGCTGGCCGAACGGTTCGAGCGCAAGGCCCAGGGCCAGCGCCGGGTGAACTACCGACTGCGCGACTGGGGCGTGAGCCGCCAGCGCTACTGGGGCTGCCCGATTCCGGTGATCTACTGCGACAAGTGTGGCGCGGTACCGGTGCCGGAAGACCAGCTGCCGGTGGTGCTGCCGGAAGACGTGGCGTTCGCCGGTACCGGTTCGCCGATCAAGACCGATCCGGAATGGCGCAAGACCACCTGCCCGGAATGCGGTGGCGCGGCCGAGCGTGAGACCGACACCTTCGATACCTTCATGGAGTCGAGCTGGTACTACGCCCGCTACACCTCGCCGGGTGCCCGTGATGCGGTCGACAAGCGCGGCAACTACTGGCTGCCCGTGGACCAGTACATCGGTGGCATCGAGCACGCGATCCTGCACCTGATGTATTTCCGCTTCTACCACAAGCTGCTGCGCGACGCGCGGATGGTGGACAGCAACGAACCAGCGCGCAACCTGCTGTGCCAGGGCATGGTGATCGCTGAGACCTACTACCGCCCGAACCCGGACGGCTCGAAGGACTGGATCAACCCGGCCGATGTGGAAGTGCAGCGCGACGAGCGCGGCCGCATCACCGGCGCCACCCTGATCGCCGACGGCCAGCCGGTGGTGGTCGGCGGTACCGAGAAGATGTCCAAGTCGAAGAACAACGGCGTGGACCCGCAGGCGATGGTCGGCAAGTACGGCGCCGACACCGTGCGCCTGTTCTCGATGTTCGCGGCACCGCCGGAACAGTCGCTGGAATGGAACGAAGCCGGCGTGGACGGCATGGCCCGCTTCCTGCGCCGCCTGTGGGCACAGGTGCAGAAGCACGCTGCCGACGGGGCCGCACCGGCGCTCGACGCGGCCGCGCTGGATGCCGGCCAGAAGGCCCTGCGCCGCAAGACCCACGAGACCATCGGCAAGGTCGGCGACGACTACGGCCGCCGCCACAGCTTCAACACCGCCATTGCCGCGGTGATGGAGCTGATGAACGCGCTGGCCAAGTTCGAGGACGGCAGTGAACAGGGGCGCGCCGTGCGCCAGGAAGCACTGCAGGCCATCGTGCTGCTGCTCAACCCGATCACCCCGCATGCCAGCCACGCCCTGTGGCAGGTGCTGGGCCATGGCGAAACGCTGCTGGAAGACCAGCCGTTCCCGCAGGCCGACAGCAGTGCGCTGGTGCGCGATGCGTTGACCCTGGCCGTGCAGGTCAATGGCAAGCTGCGTGGCACGATCGAGGTCGCCGCCGATGCCGCGCGCGAGCAGATCGAAGCGCTGGCCCTGGCCGAGCCGAACGCGGCCAAGTTCCTGGAAGGCCTGACGGTGCGAAAGATCATCATCGTCCCCGGCAAGATCGTGAACATCGTCGCTGCCTGATGTACCCCGCACCGGCCGCCATCCTGGCGGCCGGTGCGTTGTCGCCACGCCGGGCGTGCCCGGCCGATGGCCCTGCGTTCACGCGGCCTCGGGCACCCTGTCTGTTGCCGTGATCGCCCGGCTCCGCCAGACTGTCTCCATGACCCGAATCCTGCTTGCCCTCGTTCTCGCCCTCGGCCTCGCCGGCTGCGGTTTCCACCTGCGCAACAAGCTGATGCTGCCGACCGACACGGCACCGGTGAAGGTGGTATCCACCGCGCCCTACAGTGAGCTGGTCAAGCTGTTGAACCGCAGCCTGCTGGCCTCCGGTGCTCGCTTGGCCGATGAGGACAGCAAGGGCCCCAATGCCCAGCTGCAGGTGCTGTCCGAACGCTGGGGCGACCTGCCCATCGCGATCGACTCGCAGGGCCGCGCACAGGAATACAGCCTGCGCTATGCGGTGATCTTCATCTTCCGCCGCGAAGACGGTAGCGAGCTGGTGCCGCAGCAGGTGATCGAACTGTCGCGCGACTACGTGTCGCCGCCGACCGACGCCACCGGTACCACCACCGAACGCGAGATCCTGGCCGATGAACTGCGCCGGGAAATGTCCGCCTCGATCATCCGCCGCATCGACAGCGTGGTCCGCGCCGAGCTGGAAAAGGGCGGCAGCCTGTCGGCGCCGAAGCCGGTCGAGCACGATCCGGTCGAGCCCGCACCCGCCGTCAAGCACTGAGCCGGGCGCCTGATGGAACTGCGACCGGAACAGCTGGCCGGGCAGGGCGCTGACACGGCGCTGGCGCCGGTCTATCTGATCGCCGGTCCGGAAACACTGCGTGTGCTGGAGGCAGCCGACGCCGTGCGTGCCCGCGCACGCGCGGCCGGCATCGACGAGCGCGAAGTGTTCGACGCCGATGGCCGCGATTTCGACTGGAACCAGCTCGACGCCAGTTTTCACGCCCCCAGCCTGTTCAGTGCCCGCCGCCTGGTGGAAGTGCGCCTGCCCAGTGGCAAGCCGGGCAAGGACGGTGGCGAGGTGATCAGCCAGTTCTGCGCCAATCCGGCGCCGGACGTGATCCTGATGATCACCGCCAATGAATGGAGCAAGGCCCACCAGGGCAAGTGGGCCGAGGCGGTGAACCGCGTCGGCGTGCTGTCGGTGGCCTGGGCGATCAAGCCGCACGAGTTGCCGGACTGGATCGAACGGCGCCTGCGCAGCAGAGGCCTGCGCGCCGAGCCTGCCGCCGTGCAACGCCTGGCCGAGCGCGTGGAAGGCAACCTGCTGGCCGCGGCGCAGGAGATCGACAAGCTCGCACTGCTGGCCGATGGCCAGACCCTGGACGTGGAACGGATGGAATCGCTGGTGGCCGATGCCGCCCGCTACGACGTGTTCCGGCTGGTCGAATCCACCTTCTCCGGCCAGCCGCAGGCGGTGCTGAGGATGCTGGCCGGTCTGCGCGGCGAAGGCGAGGCCGTGGCCGCGCTGATGCCGATCGTGATCCGCGAACTGCTGGCTGGTGCCGGCCTGGCACGGGTCCAGGCACGCGGCGGCAACCTGGCTGCGGAGATGAAATCCCGCGGTATCTGGGAATCACGGCAGGCACCCTACAAGCGTGCGCTGCAGCGGCACCCGGAAGGCAAGCGCTGGGAGCGTTTCGTGGCCGAAGCCGGGCTGGTTGACCGCATCGCCAAGGGGCGAGCCGACGGCGATGCCTGGCTCGCGCTTGAGCGCCTGCTGGTGGCGGTGGCCGAGGCGCGCGCGGTACGGCTGCTCGCCCGGGCCTGATCCATGAGCCTGCGGATCTATTACGGGGGCACCTTCGACCCGGTGCATCTGGGCCATCTGGCGATCGCGCGCGCTGCACGCGATGAACTGCAGGTGGCGGTACGCATGCTGCCTGCCGCCGACCCGCCGCACCGCGCGGTGCCGGGCGCGACCGCCGAACAACGCTGCACCATGCTCGGCCTGGCCATCGGCGATGAGCCGGGCCTGCTGCTGGACCGTCATGAGCTGGATCGGGCCGCGCGCTTTCCCGGCCGGCCGTCCTATACCGTCGATACCCTGCGCGAACTGCGTGCCGAACTTGGCCCCAGCCGCCCGCTGGCGTGGCTGGTGGGGGCCGACAGCCTGCTCGGCCTGCCCAGCTGGCATGAGTGGCAGGCGCTGTTCGGGCTGGCCCATTTCATCGTCGCCGAGCGTCCGGGCAGTCCGCTGCGGGCCAGTGTCGACGGCGCGCTGGGGCAGGCCACCGAGGGCCGCTGGGCCGACAACGAGCAGGCGCTGTTTGCCAGCCCGGCCGGCCGCATCCTGCGCCTGCACCACCCGCTGCGCGAGGAATCGGCCAGCGCCGTGCGCACCCAGATCGCCGCAGGCGGCCCCTGGCGGGCCATGCTGGCGCCGGCGGTGGCCGACTATGTTTCTGGCCACGGCCTGTACCGCTCCGCCACCTCGTGAATACGGTTGCCGCGCTGTGGCCGTATAATCGCCCCCACGTTTATCGAGTCGACCCGCTTTGAGCAACCAGACCCAGCCCCAGACCATCAAGGTCGATCTGCCCAGCCCGCCGCCCTCCGTGCCGGAACTGCTGGCCAGCGTCCGTCAAGCCACCGAAGACCTGAAGGCCAAGGACCCGGTCGAGATCGACGTGCGCGGCAAGTCCAGCGTCGCCGACTACATGGTGGTCGTGTCGGGTACTTCTACCCGCCATGTGAAGTCCATCGCCGACGAAGTCGTGCGCTTCGCCAAGAACATCGACGTCATGCCGCTGGGTGTTGAAGGTGAGCGTGAAGCCGAATGGGTGCTGGTCGACCTGGGCGACGTCATCGTGCACGTGATGCTGCCGCGCGTGCGCGAGTTCTACGCGCTCGAGCGCCTGTGGACCGTTGGCGACCAGCCGCCGTCCTACGACGACGACGAAGTGGCCTGAGCCATTCGTTGATGCGGTTTTCGACGGCGCCGATGGCGCCGTCGACGTTTTGGAGGAATGTTGATGAAAGCCCGCCTGATCGCCACTGGCGAACGCGCGCCCAGCTGGGTGGCGCAGGGGTTTGCCGAGTACCAGAAGCGGCTCTCGCACTGGCTGCCCTTCGAGCTGGTGGAGATCGAGCCCGGCCTGCGCGGCAAAGGGCGGGACGCACGTCGTGCCACCGAAGACGAAGGCAAGCGGGTGATCGCCGCGTTGCCGAAGAATGCCTATGTCGTTGCACTGGACGTGCCGGGCCGCCAGCTCAGTTCCGAACAGCTGGCACAGCGCCTGGAACACTGGCGCGGACAGGGCAGGGACCTGGCGTTCCTGATTGGCGGGCCGGAAGGCCATTCGCCGGAAGTGTCTGCGCTGGCCGATGAAAAGTGGTCGATCGGCCCGCTGACGCTGCCGCACATGCTGGTGCGGCTGGTGGTGGCCGAGCAGTTGTATCGCGCCGCTGCGATGTTGGCCAATCACCCCTACCATCGCGCGTGAAGAGTCGTTATACTGGCGGTCTGCCCGAATAGCTCAGCCGGTTAGAGCACTTGACTGTTAATCAGGGGGTCGTTGGTTCGAGTCCAACTTCGGGCGCCACTTTCAAGAGGCCTGCATCGCAAGATGCAGGCCTTTTTTTGCGTCGTGCCGTGCAATCGCGTGCGGCGGTAGATCCACGCCATGCGTGGATGCATTGCATGCAATCTGTCGAGCGAGCCCGACTCTACAATGCAGGTTCATCACGTGGATGTTGACGATGCGCGCGATCAGCTTCGCTGTTTCACTGTTGCTGGCCTCGCAGCCGTTAGCTGCATCAGCCGCCGCGCCTGCCACCTGGCAACCGCCGGCCGGTACCACTGAATTTCCTCTCTGGCCCGACGGCCAGGTGATGGCGCCGCCGAAGCTGAAAGGCCCCGAGCAGGTCAGCGAAACCGTCTCCAGGGCCAGTGGCGAGCACTGGATGATGCTGCAGAACGTGGCCGTGCCCACGCTCACCGTGTTCCCGGCGAAAGGCACGCCCAGCGGCACCGCAGTGATGGTGGTACCGGGCGGTGGCTACAACGTGCTGGCGATCGACCTGGAAGGCAGCGAGATCTGTGGTTGGCTCACCGCACAAGGCGTCACCTGTGCGCTGCTGAAGTATCGCGTACCCGCCTCGGGACCGAACTGGAATCGCGAATGCAACTGCCGCGACATTCCCGCCGTGCCGATGGCATTGCAGGATGCGCAACGGGCAATGGGCCTGCTGCGTGCGCAGGCCGCACACTGGAAGATCGATCCGCAACGGTTGGGCGTGATCGGCTTCTCGGCCGGCGGCCATGTGGTGGCCGGGTTGAGCACGCATGCGCAGCGCAGCTATGCAGCGCTGGATGCGGCGGATGCGCAGTCCAGCCGGCCGGACTTCGCGATGCTGCTGTATCCGGGGCATCTCTGGGTACGCAAGGATGATTCGCTGGAAAAAGACATCGTGGTCGATGCCAAGGTGCCGCCTACGTTCATCGTGCAGGCCGCCGACGACCCCACGGACGATGTCCGTCACGCGTTGACCTATCAGCGTGCACTGATCGAAGCGGGAGTGCCGGTTGAAATGCATCTGTTCGCACGCGGCGGCCACGCGTTCGGCCTGCGCCTGAAAGATGCGCCGGTGTCGGCATGGCCCAGCCTGGCCGAACGCTGGATGCACGACATCGGCATGCTGCCGAAACGCCGGTTGTAGAGCCGAGCCGGGAGGAACCTACAAGCCATGCTCGGCTGCCTGCGCGAAGCCGGGCGCGGGCTCGGCTCTACAGCGTCAGCTGGCCTTTCCAGAATGCCACCAGTGTAACGATCGCGACCACCAGGATCGCGCCGAACAGTACCCACTCCCAGCGCGTGAACACCCGCTCGCCGCGCTGGCGCCGGGTCACTGCGTACAGCACTACGCCCGGCACATACAGCAGTACCGACAGCAGCAGGTTGTCCAGGCCGCCGGCATACACCAGCCACAGCGCATAGGCGCTGGCCAGCAGCGCGACGATGAAGTCGCGCCAGCGCGCACCGGCCGCGCTGGCGTACGCCTCGCCCTGCCAGGCCAGCTTCACGCCGAATGCGCTGGACAGAAAATATGGCACCAGGCTCATCGACGCCGCCAGCAGCACCAGGCTGGTGTAGCTGCCCGAATTGAACAGCACCAGCAGCAGGAACAACTGGATCAGGCCGTTGCTCAACCACAGCGCATTGGCGGGCACGCCGCGCGCGTTCTCGCGGCCGAGAAAGGCCGGCATCGTGCCATCGCCAGCGGCGGCAAACAGCACTTCGGCGCACAGCAGCACCCACGCCAGCAGCGCGCCCAGCACCGAGATGATCGAGCCGATGATGATCACCGTCGCGCCCCATTCGCCAACGATCGCGCGCAGCACATAGGCCATCGAGGGGTTGGGCAGGCCCGCCAGTTCGGCCTGCGACATGACGCCCATCGACAGCAGGCTGACCAGCACCAGCAGCAGCCACACGCCGATGAAGCCGATCACGGTGGCGCGGCCGACATCGGCGCGTCGCATCGCCCGGCGCGAGTAGATGCTGGCGCCCTCGATACCGATGAACACCCACACGGTGACCAGCATCATCCCGCGCAGCTGCTGGCCCATGTCGCCCAGCGCGGGGACGCCGAAGAAGTCGGCGCGGAACACGTCCATGCGGAATGCAGCGGCCGCCAGGATCAGGAACAGCGCGATCGGCACCAGCTTGGCCACGGTGACCAGGCCATTGATGATTGCCGCGGTACGCAGGCCGCGCAGTACCAGCAGGTGCACCGTCCACAGCAGCAGGGAGGATGCGGCGATGGCGGCCGGTGTATTGCCTTCACCAAACACCGGCGCGAAGTGGCCGAGGCCGCTGAAGATCAGCACGAAGAAACTGGCGTTGCCGAGCACCGAAGCCACCCAGTAGCCCCAGGCGGCGGAGAAACCGATGTAGTTGCCGAAGCCTGCGCGCGCATACGCATAGATACCGGTGTCCAGGTCGGGGCGACGATTGGCCAGGGCCTGGAACACGAAGGCGAGCATCAGCATGCCGGCGCCGCTCACTGCCCAGCCGATCAGTGCGGCCGCGGGGCCGGCGCTGCGCGCCACGTTCTGTGGCAGCGAGAAGATACCGGCACCGACCATCGAGCCGACCACCAGTGCGGTCAGGGCGGCCAGGCCAAGGCGTTGGTTGGAAGAGGGCATCACGCGCGCCGCAGCTGTCGGGGTGCCCATGATGGACGCTGTCGCGTGCGGAAAAAAGCAAAGGCCCGGGCAGGAGCCCGGGCCTTTGCAGGTGAGGCTGCAGCAGGATTACTTGAACGTGTACTTGGCGCCGACGGTGAAGTAACGGCCCAGCGCACCGGAGAAGTGCATCGGGTTGTAGTTCACGCCACCGTAGGTGGTCGGATCGAGCGGGGCGATACGATCGAACACGTTGGCCACCGAGGCATTGAGCTCGAAGGCTTCGGTGATGTTCCAGCGGCCGGACAGATCGAAGGTGGTGAACGAAGAAATCTTCGTCACCGGCGTGCCGTCCTCATAGAACGCCTGGTAGTCGCCACCGCGCTTGTCGGTGTTGTCCATCTTGGCGATGTAGTTGGCAACGCCGCTGACGCTCCATACACCCTGGCGCCAGGTGGTGCCGAAGTTGATCTTGTCCTTCGGCGTGCCGATGCAGTTGGTGACGTCGCAGTTGCCGTGGGTGCCGGCATAGTCAACGGTTTCACCGCCTTCGGTACGCTCGAACTTCAGGATGTGGCTCCACTGCAGATCCATCTCCAACTGGCCCGGGCCGATATCGAAGGTCTGGCGGATATCGGTGTCGATGCCGCGAACGCGCGAGGAGCTTGCGTTCACATAGCCGGTGTTGACGGCCAGGATGCTGCCGGAGTTGGCCACGCCGCCGATGTTGTTGGAATCACGCAGCACGCTGCCGGCGAGGATGGCGGCGGCGGTGCTGCCCTGCACGATCTCGTTGGTACGCTTGATCTGCCAGGCATCGACGGTCAGCGAGGTGCTGGAGGTCGGCTGCAGCACCAGGCCCACCGAGTAGCTCTTGGACTCTTCCGGCTTCAGGTCCTTGTTCGGGCGGGTGATGATGGCCACCGAACGCGCGGTGCACTCGGCCGGATCGATGGCGCAGCGCACCGGGTCGCGTGCGTTGGAGAACGCGGCCAGGCCACCGTCACCGTTCTCGGCCGGGTTCGGTGCGCGGAAGCCCTCGGCGTAGCTGGCGCGCAGGGCGATCCAGTCGGCCGGGGTCCACTTCACGCCCAGCTTCGGCGTGGCCTTGCCTTCACCGCTTTCGTACTTGTCGTAACGCAGCGCGGCCGACAGTTCCAGTTGCTCCAGCACCGGTGCGGACAGCTCGACGTAGCCGGCGTACACGTTCTGGGTGCCGTCGTAAGCCGAATAGCCCAGGCCGATGATGTCACCCTGGTCGGTGTAGGTCTGCGGGGTCAGGCTGTTGCTGGTCTTGCGCCATTCGGTACCGAACGCCAGGCCCAGCGGGCCGCCCTTCAGGTCCATCAGGCTGCGCGAGATGGTGAAGTCGAACATGTCCAGGCTGGACTTGGCGCGCGCGCTGATGGTCGGCGAGATGTAGTCGTACAACGCCTGCGAGTTCTGGCTGGCGTTGTCGCCAATGCGCCAGGTGCCGCCAGCGCAGTTCGGGTTGCCCAGCGCGCACAGCACGGAGCTGTAGCGCAGGAAGCCGGTGCGCTTGTTGGTCAGGTCGGTGCCCGAATGCAGGTAGGCGGTGTCGTAGCTCCAGTCACCCCAGTTGCCCTTGACGCCCACCAGGAAGCGGTTGAACTCGTTGGTGTTGTTGGTCACGCGCGGGCCGACATCCCAGGCGCTGTAGCGCAGGCGCGCGGCGTAGGGCAGCGGGTTGTCCGGGTGGCCGGCATACAGCATGGTCGCGCCGGGGCCGCTGCTGGCGTTGACCGGGCCGCGGGGGTAGCCCCAGCCGCCGGACACGCCGGACGGGGTGTTGCTGAAGATGGTTTCCTTCTTCGAGTAGCCGATCTCGGTGTAGACCTCGCCGCCTTCGCCGAAGGCGAAGCTGGCGCGACCGAACACGTTGACGTACTTCTCTTCAGGGGTCAGGTCGCGGTACTGCTGGGCCGGATCCCACAGGCAGCCCTGGGACGCCGCAGTTGCATCGCTCTGGCCCGGGATGGTGCTCAGGTTGGCACAGCCCGGCAGGGCGACCAGGTGCGGCGACGGAGCGTCGTTGTTGAACACCGAACCGTTCGGACCGACGCCGCCGTTGGTGCGGCCGCTGAGGTAGGCGCCGCCAAGGAACTGTGCGTCGGTGGCGTCATAGCCCCACGGACGGGTGTCGCCGGTGCCGATCCACTTGCGATTCTTGCGGTCGCTGATCTTGATGGCGTCGGACTTGCCGACGTCCAGGCTGAAGAACGCGTTCCAGCCATCGCTGGCCAGGTCGCCGGTACCGGCGGTCAGGGTGGCCTTCTTGGTGTCGCCGTCGCTGTCACCGGACAGGCCGTACGAGGCACGCAGGATGGCACCCTGGAAGTCGCTGCGCAGGATGATGTTGACCACGCCGGCGATGGCATCGGAACCATAGATCGCCGAGGCGCCGTCCTTCAGTACTTCCACGCGCTCGACCGCGTCGAGGGGGATGGTGCTGAGGTCGGTGAACACCTTCTGGCCGTCATCGGCCAGGCCGTAGGTGGCCATGCGACGGCCGTTCAACAGCACCAGCGTCGAGCCGGCACCGAGGCCGCGCAGCGAAATGCCGGCGCCGCCGCCGGCGAAGCCGTTGCCGAAGGTCTTGGGAATGGAGCCGGCGCCATCAGCGGTGATGGTCTGCAGGTACTCGGCAAGGGTGGTCTTGCCGGTGCGATCGATTTCCTGGCGGGTCACCACCTGCACCGGTGACGGTGTCTCGGTGTTGGTACGCGGGATGTTCGAACCGGTGACGGTGATCCGGTCAAGGTTGGTGGCCTGCTCCTGCGCGAATGCAGAGGAGGAAGCAACCGCGCCGGCCAGCAGCAGGGCGCCGCCGGTAAGGATATGGGTGATGGACGATGCCAGGTAGTTATGGCGGCGGCTGGCGGGCCGTTGGATCGGGTGTTTCACAGCTTCTCTCCTGACTGGAAAACTCGAGCATTGAGGGCTGTCTCCGGTGTGTCCCGGGACGCGTCAATCTAGGTTTCCGGCAGGTGACGGAGGTGTGAAGTTTTACTAAATTCGTAACGGTTTTCCAACGAAGTTCAAATAACCGGGCAGATTGGCCCTGTTCCGGCCCATTCACCGTTGTGGCCGGCCCGGCGCGCTGCCGGGCCGGCCTCTGACTCAGTCGGGCAGGGAGAACTGCACCGGCACCATGCCGATCGCCGGAACGGCCATGCCATCACGCTCGGCCGGCACGAAACGCCAGTGGCGCAGCACCTGCTGGCGCGCGGCCTGGTCCAGGCTGCGCGAGCCGCTGCTGCGTTCGATGCTGACATTCACCGGCTGGCCACTGGGGTCCACTTCCACCCGCAGCAGCACCGTGCCCTGCTCGTGGTTGCGCAGCGCCTGGATCGGGTAGCTGGGCGGCGGGTTGCTGCGGTACTGCAGCTGGGCACCGGCCAACGGCGTGGACGGGGCGATCGTCGGCGCCGTCTGCACCACTGTCGGCTCGGCGGCCGGCAGGATGATGCCCTGGGCCTCCTCGACGGTGGCGGTAGGCGTAGGCAGCGGTGCGGGCACCGGCGTGGCCTGCCGCTTGTGCACCACCTCCACCTTTTCGGGTTCGGTCGGCAGCGGTACCGGCGGCTTCGGTTCTTCCTTCGGAATGAACCGGATCGTGGTCTGGTCGCGGGGAAGTGCGGTGACGGCCTGGTAGGTCGCCGGAATCAGCAACATCAGGAACGCAAGCAGATGCAGGGCGATGGCCGCACTCCAGGCGGCAACGCGGGCGGGATCGAAGTGCAGGGGTACTACGGGATACGTACGAACCATGGTCCACCTCCATGCCAGTGTTGAAGTCCTCAACGCACCAGGGCCGCCATCGGGGTTGCCGCACGCGGCTGGCAGTCAATCATTAGCGCGCCGCCTCCACCACTGCCTAGAGGCAGGGGCGGCAGCGTTGAGCTGGCCTTCATCTAGCGCGGCGCACCCGGCAGCGGCGGAAACGAAAACGGCGCCCCGCAGGACGCCGTTGCAGGAAGCGGGCAGGGGCCTCAGCGGCCCAGTTCGAACACCACGTCCAGGTTGACCGAGACGGTCGATTCGCCCGGGGCGACCGGGGTGGCCTTGTCCATCGCCGCGCCCGCTGCCATCGATCGCATCATCATCGGCGGGCGGAAACCGCCACCAGCGTTCTCGGAGATGCTGACAATACGGCGCACCTGCAGGCCAAGCGACTTCGCATAGGTCTGGGCGCGGGCCTGGGCCTTCTTCAGTGCCGCCAGGCGGGCTTCGTCATAGACCGGTTCGGGCTGGTCGATCTCGAACTGCGGGCCGTTGATCTGGTTGGCGCCCTGCGCGGCCAGCGCGTCCAGCACCTTGCCGAGCTTGGCGATGTCGCGGACCTTCAGGCTGACGGTGTTGCTGGCCTGGTAGCCGGTGATCTTCGGTGCTTCGTTGTCGGCGTAACGGTACTGCGGGTTGAGGCTGACGCCGCTGGTCTGCACGTCGCGCTCGGCGATGCCGGCGGCCTTGATCGCGGCCAGTACCTTGTCCATCTGCTGGGCGTTCTGGCGCATCGCGCTGTTGCCGTCGGCGGCCTGGGTGACCACGCCGGCCGACAGGGTGGCGACGTCCGGCACGCGGGTGGCTTCGGCGTTGGCCGAGATGTTCAGCAGCGTGCCTTCGGCCGCGGCGGCGATCGACGGCGACGACGGGTCGGCATGGGCGGTCATCGAAGCTCCAAGAGCGAGGGACAGGGCAAGCAGCAGCGGGGTGGCGGTGCGGCGCATGGGATCTCCTTGTTGTGGCGGTGAGGGTGGTGTCGTAGCGATGAACGCGCTGTGAGTCCGTTCGGGGTTGCAGGCGCCGGGGAAGGATTGTCCGACGATTCAGGTACCGGCGTCAGGTTATGCTGTGTCGATGCTCTATCTTGCTTCCCGCTCCCCCCGACGCAACCAGCTGCTGGCCCGACTCGGACGCCCTTTCCAGGCCTTGGACCTGGAGGTCGCCGAGCAGCGTGCGGCCTCTGAAAGTGCCCAGGACTATGTGTGCCGGGTCGCCGCCGACAAGGCGCGCGCCGGCCTGGCGCGGGTGCTGGCCGATGACCCGCAGGCGCGGGTGCTGGGCTCGGATACCGAAGTGGTGCTCGATGGCGACGTGTTCGGCAAGCCGGCCGATGCCGCCGACGCGCGGGCGATGCTGGCGCGGCTGGCCGGGCGCACCCACCAGGTGATGACCGCCGTGGTGGTGGTGGACGCGCAGGGGCTGGACAGCGAACTGGTCGTTTCCGAGGTCACCTTCGCCGCGATCGATGCGGCCGACATCGCCGCCTACGTCGCCACCGGCGAGCCGCTGGACAAGGCGGGCGCCTATGCCATCCAGGGCGGCGCCGAGCGCTGGATCGAACACCTTTCCGGCAGCTACTCCGGTGTCATGGGGCTGCCGTTGCTGCATACCGATCGTCTGCTGGCCCGCTGCGGCGTGCTGGCCCCAACTGCTGATGCCGCCAGGGAGGCTGCCGATGTCTGAGGAAATCCTGGTCAATGTGACCCCGCGCGAAACCCGGGTCGCGGTGATCGAGAACGGCATGCTGCAGGAACTGCACATCGAGCGCGGTTGGCGCCGGGGTGTGGTCGGCAACATCTACAAGGGCAAGGTGCAGCGGGTCATGCCGGGCATGCAGGCGGCCTTCGTCGAAGTGGGGCTGGACCGCGCCGCGTTCCTGCACGCCAACGACGTGGTGCGGCCGGCACCGGTGGCCAGTGCCGATACCGAGAACACGACCCTGCCGCCGCCGTCCAGCGTGCCGATCGTGGAACTGCTGCGCGACGGCCAGGACATCGTGGTGCAGGTGGTGAAGGATCCGATCGGGACCAAGGGCGCACGCCTGACCACCCAGATCAGCATTCCCTCGCGCTACATGGTGCTGCTGCCGCAATCGAAGGTGGTGGGCGTGTCGGCGCGCATCGAGGACGAAGGCGAGCGCGCACGGCTGAAGACGCTGGTGACCGAACTGTCGGCCCAGCACGGTGGCTACGGCTACATCGTGCGCACCAACGCCGAGGGCCAGCCGGCCGAGGCCATCGCCGAAGACATCGCCTACCTGTCACGGGTATGGAACGTGGTCGAGCGTCGCGGCCGCGAGGCGGCGTCGTGCAGCAACATCTATGAAGACCTGAGCCTGCCGCTGCGCTCGGTGCGCGACCTGATCCGCAAGGACGTGGACAAGGTGAAGGTGGACTCGAAGGAGACTTTCGCCCAGCTGCAGGCCTTCGTGGCCAAGTACATGCCGGTGCTGGCCGAGAAGATCGAGCTGTATAGCGGCGATCGTCCGATCTTCGACATGTTCGGGGTCGAGGACGAGATCGGCCGTGCGCTGGACAAGCAGGTACCGCTGAAGTCGGGTGGCTATCTGGTGATCGACCAGACCGAGGCGATGACCACGATCGACGTCAATACCGGCTCGTTCCTCGGCCAGCGCAACCTGGAAGAGACGGTGTTCCGCACCAACCTGGAGGCCGCGCAGGCGGTGGCCAGGCAGCTGCGCCTGCGCAACCTGGGCGGCATCATCATCATCGACTTCATCGACATGGATGACGCCGAGCATCGCCGCCAGGTGCTGCGTACCCTGGAAAAGGCGCTGGCCCGCGACCACGCCAAGACCACGGTGTACGACTTCTCGCCGCTGGGGCTGGTGGAGATGACCCGCAAGCGCACGGTGGAAAGCCTGGAGCGTCAGCTGTCGGAGACCTGCCCGCAGTGCAGTGGCCGCGGCACCATCAAGACCACCGAAACGGTGACCTACGAGATCTTCCGCGAGATCACCCGTGCGGTGCGCCAGTTCGATGCCGCGCGCCTGCTGGTGATCGCCTCCAGCAAGGTGGTGGCGCGGATCACCGATGAGGAATCCACGGCGGTGGCCGAGCTGGAGGAGTTCCTCGGCAAGAGCATCCGCTTTCAGGCGGATGAGCAGTACCTGCAGGAGCAGTTCGATGTTGTTCTGCTCTGATCCAGGCCGACTGTCTGCTTTCGGTGGCCGATGAGCGCGCCGCCGCGCCTGCGACTGCGAAGGATCCGCCGTCATTTCATCGCCGCATGCGCGGTCGGCCTGGTCGGGCTTGCCCTGCTGGTCGGTACCCTCAGCCAGCTGCTGCCGCTGGCTGAGCGCCATCCGGACAGGATCGCGGCCTGGCTGAGCGCGCGCGCCGGACAACCGGTGCGCTTTGAACGCCTGGACACCACCTGGACCCGACGCGGTCCACTGCTGCAGTTGAAGGGCCTGCGCATCGGCGCGGGCCAGGGCCTGGCCATCGGCGAAGCCGAAGTGCTGGTGTCGATGTACAGCGGCCTGTTGCCGGGCCGCTCGCTGACCGAACTGCGCCTGCGCGGCCTGGCACTGGATCTGCAGCAGGCTGCCGATGGCCGCTGGTCGGTGCGGGGCCTGCCGCAGTCCAGTGCTGGCGGCGATCCACTGGATGCGCTGCGCCGGCTGGGCGAACTGCAGGTGATTGGCGGCCGCCTGGGCGTGCATGCGCCTGCGCTGGGCGTCGACGCCAGCCTGCCACGCATCGATCTGCGCCTGCGCGTGGATGGCGACCGCCTGCGGGTGGGCGTGCGTGCCTGGGCAGAGATCGACGCTTTGCCGCTGACGGCGGTGCTGGACCTGGATCGCCAGCGCGGCAACGGCCAGGCCTGGGTGGGTGCCGATCCGGTTGATTTCCGCGCCTGGTCGCCGTTGCTGGCGGCCGGTGGCATGCGCCTGCGCGAGGGCAAGGGCGAGCTCAACCTGTGGTTGACCCTGCGGGATTTCGCGCCGGTGGCGCTGACCACCGATTCGGATCTGCGTGATCTGCGTATCGAAGGCGCGCCGATGCCTGGCATCGCGGCTCCGCAGATGCAGCTGCAACGGTTGCAGGCGCGCCTGCGCTGGCAGCGGACCGCAGACGGTTGGGCGCTGCAGGTGCCGCGCCTGCGCCTGCAGGCCGAGGGCAGCCAGCAGCAGCTGGACGGCCTGCACGTGCGGATGGGCAAGCAGATGCAGGTGCAGGCAGGGGCGGCGCAGGCGGGTCTCGCGCTGCGCGCGCTGTCACTCGGCGACCGGCTGGATGCGGGCCTGCGCCATTGGCTGTACCTGGCCAAGCCGCAGTTGGACGTGGCGCAGCTGCAGGTGCGCGGTCAGCAGGGTGGCCCGTTGTGGGTACAGGGCGAACTGCAGTCGCTGGGCTTTGCCAGCGTTGGCAACTCGCCGGGCCTGCGCGGCCTGGGCGGCCGCTTCGAGGGCGATGCCGATGGCTTCAGCCTGCAGCTGCAGCCGCAACGCCAGCTGCAGTTCGATTGGCCGACCGGTTTCGGCGTGCGCCACGACCTGCACTTGGCCGGACAGATTGTCGGTTGGCGCGACGAGGCCGGTGGCTGGCGCATCGGCACCCCGGCGATGCGCGTGGAAGGTACCGACTACGCCGCCGACGTGCGCGGTGGCCTCTGGTTCCAGGGCGATGGCACCCGGCCGTGGATGCAGCTGGCGGCCAAGCTGGACGACGTGCCGATGACCGCCGCCAAACGTTTCTGGATCCATTCCAAAATGAGCAAGGGCGCCACCGACTGGCTGGACATGGCCTTGGCCGGTGGCCAGGTGCGCAACGGCATCGGCCTGGTCAGCGGTGATCTGGACGACTGGCCGTTCGACAACAACGACGGCCGCTTCGAGGCCACCGGCCACATCACCAACGGTGACATCCGCTTCCAGCACGATTGGCCGTTGATGAGCCAGGTGGACGCCGATGTCGCCTTCATCGGCCCCGGTTTCCACATGCAGGGCCGCGGCGATCTGGCTGGTGTCGCAGTGCAGAAATTCGAAGCCGGCATCCAGGACTTCGGCCAGCAACCGCTGTACGTGCGCGCCGACAGCCAGGGCGATGCCGGCAAGCTGCTGGCAATGCTGAGGCAGAGTCCGCTGCACAAGGAGTACGGCGACACCCTGGACAACCTCGCGGCAAGCGGTCCGGCCAAGGTGCATTTCGACCTGCTGCAGCCTCTGCATCATGACGAAGGTGGTGGCCACCTGCAGGGCACCGTGGACCTGGCTGGGCTGAAGCTGGTCGAAAAGCGTTTCCAGCTGGAATTCGACAACATGCGCGGGCAGGCCCGCTACAGCAACGCCGGCTTCGCCGCCGAGGAACTGGCGGTGCGCCATCTCGGCCAGGACGGCCGGCTGAGCCTGCGCGCCGGTGGTTTCGTGCGTGACCCCAAGCTGGCCTTTGAATCGGAACTGGCCGCCACGCTCGACGCGGGCGTGCTGATCGACCGCGCACCGGAAATGGCCTGGCTGAAGCCCTACATCAATGGCACCTCACCGTGGACCATCGCGGTGAATCTGCCGAAGGTCGCGCCGGGTGCGCCAGCGCCGCCCAGTGAGCTGCGCCTGCGCTCGGAGCTGCTGGGCACCCGCCTGGACCTGCCGGCACCGCTGCAGAAGCCGGCCAACGAAACGCTGCCGACCACCGTGGCCGCGCAGTTGCCGATGGGCGCTGGCCGCATCGACGTGGCATTCGGCCAGCGTCTGGCGCTGGCCGCGCGCAGCCACAACAACCAGACCGGCGTGCAGGTCACCCTGGGCAGCGACCGTGTCGACCGCGAGCCACCGCCCAGCGGGCTGACCATCAATGGCCGCAGCCCGACCCTGGATGCGCTGGAATGGATCGGCCTGGCCCGTGGCGCCGGTGGCGATGGCGATCCGATGCCGCTGCGCGCGGTTGACGTGCAGGTCGGCCAGCTGATGCTGATCGGTGGCGTGTTCGAGCAGACCCGTCTGCAGCTGCATCCCGGCCCGCAGGCGCTGGACGTGCGCCTGGATGGCCCGTCGCTGGCCGGCAAATTGAACGTACCCAACGCCGAGGGCGGCACCATCAGCGGCCAGCTTGATCGCGTGTACTGGCAATCGTTGCCGACCCTTCCCGGAGCCACTGCGGCACCGGCACGGGTGCAGGCCGGTGCCGACGACATGGACCCGGCCAAACTGCCGCCGTTCGCACTGGACATCGCCGACCTGAAGTTCGGCAAGGTGGTGCTGGGCCAGGCGGTGCTGCGCACGCGGCCGATCGCCAATGGCCTGAGCGTGGAAGAACTGCGCTTCCGTGCCCCCAGCCAGGAGATCGACATCCGTGGCCGTTGGCTCGGCAAGGGCGGCGGCTCGCGCACCGCGCTCGATGCGCAGGTGCGCAGTGAAGACCTGGGCGGGTTGCTGCAGAACCTCGACTACGGCGGCCAGCTGCGCGGCGGCTCCGGCCACGCCCAGCTGCAGGCGTCGTGGCCCGGTGGTCCTTCGGACTTCCAGCTGGGCAACCTGCAGGGCCAGCTGGATGTGAACGCCCGCAATGGCCAGCTGCTGGAGCTGGAACCGGGTGCCGGCCGCGTGCTGGGCCTGCTCAGCGTCGCCCAGCTGCCGCGACGGCTGATGTTCGACTTCCGCGACTTCTTCTCCAAGGGCTTCGCGTTCAACCAGGTCGAGGGCAGCGTGCAGTTCGGCGAGGGCATGGCCCGTACCGACAAGGTGCTGATCGAAGGGCCGGCAGCGAACATCACCATCCGTGGCGAAGCCGACCTGCGCAAGCAGCAGTTCGACCAGACCATCGACGTCAACCCGCGCGCGGGCAACCTGCTGACCGTGGTCGGTGCGGTGGCCGGCGGCCCGGTCGGCGCGGCGCTGGGTGCCGCCACCAATGCGGTATTGTCCAAGCCACTGGGCGAGATCGGCGCCCGCACCTACAAGGTGACCGGCCCGTGGAAGGAGCCCAAGGTGGAAGTGATCGAGCGCAGCCGCGAACGCGCGCCAGCGCCGGCACCGCCGCCGCGCATACAACCATTGCCGGCCGCGCCGCCGACCGTCACCGAACCGCCGCCGCCGCGTTGAGCCCGGCGTCCCCGTTTCCCCCGGCGGACTTGCCTGGCCGCCTTCACACCCCCAGATCGAGACCATGACTGACAACGCCCTGACGCTTGCCCAAGACCGCCTGTTGCGCCCCGGTGGCCTGGATACCGCCGGCCTGGAGCGCACCTTCGGCCAACTGCTCGGCCCCGGTGTGGACTTCGGCGACCTGTACTTCCAGCACGCCCGGCGCGAAAGCTGGAGCGTGGAAGACGGCATCGTCAAGGACGGCGCCCATTCCATCGAGCAGGGCGTGGGCGTGCGCGCGATTGCCGGCGAGAAGACCGGCTTTGCCTATTCCGACGACATCCACGCCGGTGCGTTGCTGACTGCGGCGCAGTCGGCACGTGCGATCTCGCGCGAAGGTGGCGCACAGACCGGACGCTCGCTGCTGCGCGGCGATGCGCGCGTGCTGTATCCGGCACTGGACCCGATCGACGGCATCGGCAACGAAGCCAAGGTCGAGGTGCTCAAGCGCCTGGACGGTTACCTGCGCGCGGCCGACCCGCGCGTGAAGCAGGTGATGGTCAGCCTGTCCGGTGGCGTCGATACCGTGCTGGTTGCCCGCACCGATGGTGTGCTGGGCGCCGATGTGCGCCCGCTGGTGCGCTTGAACGTGCAGGTGATCGTTGAACAGAACGGTCGCCGTGAGTCGGGTTATTCCGGCGGCGGTGGTCGCTACGGCTATGAAGTGCTGTTTGCCGATGGCCGCCCGGAAGCCTTCGCCCGCGAGGCGCTGCGACAGGCGTTGGTGAACTTGGAGGCGGTGCCGGCACCGGCCGGGGTGATGCCGGTGGTGCTGGGGCCGGGCTGGCCGGGCGTGCTGCTGCACGAGGCGGTCGGCCATGGCCTGGAAGGTGACTTCAACCGCAAGGGCACCAGCGTCTACGCCGGCAGGATCGGCGAGCGCGTGGCTGCCCCGGGCGTGACCATCGTCGACGACGGCACCCTGGATGGGCGCCGTGGTTCACTCAACATCGATGACGAAGGCCATCCCACCCAGTGCACCACGCTGATCGAGGACGGCATCCTGGTCGGCTACATGCAGGACAGCCTCAACGCGCGGCTGATGGGCGTGGCGCCGACCGGCAACGGCCGTCGTGAATCGTTCGCGCACATGACCATGCCGCGCATGACCAACACCTACATGCGCGCCGGCCAGCACGATCCGCAGGAAATGATCCGTTCGGTGAAGAAGGGCCTGTACGCAGTCAATTTCGGCGGCGGCCAGGTCGACATCACCAGCGGCAAGTACGTGTTCTCGGCCACCGAGGCCTATCTGATCGAGGATGGCCGGATCACCGCGCCGGTGAAGGGCGCGACCCTGATCGGCAACGGCCCGGAAACCATGCAGAAGGTGCGCATGGTCGGCAACGACCTGGCCCTGGACGAGGGCGTGGGTATCTGCGGCAAGGACGGGCAGAGTGTGCCGGTCGGTGTCGGCCAGCCTTCGCTGCTGATCGAGGGCATCACCGTCGGCGGTACCCAGGCCTGAGCACGGCGATGGCCACCGCCACCGCCATGCCCGACGGGGACTCAGTCCTCGTCGGTGTCGTCGACCGGCGCGTCCGCCTCGACATCCTCACCGGATGCCTTCAGGCCCAGCGCGGCCGGCAGCATCAGCGCGCGCAGCACCTGGAAGATTTCGCGGTAGGCACGCGGAGGCTTGTTCTTGGCCTTTTCGGCCTGGGCGTTGCGCACCAGCGTGCGCAGCTGCTGGCGGTCGGCCTGCGGGTAATCGTTGAGCAGTGCGGCCAGCGCGGTGTCGCCCTCGTTCATCAGGCGTTCGCGCCAGTCTTCGGCACGGTGCATCATCGCCACTTCGCGGCGGCCGGTGTCGCTGTTGGCGTCCAGCGCATCGCGGATCGCGTCCAGCGCGGCATCGTCCTCGCGGCGCATGTGCTTGGCCAGGAACGCAAGTTGCCGCTTGTGCGCGATATGGGCGGTGATCCGCTTGCACTCGGCGATGTGCGGCAGCAGGTCCTCCGGGATCGGCAGGCGCGCCAGCTGGGCCGGGGTCAGCGACACCAGCTTCTCGCCCAGGGCCAGGACGTCGAGCGCATCGCGCCGGTTCTGGCTGCGGCTCTTGTCGTGGAATTCACCGGTTTCTTCGTCGCGTCCGCGCATCGTCCATACCTGATTTCAAAAAAAGTCGCCCGGCGTGATGCCGAGCCCAACCCGCACAGGATAAAGCATTGAACGTGATCGCCCCTGAAGTTGCCGTCGGCGACGACAGCCCGGCCCGGCTGGAACGGCTGGCCGACATCTCCCAGCAGCTGCTGCAGCGTGCCCGCGCGCTGGGTGCCAGCCAGGCCGAGGTCAGCTGCAGCGAAGACCGCGGGCTGGAGGTCAATGTCCGTCTCGGCGAGGTCGAGACCGTGCAGTCCACCCGCGACCGCGGCATTGCCGTGACCGTCTACTTCGGCCTGCGCAAGGGCAGTGCCAGCACTGCCGACCTGCATGAGGGCAGCCTGCTGGCCACCGTCGAGCAGGCCTGCGCGATCGCCCGTCATACCGAGGACGACCCGGCCGCCGGCCTGGCCGACGCCGGGTTGATGGCCCGCGACTTCCCCGAACTGGACGGTTGGCACCCCTGGGAGCTGCAGGCCGACGAGGCGGTGGACCTGGCACTGGCCTGCGAGGCCGCGGGCCGCGAAGCCGATGCGCAGATCCGCAATTCCGATGGCGCCTCGGTGTCGAGCATGCAGAGCGTGTCGGTCTATGCCAATTCGCACGGCTTCATCGGCCGCGAGCGCGGCACCCACCATTCGATCGGCTGTGCGCTGATTGCCGGCACCGGCGACGGCATGCAGCGCGACGGCTGGTACACCGGCGCACTGGCCCGCGAGGACCTGGAAGATCCGGCCAGCGTCGGTCGCCGCGCCGCCGAGCGCACGATCGCCCGCCTGCAGCCGCGTTCGCTGCCGACCGGCAGCATGCCGGTGCTGTACGCGCCGGAAGTGGCGCGCAGCCTGGTGGGCCATCTGCTGTCGGCGGTGTCCGGCGGCGCACTGTACCGCCAGGCCAGCTTCCTTCTGGACAGCGTCGACCAGCAGCTGTTCCCCGACTGGATGCAGATCGAGGAGCTGCCGCACCTGCGCCGCGGCCTGCGCTCGGCCGCCTTCGATGGCGACGGCGTGGCCACGCGTGCGTCGGCCCTGGTTCGCGACGGCGTGCTGCAGCGCTACGTGCTGGGCAGCTATTCGGCACGCAAACTGGGCCTGCAGACCACCGCCAATGCCGGCGGCGTGCACAACCTGCAGCTGGCGGCCAATGCCGGTTCGCTGCAGGAGATCGCCGCGCAGATGGGCAACGGCCTGCTGGTGACCGAGCTGATGGGGCAGGGGGTGAACGGGGTGACCGGCGACTACTCGCGCGGCGCCGGCGGCTTCCGCGTGGAGGACGGCCAGATCCAGTATCCGGTGGACGGCATCACCATCGCCGGCAACCTGCGCGACATGTTCATGGCCATCGAGGCGGTTGGCAGCGACGTCGATCCGCGCTCGCATATCCGCACCGGCTCGATCCTGGTGGGGCGGATGACGATCGCCGGCAATGATTGATGCCATTGATGGCGTAAGCTAGGCCCGCCTGACGCGACCGGCTTGCCGCCGGTCGGTCAAGACCACCCAATAAAAAGGAGTTTTGTCGTGAGCGAATTCGAGAACGTCCCGGCGGCGAGCAGCGTGCCTGCCGACCAGCGCACCATGGCCCTGGCAGCGCACCTGCTGGGCATCTTCACCGGTTTCATCGGCGCGCTGATCATCTGGCTGATCAACAAGGATGACGCCAGCAAGGCCTTCGTCACCGACCAGTCGAAGGAAGCGCTGAACTTCCAGATCACCGTGGCCATCGCAATGGTGGTGTGCATCATCCTGACCATCGTGGTCATCGGCGCGATCCTGATGCCGATCGTCGGCCTGATCAGCCTGGTCTTCAGCATCATCGCTGCGGTCAAGGCCAACAACGGCGAAGCTTACCGTTACCCGTTCGCACTGCGCCTGATCAAGTAAGACAGGCTGTACGCGGATACGAAAACGCCCGGCACTGCCGGGCGTTTTTTGTTGGTGGCGGCACGCTGCCTCAGTGGTCGCGTTCCACCGCCAGCGTGGCCAGCGCGCGCAGCGCATCGGCTTCTTCGTGATAGCCCGCCAGCGCCTGCTGCATGCGAGCGGACAGTTCGCGCAGCTGCGCCTTGGCACCGTCCATGCCGAGCAGGGCGGGGAAGGTGCTCTTGTCCTGGGCCTGGTCCTTGCCGGCGGTCTTGCCCAGCTGCTCGGAACTGGCTTCGACATCGAGGATGTCGTCGCGGACCTGGAAGGCCAGGCCGAGCGCATCGGCGAAACCGTCGAGCTGGGCCAGCACGGGTTCGGGCGCTTCACCGCACAGCGCGCCCATGCGCACGGCAGCGCGGATCAGCGCACCGGTCTTCAGCGCATGCATGCGGGTGAGCGCTGCCAGCGACTGCTGCTGGCCGGTGGCATCAATATCCAGCGCCTGGCCGCCGCACATGCCGGCCGCGCCGGAGGCATGGGCCAGGGTCTGCAGGCATGCCACACGCAATGCCGCCGGCAGGGGCGCATCGGCCAGCAGGCCGAACGCACGGGTCTGCAGTGCGTCACCGGCGAGGATCGCGGTGGCTTCGTCGAAGGCGATGTGGGTGGTGGGCTTGCCACGGCGCAGGGCGTCGTCGTCCATGGCCGGCAGGTCGTCGTGCACCAGCGAATAGGCGTGGATCAGCTCCACCGCCATCGCTGCGGCATCGAGCCTGTCCAGCGGGGCACCGAACACCTGGCCGGCGGCATAGACCAGCAAGGGGCGCATGCGCTTGCCGCCACCGAGCACGGAATAGCGCATTGCCTGGTGCAGGCGTTGCGGGGCTTCGGCCGGTGAGGGCAGGGCGGCGTCGAGCTGGCTTTCGATACGGTCGCGCCAGCGCGCGAACAACGCCTCAGCCGTCATGGCTGGGCGGATCGAAGGGTTCGGCGGTTTCGGGCTGGGCCGGATCGCTGAGCAAACGCACGCGCAGTTCGGCCTGCTCCAGCGCCTGCTGGCACTGGCGGTACAGACCCACGCCACGTTCGTAAGCACTGAGCGAGGCTTCCAGGCTCAGCTCGCCGGTTTCCATCTGCTCCACCAGTTGTTCCAGCGATTCGAGCGACTGCTCGAACTGGGCGACCGGGGAGGCGTTTTCGGGGGACTTCTTGGCCATGCGACAAGTGTGGACGGCGCGCGCGCGAGGGTCAATTCACCAGCCGCCCGGATGCCACTGCAACTGTGCATTGTGTGCCTGCAGCCAGGCCTGCAGCGGTGCGGAAACAACCACGTCGGCGGCCGCCAGCAGCTGCTCTCGGTCGAACAGCAGGGGCAGCTGCGCGCGTCGCCAGGGCGCCAAATGCTCGCGCTGCAGGCAGTCCTTCAGCGCGGATGAATGCGTACGGCCGGGCAGTACGATGCGTTCGCCGCCCTGACGGGCGCGCAGTTGCAGCGGGTGTTCGAAGCCGTCCGTGCCAAGCAGGCGCAGCTGGCCGCCGTCGGGCAGCTGCAACGGCGCGCGGCCGTCCCACGCCGCCTGCCAGTCCTTCGGCAGAGCCGGCAGTTCTGCCGGCAGCAGGTAGGCGTGCTGGCGCCACTGGCGGATGGCGTGCTGCTGCCAACGCACCTGCGATTGCCGATCGGCGCCGGCGATCATCAATTCGTTCTGTGCCTGCCGCAGTACGTGCGCCGGCAGCGGTGCTGCGTTGTGCTGGCGTACCCACGCACGCAGCACGCGCGCAGCACGCTCCGGTGCGACCTGGCGCAGCAGCTCCAGCGACAGCACACGTGGTGCCACTTCCAGGTGAGCGAGCAGCTCGGCGTCTTCTTCATCCAGCAATGCACGGGTCTGCGCGCAATGCGCGGCGCTGCCGGCCAATGCGGCAGTGGCGTGTGGCCAGCGCTGGCGCAGCAGCGGCAGTACCCGCAGGCGCAGGAAATTGCGGTCGGCGTGGTCTTCGCTGTTGCTGGGGTCTTCGATCCAGTGCAGGCCGTGAGTCGTGGCGTAGGTCTGCAGGCTGCTGCGAGGCACATCGAGCAATGGCCGCCACAGCCGATGGCCATCGAGGTGGCTGTCAGCGGTCATCGCCGCCAGCCCATCGATGCCCGAACCGCGCAGCGCGCGCAGCAGGAAGGTCTCGGCCTGGTCATCCTGGTGCTGGGCCAGCGCCAGGGTTTCTCCAGCCTGCAATTCGGCGGTGAATGCCGCGCGGCGTGCCAGCCGGGCAGCACCTTCGAGGCCATGGCCGCCCTCACGCCTGACCTGCACGTGGTGCACGGCCAGTTCGATGCCCAGCGCAGCACATTGCTGCTGGCAGTGGCGCACCCAATCATCGGCAGCCGGTTGCAGGCCGTGGTGGACATGGATGGCACGCAGCGGCGTGCCGGCGGCCTGCGCCGATTGCCACAGCCAGTGCAGCAGCACGGTCGAATCCAGCCCACCGCTGTAGCCGACCAGCAGCGGTGCATCCAGCGGAACGAGGGCGGGGAAGGCGGTCACGGCGGCAAGTATAGGGTGGGTGGGTGAACCGGCAGGGCTGCGCCCTGCACCTGCCGATGCCAGGGCAATGGCAACAGCCAAAGCAACAGCGGGCGTTCCGTGGGATGGCGGGGTGGGTCCGGTTGCGGGGACGCCGTAAACCCATCCATGGGGGCTTGGCCGCGGCATCCATGCCGCGGACACCCCCGCAACCGGACCCACCCCGCCTTCGACAGATCTCCGTGATCTGTTGGAACGGCATGGCCTGCCTTTGGTGGGTGTCGACCTTGGTCGACACGTAGATCCACGCCATGCGTGGATGAATTTCAATCGAAATTGAATATTTCGACAGTTGATCGAAGAGCATCCACGCATGGCGTGGATCTACTGGCCACCGGCCAACTGTCAGAGGTGGGGCGGTGTCGGATTGCGGGGTGTCAGCCGCATGGATGCGGCTGCCAAGCCCCCATGGATGGGTTCACGGCGTCCCCGCAATCCGACACCGCCCCGCCATCCCACGGAATGCCGCTGTTGCTGTCGCTGTTGCTCGGCTGTTGCCGTTGTTTCGGCAGGTGCAGGGCGCAGCCCTGCCGATAAACCCCTTACTTCAGCCGGCGACCGGAACGATCGATGCGGAACCACTCGCCGCCTTCCATCGGCGTATGCCCGTCGCCATCGGGCGTGCCTCGGCGGCAGCCGTTGCAGACCTCGGCCACGCCGTCCTGGAATGGCCAGCCAAAATCGAACGTGGCCGCAATCACCTGCTCGAAGGCGGCGTTGAAGTAGCCCACGCGATTGCCGACGCGGCCGCGGAACAGGCCTTCCTGCAGCGGATCTGCGCCGTTGTCCCAGGTGATCACCGCCTGGCTGCGGCCGCGACGGTCGACGTAGTGGAAACCGTCGGCAGTCTGTACCAGCGCCAGGCCATCGGCGTCGTAGGGAAGATCCTGCAGGGTGTCCGCGCTGATCTGCGGCTTGTGATCGACGACCTTGCAGCCGGGCAGCATCCACAACCCGTGTTCTTCGGTCATGACCTTGCAGGCCGGCCCCTGCGCTGACGCGCAGGTACTGGCCAGCACGCCCAGCAGGGCCAGCCAGCGCGCACGGCGCAGGTTGGCCAGGGCAGGGCGTGCCGGCCGGGCCATCACTTGCTGTCCGCCTTGCGCTCGAAGGTGACCGGTGCCGGCAGTTCCACCGGTACGCCCTTGTCGTCGCAGGTGCCGGCCTTGCACAGGCGGTCGCGCAGGGCCGGGGTGGCCTGCACGATCATGTGGTAGATCGCGTTCTGTTCCAAGGTGCCGCGGATCGCCTTGCTGCCCGGGCCGCGTGCCCAGATGCCGACGTCCTCGCCACCATGCGATTCGGACTTCATCGGGACCAACGCTTCCTGCATATAGTCCGGATGCTCGGTATCGACATCGTGCAGGTTCGGGCGGCCGTTGGCCGGCTCGAAGCTGCTGGGGTTGTGCGGGTAGCGCTTCGGGCCCGCCGGCTGCTGGTTGCTGGTGCCGGTGTGGCCGGGGCCGTTGGCATAGCTCAGGGTGGTGTAGGGCTGGCCGTTGCCATCCAGTGCCAGGTCGAGCTTGCCCGCGCCGTCTTCGCCGCCCTTGTCCTTCACCTTGCCCAGGATCGGGTTGCCACGGGCCGGGTAGCCGACGAAGTTCAGGGTGTGCGAATGGTCGGCGGTGACGATGATCAGCGTGTCGTCGGCCGAGGTCAGCTCGTTGGCCACGCGCACGGCATCGGACAGGGCCACGGTTTCGGTCAGCGCACGGTAGGCGTTGCCGCTGTGGTTGGCGTGGTCGATGCGCGCGCCTTCGATCATCAGCACGTAGCCTTCCTGATGGCGCGACAGGTTCTTGATCGCTGCAGCGGTCAGCTCGGCCAGGCTCGGCTCACCGGCCGGGTCCTGCGGGCGTTCGTACTCGTAGCGCATGTGGTCCGGCTCGAACAGGCCAAGAATCGCCGGAGCGTTGGCGGCGGCCTGCAGCTGCTTGCTGTTCCACACATAGGCGCCCTGCGGGTGCGCCTGCTGCCATTCCTGCACCAGGCTGCGGCCGTCCAGGCGCTGGCCGACCTTGTCGTCGTACTCGGGGTCGCGCTCTTCCACGGTGGTGAATTCACCACGACCGCCGCCCAGGGCGACCAGCGGGCCACGGCCGTAGCGCGAGGTCGACAGCA
This sequence comes from Stenotrophomonas sp. SbOxS2, assembly GCF_013416715.1. Lineage (NCBI taxonomy): Bacteria > Pseudomonadati > Pseudomonadota > Gammaproteobacteria > Lysobacterales > Lysobacteraceae > Stenotrophomonas > Stenotrophomonas sp. SbOxS2. Next base: position 262,507 of record NZ_JAAVXD010000005.1, read on the forward strand.
GCTGCTGGGCGATGTCCTTGCAGCCGGCGGCCTTGGCCGCTTCGGTCAGGTCGGTGTCGTTTTCCCAGTTGCGCTCGGGCGAATGCGCGTAGGTCGCGGCCGGCGTGGCATGGGTCAGGCGTGCGGTGGAGACCACGCCGGTGGCCAGGCCGGCGCTGTCGGCCAGCTGCAGCCAGGTCAGCAGGCCCTTGGACAGGCTGTCGGCGCAGTCGGTGCGGCTGCCGGCACTGACGCCGATCGCACCCATGTGGGTCTTCACGCCGGTGGTGATGGCGGTCATGGTGCCGGCCGAATCCGGCGTCTGCGAATCGGTGTTGTAGGTCTTGCTGAACGCGGTGGCCGGGAAGCGCTCCCACGACAACAGGTTCTCTTCGCCCGAGCCGCCCTTCTGCTGGCCTTCGTAGATACGCGAGGCAGCCACGGTTGTCAGGCTCATGCCATCACCCAGGAACAGGATGACGTTTTTGGCCTTGCCGGCCATCGCGCCATTGGCGGCCGCCTGGGCGGCACCGCTGCGGTACCACCACTGCGGGGTTTCACCGGCAGGGTGGGCGACGGGGGCGACGCTGACCTTCAGGCCGGCCGGGGCGGACGCGGGGGCGGTGCTGGCGCAGGCGCCCAGCAGCAGGGTCGTGGCGCAGGCGGCCAACAGGGAGACGGAACGACGCATGGACGCTGGGATCTCACAAAGTGTAACGGGACGTTCATTATGCCCGGCCTCGCAAGGCACGCCGATGACACACTGATTTGCCATGTGGGCGGTCGTTCTGCGGCCCGCCTTGGGCTATCGTGCCAGCATCCCTTCCTACCCCCTTGGATTGCCTATGAAGCTGGTCTCTGCCTGGCTGCGGATTCCATTCTGGCAGCGCGTGGTCGGTGGCTTCGTGCTCGGTGCGTTGGCCGGCTGGGCGCTTGGCCCGGCCGCTGAAACCTGGTTCGGCCCGCTCGGCGAGCTGTACGTCACCCTGATCAAGATGATCGCGGTGCCGCTGGTGTTCTTCGCGGTCATCAACGCGATCTCTTCGCTGCACGGCCAGAAATCGGTGGCCGCGCTCAGCGGGCGCACGTTCCTGTGGTTTGTGATCACCGCCGCGCTCGCGGTATGCGTGGGCCTGGGCGTGGGTACGGTGCTGCAGCCCGGCGCCGGTGGCCTGCAGCTGTCGATGGCCAGCAACTATGTGCCGCGCGAAGTGCCCAGCGTGGTGCAGGTGCTGCTGGATGTGGTGCCGTCCAACGTGTTCTACGCGCTGTCGGGCATCGGCACCAAGGTCAACGCCGCCGGTGAAACCGTGTTGGCCGCAGGCCGTGGTTCGATCCTGCCGGTGATCTTCTTCGCTGGCCTGGTCGGCTTTGCCATCGTCAAGCTCGGCGAGAAGGTGACCGAAGCGCGCAAGCTGGTCGGGCAGATGAGCGACATCATGATCCAGGTGACCCGCTTCGTGCTGGAAGTCACCCCGATCGGCACCTTCGGCCTGATCGCCGGCCTGGTCGGCAGCTATGGTTTCGAGAAGCTGCTGCCGCTGGGCCACTTCGTGCTGGCGCTGTACGTGGCCTGCGCGCTGCACATCGTGGTGGTGTACAGCGCGCTGCTGCTGGCGCACGGCCTGAACCCGCTGAAGTTCTTCCGCGGCGCGGCGCCGGGCATGCAGGTGGCGTTCGTCAGCTCCTCCAGCTTCGCGGCGATGCCGGTCGCGCTGCGTTCGATCACCCACAACCTGGGCGTGAACAAGGATTACGGTTCGTTCGCGGTGCCGCTGGGCGCGAGCATCAAGATGGACGGCTGCGGCGCGATCTATCCGGCGCTGTGCGCGGTGTTCATCGCCCAGTACAGCGGTGTGCCGCTGACGCCCGAGCAGTACGTGGTGGTGCTGATCGCTTCGGTGCTGGGCAGCTTCGGTACCGCCGGCGTGCCGGGTACGGCGGTGATCATGGCGACGGTGGTACTGAGCGCGGCCAACCTGCCGCTGGAAACCATCGGCTATCTGTACGCGATCGATCGCATCCTGGACATGATGCGCACGATGACGAATGTGACCGGTCAGATGCTGGTGCCGGTGCTGGTGGCCAAGGAAACCGGCCTGCTCGACCAGACGGTGTACGACAACCCGTCGACCAACGTCGGCATCGATGATCCCGACCCGAGCCCGCCGCGCGCCTGAAGCGGCACTGCAACGGGCTGTATCAGTACCTGTAACACTGCTGATACAGCCCCGATGGCGCCTTGCGCAGTGGTGTTTCCTGCGCGTTAAGGCCAACGAAATCCGAACGAAGTTGTAACACTGCGGCGTCATGCCGCCGTGCTGTTGCCCGTGAAACCCCTGCTGCGACGGCCTCCCGGTGTTGGCACGAAAGCTGCTCACTCCCTGCGCATAGGCAACGGGAGAGCGGCATGGACGGCAGCACCACCCTTTTCACTGTTTCGGGCCGGCAGCTGGCGCTGCTGCTGATGCTGGTCGTTCCGCTGGCGGCTGCGGCCTCGGGTGCCCGCCAGGGGGTGAAGGCGCAGCCGGGTGAAATCGTCCTGCTGCGCGATGTCGCCACGCGCCCGGCCTACCGCATGGCGCCGCCCGGCGTGGCATTGATCGCCGATCCGAAACCGCAACATGAGATCGCCGCTGCACTCGGCAGCGGTGGCGCCGCCAGCGGCATGGATGAACTCAGCGAGGACGACTACGCCGGTCTCGGTGCCGGTCAGTCCGGCAACGTGCACGCGCACGGTGTCACCACCGTCGAGCGGGTGACCCAGCAGGCATTGGGCGGAACCCTCGGCCGCTCGGGCGAGGGGATGATCAGTGGCAGCAGCCTCAGCGGTGCGATGAGCGGCCCGCTGGGTGCGGTCGGCAATACCACACGCGGCATCGGCGATACCGTGCGCGGCGCACTATCGCAGTTCCCGCTGGGCGCACCGGCGCAGGCGGGTGGCAAGTGAAGCGCGCAGTGCTGCTGGCGGCCTGGCTGGCAGTGCCGGCCGTAGCCTTGGCCGACGACTACAGCGGCATGTTGGCCTACCTCGACGTGACCCGCATCGACGGCCACGCGCTGGCCGGTGCCAGTGGTGCCATCGCCATCAACCAGGCGGCCGGCGATCTCAACCTCCAGGCCAACCTGCATGGCATGGCCAGCGGCGACCGCGCCGACGTGGCCATCGCCGCACGGCAGCAGCACAGCAACGATGTGGTGCTGTCGGCACCACTGGAAGCCAGCGCGCACATCGCCGGACAGGCACTGGCAGGGGCCAGTGGCATTGCATCGATCAACCAGGCCAGCGGCATCGCCAACACGACGCTCAATGTCGTCAGCGCGACGCTGGCCCGGCAAGGAATACGCGAATCCGATGACACGGCGTTGGCCGCCTCGGACATCGCGTCAGCAGGGGGGCAGGGCGACACCGGTGACGGTGTTGCGGCGGGTATCCGCAGTGTCGGCGTTTCCTCGACGGCACTGCGGGGCTTCGACGGTGTCCTGCAACTCAATCAGATCGCGGGAGCGCGAAACGATACGGCCAATGTTCTGGGCCTGGTCGTGCAGGGCAACCCGTGAGTACCACCCACCCGAACCAATCACCTGATGAGAGAGAGGGCACCATGAAAGCGACTGTCAAAAAGACCGTACTCGCCATGGCAATTGCCACTGCCTCGACCGCTGCTGCGGCCAATGGCTGGGACAACCAGAACGCCAATGCGAACATCAACCACAACCACGTCGTGACCGAAACCCGCAACGACACGCACAACCACACCGACAACGAAGTCCGCAACTGGACCCGCAGCAACACCACGGTACGCAACAACACCGATACCTCGAACGTGACCCGCAATCGCACGGTGAACGTCAACGAGCAGGTGCAGAAGAACAGCAACATCCAGGCCGACGAGCGCAAGGAAAAGAACAACCACGGCGTCGACGTGAACCTGGAGAAGGACCTGCGGCTGAGTTCGGACATCAACTTCTCCGGCGATCCGACCATCACCGGTGACATCGATCTGGATTCGGCCGCCATCGCCGTGATCGACAACCGCCAGTCGATCAGCAACAACCTCACCGGCAACAGCCTGGTCACCAACAGCGCTTCGATCGCCGATGATGTCGGCGCCGGTGCCTCCGGCAACCTCGGCTTCAACGTGGTGGCTGGTGACAACAACGCGCAGGACAACGCTGCGTCGCTGTCGGCTGCGGATGCCTCCTTCAGCTTCGGCATGGCCGACGCCGAGGTGTTCGTCAACCAGGCCGGCTTCGGCAACACCACCATGAACTCCGGCGTCACCAACGCCGCAGGCCTCGGTGGCAATGCCTTCGGCGGTGCATCGGGCAACATCGGTGTGAACATCGCCTCGGGCAACAACAACGAGCAGAAGAACGCACTTGCTGCATCGGTAGCCACCAGTGCGATGGCGCAGTCGAGCATCAGCTCCAACCAGGTGTCCACCGGCAACACCGTGTCCAACGCCGGCTTCGTGCAGTCCTACACCGATACGGTGCAGGTCGGCCTGAGCGGTCGCGTCGCTGGCGGTACCCTGGCCGTGGGTGCCGGTACCTATCGCGGCACCGGCAATGCCTACCAGATGGCCAACTACTACCTCGATACGTGGAGTGGCGATCTGCCGCATCCGGGTGGCAATGCGACCGGGCACATCGATCTGGACAACGAGATCCAGAACGCAACGATGAACCCGAACCGGCCGGGAGTGGGTGGCCTGGGCTTCGATACGCGTGAAAGCGGCACCAGCCAGTTCGTCGAGCTGGGCGTGGCCGACCTGTATGCCAGCCTCAGTGGCACGGTCAGCACCACCCGCTGGGTGAACGTCAATGCGACCAACACCTCGGCACTGTCCGGCAGCGCGTTCTCCGGCGCGTCCGGCAACATCGGCGTGAACGTGGCATCGGGTACCGGCAACCTGCAGGCCAACAGCCTGGCATTGGCCGTGGCACAGCCGAGCACCGGCGGTGGGACCGGCGGCGGCGAATGATCCACGGTGTGACCGCTTTCGCAGCGAACCTGCGTTGAGCGCAACAAGCCCGGCCATCCGCCAATGGCCGGGTTCCCCCGGGAGCCCCTGTCCCTCCTCCCCCTTGGGGCAGGGGCTCCTTCCTTCTCGTGGAGAACAGCATGGCCGGTCATCGCTGGTGGTTGCGTTTGCTGCCCTGCCTGCTGCTGTTGACCAGCGCATCTGGCTGGGCAGGCGAGGTGGTGTTCAGCGGGGTGCTGCCCAATGGCGCGCTGCTGCAGCAGAAGGTGGAAAGCATGCAGGAGCGGCGTTATCGCAACCTGGTGCGGCAGCACACCGACTACAGCTGCGGGGCGGCCGCTCTGGCCACCATCCTGCGTTATGCCTACCACCTGGACACCACCGAGGCGACGGTGATCGAGGGAATGATGGGGGTATCCGATCCACAGCTGGTCAAGGAACGCGGTTTCTCGTTGTTGGACATCAAACGCTATGTCGAATCGCTGGGCATGCGTGGACGCGGCTATCGCATCGATGAATCGCGGCTGCGCACGTTGCGGGTTCCTGGACTGGTGCTGATGGATGTACGCGGCTTCCGGCATTTCGTCGTGCTCAAGCAGGTGCGCGACGGCGTGGTGGAAGTGGCCGATCCGATTCTGGGCAACCGCAGCCTGTCATTGGAAGAGTTCAGCGCCGCCTGGCCGTCACGTGCTGTTTTCGTCGTGATCGGCAGCGACTTCGATCGCAACACGGTGCTGCTGCAACCCAGCGAACGGCCCAGTGCCCGCGCGTTGTATGCGCGGCAGGGACCGATCACCGATGCCGAACTGGTCGACTTCGGCTTCAGCCACGCCGACCTGTTCTGAAGGAGGCACGATCATGCAATGCCAACGTTTAGTACTCGCCCTGCTGCTGATGCTGTCGGTGTCGCCGTTGATGGCGGCAGACGGTGCACCGGGGCGTGGCCTGAAGGAAATACCCGATCCCGAACTGAACCTGATGCGTGGCCGCTACACCGTCGGTGGCAACAACGTGGCGTGGTTCGGGGTGACGATGATTTCGCAGTGGCAGGGACCCAACGGTGCGGTGGTGCAGGGCGCGCTGACCCTGGGCATGGATTTCCGCAATGGCGGGACACCGAAACTGAGCTTCCAGCCCAGCGTCCACGTCACTGCCGCTGACGCACCGTTGCCGACCACGGCAGGGCGCAGCATCGACAGTACCGGCCTGGCCAATGCCAGCGGACTGGTGCAGAGCGTGCAGGTGGCCGGCGATGGCAACACAGCGCGCAACGTGACCACGCTGACCGTGCGTGATGGCGCGGTGCCGACAGCGATGACCGATGACGGCAGCCGCATGGCGCAGGCACAACAGGGTGGCGCTACCGCCACGGCCATGCTCGATGGCAACCAGGCGCGCCTGCTGCTGCAGGTCGACGGGCAGAGCCTGGTACAGCAATGGATCCGCAATGGCAGCGTGGGGCAGGGCATTGCTCTGGCCGGCGATGGTCAGACCGCCAGCAACCGGCTGCAGCTGGAGCTGGTACGCAATACCGCGGCCAACAACCTGCCCTTGAGCCAGAACGTGGCCCAGGCGATCGGGATGAACCGCGGCATGGGCCCAGGCCAGTAACACGGCCTGGTCGGGGGGAATCGACGTACAACGCAGGTCACCGACATGCACACTCTCTACCGGCTTACTCCGCTGGCGCTGGCGGCGCTGGCGGTCACTGCCTTCGCCCAGCAGCCCGCGCCCAGTGACGGCGCCGACATGCAGGCATTGATCGCGCAACTGGAACAGCTCAAGGCCAATTACGCACAGGAGGTCCGCCGCCTGCGCGAACTGGACATGCAGGTGCAGGCGATGCAGGCGCGGCTGAGTGGTCGCGCAGGTCCCGGTACGACGCCCGCAGCGCCGTTGGCGCCCGCTGCAGCATCCGCCGTTCCGCCCAGCAGCGAAGGCTATGCCAGCAGCGCGGCCGAGGCACAGCAGGCCAAGCAGGAGGCACGGCGCAGCGTGGACGACGTCAAGCAGCAGCAGGCGGCGTTGTTCTCGCGCCGGTTCACCATCGAGAACGGCCTCACCTATGCGCGCTACGACCGCAAGCAACTCACCCTCAACGGCTTCCTCGCCCTGGATGCGATCTTCCTCGGCAACATCGCGATCGAGAACGTCGAATCCGATTCGCTGACCTACAACCTGGCCGCGCGCTGGGGCGTCAGCCCCAACCTCACCTTGAACCTGGACGTGCCATATCTGGCCCGGCGCACGGTCTACCAGAAGGGCGGTGCCGGCGGTGCAGCAGCGGCGATCGCGCAGGAAGAAACCAACGGCAGTGGCATCGGCGATGTCAGCCTGAGTGCCAATTACCGGCTGTTCGCCGAACGCGGCTGGCGCCCGGAGACGGTACTGACCGGTGGCGTGACTGCTCCAACGGGTCGCGCGCCCTATGGCCTGGACTGGAAAGTGATCGAGCGCGATGACGATGACTACATCCGCTTCGCGGTGCCGCAGGAACAGCCGACCGGCAACGGGGTGTGGCAGGCCAACCTGGGCGTGTCGATGGTGAAGACCGCCGATCCGGCCATCCTGTTCGCCAACGCCGGCTACATCCATTCGTTCCCGCGCGGCTTCAGCGATATCGACAGCAACCCGGATACGGTCAACCCCGGTGACGTGAAGCTGGGTGGTTCGGTGTACTTCGGTGCCGGTGTGGCATTCGCGTTCAACGAGCGCACCAGCCTGAGCATTTCCTTCAGCGACAAGATCAGCACGCGCGCCTCGACGCGGTTCAAGGGCGGTGAATGGGTGAAGGTGATCGGCAGCGATGCCAATGCGGCGTCGCTCAATCTCGGCGTGACCTACGCGTTGAACCAGCACACCACGCTGGTGACGATGCTGGGCATCGGCCTGACCCCGGATGCGCCGGACTTCACGCTGGCCTTCAAGGTGCCGTACATGTTGTAGGCGGGGCGGCCGGGCCATGCCCGGCTGCTTCAAGCTGCCAGCGGTCAGCGCTGCGCCGGCAGCTCAAGATGATGTTTGCGGCACAACCGATAGACCGTCACCCGCGAGATCTGCATGTGCCGCGCGCACGCCGACACGTTGTAGCCATGCTGGCGCAGGGCCTGCAGCAGTACATCGCGCTCCACCTGGCCACGCGCATCCTGCAGCAGCGCGCGCCGTGCGGGCGCATCGGGTTCGACCAGATCCAGGTCGGCCGCGCTGATCAGTTCTCCCTCCGCCACGATCGCCGCCCGCTGTACGCGGTTCAACAGTTCTCGCACGTTGCCCGGCCAGTCGAACCCACGCATCGCCTGGCGCGCGCCAGGATCGAAGCCACGTGCACGGCCGGCATGACGTTGGCGGAATGCGCGCAGGAAGTGTTCGGCCAGCAACAGGACATCGGCGCCACGTTCGCGCAGCGATGGCATCGGCAGGCGCAGCACATTGAGGCGGTAGTAGAGATCGCGCCGGAAGCGGCCGTGGGCGACCGCCTGCTCCAGTTCGACATGGGTGGCCGCCAGCACGCGCACATCCACCCGCAGTGGCTGGTTGCTGCCCACCCGTTCCAGCGTGCCCTCCTGCAGCACCCGCAGCAGGCTGGTCTGCGCATCCGCGGGCAGGTCGCCAACCTCATCGAGGAATACGGTGCCGCCGTGGGCCGCTTCGAACAGGCCGATGCGACGCTGGGAGGCACCGGTGAAAGCGCCACGCTCGTGGCCAAACAGTTCGGACTGGACCAGGTTGGCGGGAATGGCGCCGCAGTTCACCGCCAGGAAGGGCTTTCCCGCACGCCCGGACAGCGCATGCAGCGCCTGCGCGGCCAGCTCCTTGCCGGTGCCGGTCTCGCCCGTCACCAGCACCGGCAGCTCGACCGGGGCGAACTTGTGCAGGGCAGCGCGGACGGCCAGCAGGGGGGCGCTGTTGCCGATCAGTGCGGGAAGACCGCCACCGTTGTGGTTCGCGGCAAGCGGCACGTCGTCGCCGTCGCACTGGCGCTGCATCGCCGACAGGAGATCGGGAAGCTCCAGCGGCAGAGAGAACTGATCCTGGCAGGCCCGCAGCAGCGCCCCCCAGGCCGGTGGAGGACTGCCCAGCCCCGCGGGCAGCACGGCCAACCACGGCAGGTGATGGTGCTTTTCGATCCACGGCAGCAGCAACTGCGCCGCCTCTGCATCCAGATGGCGAAGATCGACGACGGCGACCAGATGATCGCGGCCGCGCAGGCCAATGGCCATGGCAGGCGCAGGGCTGACACAGCGAAGTTGCCAGCCGGCGGCCGCCAGCGCGCCGCGCTCGGCTGCCGGTGGCTGGCCAAACCAGATCACGCAGCGCGATGGAATCTCCAGGCTTGCCGCCATGCCTTCCCCCAGCATCCGGGCAACGCGAGCGGCAGACGGGCCATCTCAGCGTGCCGCCCCACGCCGGGATGCTGCGGCCGCACGTGGGTGGCCGGTTGCGGCCCAACCGGACCGTGACATCAATGACCAACGCAGCATGCGTCGACCAGCGGCCATGCTTTCGGTCAGCCAACAAAAAAGCCGCTGCAGGGCAGCGGCTTGTCAGGTCACGCGTGGACGGCCTCGAATCAGAGATCGACCCGGCGGGCCTGCATGAACTTGTTGCCCCAGTAGCCACTGAGCAGGGTGTCGACGCGGACGTCCTTGCCGGTGCTCGGGGCATGCAGGAAGCGGCCGTCGCCCACATAGATGCCGACGTGGTCGACCCGGCCCTTGCGGCCGAAGAACACCAGATCGCCTGCGGCCAGGGCGGCGCGGTCGTTGATCAGTTCGGCATTGGCGTCATGTGCCATTTCACGCGAGACGCGCGGCAGCTCGATGCCCAGAGCCGAGCGGAACACATAACCGACCAGGCCGCTGCAGTCGAAGCCGCTGTCTGGATTGCTGCCACCCCAACGGTAGGGGGTGCCAAGCAGGGTCATGGCCCGGCGCAGCAGCGACTGCACCTTGCCGTTGTCGGCAGCGTTGCCGACAACGACGCTGCCATTGGCGGCGCTGCTGGTGTCGTAATTGGCGAGCAGGCGGCTGAGGTCACCGGCCACCATGGCCGAGCGGTCCATCAGGGGAATGGTGTCATTGGCGGCCAGATGCGGCAGCAGGGCGGCCAGGGTGGCGCTGGCGGCGGCATCGGCGCGGCTGCGCTGCGGAGCGGTGGCGTCGGCCTTGGCGGCTGCGCGGGGGGCGGTCTCGGCGGTCGAAGCCGGGGTCGCATCGGTACGGGTGGGAGCGGACTGCGACCAGGCCGGAAGGCTGGTCAGACACAATGCCAAGCCCAGCAGAAGCGGGCGGACACTACGCGAAGAAGCGGCGGTCTGGCCTTGGCACGTCGGGTCGTTTGTCGTCACGCGTCGGTCACAAGGAAAAAAACGATGGGGCATCATGCCCTGTAAAAGCGGTAATAAGTTAAAAATTCCGTTAGTAAATCGTTAGTTTCATAGTGATGGTTGTCACAGTTTTGAACATATCGCCTGTTCATTTTAGCGAAGGACGCGTTTTGCCCCTGTGTAGTGGTCCTTCCAATAGGGGCCGCTGAGCGAATCCAGGCGGACCGTTCCGCCGGTGCTCGGGGCATGCACGAATCGACCTTCGCCGACGTAGATCCCCACATGACTGACACTGCCGCGGCTGCCAAAAAAGACCAGGTCGCCGGTTGCCAGGCGCTTCGGGTCGATCTTCGGGCCCTGTACCGCCGCCAGGTCGCGTGAGGTCCGCGGCAGCTTCAGGTCCAGCATTTCACGGTAGACGTAGGCGACCAGGCCGCTGCAGTCGAAGCCGGATTCGGGCGTGTTGCCGCCGTAGCGGTAGGGCGTGCCGACCAGGCTGATGGCACGCATCAGCACCGAATTGGCGGCCTCGGGGTTGTCCGGTGTGGTGCTGGGCCAGCTTGCCGCAGGTGGTGGCGGTGCGGAACGGACGGCCTTGCCGCCACCACAGGCGGTCAGCAGCAGGGGCAGGGCGAGCAGCAGGGCGGGCGCGAGGCGCCGGCGCGTGCCGGACGAAACTGGCGTGATGTGCATGTTCTCCGGATAATGCGCGACCTTGGATTGGCCGTCATGATGGCGGCGTCCCCGCCGGGCGACAACCCGCCCCAACCCGCCTGCCTCCGGCAGATCCAGACAGAGTTGCGCATGAAGATCGAAAAAGACCGCGTTGTCCGCTTCCACTACACCGTCTCCGAGGCCGGCCAGGAGCCGATCGAATCGTCCAAGGACCGCGGCGAGCCGCTGGCGATCCTGATCGGCCACGGCAACATCATCCCGGGCCTGGAAAACGCCATGATGGACAAGGAAGCCGGCGCGACCTTCGACGTCGACGTCAAGGCGGCCGATGCCTACGGCGAGCGCCGTGATGGCCTGTCCCAGCGCGTGCCGAAGAAGCATTTCGGTACCGCCAAGCTGGTCCCGGGCCAGCAGGTCGTGCTGCAGACCAACTTCGGCCCGCGTGCCGTGACCGTGCAGAAGGTCGGCATGAGCGTGGTCGACGTCGACCTGAACCACCCGATGGCCGGCAAGGACCTGCATTTCGACGTCGAGATCGTCGACGTGCGCGAAGCCGGCAAGGAAGAGCTCGAACACGGCCACGTCCACGGCGACGGCGGTCACCAGCACTGATCGCGCTGCGATCGTGATGGCAGCAACGGCCCGCTTCGGCGGGCCGTTGCGTATGTGGAACAGGGCGGAGCCATCCATGGTCCGCAGGCCGGCGGCATAATGACGGACCTGCACGCCGGATGCCCCGTGAACACCGCTTCCCCTTCCCTGCAACCGGTGGCTTCCGGCGAACGCATCGCCCTGCTGGACGTACTGCGCGGGTTTGCCCTGCTGGGCATCCTGCTGATGAACATCGAGGCCCTCAGCGGGCCGCTGGACCTAGCCTTTACGGGCATCGACGCGCATTGGCAGGGCATCGACTACTGGGCCGATGCCTTCGTCTATGTGTTCGTGCAGGGAAAATTCTTCACCCTGTTCTCGCTGCTGTTCGGGGCGGGCTTTGCGGTGATGGCCCAGCGTGCCGAGGCAGCGGGCCGCCCGTTCACGCCGTTCTACCTGCGCCGCAGCGCCGGGCTCCTGCTGATCGGCCTGTGCCACGCACTGCTGGTCTGGTCCGGCGACATCCTGGTGTTGTATGCCTTGGCCTCGCTGCCGTTGCTGGCCTGCCGCGAAGCACCGCGCAGCTGGCTGCCGTGGATGGGGCTGCTGGTGTATGCACTGGGTGTCGCGCTGATGCTGCTGGTCGGCGCAATGGTGTCGATGGCCACCCCGCAGGACCTGCAGAAAATGCTGGTCGATGCGCAGCAGGGCATCGACCAGCAACGTCTGGTGTATGGCCAGGGCGACTGGATGCAGGCCAACGTGCAGCGCCTGCATGAGTTCGGCGCGTCGCTGGGCGGCATGTTCATTTCCGGACCCGAAGTGCTGGGCATGTTCCTGCTGGGTGCCTGGTTCGCTGGCAGCGGCGCATTGACCGCGCCCGAGCGTTTCCCCCGGTTGTATGCCGGCCTGCGCTGGGTCGCGCTGCCTCTGGGCCTGCTGGTCACCCTGGCGGGTGTGTTGTGGAAGCCCTATCTGGCGCCGGGTGTCTATGACCTGCCGACCACTGCGGCAATGGCACTGGTGGCCGTGGGTGGCGTGCCGATGTGCCTGGGCTACCTGGCCTGGATCGTGCACTGGCGTGCGCGCATGGGCTGGCTGGCGCCGGTCGGCCGGATGGCGCTGACCCATTACCTTGGTCAATCGCTGGTCTGTACGTTGCTGTTCTATCACTACGGGCTGGGGTGGTTCGATGCAGTGCCGCGTGCCTGGCAGCTGCTGTTGGCATTGCTGCTGTTCGCTGTGCAGGTAATCCTCAGCCATCTGTGGCTGCGCCGTTTCCGCTTCGGTCCGATGGAATGGCTGTGGCGTGCGATGACATACCAGCAGTGGCCGGCGATGCGCCGTGAGGCCGCGCAGGGGTGATCGATGCCGACTGCGCGTGCATCGTCCTGTGCGGCTGCGCGCATCGCCAAGCATGCCGTTGTACACCCTCACGTCTGGCCTGCAGCGGAGCATGGCATGCTCGCCGCAGCATGAGCGCCTGCGCCAGCCAGCTGCCTGTCGATCTTTTCTGCGGGCGCGCGCCCGTCATCGATCCTGTTCCCTGTCGACCCGAGCGATTCCGATGAACACTCCTTCTTATGACTACGATCTGATCGTCCTTGGCGGCGGTTCCGCTGGCCTGGCCGGTGCCATCCGCGCTGCGCAGCATGGCAAGCGTGTTGCCCTGCTGGAGCCGGGCGAACTGGGCGGCACCTGCGTGAATGTAGGCTGCGTGCCGAAGAAGGCGATGTGGCTTGCCGCCGATCTGGCCGAGCGCATCGGCCTGGCCAGCGCGATGGGCTTCGACGTGGAGGCGCGTCCGGCGCTGTCGTGGAAGGAACTGGTGATCCATCGCCAGGCCTACATCAGCAACATCCACACCAGTTACCACAAGCGCCTGGATGAAACCGGCGTGGTGCGCATCCCGGCCCGTGGCCATCTGCTGGATGCGCACACCGTGGCGTGCAGTGATGGCGTGCAGTACAGCGCTGCACAGATCCTCATTGCTACCGGCGCCCATCCGCAGCGGCCCGACATTCCCGGCGCCGAACTGGGCCTGGTGTCCGACGATTTCTTCGACCTGCGCGCGGCACCGGCCGAGGTCGCGATCATCGGCGGCGGCTACATCGCGGTGGAACTTGCCGGGCTGTTGCAGGCGCTGGGCAGCAAGGTGAGCCTGCTGGTACGTGGCAGTCGCCTGCTGGAGCGCTTCGACTACGAGCTGACCGCGCAGCTTGCCGAGAACCTGCGCCAGCAGGGTGTCCGCATCCACTTCGATTACCGCCTGCGTGAGTTGAAGCGCGAGGGCGAACGCGTGCGCGCGTTCGGTCATGATGGTCCGATCGACAGCGTGTTCGACGCCGTGTTCTTCGCGACCGGCCGGCGCGGCAACAGCAGGGATCTCGGTCTGGAGGCACTGGGCATCGGCATCGGCGAACACCAGCAGGTAGAGGTGGACGAGTGGCAGACCACGGCGGTGCCGAGCGTGCATGCGGTCGGTGACATCGCAGGCAAGGTCGGCCTGACGCCGGTTGCCGTGGCTGCATCGCGTCGTCTGATGGATCGTCTGTTTGGTGGCCGCCCGGACGCGAAGATGGACTATGACAACGTGGCCAGCGTGGTGTTCTCGCACCCGCCGCTGGGCGCAGTGGGCATGAGCGAGGAAGACGCACGTGCGCGCTTCGAGCAGGTGACGGTGTACCACAGCCGGTTCCGGCCGATGCTGCAGGCACTGGCCAACGGCACCCAGCGCAGCCTGTTCAAGATGGTCTGTGCCGGGCCGGAAGAGCGTGTGGTGGGTGTACACCTGCTGGGTGAAGCGGCCGACGAGATCCTGCAGGGTTTCGCGGTGGCGGTGAAGATGGGTGCGACCAAGGCCCAGTTCGACGACACGGTGGCGATTCACCCGACGTCTGCTGAAGAAGTGGTGTTGATGCGCTGAGCCGACACTCACGGTAGTGCCGGCCGCTGGCCGGCAACAGCAACAGCAACAGCAACAGCCAAAGCAACAGCAAAAGCGTGCTTCCTGTGGGATGGCGGGGTGGGTCCGGTGGCGGGGGACGCCGTAAACCCATCCGTGGGGGCTTGGCCGCGGCATCCATGCCGCGGACACCCCCGCAACCGGACCCACCCCGCCTTCGACAGATTTCCGCGATCTGTCGGAACGGCGTTCTGTGTTGCTGTTGGTGGGTGTCGGCCTTGGTCGACACGTAGATCCACGCCATGCGTGGATCAGGAATTGCAGTGGGCATGAACGGGAATCGGATCGTTCGCCCGGAAGTGCCATGAGACAATTGGAAGCTATCCGGCTCCTTGCAGCCGCCCGTGCGGCCCGTCTTCTTCCTGATGTCTACCTCTTCCACCCGCATTGCCACCACGTCCCCGCGTATCGCCCTGGGCGGCATCGGCCTGGCTGCGATCGGCGCCGTTGCCGCTTCGGGCAAGGCCATCATCGTCAAGCTCGGGCTGCGCCATGGCGTGGATGCCACCACGCTGCTGGCGCTGCGCATGCTGATGGCGCTGCCCCTGTTCGCGCTGATGGCGGTGTGGGCGTCGCGCCGTGCGGAGCGATTGTCCTGGGCTGACCGCGCACGCGTGCTGTGGCTCGGCTTCACTGGTTACTACCTGTCCAGCCTGCTGGATTTCCAGGGCCTGCAGTACATCAGTGTGACCCTGGAACGGTTGATCCTGTACTTGAACCCGACCCTGGTGCTGCTGATCAACGTGCTGCTGGCGCGGCAGCGGCCGGGTCGCTGGCAGATCGGTGCGCTGGTGCTCAGCTATCTCGGCGTGCTGATCGCGTTCGGCCATGACCTGCAGCGCGAAGGTGGGCAGATCATTCTCGGCAGCCTGCTGGTGCTGGGCAGTGCGCTCAGCTATGCGCTCTATCTGTTCGGCAGCGGTCAGGTGGTCGCCCGTATCGGCGCGGTGCGTCTGACCGCCTATGCCAGCTGCGTGGCCAGTGTGCTGGTGCTGCTGCATTTCACCATCACCCATCCACTGCCGTTGCTGTGGCAGGCACCCGCTGCGGTGCAGTGGCTGTCGCTGATCAATGCGACGGTCTGCACCGTGCTGCCGGTGCTGGCGATCATGCTGGCGGTGCAGCGCGTCGGCTCGTCGCTGGCCGCGCAGGTGGGTATGCTGGGCCCGGTTTCCACCATCGTGATGAGCCTATGGCTGCTCGACGAACCGATGGGGCCGGCGCAGATCGCCGGCACCGTGCTGGTCCTGCTCGGCGTACTGCTGGTGACGCGGCTGCGCCGCTGACACCGGAGCAGGCGCGTGCGCGCATCCTGGCGGTGATCCATGCGATTCCGCCGGGACAGGTGATGGGCTACGGCCAGGTCGCAATGCGCGCGGGCCTGCCCGGACGCGCCCGGCTGACCGCGCGCATCCTCGGCCAGAATGAGGATCCCACACTGCCCTGGCACCGGGTGCTGCGCTCGGATGGGCGCATCGCCATGGCCGAAGGTTCGGCCGGCTGGCGCGAACAATCGCAGCGGCTGCGTGCGGAGGGTGTCGTCGTGGAAAACGGCCGGGTGCGGATGCCCGCGACCGACCCGGCGGCGGCGCTGGATGCGGCCGTATGGGGACCGGGTTGATCGCTGCCTGCGACTGAACGGGCGACCGTCCGCTCGGGTCAAAAAGGGCCGGTGCTGCGGCTATGATGGAGGCCGTTCCATGCCGGTGTCCCCATGTTCCCGCGACTGCCAACCGTTACCAAGGCCCTGTTGATCGCCAACGCGATCCTGTTCCTGCTGCAGCAGCCGTTCCTGCTCGGCATGCAGACCTTCGAACCGTTCATGCTGCAGCCGCTGCAGCAGGGCTTCGATGCGTTCTCGCCGGGTGGCAACTTCCAGCCGTGGCAGCTGCTGACCTACGGCTTCCTGCATGGCAGCTTCGGGCATCTTTTCTTCAACATGCTGGCTGTCTTCATGTTCGGCGCGCCGCTGGAACAGACCTGGGGCGAGAAGCGCTTCCTGATCTACTACCTGGTGTGCGTTGTCGGCGCCGGCCTGTGCCAGTTGCTGGTCGGCACGATGCTGGAGAACCCGGCCACGGTGCTGGGTGCTTCCGGTGGTGTGTTCGGCCTGCTGCTGGCCTACGGCATGCTGTTCCCCAACCAGCGGGTGATGCTGCTGTTCCCGCCGATTCCGATGAAGGCGCGTACGTTCGTGATCCTGTTCGGCGTCGGCGAGCTGGTGCTGGGCATGACCGGCTGGCAGCCGGGCGTGGCCCACTTCGCGCACCTGGGCGGCATGCTGTTCGGCTGGCTGCTGATCCGCTACTGGCGTGGCCAACCGCCGTTCAACAAGCGTCGTCCCCCCGGCCCGCCGAAGCGCCCGAACCATCTGCGCAGCGTCAAATGAGCCGCAGGCTCATTTGACGCGGGTAGGTGCCAACCTTGGTTGGCACGCTTTGACGCCGGTAGATGCCAACCTTGGTTGGCAATCACCTCTGCCACGTTGTGCCAACCAAGGTTGGCGCCTACCAACAGCAGGTCATGCAGGCGGCGGGTTGTACCCACATCCACGCATGGCGTGGATCTACTGGTCCTGCAGCACCACCTGCGCCGCATTGTGCCCGGGCGCACCGGTCACCCCGCCGCCCGGATGCGTGCCCGCTCCGCACAGGTACAGGCCGGGCAGGGCGCCGCGATAGCCGGCCTGGCCGACCATCGGCCGTGCCGAGAACAGCTGGTTGGCGCTGAGCGCCCCGTGGAAGATGTCGCCGCCGATCAGCCCGAACGTCCGCTCCAGATCCAACGGTGAAAGCGCCTGCCGACCGAGCACGCTGTCGGCGAAGCCGGGGGCATAGTGATCGACGGTAGCGATCATCAGGTCGGCGACGGTATCCCGGTGGTCATCCCAGTGACGACCATTGGGCAGCTCCGGCGCCACGTGCTGGCAGAACAGGCTGGCCACATGCTGGCCGGGTGGCGCCAGCGAGTCGTCCAGTGTGCTCGGAATCAGCATCTCCACGATCGGCTCGCGCGACCAGCCATCGCGGCGTGCATCCAGCCAGGCACGGTCCATGTAATCCAGGCTGGGCGCCATGATGATGCCGGCACTGAGGTGGTCGCCCGGGCCGGGCAGAGCGCGGAAATCCGGCAGTCGCGACAGTGCCACGTTCATCCGGAACGTGCCCGAGCCGCAGCGCCAGTTCGCCATGCGTTCGCGGGTGGTGGCGGGAACCTGCGCAGGCTGCAGCAGCTGTTCGTACAGCAGCTTCGGATTGACGTTGGCCACCACCGCACGTGCGCGCAGGCTCTCACCGCCGGCCAACGCGACGCCGACCACGCGTCCGTCTTCAACCAACAGGCGCTGCACGCCGGCATTGACACGCAGCTCAGCACCTGCCGCACGCGCGGATGCGGCGATGGCCTGGCTGATCGCACCCATGCCACCGATGGCGTGGCCCCAGGCACCCTTGACCCCGTTGCACTGGCCAAACACGTGATGCAGCAGCACGTAGGCGCTGCCGGGCGTGTAGGGGCTGGCGTAGTTGCCAACAATGCCATCGAAGCCGAACAGGGCCTTGATCGGCTCGCTCTCGAACCAGCGGTCCAGGTATTCGGCGGCCGACAGCGTGAACAGATCCAGCAGTTCCTGCCGCAATGCAGGATCGAGTGCGGCCAGCTCGCGCCCCAGCCGGCCCATCTGCCACAGCGCGGGCAGCGCGCGCCAGCCAGCTGTCACCCCGAGGTCGGGCGGCGGACGTAGCGCCCAGTCGCGCAGCACGTCGGCAAATACTTCCAGGCGCGCTTCATAGGCGGGCAGCGCCTGCGCATCGCGCTCGGAAAATTTCGCCACTTCCGCCTGGGTGCGGCCCGGTGCAGACAGCAGGTAGCGACCATCGGGCAATGGCAGGAAGTTGTTGGCCGGCCGCGCGACGATGCGCAGCCCGTGCGCATGCAGCTGCAGTTCCTCGATCACCTTCGGCTGCAGCAGCGACACCGTGTACGAGGCCACCGAGTTGCGGAAGCCGGGATGGAACTCTTCGGTGACCGCCGCACCGCCGAGTACACCGCGGCGCTCCAGCACCAGCACCCGTTGCCCCGCGCGCGCCAGGTACGCCGCACACACCAGCCCGTTGTGGCCGCCGCCAACGATGATCGTGTCCCACGTCGTCATGCGTTGCGGATCGCTGCTTCAATGGTGGCGATGTCGATCTTCTTCATCGGCATCATCGCGTTGAAGGCGCGCTTGGCCAGGGCCTTGTCCTTGCTGGTCACCGCTTCGATCAGCATGCGTGGGCTGATCTGCCAGGAGATGCCCCAGCGATCCTTGCACCAGCCGCATTGGCTCTCCTGGCCACCGTTGCCGACGATGGCATTCCACAGGCGATCGGTCTCGTCCTGGTCCTCGGTGGAAATCTGGAACGAGAACGCTTCGCTGTGCTTGAAGGTCGGGCCGCCATTGAGGCCGACACAGGGGACACCGCAGACCGTGAATTCGACGGTGAGGACGTCGCCCTGCTTGCCATCGGGGAAGTCGCCTGGCGCGTGATGCACGGCGGTTACTTCACTGTCGGGAAAGGTCTTTGCGTAGAACGTGGCGGCCTCGAGCGCACCGCTGTCATACCAGACGCAGATCCTGTTCTTGTGAGCCATGGCGGGGCTCCGCAGTGGACGAAGGCGCAGCGATAGCATGGGTCGTGTTAATGCCGGATCGTGCTGCACTGCGGGAGCTGGCGGCGTCGCGCTACCATGGGCAGACGACACGACAGGGACGATGCGTGAAGATCCTGATTCTGGGTGGATATGGGGTGTTCGGGGGGCGTCTGGTCCGCTTGCTGGCGGACCTGCCGATGCTGGAACTGCTGATCGGTGGCCGCAACCTGGCGGCGGCGCAGGCCTTCTGCACAGGCTATGTGGGGCAATCGACACTGCGCCCGCTGCAGGTCGACCGGCAACAGTTGGCCACGGCCCTGCAGGCCGAGCGACCGGACCTCGTGGTGGATGCCTCCGGTCCTTTCCAGGACTACGGCGAACATCGCTACGCGGCGATCGAAGCCTGCATCGCTGCCGGCATTGATTATCTGGACTTCGCCGACGCCGCGGACTTCGTATTCGGCGTTTCGCAGTACGACGCGCAGGCCAGGGCGGCCGGCATCTACGTGCTGTCCGGCGTCAGCAGCTTCCCGGTATTGACTGCGGCGGTGCTGCGCGAGATGGCCTCGCACATGGACATCGTCAGCGTGGAAGGTGGCATCGCGCCATCACCCTATGCCGGCATTGGCCTGAATGTGATGCGTGCGGTGGTCGGCTATGCCGGTTCGCCGGTGAAGCTGCGCCGCAATGGTCGCGATGGGCACGGCATCGGCCTGGCCGAGAGCCGCCGCTTCACCGTCGCGGTGCCGGGGCGACTGCCGCTGCGCAACCTGCATTTCTCGCTGGTGGATGTGCCCGATCTGCAGGTGCTGCCACCCGAACATCCGACGATGACCGATATCTGGATGGGAGCTGGCCCGGTGCCGGAAATCCTGCATCGCGTGCTGAACCTGCTGGCCAAGGCGCGTCTGCACCTGAAACTGCCGTCGCTGGAGCCGTGTTCGCGGTTGTTCTACACCGTATTGAACCTGATGAAGTTCGGCGAACATCGCGGCGGCATGATCGTCCGCGCGGTAGGCACCCGCGGTGGCGCGCGCGTCGAACAGAGCTGGCACCTGCTGGCCGAGGCCGATGACGGTCCGTACATTCCGTCGATGGCGATCGAGGCGGTAATCCGCAAGCAGCTGGCCGGTGATCGGCCGACGCCCGGGGCGCGCGCGGCCACGCATGCGCTGGAGTTGAGCGACTACGACCGCCTGTTTGAAGGCCGCACCATCCACACCGGTTTCCGCCGGGACATGCCGGGTGCCAGCCTGTACCAGCGCGTGCTTGGCAGCGCATACGCGCAACTGCCGGCCAGCGTGCAGGCGTTGCACGCACCGTCTGCAGCCAAGCGCTGGAGCGGCACGGCATCGGTCGAACGTGGTCGCGGGCTGCTGTCGCGGTTGCTGGGGAAGGTGTTCGGCTTTCCCGCGGCGGGCGAGAGTCTGCCGGTCAGTGTGGAGTTCACCCCGGAGGCCGGCGGTGAGCGCTGGACGCGGACCTTTGCCGGCCGTCGTTTCTCTTCGCTGCAGACGCAGGGGCAGGGGCGCAACGAGGCACTGCTGGTCGAGCGCTTCGGCGTGATCTCGGTAGCGTTGGCGCTGCTGGTCGACAACGGGCGGCTGCAACTGGTGCCACGACGCTGGTCGCTGTTGGGCATGCCGTTGCCGCAATGGCTGCTGCCGGGGGAAAACAGTTTCGAGAGTGATGAGGACGGATGCTTTGTCTTCGACGTGGAGATCGGCGCGCCAGTGGTGGGGCGGATCGTGCATTACAGGGGAACGCTGGAGTCGGGTTGATGCCCATCCACGCCTGGCGTGGATCCACCCCAGGCAACGGCAGTAGATCCACGCCATGCGTGGATGGCCAGAACCACGAAAAAGGGCGCCCGAAGGCGCCCTTTCCGTTACGGCTATCGCATCAACCTCAGCGCCAGACCTTGATCTGCTCGGCGTCGGTACGCTGCATCGGCTGGCCCGGCTTGCAGCTGAAGCTGGCGCCGAACGCCGGCAGGTTCGACAGCGGGCCGTTGGCGCGCCAGCGGCCCGGTGCACGGATGTCGGCGGTCAGGCGGCGTGCGGCCTCGTTCGGCGACAGCTGCTGCGGCCACAGCGCGGCCCAGGCGCGGAAGAAGCCCTGCTGCTGTGCCGGCTTGGCCTTCGGCTCCTGCGCGGTGTAGGCGGCCCAGGCCAGTTCCAGACCGGCGATGTCGGCGAGGTTCTCTTCCTGGGTCAGCGTGCCGTTGACCTTGGCCCCCTTCACGCCGGGGAACTCGTAGGCGCCGTACTGCGTGGAGACACGGCTGCCGAGCAGGGTCCAGGCGGTCTTGTCGGCCGGCGTCCACCAGCTGCGCAGTTCGCCCTTGGCATCAACCAGTGCACCCTTGGCGTCGATCGCGCGGGTCAGCTCGTGGCCGACCAGGCCGCCGAAGCTGCCGAACTTGTCGGCGGCATCGGCCTTGGCGTTGAACACCGGGCCCTGCAGGATCGCGGCGGTGACGATCAGCCGGTTCTGCGCCAGGTCATAGGCCAGCGACGGCTGCTGCGGCAGCACGTCCCAGCGGCGGTCGGCGTTGCCCTTGCCGATGCGCTTCATTTCCTCGCGGTGACGCCAGGTCGAAGCGATCAGCATGTTGCCGCCGAACGAACCACGGCCCATCGGCTGCACGCTGTAGTCCAGGTCGCGCAGCGGGGTGCCGATCTCGATCTTCAGCGCGGCCAGCTTGGCCTGCGCTTCGGTCTTGGCCTCGGCGCTCATCCAGCTGTTGTTCTTGACCGCCTCGATCTGCACTTCGCGCACCTTGTCGACGATCCACGCCGCCTGGCGACGGTCTTCGGCAGACAGGTAACGCGCGGCGTATTCGCGGCCGACCATCGGGCCAGCGGCCACGTTGATTGCGTCCAGCACGCTTTCCCAGCGCTGCGGCGGCAGGGTCTCACCACGCAGCACGCGGCCACGGAATTCGAACTCCGCATCGCGGTACGCCTTGGACAGGTACGGCGCCATCGAGTCGCCCACGCGCCAGCGCAGGTAGGCCTTCCACTGGTCCGGCTTGAGCTTGGTGACCATGCCGTCGAGCTGCTTGAACAGCGCCGGATCGGCCAGCGAGACCAGGTCATCGTTGACGCCCTGTGCCTTCAGGAACGCATCCAGCTGCAGGTTGCGATAGCGGCTGTTGAGGTCCTTGGTGGAGATCGGCGCGTAGTTGTTGAACGGGTTGTTGATGCCCGCCAGCGACTGCGCGTTGCGGGCCAGTTCGGTTTCCAGCGCGATCACCGCCTGCGACTCGGCGTCCAGCTTGGCCGCCGGGGTGCCGGTCAGTGCCAGGATCTGCTTGACGTAGTTGCGGTAGCGGCCCATCAACGCGACGGTGTCGGCGTCGGTGCGGGTATAGAAGGCCGGATCAGGCAGGCCCATGCCACCCTGCATGAAGTAACCGATGTGGCGGTCCAGTGCCTTCAGGTCCACGTCCGGACCGAAGTTGAAGGCCACCGGGATGCCGACCTGATGCAGCGCAGCGATCGAGGCGGGAATGTCCTTGGCCTTCTTGATCGCGTTGATGCGGGTCAGCAACGGCGCGATCGGGTTGGAACCATCGGCCTCCACTGCAGCTTCGTCCAGGCCGCTGGCCCAGAAGTCGCCCAGCAGCTTCTGCACGTTGCCCTGCGGCGCCTTCATCGAGGCGTCCAGCAGCTCACGCTGCTGCTGACGGCTGCGGTCGACCAGCTGGCCCAACGCGGTGGCGGCACCGATCTGCGGCACCGGGTTGGCCTTCAGCCAGCCCGCGTTGGTGGCGTCGTAGAAATCGCTGCACTGCGCACTGACGGCCGGGGCGCGCGCGGCCTTCTTCTTGGCGGCGAACGCATCGTGGGTCGGAACCAGGGTCGCCAGGCTGATGCCCAGGGCGATGGCAAGCGGACGGAAGTTGGGCATGTAGAACGAATCCGTGATGGATTGAGGGCGGGCGAACTATAGCAAGCCGGGCATGGGCGCGGCATGCACGCATCACGGTGCATCCGCCGGGCATGGCCCGGCGCTACCGGGTGGGTGGCATGGGCACGGCATGCACGCATCACGGTGTTTCCTTGGCGCCATGCGCCAACCCAGGTCGGCATCCATCAACGGCTTGGGCCAGCGCCGGCGCCAGTAGAGCCACGCCACGCGTGGATGGTTGGCGCCGCAAAAAAACAAAGGCCCGGGAAATCCCGGGCCTCTGCAGGCAAACCGTGGCCTCAGCCGTGGCTTACCAGATCACCACCTGCGAGTCGCCGGTGCGCGACATCGGCGTACCCGGCTTGCACTGGAAGGCCGCGGTGAAGGTCGGCAGGTTCGACGGCGCACCGATGGCGCGGAACTGCGCCGGCGCGTGTGGGTCGGTTGCCAGGCGGACCTTGGCGTTCTCCGGGGTGTACTTGGTGCGCCACACGGTAGCCCAGTTGAAGAAGAAGCGCTGATCGCGGGTGAAGCCATCGATCTTCGCGTCTTCCTTGCCGGCCGACGCCTTCTGCAGTGCGTCGTAGGCGGTGGCCAGGCCACCCAGGTCGGCGATGTTCTCGCCCAGGGTCAGATGGCCGTTCACGGCCTGGCCGTCAACCTTGTACTGATCGAACTGCTTGACCAGCTTGCCGGTCAGGCCAGCGAAGTTCTTCGAATCGGCTTCGGTCCACCAGTTCTCGAAGTTGCCGGTCGGCCCGAAGCGGCTGCCCTGGTCGTCGTAACCGTGGGTCATTTCGTGGCCGATGACCGCACCGATACCGCCGTAGTTCAGCGCGTCGTCGGCCTTCGGGTCGAAGAACGGCGGCTGCAGGATGGCGGCCGGGAACACGATCTCGTTCTGCAGCGGGTTGTAGTAGGCGTTGACCGTCTGCGGGGTCATGCCCCACTCGGTCTTGTCCACCGGCTTGCCGATCTTGGCCAGGTTGTACTGGTAGTTGAACGCGGTGGCCGCGCGTACGTTGCCCAGGTAGCTGTCACGGTTGGTCTGCAGGCCCGACCAGTCACGCCACTTGTCCGGGTAACCGATCTTCGGAGTGAAGGTTTCCCACTTGGCGATGGCCTTGGCCTTGGTCTCTTCGCTCATCCAGGACAGGCCCTGGATGCGTTCCTTCAGCGAGGCGGCCAGGTTCTTCACCAGCTCTTCCATCTTCGCCTTGGCTTCCGGCGAGAAGGCAACCTTCACGTACAGCTGGCCGAAGGCTTCGCCGGCGTCGCTCTCGATGGTGCCCAGCACGCGCTTCCAGCGCGGCTTCTGTTCCTTCTGGCCATTGAGGGTCTTGCCGTAGAACTCGTAGTTTTCCTGCACGAAGGCATCAGCCAGGTACGGCGAAGCGCTGTCCACGGTGTGGAAGCGCAGGTAGGCGCGCCACACCGACGGATCGGTGTCGCCCAGCGCCTTGCTCACTTCCTGGTGGAAGGCCGGGATGGCCAGCGAGAACTTCTCCGGCGCGGCCACGTTCTGCGACTTGAAGAACTCGGTCCAGCTGAAGTTCGGGGTCAGCGCATCGGCCTCGGCCAGGCTGACCGGGTGGTAGTACAGCGAGACATCGCGCGACAGCTCGACGCTGGACTTGGATGCCTTGGCCAGGCGGGTCTCGAACTTGACGACTTCTTCAGCCTGCTTGGCAGCATCGGCAGCGGCGACGCCGGACAGTTCCAGCACCTTGGCCACGTGGGCCTGGTAGGCCTTCAGCTTGTCTGCCTTGGACGCGTCGGTATAGAAGGTCTTGTCCGGCAGGCCCAGGCCGCCCTGGCTGGCGTAGGCCATGTTCACGGCCGAGTTCTTGAAGTCGGCTTCGGCGCCGAAGCCGAACAGCACGTTCTCGCCCTTGGCGGCGCTGGTGCGCAGGTAGTTGGCGATGGCGGCCTTGTCCTGCAGGCCATCGATCGCAGCCAGGTCGGCCTTCAGCGGCTCGATGCCCTGGGCGTTGACCTTGGCTTCGTCCATGCCGGTGGCCCACAGGTCGCCGACGATCTTCTCGATGCCGGCCGGGTTCTTGACCTGCGCGACCTGCTCGGCCAGCTGGTGCTGCACGGCCACCGAACGCTCGTCGAGGATGGTGAAGGCGCCCCAGCTGGTGCGGTCGCCCGGAATCTCGTTGGCGGCCAGCCACTTGCCGTTGACGTAGTCGCCGAAGGCGGTGCAGGCGTCAAGGTTGCTGTCCAGATCGCTGGCCTGGAAGGCGTTGTAGGCGGGCAGCTTGCTCTCGTCGAGCTTGTAGGTGGTGGCGGCGTCGGCCGCGGCCGGCGTGGAGGCGGTGGCATCCTTTGCCGGGGTTTCGTTCTTGCCGCAGCCGACCAGCGCGGCCGAAACGGCCAGGGTCAGCAGCACGATCTTGGGAGTACGGGTCACTTGAATGGCCTCCAGGCCGAGTGAGTCAGGGAAGGGCCGTGGTGACGGCCGTGGGCCGAACGATACGCCGCCGGCCCGCACTGCAAGGGTGTCGAAGGTCATGGCCGGGCGCAAGGGCCTTGCCGGCACCGGAAAAAGACAGACCCGGCAAAAGCCGGGTCTGTCGGGGGTACTGCATTTGTTGCTGGATCAGAACTTGTACTTCAGACGCACGAACGGGGTGCGGCCGTAGTAGTCGTACTGGGTGGCGAACGGGTGGGTGTTGCCGTAGCGCGAGGAGTACACGCTGCTGGAGATCAGCGGCGGCTTGGCATCGAACACGTTCGAGACGCCCACCAGGATCTGCCAATCGGCCTGCTCGTAGCTCACCGAGGCGGTGTGGTACCAGCGGCTGCCAGCGGTGATGTCACGGTACGAATTCGGACGACCCTGATAGGTGAAGGTCTCCGACAGGTCCGGGTCCTGGGTCGACGCGATGTACTGGGTCATCCAGTTGTAGGTCCAGTCGCCGCGCTCCAGGCTCAGGCCCAGGTTGCCGACTAGGTCCGGGCGACCGAAATCACCCAGCTGATCGGACGAGGACAGGCCGCTGGCAGCTGCGCTGTCGAACAGCTCGGCGGTGTCTTCAACCGTATAGGTGACCTGCGAATCCAGCGAGAACTTGCCGAAGCTGAACTCGTGTTCCCAGTTCAGGGTCAGATCCCAACCGCGGGTACGCTGGCGGTTGATGTTCAAGTACTGCGCGTACACCTCGGTGACCATGTTCGCGTTGGCACCCGAATTCGGGTTACGACGCATCAGGTCGCAGTACCGGTTCGGATAGGTGGTCGACTCGTAGCAGCCTTCCAGGATGGAGGCTGCACTCAGCGCGGTGATCTGGTCGCTGACTTCGCAGTCGAAGTAGTCGATCGCGATGCTCAGGTCAGCAAATTCCGGGGTGAACACCAGGCCGAGGCTGCGTGCACGCGAGGTTTCCGGCTTCAGGTCGCCGCCAGCGCCGCCGCGGGTGAAGACGGTGGCGCTGCTGTTGCCCGCAGCGGTGTAGTCGCCCGGAATACCGGCAGCGGCGCAGTTGGCAGCTGCGTTGCTGTTGTTGCCTTCGGCCCAGCGGATGCAGGGATCGATGGCGGTCTGCGCC
This sequence comes from Stenotrophomonas sp. SbOxS2, assembly GCF_013416715.1. Classification (NCBI taxonomy): domain Bacteria; kingdom Pseudomonadati; phylum Pseudomonadota; class Gammaproteobacteria; order Lysobacterales; family Lysobacteraceae; genus Stenotrophomonas; species Stenotrophomonas sp. SbOxS2. The sequence continues at coordinate 289,132 of NZ_JAAVXD010000005.1, forward strand.
TGGAAGCCGGTCTGGTTACCCAGATACAGCTCGTACAGGCCCGGTGCACGGTAGGAGGTGCCGATGGTGCCGCGCAGACGCAGCGACGGGATGATCTGCCAGTTGACGCCGAACTTCCACACCTTGTCCGAGCCGGACACGGTGTCGTACTTGAAGACGCGGCCCGAGCCATTCAGCGACAGCGACTCGATGCCCGGAACGCCCTTGATGACCGGCACGTCCAGTTCCAGGAAGGCTTCCTTCACCTTCTCATCGCCCTTGGTGCGACCCGCAGTGGTCGAACCCCAGATGTCGGCGAAATCGGCACCCGGCTGGTCGTCGATCTTGTAGTTGCGGTACTCGACACCGACGGCGGTGGCCACGGCACCGGCCGGGAGATCGAACAGCTCACCACTGAACACGGCGTTGACCGTGGTCTGATCGTAGGTGGTCTTGCCCTTGGCCCAGACGCCGAGGATCGAGACCAGCTCGTCGACCTTCGAGCCATTCAGATAGCCAGGATCGAAGTAGTTCGCCGCTGCGGTGCCGGTACCCGGACGGCCGATGTCGCCGCTGATCGAGTTGCGGATGCCGAGGTTGCTGTACTTGCCACTGGAGTGGCTGTAGTTGGCGTTGACTTCCCAGCCCCAGGTGCTGCTGCCGAAGCCGCCATCGAACTTGTTGGCGAAGTAGTAGTAGTCAACTTCGGTCTCCGAAGCTGACTTGAACGGCAGCACCGGCTGGGCGCGGGTGGTGGTGCCCGGGATCAGCACGGTCGGGAAGAACTGGCGCCAGGCGAAGTTGTCCGTGGTGCGGTTGTTGTACAGGAACTGGGTCTTCCAGTTGAACGAGTCAAAGCCGAAGTCAGTGGCAAAGTAGACCGTCTTGCGCTCTTGGCGGTTGATGATCTGGCTCTGACCATAGGCCGGGAAGTTGTACGGCTCCTGATAGGTCGCCAGCGGATTGCCGTTGGCATAGGTCTGGTTCGCGCGCGGACGATAGCCCGGGAACGGACCGACCGTGCTGCCATCAGTGCTGGGCACGTAGCGGGTAGCGCCGACGTCGATGACGTTGTGCAGCATGTTCTGGCAGTTGGCCAGATTGGTGCCGGCCAGGATCGAACGGTCAACGCGGTCGATGCGGTTGCCCTTGTCGTCCCATACGATGTCTTCAGCGCACTTGAAGAAATCGCGGTCGCCGCGGGTCAGTTCGTTCTGGCGATACCATTCCACGGCGGCAACGATGCTGCCGTTGTCGAAGTTCCAGCCGTTGGCCAGCGATGCGGAGAACACTTCGCCGCCGCCCTCGGTCGGAACGCGACCGCTGATGGTCAGTTCCGGACGTTCGAAATTCTTCTTGGTGATCAGGTTGACCACGCCGGCCACGGCGTCGGAGCCATAGATCGAGGACGAACCGTCCTTCACGATCTCGGCGCGCTGCAGGACAGCGGTGGGCAGCACGTTCAGGTCGAATGCGCCGACCGCGCCGCGGGTGCCGGCCGGGCCGGGACGCTGGCCGTCCAGCAGGATCAGCGTGCGGTTCGCGCCCAGGCCACGCAGCGAGAAGGTCTGTACGCCGGTACCACCGTTGGTGGTGAAACCACCGAACTGATTGGTGATCTGCGTTTCGGCGGCGCCGATCGCCGACTTCTGCAGGAATTCACTGACGCTGGTCTGGCCCTGGGCGGCATTGCGCTCGGTGTCGATGGTGAACACCGGCGAGGTGGTCTCGTAGTCCGCCCGACGGATCAGGGAGCCGGTGACCGTGACCTTGTCAAGGTCAGTTGCCTTCTTGTCAGACTTCGAAGCACTTGACGCCGCTGCTTCCTCGCGGGTGGATTCCTGGGCCAGCACCGGAGCTGCCTGCAGGCAGGCAAGCACTGCCAGGGCGAGCGGCAGGCGGCTGGGCGTAATAAGGCGGTTGGTCTTGCGCATTGTGTCGGATCCCCACTTGTTATGCTTCGGTTAACGGAGTGTATGCACAGCGTAAATTAAATGCAACATGAATACCCTCGTTGTGTAACTCACTGTTGCTAAGGGGAAATTCAGGGGTTCGGGCGTGAAAAAACCCCACTGGCCTGACCAGCGGGGTGGCGGTTTCCACCCGGGTGGCTTACAGGCCGCCGGGGCCGCAGTCCTTGGCCAGGAAGTCGGCCATCAGCGGCAACGTGGCCCGGTAGTGGCTCGGGTACCACGGCATGCTGTGCGGCATGTCGGCAATCAGTTCGAACTTCGCCGGAACCTTGCCCTGGACGGCGTTGTAGAAGGATCGGGCATGGAACGCCGGAGTGCGTACGTCACGATCTCCGACGTACAGCAGTACCGGAATGTTCGCCTTGGCCGTGTTCTGTATCGGGTCCATGCCTTTGACGGTCTGCCCCTGCAGGATGCGCTGCAGGCGGTTCTCGCTCCAGGACATGCCGACTCTGCCGAGATCGGTGACAGGTGCGCCGGCAATGGCGCACTGGAAAGGAGAGGGGCTGCGGACAGTGGCTGCAGCTGCAGCGAAGCCGCCGTAGGAGTATCCGAAGATCGCCAGGCGGTCTTTTGCGGCGATCCCTTGCTGCACCAGCCACGCCGCCGCATCGTCATTGTCGTCCTGCATGGTCAGGCCCCACTGCTTGTCACCTGCGATCCAGTGGTCGCGACCGAAGCCGGTGGAACCGCGATACTGGGGGCGGATGACGGCGTAGCCACGCGAAGTGAAGTACGGCACCCAGCCGGAGACATCCCAACCGGCATAGTCACGCGCCCACGGGCCGCCGTGCGGGTGCACGAGCGCGGGCAGTGGTTCTCCACCTTCTTTCCAGCCAGCAGGCAGATCCAGGATGGCAGGAATCTTTCGTCCGTCGCGAGCGGTGTAGGTCACCCAGCGTTGCTCACCGATCTGCTTGCCATCGATCCACGGGCGTTCACTGCCCAGGGTCGTCACCTGCTTGCGGTCGCTGAGTACGTGATAGGTGGTGGGAGTGTTGGCGCCGTTGGTGGTAAAGAGCACGCGGGAGAGGTCGTCGTTGTAACCGGTGATGGCGACGTACTTTCCCGGATAGGCCTGCTTCAGGCCGTCATACAGGGCCTTCATCTGCGGGTCGACATAGATCGCCTCGCGTCGCGGCCCATCTACATAGAAGCCCAGAACCTGGTTGAAGTTGCTGGGTTTGCTGCCCAGGATGAGGCCGCTGATCGGGTACTGCGGGTGTGCGGCCAACGGCTCCTTGTCGAAGCTCCGGGTTGCCGGGTCGTACAGGCGGGCCTGCACCTGCTCGGAATATCTGTCGGTGAGGATGTAGAGCTTGCCGGTCTGGTCGTCGATGCCGGCCACGTCCATCGTGTAGCGCTCACTGAGCTTGGTCGTCAGCGCATCGTGCTTCTCGAACTTGCCGCTTGTCTTGTCCTTGATCAGGATCTGCTGTTCGTACTCGTTCGACCCGGCCGGTTCGATCTGGGTCCTGGTCAGGAGCTCGCCGCTGCGGGGGTGGAACAGCCCCGGAGTCGAGCGCGCATCACCACGGAAGAGAAGTTCGGTCTGGCCGCTCTTGAGGTTGAACAGGTAGTAGCTTGCAGAGAACGTTGACTGGTTGATCTGCGAAATGATGACTTTGTCAGGGTCCAGCGGCAGCGAATGCACCAGCGACGCGGTACCTGCCAGCTCCAGGCAGCGTTGTGTCTGTTCGCTGATGCCGAGCTTGCGCGAATTGTCGGCAAAGGCCTCGTCGAACTTGGTCTGGGTAGTGTCGGTCAGGTAAGCCTTCGACAGAAAGGTCTTGGTGGTTCCCACCGAGTTGCCTTCTCCGCAACCGGCCAGCTGCGCGGTCAGTTCCTGGCGACCGATGACAAGGCTGCGGCCGGCCTTCAGGGCGCTGGCGGCGATGAACTTCATGCGATCGCCGGAAGGCGTGATGGCCACCGGGCCGGCGCCCAGATTGTCCAGGTTCCAGTTGGCCAGTGCGGTGTCACCGTTGTCGCTGCCCGGGGCAGCGATGATCGCAACCAGCTGCTTGCCATCAGGGCTCATGGTCACGGATTGGATGGCCGGGATCTTGGCGAAGTCGTCGACAGGCAGAGGGGTGGCCAGCACCTGGCCCACGGCCAGGCCGAGCAGGGTGGCAGCGATGCCCAGGCGGGCGGCGAGGCGGGCGTCTTTCATGTACAGGGCATCCTTGGCAGCGTGACTGGAAGATGACCTGAAGATGAACGAACAGCCTTCGCCCGTCAACTTGGCGTGAAATCCCCCCGCCGGACAGGCTGGGCGGGCCTCAACGCAGAAGACCCCGCCGGGGCGGGGTCTTCTGCTGTACGCGAACGTATCGACGGATCAGTGGTTGCCGAACTCGTACTTGGCCTGCACGTAGATGGCACGGCCGTAGGCGTTGTACAGGTAGTTGTTGTACGGCTGGCCGCTGGTGCCGGCGAAGCTGTACCGCTGGTTGTCGGGCAGCTTGTTGAACACGTTGTTGACCATCAGTGACAGTGTCAGGTTGTCCATCGCCCGATAATTCACGCTGAGGTTGTAGGTGGTGTACGAGCCCCACTTGCCGGCCTTGTAGCCGGAGGTATGGACGTAGTCGTAGCCGTTGCCCAGGTAGGCCATGTAGTTCGGCGTCTTGCCGATGTAGTTGGCATACAGGGTGGTGGTCCACTTGTCCTTGGCCCAGCCGATCGAACCGTCGGCGCGCACCTTGGCGTACGAGTCGTACACCCACATCGCATACGGGTCGCGCAGCAGGTCCAGGTACTCATCGCCCGGCTGCGGCTGCAGTTCGCGCTTGAGCATGTCGGTGTAGTTGCCGGAGAACTGCAGCGAACCAAAGCGGCCGATGTCCTGCACGTACTTGAAGCTGGCCGTCAGCGCCTGCAGGTTCTGGCTGGCCACGTTCATCTTCGGCGTATAGATCTCATCGAGTACGCCAGAGCCATCACGGGTGATCCAGTCGCTCACGTTCTGGCAGCTGGCCGAGGTGTTGTTGGTCTGGCCGTTGCGGCAGTAGTACTCGGCCAGCAGCAGCTGATCGGAGCTGAGGGTGTTGACTTCGTTCTTGATCTTCCAGTTGTAGTAGTCCACCGACACCGACAGGTTGTTGATCGGAGCCCACACGATGCCGGCATTCCATACATCTGCGGTGATCGGTTCCAGGTCGGGGTTGCCGGACTGCGTTCCAAACACCGACACGCTGTCATACGGGCAGCCCGTCGTGTTGGCCGGGTCGTAGCCAAGCTGGCCGCAACGGTAGTAGTCGGTGGAGCCGTTGGCGTAATAGCCGCTGACACCCTGGAAAGCGTCGGACAAGGTAGGCGCACGGAATGCGGTGCCGTACTTGCCACGGAACAGCAGGCTGTCGACCGGACGGAATTCCAGTCCGACGCTGTAGGTTGCCTTGTCGACGGTGCTGCTGCCGATCTTGAAGGCGTCGTAGCGACCGGAGCCGGTTACCGTCAGCGATTCCAGCAACGGCATGCGCAGTTCAGTGGTCACTGCATAGTTGCTGCGATGGCCTGCGCCGGACACCGCGGTGGTGCCCCAGACGCTGCCATCGACCAGGCGTGCATCCGGCGTATAGTCCCAGCCTTCGCTGCCACCTTCGACCACCACTGCGAAGCCGGCATCGCCGCCGGGCAGCTTGAACAACGAACCGTTGGTGACCTGCGCACGCAACAGGTTCTGCCAGGTCCGGCTCTGGCTGTAGGTGTAGCCGGTGAAGCTCTGGAAATCACCGCTCGGCAGCGGCGAGTAGAACGCTTCCCAGTCCGGGCTGTAGATGTCGTAGCCGGTACTGGTGGTACCCAGCACGGGCCCCAGCACACGCTGCTCGAAGTAATCGTTGATCTGATCGTTCCAGCGCACGAAGTTGCGCTCGGTCAGCTTGTACTCGCCGCGGGTGAAGCTTGCGCTGTAGTCCCAGTTGCCGACCGTGCCGCGACCGCCGAGCGTGACCTGGTAGGCCTTGTTGCGATCGGTGTTCATGATGTCGCGGTAGCCGCCGCCGCCGATGTCCTCCGGCGCGAACACGCGCTGCAGGTTCATGTACTGGCCGCTGTCCTGATCATAGAAGCGGCCCCAGCCGGAGGAGGTGCCCCACCAAGTGTAGTTCGAGCCGGTGGCGTACTTCACTTCTTCCAGGCTGTAGAGCGCGTCGCCGAACAGCTGGAAGTTGTCGTTCACATCGAAGGTCATCGAGCTGTAGATCTGCCCGCTTTCCTTGCCGTTCTTGATGGTCTTGTAGCCGGTGCCATACACCGAACCACAGGCCTGGCCGGTCGGCCGGGTGCCGAGCACGGTGGTGCCGTCGAACTGGCCCGCCACGTTGGCGCACAGGTTCGGGTCCATCATCGCGTAGCGGTTGCTGTTGGCCGGCAGCAGTACCAGGAAGTCGTTGGAGACGTACTGTGGGCTGTAGCCGTCGGGATTGTTGACCTTGGTCAGGTCGCGCTGGTAGCCCCAGATCGGGCTGGTCTTTTCGTACTGCACGTTGACCAGCGCATTGAAGCGGCCGTCCTTGGAATTGAACCCGCGGGCGCCGCTGAAGCGGAAGCTGTTGCCGCCCCCTTCGCTGTAGGCGCCGCCGCGGATGTTCAGCACGCCGCCGTCCATGCGCTCCTTGAGGATGATGTTGACCACGCCGGCGATCGCATCCGAACCGTACAGCGACGACTGGCCACCGGGCAGGATCTCGATGCGCTCGACGATGTCGATCGGAATGCCGCTGATGTTGTTGAAACTGTCGCTGCCGTTGTACAGCGCCGGATACGAGAGCATCGGGCGGCCGTTGATCAGGTACTTGGTGTAGCCGGGGCTGAGCCCGAACATGCCGGCTGCCTCGGCACCCTGGGTGAACGAAGCAGAGGTCTGTCCGCCCTGCAGGCCGCCGGTCGACAGCGAGGACTGCTGCAGGACGTCGGCGACACTGGTGAAACCGCGGGTCTGGATGTCCTCGGCGGTGACGGTCAGGACCGGCGTGTGGTTCTCGATCTGCGTCTGCGGGATCAGTGACCCGGTGACGGTGACGCGGTCGAGCTGGGTCGGCGCGTTGTCCTGCGCGTGGGCCGCGCCGGAGGCGAGCAGGGTGCCGATCAGGGCGAGGGTCAGGGGGTGACGCGATGGCGTGGAGCGATGGCGAGACATGATGGATCCCCGTGTGAGCGATGTCGTCTGGCTGATGTCCTCCGTGACATCTTCATGATTTGTTCAGTTGCAATCCATTCAGCAGGACCGTAACACGACGTTCACGTTGTCAAAATGCTGCGGTCATACGGATGTGCCACGTGATCCCGGGAAATTCCTTTGTAATCAATGGATAAACGGGTTTGTCTGGGAATGTTTCAAAATGTTGCGATGCAGAACAATATGCTTCGACAGCAATATTTGTCTTCAGGATCAAAGGCTTGGGGTCGCTTTCAGATTCTTTCTGATTATTTAATTTATGGGACTTATTGCTTTGATTAGTCTCAATTGGCGGGCATGAAAAAAGGCCCCGCCGAAGCGGGGCCCTTGGGTTGCTGCGACAGCGGCGCTTACTTCTTGCCGAACTCGTACTTGGCCTGCACGTAGACCGCACGGCCGTAGGGGTTGTAGATGCTGCTGTTGTACGGCGCGCCGATGTTGCCGGCGTAGCTGTGGGCCTGGCCGTCGGGCATCTTGTTGAACACGTTGTTGACCATCATCGACAGCGTCAGGTTGTCCATCGCCTGGTAGTTCACGCTGAGGTTGTAGGTGGTGTACGAGCCCCACTTTCCGGCTTCGTAACCAGACGGATGCACGTAGTCATAGCCCTTGCCCAGATAGGCCATGCGGTTGGGTGTCTTGCCGATGTAGTTGAAGTACAGCGTGGTGGTCCACTTGTCCTTCGCCCAGCCCACCGCACCATCTGCACGCACCTTGGCGTACTGGTCGTAGTTCCACATCGCGTACGGGTCGCGCAGCAGGTCCAGGTAGTCGTCGCCCGGCTGCGGCTGCAGTTCGCGCTTGATCATGTTGGTGTAGTTGCTGGAGAACTGCAGCGCACCGAAGCGGCCGATGTCCTGCACGTACTTGAAGCTGGCCGTCACCGCCTGCAGGTTCTGGCTGGCGATGTTCATCTTCGGCGTGTAGATCTTCTCCAGCTTGCCGGTGCCGTCACGGGTGATCCAGTCGCTCACGTTCTGGCAGCTGGCCGAGGTGTTGTTGGTCTGGCCGTTGCGGCAGTAGTACTCGGCCAGCAGCAACTGGTCGGAACTGAGGGTGTTGACCTCGTTCTTGATCTTCCAGTTGTAGTAGTCCACCGACACCGACAGGTTGTTGATGGGGGCCCACACGATACCGGCGTTCCAGACGTCGGCGGTGATCGCTTCCAGCTCGGCATTGCCGGACTGTTCGCCGAACACCGATTCGTTGGCATACGCACAGCCCACCGTGTCGCTCGGGTTGAAGCCGAGCTCTCCACAGCGGTAGTAGTCGACCGAGCCGTTGGCGTAGTAGCCGCTGCGGCCCTGGAAGGCATCGGACAGGCTGGGCGCGCGGAAGGCGGTGCCGTACTTGCCGCGGAACAGCAGGCTTTCGATCGGGCGGAATTCCACGCCGATGCTGTAGGTCGATTTGTCGACGGTCTTGTCGGCGATCTTGAACGCGTCGTAGCGGCCGGAGGCGGTCACGGTCAGCGACTCCAGCAGCGGCATGCGCAGTTCGCTGGTCAGCGCGTAGTTGCTGCGATGGCCGGCGCCGGCGACCGAGGTGGTGCCCCACACGCTGCCATCGAGCAGGCGCTGGTCCGGCGTATACGACCAGCCTTCGCTGCCGGCTTCGGCGACCACGGCCAGGCCCGCATCGCCACCGGGCAGCTTGAACAGCGAACCGTTGGTGATCTGCGCGCGGCCCAGGTTCTGCCAGGTGCGGCTCTTGTTGTAGGTGAAACCGGTGAAGGTCTGGAAATCACCGGCCGGCAGCGGCGAATAGAACGCGCCCCAGTTCGGGTTGTAGATGTTGTAGCCGTCGTCGGTGACGCCCAGCACCGGACCCAGCACGCGATCTTCGAAGTAGCTGTCGATCTCGTTGGCCCAGCGCGCGAAACTGCGTTCGGTCAGCTTGTACTCGCCGCGGCTGAAGCTGGCGCTGTAGTCCCAGTTGCCGACGTTGCCGCGACCGCCGAGGGTGACCTGGTAGGCCTTGTTGCGATCGGTGCTCATGATGTCGCGGTAGCCGGCGGCGCTGATGTCCTCTGGCGCGAACGCGCGCTGCAGGTTCATGTATTCGCCACTGGCCTGGTCGACGAACGCACCGAAGCCGACATCACTGCCCCAGAAGGCATAGCCCGAACCGGCGTTGTACTGGACCTCTTCCAGGCTGTACAGCGCATCGGCGAACAGCTGGAAGTTGTCGTTGACGTCGAAGGACATCGACGAATAGATCTGGCTGCTTTCCTTGCCGTTCTTCAGGGTCTTGTAGCCGGCACTGAAGGGCGAGCCACAGGATTCACCGGTGGCACGCGTGCCCAGTACGGTGGTGCCGCCGAACTGACCGGCCACGTTGGCGCAGCGGGTCGGGTCCATCATCACGTAAGCGTTCTGCTGGTCCGGCAGGTAGACCAGGAAGTCGTTGGTCGGCACCTGCGGCGTATAGCCCTTGGTGTTGTTCTGCTTGGTCAGGTCACGCTGGTAGCCCCAGATCGGGCTGCTCTTCTCGTACTGCACGTTGACCAGCGCGTGGAAGCGGTCATCGAAGGCGTTGAAACCATGCGCGCCGCTGACGCGGAAATCGTTGCCGCCACCCTCGGTGTAGCCGCCGCCGCGCACGTTCAGCACGCCGCCGTCCATGCGGTCCTTGAGGATGATGTTGACCACACCGGCGATCGCGTCCGAGCCGTACAGCGACGACTGGCCACCTGGCAGGATCTCGATGCGCTCGACGATGTCGATCGGGATGCCGCTGAGGTTGTTGAAGGTGTCGCTGCCGTTGTAGAGGGCAGGGTAGGACAGCATCGGCCGTCCGTTGATCAGGTACTTGGTGTAGCTCGGGCTGAGGCCGAACATGCCCGAGGCTTCAGCGCCCTGGGTGAACGAGGCGGAAGTCTGGCCGCCCTGCAGGCCGCCGGTGGTCAGCGAGTTCTGCTGCAGCACCTCGGCCACGCTGGTGAAACCGCGGGTCTGGATGTCCTCGGCGGTGACGGTCAGGACCGGCGTGTGGTTCTCGATCTGCGTCTGCGGGATCAGTGAGCCGGTGACGGTCACGCGTCCGAGATCGGTGGGAGTGTTCTCCTGGGCGAGCGCGATCGCGCTGCTGCTGGCCAGGATCAGGCCGCTGAGGACGGCGCGGGTGAGCGGGTGACGCGGGAAGCCATTGCGAGACATGCGGTACTCCGTGTGGTCGTGAGAGACGCGTTTCCCTTTCCTGGGAACTCATGGATTGTTCAGCAGCCTGCAGACGCAGAAAGGCGGCGTTTTCCGAACGTAACACACGCTTAACTTGATTTGCGCGGCTTTGTAACGCTCCAATGGGGCGGCATGTGAGGTTAATCAAAAGGTCTTTAAAAACAACATTTTGCGAGATCTTCCATGCTTTGCCGAGTTTGGCGGAATGAATGTTGTGTAAATATTTCTTGATTAACAATTGAGGCGTCGCTGCATTTGGCGCGGCGTGTCCAGCCCAAAAAAAAGGCCCCGCCGAAGCGGGGCCTGGTCCGGAATATGATCCGGAAAACGACGGGATTACTTGCCGAAGTCGTACTTCACCTGGGCGGAGATCTGACGGCCGTAGACGCTGTAGAAGCCGCCATTGAACGGGGTCGATTCATTGCCCGGGTAGTTGTAGCGCTGGCCTTCCGGCAGCTTGTTGAACACGTTGTTGACCATCAGCGACAGGGTCAGATCGTCCTGCGCCTGGTAGTTCAGGCTCATGTTGTACGTGGTGTACGAGCCCCACTTGCCGGCCTTGGCGCCGGAGGAGTGGACGTAGTCATAGCTGCGGCCGGTGTAGGCCAGGTAGTTCGGGGTGCTGCCGACGTAGTTGGCATACACGGTGGTGGTGAACTTGCCGATGTTCCAGCCTACCGACAGATCGCCACGGACCTTGGCGAAGTTGTCGTAGTACCACATGTTGTACGGATCGCTCAGCAGATCCAGCTTCTGTGCACCCGGCAGCGGGGTCACTTCACGCTTCAGCATGTTGGTGTAGTTGCCCGAGAACTGCAGCGAACCGAAGCGGCCCATGTCCTGCAGGTACTTGGCGCTGACCGTCACCGCTTCCAGGTTCTGGCTGGCAACGTTGAGCTTGGGCGTGTACACGCGGGTCAGGTTGCCGCCGGCATCGCGGGTCACCCAGTCGGTCACGTTCTGGCAGCTGGCCGAGGTGTTGTTCGGCAGACCGTTGTGGCACTGGTACTCGGCCAGCAGCAGCTGGTCGGTGCTGAGGGTCTTGACCTCGTTCTTGATCTTCCAGTTGTAGTAGTCGGCCGACAGCGAGAAGTTGCTGATCGGAGCCCACACCACGCCTGCGCTCCACACGTCGGCAGTGATCGGCTTCAGTTCCGGGTTGCCGGACTTTTCGCTGTACACCGAGGTGGTCTTGTAGAACGAGCAGGCTTCGTCGCGCAGGGCGTAGCCCAGCTGGCTGCAACGGTAGTAGTCGTTCTGGCTTGAGGCGTAGGAGCCGCTCATGCCCTGGTAGGCATCGGACAGGGTCGGCGCGCGGAAGGCGGTGCCGTACTTGCCGCGGAACAGCAGGCTTTCGATCGGACGGAATTCCAGACCGATGCTGTAGGTGGCCTTGTCGACGGTGCCGTCGCCGATCTTGAACGCGTCATAGCGGCCTGAGGCGCTGACGGTCAGGGTCTCCAGTACCGGCATACGCAGTTCGCTGGTCACCGCGTAGTTGCTGCGATGACCGGCGCCGGCCACGGCGGTGGTGCCCCACACGTTGCCATCGACGAACGCCTGGTCCGGGGAGTAATCCCAACCTTCACTGCCGCCCTCGAGGACGATCGCCAGGCCGGCGTCGCCGCCCGGCAGCTGGAACAGCGAGCCGTTGGTCACCTGTGCACGGGCCAGGTTCTGCCAGGTCTTGCTGCGGTGGGTGCCGTAGCCGGTGAAGCTGGCGAACTGGTCCGGGGTGATCGGCGAGTAGAACGCGGCGTAGTTCGGGTTGTAGATGCCGAAGCCATCAGCGGTGGTGCCCAGGCGCGGGCCCAGCACGGTCTGGCCGAAGAAGTCCTCGATCTTGTCCTTCCAGCGCACGAAGCGGTTCTGGTCCAGACGGTACTCACCGCGGGTGAAGCTGGCGCTGTAGTCCCAGTCGCCGACCATGCCCTTGCCGCCCAGGGTGACCTGGTAGGAACGGCTCTCATCCGAGTTCAGGATGTTGTCGTAGTGGCCCGGGCCGATTTCTTCCGGTGCGAAAGCGCGCTGCAGATTGACGACCTTGCCCAGGCCCTGGTCGTAGAAGCCGCCCATGACCGACTTGGTGCCCCACCACAGCGCGCTGGAGCCGGAGGTGAACTCGGTCTTTTCCTTGCTGTACAGCACATCGGCGAACAGCTGGAAGTTGTCGTTCACGTCGAAGGTCATCGACGAGTAGAACTGACCACTGTCCTTGCCGTTCTTCAGGGTCTTGTAGCCGGCGCTGTACACCGAGCCGCAGGACTCGCCGGAGGTGCGCTTGCCGACAGTGGTGGTGCCGTCATACAGGCCAGCCACGTTGCCGCAGCGGGTCGGGTCCATCATGTACAGCTTGTTGTCCGAGTTGCCGATCACGGCAAAGTCGTTGGACGGCAGCTGCGCGGTGTAACCGACCGGGTTGTTCTGCTTGGTGATGTCGCGCTGGAAGCCCCAGATCGGGCTGCTGTTCTCCAGCTGCACGTTGACCAGGGCATGGAAGCGGTCATCGAAGGCGTTGAAGCCCTTGGCCGCGCTGAAGCGGATGTTGTTGCCACCACCCTCGGTGTAGGTGCCGCCGCGGACGGTCACGGTGCCGCCGTCCATGCGCTCCTTCAGGATGATGTTGACCACGCCGGCGATCGCGTCCGAGCCGTACAGCGAGGACTGGCCGCCCGGCAGCACTTCGATGCGCTCGACGATGTCGATCGGAATGCCGCTGATGTTGTTGAAGGTTTCGCTACCGTTGTACAGCGCCGGATACGAAAGCATCGGGCGGCCGTTGATCAGGTACTTGGTGTAGCCCGGGTTCAGGCCGAACATGCCGGCTGCTTCGGCGCCCTGGGTGAAGGCGCCCGAGGTCTGGCCGCCCTGCAGGCCGCCGGTGGTCAGCGAGGACTGCTGCAGCACTTCAGCAACGCTGCTGAAGCCGCGGGTCTGGATGTCCTCGGCGGAGATCGACATCACCGGGGTCTGGGTTTCAACCTGGGTCTGCGGGATCAGCGAACCGGTGACGGTGATCTTGTCCAGGTTGGTGGCCTTGTCCTGGGCCATTGCCGGCGAGGCGGCAACCAGGGCGGAGATCAAGGCGACAGCGAGGGTGTTGCGACGTGCGGAATTGCGAAGGTCTTTCATGTAGTTCCGTTCAAAGAGCAAATACGAGTACGGCACTGCGCATGCGCCATCGTGCGTGCTGCAACAACCAGCCGCGGAGCCCAAAACCAGTGCTCAGCGAACGTAACATGAACTTAACAATCTGTGCACGAATCTGTAGCAATCCTGAATTTCAGTCAGCGTACGTCCAGCTAGTATGATGTTGGGTTCTTCTTATCGATTCACCCCGGAGTCCGCAGTGAACAGTTCTTCCCGTCGTCCGCATGCCAGCCAGGTGCAGAAGGGACTGGCGCCGCATGCGCGCATCCGCAACGTGATCGCGGTGGGCTCGGGAAAGGGTGGGGTGGGCAAGTCGACCACGGCGGTCAACCTCGCCGTTGCCCTGCAGCAGCTTGGCGCGCGCGTCGGCGTGCTTGACGCGGATATCTACGGCCCCAGCGTGCCGGCGATGCTCGGCCTGTCCGGTCGCCCGGAAAGCCCGGACAACAAGAGCATCGAGCCGATGCGTGCGTTCGGCGTGGACACCATGTCGATCGGTTATCTGGTCGAGGACGAGACACCGCTGATCATGCGTGCACCGCGCGCGACGGCGGCGCTGACCCAGCTGTTCGAAGACACGTTGTGGGACGACCTGGACTATCTGCTGATCGACCTGCCGCCGGGCACCGGCGACATCCAGCTGACGCTGGTGCAGAAAATCCCGCTGGCCGGCGCGGTGATCGTCACCACCCCGCAGGACATCGCCACGCTGGACGCGAAGAAGGCGCTGAAGATGTTCGAGAAGGTCGAGGTGCCGGTGCTGGGCGTGGTCGAGAACATGGCCGTGCATACCTGCAGCAACTGCGGGCACGTGGAGCACCTGTTCGGCGAGGGTGGTGGCGAGCGCATGGCGGCGCAGTACGGGGTACCGCTGCTGGGGTCGCTGCCGCTGCAGATCGGCATCCGCGAGCAGGGCGATGCCGGCACCCCGATCACCGCCGCGCAGCCGGATTCGGCGGCGGCCCAGGCCTACCATCGCGCTGCCCAGCGTCTGGTCGAGGAGGTGGGCAAGCGCCCGCGCGCCTCGATCCCGATCCTGTCCTCGCTGCTGTAAGGGGCCGCTGGCGGGGCTGCGGCGGCGACGCCCGGCCCCCTGTTAGAATCCTCGCGCCCCCTTGCACCCAGGACAGAGCATGAGCATCAAGAGTGACCGTTGGATCCGCCAGATGTCCGAACAGCACGGCATGATCGAGCCGTACGAGGCCGGGCAGGTCAAGCAGGTCAACGGCGAGCGCATCGTCAGCTACGGCACTTCCAGCTACGGCTATGACGTGCGCTGCTCGCGCGAGTTCAAGGTGTTCACCAACATCAACTCGACGATCGTGGACCCCAAGCATTTCGATCCGGGCAGCTTCGTCGACATCGTTGGCGATGAGTGCATCATTCCGCCGAACAGCTTCGCGCTGGCGCGCACGGTCGAGTATTTCCGCATTCCGCGCGACACCCTGGTGGTGTGCCTGGGCAAGAGCACCTATGCGCGCTGCGGCATCATCGTCAACGTGACCCCGCTGGAGCCGGAGTGGGAAGGCCACGTGACCCTGGAATTCAGCAACACCACGCCGCTGCCGGCACGCATCTACGCCAACGAAGGCGTGGCGCAGATGCTGTTCTTCCAGTCCGATGAAGTGTGCGAGACCTCGTACAAGGACCGCGGCGGCAAGTACCAGGGCCAGACCGGCGTGACCCTGCCGCGCACCTGAAGGTGGCGCCGGGCGATGCCCGGCGTTCTGCGTGATCACGAAGGCGGCGCATGCGCCGCCTTTGCTTATTTGCCGCGACCGAACAGGATCGCGATGCCTACGGCCACCAGGCCGAGCGGCCACCAGGTGAGCAGCAGGCGCGACAGGTTCAGGTTGGTCCAGCCCAGGTTGCTGGCCAGCATGAACATGCCTATCAGGATCAGCAGGATGGCGGCGACGATATTGAATCGCATCGGGTCGGCACTGGCTCAGGAATGGGCCGGATATCCTAGCCGTTCCTTCCAGTAGGCGACATGCTGGTCCAGTGCGGCCGGTTCATAGCGGTGCGCCGGGCCGCTGCCCCAGACCGGTCCCGGCCATGCCGGATCGCCGTCGTGGCGGCCGATCACGTGGAAATGCAGCTGGCGCACGATGTTGCCCAGCGCGCCGATGTTGATCTTCTCAACCCCGTCGGAACCGTGCAGCGCCTTGCAGGCGCGGTTGAGCTCGGTGCGCAGCTTGTCCTGCTGATCGCCGTCCAGCTCGATCCACTCGGTCACCCCGGCCAGGCGCGGCACCAGGACCAGCCAGGGGAATCGTTCGTCGTTCATCAGTCGCACTTGCGACAACGGGCCTTCGGCCACCAGCACGCTATCGGTGGCCAGGCGTGAATCGAGTTCGAAATCGCTCATCCAAGATGCTCCGAGAAGAAGTCCAGGGTGCGTTGCAGCGCCAGGGCGGCGCTGTCTGGATCATACGCATGTCCGACCTCGCGGTTGAAGGCATGATCGGCCGGATAGACGTAGGTCGCCATCTGCGGCAGCTTCTCGCGGTGGGCCTGGATCGCCGCCGGCGGGATGCTCTTGTCCTGCGCGCCGAAGTGGAACATCACCGGGGCCTTCGGCGTTTCATCCAGGAACTGCACGTTGCGCGCCCCGTAGTAGCTCACCGAGGGCAGGCCCAGGCGCATCGCGGACAGCAGCGCGACGCTGCCGCCCCAGCAGTAGCCGACCGTGCCCACTTTGCCGTGCGGCGCCAGCCGGGTGGCTGCGGCGCGGACCACTTCCAGCGCCTTTTCCATGCCCAGGGCGGTGACCCGTTCCAGGCCATCCTTCACGCCTTCGGGGGTATAGGGCAGGGCATCCGGATCGGCCTCGGGGCCGTCCACCAGGTCGAAGAATGACGGTGCCAGCACCGCGTAGCCCTCGGCCGCGAAACGTTCGGCCACGCTGCGGATGTGCGGGTTGGCGCCGAAGATTTCCTGCACCACCACCAGGCTGCCACGCGGAGGGCCTTCGGGCAGGACCTGCCAGGCACGGACCGGACCGTAATGCGTATCCAGGGTGATCCATTCGGACATCGGGGGGTACCTCGTTGCAGGGAACAGAACGGCATTGTCGACGTTGTGAGGGTTAGCGCGATGTCAGCGGCTGTGCCGCATCGGGCGGCTACGGGGAAATGGCGGTGGTTTCCCAAGGCGGTGCAGATGGCGGTTTTCGCATTGACCGGTGCACACCCGAAGCCTAAGCTTTCAGCCAGGATGACATACAAGCCTCCGGCGCAAGCCGGGGGCTTTTTTGTTGTCCGCGCGTTGCCCGAGGGCGGCGTGGAAACAGGCGGCTGTGCCGGGCCAACCGCGACGAAGACATCCAGGCCGACCCGAGCCTGACAACCCCGAAACCCAGCCGCCGCAAGGCGGCTTTTTCATTTCCAGGAGAATCAACACCATGTCCATCAATCAAGCCATTTCCGCCCAGGACTCCGCGCTGTATGTGAAGGCCGGCACCGCGCCGACCGCGCCGAACAATCCGGCGGGCTACACCGAGATCGACGGTCTCACCGCCTTCCCGTTCGGCCGTGGTCAGGCCAACACCCTGGATGCAACCAACCTGCGTTCGAAGCAGATGGAGAACATCGCAGGCCTGTCCGGCGGCCAGGCCGTACAGGTGTCCGGCCATCGTTGGCCGGTGGGCAGCTCGGCCGGTCAGGAAATCCTGCGCGACGCCGATCCGGATGCCGACCTGCACTTCCTGATGGTGCTGCCCACCGGCGATGCCGCCACCTTCGTGGCCAAGGTCGCAGCCTTCAACGTCGCCCCGGGTACCAACCAGGTGCTGACCTTCACCGCCGATCTGTTGCCGCGTGATTTCGCCATTGTCACCGCTGCTGCTGGCGGCAATCCGTGATGTTGCTGGGCAAGCAGCAGATCCTGGATGCACATGATCGCCGGCATGAGGACATCGCCGTGCCCGAATGGGGCGGCAATGTGCGTGTGGCGATGATGTCGGCCAGCGACCGTGACCGCTGGGAGCAGGAGACCTACGGTGGTGATACGCCCAAGGTGGATGACTTCCGTGCGCGCTTCGTCGGCCTGTGTCTGGTCGACGAAATGGGGGGGCGCCTGTTCTCCGACCATGAGGTGGCCCAGCTGGGCGCGAAATCGGCCGCGGCGCTGGATCGCGTGTTCCGTGTCGCACAGACGCTCAATGCGCTCGGCGATGCGGCCGTGGGAGAGCTGGAAAAAAACTGATCCGCCGGCCTGAGCGCCGGCTTCAGTTCCGGATCGCGTGGAGGCTGGGCCTCCCGCATCCGGACCACCTGCTGGCGGGAGTGACCTCTCGCCAGCTCTCGGAGATGTACGCGTTCGCACGCCTGGAACCGATGGATCAGCCACTGCAGGGGATGCTTGCGCAGCTGACCAGTGTGCTGGCCCAGGTGCATGGCAACGCGACCACGGCCGAGGACTTCCTGCTGGTGCGGCCGCGCGCCTCGCCGGAGAAGGCTGCCAAGGAACGCTCGCAGCAGCTGCTGGAGATGTTCGGCAGCGCATCGCGCCGCAACGCTGCGCCGTGAACCCAGGCGGGGCAGGGCATTTGCTTCTCCGAGGTGTGGCATGCAATCGAACCTGGGGCCCTGCGGGGCCCCTCATCATTCTTGGAGGAACGCATATGGCGTCCACTAACCAGAATCTAGACGTAGTACTGCGGGTCAACACGACGGGCTTCCGTAACGCAATGGCGGAGGCCAGCCGCCTGGCAACGCAGAATCTCAAGACGCTGCGCGCAGAGGCAGAGCGGACGGCAGCGGCCCTGGCGCGTGTGCATTCGGCACCGGAAGGCGCGGCGGCAAAGGCAGGGGCAAGCGCAAAAGGCGGGGAAGATGTACTCCGCAGCGGCGTGAAGGAGCTTGGCAACGGCCTGCTGACTGCTGCAGGCGGCCCATGGGGCATCGCCATCGCGTCGGTGCAGAAGCTGGGCGAAGCGTACGTGGACATGGTCAAGGCATCCGAACGTGCCCGCGCCGAGTTCAATGAACAGATGCAATCGCTGAAGCTGATGTCGTTCACGATGGATGAAGTCGGCAAGGGTCTGCGAGATCGCAGCATGCCGATGGATGTCGCCGTCGCTTCGCTGCATGAGCAGGCGAAGGCCATGCGCGAGCTCGAAGCGCGCAAGCGCGCGCTGGAGGGGGCCGTCACCCATTGGGAAGGGCGCGTGGCCTATGGCCAGCAGTCGGCGCGGGAGGGCGCCGGCATGAGCGCGGGGGCCGACTACGCAGGGCTGAAGGCCGCGCAGGACGCCTTGAAGGAGTTTGAAGGCAAGACCGATCCGGTGCGGCGCCAGTTCCAGGAGCTGCAGGAACATATCCGTGGCTCAATGGATCCAGAGCTGTTCAAGAGGGTCCAGGACGCCATCAGCAATCTCGACATCCAGACGTTGGTCCAGCTCAAGGCGGAGCTTGGCGCTGCCAAGTGGGAGGCGCTGCAGGCGGGCTCGGCCATCAGCGGCATGTTGGGCGGAATGCAGGGTGATGCGTGGCGGGATGAGGTGGAATGGATCCGCCAGACCCGTGGCGAGTACGCGGCGTGGATGGTCGAGCGTGGAAAGCAGATCAATGCAGCCGGCGGCCCGGACAAGATGAACGCGCGTAGCCGCGCCGAATTCAATGCGCTGGCGGCGCTGAAGAAGGCGGACATCGAGCGCAAGGATCGGTTGCGCGAGCAACAGCAGGGATCGCAGCGGACTGTTGAGCGGGTCGATGCTGAAGCGGCGGCTTATCAATCTCTTATCGACCGCGTTGACAAGCAGATCGCACAGGACCGGGTGCAGAGCCAGTTGAAGGAGGGCATGACTGCGACAGAGAAGCTGCAGATCACCTTGCTGGATGAAATGCGGCATGCCGAAAAACAGCTGAGTCTGGAAAAGCGCCAGCGGATCGAAGCATCGCTCGCGGGCGCTGTCGTCAACGCCAAGGAAGCGGCAGCACTTGAGGCTACGAAGAAGGCCCAGCAGGACCTGCTGAAGCTGCAGCGGGAGCTCCAGCAGGCGGCGCAGGCACAGCAGCGCGGCAACGACCAGGAACTGTTCGGCATCGGCCATGGCGCAGCGAGCGTGGATCGCATGCAACGCCGTTCCGCGCTGGATGAGGACCGCGACAACCGAAAGCGTGCGTTGGACGACGAGTCGCGCAGTGAAGACGGCAAGGTCATCGAATCGGAGCGCTACAGGACCCTGCTGGCCGAGCTCGATGCGTTCCATGAGCAGTCCCTGCAACGCGAGGCCGCGTTCCAGGAGAGCAAGAAGGCATACCAGTCCGATTGGAAGAACGGCGCGATGCGGGCCTTCGAGGACTACGCCGACGCTGCCGCCAACGCTGCCGAGCTGAGCCACGGCGTGTTCAGCAATGCCCTAGGGGGGCTGGAAGAAGGCCTGGTCAAGTTTGCCCAGACCGGCAAGCTGTCCTTCTCCGACCTGGCCGACTCGATCATCGCCGATCTGGCGCGCTTGGCAGCCAAACAGATGGTCAGTGGACTGATCAGGTCGGTCGGGCAGTTGTTCGGGCCGAAGATCACCGGCTTTTCCATCGGCGGTTACACAGGCCCCGGTGGCAAGTACGAACCGGCCGGCATCGTCCACAAGGGCGAAGGTGTACTCAGCCAGGAAGACATGGCAGCACTCGGCGGTCCATCGGCATTCTTTGCCCTGCGCACGTCGCTGCGGACCGGCAATGGCCTGTCCGGTGGCGACAGCGGTGGCTATGTGCAGGTGCCGATCGCCCGTGCCGGCGAGGGTGGCATGAACGTGGAAATCAACAATTACGGCGAAAGCCGGGTCAATACCCGGGAAGAGCGACAACGCATGCCGGATGGCAGCGAAGTGCGGCGACTGGTGATCGACATCGTGGGCGACAGCCTCAACGGTGGCGAGCTGGGCGCCATTGGACGGGCCCGATATGGATGGACGGAGGCAGTGGGATGAGCAGTTGGCCAGAGTATGCAGAGATTCGTTTCGCCGACTATGGCGAGGAGATCGTCGCGTCCGAAGAGCGGACCGACATGGAGCGCGGGCCGAGCAAGATGCGCGCGCTCAACAGCCGGGTGATGAAGAATGTGTATGCCTCGGTGCAGTTCCGCAGTGCGGCCGACGCCGAGGCGTTCGAGGAGTGGTACCTGCGCGATGTCGGTCGTGTCGGCTGGTTCACGATGGAGCACCCGCGGACCGGGCAGCCGATCAGCGCCCGCTTTCCGCAGGGGATCGGCCGCCTGATGCCGCTCAACACCCAGTTCCGTTTTTCCAAGCGTGATCTGGTGCTGGAGTACATGCGATGAGCTCGTTCCATGAACGTCGCCAGCGCCTGGCCGATACCCAGGGCCCGCTGATGCTGCTGGAAGTGTCGGCGCCATCGATGCCGGAAGTACTGCGGATCGTCAACGACAACGTGAACTGGACCAGCAACGGCAGCGAGTTCATCGCCGCGCCATTCGGCTTTCAGCTTCCCGACGACGTCAGCGGGCAGGCTCCGCGTGCGCAGCTGGTGATCGACAATATCGGCCGCGCACTCACCGAAGACCTGGAAGCACTGGCCCCGGGCGAGATGGTGACCGCCCGGTTGATGCTGACCGACCGTGCCAACCCGGATGCCATCGAGGCCGAGTACGACCTGCCGATGACCCAGGTATCGGTCAACACGCGTACGGTCAGCGCCCAGTGCGGCGTCGATTTCCTGATGCGCCAGCAGGCCGTGCTGCTGCACGCCAATCCTTTCACGTTGCCGGGGATCTTCTGATGCGCCTGGTCGACGTCGAGCGATGGGTGGGCATTCCCTATGACGAAGCCGCGTGCGACTGCGCCGACCTGGTGGTGCAGGTGCAGCGGGCGCTGTTCGCCCGTGAAGTGGAGTTGCCCGGACGGCGACCGCGCGGGCGGCGCGGCTCGGCCGAGCTGGGCGCGCTGTCGCGCGCGCAGGCGGTTGCCCGCGAGGGCCCACCGCAGGATGGCGACCTGGTACTGATGATTGAACGCGGACAGCACAACCCCGGCCATGCCGGGGTTTTCTTTTTCCTGGCCCACGAGGGCTGGGTTCTGCACAGCAATGAAACGAACGGCTGCAGCGTGCTGCACCGCGTTCGTGACCTGCCCGGATATGGGCTGAGGATCGAGGGATACTACGCATGGAACTGACCCCACAACCGGCGACCGACGGTCGCCTCATCATCACCCCGCATCCGGTGCTGCTGGATGGCCAGCGCAACGTGCCGGTCGACCTGCGCCCGGGCGAAAGCCTGTACGCCTTCCTCATGCGCCATATCGATGGCCTCGATGGGCAGGCCTGGCAGGTCTGCGTGGATGGTATCGATGTCCCGCGTGAGCAGTGGATGCAGGTGCGCCCGCGGCATGGGCAGCTGATCGAAGTGCGCAGCGTGGTCGGCAAAGCGGTGATCCCGCTGGTGGCGATGATCGCGCTGACCTACTTCACCTTCGGCATCGGCACGCTGGTGGCAGGCTCGGCCTGGGGCGCGGGCGCGGTAGCGGGGCTTAGCGCCACCTACGGCACTGCTCTGGCGTCAGCGGTGTACGTGGCCGGCAGCGTGCTGATCAACAAGGTGTTGGGCCCGAAGCCTCCCCGGCCCGGTGGTGGTGGTGTTGCCGATACCGCCTATTCGCTGGCTGCGCCTCGCAACCGTGTGCGCGCCTATGAGCCGCTGGGCCTGCTGTTCGGCTCCACGCGCGTGGCGCCCGATCTGATCAGCCGTCCCTATACCTGGTTCGAGGGCGATGAACAGTTCGTCGGCATGACCCTGAGCCCAGGCATCAATGTCGGCCGTGTCGAGGCGCTGCAGAACGGTGAGTCACCGCTGTCCAGCTATGAGGGGGTGCGCACCTGGTTCCGCGGCTTCCCGCAGATGCCGGACGAAGCGATTCCGCTGTACAGCAATGCGGACGTGATCGAAGGCGCTCAACTGCTGGATACCGGCAGCGACGCCAAGCATGTGGCCAGCCCGTGGGTGGAGCGCACCAGTTCGGCCGAGACGCTGCGCCTGCAGGTGAACGTTGAATTCCGTCTGTGGGACACGACCTCCAAGGGCAAGGACAAGGACAACCGCGAGCAGCTCCAGATCCAGTACCGCCCGGTAGGCACCACCAATTGGCAGTTGTTCGGCAACTACAACCTTGTGGGGCGCACGCAGAAAGCGCGTCGGGTGAGCTACGGTCGCGATGTGGAGCTTGGCCAGTACGACGTGCGTGTGCGCGTGGCTGGACAGAACACCGATGGCAGCGGTGCGCAGGCGAACTTCACCTGGACCACGCTGGTCAGCGTGCAGCGTGACGATGCCAGCCATGCCGGCATTCCCGCGATCGGCCTGCAGATGAAGGCCTCCGGCCAGCTCAACGGCACCCCGGATGAAATCCGCTGCGTGGCCCATTCGCGGCCGATCCCGGTGTGGAAGGGCGATGCGGTTGGCTGGGTGACCGAGGAGACCAGCAACCCTGGCGCGCAGATTCTGGCCTACGTGCGTGGCATCAACGACGAGAATGGCAAGCGCATCGCCGGCCTGGGCATGGCGGATCGACGCATCGACATTGAAAGCCTGAAAGCCTTCATGTTGCATTGCGCAGACAATGCGCTTGGCTATGACTACTGGCTGACGGAAGTGCGCAGCCACCAGGCGGTACTGGACGCCATCGCCCTGGCCGGCTTCGGCCAGGTGACATGGGCAAAGGGTCGCCTGGGCGTGGCATGGGCCGCCGACGAGCAGCCGCTCTCCGGTGTAGTCAACATGGCGACGATCAAGAAGGGCCAGTTCCAGGTCGACTACACCCTGGCCAATGCCGCCGACGGCATCGAGTACAGCTATCTGGACCGCCGCACCTGGAAGGCGGCGACGCTGCGCGTGCCGGCACCGGGTGTGGAAGTGATGCTCAACCCGGCCAAGATCACCGGCGAGGGCGTCAGCACCGAAGCCCACGCCGCGATGCTGGCGCGTTGGCATCTGGCGCAGAGCGTCTATCAGTACAAGTCGATCAGCTACAGCACCGACATCGAGCACCTGGCCTACTCGCGGTTGTCGGTGCTGGCGTTGCAGCACGACCTGACCCAGTGGGGCTTCGGTGGCCGCCTGATCGGCGTGACGGTCGATGCCGAAGGTGTGACCACGCTGCAGCTGGACGAGCCGGTGCCGCCGCCGGCGGTGGGCAGTGCGTTCATTGGCCTGCGCATCCCGGGCGAGCGCGTCTACCGCGTACTGCGCGTGGTACCTGGCAGTGAGCCGAGCGACACCCTGGTGTTGGCGGACCCTTGGCCGGCCGACGCGTCGCTGCCTGGCAGCAGCGAGAACAATCCTGCCCACGACACGATCTGGATCTACGATTTCAAGCAGACGCCGGGTACCCGCGTGCGCGTGACCGGCATCCGTCCGGAAGGCGACCTCAAGGGTGCATCGGTGGACGTGGTGCAGGAAGGGCCCGCGTTCTGGCACTACGTGCGCACCGGCCAGTACGTGCCGCCGTCGAACGAATCGTCGCTGCAGACCCGGCCGATCGCCAGCAACCTGAAAGTGATCGAACGGCAGGTCAGTCAGGGCGGCAGCGTCCATACCGAACTGCAGGCGAGCTTCGACATCAGCGGGCCGGTGGGTGACACGCTGGTGCTGTCCGATCCAGACGGCAATGCCGCGTTGGAGGAAGTCGCACGCACCACGACGCGCTCGGCAAGCTGGTCGATCCCCGGTGCTGGCACCTATCCCGTCGTCGTGCGTCCGTACAGTCCGGAGGGACGCGCCGGCGTGGCGGTATCCACCCAGTACACCACTATGGGCGCCGATGCCCCGCCTGTCCTGGTCGACCTGTTCGACATCGAAGAGCTCAGTGGCGGTGTGCGCCGCTACGTATGGGGCTTCTTCAGCGATACGGTGCAATCGACCGACTTCGCCGGTGTGGAAATCCGCTACACCGCGGGCAGCATCGACAACCCGCTGTGGGAGCAGATGACACCGCTCGGCGATGCGGGTGGCTTCTTCACTGCCGCGATCGAAGCGGTGCTGCCGGCGTCGGGCAGCTGGACCTTTGCCTGCCGCAGTCGCAACACCTCGGGCGTACTGTCGACGGCCGCCCGCTACGTGCGACGTTCGCTTGGCCGCAACGTCGGGCAGACGCTGGAGGGAATCGGTGGCGTGGTGGAGTCGGTCAAGCAGGATCTGGGCAAGGAAATCACTGCCCGCATCGACAACGACCTGGCCAACGCCACCCAGGCGGCCGAAGCACTGCGCAGTGAATCGCTGCGTCTGCAGGGACAGATCACCGAGAGTGCCACGCACCTTGCCCAGCAGGCCGGGCAGCTGGACCAGCAGGCGCTGGCGATCAAGGCAAGCACCGATGGCCTGGCGCGCGAAGTGCTGGACCGCGCTGCAGGCGATCTGAATACCCGCACCGAGCTGACCACGGCGGTGAGCCGCGAAACCAGCGAACGCCGGTCGGATGTCGAGAATCTCACGCGGATGGTGAGCCAGCTGTCGGCCGGCAGTGGCGTGCAGTTTGACAGCAAGCGCATCTGGTACTTCGACAGCAGCGTGGAAGGATGGGGCGCGAACGGTGGCAGTCCTACGCTGGTGGATGGCTGGCTGCGTCCGGCCAACCATGCCAGCGATGCCTTCGTGACCAGCCCGCGTGGCCAGGACGTCCAGGGTGCGGCGCACCGCTTCGTCAAGCTGCGCATCCGCAAGGTGGGTAGTCCTGCCTGGGACGGGCGACTGCTGTGGAACGGCCCCGGCCAGTCGTGGGACGACGCGCGCATGGTGCAGTTCGCAGAGCCGGGCTATGACAGCAATGGCATCGCGACGCTGGATGTGGACAACATTCCGTGGAACGGAACCGTGGTCGACCAGATCCGCCTGGATCTGTCCAAGGCGCAGACCGATGCCCACTACTTCCTGCTGGACTGGGTGGCGATCGGCCGACCGACACCGGGCGCATCGGTGGCGATGCTGCAGGACGAAGCCAGTGCACGCATCGCAGCCGATTCCAGCGAGGCCAGTCGTCGAGAGACACTCGGCGTGCAGCTGCGAGGCAGTTACGAAGGAAGCGATCTGGCGGGCGTCAGCCAGGGCCTGATCGCGGCGGAGAAGTCCGCGCGGCTCAGCGGTGACCAGGTCAACGCACAATCGATCCAGGCACTGCAGGCACGCATGCCCGCAGGTACCGGCGCGGTGGCTACCAATGCAAGCGTCAGCAGCCTGCAACAGGCAATGGTCACTGCCGATACCGCGCTGGGGCGTCGTGTGGACAGCCTGGACGCCACGATGGGTGACAAGGTCGGCTCCAGTGCCTTCAATGCGCTGAAGTCGGAAGTGGGGCAACTTGACGGCAAAGTCACCACCAGCAGCCAAGACCTGGTGCAGCTGAAGAGCCGGATGGAGGCGGTGATGGGGGCGGGCAGCAACCTCGCGCTCAATGGTGACTTCAACCTGGGCCCCGAAGGTTGGACGTTCTTCAATACAACGACGGCATCGGTGGTGCGGGAGGGGCGTGGCAACAGCCTGTGCTGGAAGGCCGGCCCCTATGCCGGTGGCGCCAACACGGTGGTCAGCGCGGCGGTCAATGAGGGGCGGATCATTGCCTTGACGGCCGGGCGCCGTTATCGCGTTTCCTGCTGGACGCGGACCAGCGAGGACTTCGATGGTACGGCCGACAATACCAAGCTTCGTATCGGCGACCAGAACGGCAATCTGATGGCGGCTGCGACAGCGTCGTTCCCCAGGTCCGTGGATTGGGTGAAGACCGAGACCTTCGTGAACCTGCCGGCCTCCGGCACGGTGCAGGGCATCAAGGTCACGATCAATCGCAACGGCACTGCCGGCACGCTGTGGCTGGATGACCTGTGGGTGGAGGAAGTGACCGACGCCGATGCGAATGCTTCGGCGATCACGGGTCTGTCGACCAAGGTGGAGCAGATCGATGGCAAGCTGACGACCGCCGCCGAGGATGTGACACGCCTGGCGTCCGGTATCGGCAACATGGTGGCCTACAACATCATTGCCAATGCGCACATCAACGCCTGGCCCACCGGCGGACCGCGTGCATCGGGTGTTTACCGCGCCAACGGCAGCATCGTGGCCGGCATGGGGGCCAACCGCGGCCTGCGGGTAGGGGTGATCAATGCGGACAACAGCATCAGCAGTACCGCTGTGTTCGACACGTACGGCAATCTGCAGGCTGAATCGGCCCGTTTCAACGCCTGGTACGACGAGACCCTGAAGGACAACCAGTACTTCATCGCCTATACGTCTGACGCGGTGGGGGCGATCAGCAGTGGTACCAACGCCGACACCGTCGGCCTGCGCACGCGCCTGCTTGATGCCGGTCTGTCGCAGGAGAATCTTGTGGCGCTTTCCGGCGGACGGATGCTGGTGATGGTCGGGCGCAGGAAGAGTGGCGCCGGTGGCGGCAGGCAGATCCTGTCTCCGCCCGCGCTGGATGCCAGCCGCGTTGGCATGTGGGTGGAAATGACCATCACCCTGCTCAATGGTGTACCGACCGGATCGCAGGACTCGTCGGCGCTCGACCGTGCCTCGCGGGCCAATGCCGAAGCGCTGACCGGGCTGCGCACCGATGTGGGCAAGCTCGGTACCGACCTGGCATCTGCGGCGGACAGCATCACCAGTCTGGGTGCACGGATCGATACGTCCGTGGTGAGCAATGACAACCTGCTGCGCAACAGCACCTTCGCCGGCAGTGCAGCGTGGTGGACGTTGACCCGCACGCTGCCGGCCAACACCGTGGAGTGGGTGAAGGCCTCTGGCCAGGGCGGCGATGCGTTGTTGATGACGCACGGGCCGCAGGCGGGCCAGAATCCGGCAATCACGGCCAATGATGCGCGCTGGTTGCCGGTGGCTGCCGGCAAGTCACGCCGGTACCGGATGGTGATGATCGCCCGTGCCTTCGATGGCGCGACCGCGACGCTGGTATGTCGCCTGAGGGTGCGCACCACGGGCGTTGGCGAAAGCCATGCGGACGTGACATTGAACCTGACTGACGGTGCCTGGAAAACGTACACGGCGGAGTGGTCGACGGGGCTTGACCGCAATGAAGTGATGCCGCAGGTGCATCTGACCAATGCGAATGGCAAGGTGCTGTTCGACCGCATCGAGTTGTACGACATCACCGATGCACAGGACATCGCCGGCAATGCCACGGCGATCTCCAACCTGCGCACCGACGTGGTGCAGCTTGGCGACCGCGTCACCAGCAGCGCGGCCAATGTGGTCAAGCTGCAGTCGGATGTGCAGTCGATTCTCAACGGAAGCGACAGCCTGTTCCCGCTGGGATCGTTCGAAACCTTCCAGGACGGCCAACTGCTGGCGAGTGCGGCGGGCACGATCTACACCGCCCGCGCCGATGCGCGCCGGACCGGTGAGCGGGGCCTGGACGTGAATGTCGCAGCCAATACCAGCCAGAGCACAAACGCGGACATGTACGTCGGCCAGTGGACCCCCATCACCGGCAATCGTCGCATCTACGTGGAGTACTACGCACGCCTGCATCCGGACAGCATCCAGCCTACCGGAGGCTCCATCCGGGTGGGCTGGCAGACTACCAACGAAGCCAACGCGGAAAGCTTGTGGCCATTGCAGGCCTATGCACTGGCCTCCCTGCGCAAGGATGCATGGACCAAGGTCAGCGGCTACATGGATACTGCGGCCTCTGCCGCGAAGTGGCGGATGCTCGTCAGTATCCCGGGTGGAAATGGCGCTCGGGAAGTGGGCGTCCGCGTACAGGTTGATGATATCCGCATGATCGATGTCACCGATGCCTACGCCGCCCAGCAGAGCGCCGCCGCCACGGCAACGGCGGTCACTGCGCTGACCACGAAGGTGGACCAGCAGGGCACCAGGATCGATGCACAGGCGCAGCAGGTCACTGATCTTTCCAGCAGCCTGAAGGGAGTGCTCAATACCGGCAGCGGCCTGCTGCCCAATCCCGATTTCGCAGAGGGCCTGGGAGGCTGGACCGCATCGGCAGCCGCCAACGGTGCAGTGTGGAGCACGGTCAACGGCGACGGCCGTCCGGGCGTGCTGCTCAATCGATATACCAGTGTGAATCCCACGCTGCAGCCCAATGGTGGCAAGTGGGTGCCAATCAATGGTGCGCGTCGATTGCGCGTGGTCGTACGTGCCTGTGGCGCAGGTGGGGCGAACAACCTGATGGTGCGGATGTATCGCAGAAGCGTCGCCGGACAGCAGTCCAACCAGGACCTGCGTGCCGTGTTCGCTGTGGAGGCATTCGAGACCCGCACGTTCGATTTCGATGCGTTCAACAGCGGGATCGACGCGTGGCGGCTGAATGTGTATGCCTATCCGGACAATGGCCAGGTGCGCGTGGACAGTGTGCAGGTGTACGACATCACCGATCAGTTGGCCAATGATGCCAATGCCTCAGCGATCAGCGGGCTCAGCACGTCCGTTGCGCAGCAGGGCAGCAAGCTGGACACCACCGCGCGTGACCTGACCCAGCTCAAGACGCAGGTGGGCGATGTGTCGGCCAGCGGCTTCTCGCAGCTGAAAAGCCAGGTGAGCCAGCAGGGAACACAGCTGACGGCACTGTCCGGGCGCGTGGATGGCGTGCAGGCATCGTTGGGCGGCAAGGCGGACGCTGCCGTGGTTACCAGCATGCAGGCGCAGGTCAAGAACCTCGGTTCGGGCGGCAACCTGCTGATGAACACCACCTTCCCGTTCTGGCAGCGCTCGGGCTGGGGGTGGGGAAGCAATCCGAACGCGCGCTGGTCCGAACTTGGCAACCCCACCGGCGATGACAGTTGGCATCCGCAGGGCATCTTCGGGCTGGGCGCGGTGACACCCGGTATCGTCGCGGCAGGTGAAGTGGCGTGGTGGGGAACCGAGTACGACATCGCCATCGAGGGTGGCAAGACCTATTGCGCGTCTGCCTGGATCAATACCCATCGCGTGGAAGCCAAGCTGGAGATGACGTTCTTCGATGCGTCCGGCAATCATCTTGGCCTGGTCCACAGCCCTGGTGTGAGGAGCGATACGGGAACTCCGATCACGCTCGACCGCTTGTCGCGGACATTCCTGATCACCAAGGCACCCGCAACGGCGTCTTTCGCGCGCTTCCGCGTCATCGTGATTGGAACCGGTGGAGATACACCTTATTTCTGGCTGTTCCGCCCGATGCTCAGCCAGGTGGATGCGGCAGCAACCACGCCACCGACCTGGTCGGCAGGTGGCACCGAGTCATCGGCACAGTGGTCGGTCAACGTCCGCGCCGACGGCAGGGTAGGGGGTGTGCAGCTGGCTTCCAATGGTCTGGTCTCGCGCTTCGACGTGGTGGCCGATGCATTCAGCGTCAGCGCACCGGGCGGCGGCCGGCGTACCGAGTACAGCGACGGCAACTGGCGTGTCTTCGACGAAGCCGGACGTCTGCGCGTGCGCATGGGTGTGTGGTGACAGGGCGTCTGCCGGCGACGGCAGACGCCCAGCTTGTCAACCGTATCGGCCGCCGGTGAAAGCGGCCTCTTTTTTTCCTGGAGTTCTCATGAAATTCAATGCTCGACTTGTCCTGCTTACCCGCGCCGTGGAGCAACCCGGCGTGGTCAACCTGCACTTCCGCGCGGAGGGGGAGGCGGTCCTGCCGCAGATGGTGATTCCGGTGGCACCGGCCGATGCCTACGCCCTGAAGTTCGGGGGGCTGTATCGGTTTGAGCCGGTGGAAGTGGACGAATTGCCCTCCGCCCTGTCCTGAAAGGTCGGGATGGGGCGGACAAGGGGCTGTCGCGGCAGTTCAGGGACCATGGCCCAACCCCGGTATACTGGCGCCCTTTCAGGCCCCGGCCCCCAGGTTCCCCTGCCATGCCGGCAGGGGCCCAGGCCCCCAGAGTCCCGCGATTCCATGTCCCAGCTGAACCCCAAAGTCGGCTTCGTCAGCCTTGGCTGCCCGAAGGCCCTCGTCGATTCCGAGCGCATCCTTACCCAGCTGCGGTCGGAAGGTTACGACATCGTCCCGTCCTACGATTCGGCCGACGTGGTGGTGGTCAACACCTGCGGCTTCATCGATTCGGCGGTGACCGAATCGCTGGATGCGATCGGCGAGGCGATGAACCAGAACGGCAAGGTCATCGTCACCGGCTGCCTGGGCAAGCGCCCGGAGCAGATCCGTGAGGCATACCCGAACGTGCTGGCGGTGTCCGGGCCGCAGGACTACCAGAGCGTGATGGAAGCCGTGCATGCAGCGCTGCCGCCCAAGCACGACCCGTTCGTGGATCTGGTGCCGGACTACGGCATCAAGCTGACCCCGCGCCACTACGCCTACCTGAAGATTTCCGAGGGCTGCAACCACCATTGCAGCTTCTGCATCATTCCGTCGATGCGCGGCAAGCTGGTCTCGCGCCCGGTGGATGACGTGCTGCGCGAAGCCGAGCGCCTGGTGCGCGGCGGCGTGCGCGAACTGCTTGTGGTTTCGCAGGACACCTCGGCCTACGGCGTGGATGTGAAGTACGCCGAGAAGATGTGGCGCGACAAGGCCTACCAGACCCGGCTGAAGGCACTGTGCGAAGGCTTGTCCGAGCTGGATGCGTGGGTGCGCATGCACTACGTCTATCCGTATCCGCACGTCGATGACGTGGTGCCGCTGATGGCCGAGAACCGCATCCTGCCGTACCTGGACATCCCGTTCCAGCACGCCAGCCCGCGCATCCTTCGCCTGATGAAGCGCCCCGGCGCGGTCGAAAAGACCCTGGAGCGCGTGCAGAACTGGCGCCGCATCGCGCCGGACATCACCGTGCGTTCGACCTTCATCGTCGGTTTCCCGGGCGAGACCGAGGCCGAGTTCGAAGAGCTGCTGTCCTTCCTGGACGAAGCGCAGCTGGACCGCGTCGGTGCGTTCGCCTACTCGCCCGTCGAGGGCGCCACGGCCAACAATCTGCCGGACCCGGTGCCGGAAGAAGTGAAGCAGGAACGACTGGCGCGCTTCATGGAAAAGCAGGCGCAGATTTCGGCCTCGCGTCTGGAAGCCAAGATCGGCACGGTGCAGCAATGCCTGGTCGATGCCATCGAAGGCGATATCGCCGTGGCCCGTTCCAAGGCCGATGCGCCGGAGATCGACGGCCTGGTGCACATCCAGAACGCCGACCAGGTGACATTGCGCGTGGGTGAGTTCGTCGACGTGGAAATCACCGAGAGCGACGAGCACGACCTCTACGGCGACGCACTGCCGCCGACCACGCGCCCGGCCTTCGACCTCAAGGTGCTGTGACCGGGGCGGAGGCTGCTGATGGCGGCCCCCGCCGCTTCGTGGCACCGCTGCGCGCGGCGGCGGATCGGTCTGCGTTCGATCATCCGGTGTTTGCCGGTATCGCCGAATTCGGTGATCTGCTGACCACAGCGGACTGGCCGCGCGTGTCCGACCTGGACGCGCGCCTGGCGCTGCCGGGCAAGCGCATCGTTGAACAGGATGCGGCGCTGCTGGCCGATGGCCTGCACTATGAAACGCGCATCGCCGAAGGCCGCATCGCCACCCGTGCCGACAACTGGCACGACCTGTTCAATGCCCTGGCCTGGGCATGCTACCTGCCGATCAAACGTGCACTCAACACGCAGCAATGCCGGCACATCGAGCGCATGGCCGCCGGACAGCGCAACCGCGCGCAGGCTGCGCTGACCCAGTTCGATGAAACCGGCGTGGTGGTGCGCGTGCGCGATCCGGCGCTGCTGGCAGCCTGGGATGCTCACGATTGGCGCGCGTTGTTCGAACCGAGCCATTGGCAGTCAGGGCGGATCGCCATTGCCGCTGTATTTGGTCATGCCTTGATGGAACAGGCGCTGCTGCCGGGCCGGCTGTTGGTGGGCAAATGCATCGTGCTGCAGGGCGATGACGATGCCGGCTGCATCGATGTGGTCGCGCAGGCCATCGATGAGGGCAGGGTGCTGCTCGACCCTCTGGAGCTGCGCCCGCTGCCATTGGCGGGCATTCCGGGTTGGCACGCCGATCAGTCACCAGCCTTCTTCGCGAACGACGATTACTTCCGCCCGCTGCGCGAAGGCCGTCGTTATCCGCCGCCGCTGCCGCTCCTGTAGAGCCGAGCCTGTGCTCGTTGAGCGCTGCCGCCCGCCAGAGGCTCAGCCCTTGGCCGCAGTCTCGTACTCGACATCGATCACCGCAAAGGTGTGATGACCACTGGGCAGTTCCACCGAAAACTCATCATCCAGGCGCTTCTTCAACAGGGCCCGCGCCAACGGCGAATCGATGCTGATCCAGCCCAGTCCTGCATCGGTCTCATCCGGCCCGACGATGCGGTAGCGGCTGGTCTGCCCGCTGTCCACGTTCTCCAGCTCCACCCAGGCACCGAAGAACACCGCTTGCGGATCGGTCGGCGTGGTGTCGACCACGCGCAGTGATTCCAGGCGCTTGGTCAGGTAGCGCACGCGACGATCGATCTCGCCCAGCTGCTTCTTGCGGTAGGTGTATTCGGCATTCTCCGAGCGATCACCTTCGGCCGCGGCGGCGGCCAGCGCCTTGACCACCTCGGGTCGACGTACCCGCCACAGCTCATCCAGCTCGGCTTTCAAGCGTGCATGGCCGGCGGCGGTGATCAGCGCGGTGCTCTTTTCTGCGGGGGGACGCCAACGCGACATGTAATGCGGCTTCTCGTACGGAATGAAACAAATACGGCGCGCCGCTGCCGGCGCGCCGCGAAGGTGCTGCCGGGGTTCTCAGCGCTTGCCGCCGAAGATGCCACCGAGGATGCCGCGCACGATCTGGTTGCCCAGCTTGGTACCGACCGTACGCGTTGTCTGCTTGGCCATCGTCTCGATCATGCCCTGGCGGCGCTTGGTGCCAAAGATTGCGTCCTTGATCGATTGTCCGAAGCCACCTTCCTGCGCCTCGTCCTGCTCACGGCTGCGTGCGGCCGGCGCATCGGTTTTCTCAACCGCCTTCTGCGCGCGCTGGGCCAGCAGTTCGGCGGCCGATTCGCGGTTGACGGCAGTGTCGTAGCGCGTGCCGACCGGGCTGCCGGCACGCACCTGCGTACGTTCGGCCTCGGTGACCGGTCCCATGCGGCAGCGCGGTGGGGCGATCATCGTCTGCTGTACCGGCATCGGCACGCCCTTGTCCTGCAGCGTGGACACCAGCGCCTCGCCGGTACCGAGCTGGCTGAGTACCTTCACCACATCCAGTTTCGGGTTCGGCACGAAGGTCTCGGCGGCGGTCTTCACTGCCTTCTGGTCGCGCGGGGTGAATGCGCGCAGCGCGTGCTGCACGCGGTTGCCGAGCTGGCCGAGGATGTTGGCCGGTACGTCGTCCGGGAACTGCGAGCAGAAATACACGCCCACGCCCTTGGAGCGGATCAGCCGCACCACTTGTTCGATGCGCTGTACCAGTGCAGGCGGTGCATCGTCGAACAGCAGGTGCGCTTCGTCGAAAATGAAGACCAGCTTCGGCTTGTCGAGGTCGCCGACTTCGGGCAGCTGCTCGAACAGCTCCGACAGCAGCCACAGCAGGAAGGTGGAGTACAGCTTGGGCTTGAGCACCAGCTGGTCGGCGGCAAGGATGCCGATGACACCGCGGCCGTCATGGTTGACCCGCATGATGTCGGCCAGTTCCAGCGCCGGTTCGCCGAAGAAGTGCTCGCCGCCGTCCTGCGCCAGGCGCAGCAGGGCGCGCTGGATGGCGGCCACCGACTGCGCGCTGACCAGGCCGTACTCGGTGGAGATGTCCTTGCGCTCCTCGGCCACCAGGCCGAGCAGGGCGCGCAGATCGTCCATGTCCAGCAGCAGCAGACCGCGGTCATCGGCCAGCTTGAACACGATGTCGAGCACGCCGGCCTGGGTGTCGTTCAATTCCAGGATGCGTGCCAGCAGGGTCGGGCCCATCTCGCTCACGGTGGTGCGCACCGGGTGGCCGAGCTTGCCGTACAGATCCCAGAACACGGTGGGGCTGGCCGCCGGGGCGTAGTCGCCCACGCCGATCTCGGCCGCGCGCTTGAGCAGGTTCTCAGCGCCGGTACCCGGCACCGCCAGACCAGACACATCGCCCTTCACATCGGCCAGGAACACCGGCACCCCGATCCGCGAGAAACCCTCGGCCAGGGTCATCAGGGTCACGGTCTTGCCGGTGCCGGTAGCGCCGGCCACCAGCCCATGGCGGTTGCCGAGTTTCGGCAGCAGGGTGACAGCCACATCGTCGGTGATGCCTTTGCCGAGCAGAATCGGATCCATGGTCCAGCCCTTGTGATGAATGTGCCAATGTTAACCGCCGACAGTGACGGGCCGAAGGTCGGCTTGCCCCGACCTTGGCAGCGCCGCTACTCTGCCTGCCTGTTTCATACACAGTGCCACCAATGCCCGTTCCTGTCCTGATTTCCCGTACCTGGCCGCTGCTGGCCCTGGCTGGCCTGGTTTCCCTGGCGCCGGAGGCCCACGCACAGCGGGTTTCGGCCCGGGACAAGGTGAAGGTGGATACACTGCAGCAGCGCATGACGGCTGCCGAGAAGCGCTACAGCGATGCCGTGCTGCTGGTGGCCAACGCCGATCCGAAGGGTCGCAACGAGGCCGATGCCGCGCTGGAGGACATGGAAGATGTCATCAGCGAGTGCGTGAAGCAGAAGGGCTGCCAGATGAGCAACATGCTGGCGACCTACAAGCGGCTGCTCAAGCATGACGCCGATGCCGCCGCCGATGATGACGTGGCCGATGAAGCCGGCGATCGCCTGGAAGCCGACCCGGACCATGTCGGCCCGCTGGCTGCCGACGTGCCCGAGGCCGCCCGCGCAGCGGCGCTGCTCAACGACAAGCGCCATGCCTTCGACAACATGGTCGAGTACAACCCGGCCGTGCAGGCCGGCATCCGCCGCTGGCTGACCGACATGCGCCCGGCGTTGATGACCACCTACGAGAACTACCAGAACCTGCGCGCGGTGATGTGGCCGGAATGGGAGAAGCGCGGCCTGCCCGAGGCGCTGCTGTTCGGCATCATGGCCAAGGAGTCCAATGGCCGCGTGCATGCGTCCTCACGTGCTGGCGCGGCGGGCTTGATGCAGTTCATGCCGGCCACCGGCCGCCGCTTCGGCCTGGGCCCGGACGGTACCGGTTTCGATACCCGCTTCGACGCGCGCAGCGCCGCCGAAGCCAGCGCGACGTACCTCAACGAGCGCATGCGCGAGCTCAACAACAACGTCGAACTGTCGTTGGCCGGCTACAACGGCGGTGAGGGCCGCGCGGCGCGCGTCTACAAGCAGTACCCGGGCCAGAGCTTCTGGGTGGACAGCGTCTACAACCAGTTCCCCGGCGAGACCAAGGACTACGTGCCGATGGTGATCGCCGCGTCCTGGATCTTCCTGCACCCGCAGCAGTACGGCGTGGAGTTCCCGAAGATCAACGCACAGCCGGCCACCATCCGCCTGGCCCGCTCGACCACGATCTACGAGCTGACCATCTGCCTGGGCAGCCATGGCACCCGCGATGGCTACATGCGCGCATTGCGCAACCTCAACCCGCGCTATGAAGCCGATGGCTGGATCCCGGCCGGGACCCTCATCAACGCCACCAACCGCATTGCCGGCCTGTACGCGCGCAACTGCGTCAGCGGCCCGCGTGCGGATCTGGCACGCACCCTGATCACCGCCGACCTCAATGCCGCGATCGTGCGCCCGAGCGCCGCCAGCTATACCGGCAGCGTGGCCGTGGGCGGGGTGGTGCCGGTGGTCGATCCCAATGCCGCCAGCAGCGTGCCGACCACGCCTGCAGCGCCCGTGGCTGCGCCGCGCCCGGCGCCGGCACCGCGCGCCAAGCCGGCCCGCAGCTACAAGGTCGGCAAGGGTGAGACCCTGGGCCGGATCGCCGCGAAGTTCCAGTGCGATGTGCCGGTGCTGGCCCGCGCCAATGGCCTCAAGGCCCCGGGCTACAGCCTGCGCCACGGCCAGGTGCTGAAGCTGCAGGGCTGCGACAAATAATCTCTCCGCACTCTGGATATCGCATGGACCTCGAAGACACCCGCAACCTGTTCACCAACCTCCGCGAGAACACCGACTGGAACCTGGACGCCCCGCTGTTGTGGGGTTACTTCTTCGTGCACTCCACGGCCGAGCCGTTGCAGGCACTGGCCACCCACCTGCAGGCGCAGGGCTATGTGCTGGTGGAGATGTTCGAACAGGAGCCGGAGGACGGTGATGCTGCCTTCCACGTGCTGCACGTGGAGCGCGTGGAAGTCCACGACGAAACCTCGCTGGACAAGCGCAACCAGGAACTGAGCGCGCTGGCCACGCAGATGGGCGTGGAAGACTACGACGGCATGGACGTCGGCCCGGCGCCGACCCTGCAGTAACGCCCGCATCCGGTAGTGCCGGCCGCTGGCCGGCATTCCGTTGAAGCCATCCACGCATGGCGTGGATCTACTGGCCAAGCGTGAGCCCAGCACGGCTCGGCTCTACATGAACCTCAGCGCAGCTTCGCCAGTGCCTGGCCCAGCTGCACCGGATGCTCGGCATCCAGATGCGGGGCGAATTCGGCCACGCCCGGAGGCAGCAGCACGATCACGGTCGAGCCGTAATTGAAGCGCGCCATCTCTTCGAAGCGCTGCAGCGTGATGCCGCGACCCCGGTAATCCTTGCGGGTGATGCGGTCGCCGTAATGCGGAATTTCTTCGCCGCTCCACACCGTTTCCACGCCCGACACCAGCAGCGCGCCGACCATCACGCTGACCATCGGGCCGAAACTGGTGTCGAAGTGGCAGACCAGACGTTCGTTGCGTGCGAACAGGCCTGGCACGTTGTTCACCGCGGCCGGGCCAACGCTGAACAGGCGGCCGGGCACGTGCACGGTTTCGCGCAGGGTGCCGGTCCACGGCATGTGCACGCGGTGATAGTCGCGCGGCGACAGGTACACCGTGGCATACAGCCCATCGTTGAACGACTTGGCATCCTCGGCGCTGCCCAGCAGCTCGGCGGCGGTGAAGGATTGGCCCTTGGCCTGGAAGATGCGGCCGGCGTCGATCTTTCCGAGCTGGCTGATGCGGCCATCGGCCGGCATCACCAGGCTGCGCGGATCCGCATCGGCCACGCGCGCGCCGGGTTTCAGCGCGCGGGTGAAGAACTGGTTGAAGGTCGGGTAGCTGCGCGGGTCAGGGTTGGCCGCTTCATCCAGGTTGACGTTGAATTTGCGGGTGACCGTGTCGATCAGCCAGCGCGATACGCGCGGGTTGTCCGAGTACGCCAGCGAACGCGCCATCGAGGACAGCAGGCGGTGGGGCAGGACGTACGTCAGGGCGGTGGTCAGACTCATGGGGCGGATTTCTCGGTCAGCTTCTGCAGGTCGCGGGCGATCGCCGGCGCGTTGAACGGGGGCCGCACCAGGCCGGCAAGCCGGCCCTGCGGATCGAGCACGGCCAGGCTGGCGGAGTGCTCGAGGGTGTAATCCTCGGGATTCTCGTCGAAGTGCTTGCCCGGTACCTTCTGGAACACGAAGCCCAGCGAGGTGGCAAAGCGCTCCAGCGAGGGGATGTCGGCGGTCGCCGCCAGGGTGTCCTTGTGGAAGCCATGGGCGTATTCGCCCAGGCGGGTCGCGGTGTCGCGCTCCGGGTCGACCGAGACGAACAGCACGCGCGGGCGCAGGCCGTCGGGCAGGGCTTCCCACTGGTTCTGCGCGCCGGCCAGCTCGGCCAGGGTGGTCGGGCAGACGTCCGGGCAGAAGGTGAAGCCGAGGAACACCAGGGTCCAGTGGCCCTTCAGCTCGCCGGGAATCAGGCGCGTGCCGTCGGACTGGGCCAGGTTGTAGTCGGGCAGGACGCGCGGCTGCGGGTACAGGGTGATCGCTTCGGTGGCCGGCTGCCCGGCCGGCGGCTTCGGCGCGAACACCTGCTGGGCGGCGAGCAGGCCAAGGCCCGCCGCCAGAGCGATCAGCAGGATGATGCCGACGTTGCGATTGAACATGGGATTCCGCCGCAGGAAGTGGCCACCATCATACCGGCTGCGACTGGATCGTTTCTGCCGCAACGGATGCCGGCGCAGGCGGCAACCCCTATAATCGGGGGCCACTTCGCCCGCAGTACCGCCATGACCGCTGAAACGGCCGCCGAACTCCATACGATCATCGATCTGATCCGCTACGGCACCAGCCGTTTCAATGCTGCGGGCCTGACCTTCGGGCACAGCTACGACAATGCCCTGGACGAGGCCACCCAGCTGGTGTTGCACGGCCTGCACCTGCCGCACGACCTCGGCCCGGCCTACGGCCAGGCGCGCTTGCTGCGCGAAGAGAAGCTGGCGGTGCTGGAGCTGTTCCAGCGCCGTATCGACGAGCGCATCCCGGCCGCCTACCTGACCGGTGAAGCCTGGTTCGCCGGCCTCAGCTTCAAGAGCGATACGCGCGCCCTGGTGCCGCGCTCGCCGATCGCTGAGCTGATCGAGTGCGGCTTCGAGCCGTGGCTGGCTGGCCGCGACGTCAGCCGCGCGCTGGACCTGTGCACCGGTTCGGGCTGCATCGCCATCGCCATGGGCCACTACTACCCGAACTGGGAAGTGGACGGCGTGGACCTCAGCGATGATGCGCTGTCGCTGGCCGAAGAAAACAAGGAACGCCTGCAGGCGCACAACGTGACCCTGCTGAAGTCGGACCTGTTCAACGGCCTGACCGGCCGCCACTACGACCTGATCGTCACCAACCCGCCGTACGTCACCAACGACGAGACCGATGCCCTGCCGCAGGAATACTCCTACGAGCCGGAGATGGGCCTGCGTGCCGGCGACGACGGCTTGGACCTGGTGCTGAAGATCCTGCGCGACGCGCCGCTGCACCTGAGCGAGGACGGCCTGCTGATCTGTGAAGTGGGCGAATCCGAACAGCACCTGATCAAGCTGCTGCCGGAGGTCGATTTCGCCTGGGTCGAGTTCAAGGTCGGCCAGATGGGCATCTTCGCGGTCGAGTGCCGCGAGCTGATCGCCCACAGCGCACGCATCACCGAACTGGCGGCACAGCGCCCGTGAGCTCCAATTCGTTCGGCAAGCTGTTCACCGTCACCACGTTCGGCGAATCGCACGGGCCGGCCATCGGCTGCGTGATCGATGGCTGCCCGCCGGGGCTGGCGCTGGACGCGGCCGAATTCAGCCACGACCTGCAGCGTCGCGCCACCGGCAAGAGCCGGCATACCTCGGCGCGGCGCGAGGCCGATGAGATCGAGATCCTGTCCGGCGTGTACGAGGGCCTGACCACCGGCACCCCGATCGCGCTGCTGATCCGCAACACCGACCAGCGCAGCAAGGACTACAGCAACATCGGCCAACAGTTCCGTCCGGGACATGCTGACTACAGCTACTGGCACAAGTACGGCATCCGCGACCCGCGTGGCGGCGGCCGTTCCTCGGCGCGCGAGACCACCATGCGCGTGGCCGCTGGCGTGGTCGCCAAGAAATGGCTGGCCGAACGCTTCGGCATCACCGTGCGCGGCTACCTGTCGCAGCTGGGCGGGATCACCCCGGCCGGTTTCGACTGGTCGGTGGTCGAGGACAACCCGTTCTTCTGGCCGCACGCTGCACAGGTGCCCGAGCTGGAGGCGTACATGGATGCGCTGCGCAAGTCCGGTGATTCGGTCGGCGCCTGTGTGGACGTGGTCGCCGACAACGTGCCACCGGGCTGGGGCGAGCCGATCTACGGCAAGCTTGATGGCGAGCTCGCAGCCGCACTGATGAGCATCAACGCGGTGAAGGGCGTGGAGATCGGCGACGGTTTTGCCAGCGCCATGCAGAAGGGCACCGAACACCGAGACCTGCTGACCCCGCAGGGTTTTGCCAGCAACCACGCCGGCGGCATTCTCGGTGGCATCTCCACCGGCCAGCCGGTGGTTGCCTCGATGGTGCTCAAGCCGACCTCCAGCCTGCGCCTGCCGGGTGAGTCGCTGGATACGGCCGGCAATGTGGTGGAGGTGGTCACCACCGGCCGCCATGATCCCTGCGTCGGCATCCGCGCCACCCCCATCGCCGAGGCGATGATGGCACTGGTGCTGATGGACCAGGCGCTGCGCCACCGCGCGCAGTGCGGTGACGTCGGCACCATCACCCCGCGCATTCCCGGCCAGCTTGATGGCTGATGCGCGGCCGACGGTGTGGGTGAGCCAGCCGCTGATCGACGCGGCCATCGTGCCGCTGCGCGATCGCGTGCAGCTGCGCACCACCGATACCGTCACCGCCTGGTCGCCGCAGCAGATCGCCGCGCAGCTGGCTGACGTTGACGGCGCGATCATCACCCTCAACGAGCGCATCGGCGCGGCCCAGGTTGCCGATGCCGCGCAGCTGCAGGTGATCGCGAATGTCGGGGTCGGCTACAACAACCTGGATGTCAACGCGCTCAGCGCCGCCGGCATCCTCGCCAGCAACACCCCGGACGTCCTCACCGAGACCACCGCCGATCTCGGTTTCGCCCTGCTGATGGCCACCGCACGCCGGATCACCGAATCCGAGCGCTGGCTGCGCGAGGGGCAGTGGGGGCAGTGGTCGTTCCAGACCATGCTCGGTGCCGACATCCATGGCAGCACGCTCGGCATCCTCGGCATGGGCCGCATCGGCCAAGGTATCGCCCGTCGCGGTGCGCACGGCTTCGGCATGAAGGTGCTGTACCACAACCGTTCGCGCTTGCCGGCCGACGTCGAAGCCGCGCTCGGCGCGACCTACGTGGGCCTGGATACGCTGCTGGCACAATCCGACCATCTGCTGACCGTACTTCCGTACAGCGCCGCTTCGCACCACATCATCGACGCCGCCGCGTTGGCCAAGATGAAGCCGTCTGCCACGCTGGTGAACATCGCCCGCGGCGGCATCGTCGACGAACTGGCGCTGGCCGACGCACTGGCCAACGGTCGCCTGGCGGCGGCCGGCCTGGATGTCTACGAAGGCGAACCAAACGTGCGGCCGGAGCTGCTGGCCCTGCGCAACATCGTGCTGACCCCGCACATCGGCAGCGCCTCGCTGGCCACGCGTACCGCCATGGTCCAGATGGCCGTGGACAATCTGCTGGCCGGCCTTGGCCTGGACGGCAGCCCGTCGCACATGCCGAGCGCGATCAACGCCGACGCGGCCCTTGCCGCGCGCGCCTCGATGGATGAAAAAAGCGGGAAACGATAGGGAACCTCCGCGCATCCATCCGAGGAGGCTCCCCGAACCCAGCTGTCGTGCGTGAGTTTTCCCCCTTCCCGTTTTCGTGAGAGTTCCCCCATGAGCAATGCACAACGCAGCTTCCACGTCGCCATCGTCGGCGCCACCGGTGCGGTCGGCGAGACCATGCTGGCCATCCTGGCCGAGCGCGATTTCCCGGTCGGCACCCTGAGCCTGCTCGCTTCCGAGCGCTCGGCCGGCGGTGAAGTCGAGTTCAACGGCGGCAAGGTCAAGATCCAGGACCTGGCCACCTTCGACCCGAGTGGCGTGGATATCGCCCTGTTCTCGGCCGGCGGCAGCGTGTCCAAGGAATACGCCCCGAAGTTCGCCGCCGCTGGCGCGGTGGTGATCGACAACTCCTCGGCCTTCCGTTACGACGATGACGTGCCGCTGGTGGTGTCGGAGGTCAACCCGGACCAGATCGGCAACCGTCCGCGCGGCATCATCGCCAACCCGAACTGCTCGACCATGCAGATGCTGGTCGCGCTGGCACCGCTGCACCGCAAGTACGGCATCGAGCGCATCAATGTGTCCACCTACCAGTCGGTGTCCGGCGGTGGTCGTTCGGCGCTGGAAGAACTGGGCAAGCAGACCGGTCAGCTGTTGAGCTTCCAGGAAATCGATCCGCAGCGTTTCCCGGTGCAGATCGCCTTCAACCTGATCCCGCACATCGACGACTTCCTGGACAACGGCTTCACCAAGGAAGAGATGAAGCTGGTCTGGGAGACCCGCAAGATCCTGGGTGACGACAGCATCCTGGTGAACCCGACCGCAGTGCGTGTGCCGGTGTTCTACGGTCACTCCGAATCGGTGGCGATCGAAACCCGTGACAAGGTGACCGTGGCCGAAGCGCGCGCGCTGCTGGAACAGTCGCCGGGCATCGAAGTGGTGGATCGTCACGAAGCCGGTGGTTACCCGACGCCGGTCACCCATGCCTCGGGCACGGACGCGGTGTATGTCGGCCGCATCCGCGAGGACCTGTCGCATCCGCGTGGCCTGAACCTGTGGATCGTGTCGGACAACGTGCGCAAGGGTGCTGCCCTCAACGCGGTGCAGCTGGCCGAGCTGGTCGCCGCCGAGACGCGTTGATCGCCGCTGTTGCCTGACCGGTAGTGCCGGCCACTGGCCGGCATTGCCGCAGGCCGCCTCCCCGGTGGGTGCGGACCTTGGTCCGCACGCTTTATAGTGTCGCCCATGAATAAACGAGCCAAGGGCGCATGGCGTCCGCTCACCTGTCTCTCCGCCGCGCTGCTGGCCCTGGTCAGCAGTTCGGCCATGGCCCTGGGTCTGGGCGACATCCGGGTCCTGTCCAAGCCGGGACAGCCGTTGCTGGCCGAGATCCCGGTGATCTCGGCCGATCCGTCCGAACTTGAGAACCTGCGTGTCGCGCTCGCCTCGCCGGTCACCTTCGAGCGCGTTGGCCTGCAGCGTCCGGCAGGCCTGGTCAGCGAACTGCAGTTCGAGTTGACCCGCAACGCACAGGGCAGGGCGGTGGTGCGGGTCACCTCGCAGACGCCTGTGGAAACACCGTCGCTGAGCTTCCTGGTCGAGGCCGACTGGGGCCAGGGTCGGCTGGTGCGTGAGTACTCGGCTCTGGTTGATGCACCGGCCAGCGCACTGGCCGTGGCCGAACCGGAGATCGTCGCGCCGGCCGGCGTGCTGTCGGACACCATCGTCCGCGATGCGCCTGCCGCCGCTGCAACGGCAGCCGAGCCGGCACCAGCCACGCCGGCAGCCGCACCTGCTGCACCGCGTCCGCGCGCTGCGGCATCTGCGCCAGCACCAGCAGCACCGGCAGCACCGGCACTGGCCGCAGACGGCAGCGTGACCGTGCAGCGCGGGCAGACCCTTTCGCAGATTGCCGGGTCGCTGGCCCGTGGCAATCAGATCAGTCGCGACCGGGCGATGATCGCGCTGTTGCGTGCCAACCCCGAAGCCTTCATCCGAGGCAACGTCAACCTGCTCAAGCAGGGCGCGGTGCTGCGCATGCCGGGCGATACCGCACTGGCCGCGGTGGATGCGGCCGAGGCCACCGCACTGGTTCGCGAGCATGCCGCGCAGTGGCGACAGGCACGCACCGTGCCGCAGCCGGCTGGCGCCCCGGTGCCAGTGGCCAAGGCCGACGGCGCGGCTTCTTCCCCGGCTGCGGCCACAGGGGCACGACTTGAAATCGCTCCGGCGCTGGCGTCCGACGCCGCGCACGCGGGCACAACCACCGGCACCACTGCCGGCAGCGAGGGTGACATGCTGGGCAACGAACAACTGCGCCAGGCCAAGGAGGACATCGCCACCCGCGATGCCGAGATCGGCGATCTGAAGCAGCGCGTGGCTGAGCTGGAGAAGCTCAAGGAGCAGCAGCAGTCACTGATCGCGATGAAGGACAATGACCTGGCCGCCGCGCAGCAGCGCTTGGCACAGGCGCCGGGTGCGCCGGGTGCCGGCACGCCGTGGTACTGGCTGGGCCTGCCGCTGCTCGTGC
This sequence comes from Stenotrophomonas sp. SbOxS2, assembly GCF_013416715.1. Lineage (NCBI taxonomy): Bacteria > Pseudomonadati > Pseudomonadota > Gammaproteobacteria > Lysobacterales > Lysobacteraceae > Stenotrophomonas > Stenotrophomonas sp. SbOxS2. The sequence goes on from NZ_JAAVXD010000005.1 coordinate 333,180, forward strand.
TGGTTGCGCTGGGCGCTTGGTTGCTGCGTCGTCGCAAGCCCTCGCCGCTGCCGCCGCTGCGCGAGGAACACGATGCCGCCGGCCTGGCCGCAGCGCTGCCGGCAGGTGCCGCGCTCGATACCCTGGCCGAGCACGACGCTGGGGCGGGCTTCGCAGCCGAAGGCGGGCGTCAGGAACCGGCGATGCCGGCCTGGGCCAGCACTGCCGATCATGATGCGCCGGATGCGGACATCCGTGCGGATGCCGCGCCGGCCGAGTGGCGGGCGGGTGAGCTTGATGACGACGAACTGGCTGAACTGCCTGCTGCGGTGAACGACCTGCCGCGCTGGGACGATGCTGCTGCCGCTGCCCCGGTCGCGCCGACCGGACCGGCCGAGGTGGCCGTGCCCGACTACGCGCTGCAGGCCGAACAGGAGCCGCAGTTCCGCGGCGTGTTCGATCTGCCTGCCGAACCGCATGAGCATGAGGCGGATGCCCCGGTTGACCTGCACGACGACCATGCTGCCGACGAGGACGCCGTCGGATCTCCGGCAGACAGTGGCCATGACTGGGCCCCGCGCGTCGGCCAGGAGCGGCTGGAACTGGCCATCGCCTATCTGGATCTGGGCGACGCGCAGACTGCGCGCACCCTGCTGCAGGAGGTTGCCGAAGGTGGTGATCTGCATTGCCAGGCGCAGGCCCGCGAACTTTTGGCCCGTCTGCCATGACCCGCGAACGCCGTCTCGACTACGTTGAATTCGCCTCGAGCGACCCGGCTGCCAGCCGCGCGTTCTTCGAGGTCGTGTTCGGCTGGTCGTTTGTCGATTACGGCAGCGACTACACCGCTTTCGATGATGGCCGCCTGCAGGGAGGCTTCTTCCGCGGCCAGCCACAGCGCGCCAGCGAAGGCGCGCCACTGCTGGTGCTGTATGCCGACCAACTGGCGCCGATGGAAGCGGCGGTGCGCGCGGCCGGTGGCCAGATCGTGCGAACCGTGTTCTCTTTTCCCGGCGGCAGCCGTTTCCAGTTCGTCGAGCCCGGTGGCAATGAACTGGCGGTCTGGTCCGAGCGCGACCCGGCCTGAGCGCCGCCCCACCCGCAACATCGAGGTAGCACATGCGTTACGCGCTCGGCGTCGAGTACGACGGCAGCGATTTCAGGGGATGGCAGAATCTGGGCGAGGGCGGACCCAGTGTCCAGGCCAGCCTGGAACAGGCCCTGTCATCGGTGGCCGACACCCCCGTGCAGGTGGTCTGCGCCGGCCGCACCGATGCCGGCGTGCATGGCCAGTGCCAGGTCGTGCACTTCGAGACCGACGTGGTGCGTGATCCGCGCGCTTGGATGCTCGGCACCACCACCCGCCTGCCGCGCTCGATCGCGGTGCGCTGGTGCGTGCCGGTGGCCGATGACTTCCATGCCCGTTTCTCCGCGCGGGCACGACGCTATCGCTACCGCCTGCTCAACCGCGAAGTACGCCCGGCGCTGGGCCGGCAGACCCTCAGCTGGGAGCGCCGCCCGCTTGATGCCGAGCGCATGCACCTGGCCGGGCAGGCCCTGCTGGGCGAGAACGACTTCAGCGCCTTCCGCTCGGTCCAGTGCCAGGCGCTGCATGCGCGGCGCGAACTGCAGTCGCTGCAGGTCAGCCGCCACGACGACGTCATCGAGGTGGCGGTGCGCGGCAATGCATTCCTTCATCACATGGTCCGCAATATTGTCGGCTCGTTGATTCTGGTTGGCAGTGGGGAGAAACCGGTGGAGTGGATCGCCGAACTGCTGGCCGGGCGCGACCGAACCGTAGCCGGTCCCACCGCTCCTCCGCAGGGACTGGTGTTCCTGGGGCCGCTGTACCCCGACAACTGGCATCTGCCCGCCGAGGTAACGCTATGAGCCGCTCCTACTACCGTACCCGCATCAAGTTCTGTGGCATGACCCGCGCCGGCGACGTGCGCCTGGCCGGTGAGCTGGGCGTGGATGCGGTGGGCTTCATTTTCGCCCGCGAGAGCAGCCGCCGGGTCGCACCGGCCGAAGCGCGCGCGATGCGCCAGGCGATCGCACCGATGGTCGACGTGGTGGCGCTGTTCCGCAACAACAGCAAGGAAGAAGTGCGTGAGGTGCTGCGTACCGTGCGGCCGACCCTGCTGCAGTTCCATGGCGAGGAAGACGAAAGCTTCTGCCGCAGCTTCAACATGCCGTACCTGAAGGCGATCGCCATGGGGGGGCGTGAGGAGATCAATGCGCGCACCCTGCAGCTGCGCTACCCCAGCGCCGCCGGGTTCCTGTTCGACAGCCATGCCCCGGGCGGCGGCGGCGGTACCGGCGTGGCCTTCGACTGGTCGCGCGTGCCGACCGGACTGCATCGTCCGTTCCTGCTGGCCGGTGGCCTGACCCCGGAAAACGTGTACGACGCCGTGCTGGCGACCCTGCCGTGGGGCGTGGATGTGTCCAGTGGCATCGAACTGGAGCCGGGCATCAAGGACGGCTACAAGATGCGCACGTTCGTGGAAGAAGTCCGCCGCTCCGATTGCGCCGTGCTGGATTGAGTCGTGGTCCATTCTGGCGTGTCCGGCCTTCACATTTGAGCCTGCACACCTTCTTCACATAGGATGATCCCAAGCGTGCTGGCCATGAGGGCCGGCACGAGGATCGACGGAGCCGCTGTTGGCGTGCTCCGAACGGGCGCCTGGCGCCCCCGCCCAGGAAGGCAAGCGATGCAGGAATTCCTCACCGTTGTACTCGGTTATCCGACCCTCCCGTACAGCGTCGCGCTGGCGGTGGCGGTTCTGTATTGGGCAATTGCCGCCTTCGGCCTGGTCGATGACGGTTTCGGCGAGGCCGGTGCCGATGGTGCCCTCGAAGGCGACGCCCATCTCAGCGGTCTGTCCGCCCTGCTGGCGCGCTGGGGTCTCGGAGGTGTGCCGCTCATGGTGGTGGTGACGCTGCTGAGCCTGTTCGCCTGGACCCTCACCTACTTCATCCATCTGTACCTGCTGCTGCCGTTGCCCGACCTGCTGCGCTGGTCATTGGGCACCGTGGTGGCGGTGCTCGCACCACTGCCGGCCGTGCCGGTCACCGCGCTGCTGCTGCGCCCCATCCGCCGCTTCCTGCTGCGCCTGCGTCCGGTGCCGCAGGCCTCGCTGCTGGGCCGGGTCGGCGTGGTCGCTTCGCCGAAGGTCGACACGCGCAGTGGCCATGCCACCGTCGATGACGGCGGTGCCGGCTTGGTATTGCAGATCCGCAGCGACATCGAACTGCAGCGCGGCGAGCGCATCGTGCTGGTCGAGCATGTGGCTGCACAACACCATTACCGGGTGGTCCGCGCCGACGCGGTCGCCCTCGACTTCCAGGACAACCTGCTTCCGGGCAACAAGGAGAATCATCAATGACGTTGGCTTCCGTGCTCCCCTTCCTCTTCATCGTGGGCTGCGTGCTTGCCCTCCTGCTCGGCGTGGCCGGCCTGTTCAAGGCGTTCTACCGCAAGGTCGACCAGGGTGTGGCCCTGATCGTCAATGACATGAGTTCCACCCCGAAAGTGCATTTCACCGGCGCGCTGATCATTCCCGTGCTGTACCGCGCCGAGCTGATGCGGATCAGCCTGATCACCCTGCAGATCGACCGCCGCGGCAAGGAAGGCCTGATCTGCCGCGACAACATGCGCGCCGACATCGCCGTGGCGTTCTACCTGCGCGTCAACGAGACCCAGGCCGACGTGCTGCGGGTGGCCAAGGCCATCGGCGCCGACCGCGCCTCTGACAAGCACGCGGTCGATGAACTGTTCAACGCCAAGTTCTCCGAAGCACTGAAGACGGTCGGCAAGAAATTCGACTTCACCGAGCTGTTCGAGAAGCGCCAGGAATTCCGCGACGAGATCATCGCGGTGATCGGCAATGACCTCAATGGCTATGTGCTGGAAGACGTGGCCATCGACTACCTGGAGCAGACGCCGAAATCGCTGCTGGACCAGTTCAACATCCTCGACGCGCAGGGCATCCGCAAGATCACCGAGCTGACCGCTGCGCAGAACGTGGTGACCAACGAACTGGAGCAGAACGAGAAGCTGGCCATCACCAAGAAAAACGTGGAAGCGCGCGAAGCGTTGCTGGCGCTTGAACGCCAGCAGGCCGAGGCCGAGGCACGGCAGAAGCGCGAGATCGAAACCATCCGTGCGCGCGAGGAAGCCGAGACCGCCAAGGTGCAGGAAGAGCAGCGCCAGCTGTCCGAGAACGCCCGCATCGAAGCGCAGCAGGTGATCGACATCCGCGAGCAGAACCGCATGCGCGAAGTTGAAGTGGCCGAACAGAACCGCCAGCGCGCCGTGGCCATCGAAGCCGAGCGCGTCGAACGTGCACGCCAGCTGGAGCAGGTCACCACCGATCGCGAAGTGCAGCTGCAGGGAGTGGAACGCGACAAGGTGGTCGAGCAGGGCAAGATGGACGTGGCCAACATCACCCGCGAACGCATCTCCATCGACAAGACCGTGGCGCAGGAAGAAGAGCGCATCAAGGAAGTGCGCGAAGTTTCCGAGGCCGACCGCCAGAAGCAGGTGCTGATCCTGGAAGCTGAAGCCAAGGCGCAGGAATCGCTGGTGCGCGAAGTGAAGGAAGCGCAGGCCCGCGAGACCGCCTCCAAGCACCGCGCGGTGGAGCTGACCACGCTGGCGCAGGCCGAGCACGAAGCGGCCGGCAAGCAGGCCGAAGCCAAGCGCCTGCTGGCCGACGCGTTCCGTGCCGAGCAGGCCGCACCGGGTCTTGCCGAAGCGCAGGTACGCGAAGCGTCGGCGCTGGCCATCGAGAAGGTCGGCATCGCCGAAGCACGCGTGATCGAAGCCAAGGCCGAAGCGAACCTGAAGCAGGGCAGCAACGAGGCGCGCGTGCTTGCAGAGACGCTGCAGGCACAGGCACAGGGCGAAGAGAAGATGGGCCTGGCCCGCGCTACCGCCACCGAATCGCTGGGCAATGCCGAAGCCGGCGTGGTGCAGAAGAAGCTGCTGGCCGAAGCCGAAGGCCTGGTCCGCAAGTTTGAAGCGATCGCCTCGCTGAGCGACCAGGCACGTGGCCATGAAGAGTTCCGCATGATGCTCGACAACAGCCTCAAGCAGGCGCTGGCTTCGATCGAAGCCGGCAAGGAAGTCTCGCGCGAAAACGCGGGCGTGATCGCCAGCGCGCTGCGCAACGCCGACATCGACCTGGTTGGCGGCGACGGCGGCATGTTCGAGAACCTGATCAAGGCGGTTTCGCTGGGCAAGTCGATCGAAGGCTTCGCCGGCAAGAGCCCGATCGTGCAGGACCTGATGCAGCGCTACCTGGGCGTCAACGTCGCCGACAATGCACCGCGGCAGATCGCCGAGGACGCAGAGACCGCGCCCGTCGCGGCGACCGTTGTGGTCGACAGCGCGCGCTGATCCACCCGGCGATGGCCACGGCCATCGCCCACCCGTGCCGGCCGCATCGACGGCCGGCCGTCCGTGAGCCGGAAACCTGCTGATGTCCGAAACCAAACCGTCCACCGAGTCCGCCGCACCAGAGGCTGCCGGCGATACCGTCGACCAGGCCGTTGCCCAGGGCGGCGCCTATGAAGTCCTGCGGCGCCGTCTCGGCGAACAGGGCCAGCGCCTGCAGGCCGTTGCCGAGCAGCTGAACCGCCAGCGCCTGGCCGAGTTCGGCGACAGCCGCCTGGAGGTGGTCGGCCGCTTCCGCATCCGCAGCGAGAACAACTGCGTAGGCCGCGACATCGTCCAGGTCGGCCCGGACCGCCTGCTGTTCGGCTACAACGTGTTCATCGGGCTCAAGACCCAGACCCGCATCGAAGATGTGTTCGGCCTGTACCGGCTGGTGCAGGGCACTGAGGGCTACGACGTCGCCGCGCTGGAGCTGAAGGGCAGTTTCCTCGACCAGCCCGGCTTCGTGCATGACTTCAACGAGCTGTACGCGTACTACAAGCACGCGCGCCTGCTGCAGCTGATCGTGGTGGGCGACAAGCTGCTGGCCTCGTTCCAGATCGGCGAGCGCAGCAGCGACGTGCGCGTGTTCCGCTGGGCGCTGTCACGCGAAGGTGAACTGACCTATCTCGATGCACGTGGCGAGCGTGACATCGCCTTGCCACCGCCGTTCGATTTCGAATGGACCCGCGCCACGCGCGACCTTGCTGTCAACGGCCGCCACTCGCATCTGAACATCCTCGATACCCTGTTCGTGGAAACCACCGGTGGCGATCTGACCATCAAGGTGGAGAACAACACCGAAACCGGGCAGGGCATCTACAGCGAACCGGTGGAAGACAGCACGCAGTCGCTCGACGACGCGCAGTTCGAGTTCGCCAGGGTCGGTTCGCTGGTGCTGCTGAAAGTGCTGCCCTACCGCGAAACCGAATGGCGCGGACTGATCTACAACACGCTCACCGGCGACATCGTGCGCAACGACGCCATCGTCCAGGCCTGCGTGCAGCTGCCCGAAGACCACGGCATCATCTTCCCCGGCGGCTATTACCTGCAGGGTGGTGAGCACAAGGCGTTCGACGCCTCGATGGATGGCATGCAGTTCAAGCGCAGCATCCGTTCGCCCAACGGCGAGGACGTGCTGTACATCTTCTACGAGCGCGAAGGCGGGCGTTCGGCGCTGTTCGTCTACAACACGATCCAGCGCGTGCTGCAGAACCCGGTGTTCGGCCACGGCTATGCCTTCATGCAGGATGGGCGCATGGTGCTGTTCCATGCCGAAGGCACCGAGCCGACCCGTATCCATCCGATGCAGGTCTGGCAGACGCCTTTCAGCAGCGATGAGTTCGCCGCCAGCCGTCCGCCCGGCAATACCTTCATGGGCCGCATCGGCAACGCCGAGCTGGTGCGTGGCATCTCCAACCTGTTCAACCTGGCGCGCGAGATCGATGGCCAGGATGTATCGGTGCAGCGCTACCAGCGTCTGGTGGCCGACACCCGGCGGCTTTTCGATGCCCATCATTGGCTGGGCGACGAGGCGTGTGATGGTGCCGAAGCGTTGCTGCGGCAGATCAGCGCCACCGGCGAGTCGGTGCTGGACGAATACGAGAAAGTGCAGTCGATCCGCCAGCAGTCAGCGCAGGCGATGGCCGAGGCCGAGAGCACGCACAAGGCGTTGCTGGGCCGGCTGCAGCCGGAAAACTGGAACGAGGTGCAGGCCTTCGTTGAAGCGCTCAACGCGATCACCGCGCTGCGCGGTCGCCTGCTGACCATCCGCGAACTGCGCTACATCGATACCGCGCGCATCGAGGCGATGGCAGCGGAGCTGGTGCAGGCGCACGACCGTGTCGGCGCCGCCACCGGTACCTTCCTCGCCGGCGATGCGGCACTGGCGCCCTTGACCGCTCGCATGCAGGCGCTGGACGAGGCCGCACAGCAGGCCGCCAGTGCACGCCAGCTGGATGAGCAGCTGGACGGCCTGCGCGACATGGCCGGTGATCTGGACATGCTGTCCGAGCTGATGGCCGGGCTGAAGGTCGACGATGCGACCGCGCGCACCCGCGTGGTCGAATCGATCTCGCTGCTGTACGGGCGCCTGAACCAGGCGCGCGCAAGGGCCGAACAGCGTCGCAAGACGCTGGGCTCGGCCGAAGCCGTGGCCCAGTTCGCCGCCCAGTTCGCCCTGTTCTCGCAGTCGATCACCAGCGCGCTGGCGATGGCCAGCGACCCTGAGCGGGCCGACGAACAGTTGTCGCGCCTGCTGGTGCAGCTGGAAGAACTGGAAAGCCAGTTCGGCGAGCACGAGCAGTTCCTCGGCGACATCCTGAGCAAACGCGAAGAGCTGGTCGAAGCCTTCGACACGCACAAGCAGGCCCTGCTGGATGATCGCCAGCGCAAGGCGCGCTCGGTGCTCGATGCCGCCAACCGCATCCTCGACGGCCTGGGCAAGCGCACCGAGCGGTTCGGCACGGCCGACGAACTGAACGCGTTCTTCGCCGGCGATCCGCTGATCCTCAAGTTGCGTGAACTGGCCGAGCGCCTGCGTGCGCTGCGCGACAACGTCAAGGCTGACGATGTCGAGGCGCGCCTGAAGGGTGTGCGCGACCAGGCCGTGCGCCAGCTGCGCGACCGCAGCGACCTGTACGAGGCAGGAGGCAACGTCGTCCGCCTTGGCCCGCGCCATCGTTTCAGCGTGAACACCCAGGCGCTGGACCTGACCCTGCTGCCGCGTGGCGAAACCCTTGCCATCCATCTCACCGGTACCGACTTCCTGGAGACCCTGCACGATCCCGAGCTGGATGCGCTGAAGCCATTCTGGCAGGTGACCCTGGATTCGGAATCGGACGCGATCTACCGCGGCGAATACCTGGCCGGGTGCCTGTTGCTGGCGGCGGAGGAGGGCCGCGATGGCCTGGACCTGGCCCAGCTGCAGCACGATGCAGCCGAGCCCGAAGCGCTGGACCAGCGGGTCCGTGCCTTTGCCGCGCCGCGTTACCGCGAGGGTTACGAGCGCGGTATCCATGACCATGACGCCGCCCTGATCCTGCGCGCGCTGTTGCCGTTGCAGCAGGCCGCCGGCCCGCTGCGGCATTCGCCCCACGTGCGTGCGTTGGCGCTGCTGTTCTGGGCCGCGCGGCAACGCGATGAAGCCGTGGCGCAGTGGCCTGGTCGGCAGGCCGGTGCAGAGGCCATCGCGCGCCTGTTCGGTTCCGATGAGGGGCGTCAGGCGCTGCGCGCGGAAATGGCGAAGGCGCTGCATGACTACGCACAGACCCATGCACTGCCGTTCGACGCCGCCGCCGCCGATGCTGCAGCGGCGTATCTGGGCGAAGAACTGGTCGCCGGCGAGCCGGTGTTCAGCAGCAGCCGCCACGCGCAGGCGCTGTTGGACGCGTTGTCGCAGCAACTGGAGCAGGCGGGCCAGCGTGAAGCGCTTGAACGTGCGCTGCAGCGCTCGCAGGATCCGCTGGCCACGCGCTGGGCGTTGGCCGGGCAATGGCTGCGGGCGCTCGCCGGGCTGCCGGCACAATCGGCGCACGCCGGCTATGTGGAAGAAGCGGCAGCATTGCTGCTGGTGCAGCGACAGCTGCGCACGCGTTCCAGCGATGCACCGCTGCAGGCGGAGGTCAGTGGCCTGCTGGGCGAGCATGCCCGCATCCGCAACGGCAGCCTGACCGTGTCGCTGGATGATTTCCTGGCACGCCTGCAGCACCACCTGCAGTCCTTCGTGCCGGCATTCCACACCTATCAGGCGGTACGCCAGGGCATCATCGGCCGCGAGCGCGAAACCCTGCGGCTGTCGGAGTTCAAGGCGCGGCCGTTGTCGTCCTTCGTGCGCAACAAGCTGATCAACGACGTCTATCTCGGCGTGATCGGCGACAACCTGGCCAAACAGATGGGCACCGTTGGCGAGAACAAGCGCAGCGACCTGATGGGCCTGCTGATGATGATCTCGCCGCCCGGCTACGGCAAAACCACGTTGATGGAGTACGTGGCGCATCGCCTCGGCCTGGTCTTCATGAAGATCAACGGACCGGCGCTGGGCCACGAAGTGCGGTCGCTGGATCCGCAGCAGGCGCCGGACGCGACCTCGCGGCAGGAACTGGAGAAGCTCAACCTGGCGCTGGAGATGGGCAACAACACCATGCTGTATGTCGATGACATCCAGCACACCCACCCGGAGTTCCTGCAGAAGTTCATCTCGCTGTGCGATGGCACGCGGCGCATCGAAGGCGTATGGCGCGGCCGTACGCGCACCTACGACATGCGTGGCAAGAAATTCTGCGTGGTCATGGCGGGCAACCCGTACACCGAGTCCGGCGAAGTGTTCAAGATCCCCGACATGCTGGCCAACCGTGCCGACATCTACAACCTCGGCGACGTGCTTGGCGGCATGGAAGCGGCCTTCACCCTCAGCTACATCGAGAACAGCCTGACCTCCAACCCGGTATTGGCGCCGCTGGCCACGCGCGAGATGGCCGACCTGTACCTGCTGGTCGACCGCGCGATGGGCAAGGATGTTTCCAGCAACGGCCTGAGCCATGCCTACAGTGGCGCCGAGGTCAACGAAATCACCGCCACCCTGCAGCGCATGCTGCGCGTGCGCGACGTGGTCTACAGGGTCAACCAGCAGTACATCGCCAGCGCTGCGCAGGACGACCGCTATCGCACCGAGCCGCCGTTCCGCCTGCAGGGCAGCTACCGCAACATGAACAAACTGGCGGAGAAGATTTCGCCGGTGATGAATGACGACGAGCTGCAGCAGCTGATCTCCGACCACTATCTGGGCGAAGCGCAGCTGCTGACCACCGGTGCCGAAGAGAATCTGCTGAAGCTGGCCGAGCTGCGTGGCGTGCTCGATGACGAGCGCGCGCAACGCTGGGCGCAGATCAAGCGAGATTTCCTGCGCAACAAGGCGATGGGCGCCGGTGACAGCGATGTCGGTGGCCGCGTGGTCGCGCAGCTGGCCGACATCGCCAGCGCGTTGCAGCTGCCGCCAGCGCCGGCGGAGGTAGCCGCCGCACCCGAGCCTGCGCCATGGCCGGCCTTGCTGGCGGCGCTGCAGCGCCTGGCGGATGCACGTCCGGCGAGTGCGCCCACGGCCGCCGCACCACAGCCGGCAGCTACGCCATTGGCTGAAGACCTGCAGGCCGGGCTGGCACCGCTGCTGCAGGTGCTGGTTGCTTCGCAGGAGCAGCAGGTGCAGCTGTCGCAGACGTTAGCGGCGTTCGCCGGGTGGGCACGCCAGCAGGTGACTGCCGATGTGGCCACGGCCGACACGCGTCGTCGCCCGCGCGTGCGTCGTGCAGCGACACCGGAAGAACGTGCGCTGGACGAAGCGTTGATGCGCCACTTCTACGGTGAGTCATTGCCGACGGAAACGGTGGCTGATGACGGCCCACGGCCGCCGCCACTGTGACCTGCGTGCGCTCCCTGCCCGAACCCACGCTTCCTGCGCGCGCCGATGTGGCCGCGCTGGCTGCGTACGGCAGTCCCTTGTTGCAGGTGCTGGGTGAGCCGGCACCGTTGCAGGCCGGCAGCGGCGGCGAAGGGCTGGTGGCTGCGTTGGCGCGGATCGCATTGGCCCTGCAGGCCGGCGATCCGGCGCGGCTGCGCCGGCAGGAGAGCTGGTGGGGGCGTCTGCTCGGTCGCGATGTGGCACGCCAGGCGCAGGCGCAGGAGCTGCAGGCGCAGCTGGGCGTGCTGGCGCTGCAGGCACGCGAGCAGGCGCAGGGCCTCGCGCAGCGAGTGCAGCAGCGTGCCCAGACCATCATCGACAACGACGCGGCTGCCGCCGCGTTGGAGGCCTGGGCCACGTTCGGCGCCGCGCAGTTGGCGAGCCTGGAAGGCGCTGCGCAGGCCGCGCTGGCACCACGCGTAGACCACCTGCAGCGTCTGGCCACGCTGCGGCGCATCGAAGGCGGGCAATGGCAGCTGCTGCAGGAGCAGGACGAAGCCCTGCTGCGGCGCTTCGTCCGCATCCATGACGTGCTGCTTCCCGCCTGGCGCCAGGCCGCGCTGGCACGCCAGGCACAGGCCCAGGCTGCACAGGCCGCGCAGGCAGCCACGCTGCAGGCCCAGATCGACGACGAAGTGGCCGCTGCTCAGGCTAGACTGCCCTGAGCCGGCCGCCGCTGACGCTTATCCACCGCAAGGACACTGCCCGATGACCCAGGACAGCCAGAACTCCGGCACGCTCGTGCCCGCCACCACGCCCGCCCCGGAACTAGATGACAGCATGTTGAAGGCCCTCGGCCTGGTCCGCGACGACCTGCCGCGCATCGCCGAAATCGGCCGCGAGCTGGAAGATCTGCGCCCAGGCAACCTGCAGGTGTTCGGCCGTGAAGCCGCCGCACGGACGACGGCCTTCTCCAGCCAGTTGCTGGACCAGGTACGCAATCGTGACCTCGACGCCAACGGCGAGAAGCTCGGCGAAGTGGTGCGCATCGCGCGCGAGCTCAAGCTGGATGGTTTTTCCCAACGCTCGAAGGTGCCGCTGATCGGTGGCCTGATCGATCGCCTGCGTTCCTCCAAGGGCGAGCTGGTGCAGAAGTTCAGCGATACTAATTCGCAGATCGAACAGCTGCTCGGCGACGTCGGCGCGCAACAGGCGCTGATGGGCAAGCGGGTGAGCGATTTCGACCGCATGCACGACATCGTCCGCGAGGAGCGTCACGCCCTGGGCCTGTATGCCGCTGCCGGCAAGCAGCGCCTGGCCCAGCTGCAGTCCGAGCAGTTGCTGGGGCAGGGCAGCGAAGATCCGCAGCAGCGCATCCGTCAGAGCGAGATCGACAATGCGATCCGCCTGATCGAGAAGCGCGTTTCCGACCTGCAGCTGATGCAGCATGCGGCTGATCAGTCGTTGCCGATGATCCGCCTGATCCAGGCCAATGCGCTGCAGCTGATCGAGAAGTTCAACACCGTCCGCGACATCACCATCCCATCGTGGAAGCGTCAGTTCGCGATCCAGTTGTCGCTGGGCGAGCAGAAGAACGCGGCCGAGCTGGCAAATGCCATCGATGATGCGACCAATGAGCTGATGCGACGCAATGCCGATCTGATGCGCCAGGCCTCGGTGGACACCGCACGCAGCAACCAGCGCGGCGTGATCGACGTGGCAACTCTGCGCCACGTGCACGATCAGCTGATCGCAACGGTCGAAGAGGTGCGCAGCATCCATCGCGAGGGCATGCAGCAGCGTCAGCAGGCCGAAGTCGAGTTGTCGCGCCTGCGCGAGGATCTGCAGCAACGCCTGGCGGCGCCGACGGCGTCGTAGCCTGGACCTGCGCCCCCGCCACAGTCGGGTTTGAGCGGGTGTACATTTCTCGCGCCTGCGGTGCGTCAAGCCTTCAATGAGGTCGCAATGGATTTGCTCTGTCTTTCCTCCCGCTGTTTCCGCGTGGCCCGCGTTGCGCTGGTTCCCGGCTTGCTGCTTGCCCTGGGCGCGTGTGCAGCGGGAGATTCATCGAATCCCGCCGCAGTGTCGCCCGCCGCTGTTGCCGCGCCTGCCGCGGCCCCGGTCCCGGTCCCGGTCTCTGCAGCGACAGCGGTACCCGTGTCCACTCCGGCAGTGGCCCGCGATGGACTGGCCGCGCTGATCCGCGCCAGCGCGGTGACGTGCAGCAATGCCAGTGCCGGTACTGGCTGCACGGCAGGTGATGCCGACAGCGGCGACTTCTACGACGTCGAACTGTCGCCGGACTGCGGCGACCAGGGATTCTTCGCTGGCGTGGCCGAGGCCAAGGGCGTGGAGACGCTGGACGCGGTACCGGGCAGCGGCAGCAAGGCCTCCGCCACCGCGAAACTGTCGAAGGGGCAACTGGTCTGCGTGCAGGGCATCGGCCGCACCGGACAGAATCCGCTGTTCTATTACGTTGTCGCCATTCCGGCCAACACGGTCGGCAAGTGCAAGGGCAACGCGTTGTGTGACACCTATGGCGACAGGCCCATCAGCGGCATGAAGGGCACCAGGGGCGAAGCCTGCCACGTGGCAGCGCCGGGACACTATGCGGGGAACTGCGCGCAGGGCTGGGTCAGCGCAGACACGCTCGAAGTGTTTTCCAGCGGCATGTAATGCCCGTAAAAGCGAGGTTCTGCCGGCTGTCGCGTCCGTCTCTGCGCGGCGATCGTCACTGCAGTTGGGCGGCGGCCCAATCCGCCAGCACGTCCACGCGCGCATCGACAGGGCCATCCGGCCGCGCCAGCACCCAGAACCCGCCGGTCGCGGCAAACCCCCACGGTGCCACCAGCCGCCCCGCGGCCAGATCCTCTGCCACCAGCGGCTCTGGTGCGATCGCCGGGCCCAGCCCCGCTACCGCCGCTTCCAGCAGGTAGTACAGGTGTTCAAAGCCGGTGCCCAGTTGCAGCTGGCCCGGATCCAGATCATGTGCCTGCGCCCACGCGGGCCACGCCTGCGGGCGCGAACTGGTATGCAACAGCGTTTCCTGCAGCAGGGTGGACGGCGGCACATGGCGCAGCCGATGCGCCGCCGGGTGCGAGGGCGCCACCACCACGCCCACCCGTTCCGGTGCCAGTTCGCGCACCTGCCAGCCGCGTGGCCACGGCCCCTGTGCCAGCAGCAGCACCGCATCCAGCGTGGCTTGCGTTTCGGTGAAGCTGCCGTCCAGGGCCGACCACTGCAGGTGTACGCCGGGCAGGGCCGCCTGCAGGGCCGGCAGCCGCGGAATCATCCAGCGCGCCAGCACGCTGCCGCTGCACCCCAGCACCAGCGCCGGAGAGGCCGCCGGCCGCTGCAAGGCGCGCACGCAGTCCTCGATGCCGCTGAAGGCCTCGCTGCAGGCTTCCTGCAGGCGGGTGCCGGCGGCGGTCAGGCGCAGGCCGCGACCGGCGCGCTGGAACAGGGCCAGGCCCAGGTGGTCTTCCAGCAGCTTCAGTTGCCGGCTGACCGCGCCATGGGTCACATGCAGGGCCTGTGCAGCGCGGCCAACGCCGCCCAGGCGTGCGGTGGCCTCGAATGCCCGCAGGGCATTCAGCGGCGGCAGCAGTGACGTGCTCATGTGAGATTTCCTGACGGGATGCGCCAGATAATATCCATTTTCCGGACACAATCCGTGCGCTAGAGTATCCACCTGTCTGAACGACCGGTCGTCTCCATGTCTGCCTCTCCCATTGCCGATTTCCACGCATTCCCTGACGCCCAGGGCCACTTCGGCCGTTACGGTGGCAGCTTCGTCGCCGAAACCCTGGTCGGCCCGCTGCAGGAACTGGCTCAGGCCTATGACCAGGCCCGTCAGGACCCGGCATTCCAGCTGGCCTACGACCGCGACCTGGCCCATTACGTGGGCCGGCCAAGCCCGATCTACCATGCTGAACGCCTCAGCGACCACGTCGGCGGCGCGCAGATCCTGCTCAAGCGCGAGGACCTGAACCACACCGGCGCGCACAAGATCAACAACACCATCGGCCAGGCGCTGCTGGCTGCACGGATGGGCAAGAAGCGCATCATCGCCGAGACCGGCGCCGGCCAGCATGGCGTGGCCAGCGCCACCGTCGCCGCACGGCTGGGCCTGGAGTGCGTGGTGTACATGGGCGCCACCGATATCGAGCGGCAGAAGATCAACGTCTATCGCATGAAGCTGCTCGGTGCGACGGTGGTACCGGTCACTTCCGGCTCGGCCACCCTGAAGGACGCCCTCAACGAGGCGATGCGCGACTGGGTCACCAACGTGCAGGACACCTTCTACATCATCGGCACGGTCGCCGGCCCGGACCCGTACCCGCGCATGGTGCGTGACTTCAACGCCATCGTCGGCCGCGAGGCGCGCGAGCAGATGCTGGCCGAGTACGGTCGCCTGCCCGATGCGATCACTGCCTGCGTCGGCGGCGGCAGCAATGCGATCGGCCTGTTCCATGCCTTCCTCAACGACCGCGAGGTCGAGATTGTCGGCGCTGAAGCCGCTGGCGATGGCATCCACACCGGCCGCCACGCTGCCTCCATCGCCGCCGGCCGTCCGGGCGTGCTGCACGGCAACCGCACCTATGTACTGTGCGACGACGATGGCCAGATCATCGAGACCCATTCGGTATCGGCCGGCCTGGACTACCCGGGCGTCGGCCCCGAGCATGCGTTCCTGGCCGACAGCGGCCGCGCGCGCTACGTCGGCATCACCGACGAAGAGGCGTTGCAGGCCTTCCATCTGCTGGCCCACACCGAGGGCATCCTGCCGGCGCTGGAGTCCAGCCACGCACTGGCGCAGGCGATGAAGCTTGCGCGCGGGCGTCCGCGTGACCAGATCGTGCTGTGCAACCTCTCCGGTCGCGGCGACAAGGACGTGCATACCATCGCGGCGCGCGAAGGCCTGGTGCTGTGAGTGCGCTGATGCGCAACAGCAGCGTACTGCTGCTGGCATTCGGTCTGGCCGCGTGCCAGCCGCCGGAGCCGCCCGTACTGGCGCCGGCGGCCAAGGCAACCACGCAGCCTGCGCAGCAGGCCGCCGCCAATGAAGATGTCGACCCTCTGGCGCGCACGCCGATTGATGACCCGCCCGCAGCGGAAGGTGAGGGCGACGACGAGGGCCCGGCCGTGGTCTCGGTGGCGCTGGATCATGCCGGCGAGGTACTGATCGGCCAGCACTTGAACGATCTCAAGGCACTCGGGCCGTGGACGGCGCAAGGGGCGGTCGAAGCCCTCGGCGGCAGTTGCGAGTATTACGACGGCACGGCCCTGCCGGCGGGCGTGTCGATGATGACCGACGAGGACCGCGTGGTTCGTTTCGACCTCGGCCTGGATCCGGACAGCGGGGCGCCAGCCGAGCAGCCCGGCCCGTTTGGCCTGCGCGTGGGAATGACCCGCGCCCAGGCGGTCGCCCGGTTCCCGAAGCCGCCGGTGTCCAGCCCGCATGCCTACGACGGCGAGCAGGGCGAATACCTGACCTGGCAGGACCCGGGCTCGGCCCTCGGCATCCGCGTGGAACTGTTTGAAGGGAAGGTCCTCCAGATGTACTGGGGAACCAGTGAAGCGATTGAACTGATTGAAGGATGTGCCTGAGATGTCCGTATCCCGACTCGATGCCTGTTTCCAGCGCCTGCGCGAGCAGCAGCGCAAGGCCCTGATCCCCTTCATCACCGCCGGTGATCCTTCCCTGGAAGCCACGGTGCCGGTCATGCACGCGCTGGTCGAGGCCGGTGCCGATGTGATCGAACTGGGCGTGCCGTTCTCCGATCCGATGGCCGACGGCCCGACCATCCAGCGCAGCTCCGAGCGTGCGCTGGCCCGCGGCGCAGGCACCCGCTATGTGTTGCAGGCGGTTGCGCGGTTCCGCGAACGCGATGCGCAGACGCCCGTGGTGCTGATGGGCTATCTCAACCCGGTGGAGATCCACGGTTACGTGGCGTTCGCCAACGCGGCGGTGGCCGCTGGCGTGGATGGCGTGCTGCTGGTCGACCTGCCACCGGAAGAAGCCGGCGAAGCCCAGCAGGCCTTCGACGCTGCGGGCCTGGCGCTGGTTCTGCTCGCATCGCCGACCACCAGCGAGGCGCGCGCCGACAAGCTGCTGGCGTTGGCCCGCGGCTATCTCTACTACGTCAGCTTTGCCGGTGTCACCGGCGCTTCCGAACGCCTGGACAGCGACGCGGCCAGTGCACGTCTGCAGGCGCTGCGGGCCAAGGCCAGCGTGCCGGTGGTGGCCGGCTTCGGCATCAAGGATGCAGCCAGTGCGGCGGCCATGGCCCGCCAGGCCGACGGCGTGGTGGTCGGCAGTGCGCTGGTGGCGGTGCTCGCCGAAGCGGGTTCCGCCGAGGAGGCTGCGCAGCGCGCCGCTGCATTCCTGGCTCCGCTGCGGCAGGCGCTCGACGCGTAACGGTAGTGCCGGCCGCTGGCCGGCATCCTCCGTACCTGCCCGCTTGCAAGCGCTGCCGGCCAGCGGCAGGCACTCCCCAACACCTAAACGTACGTCCCAGCATGGTTTTTTCCGCCGGGCCCAAGGCCGGGCAGGGGGTGCACGGGCAGGGAAAGCGGAGCTAGACTGTCCGCCTTTGCGGCCCCCGGGCCGCCCTGAACGGAAGTGTCCTCCCGCATGAGTTGGCTCAGCAAGTTGATGCCGTCTGGCATCCGCACCGACAACACCCCCAGCAAGAAGCGCAGCGTCCCCGAGGGCCTGTGGGAAAAGTGCAGCAACTGCGGCAGTGCGTTGTACCGTCCAGAGCTGGAAGAGAATCTGGAGGTCTGCCCGAAGTGCGGCCACCATATGGCCATCCGTGCGCGTGCGCGCCTGGCCGCGCTGTTCGACGCCGACAGCACCACCGAGATCGCTGCCCGCCTGGGGCCGACCGACCTGCTGAAGTTCAAGGACCAGAAGAAGTACGGCGAGCGCATCAAGATCGCGCAGAAGAACACCGGTGAGTACGACGCGCTGATTGCCATGCGCGGCCTGCTCAAGGGCCGTCCGCTGGTGGCCTCGTCGTTCGATTTCGCCTTCATGGGCGGCTCGATGGGTTCGGTGGTCGGTGAGCGCTTCGCCCTTGCCGCCGAGACTGCCGCCGAGATTGGCGCACCTTACGTGTGCTTCTCCGCCAGTGGTGGCGCGCGCATGCAGGAAGGCCTGTTCTCGCTGATGCAGATGGCCAAGACCTCGGCCGCGCTGGGCAAACTGCGTGAAGCCGGGCAGCCGTACATTTCGGTGCTGACCCACCCGACCACCGGCGGTGTGTCGGCGTCGTTCGCAATGCTGGGCGACATCAACATCGCCGAACCGCGTGCACTGATCGGCTTTGCCGGCCCGCGCGTGATCGAGCAGACCGTGCGCGAGAAGCTGCCGGAAGGGTTCCAGCGTTCGGAGTTCCTGCTCGAGCACGGTGCCATCGACCAGATCTGTGACCGCCGTGAACTGCGCGACCGCCTGGCCGACCTGCTGGCGATGCTGCGCCGCGAGCCGGCACCGGAGGAGGTTTGATGGGGAGCCGCAAGTACTTCGGTACCGACGGCATCCGCGGTCGGGTCGGCCAAGGGCCGATCTCGGCTGATTTCGTGCTGCGCCTGGGCAACGCCCTGGGCCGCGTGCTGGTCGCCCAGCGTGGCCAG
Source organism: Stenotrophomonas sp. SbOxS2 (assembly GCF_013416715.1). Lineage (NCBI taxonomy): Bacteria > Pseudomonadati > Pseudomonadota > Gammaproteobacteria > Lysobacterales > Lysobacteraceae > Stenotrophomonas > Stenotrophomonas sp. SbOxS2. The sequence continues at coordinate 351,629 of NZ_JAAVXD010000005.1, forward strand.
GATGGGCGCCGTCCGATCGTGGTGATCGGCAAGGACACGCGGATCTCCGGCTACATGTTCGAAGCGGCGCTGGAAGCTGGGCTGGTCGCTGCCGGGGCTGACGTGCAGCTGCTCGGCCCGATGCCGACCCCGGCCGTTGCCTTCCTCACCCGCACCCTCGGCGTGGATGCGGGCATCGTCATCAGTGCGTCGCACAATCCGCACTACGACAACGGCATCAAGTTCTTTTCCGCCCAGGGCGAGAAGCTCGACGATGCCACCGAGCTGGCGCTGGAGGCTGCACTGGACGTGCCGTTCACCACGGCCGTTTCGGAGAAGCTCGGCAAGGCCTCGCGTGCACGCGAGGCCGTCGGCCGTTACATCGAGTTCTGCAAGTCCAGCGTGCCGCGCTCGTTCGATCTTCGCGGCGTGCGCCTGGTGCTCGACTGCGCGCATGGCGCCACCTACCAGATCGCGCCGCTGCTGTTCCGCGAACTGGGTGCGGAGGTCATCGGCATCGGTGCCGAACCCAATGGCGTCAACATCAACGACGGCGTCGGTTCGACCCACATCGACAACCTCGCTGCCAAGGTGCGTGAGACCCGCGCTGACCTGGGCATCGCCTTCGACGGTGATGGTGACCGGGTGTTGATGGCCGATGACCGCGGCAACCCGGTCGACGGCGATGATCTGGTGTACATCCTGGCGCGCGCGTGGCAGGCCGAAGGTCGCCTGCGCGGCCCGGTGGTCGGTACCTTGATGAGCAACTTCGGTCTGGAAAAGGCCCTCGCCGAACTGCAGATTCCGTTCCAGCGCAGCAACGTCGGCGACCGCTACGTGCATCAGGCGCTGGTGGAGGGAGGCGGCGTGCTCGGCGGTGAAGCGTCCGGCCATCTGCTGTGCCTGGACCGGGCCACCACCGGTGACGGCATCGTCAGTGCCCTGCAGGTGCTGGTGGCGCTGAAGCAGCAGGGAAAGAACCTGCGCGAAGCGCTGCAGCCCTTGTCCAAGGTGCCGCAGAAGACGGTCAACGTGCGCCTCGGCGATGTCTCGGCCAAGGCCACCGTGCAGGCCGAGAGCGTGCAGGCTGCGCTGACCGAAGCGCAGCAGGCGGTATCCGGTCGCGGGCGTGCCTTCCTGCGTCCCTCCGGCACCGAGCCGGTGGTGCGGGTCACGGTCGAGGCCGATGACGCGACGTTGATGCAGGACACCCTGGATCGGCTTTCGGCGGCGGTCAGGACAGCGGCTGCGGCCTGAGCCCTGTCGCTGGATCGAACCGACAACATGGCCGCCTGTGCGGCCATGTTGCTGTCTGGCGCAAGCAAGGTATCAGGCGCTGCGCGGCATCGCCGTCTGCCATTTCCAGGTGTCGCGGCACATGTCCGCCAGGCCATGGCGCGCGGTCCAGCCCAGCTCGCGCAGGGCAAGGGACGGGTCGGCAAAGCTCACCGCGATGTCGCCGGTGCGGCGACCGGTGATCCGGAACGGAATCGGCCGGCCGATGGTCTGCTCGAAGGCCTTGATCAGTTCCAGCACGCTGTGGCCCTGCCCGGTGCCCAGGTTCAGGGTGATGCTGCGGCGCTTGTCGCGCAGGTACTGCAGCGCCAGCACGTGGGCCCGCGCCACGTCTTCCACATGGATGTAGTCGCGTACGCCGGTACCGTCGCAGGTCGGGTAGTCATCGCCGAATACCTGCACTTCGGGCAGCAGGCCGGCAGCCACCTGGGCGATGTAGGGCATCAGGTTGCTGGGGGTTCCGTGCGGCAGCTCGCCGATCAGAGCGCTTGAATGCGCACCCACCGGGTTGAAGTAGCGCAGCGTTGCCGCATGCAGCGTTGTGTCGGCACTGACCAGGTCGGATAGCAGGTGCTCCACCACCAGCTTTGAACGGCCATAGGGTGTCATCGCGCAGGTCGAGGCCGTCTCGGCCACCGGGCAATGGTCCTGGTCGCCGTACACCGTTGCCGACGAGCTGAACACGAACGTGCCGACGCCGGCATCGCGCATGGCGCCGAGCAGGGCAAGGGTGCCGCTGATGTTGTTGTCGAAGTAGTCCAGCGGCATCTGCCGCGATTCGCCAACCGACTTCAGCGCAGCAAAATGCAGCACCGCATCGATCGAATGCTCGCGCAGCACCGCGGTGATCCGCGCACGGTCGCGCACGTCGGCCTGTACGAACAGCGGCGTGATGCCGGTGATGTCGCCGATCCGGCCGATCACCCCGGCGTCGCTGTTGCACAGTGAATCGACGACGACCACCGTATGGCCCTGCTGCTGCAGTTCCACACAGGTGTGGGAGCCGATGAATCCAGCGCCGCCGGTAACCAGAACGTTCATTTCCTGTAGTCCTTCCACTCTGTTGGAGCTTCCTTGCCGAAGCCGTGTCAACCCAGTGCTGGCAGCGCCATCACGGTCCCGGCACCATCTTCTTCTGCCGCGCCTTGAAGCCATTGAACAGCGGTGCGATCAGCGGGTTGTAGCTCCACGCGATGCGCTTGCGCAGCCAGCTTGCCGGCCGGTTGCGGATGGCGAAGCGGTAGATGCGCTCGGGATCGCCGCCGATCACGTTGCGTCCGAACGGATGGGTGGTGTGCAGGTAGCGGAACCCCTGCTCACGTGCCACTTCGATGTAGTCCTGGTCGAAATCACCGTACGGCCAGCACAGCGTGTCCGATACCTCGCCCAGCTTCTCCAGCAGCACTTCCCTGGCCTTCGACAGGTCGCCACTGATACCGGCACGGCGCTGGGCGCGGTCCAGGTCCTGGCGGCGCAGCCAGCGCGTGTGGGTGTGGGTATGGCAATGGATCTCGAAGGTGCCGGCCTCGATGGCCGCACGTGCTTCGCTCCAGCGCATCATCACTTCGTCGCTGCGGTCCTGCTTGTAGATCAGGTCTTCGCAGGCGCGATGCTCGGGCGTTTCCGGCAGCGTGGCACCGGTGATGCCGGCATGCGGGCGCATCGGGCCCTCGTGCATCCAGCCGGTCACCACGAACACCACCGCGTGCATGCCGTACTTCTGCAGGATCGGGTGGGCGTAGACCCAGTTGTCCAGGTAGCCATCATCGAAGGTGATCACGATCGACTTGCGCGGCACCGGCTTGCCGGCCAGGAAGCCGGCGTACTGGTCCAGCGTCAACGAAGTCCAGCCGGTGCGCGCCAGCCAGGCGATCTGGCTTTCGAAATTTTCCGGCGACACCGTGATCATGCCGGGCGAGTTGCTGACGTGATGATGCATCAGCACCGGTACGGTTCTGGCATTAGCCATGACCCAGCTCCTTCATCCATTGGTGGTAGTAGTGTTCGGTGGCTTCAGCGTGGCCTTCGGGGCTGAAACGCTTTGCGCTGCGGATCCAGTCCCAGCCGGAACGTCCCATCTGCCGGCGACGCTCGGGATCGTCCACCAGCAGCCGCAGCGCGCCCGTGAGGGCGGCGCTGTCACCCAGCCGGGTGAGGATGGCATTGCTGCCTTCCACCAGCATTTCGGGCACGCCACCGACCCGGTGCGACACGATCGGCAGGCCCGCCTGTGCCGCTTCCAGGAACACCGTGCCCGATGCTTCCTTGTGTGTGGCCAGCGCGAAGATGTCGAAGCCCGGCATCAGCTGGCTGGCATCGCTGCGAAAGCCCAGCAGATGGACCTGGCGCTGCAGCTCGTGTTCGGCGCAGGTGGCCTGCAGGCGCTGCATCACGGCCTGGCCATCGCCGACCACCACCAGATGCAGGCGGGGGTTGGCCTTGCACAGCGGCACCATGGCCTGCAGCAGTTCGGCGTGGCCCTTGGGTTCGCGCAGCACGGCCACGCAGCCCACCACGATGTCCTGTTCGTCGAATCCGAGCTCGGCGCGCACGCGTGAACGCGTCTCCTGCAGCGCCTGCCAGGACGGCTCCTGCGCGGCGTCGATGCCGGTTGGAGAAACCGCCATCGGCGGCACGATGCCGATGTGGTCGGCGGGAATTCCGCGGTCCGTCAGCAGTTGCTTGACGAAGTTGCTTACCGTGATGACCCGGTGCGGCAGGCCGGTGTAGGTCAGCAGCGAATTCACCGGGCTCATCAGGTGGCGCGAGCGCACCACCAGCGGTGCGCCGCCGAGGCGTGCACCCGCGGCGGCAATCAATGCATCGCGACGGCTGGTGGTGTTGACCACGTCGTAGCGCTCGCGGCGCACCAGCCGTGACACCGACCAGATGCCGTGCAGCAGCCGGCCCATGCCGCCCATGCGCAGCGTATGCACGGTGAAGCCATCATCGCGCGCGCGGGTGGCCAGGCGCGCGTCCGGCTGGCACAGCAGGGCGACGTCATGACCGCGCGCGCGCATCACCTGCATGTGGCGGAAAATGTAGATCTCCTGCCCACCCATGCCTTTGGCGGCTTCGGTATGCAGGATGCGCAGCGGACGGTTCATGGTGGATCGGTCCTTGGATTCAGCGGTTGCGGAAGCGCGTCAGCGCTTCCCATGCCGCGCGGAGGCTGGCGGCGTCGGGGGTCTGTTGCGGCAGGGGGCGGTAGCGCGCATCGAGCGCGGTGGCATTGCCGAATTTGTCGAACACGTAGATCGCCTCGCCATTGCGCACCGCGCGCTGCGACCAGCTTTCCACCACCAGCGCGCGCTTGCCGGTCGGTGCAGCCAGCAGGTCATGGCCGGTGCTGTAGTCGGTCAATGCGTTCTCGCAGCCCAGGCCGTGGCGCATCAGCGTCGGCACCCAGTCTTCATGCGAACTGACCCGCGCGTCGCGGCCGCCACCCTGGCCGGGCCAATGCAGCACGAAGGGCACCTGCAACTGGTAGTTGGAGAAGTTGCCGTTGTGGCCCCAGTAGTTGAGCTTGAGGTCGTTGAATTCCTCGGCGTGGTCACCGGTCACCAGCACGATCGTGTCCTGGTCCAGTCCCTGTGCGCGCAGATCATCCAGCAGTGATCCAATCAGGCTGTCGGCGTAATGCACCGCGGTGTGATAACGGTTCAATTCCGGCGTTGGATCGTGCTCGGGGCCGAACTTGAGAAAATCGATGGCATCGGCCATCGGCGTGGCGAGCGGCGGATAGCCGGCCGGCATGTGGTAAGGCGCGTGGGTGGAATCGAGGAACACGAAACCGAACCATGGGCGCTGTGCAGCCTGGCTGGCGCGGATGTCCTTCTGCAGTCCAGCGACGATGGCGGCATCGCGGCCGTCGGACGTCAGTTCGGACGGTCCCTGGTGCAGCTGGTCGCGGACATCGGCGAACGCAGTGCGATCGAACTCCGGGCTGTACAGCGGCGCGCTGCCATACAGATGCAGGTCATAGCCCTGCTGTCCCAGCACCTTGAACAGCTGCGAGCCACGCTGTTCGTCGAGCATGCTGGGCCAGTAGCCGCCCGGCAGGCCATACAGCAGGCCGAACAGGCCATAGCGGGTGGCGTTGCCGGTGCTGAAATGATGTTCGTACACCCGCGAGGAGCGGGCCAGTGCCGATGCGTTGGGCATGAACTGCGGGGTGAGCACGTCATGGCGCAACGACTCCAGCACCACCATCAGGATGTTCGGCCGCTGGTGGCTCTGGCAGCGCAGCGGCTGCAATGGATAGTTGAGCTGGGCATGGCGCGGATCGGGCAGGCCGACCTGGTGCTGGCTGACCACGCCGAAGCGGCGCATCGCGCTCTTGGCGGTGATCGGTTGCGCCCATGGCAGGTAATTCCACTGGCTGATCACTGCGCGTTCGCCAAGCGCGTCGTAGTAGGCAGTGGCGACCTGGCCGCCACCCATCAGCAGGGCAATCACCGCCCAGGCCTGCAGTACCCGCCGCCGCCGCGGCGCTGCGGGCAGCAGCTTCCAGCAGGCCCAGGCCAGCAGGCCCTGCGCGGCGAAGATCGCCGATACCATGGCAGCCGCTTGCAGCCAGGTCTTCCAGGACAGACTCACCTGATCCTGCAGTGCGCCGCCGAACACCATGTTGGCGACCATCGCGTTGAGGTGGAAGCGATACAGCGCGAACACCTTGGCATCCACCAGCAGCAGGCACAGCCACAGACCCTGGCAGATCACCGCCGACACGCTGAGCGCGCGCGCGCTGCGCGGCCACAGGCCGATGGCCAGCGGCAGCAGGCCGGCCAGTGCGCCGAACGCGAGCAGATGGCCGGGCAGGGCAATCGCCAGATAGGCAAGGCCGAGTGTCCCGCCGGGGTTGTCGCGCAGCGGAACGTTGCCCAGCGCGATGAGCGCGGCCAGCACCGCGTTGGCCGTGATGAACAGGGACCACCAGGCCAGCCTGCGCCAGCGTCGGGCGGGGCCGGGAAGAGCGGCTGCGGTGGCGTCGGGCAGGGCGGCGTCCATGGAGAAGGCGGGTTGGGATGGGGTAACGGGTGGCGTTTCCCGGCGTGACGAAGTCGTTAAACCGCGCGCGGGTGGCGCATTGTATCGGTTTGTTTCAGTGTGTCGGTGGCGTGCCCCGATCTATCTGTCACAATGTTCAGATCGGTCGCCATGACATGGCGGGCCCGTACCGACTCAACGACAAGCCAGGAACCGCTGTGAGCCAGATCCCCACCCTCGACATCACCCGTTTCGACAGTGACCGCGACGCCTTCGTGGCCGAGCTGGGGGCGGCATATCGCCAATGGGGGTTTGCCGGCATCCGCAACCACGGCATCCCGCAGGCCGACATCGATGCGGCCTACGACGTCTTCAAGGCCTTCTTCGCACTGCCGGATGAGACCAAGCGCAAGTACCACGTGGCGGGCAGCGGCGGCGCCCGTGGCTATACCCCGTTCGGTGTGGAGACCGCCAAGGGCTCCAAGCACTTCGACCTGAAGGAGTTCTGGCACATCGGCCGCGAGATCGCCGACGACTCCAAGTACCGGGACGTGATGGCGCCGAACCTGTGGCCGTCCGAGGTCGAGGGCTTCCGTGAGCGTGGTTACGGCCTGTACCAGGCGTTGGACAACCTGGGTTCGCGCGTGCTTTCGGCCCTGGCCCTGCACATCGGCCTGCCGGAGCACTTCTTCGCCGACAAGACCAATTTCGGCAATTCGATCCTGCGCCCGATCCACTACCCGCCGATCACCACCGACGACATCCCGAACGTGCGTGCCGGTGCACATGGCGACATCAACTTCATCACGCTGCTGGTCGGTGCCAGCGCGGCAGGCCTGGAAGTGCAGTCGCATGATGGGGACTGGGTGCCGTTCACCTCGGACGCGGACACCATCGTGGTCAACATCGGCGACATGCTGCAGCGCCTGACCAACCATGTGTATCCGTCGACCATCCACCGGGTGGTCAATCCCCCGGGCGAGCTGGCCCGCCAGCCGCGCTATTCGGTGCCGTTCTTCCTGCACCCGAACCCGGATTTCCTGATCGACGTGCTGCCCTCGTGCATCAGCGAGGAGAACCCGAGCCGGTACCCGGAGCCGATCACCGCACACGGCTTCCTCGAAGAGCGCCTGCGCGAGATCAAGCTGAAGTAATGAAGAAGCCGCCGAAAGGCGGCTTTTTCATTACGGGTAGCGCCGGGCCATGCCCGGCGAGCGCAGCGGAGGGTGTTCGGCAGGGTTGCACCCTGCACCCGCAGAGGCCAAAGCCAAAGCCAAAGCGGCTTCGGGTTTCTGCGGGTTGGGCGGGCCGGTGTGGGCTGGCAGGACACGCCGTAAACCCATCCCTGGGGGCTCGATGGCGCCATCCATGGCGCCAACGGTCCTGCCAGCCCACGCCGCCCCACCCCCGACAATTTCCCGCGGCTGTTGGTAGGTGTCGACCTTGGTCGACACGATCCATCCACGTCATGCGTGGATGAGATCTGTCAGATCTCGAAGCAGGGGAGGGGGCCGAAGCTCTGCTTTCGCTTTTGCTTTTGATCTTCTTTTTTCTTTCCGTGGCGGGCGAATCGCCGCAATGTGTCATGGGCCGGGCGGGTGGGGCTGCGCAGGGGCGTGAGCCGCATGGATGCGGCGCCCGAGCTTACAGGGACGTACTTGCAGCGCCCCCTGCGCAGCCCCGCCCGCTCGGCCAACCCCACGAACCCAGCCGGAGCTTTCCGCGACCAACCCAACCCAGGCCCCTGCCACGAGGGGCTGCGCCGTTGGCTGAAAATCCATGTAACCGCTTACAAAGAAACGGTTTTTTGCCGCAGCAGGTATCATGGGCGGCTGAGTTCACACAGGAGCCACCCGCTCATGCGCCGCAAGATCGTCGCTGGAAACTGGAAGCTGCACGGCAGCCGTCAATTCGCCACCGAACTGCTGGGGCAGGTCGCTGCCGGGCTGCCGAAGCGCGGGGTGGAGGTGGTGATCCTGCCGCCGATGCCCTACCTGGGTGAGCTGGTCGAAGATTTCGGCGACACCGGCCTGGCCTTTGGTGCACAGGACGTCAGCAGCAACGAGAAGGGCGCCTACACCGGTGAGGTATGCGCAGCCATGCTGCACGAGGTGGGTGCCCGCTATGGCCTGGTCGGCCACTCCGAGCGCCGCCAGTACCACAACGAGAGCAGTGAGCTGGTCGCGCGCAAGTTCGCTGCCGCCCTGCACGCCGGCCTGGTGCCGGTGCTGTGCGTCGGTGAAACCCTTGAGCAGCGCGAGGCCGGGCAGACCGAGTCGGTCATCGCCAGCCAGCTGGCCCCGGTGCTGGAGCTTGTCGGGGCGGAAGGCTTCGCCAATGCCGTGGTCGCCTACGAGCCAGTCTGGGCAATCGGCACCGGCCGTACCGCCACCAAGGAGCAGGCGCAGCAGGTGCACGCGTTCATTCGTGGCGAAGTCGCGCGCATCGATGCTAGAATTGCTGATTCACTGCCCATTGTTTACGGCGGTAGCGTGAAGCCCGACAATGCCGGGGAACTGTTCGCGCAGCCGGATGTCGATGGTGGGCTGGTTGGTGGTGCCTCCCTGGTGGCCGCCGACTTCCTGGCCATCGCAGAGGCGGCGGCAAACAATTAGTTACGGTTGCCGGCTAGCCGCCGGCACTCTAGTCCGAGGGCGGATTTCCAATGCTGATGTTGATCCTCAATGTCGTCTACGTGCTGGTTGCCGTAGCCATGGTCGCGCTGATCCTGATGCAGCGTGGCTCGGGTGCGGCGGCAGGTTCGGGCTTTGGCGCTGGCGCCTCGGGGACCGTGTTCGGTGCGCGTGGCGCGTCCAACTTCCTGTCCAAGTCGACCAAGTGGCTGGCCGTGGTGTTCTTCGGCATCAGCCTCTTCATGGCCTGGTACGCCGGCCATGGCAATCGCCCGGCCGCCGATCAGGATCTGGGTCTGATGTCCGCCCCGGCGGCCAGCGCTCCGGCCGCTCCGGCGGGCGAATTGCCGGCCGTTCCGAAGGCCGATGCGGTCCCGGCCGCCCCGGTTCCGGCCGCAACTGTGCCGGCTCAGGCGGAATCTTCGGTTTCTGGTGAAGAAAAGCCTTCGGAAGGCTCCCAGAAAGACTGAAGCCGGTTACAATACGCGGCGCATCGGGAAGATAGTCTGATGTGATCGTTTGCCCAGGTGGCGGAATTGGTAGACGCACTACCTTGAGGTGGTAGCGACTTAGGTCGTAGGGGTTCGAGTCCCCTCTTGGGCACCATTTAGTAAGTAAGCGGGTTGGTCTGGCGCGCAAGGCGCCAGGCAGATTCCCGTCCACTCCCCCATGCCAAAGCGCCTGCAGGCGCAGCGGCAGAGGCAAGAGAGAATCGCTGTGCTGGCCGAATATTTGCCGTCTCTGCTGTTTCTGATCGTTGCCACCGGTATCGGCATTACGCTGATGCTGGTTGGTCGATTCCTCGGTCCCCGCCGCCCCGATCTGGAAAAGCTGTCGCCGTACGAGTGCGGCTTCGAAGCCTTCGAAGACGCACGCATGAAGTTCGACGTGCGCTACTACCTGATCGCGATCCAGTTCATCGTCTTCGACCTGGAAATCATCTTCATCGTGCCGTGGACGCAGGTCTTCATGGAGCTTGGCGCGCGTTCGCTCGTCACCATGGGTCTGTTCGTCGGCATGCTGTTCCTCGGTTTCATTTATGTCTGGAAGAAGGGAGCGCTGGAATGGGAGTGATTCAGACTCTCGATGGCCTGATGACCAATCCTGTCCCGGAAGGGCGGGTTGATGACATCCTGCGGCCGGAAGGCGACAACCCGCTGCTGGAAAAGGGCTTTGTCACCACCAGCGTCGATGCCCTGCTGAATTGGGCACGTACCGGTTCGATGTGGCCCATGACCTTCGGTCTGGCCTGCTGTGCGGTCGAAATGATGCACGCAGGTGCGGCGCGTCTGGACCTTGACCGCTACGGTGTGGTGTTCCGCCCGTCGCCGCGTCAGTCCGACGTGATGATCGTCGCCGGCACCCTGGTCAACAAGATGGCCCCGGCGCTGCGCAAGGTCTATGACCAGATGCCCGACCCCAAGTGGGTGATCTCCATGGGCAGCTGCGCCAACGGCGGTGGTTACTACCACTACTCCTATTCTGTGGTGCGCGGCTGTGATCGCGTGGTGCCGGTGGACATCTATGTCCCGGGCTGCCCGCCGACCGCCGAGGCGCTGGTGTACGGGATCCTGCAGCTGCAGAAGAAGATCTGGCGTACACAGACCATCGCCCGCTGACCCCTTCACCTGACAAGAGCGCGCCAAGCCCCCATGGCAGAGCAAGCATCCTTCATCGACCGACTCTCCGCACGTTTCGCAGGTGCGAAGGTCATCGTGGTCGAACCCCGCGGCGAAGTGACGCTGGAAGTGCCTGCCGCTGAGTGGCACGCCACCGCCCTCGCGCTGCGTGACGAGTTTGGTTTCGAGCAGGCCGTGGACCTCTGCGGCGTCGATTACCTCGGTTACGGCTCCGATGAGTGGGACACCGCCGACGTGTCCTCGCAGGGCTTCAGCCGCGGTGTCGAAGGCAAGGCCCAGGGCCGCTTCGCCTGGGGCGAGTTCCCCAGCGAAGAGAGCGCCGACGGTGCCCGCCCGCAGCACATGCCGACCCAGCGCTTTGCCGTGGTCGCACAGCTGCGTTCGTACCAGCACAACCTGATGATGCACCTGCGCTGCTTCGCGCCTGACGAAGCGCTGCCGGTGGTGTCCTCGCTGACCGGCATCTGGCCGGGCCTGAACTGGTTCGAGCGCGAAGCGTTCGACCTGTATGGCGTGATCTTCGAAGGTCACCCGGACCTGCGCCGGATCCTGACCGACTACGGTTTCGTCGGTCATCCGTTCCGCAAGGACTTCCCGCTGATCGGCAACGTCGAAGTCCGCTACGACGAAGAAAAGAAGCGTGTCATCTACGAACCGGTCACCTCGGTGGAGCCGCGTGTCGGCGTGCCGCGCGTGATCCGCGACGACGCCCGCCTGCAGACCGCTGCCGGCGAGCGCTCGCAGGAGGCAGTGAAGTGAGTCACGTACACCAGGCCGGCGAAGCATTCGCCAGCAATGCTGCCGAAAGCCGGCAGGAAATCCGCAACTACACCATGAACTTCGGCCCGCAGCATCCGGCCGCGCACGGTGTGCTGCGCCTGATCCTGGAAATGGACGGCGAGACCATCATGCGTGCCGACCCGCACGTGGGTCTGCTGCACCGGGGCACCGAGAAGCTGGCCGAGTCCAAGCCGTTCAACCAGTCGATCGGCTACATGGATCGCCTGGATTACGTGTCGATGATGTGCAACGAGCACGCCTACGTGCGCTCGATCGAGACCCTGATGGGGATCGAGGCGCCGGAGCGTGCGCAGTACATCCGCACGATGTTCGACGAGATCACCCGCATCCTGAACCACCTGATGTGGCTGGGTTCCAACGCACTCGATCTGGGTGCTATGGCGGTGATGCTGTACGCCTTCCGCGAGCGCGAAGAGCTGATGGACTGCTACGAAGCGGTCTCCGGCGCGCGCATGCACGCGGCGTACTACCGTCCGGGCGGCGTTTACCGTGACCTGCCGGACCACATGCCGAAGTACAAGGAATCGCGCTGGCACAAGGGCAAGGCCCTGAAGAACCTCAACGCCTCGCGCGAAGGTTCGCTGCTGGACTTCCTGGAAAACTTCACCAATGAATTCCCGGGCCGTGTCGACGAATACGAGACCCTGCTGACCGACAACCGTATCTGGAAGCAGCGTACCGTTGGCATCGGCGTGGTCACCCCGGAACTGGCCCACCAGTGGGGCATGACCGGCGTGATGCTGCGTGGTTCTGGCGTCGCTTGGGACCTGCGCAAGAAGCGTCCATACGCGAAGTACGATGCCGTCGATTTCGACATCCCGCTGGGCAAGGAAGGCGATTGCTACGATCGCTATCTGTGCCGCGTGGCCGAAATGCGCGAGTCCAACCGCATCATCAAGCAGTGCGTGGCGTGGCTGAAAGCCAACCCCGGCCCGGTCATGGTCAAGAACTTCAAGGTCGCTCCGCCCAAGCGCGAGGACATGAAGGACGACATGGAAGCGCTGATCCACCACTTCAAGCTGTTCAGTGAAGGCTATTGCGTGCCGGCCGGCGAGACCTACGCCGCGGTTGAAGCGCCCAAGGGCGAGTTCGGCTGCTACCTGGTTTCCGACGGCGCCAACAAGCCGTTCCGCGTACACCTCCGTGCGCCGGGCTTCGCCCACCTGTCCTCGATCGATTCGATCGTGCGCGGCCACATGCTGGCCGACGTGGTGGCGATGATCGGTACCTACGATCTGGTGTTCGGCGAGGTTGACCGGTAATGCCGTCCGCCACGCCAACGCCCGCTGCAGGCAGCCGGCGCAAGCCGGCGCCGCAGTTTCTGCAATTTCACGTTATGCATTTCGCTGAGGTCGGCCGATGAAGGCGACAGGTAATTTCGAGGCGGCGCGCGACGTCGACCCGATGGTGGTGTTGAGCGACAAAACCCGCGCTCACATCGATCACTGGCTGTCCAAGTTCCCGCCGGACCGCAAGCGCTCTGCCGTGCTGCAGGGTCTGCATGCTGCCCAGGAGCAGAACCAGGGCTGGCTGACCGACGAGCTGATCGCCGGCGTGGCCAAGTACCTGGACCTGCCGCCGGTGTGGGCCTACGAGGTTGCCAGCTTCTACTCGATGTTCGAGACCGAGAAGGTGGGTCGCAACAACGTGGCCATCTGCACGAACATCAGCTGCTGGCTCAATGGCGCCGAAGACATCGTGCGCCATTGCGAGAAGAAGCTGGGCATCAAGAACGGTCAGTCGACCGCTGACGGCCGCGTCTACCTCAAGCGTGAGGAAGAGTGCCTGGCCGGCTGCGCGGGTGCACCGATGATGGTCATCAATGGTCACTACCATGAGCGTCTGACCCTGGAAAAGGTCGACGAGCTTCTGGACGGGCTGGAGTAAGGGCATGGCACATCACCACGAATCCAAGGGTCCGGTCGGCCCCGCGCCGCTGCCGCACCAGGTGGTCTACACCACCCTGCATTACGACACCCCGTGGTCGTACGAAAGCTATCTGAAGACCGGTGGCTACGCCGCCCTGCGCAAGATCCTCGAAGAGAAGATCCCGCCGGAGCAGGTCATCGAGATGGTCAAGGCCTCGGGCCTGCGCGGCCGTGGCGGCGCTGGTTTCCCGACCGGCCTGAAGTGGTCCTTCATGCCCAAGGGCAACGTGCAGAAGTACATCCTCTGCAACTCGGATGAATCCGAGCCGGGCACCTGCAAGGATCGCGACATCCTGCGTTACAACCCGCATTCGGTGGTGGAAGGCATGGCGATCGCCTGCTACGCCACCGGTTCGACCGTGGGCTACAACTACCTGCGCGGTGAGTTCCACCACGAGCCGTTCGAGCACTTCGAGCAGGCCCTGGCCGATGCCTATGCAAACGGCTGGCTGGGCAAGAACGTGCTGGGCTCGGGCGTGGATATCGACATCTACGGCGCCCTCGGTGCCGGCGCCTACATCTGCGGCGAAGAAACCGCACTGATGGAATCGCTGGAAGGCAAGAAGGGCCAGCCGCGCTACAAGCCGCCGTTCCCGGCCAACTTCGGCCTGTATGGCAAGCCGTCGACGATCAACAACACCGAAACCTATGGTTCGGTGCCGGCGATCATCCGCAATGGTCCCGAGTGGTTCAAGGGCCTGAGCCTGACCGCCAATGGCGGCCCGAAGTGCTTCTCGGTGTCCGGCTGCGTGCAGAAGGGCGGCAACTTCGAAGTGCCGCTCGGTACCACCTTCGACGACCTGCTGGAGATGGCTGGCGGCCTCAAGCCGGGCCGCAAGCTCAAGGGCGCGATCCCGGGCGGCGTGTCCATGCCGGTGCTGACCGCGGCCGAGCTGAAGGGCCTGCCGATGGACTACGACACCATCCGTGCGCTGGGCTCCGGCCTGGGTTCCGGTGCGGTCGTGGTGCTGGATGACAGCGTCTGCTGCGTCAAGTTCGCTTGCCGCATCAGCCAGTTCTTCCACAAGGAATCCTGTGGCCAGTGCACCCCGTGCCGTGAAGGTACCGGCTGGATGCACCGCGTGCTGGAGCGCATCGTCGCCGGCAAGGCCACGATGGAAGACCTGCACCAGTTGAAGACCGTGGCCGGTCAGATCGAAGGTCACACCATCTGTGCGTTCGGCGAAGCGGCGGCGTGGCCCATCCAGGGCTTCCTGCGCCAGTTCTGGGACGAATTCGAGTACTACATCGTCAACGGTCATTCGATGGTTGACGGCAAGAAGGTGGAGGCAGCCGCTGCATGAGCGCGCAACCCAATAATCCTGGAGTGACCCCCAGCGTGCCACCGGATCACGTCACCATCGAGATCGATGGCAAGTCGCTGGTCGTGCCCAAGGGTTCGATGATCATCCAGGCCGCCGACAAGGCGGGCATTTCGATTCCGCGCTTCTGCTACCACGAGAAGCTGCCGATCGCTGCCAACTGCCGCATGTGCCTGGTCGACGTGGAAAAGTCGCCGAAGCCGGCGCCGGCCTGTGCCACGCCGGTGATGGACGGCATGAAGGTCGCCACCCGCAGTGAGAAGGCGCTGAAGTTCCAGCGCTCGGTGATGGAGTTCCTGCTGATCAACCACCCGCTGGATTGCCCGATCTGCGATCAGGGCGGCGAGTGCGAACTGCAGGACGTGTCGCTGGGTTATGGCCGTTCGGTCAGCCGCTTCAACGAGCGCAAGCGCGTGGTGGCCGACGAGGACATGGGGCCGCTGGTCGCCACCGAGATGACCCGCTGCATCCAGTGCACCCGCTGCGTCCGCTTCACCGCCGACGTCGCCGGTACCTACGAACTGGGTGGCATGTACCGCGGTGAAAACCTGCAGATCGGCACCTACGACGGCAAGCCGCTGACCACCGAGCTTTCGGGCAATGTGGTCGACGTGTGCCCGGTCGGCGCGCTGACCAACAAGGTGTTCCAGTTCCGCGCCCGTCCGTGGGAACTGACCGCGCGCGAATCGCTGGGCTACCACGACGCGATGGGCTCGAACCTGTTCCTGCACGTGCGTCGCGGCGAAGTGCTGCGTACCGTGCCGCGCGACAACGAGTCGGTCAACGAGTGCTGGCTGTCCGATCGTGACCGTTATTCGCACCAGGGCCTGTACAGCGAAGACCGTGCGGTCAAGCCGCTGCGCAAGGTCAATGGCGAGTGGAAGGAAGTGAGCTGGGCCGAAGGCCTGGCCGCGGCCGCCGAGATCCTCAAGGCCAACCAGGGCGACAGCCTGGGCGTGCTGGTGCACCCGTCGACCTCGAACGAAGAGGGCGCACTGCTGGCCCGCCTGGCTACTGGCCTGGGTTCGAGCAACATCGACCACCGCATCAACAACCGTGACTTCTCCGACGCCGCCACCGCCGAAGTGTTCGGCCTGCCGCTGGCCGAGATCGAAGGCGCCGACCGCATCGTCGTTCTGGGCAGCAACATCCGCCACGAACTGCCGCTGCTGCACGCCCGCCTGCGCAAGGCGCAGACGACCAACGGCGCGAAGATCCACGTCGTCAACCCGGTCGACTTCGACTTCGCGTTCAGCATTGCCGGCAAGCAGATCGTGGCCCCGTCGAAGTTCGCCGATGCACTGGCCAACGCCGAGCTGCGTTCGGCGGTGCAGGGCGGTACCAACACCGTGCTGATCGTCGGTGGCATCGCCGAGAACCATCCGCAGGCTGCCGCGATCCGCGCCGCTGCGCGTGACTTCGCCGCCGCCACCGGTGCCAAGCTGTGCCGTATCCCGCAGGGCGCCAACGCGATCGGCCTGACCCGCGCCGGCGTGCTGCCGGCCGGCAAGGACGTCGCCGCGATGCTGGCCGATCCGCGCAAGGCCTACGTGGTCTACGGCCTGGAACCGGGCCTGGACTTCGCCGATGCTCCGGCCGCGCGCAAGGCGCTGGTCGGCGCACAGGTGGTGGCCTTCAGCCAGTTCGCCTGCGCCTCGACCCGCGACGTCGCCGACGTGATCCTGCCGATCGGTGCACTGCCGGAAATCGATGCCACCCTGACCAACCTCGACGGTCGCGAGCAGTCGGCCCGTGCCGGCGGCAAGCTGCCGGGCGAGGCCCGCGAGGGCTGGCGAGTGCTGCGTGCGCTTGGCGCTGAGCTGGCCGTCGCCGGCTTCGAGTTCATCGACCTGGCCGGCCTGCGCGCCAGCCTGGCCCCGGTGACTGTTGCCGTCGCTGCCTCGGCCCAGCCGGCCCTTGCCGGCGAAGGCCTGGAAGTGGCCTCGACCGCTGCGATCTACCGCACCGATGCGGTGGTCCGTCGCGCCCCGGCGCTGCAGTCGCATCCGCTCAACAACGCCCCGCGCATCGTGCTCAACGCTGACGATGCCGCCCGCCTGCAGCTGCAGGAAGGGCAGATGGCCAAGGTCGGCACCGATGCCGGCAAGGCCACCCTGCCGGTGGTGGTCGACGCCCGCGTCGCTGCGGGTTCGGTCTGGATTGAATCGGGCCACGGCGCAACCGCGCCGCTGGGTGCCGCTCGTGTTTCGGTGGTGGCTGCATGAACGAATTGCTGATTAACGCGGTCGATCCGCTGCACCAGTGGCTGCTTGGCCTCGGTGACATCGGCGCGCTGATCTGGATCATCCTGAAGATCCTGGTGATCACCGTTCCGGTGATCGTCTCGGTGGCCTTCTACGTGGTCTGGGAACGCAAGCTGATCGGCTGGATGCACGTCCGCCACGGCCCGATGTACGTGGGCATGGGCATCTTCCAGGCCTTCGCCGACGTCTTCAAGCTGCTGTTCAAGGAAGTCCTGCAGCCGAGCAGCGCCAACAAGGCGATCTTCCTGCTGGCGCCGCTGATCACCCTGGCTCCGGCCTTCGCGGCCTGGTCGGTGGTGCCCTTCGATTCGCAGATCGTGCTGTCCAACGCCAACGCCGGCCTGCTGTATCTGTTGGCGATGACCTCGCTCGGCATCTACGGCATCATCCTGGCCGGTTGGGCATCCAACTCGAAGTATGCGTTCCTGGGTGCGATGCGCGCCTCGGCGCAGATGATCAGCTACGAAATCGCCATGGGCTTCGCCCTGGTCGGCGTGATGATCGCTGCGGGCAGCCTGAATCTGAGCAACATCGTGATGGCGCAGGCCGGCAATTCCGGTTTCTTCGACTGGTTCCTGCTGCCGCTGTTCCCGCTGTTCGTCATCTACTGGGTGTCGGGCGTTGCCGAAACCAACCGCGCGCCGTTCGACGTGGTGGAAGGTGAGTCGGAAATCGTCGCCGGTCACATGGTCGAGTACTCGGGCGGTGCGTTCGCGCTGTTCTTCCTGGCCGAATACGCGAACATGATCCTGATCAGCTTCCTGATCTCGATCTTCTTCCTCGGCGGCTGGCTGAGCCCGATCCAGGGCTGGGTCAACCCGGGCGATATCTCGCCGCTGGTCGACTGGATCTGGAAGGGCGGTGCACCGTGGCTGTTCGTCAAGGTGTTCTTCTTCGCCAGTGCCTACATCTGGTTCCGTGCCAGCTTCCCGCGCTTCCGCTATGACCAGATCATGCGCCTGGGCTGGAAGGTCTTCATCCCGCTGGCCATTCTGTGGATTGCGGTTACCGCCGTCATGGTGTTCTTCGGCGTGATTCAAAAGGGCGTCTAAGTGATGAACAGGATTACCCATTACTTCAAGAGCCTGTTGCTGCTCGAACTGCTGGCCGGTCTCTGGCTGACGCTGAAGTACAGCTTCAAGCCGAAGTACACGATGATGTACCCGATGGAGAAGTTCCCGCAGTCGCCGCGCTTCCGTGGCCTGCACGCCCTGCGCCGTTATCCCAACGGTGAAGAGCGCTGCATCGCCTGCAAGCTGTGCGAAGCGGTGTGCCCGGCATTGGCCATCACCATCGATTCGGCCAAGCGCGAGGACGGCACCCGCCGTACCACGCGCTACGACATCGATCTGTTCAAGTGCATCTTCTGCGGCTTCTGTGAGGAAAGCTGCCCGGTGGACTCGATCGTCGAGACCCACATCCTCGAGTACCACTTCGAGAATCGTGGCGAAAACATCGTTACCAAGCCGCAGCTGCTGGCCCTGGGCGACCGTCTCGAATCCGAGATCGCCGAGCGTCGTGCCGCCGATGCCGCTTACCGCTGAGGTCGAGAGATGGATTGGGTAAATATCGCTTTCTGGGTCTTCGCCATCGCGGCAACGGTTTCGGCCGCTGCAGTGATCAGCGTGCGCAACCCCGTGCATGCTGTCCTGTGCCTGGTGCTGACCTTCTTCTCCATCGCCTGCGTGTGGCTGCTGGTCGGCGCCGAGTTCCTCGGTGTTGCGCTGGTGCTGGTCTACGTCGGCGCGGTGATGGTGCTGTTCCTGTTTGTGGTGATGATGCTCGACATCGATCCTACGAAGATGCGTGAAGGCTGGGTGCGCTACCTGCCGGTCGGCCTCATCGTTGCCGTGGCGATGCTGGTGCAGATGCTGACCCTGATCGGCGTGAAGAGCAGGGCGGTCACTCCGTTCCCGGCCGACAACGCCGCCGCTCTCGCCGCCGACAGCTCCAACGTCACCTGGCTGGCCCGCACCCTGTTCACTGAATACCTGCTGCCGTTCGAGTTCGCTGCCGTCATCCTGACCGTGGCCGTGGTGGCCGCGGTGATGCTGACCCTGCGTCGTCGTACCGGTGTAAAGAGCCAGAACCCGGGTGAGCAGACCATGGTCAAGGCGGGCGACCGCCTGCGCATGGTCAAGATGGGCGCCGAAGTGCCGGTCGTGCACAGCAACAGCAAGCCGGTTGCCGGCGAGGAGACCCAGCCGTGATTACCCTTGGCCACATGCTTGCGCTCGGCGCGGTGCTGTTCGCCATCAGCCTGGCCGGCATCTTCCTCAACCGGAAGAACGTCATCGTCCTGCTGATGTCGATCGAACTGATGCTGCTGTCGGTGAACGTCAATTTCGTCGCGTTCTCGCGTCAGTTGGGTGATCCGTCCGGTCAGCTGTTCGTGTTCTTCATCCTGACCGTCGCCGCAGCCGAGGCCGCCATCGGCCTGGCGATCCTGGTGACCCTGTTCCGTACACGCCGAACGATCAATGTCGGCGAAGTCGATTCGTTGAAGGGCTGATCCACAGATGGAAATCACTCTCTCCAAGAGTCTGTTGATCGCAGTGGTGCTTGCACCGCTGTTCGGCAGCATCATCGCCGGCCTGTTCGGTCGCCAGGTCAAGCGCTTCGGCGCGCAGACCATCACCATCCTCGGTGTCGCCGTTGCCTGCGGCCTGTCGATGCACACGCTCTACCAGCTGCTGTGGGGCGGGGCTCAGCCGTTCAACGAGAACCTGTACACGTTCTTCGAAGTCGGCCAGTACTCGGCCCACGTCGGTTTCATGGTCGACAAGCTGACCGCGATGATGATGGTGGTGGTGACCTTCGTGTCGCTGCTGGTCCACATCTACACGATCGGCTACATGCAGGACGATCCGGGTTACCAGCGGTTCTTCAGCTACATCTCGCTGTTCACCTTCTCGATGCTCACCCTGGTGATGAGCAACAACTTCCTGCAGCTGTTCTTCGGCTGGGAAGCAGTGGGCCTGGTGTCGTACCTGCTGATCGGTTTCTGGTTCAAGCGTCCGACCGCGATCTTCGCCAACATGAAGGCGTTCCTGGTCAACCGCGTCGGTGACTTCGGCTTCCTGCTGGGCATCGCCGGTGTGTTGTGGGTGTTCGGTACCCTGGATTACTCGCAGGTGTTCTCGCAGGCCGGCATGCTCGCCGACCCGCGCGCCCAGCTGCAGATCTGGGACGGCACCATGTTCGGCATGCAGCTGCTCAACGAGCCGGTGATCTGGTCGATCGCCACCGTCATCTGCATCGGCCTGTTCATCGGCGCCATGGGCAAGTCGGCGCAGGTTCCGCTGCACGTGTGGCTGCCGGATTCGATGGAAGGCCCGACCCCGATCTCGGCGCTGATCCACGCCGCGACGATGGTGACCGCCGGTATCTTCATGGTCACCCGCATGTCGCCGCTGTTCGAGCTGTCGCAGACCGCGCTGAACTTCATCCTGTTCATCGGTGCCACCACCGCGTTCTTCACCGGCCTGATCGGCATCGTGCAGAACGACATCAAGCGCGTCGTCGCGTACTCCACGCTGTCCCAGCTGGGTTACATGACCGTGGCGCTGGGCGTGTCGGCGTACTCCGCTGCCGTCTTCCACCTGATGACCCACGCCTTCTTCAAGGCGCTGCTGTTCCTGGGTGCCGGCTCGGTCATCATCGCGATGCACCACGAGCAGGACATGCGCAAGATGGGCGGCCTGCGCAAGTACATGCCGATCACCTTCATCACCATGTGGATCGGTACCCTGGCCCTGGTCGGTACGCCGTTCTTCTCCGGCTTCTACTCGAAGGACACCATCATCGAGGCCGCCGAGATCCACGCCCACATGCAGAACAGCTGGGTAGCCACCTACGGCTACTGGGCCGTGCTGGGTGGAGTGCTGGTGACCAGCTTCTACAGCTTCCGCCTGCTGTTCCTGACCTTCCACGGCAAGGAACGCTTCCGCGATGCACACGATGATCACGGCCATGGTCATGACGACCACCATGCTGCCGACGCACACCATGCCGACGCGCATGACGACCACGGCCATGGCCACGGTCCGCATGAGCCGCATGAAACGCCGTGGGTGGTGACGCTGCCGCTGATCCTGCTGGCCATCCCGTCGATCGCCATCGGTTTCTTCAGCATCGGTCCGATGCTGCACGGCACCGACTGGGCCGGTCACCACGCTCATGCGGCGATCAAGGGCCAGGTCAACACGTTCTTCACCGGCATCGTCGATTTCTACGATCCGGCCAAGAACACCGTGGCCTTCCTGGGCGAGGAGTTCCATGGTCCGGTGGCGTTCGCGCTGCACGGCATGATGCTGCCGCCGTTCTGGCTGACCCTGGCAGGCTTCCTGCTGGCTGCGTTGTTCTACCTGTGGAAGCCGGACCTGTCGGGCAAGGCGCGCAAGACCTTCGCCCCGGTGGTGTCCGTGCTGGAAAACAAGTACGGCTTCGACAAGCTGTGGATCGATGGCCTCGCCGGTGGCAGCGTCAAGCTGGGCAAGGTCTCGCGCTGGATCGACAGCAACATCGTCGACGGCGTGGTCAATCTCTCGGCACGTGTTGTGGACGTCGCAGCCAGCGTGCTGCGCCGTACCCAATCCGGTTTCCTCTATCACTACGCCTTCGCGATGATCATCGGCCTGATTGCCCTCCTGGGCGTGCTGATGCATTACCTGCGTTGATGACCTGTACGGAATAAGAAGACGTGTCGAACTGGCCTCTACTCAGTGTCCTCATCTGGCTGCCGATCCTCGGCGGTGCCCTGATCCTTGCGATCCGTGATGCGCAGACCGCCCGCTGGGCGTCGCTGGGCGTCGCGGTGCTGACCTTCGTGGCGAGTCTCTCGCTGCTGGGCGGCTACAACCCGGGCATCGACGCGCTGCAGTTCGTCGAGACCCACGCCTGGATCCCGACCTACAACATCGGCTACAACCTGGGCGTGGACGGCATCGCCGTAGCGCTGATCCTGCTGACCACGCTGGTCAGCGTGCTCGCCCTGATCGGTGCCTGGAGCGCGATCGACAAGCGCGTGAACCAGTACGTGGCTGCCTTCCTGATCCTGGAAGGTGTCACCGTCGGTATCTTCTCGGCCACGGACGCGATGCTGTTCTACGTGTTCTTCGAGGCGATGCTGATTCCGATGTTCCTGATCATCGGTGTCTGGGGTGGCCCGCGCCGCATCTACGCCGCGCTGAAGTTCTTCCTGTACACCTTCCTCGGCTCGGTGCTGATGCTGGTGGCGCTGATCTACCTGTACATGAAGGGCGGCAGCTTCCAGCTGGCCGACCTCTATGCACTGCAGCTGTCGGGCAAGGAACAGACCTGGATCTTCTTCGCCTTCCTGATCGCGTTTGCGGTCAAGGTGCCGATGTTCCCGGTGCACACCTGGCTGCCGGACGCGCACGTGGAAGCGCCGACCGCCGGTTCGGTGATCCTGGCCGCCATCGCACTGAAGATCGGTGGCTACGGCTTCCTGCGCTTCAACCTGCCGATCGTCCCCGATGCGTCGCAGGAGTGGGCATGGCTGGTCATCGCGCTGTCGCTGATTGCGGTGATCTACGTCGGCCTGGTCGCCCTGGTGCAGGACGACATGAAGAAGCTGATCGCCTATTCGTCGATCGCGCACATGGGCTTCGTCACCCTGGGCACCTTCATTGCCCTGTGGCTGGTGCGTGAAGCGGGCAACGTCGATGCGGCCCGCCTGGGCCTGCAGGGCGCCATGGTGCAGATGATCTCGCACGGCTTCGTGTCCGGCGCGATGTTCTCCTGCGTCGGCGTGCTGTACGACCGCATGCACAGCCGCCGCATCGCCGATTACGGCGGCGTGGTCAACGTGATGCCCTGGTTCGCCACCTTCGCCATGCTGTTCTTCATGGCCAATGCGGGCCTGCCGGGTACCAGCGGTTTCGTCGGCGAGTTCATGGTCATCCTGGCGGCGTTCCAGCGGAACCCGTGGATCGCCCTGGGCGCAGCCACCACCCTGATCATCGGCGCGGCCTACACCCTGTGGCTGTACAAGCGCGTCTTCTTCGGCGAGGTGGCCAACAGCCACGTCGCCGAACTGAAGGACATCAACGGCCGCGAATGGCTGGTGCTGGGCGTGTTCGCCATTGGCGTGCTGGCCCTGGGCATCTACCCCAAGCCGCTGACCGACCTGATGGAGCCCTCGATCGCAAAGCTGGCGATGCAGATCGCATCCAGCAAGCTGCTGTAATTCCAGGATTTGATGATGACCACCTCGCCGCTGCTGCCACTGACCGCCGCTGACCTGCCACCGCTCGCTCCCGAGCTGGTGCTGATCGGCAGCGCCTTCGCCCTGATGATCCTCGACCTGTTCGTCAGTGAACGGAACAAGATCGTCACCCACCTGTTCTCGGTCGCCGCACTGGCCGTGGTGCTGTTCATGCTGGCCACCGGCGTGGGCGGGCAGGGGGAGGTCTTCCATGGCATGTTCGTGCGCGATACCGCCGCGGACGTGATGAAGACCGGGATCGTGCTGCTCAGCGGCCTGACCCTGATCTATGGCTGGGGCTACCTGCGCGAGCGCAAGCTGTTCCAGGGTGAGATCCCGGTGCTGATCCTGTTCGGCACCGCCGGCATGATGATCCTGGTTTCCGCCGGCAGCCTGCTGATGGTGTACCTGGGCCTGGAACTGCTGGCCCTGTGCTCCTACGCGCTGGTCGCCAGCAACCGCGAAAGCGGCCTGGCCTCGGAAGCGGCGATGAAGTACATCGTCCTCGGCTCGCTGGCCTCGGGCCTGCTGCTGTACGGCATGTCGCTGATCTACGGCGCCACCGGCAGCCTGCACCTGGATGCCATCCAGGCCGCCATCCCGCACTCGGAAGAGCGCGTGCTGCTGATCACCGGCGCGGTATTCATGATTGCCGGTGTCGCCTTCAAGCTGGGTGCCGCACCGTTCCACATGTGGCTGCCGGACGTGTACCAGGGTGCTCCGGCACCGATCGCGCTGTTCATCAGCTCGGCACCGAAGCTGGCCGCCTTCGGCATGGCCTATCGCCTGCTGGAAATGGGCGTGGGCCCGCTGTCGACCGAACTGCAGCTGATGATTGCCGGCCTGGCCGCGTTGTCGCTGGTAATCGGCAACCTGATGGCCATCGCGCAGAGCAACCTCAAGCGCATGCTGGCGTTCTCCACCGTGTCGCACATCGGCTTCCTGCTGATGGGCATCGCCGGCGGCGGTTCGCAGGGCTATGCGGCGGCGCTGTTCTATGCCCTGGCCTACGCGATCATGTCGACCGCGGCCTTCGGCGCGATCATCGCGCTGTCGCGTGCCGGCTTCGAAGCGGAGAACATCGAGGACTTCAAGGGCCTGAACGCCCGCAACCCGTGGATGGCCGGCCTGGTGCTGTGCATCATGGCGTCACTGGCGGGCATCCCGCCGTTCCTCGGCTTCTGGACCAAGCTGGCCGTGCTCGGCGCCGCCGTCAACGGCGGCCTGTTGTGGCTGGCGATCCTGGGCGTGCTGTGCGCGGTGGTCGGCTGCTTCTACTACCTGCGCGTCATCAAGGTCATGTACTTCGATGAGCCGGTGGGTGAGGCCATGCCGCGCAGCAAGGACCGTGTGCTGGGCGTGGTGCTGGGCGTGAACGCACTGGCATTGCTGGCGCTGGGCCTGGCCTGGAACCCGATCATGGTCTGGTGCCAGCAGGCATTTGCGCATCTTGCATAAAAGTTGACACAAAGCTGCGCGATTCGTGTAATATACGCAGCTTGAGTTGTCACTGCAGCGGTTCAGCCAGAACATCGTTGCGGAGCGCCTCCCTCGCCAGAGTGGAGGCAGCGGTTCAAACACTTCCGGTGCGGGGTGGAGCAGTCTGGCAGCTCGTCGGGCTCATAACCCGAAGGTCGCAGGTTCAAATCCTGCCCCCGCTACCAAGTAAAGAATGCGCCTTCGAAGTTCTGCTTCGAAGGCGTTTTTCTTTGGCGCTTCCGCTGATCCACCGGGCATGGCCCGGCGCTGCCATCGCGCGGTCATCCGGTAGCGCCGGGCCATGCCCGGCGAGCGCAGCGGAGGGTTTCAGCACGGCCGCAGCCTTGCACCAGAGCGGTGCAGGGGCTATCATCAGCGGCCTAGAAGTACCCCTGACGGCGGCGCTCCCCATCGGAGATCCACCCGGAAGGAGGGCCGCAACACGCTTGTTCAGCGCGTTGCAACCGGAATCCAGTCACCGGAGTCTTTCCGGAAAAGGGGCCCAGCGGGCCCTTCGTCGTTTTCGGGGCGTCATGTTTCCATGCTGGCCACGGCCGGCACCCAACCAAGAGATCAAGGCAGGCTGTGAGCGACAAGGCAACCGACATCGCGAATCTGCTCGCCCCGACCGTTGTGTCGCTGGGCCTGGAGCTGCTGGGCGTTGAGTATCTGCCGGCCCCCGGCGGTGCGACCCTTCGCCTTTACATCGACGTGCCGCTGGCGGAACAGCCCGAGCGCATCATCAATGTGGACGACTGTGAGCGGGTAAGCCGCGAAGTCTCTGCACAGATGGACGTCGAGGACCCGATCAGCGGCAATTACACGCTGGAAGTGTCCTCGCCGGGCGTGGATCGCCCGCTGTTCAACCTGGAGCAGTTCGGTCGTCACCTCGGCGAATCGGCCAAGGTCACCCTGAAGCTGCCGCAGGAAAACCGCCGTCGCCTGCAGGGTCGCATCGACGCGATCGATGAGGCGCAGGGCAGCATCACCTTCATCGTCGACAGCACCGCACTGGTGGTGTCGGTCGACAACATCGACAAGGCGCGGATCATGCCTGACTGGGTGGCGCTGGGGCTGGCCCCGAGCAAGCCGACCGGTCCGGCACCGAAGCGTCCGAAGCCGAACAAGAATTCTTCTTCCAACGAGCCGGCGGCAAAGAAGCCGCGCGCGGAGTGAGCCAATGAGCAAGGAACTGTTGCTGGTAGTGGACGCGGTCGCCAACGAGAAGGGCGTGCCGCGTGAAGTAATCTTCGATGCCATCGAGGCCGCCCTGGCCTCGGCAGCGAAGAAGCGCTATCCCGACGAGGAAGTGCTGACCCGCGTGGTCATCGACCACAAGGATGGCAACTACGAAACCTACCGCCGCTGGGAAGTGGTGGCCGATGACGTGGTGATGGAATCGCCGGATCGCCAGATCCGCCTGATGGACGCGATCGACGAAGCCGAAGGCGTGGACGTCGGCGATTACATCGAAGAGCAGATCGAGAACCCCGACTTCGGTCGCATCGCCGCCCAGGCCGCCAAGCAGGTGATCGTGCAGCGCGTGCGCGAAGCCGAGCGCCAGCAGGTTGTCGATGCGTGGGCCGACCGTGTGGGCGAACTGATCACCGGTGTGGTCAAGCGCGCCGAGCGCGGCAACATCTATGTCGACCTTGGCGGCAACGCTGAAGGTTTCATTCCGAAGGACAAGGGCATTCCGCGTGATGTCCTGCGTGCCGGCGACCGCGTCCGCGGGTACCTGGCCGAAGTGCGTTCGGAGCCGCGTGGCCCGCAGCTGTTCATCAGCCGCGCCGCGCCGGAATTCATGATCGAGCTGTTCAAGCTGGAAGTGCCGGAAGTCGGCCAGGGCCTGGTGGAAATCAAGGCCTGTGCCCGCGATCCGGGCGACCGCGCCAAGATCGCCGTGCTCGCCCACGACCAGCGCACCGATCCGATCGGCGCCTGCATCGGCATGCGTGGTTCGCGCGTGCAGGCCGTGTCCAACGAGCTCAATGGCGAGCGCGTGGACATCGTCCTGTGGAACGAGAACCCGGCCAACTTCGTCATCAATGCGATGGCGCCGGCCGAAGTGCAGTCGATCATCGTCGATGAAGACAAGCATTCGATGGACCTGGCCGTTGCTGAAGACCGCCTGGCCCAGGCGATCGGCAAGGGCGGCCAGAACGTGCGCCTGGCCAGCCGCCTGACCGGCTGGCAGCTCAACGTGATGACCCAGGACCAGGTGACCGCCAAGTCGGAAGCCGAGCAGGCTTCGGCCCGCCAGCTGTTCATGGACAAGCTGGAGGTGGACGAGGAAATCGCTGGCATCCTGGTCAGCGAAGGCTTCGGCACGGTCGAGGAAATTGCATACGTACCGGTCGGCGAACTGCTGGCCGTGGAAGGTTTCGACGAAGACATCGTCGAAGAGCTGCGCGCACGTGCCCGCGATGCGCTGCTCAATGAGGCCCTGGCAGTCGAGGAAGGCCTGGAGGACGGCCAGCCGGCACAGGACCTGCTGTCCCTGAAGGGCATGGACGAAGCCACCGCATATGCGTTGGCCGGCCACGGCGTGCGTACCAGCGAGGACTTGTCCGACCTGGCCGCCGACGAGGTCATGGACTTCGGCATTGAAGGGCTGGACCAGGAGCGCGCCGCGGCGCTGATCCTGGCCGCGCGTGCCGAGGAAATCGCCCGACTGGAACGCGGCGAATGAGCCGGCAATGAACAGGGCCCTGAGCCGATCAGGGCGTAGAATCCGCGCCACCTCCAGATGCGGGGGGGCGCCCACAAGATCATAGGATCCGAATGTCGCAGCAAACCACCATCCGCAAGCTTGCTGAACTGGTCAATACACCGGTCGAAAAACTGCTGGAACAGCTGGCTGGTGCCGGCATGAAGTTCAGCGGTCCCGACCAGGTCGTGACCAGCTCCGAGAAAGTGAAGCTCCTGGGCTTCCTTCGTCGCTCGCACGGCAAGCCCGAGCAGGCCCCGGAAGAGACTGATCAATCTGCCAAGAAGATCACCCTCAACCGTCGCAAGCAACAGGAAGTGACGGTCAGTTCCGGTCGCAGCAAGACAACCGTGAACGTGGAAGTGCGCCAGAAGCGCACCTACGTCAAGGATGGTGCGCGTGCGATGACCCCGGACGAAGAGCGTGCCGACATCCTGCGCAAGCTGGAAGAGTCGCGCGCACGCAACCTTGCCGAGCAGCAGGCCCTGGCCGAGAAGGACCGCCTGCGTGACGAGGCCATCGTTCGTGCACGCGAGGAAGAGGTCGCTGCCAAGGAGCGTGCCGAGGCCGAGAAGAAGGCTGCCGAGGAAGCTGCGGTTGCCGCCAAGGCTGCCGAGGCCCTGGCTGCCAGCAAGCCCAAGGTGCGTGCTCCGATCGACGAAACCGCGCCGCGCCCGCCGCGCGCTCCGGCCGCAGCCCCGGCTGCTCCGCGTAGTGCAGCGCCGCCGCGCAGCGACGACCGCAACAACCGCAACGCGCCGCGCAACGAGCGTGGACCGGGTGACCGCTTTGCCGGTCAGATGCACCTGTCCGCTGCCGATCGTGCACGCCGTGGCAACAGCAACAACAGCAACAACCGTGGTCGCCCGGGCAGCCGTCCGACGTCCGGCCGTCGCGACATGTCGCGCGGCGGTGGCAACTCCGGCCCGCACGCCTTCGAGCGTCCGACCGCACCGGTCGTGCGTGAAGTGGCGATCGGTGACACCATCACCGTGGCCGACCTGGCGCAGAAGCTCGCGCTGAAGGGCGGCGAGGTGGTGAAGGCGCTGTTCAAGATGGGCGTGATGGCCACCATCACCCAGTCCATCGACCACGACACCGCGGCACTGGTCACCGAAGAGCTGGGCCACAAGGCGATCCGCGCCAGCGACAACGACGCCGAAGACGCGCTGTTGGCATCGGCGGGTGAGAACAAGGGCGAGGCCGTGCAGCGTCCGCCGGTGGTCACCATCATGGGCCACGTCGACCACGGCAAGACCTCGCTGCTTGATTACATCCGTCGCACCAAGGTCGCCACCGGCGAAGCCGGCGGCATCACCCAGCACATCGGTGCGTACCACGTTGAAACGCCGAAGGGCGTCATCAGCTTCCTGGATACCCCGGGCCACGCCGCGTTCACCTCGATGCGTGCCCGCGGTGCCAAGCTGACCGACATCGTGGTGCTGGTCGTGGCTGCCGATGACGGCGTCATGCCGCAGACCAAGGAAGCGATCCAGCACGCCCGTTCGGCGGGTGTGCCGCTGATCGTGGCGATCAACAAGATCGACAAGTCCGGCGCCGACCCGATGCGGGTCAAGAACGAGCTGCTCTCCGAGCAGGTCGTGGCCGAAGACTTCGGTGGCGACACCCAGATGGTGGAGATCTCGGCCAAGACCGGCCTGGGCATCGACGATCTGCTGGAAGCTGTTTCGGTCCAGGCTGAGCTGCTGGAACTGAAGGCGGTCGACGAGGGGCGTGCCAACGGCGTGGTCATCGAATCGTCGCTGGACAAGGGCCGTGGCCCGATCGCGACGGTGCTGGTGCAGCAGGGCCGCCTGAAGAAGGGCGATTACCTGGTGTGCGGTATCCAGTACGGCCGCGTGCGTGCGCTGTTCGACGAAACCGGCAAGCAGCCGGAGTTCGCGGGTCCGTCCATCCCGGTGCAGGTCCTGGGCCTGTCCGGCGTGCCGGAAGCCGGTGACGACTTCGTCGTCGTCGACGACGAGCGTCTGGCCAAGGACGTTGCCCAGCAGCGTGAGACCAAGCGCCGTGAATCGCGCCTGGTCGCCACCGCTGGCAGCCGCATGGAAGACATCATGGCGACCCTGGGCAAGGGCGAGGGCCAGCAGGTCCTCAACCTGGTCATCAAGGCCGACGTGCAGGGTTCGGTGCAGGCGTTGAGCCAGGCCCTGGTGGCGCTGTCCAACGACGACATCCGCATCAACGTGATCCACTCCGGCGTGGGCGGCATCACCGAGTCGGACGCCAATTCGGCTGCCGCTTCGAAGGCCACCGTCATCGGCTTCAACGTGCGTGCGGATGCTTCGGCCCGTCGCATCATCGAATCCAACGGCGTGGACCTGCGTTACTTCTCGATCATCTATGACGTGATCGATCAGGTGAAGCAGGTGGCCTCCGGTCTGCTGGGCGTGGAGATCCGCGAAGAGATCATCGGTATCGCCGAGGTCCGCGACGTCTTCCGCAGCTCCAAGCTGGGTGCCGTCGCCGGCAGCATGGTCATCGAGGGTGTGGTCAAGCGCAACAAGCCGATCCGCGTCCTGCGCGACAGCGTGGTGATCTTCGAAGGCGAACTGGAATCGCTGCGCCGCTTCAAGGAAAACGTCGAGGAAGTCCGCAACGGTACCGAGTGTGGTATCGCGGTGAAGGCCTACAACGACGTCAAGCCGGGTGACCAGATCGAGTGCTTCGAGCGTATCGAAGTGCCGCGCACCCTGTAATGCTGCAACGGACCGGCCCTCACGGGCCGGTCTCGTTTCATCCCGTAAACTGTAGTGCCTGACCTCGGTCGGGCCACAATCGAATCAAGAGCCTGCCGCGTGCCCAAGACTTTCCACCGAACCGACCGTGTATCCGCCCAGCTGCGCCGTGAACTCGGCACCCTGGTGCACAACGCCGTGCGCGAGCACGGGTTGCCCTCGGTGAGCGTGTCCGACGTGGAAATCACCCGCGACATGGCCCACGCCAAGGTGTTCGTCACCGCACTGATGCCGGAACGTTCGGTGGAAGCAGTGAAGGGCCTGAAGGAACTGGCCTGGGGTCTGCGCATGGAGCTGGCGCGCGCGATGAAGCTGCGGCATGTGCCGGAGCTGCATTTCCATTACGACGACTCGGTCGATCGTGGCGAGCGCATCGACAACCTGCTGCGCGACCTGCCCGATACCGTGGCCGCCGAAAAGCGTCGCGAAGGCGACGAAGAATAACCGCGCGACGCCGGGCATGCCCGGCGTTGTTGCATTCCGGCTGCGCGATGTCTGATGCAGACCGCGCTGCGCGCTCGCTGGGCATGGCCCGGCGCTACCCGTACCTGTCATGACCCGAATTCAGTTCCGCCGCCTGGATGGCATCCTGCTGCTCGACAAGCCGACCGGCATGAGCTCCAACGCCGCGCTGCAGGTCGCCCGTCGCCTGTTCCGTGCGGAAAAGGGCGGCCACACCGGCAGCCTTGACCCGCTGGCCACCGGCCTGTTGCCGCTGTGCTTCGGCGAGGCCACCAAGATCGCCGGCCTGCTGCTGGGCTCGGCCAAGGCCTACGACGCCGAGATCGTGCTGGGCCAGACCACCGATACCGATGATGCCGAGGGCCAGGTGCTGCTCGAGCGGCCGGTGCCTGCGATCAGTCCCGAGACCCTGCAGGCGGCGATCGCGCCGCTGCTGGGCGACATCCTGCAGCGTGCGCCGATCTATTCCGCGCTCAAGCAGGGCGGGGAACCGCTTTATGTGAAGGCCCGCCGAGGCGACGCCATCGAGGCGCCCGAGCGCCAGGTCAAGGTCCATGCCATCGAGATACTGGAGCAGCAGCCCGAGCGGCTGCGGCTGCGGGTCATCTGCGGCTCGGGCACCTATATCCGCAGTCTGGCCCGTGACCTTGGTGAAACGCTGGGCTGCGGGGCGCACATCAGTGCCCTGCGTCGCTTGTGGGTGGAGCCGTTCCACGAACCGGCGATGGTCACCCTGGAGCAGCTGAGGGCCCTGGTGGAAGCGCAGGACGAGGCCGCCATGGACGCGCTGCTGCTGCCGCTGGCAGCCGGTCTGTCCGAGTATCCCCGGGTCGACCTGGACGCCGAGCAGACCCAGCGTTTCTGCGTGGGCCAGCGCCAGCGCGACCCTTCCTGGCCGCGCGGCCTGGTGGCCGTGTTCGGTCCCGGATCGGCGGCGCAGGGCCTGGGCCAGGTCGACGATAGCGGTCTGCTGGCCCCGCAGCGCCGCTTCAACCTCTGAACGGGGAGGCCCGGTTCAGCCCCGGACCTTGTTCCAAAGCCCCCTGGCCGTTACAATTCCGCGGCCGTTTTACGGCAGCCTGCCGAAGGCGGGTTTCATCCATTTGTTGGTTCACGGCGAGCCAGGCGGTGCGCGAAAGCGCGTTCCTGCCGGCCACGCATCACAGAGAAAAAAGACATGTCGATCGACACCCAGAAGGTCATTGAAGACAACAAGCGCAGCTCGGCTGACACCGGCTCCCCGGAAGTCCAGGTTGCACTGCTGACCGCCCGCATCGAACTGCTGACCGGCCACTTCAAGACCCACAAGAAAGATCACCACAGCCGCCGCGGTCTGCTGCAGATGGTCAACCGCCGCCGCAGCCTGCTCGACTACCTGAAGAAGAAGGACGTCGAGCGTTACAAGGCCCTGATCGAGAAGCTTGGCCTGCGTCGCTAAGCAAAGAATCCCCCGCGGCGCAGCGATGCGCCGCGGTTTTGTTTTGTAGCACCGCAATACCTTTTTCAGACCGGAACGACCGGTCATCCGTTGGCGGCAAGGGTCGCCCCCGGTCCATTCGCAGACAGCATCCCCAAGGACACCCCCGTGGCAAAAATCACCAAAACCTTCCAGTACGGCAAGCACACCGTCACGCTTGAGACCGGCGAAATCGCCCGCCAGGCCGGTGGCGCCGTCATCGTCAAGTTCGACGATACCGTGCTGCTGGTCTCCGCCGTTGCCGCCAAGAGCGCGCGTGAGGGCCAGGACTTCTTCCCCCTGACCTGTGACTACCAGGAGAAGTTCTACGCCGGTGGCCGTATCCCGGGTGGCTTCTTCAAGCGCGAAGGCCGCGCGACCGAGAAGGAAACCCTGATCTCGCGTCTGATCGATCGTCCGATCCGTCCGCTGTTCCCGGAAGACTACAAGAACGAAGTCCAGATCATCGCCACGGTGATGTCGCTGAACCCGGACATCGACGGTGACATCCCGGCGCTGATCGGTGCCTCGGCTGCGCTGTCGCTGGCCGGCACCCCGTTCAAGGGTCCGATCGCCGCCGCCAAGGTCGGTTACAAGAACGGTGAGTACATCCTCAACCCGACCGTGACCGAGCTGAAGGATTCGGAGCTGGAGCTGGTCGTTGCCGGTACCGCCAACGCTGTGCTGATGGTGGAATCCGAAGCCGCGCTGCTGTCCGAAGACGTGATGCTGGGCGCCGTGACCTTCGGTCACCGCGAAATGCAGAAGGTCATCAACGCGATCAACGAGCTGACCGTGGAAGCCGGCACCAAGCCGTCGACCTGGGTCGCCCCGGCCAAGAACGACGTGCTGATCAGCGCCCTGCAGGAAGCCATCGGCCCGCGTCTGGGCGAAGCCTTCCAGGTGCGCGACAAGCTGCAGCGCCGCGACGCCATCTCGGCGATCAAGAAGGACGTGGTCGAGTCGCTGGCTGGCCGCGTGGCCGCTGAAGGCTGGAACCCGGCCGAGCTGTCGAAGGAATTCGGCGAGCTGGAATACAGCACCATGCGCAACTCGGTGCTGGACACCAAGGTCCGCATCGACGGCCGTGCGCTGGACACCGTCCGCCCGATCGCAGTGAAGACCGGCATCCTGCCGCGTACCCACGGTTCCTCGCTGTTCACCCGCGGCGAAACGCAGGCCATCGTGACCATCACCCTGGGCACCGCCCGTGATGGCCAGGTTATCGATGCCGTCTCCGGTGAGTACAAAGAGAACTTCCTGTTCCATTACAACTTCCCCCCCTACTCGGTGGGTGAGACCGGCCGCATGATGGGCCCGAAGCGTCGCGAGATCGGCCACGGCCGTCTGGCCAAGCGCGGCGTGCTGGCAGTGATGCCGTCGCTGGAATCCTTCCCGTACACCATCCGCGTCGTGTCGGAAATCACCGAGTCGAACGGTTCCTCGTCGATGGCCTCGGTCTGCGGCTCGTCGCTGGCCCTGATGGACGCCGGCGTGCCGGTGAAGGCACCGGTTGCCGGTATCGCCATGGGTCTGGTCAAGGAAGGCGATCGCTTCGTCGTCCTGTCCGACATCCTGGGTGACGAAGATCACCTGGGCGACATGGACTTCAAGGTTGCCGGTACCGCTGAGGGCATCTCCGCCCTGCAGATGGACATCAAGATCGAAGGCATCACCGAAGAGATCATGAAGCAGGCTCTGCAGCAGGCCAAGGCTGGCCGTCTGCACATCCTGGGCGAAATGGCCCATGGCCTGACCGCTCCGCGCGAAGAGCTGTCGGACTACGCGCCGCGTCTGCTGACCATCAAGATCCACCCGGACAAGATCCGCGAAGTGATCGGCAAGGGTGGTTCGACCATCCAGGCCATCACCAAGGAAACCGGCACCCAGATCGACATCCAGGATGACGGCACCATCGTCATCGCGTCGGTCAATGCCATCGCTGCGCAGGCTGCCAAGGCCCGCATCGAGCAGATCACCTCGGACGTCGAGCCGGGCCGCATCTACGAAGGCAAGGTCGCCAAGATCATGGACTTCGGTGCGTTCGTCACCATCCTGCCGGGCAAGGACGGCCTGGTGCACGTGTCGCAGATCTCCAGCGACCGCGTCGAGAAGGTCGGCGACGTGCTGAAGGAAGGCGATGTGGTCAAGGTCAAGGTGCTGGAAGTCGACAAGCAGGGCCGTATCCGCCTGTCGATGAAGGCCGTCGAGGAAGGCGAAGGCGCCACCGTCGAGTAATCGACGGTGGGTGCCAACCTTGGTTGGCATGCCTCGATTCCGGTAGGTGTCAACCTTGGTTGACACGCCGAAATGAAAAAGCGGGCTTCGGCCCGCTTTTTCTTTGCCTGTCGTCCCGCAGGCCGCACCGGCCGCTATGCTTCGCGCATGGACAGCCTGCGTCTGCTCGACCTTGAGATCGATTGCCCTGCACAGCGGGTCACCCGCGCAGGTGTGGCGTTGCCGCTCCATGGCCTGAGCTGGCGCCTGTTCGAAGTGCTGCTGGAGCGTGGTACCGACATCGTCGATTTCGACACCTTGGCCGAACAGGTCTGGGCACCAGCGGTCGTGGGCGAAGATGCGATCAGCCAGCGGGTGAAGCTGCTGCGCAAGGCGCTGGGCGACGACAGCCGCCGCCCGCGGTATATCCGCTCGGTACGTGGGCGTGGCTATCAGCTGTGCGCTGCGCCGGTCGCGCTGGAGCGGACCTCGCCGCCAGCTGCACGCCGCAAGTGGCCTTGGCTGGCCGGCGGTGCCGCCGCCGTTGCCGTACTGGCCACTGTTCTACTGTGGCCCGCTACGCCATCGCCGCCGGCCGCACAGGCCTTGCTGCAGCGCGCCGAGTACTACGCCAGCATCGGCCAGGCCGGCAACAACGAGCGTGCCATTGCCCTGTACCTGCAGGCACTGCAGGTGGATCCCGAATCCAGCAGCGCACGACGCGGGCTGTCACGTGCCTTGTCCGCGCAGGGGTGCCTGTTCAATGGCTCGGCTGCGCAGATGGACGAAGCCCTTGCCCTGGCGGACGCCGAACTCCGTCGCGCTTTCGATGACGGTGCGGCGCACGCATTGCGCGGCTATGCCTACGACTGCCTGGGGCGGATGGGCGATGCCATTGCCGATTACCAGCGCGCCATCCAGCTGGATCCCGCTGATGAGCGCACGCGCGCATCGCTGGCCTATCTTCACCAGGAGCAGGGCCATCTTGTTCTTGCGCTGCGCGACAATCTCGCATTGAAGGCGCCCGAGCGCCTGCGTTTCCGCGACGTGCAGGTGGCACGTGAACTGGAGCTGCTGGGCTTCACCCAAGCGGCGGCACAACGTCACGCGCGGAACTTCCAGCTGTACCCCGACAACGTCTTTGCCAACATCGCCTGGCCGCGCAGCCTGTTTGCAGCCGGTGCATACGGGCCAGCCAGACAGGCGCTGTCCGAAGCGCTGTCGCGCGGCACCCCGCATCCACAACTGCTGCGGCTGCAGGGCGAACTGGCGCTGCAGGCCGGGGATCGCGCCGCCGCCGCCGCTGCCTTCGAGCAGGGGCGCCAACTGCGTCCGCAGCAGTCGTTCGGGCAGACCCTGGCCATGCTGTACGCAGTGCCGGGCCCATCACCGGAATGGATTGGCAACCGCCTCGCATCGCTGCAGGCACAGGCCGGTGATGGCTGGTCCGACGCCGCTCTGGAGCGGGCTCTGCTGCTGCAGGCGTCAGGCAACACCGCTTCGGCGATGGCGGCGCTGCAGCAGGCGGTCAATGATGGCTTCCGCGATGCGGCGTGGCTGCGCGCCACGCCGCTGTTCGCGCCCTTGCACAACACTTCGGAATGGATGCCACTGCTGGCGCGCATCGATGCCGACATCGCGCGCCAACGCAGCCGGGTACTGGCTGCCGACTGGCGTCCCGCCGATCTCTCGGGCCTCAGCGCAGCGCCGGCAACAGGAACTCGGTGAGAATCCGTCGCGACTGTGGGTGGGCCAGGCTGCGGTTGTAGGCCTGGCTGGTAACCACGGCCACGGCGCGATGTTGCGGCAGCACGAAGACATAGTTGCCACCATTGCCGGACATTGCCCACACCGTCTGTGGTTTGCCGTCGACCGCCAGTTTCAATCCCCACCATTGATAACCGTAGTCACTGCCATCGCCGGCCTGTGCCTGCGGTTGGATCATGGCGGCGATGTAGTCGCGCGGCAGAAGTTGTCGGCCCTGCCAGCGGCCGCCATCGAGTACCAGTTGGCCCAGCCTGGCCAGATCGCGGCTGCGGTAGCGGGTGCCGCCGCCGCCCATGCCGATGCCCTCGGGTGAACGGTTCCAGTGGCTTGCGGTGATTCCCAGCGGTCGCTCCAGCACGCGTGCGGCGTAGTCTGCCAGCGGCTGGCCGGTCGCCTTTTCCAGCACCGCGCCGAGCACGAAGGAATTGGCGGTGCAGTAAGCGAAAGCGCGCCCGTGCGGGCTGTCCGCCGGGCGCTGCATCCACGGTGCAAATCCTTTGACCGGCAACCCCAGGGTGAAATCGAGCCAGCGTTCGGTCACGTACATGCGCTCTTCGTTGCCTGCCGAGAACGCATTCTCGTCATCACACTCCCACAGGGAACTCATGGTCAGCAGGTCTTCCACGGTGGTCTGGCGCAGCCGTGGGTCCACCGCATGGA
The DNA here is from genome assembly GCF_013416715.1 of Stenotrophomonas sp. SbOxS2. Classification (NCBI taxonomy): domain Bacteria; kingdom Pseudomonadati; phylum Pseudomonadota; class Gammaproteobacteria; order Lysobacterales; family Lysobacteraceae; genus Stenotrophomonas; species Stenotrophomonas sp. SbOxS2. The sequence continues at coordinate 388,217 of NZ_JAAVXD010000005.1, forward strand.
GCGCGGTGTAAGCGGGGAAGTAGTCATAGACGCGCGCGTGTACGCCCGGCAGCTTGCCCTCGCCGATGGCGGCCCCCACCAGCAGGGCGGTCACGCTCTTGCTGGCCGAACGCACGTCGTGCAGGGTCTGCGCATCGGCGCCGTTGAAGTAGTCCTCGTAGACGACCTTGCCATCCACCTGCAGCAGTACGCTGCGGATCTGCTTCAGTTCATCGCTGGCAATGGCGTGTTCCAGTGCCTGCAGGCGCGCAGGGTCGGGTGGGGCGGCAGTGCAGGGCAGGCTGAGAAGAGATGCCAGCAGGCCGGAAATGGCCAGGAGTGAACGCATGATCGGGCTCCATCGAAAGGAGCCCGATTGGGCCAGAGCAGCGGCTGAAGTGCTGGAAATTCCCCTGAAGAATTCTGAAAGCCTTGCGCTGCAAGGCTCGGCGCTACACGGGCTGTTCTTCTTCGTGCCCCAGCCACCACACCTGGCCGGGCTCCGGATCCGGAAGTGGATGCTCGCGCTGTTCAATCGCCTCCAGCACGCGCCCCCTGCCGGCTGCCGTCCATACCGCCATCAACTTCTCCACCGCGGTCCGGCCCTGTGCGGCGATACCGAGGTTGCGTTCGCTTTCCCAGCGATCGTCATCATCGCGGGTCTCGTCATCGCCACGGCCGTCATCGTGCTGGTGCGGCGTGCCATAGCTGCAGCGCAGGCACAGGTGACGCACCGACTCGGTCCAGTCCTCGACCAGACCGATGCCCGGCAAAGTCAGCGCACGCAGCGCGGCAATGTCCTCCGGCCCGTCGCACCGCACGAACACGGCATGGGTTGCCATGTCCGATTGCTGCAGACGCTGCATGGCGTTGAACACCGGTACCTGGCGCTCACCATGGCTGCGATGCCCGGTGGATGCGCCGTCATGCAGCACGATGTCGCCGAAGCGGAACCCGCTCTCAGGCAGCGGTACGTTCTCCACCCGTGCACGCACCGGATCCAATCGGCGCATGTACACGGTCTCGCCGCTGGACCACGGATTCAAGCGGACACAGGCAACGCCGAAATTGCCGTCGATCGGGCCTTCGCCTTCGGGCAGTGTGATGCCGCAACGGGTCCATTGCCGGCGCGCCTCGGCCCAGTCACCGGCGCCGGTGGCGGCAATGCCGGCGTTCCATGCCGTGGCCTCGTCGAATGCATCGCGCAGCTGTTCCGAGCGCAGGTTGTCCTGCAGCGATGCCGGCCAGTCGCGCAGGTACTTGTGCGCCAACCCGCGCATGTAGTGCAGATTGGGCAGTTCGGGTGTGAGTTCGATCAGCTCGCCGAACAGGGTGGTGGCTTCCTCCAGGTCGCCAGCATCGAACGCCGCATAGGCACGCGCTTCCATTGCCTGCAGCTTTTCGAGGGTTTCGTCGTCCAGCAGTTCGTCGTCTGCGTCGTGGTCTGCGGTCATGTCCGTGTGCCATTGAAGATCTAGCGCCACCTTAGCCCAGGCGGGTCGTGTGTTGTCCTGCAGCGAAGTGCTTTCGACGTTACGCAGCCACGACCGTGTCAGCTTCCAGTGGCCGGCCACTGTCCGGCGGACGACTTGCACGGACATCCGCACCCTGGGCCGATCTGTTTGCTAACGTGGCTGCGCCTTCGACCCGGGAGTTTCCATGTTCCGCCAGACCTTGGCCGTACTTGCAGTGCTGATCGCCGGTACCCTGCCCATTGCCGCGCAGGCGCAACCCGCGCAAACGCCGATCTTCGGTGCGTACTACCCCGGCGGTTCGGCCGAGCGCTATCCGGTATCGAGCATCCCGGCCGAACGGCTCACCCATCTGTTCTATGCGTTTTCCACCATCGAGGACGGGCGCTGTGCGATCGGAGCCGAGGCGCCGGCCAACTTCGCCGCATTGGCCGAGCTCAAGCGCCGTCATCCGCATCTTCGCACGTTGATTTCGATCGGTGGCTGGGGCGCAGGAGGATTCTCCGACGCTGCGTTGACCGAGGCCAGCCGCAGGCGCCTGGTCGACTCGTGCATGGCGTTGTTCTTCGAGCGCCATGCCGGCAGCTTCGATGGTGTGGATATCGACTGGGAATTCCCGGTCAGTGGTGGCCCGAAGGAACTGGCGCACCGTCCGCAGGACCGTGCCAACCTGACCAAGCTTGCGCAGGCCTTCCGCGTGGCGCTGGATGCTCGCGGCAGAAAGGCGGGGCAGCCGATGCTGCTGACTGCGGCGCTGGCCGCGGGTCGCCTGCAGACCGATGGACCCTACGATCCCGCCGCCAGCTACGATCTGCCGGCGCTGGCCAAGGTGTTCGATTTCATCAACTTGATGAGCTACGACATGGGCACCGGCTTCTCGTCGGTCTCGACCTTCAATGCCCCCCTGCATGAAGTGCCTGCCGACCCGCTGGCGCCGGAACTGCGGCGCTGGAACAACGTCGCCGGTGCCGTGCAGTACTACCGCGAGCACGGCGTACCGGCGAGCAAGCTGGTGCTGGGCGTGCCGTTCTATGGGCGCGGTTTCAAGGTCACCGGCGAGTCGGCAGATGGCTTGTACCAGGCCTACAGCGCTCCGGCCGATGCCGGTGACTGGCGGGTGATCAAGGCACGCTATCTCGACCAGCCGGGCTGGAACAAGCACTGGCAGCCGCAGGCGCAGAGCCCGTGGTTGTACAACCCGACCGAGAAGATCTTCATCAGCTATGAAGACCCGCGTTCGATCGGGCTGCGGGCGCAGTTCGCGCGCGAGCAGGGCCTGGCCGGTGTCTTCATGTGGGAGCTGACCGGTGACGACGAGCAGGCCAGCCTGCTCAACGCCATGCTGGCTCCTTGGCAGAAGGCGCGCGTTGGCGACTGAGCGCTTCAACATGTTCGAGCCAGTCCGGGTTCGGCGGTTCCAGGCACGGCCTGCGGCCCGAAACCGCACATCTGCGCCACGCACGCAGCGCTAAGCTGCGTGCATGATCATCATCGACCGCTTGGACCATCTGGTTCTTACCGTTGCCGACATCGAACGCAGCTGTGACTTCTACCAGCGCGTGCTGGGCATGCAGGTCGTGCGCTTCGGCGCCGGTCGCGTCGCCCTGCAGTTCGGCCAGCAGAAGATCAACCTGCACCCGGCCAGCGCGCCGCTGCAGCCCCACGCGTTGCAGCCTACCCGCGGCAGTGCCGATCTCTGCCTGATCACTCGGATGGGCGTGCAGGCGGTGCTGGGCCACCTGCAGGCAGAGCAGGTGCCGGTTGAAGAAGGGCCGGTGCCGCGTACGGGAGCGCTTGGGCCGATCGAGTCGGTGTACTTCCGTGATCCGGATGGGAACCTGATTGAAGTTGCCCGCTACGTGGACGCCACGTAACCGCGCAGGCTGCGCGCACGCGTGGTCAGTTCGCCCACACGCTGTTGGGGTCACCATTGCGGGCCCGCCGCTGGCTCGCATATGCCAGGCGGGCAAAGCCAAAGGCCATCGCCAGTGCCATCGCATCGATCCAGAACAACGGCCAGTGGCCGCGTGCGGCGGCCAACCACAGCCAGTCACCGTTGAGGGCGCCGTGTGCCACCGGCACCAGCGCGGTGCTGATCGCTGCGGCCCACAGCAGCTCGCGCGCCGCCTGTGCCGGGCGGCGCAGGGCTGCCCACAGCGCACACGCCGCCCAGGTCACGAAGCAGGCCCAGCGGATGCCGTGGTCGACCTGGGCAGGGGCGACCCGCTCCAGCACCAGTGCGGCTACGAAGGCCACCGAGATTGCCACGCACAGGCCGATGCAGACACCCACCGTGGCCCGCGCCATGTTGATGGCAGCGCGTGACTGCTGCGGCTGACGGCGCTTGCGGCGCGACTCGATCCACAGCAGGTTGCCCGAATAGAACAGGAAGGCGCCGCCGAGGCCGAGCAGGAAGTACAGCCAGACCACCACGCCATTGCCGAATTCGCCGAAGTGCAGGGCATAGGCTGCACTGAGCGTGGCGTGGTTGGCATCGCGTTGGCCAGGCAGCTGGCTGGCCAGCACGCGGCCGCTTTCGACATCCAGCGCCACAGCACCGAGCGGGCCAAGCGTGCCGCTGGCCTCGCCGGTGATCTCGATGGTCGCGTTGGCATCACCGCCATTGGCCAGTTTCAGGTAGGCCGGTTCAAAGTTGGCCACACCTTGCGCGCGCGCGACTTCCAGCGCCCGTGCGTGCAGTTCGCGCAGACTGCCCGGTGCAGCCGGGATGCCACTGGCTTCGCGCAGCGGCGCGGTATCCATCGCCGTCGGTACCGCCTGCAGTGCCTTGCCGTCGTAGATCAGGGGATTGAGTACGGCCATCTGCATGAACACCAGGCAGAGCAGGGCGCCGGTCACTGCGAACATCAGATGGAACGGCAGGCTGAGCACGCCGATCACGTTGTGCGCGTCCTGCCACTGCTGCTTGAGGTTGCGGCCCGGGCGCAACGCGAACAGATCGCCCAGCAGCTTGGGCAGGTGGATCACCAGGCCGCTGAGCAGGGCCATGCCGTACAGCAGGCTGACGATGCCCATCACGTAGATGCCGGCCACCGGCAGGCCCAGGCTGTAATGCAGTTCGTTGACCAGTTCGGCCAGCCCGGTCTGCGGTGGCGTCGGGCTGCCGCCGATCTGTCCGGGCCATGCATAGCGCCAGCTGCCGTCCTCGGCCTGCCAGTAGGCCAGCGGCTGCGGATGATCGGCGCCCGGGAAGGTCATGCCGACGTGGCGACGCGCCTCCGCGTGCGTGGCCAGCACGTCGTCGAGCAGGTACTGCGCGTCATCCAGGCCGGCGGGCAATGCGGTTGCCGCGCCAGGCGTCTGCCACAGCGGGAGATCGTGGTGGAACAGGGTCAGCGCGCCGGCATAGAACGCCACGAACAGCCCGAAGCCGGCGACCAGGCCAACCCAGGTGTGCAGGGTGGTGAACGTACGCAGGGTCTGGGAACTGAATTTCATGCGGTCGATCTCATTGCACCGCGCCGGTCAGGCGCAGCAGGCCGAGTACGGCGAAGCCGAGGGCCGCGCAACCGGCCAGGGTCAGCCAGGCGCGCAGCGGGCTGCGGAAACTGAAGGCCCACAGCGCGGCCAGCATCCACAACGGGACGAATGCGATCAGGCTCGGCACCAGGGCCTTCTGCCAGGGGCCCGGCGGCAGCCATGCGACCAGGCCGGTTGCCGCAGCGGCAAGGAAGAAGCCGGCGAAGATGCCCGCCAGTGCGCGCGACCACATCAGCGCGGCTCCACATCGGGGCAGTGCCATGCGGCCAGCGCGGGCAGCAGCATGGCGGCCAGCATCCAGGTGCACAGCATCGCCACCAGGCCGGCGGCAAAGCCCAGTTCGGCCATCCACAGCCACAGTGCGGCCACGGCAGCGACCAGGCCGATCTGCCGGCCCAGGCGCCCGGCACGGCGCAGCCGTGGCCAACGGCAGTGGGGGGAGGCGGCATAGAACGCCAGCGCGGAGAACATCGCCGACAGCATGCCGAGGCTGCAGAAGCCCAGTGTCGACAGGCCAACGGTGATCATTGCGGGCTCCGAGCCCGGCATACGGCCGGTGAACGCGGGGCACGGGCGGGACCGGCGGGCGCCGGTCGGGGCGGGTGGCGCATTGCAGGGTCCTGGGGGAAGCGGGCAGGCCGGCACGGGGGCTGGCTGCGCGCACATGGTAATCATTGCGTTTTCACGCCGCCAGCCAGCGCCATTCAGGCGCCGCTTGGGCTTTGTCGGCCACTGGTTTAAGATCATCGGCAACCCCATCCTGGAACAAGGTGGCCCGCGCCCAGCGCCGGCCGAGCGTGCGACATGAGCACTACCACCGCCCACTGTTGACCTGCCCCGAAGGCCCTGTATTCCAGGCGCCCTCGCGGCGCTTTTTTATTGCCCGGGCGTTGCCCCGGGAGCGCTTTCCAGCCCGCCACGACGGGCCCCGCATGAAGCCATTGCAATGATCACGATTACCCTTCCCGACGGCAGCCGCCGCGAATTCGAACATCCCGTCAGCGTCATGGACGTCGCCCAGTCGATCGGTGCCGGCCTGGCCAAGGCCACCATCGCCGGTTCGGTGGATGGCGTGCTGGTCGATGCCAGTGACGTCATCGACCACGATGCCTCCCTGCGCATCATCACGGCCAAGGACGAGGAGGGCGTGGAAATCATCCGCCACTCCAGCGCCCATCTGGTCGGCCATGCGGTCAAGCAGCTGTACCCGGACGTGAAGATGGTCATCGGTCCGGTGATCGCCGAAGGCTTCTACTACGACATCTACTCCGAGCGTCCGTTCACGCCCGAAGACATGGCGGCGATCGAAAAGCGCATGGGCGAGCTGATCGCACAGGACTACGACGTCATCAAGAAAGTGACGCCGCGCGCGGAAGTCATCGAGATCTTCAAGGCCCGTGGCGAGGACTACAAGCTGCGCCTGATCGAGGACATGTCGCCTGACATCCAGGCGATGGGCATGTACTACCACCAGGAATACGTGGACATGTGCCGTGGCCCCCACGTGCCGAACACGCGCTTCCTGAAGGCCTTCAAGCTGACCCGCATTTCCGGTGCCTACTGGCGCGGCGACGCGCAGAACGAGCAGCTGCAGCGCGTCTACGGCACCGCCTGGGCCGACAAGAAGCAGCTTGACGCGTACATCAAGCGCATCGAAGAAGCGGAGATGCGCGACCACCGTCGCATCGGCAAGCAGCAGGACCTGTTCCACCTGCAGGAAGAGGCGCCGGGCCTGGTGTTCTGGCACCCGAAGGGCTGGGCGCTGTGGCAGGTGGTCGAGCAGTACATGCGCAAGGTGTACCGCAGCACCGGCTACGGTGAAGTGCGCTGCCCGCAGATCCTGGACGTGTCGCTGTGGCAGAAGTCGGGCCACTGGGACAACTACCAGGACGCGATGTTCTTCACCGAGTCGGAGAAGCGTACCTACGCGCTGAAGCCGATGAACTGCCCGGGCCACGTGCAGGTGTTCAACCAGGGGCTGCACAGCTACCGCGATCTGCCGATCCGCTATGGTGAGTTTGGCGCCTGCCACCGCAACGAGCCCTCCGGCGCGCTGCACGGCATCCTGCGCGTGCGTGGCTTCACCCAGGACGACGGTCACGTGTTCTGCACCGAAGACCAGGTCGAGGCGGAAGTGACCGCGTTCCACCAGCAGGCGCTGGCGGTGTACCAGCACTTCGGCTTCGAGGAGATCCAGGTCAAGATCGCGCTGCGCCCCGAATCGCGCCTGGGCGATGACGCCACCTGGGACAAGGCGGAGGGCGCGCTGCGCTCGGCACTGTCCAGCTGCGGGGTGGAATGGCAGGAACTGCCGGGCGAGGGCGCCTTCTATGGTCCGAAGATCGAGTACCACCTGAAGGACGCCATCGGCCGCACCTGGCAGCTGGGCACCATGCAGGTCGATTTCATGATGCCTGGCCGTCTGGGCGCTGAATACGTGGACGAAAACAGCCAGAAGAAGCATCCGGTGATGCTGCACCGAGCCATCGTCGGCTCGATGGAGCGTTTCCTGGGCATCCTGATCGAGCACCATGCCGGCCAGTTCCCGGCCTGGCTGGCGCCGACCCAGGTGGTGGTGGCCAATATCACCGATGCGCAGGCTGAATACGTCTCTGCCGTGACCAAAAGCCTTGCGGATCAAGGCTTCCGCGTCAGCGCCGATTTGCGTAACGAGAAGATCGGCTATAAGATTCGCGAGCACACGCTGCAGCGCGTGCCGTACCTGCTGGTCATTGGTGACCGCGAGAAGGAAAACGGCGCTGTGGCGGTGCGTACGCGTTCTGGCGAAGATCTCGGCAGCATGAGCCTCCAGGCTTTCACCGAGCGGCTCCAGGCCGAGGGCGCGTAAACAAAGGTCCGGCCCGTGCGCATTGGCGCCCGGGCCGGGTTCGACACCCTTGGGAGATCGCAATATCAGTACCCCTGACAACAAACAGAACCGCAAGAATCAGGAAATCCGTGTGCCGCGCGTCCGCGTGATCGGCAGTGACGGAGAAATGATCGGCGTGTTGACGCGAGACGAAGCGTTGTCCATGGCCGAAGATGAAGGCCTGGACCTGGTCGAGATCCAGCCGCAGGCCGACCCGCCGGTGTGCAAGATCATGGACTTCGGCAAGTTCAAGTTCGAAGCCCAGAAGAAGGCCAGCGAGGCCAAGAAGAAGACCAAGCAGGTCGAGATCAAGGAAGTGAAGTTCCGTCCGGTTACGGACGAGGGCGACTACCAGATCAAGCTGCGCAAGATGCGCGGTTTCCTTGAAGAAGGCGACAAGATCAAGGTCAACATCCGTTTCCGTGGCCGTGAAATGAGCCACCAGGAACTGGGTCGCGAGATGGCCAGCCGGATCGAGGGTGATCTGGGCGAGGACATCGTCATCGAATCCCGTCCGCGCCTGGAAGGGCGTCAGATGGTGATGATGATCGCGCCGAAGAAGAAGACCTGAGGCCTGACGGGCTGCCTCGCGGGGCGCCTGGCGGCTGAATGGATGAAGGTGAAGGGGCGCCGCTGGCGTCCTTTTGCTTTTCCGGGTCCGGCACAGCCGGGTTACGGATGAAAAGCTGTATGGGGGCTGGTTACAGGGCGGTTTTGCCTGTATCATGCCCGGCTCGACCCACCCAGGACGGGTCGTACGCCGATCATGGCAGGACGGAAAGAGCGGCCCAGGCCGCCGCCAGATCAGTCAGAAACCAGGGTCATATCCCATCAAGGACATTGCAATGCCCAAGATCAAGACCAACCGGGCGGCGGCCAAGCGTTTCCGCAAGACCGCCTCGGGCAAGTACAAGTGCGGCCACGCCAACCGTAGCCACATCCTCACGAAGAAAGCGACCAAGCGTAAGCGTAACCTGCGTCAGACGAATCACGTCCGCGCAGAAGACGCAGGCCGTCTGGACCGCATGCTCCCTTACCTCTGAGGAACTGAAAAATGGCACGAGTTAAGCGTGGCGTACAGGCGCGTCGCCGCCACAAGAAAATCCTTGATCTGGCGAAGGGCTACTACAATGCCCGTCGCAAGGTCTTCCGCGTCGCCAAGCAGGCGGTCATCAAGGCACAGCAGTACGCCTACATCGGCCGTAAGCAGAAGAAGCGCAACTTCCGTTCGCTGTGGATCACCCGCATCAACGCGGCTGCCCGCATCAACGGCCTGAGCTACAGCCGTTTCATGAACGGCCTGCTGAAGGCTGGCATCACCCTGGACCGCAAGGTTCTGGCTGACATCGCCGTGCACGACGCAGCTGGCTTTGCTGCACTGGCCGAAAAGGCCAAGGGCGCACTGGCGGCATAAGTCCTTCCCGATGCCGTTGCCGTTCACGGAGAACGGTGTCAGGTAGAGGCAATGCATGGGGAAGGGCGCAAGTCCTTCCCCATTCTTTTTTGTGCCGGGCGCAGCTGTGCAGATGGCGGGCGACCGGCAAGCGGTGGCGACGGCGCGGCCCTTCGCGCATCGCGATGGCAGACCGACTGGAGTTCCGGCTACCCATGAGCGACATTCAATCCCTCACTTCCCAGGCGCTGGCCGACGTGGCCGCCGCGCAGAGCCCTGACGCGCTGGAGCAGCTACGCGTGGCCCTGCTTGGCAAGAGCGGCAGCATCACCTCGCAGCTCAAGCAGCTCGGTGCGCTGCCGGCCGACGAGCGCAAGGCCGCCGGTGAAGCCATCAACCAGGCCCGCGATGCGCTGAGCAGCGCGCTGGGCGAGCGCAAGGCGGTGCTGGAAGATGCCGCACTCGATGCGCGCTTGGCCACCGAGGCGATCGACATCACGCTGCCCGGCCGCAGCGGCGAACGCGCTGGCCTGCACCCGATCACCCGCACCCTCGAGCGCATCACCGGCATCTTCGGCCGGCTGGGCTATGAGTTGTCCGAAGGGCCGGAGATCGAGGACGACTGGCACAACTTCGAGGCGCTGAACTTCCCGCCGCACCATCCGGCGCGCGCCATGCATGACACCTTCTACTTCGGTGACGGTCGCTTGCTGCGCACGCATACCTCCGGTGTGCAGGTGCGCTACATGGGCGAGCACCAGCCGCCGCTGCGCATGATCGCCGCCGGCAAGGTCTATCGCAGCGACAGCGACCAGACCCATTCGCCGATGTTCCACCAGGTCGAAGGCCTGCTGGTCGACGAGCACTCGACCTTCGCCGATCTGAAGGGCACGTTGTCCGAGTTCGTGCGCGCGTTCTTCGAGCGTGATTTCGAGATGCGTTTCCGCCCCAGTTACTTCCCGTTCGTCGAACCCGGCGCGGAAGTGGACATCGCCTGGCAGCAGCCCGACGGCAGCACCCGCTGGCTGGAAGTGCTCGGCTGCGGCATGGTCCACCCCAACGTGCTGCGCAACGTCGGCATCGATCCGGAACGCTACACCGGCTTCGCCTTCGGCATGGGCGTGGAACGCTTTGCGATGCTGCGCTACGGCGTCAACGACCTGCGCGCGTTCTTCGAGAACGACGTGCGGTTCCTGAAGCAGTTCGCGTAACGCATTAGGTAGCGCCGGGCCGTGCCCGGCGGACTCAACAACGCAGGCCCAGGCGCATGCGCCGGGCCCACCAGGGTGACACCATGAAATTCTCCGAAAACTGGCTGCGCAGCCACGTCCCGACCACTGCCTCGCGCGATGAGCTGAGCGCGGTGCTGACCGCCATCGGCCTGGAAGTGGAAGAGGTGACCGCGCTTGGCGATGGCCTGCAGCATGTGGTCGTCGCGCGCATCGTCGAAGCCGAGCGCCATCCCGAAGCCGACCGCCTGCAGGTATGCAAGGTTGATGCGGGCCAGGCTGAGCTGCTGCAGATCGTCTGTGGTGCGCCGAATGCGCGCCCGGGCCTGGTCGCGCCGCTGGCGATGGTCGGTGCGCAGATCGGTGAATTGAAGATCAGGCCGGCCAAGCTGCGCGGCGTCGAATCCAACGGCATGCTGTGCTCGGCCAAGGAGCTGGGCCTGGACAACGATGCCTCCGGTCTGCTGGAACTGCCGGACGATGCGCCGGTCGGCCAGACCCTGGTGGAGTACCTCGGCCTGCCGGACGCCAGCATCGAGATCAAGCTGACCCCGAACCGCGCCGACTGCTTCAGCATCCGCGGCATCGCCTATGACGTTGCAGCAGCGACGCGCAGCGAAGTACTGGATTTCATCGCAGAGCCGATTGCTGCCCAGGGCAGTCGCGAGCTGGCGATCCAGCTTGATGCCGGTGCTGAAGCGCCGCGCTATCTCGGTCGTGTCATCGAAGGTGTCAACGCCGCGGCGAAGACCCCGTTGTGGATGGCCGAGCGCCTGCGCCGCAGTGGTGTGCGCCCGGTGTCGCTGCTGGTCGACATCACCCAGTACGTGATGCTCGAGCTGGGCCAGCCGATGCACGCCTACGATCTGGGCACCCTGCAGGGCACGATCGGTGTGCGTCGTTCGCGCGCCGGTGAAAGCCTGAAGCTGCTGGATGGCCGTGATGCTGCGCTGGACGACAGCTTCCTGGTGGTTACCGATGCTGACCGTGCGGTCGGCCTGGCCGGCCTGATGGGCGGCTTCGACACCCGCGTCACCGACGCCACCACCGCCGTGTTCCTGGAAGCGGCGCACTTCGCGCCGGCCGCGATCATGGGCCGTGGCCGCAAGCTCGGCCTGCACACCGATGCCGGCCACCGCTTCGAGCGTGGCGTCGACCCGGCGCTGCCGCGTACCGCCATCGAATACGCGACCCGCCTGGTGCTGGACCTGGCCGGCGGTACGCCGGCGCCGGTGACCGAGGCGGTACATGCGGCCGACCTGCCGCAGCCGGCCACGATCCTGCTGCGCCGCGCGCGCATCACCCGCGTGCTGGGCATCACCATCGACGACGCCGAGGTCGAGCGCATCCTGCGCGCGCTGGGCATGCAGGTGGTGGTCGCTGGCGAAGGCTGGCAGGTCACTGCGCCGAGCCGCCGCTTCGACATCGCCATTGAAGAAGACCTGATCGAGGAACTGGCCCGCATCCACGGTTACGAGCAGATTCCAACCACGCTGCCGGGCGGGGCCTCGCGCGTGGCGATGCCGAGCGAAACCCAGCTGGACGCGTTGAGCGTGCGCCGCCAGCTGATCGCCCGCGATCTGCAGGAAACCGTCAATTTCGCCTTCGTCGACGACGGCCTGCTGAGCCACTGGCAGCTGCGCGATGCTCTGGTGCCGCTGGCCAATCCGCTGTCGGCCGAACTGGCGGTGATGCGCCCGTCGCTGCTGCCGGGCCTGGTCGCCACCCTCGGTCGCAATGCTGCGCGCCAGCTGGGCCGCGTGCGCCTGTTCGAGCTTGGTCGTGTGTTCGCCCAGCAGGGCGGGGACGCGTCGCTCGGCGAAAGCCGGCCGGCGCCGCTGGAAACCCCGCGTGTGGCCGCTGCGGTCTGCGGTGAAGCGCAGGCGGTGCAGTGGGGCCTGCCGACCCGCAAGGTCGATTTCCATGACCTGAAGGGCGACCTGGAATCGCTGGCCGCTGCCAGTGGCGCGGTGCTGGAGTTCCGCCCGTCCAGCCGTGCCTACGGCCATCCGGTGCGTTCGGCCGAGGTCTTCCGCGACGGCGTGGCGATCGGCTGGATCGGTCAGATCCACCCGCGCCTGGCCAAGGCGATGGACATCGACGTGGACGTGTACGCCTTCGAGCTGGATCTGGAAGCGCTGTCCGCCCGTGCGCTGCCGCGCGCCGGTGAACTGTCGCGCTACCCGGCGGTGCGCCGCGACCTGGCCTTCCTGGTGCCTGAACAGGTGGCCTGGAGTGACCTTGCCGCGACCATCCGCCAGGCGGCCGGCCCGCTGCTGCGCGAGCTGAACCTGTTCGACCGCTATGTCGGCCAGGGCGTCGAGCCGGGATTCAAGAGTCTCGCTATGGGCTTGATTTTGCAGGACAAGTCGCGCACTCTGACGGACCGCGACGTGGAAGCGGTAGTGGCCGAGGCGGTCACTGCCATCGAGCGTGAACACCACGCCCGGATCCGCGGCTGAGCGGGCAGCACTCGGGGGTAGCAGGCAATGGCATTGACCAAGGCGGAGATGGCGGAAAAGCTGTTCGACGAAGTCGGTCTGAACAAGCGGGAAGCCAAGGAATTCGTCGACGCGTTCTTCGATGTGCTGCGTGAAGCATTGGAACAGGGACGTCAGGTGAAGCTGTCGGGCTTTGGCAATTTCGACCTGCGGCGCAAGAACCAGCGCCCGGGTCGCAACCCCAAAACCGGCGAGGAAATTCCGATTTCCGCCCGTACGGTGGTTACCTTCCGTCCGGGCCAGAAGCTCAAGGAGAGGGTGGAAGCTTATGCTGGATCCGGGCAGTAACCGCGAACTTCCGCCGATTCCGGCCAAGCGCTACTTCACCATCGGTGAAGTCAGCGAACTGTGCGACGTCAAGCCGCACGTGCTGCGTTACTGGGAAACCGAGTTCCCCAGTCTCGAGCCGGCCAAGCGCCGTGGCAACCGTCGTTACTACCAGCGCCACGACGTGCTGATGGTGCGGCAGATCCGCAGCCTGTTGTACGAACAGGGCTACACCATCGGTGGCGCGCGCCTGCGCCTGGATGGTCCGGATGCGCGCGAGGAATCGGCCTTGAGCAACCAGATCATCAAGCAGGTGCGGATGGAACTGGAAGAAGTGCTGCAACTGCTGCGTCGCTGACCCATTTCCGCCGTAATCCGCTATACTTCACGGCCCGCCGCACTGGCGGGTACATCGCAGCATCAGTCGGGGCGTAGCGCAGCCTGGTAGCGCATCTGCCTGGGGGGCAGAGGGTCGTCGGTTCGAATCCGGCCGTCCCGACCACTGTGATGAAACAGACAAGCCTGCGCAGCGATGCGTGGGCTTTTTTGTTGCGGCGTTGTATCCTGCGCGCACTCGTACTACCGCGGCTGCTGAACCCGGTACCCACGAGAATACGATCATGGAAACGCAAAGGAACCGCGCCTGGAGGCGCTCGCGGTCGCGCCATCACGGCGGCGACCACACGGCACCCGTGCCGATCTTCAAGCCGGAAAAGAACTGGAAGCTGATGTATACGCGCGGCGACAAGCTGCTGCGGGCGCGCCAGCTGGGTTTCACCTATCCGGTCCTCAGCCCGCGGCAACTGCTGGATCAGGAATGTTGAACCTGTTGTTTGTCTGCAGCCGCAACCAGCTGCGCAGCCCCACCGCCGAAGCGATGTGGCAGCGCCGGCCCGGTATCAGTGCGCGCTCTGCCGGCACCAGCCCGCACGCGCGCCGGCCCATCAGCCCAGCGGATATCCGCTGGGCCGATGTCATCTTCGTGATGGAGCCCAAGCACCAGCATCGGCTGCAGGCGAATTTCGCGCGCCTGCTTGAACACACGCCGCTGCACTGCCTGGATATCCCCGACGACTATCGCTGCATGGACCCGGCGTTGATGGCGCTGCTGGAAGCGAAGGTCGCCGCTTACCTCACATCGTCAGTGGCGAAGCGGTAGATCAGCTCCGGGTCGCCTTCGTCGAGGCCGTGCACGATCCCGCACCTTACGAAGCCAGCGGCTGCCAGCAGCCGCTGCATGCTGGTATTGGACTGGTTGGTCGAGCTGAAAAGTCGGGTGCCAGCGCTGCACGAGGTGGCATGCAGCAGCAACGCGCTGCCGATGCCGTATCCGCGCAGCGGCGCGGCCACCATCAACATCTCGATGAAGGCTTCACCGAAGAAGTGCCGATGCTGGACCCGGTAGCCGGCCAGCGTGCCATCGAGCTCGGCAACGTGCATGTGGCCGTCCGCCAGCCACTGGCCGATCTGCACCGCACGTCGTGGGTCATGCGCCGCAACGCTGTCGAGGGCGATCAGTGCCGGAAGATCCGTGCATGCGGCCGCACGTATCTGAAGTGCTGGAGCCTGCCGGGTCATCGCGGACGGCTGCGCAGCAGCAAGGACATCATCGTTGCCAGATACCAGCGTTCCATGCGGTGTTTCCTGCTGTGGGAGCCTCATTCTAGCGAGGATGGGCGCGCCGCCATCGCACTCAGTAGACGCGGAATTCGGCGCGGCAGCCGTCGCTGACCCATACGCCGCGTCGGTCCCAGCCCCAGTTGCGGTCCTCGGTGCAGGTGGTGACCGACTTCTGCTTGACCAGCCGCACGTCATGACGGACGCGGATGCGGCACTGTTTCTCCTTGTTTTCATAGGATTCGCAGACCAGGCGCTCGCCATCGCGATCACGGTCACGTCCGGGCCAACGGCCTCGCCCACGCTCTTCGGCGACGAATTCGGCACGACAGCCGTCGGTGACCCACAGCATGCCGCGGCGCTGTCCCCAGTTGTCATCTTCCACGCACCGCGTCACCGACAGCTGCCGCGCCAGGCGCGCGCGTCCCTCGAACGGACACTGCTGGGTCTTGTTGAAGTGCGATTCGCAGGTGGTGCGCGGTGACGACTCGATGTCGTAATCCTGGGCCGAGACCGTGGTGGCGGCCAGCAGCAGGGCAAGCGCAGAACCGCCCAGGGGCAGTAACAGGCGAGGACTCATTGAAAAACCTCGGGTTGGGAGTGGGACGCAAGAATGGCGCACGTGCGGCGCTCTGCGACGACCGGGCCCTGCGCCGGCTCAGGACGGATTTATAAGTGTCCGGCGGCGCATGCAGGGCGTTACATCCCGTATCATCCCCGGCACATCCGATTGCATCGGTTTACAGTTTTTTACACGTTCCAGCGCTTTCGAACGCGACCTTCGGGCCTCGCCCGTGGCTGCTGGCGCGGGTGCGGGTGCGGACAAGGATGTGCGGACCACGACGACCACAGGGGGTTGCGTTGATCAGCAGTATCGTCATTCATCGGTCGGCCGGCACAGGCGCGGTCGAAGTGCAGGTCCTGGACACGACGTTCAAGGGCAAGCGTGTTTTTGTTGCCTGGGGCCTGCGTGGCCTGGAGTTGACCCGCGAAGCCGAGCCGGAAGATACGGTCGCGGCCCGGCGTGCCTTGCGGCTGGTTTCCCGCCAGGCCGACGGGCCGCGCAGCAGTGAGATTTTCATCGCCAACCAATCGGGCGTGGCGATCAGCGTCTACCGGATGCTGACCGAAGCCCGCAGCGGCGACGCCGTGTTCTTCCTGTGCGATTCGCCACCGGTGGTGGAATGGCTGGTCACTTCGCTGGAAGTGCAGCCCGAACCGACTGCGTGACCGGGTGTACGGCGATGTGCGTCATGCCAACGCCGCGTCTACCGCCGCGCGCGCATGCAGGGTCGTGGTGTCGAACAGCGGCACCGGGCTGTCTTCGGCACGCACCAGCAGCATGATCTCGGTACAGCCCAGGATGATCGCTTCGGCACCGCGGGCAACCAGGCGTTCGATCACCTCGACGTACACCCGCCGTGATCGCTCGTTGACCACGCCGGCGATCAACTCCTGGTAGATGATCGCATGCACATCGCGGCGGTCGTCGGCCTCCGGAACCAGTACGTCCAGGCCGAAGCGCTCGCTCAGCCGGCCACGGTAGAAGTTCTCTTCCATGGTGAAGGCCGTGCCGAGCAGGCCGACACGCTGCAGACCGGCCTGCACGATCGCGGTGGCGGTCGGGTCGGCGATATGCAGCAGGGGCAGCGGGCAGGCCGCCTCGATCTCACCAACAAGCTTGTGCATGGTGTTGGTGCAGATCAGCAGCAGTTCGGCGCCACCGGCCTGCAGCCGCTGGGCCGCATCGACCATCTCGTTGCCCAGCGCATCCCAGTCACCGTCATGCTGCAGCTGTTTGATGCGGGCGAAATCCAGCGACCACATCAGCAACTGCGCCGAGTGCGCACCGCCCAACCGCGCGCGTACCTCTTCGTTGATGAGGCGGTAGTACTGCGCCGAACTTTCCCAGCTCATGCCACCGATCAGGCCAAGCGTCTTCATGGGTCTCTCCGTGCCGGGGAGTGCCATTGCAGCACATCGCAGGCCGGGACACCGCGTGCCGGCGCGGCCGGGGCGCGCAATCGCAGATGGGCCCGCCGCAGCAGCTGCCGACACGGCTGATCGGCGTGATAATGGGCCACGACAGGCAGAGGGCAGGGCGATGGGCGAATGCTGTGGCTGCGGCAAGACGCTGGATGTGGCGGCCATGCAGGCGCGCCACCGGCGGGTGCTGTGGATCGTGCTGCTGATCAACCTGGCGACGTTTCTGATGATGGTCGGCGCGTCGTGGTACAGCCACTCGTCCGCGTTGCTCTCCGGTGCGCTGGACAACCTGGGCGACGCCGCTACCTACCTGCTGAGCCTGCTGGTGGTGGGTGCCGGCGTGGCGGCCAAGGCGCGGGTTGCGTTGTTCAAGGGCGCGCTGATCCTGGCGGCGGCGGTGGCAGTGGCGGTACAGATCGGATGGCGGCTGGCGCATCCGCAGGTTCCCCTGTTCGAAAGCATGGGCCTCGCCGCGCTGCTGAATCTTGCCGCGAATGGCTTCTGCCTGTGGCTGCTGACGCCGTATCGCAATGACGACGTGAACCTGGCATCGGCCTGGGAATGCGCGCGCAACGATATCTTCGAGGGCATTTCGGTGGTGCTGGCGGCGGCGTTGGTCGCGCTGTTCGGTGCCGGTTGGCCGGACCTGCTGGTCGCGGTCGCACTGCTGGTCGTGTTCCTGCGCTCGGCGCTGCGGGTGCTGCGCATCGCGATGGCCGAACTGCGTGCGTCGCGCGTTGCCAGCGGCTGAGTCGCAGCAGCTGTAACCGTCGAATCGACCCTGGACTGTGCATGGTGGTGACAGCCGCTGCGCACTATCCTTGCAGGGATTATTCCGGTGGACGAAGTGATGGCCCTGCATACCTGGTGGTGGTTCCTGGCGACAGTGTTCGTGCTGTGCGGCACGCCGGGTCCGAACATGCTGCACATCCTGGGGCGCAGTGTCGGCCTGGGCTTCCGTCGCAGCGTGCCCGCCATGGCCGGTTGCCTGCTGGCGATGCTGCTGGTGCTTGCGGCGTCCGCGGCCGGCCTGAGCGCGGTGCTGCGCTCGTCGCCGATGCTGTTCGATGTGCTGCGCTATCTGGGTGTGGCTTACCTGGCCTGGTTGGGCATCAAGGCCTGGCGGGACAGCTGTCGGCAGGCGCCGGTGGCGACAGACGTCGATGCAGCGCTGGCGCCGGTGCATGGTGCCTGGGCAGTGTTCCGTGGTGGTCTGCTGGTGGGGCTGAGCAATCCCAAGCTGCTGCTGTTCGCCGCCGCGTTCCTGCCGCAGTTCGTCGACCCCGCGCGTGGCCAGGCCGTGCAGTACACGGTGCTGGTGGCCACCTTCGCTACCTGCGAACTGTTCTGGTACGTGATGTACGCGGCGGGTGGACATGGGCTGCGCCGTTGGCTGGCAAAGCCCTTTGCGCAACGCTGGTTCGAACGCCTGGTTGGCAGCGTGTTTCTCGCCTTCGCAGTGGCGCTGCTGCGCTTCCGGCCGCGCTGAACCGGATCGTTTCACGCCGCGCCTGCGACCTGTTCACGCGTGTGGCATCGCGGCCTGCCTAACCTGATCGCACCTTCAGTATTCCCGTCAGGGAGAGGATCGACATGATCAAGTGGGCCATCATTTTCGCCATCATCGGCCTGATCGCCGGTGCGCTGGGTTTCGGCGGTATTGCCGGCGCCGCGGTGGGGATCGCCAAGTTCCTGTTCTGGGCCGGCATCATCATTGCGGTTGTACTGTTCGTGCTCGGCATGACCGTCGCGAAGAAGGTCGCCTAGCCCGGCAGTTCGTACAGCGGCGCGCTCAATGCGCGCTGCTGTGCGAGAACAGGTTGATGACCAGTACGCCGGCACAGATCAGGCCGATGCCGATCAGCGCCGGTGCATCCAGGCGCTGCTTGAACACCAGCAGGCCGATCAGCGAGATCAGCACGATGCCGACGCCGGACCAGATGGCATAGGCAATGCCGGTGGGGATCGACTTCATCGTCAGCGACAGCAGGTAGAAGCACACACCGTAACCGGCGAGCGCGCCCAGCGTGGGGCCGAGGCGGGTCATGCCTTCCGATGCCTTGAGCAGGGAGGTGGCGATCACTTCCAGCACGATCGCGCCGGCCAGGTAGAAATAGGGGTTCATCGCAGTCTCCCGCTCATGCCGGTTCGCACAGCTTCAGTGCCTCCAGGGCCATGGCCTGGGCATTCTGGCGTTCGGTTTCGTCCAAGGGCCGCCCATAGGCGGTAGCCCAGTAGCCATCGGCAACGCAACGCGCGGCATACAGCCGCGGATCGCAGGCTTCATCCGGAAACTCGGCCAGCATGCCGCGCAGCCACGTTCGCCAGTACACCAGCAGCGCCGGCTCCAGCATGTTGCCCATGGTGAGCCCGATGTCGTTGATCTGCTCCTGCTGCAGCAGATGTTCGAAATTGACCTGCACATAGGCACGGCTGAAGCCGCCATGGCGCGGCGGGGACTGCCGCAGCACCTCGCGCACTCTGTCCTCGAAGTCGGCGATGAGCGAAGTCAGCGTCGCCTCGATCAGGTCCTGCTTGCTGCCGAAATGATGGAACAGCGCGCCCTTGCTGACACCGGCCGCGTCGGCGACATCCTGCACGGTGAGGGCCGCCAGTCCATTCTGGCCGATGGTGTGGGCGGTCGCCTGCAGCAGCGCCTGGCGCACGCTGTCGGGCGCCTTGCGGCGGGAGCGGGGAGGGGATTCTGGCATGGGAGACGAAACCGACTGGACGGTATGATTGTAGCGCGGGGGCGACTCGCCCGACGCGCACGATCAGTTCAGCAGGTCACTGCAGATAGAACGCGATGCCGGTGCCGAGCTGCAGGTCGGGGCTGTTGCGATTGAGGCCGAGATCGAAAGAGGCGTCCAGCTGCACGTTCGGCCGCAGCATCCAGGTCAGGCCTGCGCCGGCGATGGCCTGGTCGGGTTGCTGCCTGGCGTGGGTAAAGCCGGCTTCGAGATAGGTGCCCAGCCGCTCGGTCACGCTCAGCGCGAGGCTTGGCGACCAGGTCGTGCTGCGCTGGCCTGCGCCGCGCTGATGGCTGCCATACAGCGCACCGCTCCAGCGCTCGTTGAAGGTGTGTTCGACGCTGGCGGCCAGCGCGTACTGGCGGCCATCGCTGAAGGCGGCATCGCCACGTGCGATCACACCGCTGGCCAGCAGCGCCCAGGCCGTGCGCTCGGTACTGCCGGGACCGGCCCATTTCACTCCGACCGTGCTGTCGCCGGCGCCGCGCTGCTGCGTGCGTGGCATGTCAGGGCCACGTTCGCGCTGGCGCTGCCACGGTGTGGACGCCAACTGCAGTTCCCAGCCCGGCGCCAACCCGGTGCGCAGCAACAGGTCGCTCGACAGCGAGGTCGTACGCAGGCCGTCGCGATCACGATCACGTTGATAGCTGGGCAGGCCCACTTCGACGGCAAGGCCGCCACGCGGCACCGTGTCAGTGCCGAAGCCGATGCCGGGACGGTCGAAGCTGGGAGGTTCTGCGGCCAGCACCGGGGTGCTGGCCAGCGACAGGACGATCAACAGGGTGCGGCGCATGCGGGCTCCGTCTCGCAGGGAGGCTTCAGCATGCGCGACGATGCCGTGCGCGCGGCGTGAGTCGCGCCGTTCAGTCGCTGATACGGGCGAAGCGTGCCTGCGGACCGTGCTCGCCGGGCACCTGTTCAATGAACATCGGATAGGGACGCACCCACAGTCCGCCTTCGCCGTACAGGGCGCGATAGAGCACCATCGGCTGCAGCGTTTCACTGCTGCGGACGATGTCGATCACCTCGTACTCGCCACCTTTGAAGTGACGGTAGCGGCCAGGTGTCAGCGCGGGCAGTGGGGCCAGGTCGGTCATCGGCAGCACCCGTTACCTGCGCGCCGGCGTTGCCGGAGTGGCGCAGTAGGCGTCGATGGCTTCGGCAGTGTTGGCCAGGCCCTGCGCTTGCGCCAGTTCCCATGGGCGCTCGCAGCGCTGGCTGTGCTCGCACCACTGATAGCCGGCCGAACCGATGCATCCGTGTGCATCGCGGTCACCACCAACCACGGGCGTGGCGGTGTCATGAGTGACCGGTTTTTCCGGGCTGGCACACGCGGCCAGGGCCAGCAGCGGGATCAGGAACAGGACTTTCATGGGGGCGGCTCCGTGCCGTAAACCGACAGTTTGTTCGGTCCCCGCAGCAGCGGCAAGCATCGCTGGCCAATCTTCAACTCAGCGATGCGCGGACCAGTTCCTCGATCAGTACCACGTAGCTGGCGGCGAAATAGAACTTCAGCAGCGTCGAACGCTGCAGTGGAAGCGAGGTGCGCATGTGGAAGGGGCCCCTGTTGATGACGATAGTGTGAAGCGCGGCTGACTTCGTGACAAGGGTCACGGAATGGATTTCCTAAATGGCCTCAGGGATGTGATGGGCGGCGCTTTCTGAGGTGCCGGTAGGGAGTTTTCGGATAAATCCGATAGGTCTTCCCCGGGGCGCTGGCTAGGCTGGTCGGGCATCGGAGATCGGCCTTGCGCCGGTCCCGGACTTCCCAGAAACGCAGGAGCTCACCATGGTCATCACTGTCCAATGCACCGCCCAGCGCTGGTCCATCCTGGATCCGCAGACACGGGCGACCGAAGAGTTCAGCACTGGTGCGGCAGCCTTCGACGCCGCTGCCTCGCGGGCCAGCGAACATCACTGCCGTACCGGCCAGCACAGCACCGTGCGCGTGGAAGCACTGGGCACCGCGGTCGACGCGCTGCACTTCGGCCGCTGAGCCGCCGCAGCCGCAGTCAGTTGCGGTTGGGTTGGTTGAATGGGGGAAAAACCGCCGTCGCAGCTCCCTCTGTGCGCCACGCCCGGAATCCCCGATGCTTGCCTCCACCGTATTCACCTGGAGACGAGGGATGGGCAAGGGACTCACTTGGCGCACCGTGGCGTGCACCCTGTTGCCGATGATGGCTGCCGCTGGCGGCGTGCAGGCGCAGAACTATGGCTACGACGATCGCTACGATGATCGTGGTGGCAATGGCATCGTGCGCTGCGAATCGATCAAGAACCGCAGCAACGAGTGCCGGCTGGAAGGGCGCGCGCGCATGATCCGCCAGTTGTCCGGCTCCCCCTGTGTGGAAGGTGAGACCTGGGGCCAGTCCCGTTACGGTGTCTGGGTTACCCAAGGCTGCCGTGCCGAATTCGTCGGTGAATACCGGCGACCGGGCGGTGGCGGCGGTGGTTGGGGCGGCGGTGGTGGCAACGGCTGGGGCGGAAGCCAGTGGGGTGGTGGCGGCCAGGTGATTGCCTGCCATTCCAATGACCGGCGCCAGCAGTACTGCGACGCACAGGTTCGTCGCGGCGTGCGTCTGGTCCGGCAGGAATCGCGCAGTGCCTGCATCGAAGGCCAGAGCTGGGGCTGGGACCGCCGTGGTATCTGGGTCAGCAACGGCTGCAGGGCCCAGTTCCAGGTGAATTGAGCGGCCGACGCAATCGGCTCAAGATCAGAGAAATCTGATAGCGATCACACTTCTTTCCTCGTATTGTCGACTCCCGGGACGCCTTGCGCGTCCAGGTTCGCACTGGCCATCCCTGTCGCGCCTGGTGCGGTCATTCTCTCGTCGTCGATACGCTGTTCAAGGAGTGAGCAACGCATGTTGATCCGACTGCAATGTGAGCAGCGCCAATGGCGCGTGCTGCACCCGGACAAGCCGGAACCGATCGAGTTCCGCGATGGCGTCCGTGCCTTCGATTTCGCCGAAACCCTGGCCCGCCTGCATTTCACCGATACCGGCCAGCGCGCCTCGGTGCGGGTGGAGTCCAGCGGTGCTTTTGTCGAAGCGATCAGCTACGGCTGAGAGCGCCGTTCGCCGGCAGGGTCTGCGGCATCCACGCATGGCGTGGATCTACTTTTGCGTCACCAGCACCCTGGTAGATCCACGCCATGCGTGGATGAGAAACCTGGGGAGCCACGCATGACGTGGCCCATACCTCCGCGGTTTCTCAGCCCGCCGCGCTCAGCGGCGGGTTACCAGCGGCCAGTTGCGGCCAGCGCTTGAGCAGGGCCGCACGGATGCCGGCGGCATCGATGCCGGCCTCGGCCAGCAGGTCCTCGCGGCTGGCGTGATGCTGGAAGGCATCGGGCAGGCCCAGGTGCAGGATCGGGCGCAGCACGTCCTCGGCATTGAGCAGTTCGGCCACGGCCGAACCGGCGCCGCCCGCCACCACGTTGTCCTCGATCGTCACCAGTGCGTCGTGCTGGTTGGCCATGGCCAGCACCAGTTCGCGATCCAGTGGCTTGACGAAACGCATGTTGACCACGCTCAAACCCAGTTCGCGACCGACCTGTTCGGCGGCGGCGACGGTGCTGCCGAAGGCGAGCAGGGCGACGCGGTTGCCCTGCAGGCGCAGCTCGCCCTTGCCGATCGGCAGGGTCGACAGATCGCTGCCGGCATCCACGCCGGTACCGCTGCCGCGCGGATAGCGCACTGCAGCCGGGCCGGGGTGCTGCAGTCCGGTGCTGAGCATCTGCCGGCACTCGGCTTCGTTGGACGGAGCCATCACCACCATGTTCGGCACGCAGCGCAGGAAGCTGAGGTCGAGGTTGCCGGCGTGGGTTGCGCCATCGGGGCCGACGACGCCGGCGCGGTCGATCGCGAACAGCACATCCAGATCCTGGATGGCCACGTCGTGCACCAGCTGGTCGTACGCGCGCTGCAGGAAGGTGGAATAGATCGCGACCACCGGCTTGCCACCCTGGGTGGCCATGCCTGCAGCCAGGGTCACCGCGTGCTGCTCTGCGATGGCCACGTCGAAGTAACGCTGCGGATACTCCTTGCTGAAGCGCACCAGGCCCGAGCCTTCGCGCATCGCCGGGGTGATGCCATACAGGCGGGGCTCTGCCGCGGCGGCGTCACACAGCCAGTCGCCAAACACGTCGGTATAGGTGGGCTTCTTGGCGCCGGTCTTGGCCACCAGGCCCTTGTCCGGATCGAACGGGCCCACCGCGTGGTAACCGATCTGGTCGCCTTCGGCGGGCTCGTAGCCCTTGCCCTTGGTGGTCATCACATGCAGCAGCTTCGGGCCCTTGGAGGCACGCAGCGTCTTCAGCGCAGACAGCAGCGCCGGCAGGTCATGGCCGTCGATCGGGCCGGTGTAATGGAAGCCCATTTCCTCGAACATCGTGGACGGCACGAACATGCCCTTCCAGTGTTCTTCCCAGCGCTTCACGAAACGGGCGGGGTTGTTCTTCTTGTCGCCGAGGATCTTCTTGCCGCCTTCGCGCAGCGCATTGAGCGTGCGGCTGCCGGTGGCGCGGCCGAGCATCTTGGTCAGCCCACCCACTGCCTCGGAGATCGACATGTTGTTGTCGTTGAGGATCACCAGCAGGTTTGGTTCCGGCTCCATGCCACCGGCGTGCATCAGCGCTTCGAACGCCATGCCGGCGGTCATCGCGCCGTCGCCGATCACAGCCACGACCTTGCGGTCGTCACCTTCGGTCTGGCGCGCGATGGCCATGCCCAGCGCTGCCGAGATCGAGGTCGAGGAGTGGCCAACACCGAAGGTGTCGTATTCGCTCTCTTCGCGCTTCGGGAACGGCGCGACGCCATCCTTCTGCTTGACGGTGTGGATCTCGTCGCGGCGGCCGGTGAGGATCTTGTGCGGGTACGTCTGGTGGCCGACGTCCCAGACCAGCTGGTCGACCGGGGTCTGGTACAGGTAGTGCAGGGCCACGGTGAGCTCGATCACGCCCAGGCCAGCGGCGAAATGGCCGCCGCTTTTGCCAACCGATTCGATCAGGTAGGCACGCAGTTCATCGGCAACCGCCGTCAGTTCGGATTCGTCGAACGTGCGCAGGTCATCCGGTGTCTGGATGCGCGCGAGGCGGGGATAGCGGGCAGAGTCGATCATCATGTTCGCACTTGTTCTGAACGCCCATTTTCGCCCTCAAACGGGGGTGGGGCAAGCAAACGCCGCCGTCCGTGACAGGACGGTGAGGGTTGCATTCCCGGCAGTTCAGGTGCAGAGCTTGGAACGCTTGGGCAGCTGGGCCCTCAGGAACGCCATCTGGTCGGCCAGGATGTTGCGGTTGGACAGGATCAGGTGCTCGATCCAGCTCGGCCGGTACGGCACCGCCAGCAGTGGCATGCCGGCCTGTTGCGGGGTGCGGTCGCTCTTGCGCGAATTGCAGTGGAAGCAGGCGGTGACTACGTTTTCCCAGGTATCCAGGCCGCCTTTGGACAAGGGCATGACGTGGTCGCGGGTGAGGGTAGGGCGTCCGAACTGCTGGCCACAGTAAAGACAGAGATGGGCATCGCGGGCGAACAGGGCCGGGTTGGTCAGGTTCGGCGTCGGGTCCAGCGCGCGTGAGCGGGCGTGGCCGCGCGCGGCGATGATCGGGTGCAGGTCCATCCCGCTCTGCATGCCACTGCGACGATTGGTCCCACCGTGGATGTGCAGGCAGGGGTCGCCGAGCGTCCAGGCGACCGCATCGCGGGCGTAGAGGCAGGCGGCGTCCTGCCAGGTGATCCAATCCAGGACCCGCCCGTGACCATCAAGTGAGAGCAACCGGACCGTGCCGGGGCGATGCAGCGTCGTGGCGTTGGGCGATGCTTCGGCGCCCGGAGCAGAAAACGGAGCTCCGGCTTCGATCAGACCCAAGCGTGTAGTGTCTGTCTCCATCGGGAAAACAGCTTATACCTGAATGTTGACGATTTGTGTATCGCCCAGCGGGCGATACACAAATCGTCAACATTCAGGTCCGCGCATTCCTCCTATTCCCCGCGCCGTTGGCGCGCCCCCTTTAACAAAAGGGGGCTTTTCTCCAGATGGATTTCGGGGGTTTCCATCCACGCGTGGCGTGGATCTACGTGTCGACCAAGGTCGACACCTACCAACAGCCGCGGGGAACTGTCAGGGGCGGGGCGGTGTGGGCTGGCAGGACCGTTGGCGCCATGGATGGCGCCATCGAGCCCCCAGGGATGGGTTTACGGCGTGTCCTGCCAGCCCACACCGCCACGCCATCCCGCAGGAAACCAGCCGTTGCTGTTGCTGTTGCTGTCGCGGGTGCCGGGCGCGGCCCGGCTCAGGCGCCGAAGCGTTCGTCGTCCATTGCCATCAGCGGTGCGGCACCCGCCTGGATGGCGGCCGCATGGCCGAGGGTGCGCGGCAGCACGCGGGCGAAGTAGAAACGCGCGGTCTCGCGCTTGCCCTGGGCGAATGCTGCGCCGTGTGCGCTGGCATCGGCGGCGGCAACGCTGCGGGCCCACCAGTAGGCCAGCACCACATACCCCGAATAGAACAGGTAGTCGTAGCTGGCTGCGCCCAGTTCGTCCGGGTTGGCGGCCGAACGCTGCAGAACGTCCATCGTCATCTTGCCCCACTCGGCGGCCTTGGCACGCAGCGGGCCGATGAACTCGGCCAGGCTTTCGTTGCCTTCATTGGCCTTGGCGAACGCTTCGATCTCCGCCAGCATCAGCTTCAGGCCAGCGCCCTGGCTGGACGCGGTCTTGCGGCCGATCAGGTCCAGCGCCTGGATGCCGGTGGTGCCTTCATACAGCGTGGTGATGCGGGCATCGCGGGCCAGCTGTTCCATGCCGTGTTCGCGGATGTAGCCGTGGCCACCGAAACACTGCAGGGCGTTGTAGGTGTTCTCGATGCCCCATTCGGTCTGGCAGGCCTTCGAGATCGGGGTCAGGAAGCTCACCAGGGTGTCGGCGCGCTCGCGTTCGCCGGCATCGTCTGCATGGTGGGCGACGTCGATCAGGGTGGCGGCGTGCAGCGCCAGCAGGCGGCTGCCTTCCACCAGCGACTTGATGGTCAGCAGCATGCGGCGCACGTCCGGATGCACCAGGATCGGGTCGGCCGGCTTGTCCGGGAACTTGGCGCCGCTGAGCGAGCGCGACTGCAGGCGCTCACGGCTGTACTTCAGCGCGTTCTGGTAAGCGCGCTCGGACAGGCCGATGCCCTGCAGACCGACACCCAGGCGAGCAGTGTTCATCATGGTGAACATCGCCTGCAGGCCCTTGTGCGGCTGGCCGACCAGGTAGCCCTGGGCGCCATCGAAATTCATCACGCAGGTGACCGAGCCCTTGATGCCCATCTTGTGTTCGATGGAGCCGCAGCGCAGCGCATTGCGCTCGCCAACGTTGCCGTCGCGGTCGACCTTGAACTTCGGAGTGACGAACAGCGAGATGCCCTTGGCGCCCGGCGGGGCGTCGGGCAGCTTGGCCAGCACCAGGTGCACGATGTTGCCGGTCAGGTCGTGCTCGCCGGCGGTGATGAAGATCTTGGTGCCGGTGATCGAATAGCTGCCATCGGCGTTCGGCTCGGCCTTGGTCTTGAGCAGGCCCAGGTCGGTGCCGCAATGCGGTTCGGTGAGGCACATGGTGCCGGTCCAGCGGCCTTCGATCAGCGGCTTCAGGAAGGCCTCGTGCTGCCAGGCTTCGCCGTGCTGCTTCAACGCTTCGATGGCGCCGTGCGACAGCAGCGGGAAGTTGCCCCAGGCCAGGTTGGCGGCGTTGATCATTTCGTTGAGCGGCACGCCCAGGGTGTGCGGCAGGCCCTGGCCGCCCAGTTCCGGTGACGCGGTCAGGCCGGTCCAGCCGCCGTCGACGAACTGGTCGTAGGCCTGCTTGAAGCCGGGCGGGGTGGTTACTTCGCCGCTGGCCTGGTCGAGCACGCAGCCGATCTCGTCGCCCACGCTGTTGAGCGGGGCCAGGACGCTGGCGCTGAAGCGGCCGGCTTCTTCCAGCACGGCATCGACGACATCGGCGGTGGCGTCGGTGAAGCCCAGGCGGGCGAACAGCGGCTCGACCTTCAGCACATCGTGCAGGCCGAAACGAAGGTCGGAAAGCGGGGCGGTGTAGCTGCTCATCGGTGCGTCTCGATTTGATCAGTAACAGGGGGAGCGGCGCGATGCGTCGCGGCGGAAAGCGGAGATCAGCGCAGTACGCCGGGCAGGCCCGGGGCCTGGTTCAGCGTGCTGCGGCTGTTGATGTCGAAGGTGCGCTGCTTCTTTTCCTGCGGCGTGGCCGACACCGTGCCCTTCAGGCTGTAGGCGAGGGTGCGGTTGCTGGCCAGTGCGTCGGCGATCACCAGGCGTGCAGCCGGGCTGGGCTTGAAGTTGACGTTGATGACATCGGCAGAGACGCCGCCGATGGAGATGCCCGGCTTGGCGGACAGGGGTCCGGCTTCTGTGTCGCCGATGGTCAGGGCCAGCGCGACGTCGTCGAAGCTCATCGGCATCGAACTGTAGTTCTGCAGACGCAGGGCGACGGTCCAGTCGCCGTTGGCCTGCACGGTCAGCTGCTGCAGGCTCGCCGCCGGTTCCGAAACACGCTTGACGATGCCATCGCCGCAAGCGACCAGGGCCAGGGTGCACAGGACGATCAAGACGGTACGGAAGCGGTGGAGCATGGGCGCAGGTCCTCTGAAGGCGGTGCGTGGAGTAAGCATACTACGGCGTATGGTGGAATGGGTCGCCTGCGGCGACCGGCCACAGAGGGTAGCGCGTGAAGATGTACGCGAGGCGTGCGCGATGCCGGATTGCGGACGTAGCGTGTCCCGGTTGGGCGGCGCCTCAATCGGCGGGCGCGTCGCGCAGGGGCGCCATCATGCGCAGCGGTGCGAGGTCGTAGCCCATCGCTTCGGCCTTTGCCTTCAGCTGGTCGAACAGGGCGCGGTCCATCTCCGGCAGCCGCGCGAGGATCCACAGATACTTGTGGCCGGGCTCACCGACCATCGCCCACTGGTAGTCGGGATCCAGCGCGATCACCCAGTAGTCGGCCCAGACCAGTGGCACCCAGCTCAGCCAGTCGGGAACGAAGCGCACCTGCAGTTGCCCGGGCTGTCCCGCAACGGGCCGAGCCACGCCTTCGGCGACAACCCGCTCGCCATCACCGTTGCGGCAGGCGTTGGTGACACTGATGCGGCCATCGCGGCGCAGCCCGTAGTTGGCGGTGATCTCGCCCACGCACTGCTTCTGGAACGACACCGGCAGATGTGCGATCTCGTGCCACTGCCCGGCGTAGCGATCGATGTCCAGTTCGTTGACAGCGCGCACGGGCTCGGCAGCGAGTGCCGGTGCGGCGAAAAGCAGCAGGCAGGTCAGCAGGGCAGGGCGCAGGCGCATTGATCGGCTCCGGGCAGGACTCTGGAGCGTAGGATGCACGGCACGCGGAGGTGTGAATGTTTCGTCAACCGGTGTGGCCGCGTCCGCGCAGGATCGATGCGGCGCGATCCACGTGCTGCATGGTCGGAAAGTCACAGACAAAAAAAAACCTGCATTTCTGCAGGTCTTTGAACATGGTGGCCGAGGACGGAATCGAACCGCCGACACGGGGATTTTCAATCCCCTGCTCTACCAACTGAGCTACTCGGCCATGTAGAAAAAAAAGACCCGCATTTCTGCAGGTCTTCGAAAGTGGTGGCCGAGGACGGAATCGAACCGCCGACACGGGGATTTTCAATCCCCTGCTCTACCAACTGAGCTACTCGGCCACTTGTTTCGTTGCAGCGATGTCGCTGCCGAGGACGCGCATATTACGGACGTAGGACAGGTTCGGCAAGCGTTTTGGAAAAAAACCTTCACATTGGTGTCTGCGACCGGTGGAAGGCCGTGCAAGTGGTTGATCCTGCGTTGAGCCGGCCTGACCGGGAATGCCGGACGCGGAAAACAGCGGCCCGTCGCTGACGCCAAAGCTGACGGGGCAAGCGATGCGGCGGCGAAGTGGGGAAGGTGCCGATGGAACGCTGTTTTCATGGCGCCCACGAGGGCACGGCGCGGCGTACTGTCGCTGTTCCCTCCCCGACGCTGCCCGCAGCAGAGCCATTGGACATGTCCGATTCAACCACCCGCATCGTGCTTGCCTCGCGTCCGCAAGGTGCGCCGGTCGCCGCCAATTTCCGCCTCGAACAGGCGCCCCTTCCGGCGCTGGGCCCCGGCCAGGTGCTGCTGCGCAACCGCTACCTGTCGCTGGATCCGTACATGCGCGGACGCATGGATGATGGCCCGTCATACGCACCGCCGGTGGCAGTGGATGCGGTGATGGAGGGCCAGACCGTGGCCGAAGTGCTGCAGTCACAGGCGCCTGGCCTGGCGGTGGGCGAACTGGTGCTGGCCCCTGGCGGCTGGCAGACCCACGCCGTGGTGGCGGGTGATGCGATCAGTCGGCGCCTGGATCCGGCCGGGCTGCCGCTGAGCACGGCGCTGGGCGTGTACGGCATGCCGGGGTTCACCGCGTACTCCAGCCTGACCGAAATCGGCAAGCTGCAACCCGGTGAGACCCTGGTGGTGGCTGCTGCCAGTGGGCCGGTCGGTGCCACCGTGGCGCAGTTGGCCAAGCTGCAGGGTGCGCGCGTGGTCGCCATCGCCGGTGGCGAGGCCAAGCGTGCGTACCTGGAAACACTGGGTGTGGACGTGGCGCTGGACCATCGCGCCTCCGATTTTGCAGCGCAGCTGCGTGCTGCCGTACCGGATGGCATCGACGTGTATTTCGAGAACGTGGGCGGGCATGTGCTCGACGCCGTGCTGCCGCTGCTCAATGATTTCGCGCGCATTCCGGTGTGCGGCACCATTGCCACCTACAACGCCCGCGGCGTCGCGCAGCCTGGGCCGGATCGGCTGCCGGCGCTGTTCAGCCAGATCCTGCGCCAGCGGCTGACCGTGCGTGGCTTCATCGTCCACGACTTCAAGCATCTGTGGCCGGATTTCGAGCGCGACATGCCGCAGTGGCTGCGCGATGGGCGCATCCAGTACCGCGAAGACGTCGTGCAGGGGCTTGAGAGTGCGCCGGAAGCCTTCTTTGGCCTGCTGCAGGGGCGCAATTTCGGCAAGCTGGTGGTGAAGCTGGATTGAGCGATTGCTTCATTGAGGGCACCGGAACGGAACCGGTGCCCTCAATCTTCGACGCGCGCCGTTCGTGGGCTTACGGGGCGAAACGCAGCTGTTTGGCGTCGCGGATCTGGATTTGGGTCTGGTAGTAGTACTTGTCGCTTTGCTGGCCGTTCGAATCGATGAAGGCGATGCGTACCCGACCCGCGGTACCGCGCACCAGCAGGCGCCGGTTCTGCAGCTGTTCGAGCTTCATGCCGAACGCTTTTTCCAGTTCCGGGCGCAGCGCGGCATCGATGTTGAGCGTGATGTTGAGTGGATGGCGGTAATCGCGCTCGCTGTTGAGGTAGATGCGCTCGCCTTCGGTACCGGTGGCCTTCACGGTCAGCACGAAAACGCCGGAGATGCCGCGAGAGGGATCATCCTGCGCCGCACGCACCGCTTCGTAGTTGCCGATATAGCCCGGTGGCGGCATCGGTTGCCGGTCAAGGCGATGCGCGCAGCCAGTGGCGAGCAGCAGTGGAATCAACAGGGCAGGGCGATACATGGCGCGTCCTTGTGCGAGGTGATCCGCCGATTGTGATCACGCGACGATGACGATCACAAGCACTGCAGGAGCGTGATGGCTGCACGCGTTGTTCGCGGGCAGCCGACCACCGCATCACGCAGGCGCGGATAGCGTTGTCTGCGTCACGCCGGCCTGTTGCCGGCGCCATGGGAGCGATTCATGACCGAACACGACAAGAAGACCTCGAATGCACACGAAGGCGTGCAGGAGAGTCGCCAGGACCGGCAGCAGGATGAAGTGGCCAAACAGCGTCCCGGCCAGCACGACCAGAAGGTGCACGATGCACATTCGCGTGCACCCGTGCGCAAGGACGGCGGGCAGGACCCAGCCTGAGCGGAAGGCCAAAACAGAAAGCCCCGGCAGTGCCGGGGCTTTCTGTTTTTCATATGGTGGAGCCAAGGAGGATCGAACTCCTGACCTCGTCATTGCGAACGACGCGCTCTCCCAGCTGAGCTATGGCCCCAAGGGGATGTTGCATCCCGTGGGCAGCGGAGCTGGCGCCACGTGACGGACCTAGCATAGCGCCGCCAGGTGCCGGCTGCCAAGGGGCACGCAGGGACGCAGCGGAATCGCCGCTGCGTCCCTCTGCGGCCCGTCGTTTCAGGGCAGCAGGGCCGCCGCGCGCTGGATCGCGATGTCGGTTGCAGCCGACACGCCATGCAGGTGGATGCAGGCGTGGATCATTCCCGGCAGGCGCTCCAGCGTGCAGTCCACGCCCGCCTCCCGCAGCTGCGCGGCGTACTGTTCAGCTTCGTCGCGCAGCGGGTCGAACTCACAGCTCAGTACCGTCGCCGCCGGCAGCCCGCGCAGATCGCGGGCATGCAGGGGCGAAGCAAGCGCCTGTCGGCGGTCACCGTCGCCCAGATAGGCCTGCCAGCAGCGCTGCATCAGTTCGGCGCTGAGGTAGTAGCCGTCGGCGAACTCGCCGTAGGTGCTGCTGGCCATGGTGGCATCCAATGCCGGGTACAGCAGCAATTGATGCGATGGCAGCGGCAGTCCCTGATCGCGCAGCAGCAGGCAGCACGCTGCGGCGAGATTGCCGCCCGCACTGTCGCCGCCGATGACCAGGCGTGCTGGATCAAGCCCCAGGTCTGCGGCATTGGCCTGCAGCCACAGCCAGGCGTCGACGACGTCGTGCAGCGGCGTCGGGAACGGATGCTCCGGGGCCAGGCGATAGCCGACGGCAGCGATGACATGGCCGCTGGCATTGGCCAAGGCCCGGCAGGGGCCGTCATAGACCGCCAGCGAGCACTGGAACCAGCCACCGCCGTGGGCGAACAACAGGGCCGGGCGCGGTTCCGTGCTGATGGCCGCGGGCGTGTACAGGCGCACGACCAGCGCATGGCCGTCGCGCGCGCTGATGACGTACTCCACGACATGCGATACCGCCTCGGTGGCGCCCTGCAGCGTGGGCAGCGCCTGCTCGCTCAGTGCGCGCAGTTCGAGCAGATCGTCCGGCAGCGGTTGCGCCGCCACCGCATCCACGAACGCCTGCAACGCAGGTTCAAGCGGCATGGTCAGCCTCCTGCAGGAACGGCAGCAGCTGGGCGAGGAAGGCCTGCGGTGCTTCTTCCATGATGAAGTGGCCACAGCCCGGAACGACGCTGCCGCGCAGATCATCGGCGTGCGGCTGCAGGGTCAGCATCGGGGCGTTGCCGGTGGCGTGCTCGGCGCCGATGGCCAGCACCGGCATCGTCAACCGGCGTTGTGCGCGGACCTGGTTCTGGCGGATCGTTTCCGGAATCGCGCGGTACCAGGCAAACCCTGCACGCAACGCGCCGGGCCGGCTGTAGGCGGCGATATAGGTTTCGCTGGCTACCGCATCGCGCCGGTACGACCAGCGGTCGAACATGAAGTCCAGGTAGGCGCGTTCGCGACCGCTGATGAGTGCCTCGGGCAGATCGGCTACCTGGTTGAACATGAAGTGCCACAGGAAGATGTTGTCGGCCGGTGCGGCGAAGATGCCCGGCTCAGGCGCCAACCCGGGAATCACCGCTTCGGTCACGGCCAGGCGCTGTACCGCCTGCGGCTGGTCGCTGGCCAGCGCATAGGCGATCCACATGCCGATGTCATGGCCGACCACCTGGTAGCGCTCGTGGCCGAGGGCCTGCATGGTCTGGTGCAGTACCGCGGCGGCACTGCCGGTGTCATAGCCGTGCGCGGGACGATCGGATTCGCCGATGCCGGGCGGGTCGACCGCGATCGCTTCGAAGCCGGCCTCGGCCAGCGCATGCAGCACGTGGCGCCAGGCGTACCAGGTCTGCGGCCAGCCCGGGATCAACAGCACCGGTTGCCCGCTGCCAGCGGAGACGCAGTGCACGCGCTGGCCGTCGATGCGCAGGTAGTGGTGGCGCAGGGTGTCGTCGCCGGGGGCACCAGCGGTGGGGAAGTTCGTCATGGGAATGTTCCTGTGGGGGCTCAGGCGATGCCGAGCATGTGCTGCATCTGGGCGCTGCTGATCGGC
The DNA here is from genome assembly GCF_013416715.1 of Stenotrophomonas sp. SbOxS2. Lineage (NCBI taxonomy): Bacteria > Pseudomonadati > Pseudomonadota > Gammaproteobacteria > Lysobacterales > Lysobacteraceae > Stenotrophomonas > Stenotrophomonas sp. SbOxS2. The sequence goes on from NZ_JAAVXD010000005.1 coordinate 421,857, forward strand.
GCGCCGGCGAAGTCGTCGAAGATCTTGTCGGTGACCGGAATGATGTGGTCGCGGATGAAGGCGGCACCTTCGCGCGCGCCGGCTTCCTGGTCCTTCAGGCAGCACTCCCATTCCAGCGTTGCCCAGCCGGCGTAGTCGTACTGCGCCAGCTTGGAGAAGATCGACTTGAAATCGACCTGGCCATCGCCCAGCGAGCGGAAGCGGCCCGCGCGTTCGGTCCAGTCGGCGTAGCCACCGTAGATGCCCTGGCGGCCATTGGGGCGGAACTCCGCGTCCTTGACATGGAACATGCGGATCAGCGGATGGTAGATGTCCAGGAACTGCAGGTAATCCAGCTGCTGCAGCACGAAGTGGCTGGGATCGAACAGGATGCGGCAGCGCTCGTGCTGGCCGACACGCTCGAAGAAGCGTTCGAAGCTGGTGCCATCGTGCAGGTCTTCGCTGGGATGGATTTCGTAGCAGAGGTTGATGCCGTTGTCCTCGCAGGTGTCGAGGATCGGCCGCCAGCGGCGTGCCAGCTCATCGAACGCGGTATCGATCAGGCCCGGCGGACGCTGCGGGAACGGGAACAGGTAGGGCCAGGCGAATGAGCCGGAGAAGGTGCCCATGTCCTGCAGGCCGAGCCGTCGCGAGGCGCGGGCGGCCAGATGCAGCTGCTGCTGTGCCCATTCGCTGCGTGCCTGCGGATTGCCGCGCAGCGCCTCCGGGGCGAAGCCATCGCACAGTTCATCGTAGGCCGGATGCACGGCCACCAGCTGGCCCAGGATGTGGGTGGTCAGCTCGCTGACCTGCAGGCCGTGTTCGGCCAGCGTGCCACGCAGGTCGTCGCAGTAGTCCTGGCTGTCGGCAGCGGTGGCCAGGTCGAACAGGCGCGCGTCCCATGCCGGAATCTGCAGGGCCTTGAAGCCATGGCCGGCTGCCCAGGCGGCGATGCCGGACAGGCTGTCGAACGGCGCCTGGTCGCCAGCGAACTGCGCCAGATGCAGGCTGGGGCCTTTGAGGGTTTGCATGTGTTGCTCCAATTGTTTGTCGGTCGACAAAGAATAGGCGCGTGCATCGGGATGGTCAACACCCGCGCTACACTGCGCGCCTCAGAACGGCAGGCAGGCAGATGGCAGGGCGACCGCGCGAATTCGACAGGGACCAGGCATTGCGCAAGGCGATGCTGCTGTTCTGGCAGCACGGCTATGAGGGCACCTCGATGTCGGCCCTGGTTGAAGCGCTTGGCATTGCCTCGGCGCGCATCTACGCCGCGTTCGGCAGCAAGGAGCAGTTGTTCCGCGAAGCGGTGGCGCTGTACGAAGAAGGTGAGGGCGGCTTCGCGCCGCGCGCGCTGGAACAGGCATCACTGCGCGATGCGATCGGCAGCATGCTGCGTGATGCCGTGCTGACCTATACCCGTCGTGGTCGTCCGCATGGCTGCCTGGTGGTGTCCTCGGCCAGCAGCGTGTCACCGGAGGGCGAGGGCGTACGTGACTGGCTGGCCAGCCATCGACGCCAGCGCACGGCGGCGATCATCGCGCGGCTGCAGCAGGCGCAGGCAGCCGGCGAGCTGTCCGCCGATCTGTCCGTGCAGGCCCTGGGCGATCATTTCGCCACGGTGTTGCATGGCATCTCGGTGCAGGCGCGTGATGGGGTCAGCCGCGAGCGCCTACTGGCGATGGTCGAGGTTGCGCTGGCGCCGTTACCAAAGGCCGGCTGAGGGCGGACTGTGCCGAAGACGGCTTGATGCCCCTGCTGCCTGCCGGCGCAACGAAATTGTAACAATTTGGAGGATAATGGCCGCTTGCGCAGTTTTCCTCCTATTTGCCGCCCGGTCAGCGCAGGCCGCACGGACGCCTCCTCAGAGCTTTCGATGCCTTCCCATTCCGATTCCCGCCGTTCGTCGGGCATGTCGTCCTCCCTCGTTTCCTTCCGTCGCCATCCGCTGGCCCTGGCCTGTGCAGGCCTGGCCCTGGCTGCCAGCTTCGGTGCTGCCGCGCAGGACAGTGCGCCGACCCCGACCGGGCTGGACACCATCACCGTGACCGCCGAGCACCGCGAGCAGAACCTGCAGGAAGTGCCGGTGTCGGTAGGCGTGGTGCAGGGCGAGCGCATGCGCGACTTCACCGCCGGCGGCGACGACACCCTGCTGGCGCTGTCCGGCCGCGTGCCGAGCCTGTATGCGGAAACCACCACCGGCCGCATCTTCCCGCGCTTCTACATCCGCGGCCTGGGCAACATCGATTTCTACCTGGGTGCGTCGCAGCCGGTGTCGATCATCCAGGACGACGTCGTGCTGGAACACGTGGTGCTGAAGTCCAACCCGGTCTATGACGTCGACCAGGTGGAAGTGCTGCGCGGTCCGCAGGGCTCGCTGTTCGGCCGCAACACCACCGCCGGCATCGTCAAGTTCGACACCCTCAAGCCGACCCAGGACTACAGCGGCCGTGTCAGCGCCAGCTACGCTTCCTACAACAGCGTGTCGATCGACGGTGGCTTCGGTGGCCCGATCAACGACATCGCTTCGTTCCGCGTGTCGGCCCTGTACCAGCACCGCGACGACTACGTCGACAACACCTACACCGGCCCCAGCGCCGACGGCACGGTCAGCCCGAGGAAGAACGCCATGGGCGGCTTCGACGACCGCAACGTGCGCGCGCAGCTGCTGCTGACCCCGAGCGACCAGTTCTCGATCCTCGCCTCGGCCCACGCCCGCGACTACGAAGGCACCTCGACCCTGTTCCTGCGCAATGCGCTGACCAAGGGCTCGAACAAGACCGACGTGCCGCGTGACCAGGTCGCCTATGACGAGGCCGACAACAACCCGCAGGCGTACAAGACCTACGGCGGTTCGGTGAAGGCGCGTTATGACTTCGGCGCGATCGATTTCACCTCGATCACCGCCTACGAAACCACCTCCGGCTACAGCCGTGGTGACACCGACGGTGGCGCTGCGGTCAACTTCCCGGTCAATGGCGTGCCGAACGGCTATGGCCAGTCGATGGGCCAGATCCGTGACCTGGACCAGTGGACCCAGGAATTCCGCCTGGCCAGCCACGATGACAGCGCCCTGCAGTGGCAGGCCGGCGCGTTCTACTTCAACGGCAGCGACACCACCGACTTCTACCAGCGCGCCTGGTTCCTGAAGGGCGCGGCGCGCAACCCGAACAACTGGGTGCGCCTGCGCAACAAGAACACCTCGTGGGCCGGATTCGGCCAGCTCAGCTACGCCTTCACCGACAAGTTCACCGTCACTGCCGGCCTGCGCCAGACCCGCGATGAGAAGCACACCCGTCTGTTGAAGACTGCCGACACCGCCGCTGGCGCAGTCACCTACAAGGGCCGCACCGACGTCAAGATGACCGACACCACCCCGAGCTGGGATCTGAGCGCGATGTATCAGATCACCCCGGACGTGAGCGTCTATGCGAAGGTCGCGCGCGGCTTCCGTGGCCCGACCATCCAGGGCCGTTCGGCCGTGTTCAACGCTGACTTCACCACCGCCGATTCGGAGACGATCCTGTCCTGGGAAGCGGGCGTGAAGAGCAGCCTGTGGGACAACCGCCTGCGCTTGAATGCCACCGCGTTCACCTACACCGTCAACGACATCCAGCTCAACGGCAACGATTCGGACGGCAACGGCGTGCTGTTCAACGCCGACAAGGCCAAGGCCTACGGCTTCGAAGCGGACATGGAACTGCGCCCGATCCCGAACCTGACCCTGAGCGCCGGTCTGAGCCTGCTGCACAGCGAGATCAAGGACAAGCGCGTGTATGCGCAGGTCTGCGCCCTGAACGGCAAGGTGGTGTGCACCGTCGATGACCCGACCATCAAGGTCGGTGCCAACACCTTCGCCCAGATCGATGGCAACCCGCTGCCGAACGCGCCGAAGTACAACATCAACCTGGCCGCGCGCTACGACTTCCCGGTCAGCGATGCAGGCACGATGTTCGTGTCCACCGACTGGAACAAGCAGGGCTACACCAGCTTCGTGCTGTACGACAGCCAGGAGTTCAACTCCAAGGGTGATTTCGAGGGCGGCCTGAAGATCGGCTACTCGGGCAACTACGGTGCCTACGAAGTGGCGCTGTTCGCGCGCAACATCACCAACGAGAAGAACCTCAAGGGTGTGATCGAGAACTACATGGCGGCGGTCTACAACGAACCGCGCACCGTGGGTGTGTCGCTGAACATGAACTGGTAAGACGCATCGGTCGGTACCGCACGCGGTACCGACACCTTTGCACTACCTTCCAGACGCCCTGCCTGTGCAGGGCGTTTGCCGTTGTGGGAACTGACACGCGGAATCGACGCCCCGCAGGTGCAGGGCGTCGTAACGGGTCTACTTGGCGGCGGGCGTGACAGCAGGGGCCAGCTCGGCGAACAGGCCGCCGAGCACACCCATGGTTGCCGTGTCGGCGCCCATGTCTTCGGCGGCGTTGGCAATGGCGATCACGCCACTGTTCTGTGCGGGGAACAGCACTACCCACGCCAGCCAGTTGCCATCGGAGCCACCGTGCACCAGCACCGGGCCCTGGCGGCCGGCGATCGATGGCTGCACGCCCCAGTCCAGACCTGAGGGGCTGCCCGGTTGCGCGCTCTGCATCAGCGTGTAGGACGCCGGCGTCAACAGCGTGCCCTTGCCGTGGCTGCCGGCGAGCTGGTCGATGGCGAACAGTGCCAGGTCCTGCAGGCGCATGTGCAGGTTGCCGGCGGCGGTGTAGATCGGCGGTACGCCATCGTCGGCTTTCTGCGGCGCGCGGGTGACCGGCTTGCCGCCGCGGTGGCCCAACGGCTGCCCTGCCGTGGTCGGCCCGAAGCCGGCACCGGTCATCTGCAGCGGCTGGAACACCTCGCGTTGGATCAGCGTCTCCACGTCCTTGCCTGTGGCGCGCTCGGCGATCACTGCCGCGATCAGGAAGCCGCTGTTGCTGTAAGCGAATTCCGTTCCCGGCGGGTGGACCGGCGCCTCTGACAGCGCGGCCTTGATATAGGCCTCGCGCTGCACCGGCAGGGCACGCGTGTCGGTGAAGAACGCATCCAGAGCGGCGCCATCGGTGAGGTTTTCCGGCAGGCCCGCGCGGTGCGACAGCAGCTGCACCAGCGTGACGTTGCGGTAGGCCGGCTGCATCTGTGCCGCGAGGTCGGGCAGCATCGCCGACAGCGGCGCATCCCACTTCAGCACGCCCTGTTCGACCAGGCGCGCGATCATCGCCACGGTGATCGGTTTACCGGTCGAGCCGATCATCCAGGCATCACCCGTGCTGACGGCCACCTTTTCATCATTGCGGCGGACGCCGCTGACGGCCTGCTCGGCGATCTTGCCGTCGCGGATCACCAGCACACCCATGGCCGGCGTCGTAGTGCCCTGTAATGCCTGAGCGATGCGTGCCTGCAGGTTATCGGCGGCGCTTGCACTTGCGGCAACGCACAGGAGTGAAATGCCCAGCCATCGGCGCAGGTGGCGCATGGGGCGGGAGGGGGAAGCTGCGGTCCGTTCGGAGATGATCGTGTGCATGGGAGTCCTTTGCGCAGCAGCGTGGGCAGGACCTGCGCCGACGGCATCGGTCCTGCGGGGTGCGTCGTCCACTCGTGCCTTGAACAGGCGTACAAGGTGACGTGCGATTCACTCTTGCACGCCGCCGACGCAGGCGTATGTGTCTGCAGTCATGTACATAAACCGAGCGGCGCGATCCTGTTGGCGGACGTACAGGATCGCGGCAGGGCTCGCCCCAGGGAGCAATCAGCGCCGCATGGGTTTCGAGAGGCGGCAGCGCGACGTGTCTCGCGCAGCAGGCACGCGCCGCGAGATCTCATGGCAGAGCCAGGGTGTACCGTCGCCGCGCTGCGTGCGCGACGACGGCAGGATACTCAGGCGGCGGGCAACAGCGGTGCCAGCACCGGCTCCAGTTCCTGCTGGCGCCAACCGGCCAATGCGGCAGGCCACTGCCGATGCTCCAGATAGCTTTCCAGATGCTTGCGCGAGGCCAGTACGCCGTCAGCCAGACCGAGCTCGCGGCTGCGTTCGGCTACGGCATCCTGCAGCTTCTTCAGCAGCTGCTTGCTGGCATCGCTGGCCTGCATTGCCAATGGTGCATCGGCTTCGTCGGCCAACGGGGTATCCAGCGCCTCCCATACCGCAGCGGCAAGCTTGCGCGGCGCCTTCGGGAATTGTTCGAACAGCTTGCTCAATGCAGCCGCGTCGGCTGGCGGCGTGCGTGCCAGGGTCGCGGCCAGTTCGTTGTCCAGGATCCAGCTGCGCGGACGGTCGCTGGCGCGCGCCTGCACGTCGCGCCAGCGCAGCAGGCGCAGCAGGCGGCGCTGCGCGGGCGCGTCCAGGAACTGCGCCGAGCGCATGCCCAGGTGTGGCCAGCGGTCCTCGTCATTGGCGACGCTGGCCAGCAGGCGCTCGCCGTCGTCGTGCAGCCACTGCTGGCGCCCCAGCGATTCCAGCTTGGTGGAAATCGCGTCATGCATCGCGAACAGATGCTCGACGTCATCGGCGGCGTACTTCAGCTGTGAGTCCGACAGCGGCCTGCGCATCCAGTCCGAGCGGGTTTCGCCCTTTTCCAGTGCCACGCCGGTGATCTCCTGCACCAGCTTCTGGTAGCCCATGCCAGCACCAATGCCGGCCAGGGCGGCGCCGATCTGGGTGTCGAACAACGGGCGCGGCAGCACGCCGCAGGTCCACTTGAACGCCACCAGATCTTCGCTGGCGCTGTGCATCACCTTGGTGATGGATTCATCGGCCAGCCACGGTGTCAACGCCTCGGGCATGCCGGGAATCAACGGGTCGATCAGCAGGATGTCCTCGCCGACGGCCATCTGCACCAGCGCCAGCTGCGGCCAGAAGGTGCGTTCGCGGATGAATTCGGTATCCAGGCCGATGCGGGTCGGCCGCTGCTGGCGGTATGTGTCCAGCTCGGCGGGGGTGGTGATCCAGGTTGCCACAGGTCGGGGCCTACTACTCGTGTTTGCTCAGGCAGGGGAGAATAGCCTAACGTCGGTCCGCATCCGTGCCGAAGGAGGCCCTGCTTGCGTTTTCTGCTGTCGTCCGCGCTGTCTACCGCCTTGGCCGTGGGCCTGGCCGGTTGCACGCCGTCGCCCCCTGCGCAGACCTCCAATGGCACCGCAGGCCAGCCGGCCGATCCCGCGCCAGAGGCCGATCCGGCGTCTGGTAGCGGGCAGGGCACGGTGACCATTGCCGGTGACGATGCGGCCGAGGACATCCAGCAGTGGACGCCGCCGCGGGTCGATCGCCAGGGGCGTACGCTGGCACAGCTGCGCCGGGTGGCCGATCAGGCATTCGCGCGGGGGCATCTGTACGAAGATGGCGATGCGGCAGTGCCGCTGTGGCTGGCGGTGCAGGAAGAGGAACCCGACGACCGCCAGGCGCGCCTGGGCCTGCAACGTGCGAAGCAGCGCCTGCTGCAACAGGCCGATGCGTTGCTGCAGCAGCCATTGCGGCAGCGTGAAGCGCTGGCCGAAGCCGGGCGGCAGGCGCTGGTACTGCTGACCCTGGCGCCGAAGGATGAGAAGGTGCGCGCGCTGCAGGGCCGGGTGGAGACGGCGCAGCGTGTGGTCGCCTACAACCGCGCGGGCGAGGACGATCTGCGTGCCGACCGGATCGGTGAGGCGGGCGACGGCGCCATCGGCAATTTCCGCGAGGCACTGGCGCTGGACCCGAACAACCGCCGTGCGCGGCAGGGTCTGGCCGCTGCCGAAAGCGGACTGATCCGGCGGGCCGAGGATGCCGCGCGCATCCGCGATTTCGCCAGCGCCGGCGCGTGGTTGGCAGAAGCCAGCAAGGTGCGTGACTCGTCACCGACCATCGCCGATGCGTTCGAGCGCATCGAGCAGATCCGTGCCGCGGCGCTGGTCCAGCTGCGCGATGGCGGCCTGCATGATCTGACCACCCCGCAGGGATTGAAGCCTGCGCGCGAGAAGCTGGCCGAAGCGCTGCGCATCGCCTTGCCGGGCGACGCGGTGGTGGCGCAGCTGCGCGAGCGCATCGAGTTGGCCACCCATTACGGCAGTTTCCGGCCGGGGCAGGTGTTCAGCGACGCACTGCGTGATGGCGGCCGTGGACCGCAGATGATCGTGGTACCGCACGGTGGATTCCAGATGGGTGCCAGTGATACCGAGCCGGGCGCAACCGATGCGGAGCGGCCGTCGCACTATGTGCGCTTCGAGCGCGGTTACGCGATGGCGATCACCGAAATCACCGTGGGTGATTTCGAGCGCTATGTGAAGGCGACCAACGCTCGTCCACGCGCGACCCGGCGTGGACATTCGGTGGTCTATGACGAGCGCAGCGGCAATTTCATCCGTCGCAGCGGCGTGGACTGGCGATCCGACTATGACGGTGGGCGCGCGCTGGGCAATTCGCCGGTGATGCACGTCAGCGTGCGTGATGCGGAGAACTACGCGACCTGGCTCTCCGAGCAGACCGGCCGCAGCTACCGCCTGCCCAGCGAGGCCGAGTTCGAGTACGCGATGCGTGCCGGCAGCAGTGGCCGTTACCCGTGGGGCGATGCCGGGCTGCCGCCGGAAGGCAGTGGCAATTACACCGGCAGCAAGGACGTTTCACCGTCCGGCAGGCATTGGCACAATGCCTTCGTCGGCTATGGCGATGGTTGGTGGGGGCCGGCCCCGGTCGCCAGTTTCCAGGCGAACGGCTTCGGTCTGCACGACATGGGCGGCAACCTGAGCGAGTGGGTGGCCGACTGTTGGCATGCCAGCTATCGGCGCGCTCCGGCCGATGGTGTGGCCTGGTTCAACCCGGGCTGCCGTTCACGGGTGATCCGGGGTGGCAACTGGGCAAATGCCCCGGAGCAGACCCGGGCAGCCTGGCGGCAATCGCAGGATTCGGATACCACCAGCGCGCGCATCGGCTTCCGGCTGGTCCGCGGGATCTGACGGGCACGCCTGGATCGGCGCCGGTTTCACCCGCCGCAGGCAGCGCCGCACTAAGATTGCGCCGTGCCCGCCGGCCGGCGGGGTCAGCTGGAAGACCTGCCGATGCGCAATGATCCTTTTTCCCGCTCGCCGCAGCAGCGGCGTGGCCTGTTCGGCAACATCCGCTGGTGGGTGCTGCTGCTGGCCGCCGGCTATACGGCGTTCTACTGGTTCTCCAACCGTGCGGTCGACCCCTATACCGGCGAGAAGGTGCTGATCGACAGCAGCCTGGACGCCAGCCAGGAGAAGGCACTGGGCCTGCAGGCCTACCAGCAGATCCTGTCGCAGGAGCGCCCGCTGGGCCCGAACGAACAGGTCTCGCGGGATGTCCGGGCGATTGCCGAGCGACTGATCGCCAAGGTGGACGTGGTGGAGACCGCGCTGGCGCAGGAACACGGGCTGCAACCGGCACACTTCGCGCGCGACTTCGAGTGGGAAGTGAATGTGATTCCGTCCGAACAGGCCAATGCGTTCTGCCTGCCCGGCGGCAAGATGGCCGTGTACACGGGGCTGATTCCGGTCGCGCGCACCCGCGATGCGATGGCGGTGGTGATGGGTCATGAAATCGCCCATGCGTTGCTGCGCCACGGTGCACAGCGCATGGCCCAGCAGAAGCTGACCCAGATCGGCCAGGTGGCCGGCGCCGCCAGTGGCATGGATGCGCAGCAGCAACAGATGATGATGTCGGCGATGGGCTACGGTTATCTGTTGCCGTATGCGCGCAGCCACGAGACGCAGGCTGATGAAGTGGGTCTGATGCTGGCGGCGGCGGCGTGTTTCGATCCGCGCGAGGCGGTGCCGCTGTGGCAGCGGATGGGTCAGGCCGGTGGCGGCCAGTCGCCGCCGGAATTCGCTTCGACCCACCCAAATCCGGGTACCCGTATCCAGAATCTGCAGGCGTTGATGCCGAAGGCGCTGGAGTACCGGCAGAAGTTCTGCGAGCAGGCCAGGTAAAGGGTGGTTTGGCAGGGCTGCGCCCTGCACCCGCAGAAACAACGGCAACGGCCGAAGCAACGGCAGAAGCGGGTTTCCTGAGGGATGGCGGGGTGGGTCCGATTGCGGGAGACGCCGTAAACCCATCCATGGGGGCTTGGCCGCGGCATCCATGCCGCGGACACTCCCGCAACCGGACCCACCCCGCCTTCGACAGTTTCCCGCTGCTGTTGGTAGGTGTCGACCTTGGTCGACACGTAGATCCACGCCATGCGTGGATGCTTTTCGATTTCAATTCGAAATATTCGATTTCGATGGAGATTCATCCACGCTTGGCATGGATGGGCCAACCGTCACCGGGAAACTGTCGAAGGTGGGGCGGTGTCGGATTGCGGGGTGTCAGCCGCATGGATGCGGCTGCCAAGCCTACAAGGACGTACTTGCGGCGTCCCCGCAATCCGACACCGCCCCACCAAACCTACAGATAGCCCAGCGCCGGCTGTTGCATTTGACGTTGCCGTTGCTTGAACGCATCTGCAGGTGCAGGGCGCAGCCCTGCCGAACACCCCTTACTTGACCGCCGTCACCTGGACGTCGATCACGCCGTCTCCGACGCGGGCCTGCAGTGCGTCACCCGGTTGCACCTGTTCGACCCTTCGTACCAGCGCGCCGTCGTCTGCACGGGTCACGATGCTGTAGCCACGGGCGACGGTCGCCAGTGGACTGACTGCTTCCAGCGAACGCGCCAGGCCACGCAGACGCAGCGCATCACGCTGCAGCAGGCGCTGCAGTGCCGCCTGTGGGCGCCCGCCCAGCGCGGCAAGGCGACGTCGCAGTGCCTCCATCTGCCGTTGCGGATGATGACCACGCAACACTGCAGCGGCGTGGCGCAGGCGGGCCGCGCGACGCTCCTGCTGCTGGTTGTGCGCCGCATGCAGTCGTCGCCCGAGGTCCAGCTGGCGTCGGCGCAGCAGATCCAGCCGTGCTTGCGGGCTCTGTGCATTCAAACGCAGCAGGGCACGATCGGCGCGCTGCATGGCCTGCTGCAGGGTGTGGCGTTGCAGCTGCACCATGCGTGCCGCATTACGGCGCAGGCGCAGGGCCAGGTCGCGCTGATCGGGCACCAGCAGTTCTGCGGCCACCGATGGCGTCGGTGCGCGCAGGTCAGCGGCAAAATCGCTGAGACTGAAGTCGGTTTCGTGACCTACCGCCGATACAACAGGTGTGCCGCTGGCGGCGATTGCACGGGCCAGGGCTTCATCGTTGAACGCCCACAGGTCTTCCAGCGAGCCACCGCCGCGGGTCAGCAGGATCACGTCGTAGCGGCCGCTGGCATCGGCGGCCTGCAGCAGGCGGGTGATCTGCGCGGCAGCGGTCGCGCCCTGCACCAGGGTCGGCAGCAGATCCACTTCCAGCAACGGGAAGCGGCGGCCGAGCACGCTCAGCACATCGCGCACGGCGGCACCGGTGGGCGAGGTGATCACCGCCAGGCGCTGTACATGGGCCGGCATCGGCCGCTTGCGTCCAGGGTCGAACAGGCCCTCGGCCTCCAGCCGCGCCTTCAGTTCCTCGAATGCGCGACGCAGTGCACCTTCGCCGGCTTCTTCCATGTGGTCCAGCACCATCTGGTACTCGCCACGGGCGTCGTACAGGGTCACCTTGCCGCGCACCAGTACGCGCATGCCCTCGCGCGGCACGAACTTCAGGTACTGCGCCTTCATCCTGAACATCGCAGCGCGCAACTGTGCACGCGCGTCCTTCAGGGTGAAGTACAGATGGCCGGACGCCGGGCGCGCCACGCTACCCAGTTCGGCTTCGACCCAGATCGCCGGGAAGCTGCCTTCCAGCAGGTCGCGGGCGAGGGTATTGAGCTGGCTGGGGGTGAAGACGTCGTTGTTGCGTGGCTGCATGGTTACGGCGTGGGGCAGATGGAGCAGGGGCCTCAGGATCGCACGTCAGCGCAGGCCGTGCTGGCCCAGCGCCCATTGCACGTGTTCGCGGACCACGGGTGAAGCATCTTCGGCGCGTGTCTGCAGTGCCGACAGCGTCTCTGCCGTGGTCGACGCATTGCCCAGTGCCACGGCGATGTTGCGCAGCCAGCGCTCGTGGCCGCTGCGGCGGATCGGGCTGCCTTCGGTACGGCGCAGGAATTCAGCTTCGTCCCACGCGAACAACTGGTCCAGGCGCGCGGTGTCCAGGTTGTTGCGGGCGCGGAAGTCGGCCTCGTCGGTGCGCTTGGCGAACTTGTTCCAGGGGCAGACCAGCTGGCAGTCGTCGCAGCCATAGATGCGGTTGCCGATCAGGGGTCGCATCTCCACGGGGATCGCACCGTCATGCTCGATGGTCAGGTAGGAAATGCAGCGGCGTGCATCCAGGCGCTGCGGGCCGGTGATGGCCTGGGTCGGGCAGACGTCGATGCAACGGGTGCAGGTGCCGCAGTGGGCGCTGGCCGGCGTATCAATCGGCAGCGGGATATCGATGTAGATCTCGCCGATGAAGAACCACGAGCCGCCGTGGCGGTCGATCAGGCAGGTGTGCTTGCCGATCCAGCCCAGCCCCGCGTTGCGTGCCAGTGCGCGCTCCAGCACCGGCGCAGAGTCGACGAACACGCGGTAGCCCAGCGGCGCCACCTCATCGTTGATCTGCGTGGCCAGCTTCTGCAGGCGGTTGCGCATCAGCTTGTGATAGTCGCGGCCGAGTGCGTAGCGCGCCACATAGGCGCGGCCCGGATCGGCCAACGTGGCCCAGGCTTCGGTGTCATCCTTGTGGCTGTAGTCCATGCCCACCGAGATCACCCGCACGGTGCCGGGCAGCAGTTCTGCCGGGCGCGCGCGCAGGGTGCCGTGGCGGGCCATCCAGTCCATCGTGCCGTACAGGCCCTGGCCCAGCCAGTCGGCCAGGTGCGCCTCATCCTCGCCCAGTTCGATGCCGGCGATACCACAGCGCTGGAAACCATGCGCACGCGCGAGGTCGCGGATGCGCTGTACGGCCAGGGCCGGATCGAGTGGGGCAGGGGCGGGGGACATGTGCACCAGTATAAAATCCCCGCATGGCCAACCTCGCCGATCTGTTCGATTCCCGTGCCGCACGCACACTCGATGCCCAGGCGTCCGCGCTGGCGGGCGAGGGTGGCTGGGGCCTGATGGCGCAGGCGGGGCAGGCGGCCTGGCAGTGCCTGCTGCAGCACTGGCCACAGGCGCGCCGGCTCGGCGTGGTCGTTGGCAGCGGCAACAATGGCGGCGATGGTTACGTGCTGGCCCGCCATGCGCTGCAGGCGGGGCTGCAGGTTCAGGTGGTCGCGCTGCCGGGCAGCCCGCCTTCCACGGCACTGGCGCAGCGTGCCGCAACGGATTTCAGGTCCGCCGGGGGAACCGTCGCTGATTTCAACGGCGAATTGGCCCAGGCCGATGTATGGGTCGATGCCCTGTTCGGTCTCGGCTTCGCCCGCGCACCGGGCGGTGCAGCACAGGCCTTGATCGAGGCGCTGAACGTGCAGCAGGCACCGGTGTTGGCGCTGGATGTGCCCAGCGGCGTCGATGCCGACCGTGGCTGCGTACCGGGCGCCGCCGTGCGCGCGACCCTGACCTTGCAGTTCATCGTCGCCCATCGTGGCCTGTACACCGGCGACGCGCTGGAATACACCGGGCGCAGACAGCTGGCACCGCTGACGCTGCCCGACGAGGCCTGGCAGGGTGTCGTTGCTGATGCAGAGTGCTGGACACAGTCGCGCCTGCCGGATCTGCTGCCGCCGCGCCGTGCCAACAGCCACAAGGGTGAATCCGGCCATGTGCTGTGCGTGGGCGGCAACCATGGCAGCGGCGGTGCCATCGCGATGGCCGCCGAAGCCGCGCTGCGCGCTGGTGCAGGTCTGCTGAGCATCGGCACGCGTCAGGATCATGTCGGCCCGCTGCTGGCGAGGTTGCCTGAGGCGATGACGCATGCGCTGGAAGATGGCGCTGCGCTGCCCGCTTTGCTGGCAAAAGCCAAGGTTGTAGCGATCGGCCCGGGCCTGGGCCAGGACGAATGGGCGGGCGCGCTGTATGCGCGTGTGCTGCAGTCGGGCCTGCCGCTGGTGATCGACGCCGATGCGCTGAACCTGCTGGCGCAGGACGCGCATGCGATGACCGATGCGATCCTGACCCCGCACCCCGGCGAAGCCGCGCGCTTGCTGGAAACCACCACGGCGGCAATCCAGGCCGATCGCTACGGCAGCGCGCAGGCGCTGGCCGAGCGCTATCACGCGGTGGTGGTGCTGAAGGGCGCTGGCAGCATCGTCGCCGCGCCCGGCCGCACACTTCGACTGATTGCTGCCGGCAACCCGGGAATGGCGGTAGGTGGCATGGGTGACCTGTTGACCGGCATCATCGCCAGCCTGCGCGCGCAGGGCCTGTCTGCATTCGATGCGGCGGCAGGCGGTGCGCTGCTGCATGCCCTGGCCGGTGACGTCGCCGCTGCCGACGGTGCGCGCGGGCTGCTTCCCACTGATCTGCTGGCGCCCCTGCGGCGGCTGGCCAACCCGGAATGTTCCCGATGACCGAATTCTTCCTTGCCGACAGCGATGCCACCGAATTGCTGGGGCAGTGGCTGGCAGCCACACGTCCGCCACAGGCGCTGGTCGAACTGCGCGGCGATCTTGGCGCCGGCAAATCGACCACGGCGCGCGCGCTGCTGCGTGCGCTGGGCGTGCAGGGTGCGATCCGCAGCCCCACCTATACCCTGGTCGAGCGCTATCCGTTGTCCAGCGGCGGCGAAGCCTGGCACCTGGACCTGTATCGCATCGGCCAGGCCGGCGAGCTGGATTTCCTTGGGCTGGACGAGGGCAGTGCCGTGCTGTGGCTGGTCGAATGGCCCGAGCGCGGTGCCGGCGCACTTCCGCCCACCGATCTGGTCGTGGCACTGGAAATTGAAGGGCAGGGGCGTCGCGTGCGTCTCACTGGCGTCAGCGACGCGGGACGTGAATGGCTGTTGCGGCTTCCCGAAGGTGGCGACTTGCAGGCCCTTTCTGTCGGCTGACGAGAACAAACACCGGCAGGTTACGGATTATTAAGGAAAAAGGTGTTGCATTCCGTTCAGTGCGGTGATTGAATCCTGAGTCATGCGCCCGGGGAATCGACTCATTGCCATCTGTGCCGCCGTCGGACTTGGTCTGGCGAGCGTCAGTGCGTGGGCCGGTGAGGTCCGTCAGGTCCTGCTGAATACCGGTTCTACCGGAACCCGTGCGGAAATCGCGCTGGTCGGCAGTGGCGGCTACAAGACCCTGTCGTTGGCCGGTCCGAACCGGCTGGTGGTCGATTTCCCCGATTCCAGCGCGGTGCGCAACCTGAAGATGCCTTCGCCGCAGGGCGTGGTCACGGCGGTGCGCACCGGGCAGCCGGTACCGGGCACCTTCCGTGTCGTATTCGACCTGGCCGAGACGGTCGCGCCCTTCCGCCCGCAGATGCAGCGCGAAGGCAATGAATCCAAGCTGGTGATCGAGTGGCCGGGCGATGGTCCGGCCGTGGCCGCCAGCCGACCCGCGGTGACCCCTGTGCCGACGCAGCCGCCTGCAGCATCTTCGGTGAGCACGGCTTCGACCCCGAACCCGACCCCAGCACAGACCGCACAGTCCCGTGGTGATGCCGCGCGCGCCACCGCGCTGTTGACCGCGCAGGTCCAGCAGCAGGCCAGTGCCAGCGCTGCGGCACCCGCCGCGCCGACGCCGGCGCCGAGCACCACACCGGTGCAGATGGCCGCAGCAGGTACCACCGCCAGCAGCACGCCGACGTCATCGCCGGCTGCGATCCTGGCCGGTCAGGCCACCACCGCGGTGGTGACCACCCAGCCGAAGCCGGTGCCGGCCCCTGTTGCGCCGACCGAGTCGCCACGTCCGACCATGCCCAGCGATGCCTCGCGCATCCGTATGCAGCCGGGCATGCGTCATCTGGTGGTGGCGATCGATCCGGGCCATGGCGGCCAGGACCCCGGTGCCATCGGCCCGACCGGCAAGCGCGAGAAGGACGTCACCCTGGCGGTGGCGCGTGAACTGGCCCGACAGGTCAATGCCACGCCCGGCCTGAAAGCGTTCCTGACCCGCGACAGCGATGTGTTCATTCCGCTGCCGATGCGTGCGCAGAAGGCACGCGCGAACAAGGCCGACATCTTCATTTCGATCCACGCCGATGCCGCCGAGAACCGTTCGGCCACCGGTTCGTCGGTGTACGTGCTGTCGACCAAGGGCGCCTCTTCGCAGCGTGCGCGCTGGTTGGCGGACAAGGAAAACGCGGCCGATCTGGTCGGTGGCGTGCGCCTGCAGCAGACCGAAGGCACGTTGGCCAACGTCCTGCTGGACCTGGCCCAGAGCGGTTACATGAAATCCTCCGAGGATGCTGCCGGGCACGTGCTGGGCGGGCTGAAGCGGATCGGCAACAACCACAAGCCGAACATCGAGCGCGCCAACTTCGCCGTGCTGCGCACCTCGGACATGCCGGCGATGCTGGTGGAAACCGCGTTCATCTCCAACCCGGATGAAGAGCGCCGTTTGATCGACCCCGCCTACCAGCGCAAGGTCGCCGGTGCAGTGCTGGACGGCGTGCACACGTTCTTCAGCCGGCAACCGCCGCCGGGGACGTTGTACGCCGCACGCGCGCAGGCCGAGATCGACGCCGCAAGCACCGTGGCTGGCGGCAGCAAGTAAGCCGCTGGATCGCCCGCTTCTGCTAGACCCGGGCCCTGCCTGGCTTGCGCTGCACACGGTGGATCTCGACTCTACCTGTCGCCGCTCCGCTATCATCGTGGCATGACGTCTGCCTGCCCCATCTGCCCATGAACGCGCCCGATCCGCGTCCGATCCGGCCGCTGCCGGAAATCCTGATCAACCAGATTGCCGCCGGTGAGGTGGTCGAACGGCCCGCATCGGTGGTCAAGGAACTGGTTGAGAACGCGATCGATGCCGGCGCCAGTCGCGTCGACATCGAACTGGAAGAAGGCGGTGTGCGCCTGATCCGCATCCGCGACAACGGTAGCGGCATTGCCGCAGAACAGTTGCCGCTGGCCGTCTCGCGGCACGCCACCAGCAAGATCGCCAACCTGGACGAGCTGGAAGCAGTGGCGACGCTGGGTTTCCGTGGCGAAGCGCTTCCGTCGATCGCTTCGGTCAGCCGTTTCACCCTGTCCTCGCGCCGTGCCCACGACGAACACGGTTCGGCACTGCAGATCGAAGGCGGCAAGATCGGCGAGGTGACCCCGCGCGCGCATGCGCCGGGCACGACGGTGGAAGTGCGCGAGTTGTTCTACAACGTGCCGGCGCGGCGCAAGTTCCTGCGTGCCGAGCGCACCGAACTGGGGCATATCGAAGAGTGGTTGCGCTCGCTGGCACTGGCCCGTCCCGATGTCGAGCTGCGTGTCTCGCACAACGGCAAGGCATCGCGTCGCTACAAGCCGGGTGACCTGTATTCGGACGTGCGCCTGGCCGAGACCCTGGGCGAAGACTTCGCCAGCCAGGCTGTGCGCGTGGACCACAGCAGTGCCGGCCTGCGCCTGCATGGCTGGATCGCGCAGCCGCATTATTCGCGTGCCAGCACCGATCAGCAGTACCTGTACGTCAACGGCCGTTCGGTGCGTGACCGCAGTGTTGCCCACGCGGTGAAGATGGCTTACGGCGACGTGCTGTATCACGGTCGGCAGCCAGCCTATGTGCTGTTCCTGGAACTGGACCCGACGCGCGTCGATGTGAACGTGCACCCGGCCAAGCATGAGGTGCGCTTCCGTGATTCGCGGCTGGTGCATGACTTCGTCTACCGCACCTTGAAGGATGCGCTGGCCGACACCCGCGCCGGCATGAGCGCGCAGGAGATCGGTGCAGGAGCCGTGCATCCGGCCGAGGGCGGCAGCGCGTCTGCGATGCAGGGGGCCACGGCCTCCAGCTTCGGCTACGTGCGCGGTCCGGCACCCGGTGCGGGACAGGGCGGAAGTGGTGGCTTTTCCGGATGGCGACCCCAGCAGCCGCTGGGCCTGCAGGTTGCCGATGCACCCGCGGCCTATGCTGCGCTGTATGCATCGCCCGCCGGTGCCGAGCGCGGTGCTGCGCTGCCGCCGATGCCGATGGAGAACGGACTGCCGGTCACCAGTGCCGACGCCGGGGTGCCGCCGCTGGGTTACGCCGTTGCTCAGCTGCATGGCATCTACATCCTGGCCGAGAATGCCGAAGGCCTGATCGTGGTCGACATGCATGCGGCGCACGAACGCATCGGCTACGAGCGGTTGAAGAATGCGCACGATGGCATCGGCCTGCAGTCGCAGCCGTTGCTGGTGCCGATCACCCTGGCGGTGGGCGAGCGCGAAGCCGACACCGCTGAAGCGGAGGCCGATACGCTGGCCGCCCTCGGGTTCGAGATCACCCGCGCCGGACCGGGCGCACTGCACGTGCGCAGCATCCCGGCGCTGCTGGCCCATGCCGAGCCCGAAGGCCTGCTGCGCGACGTACTGACCGACCTGCGCGAGCATGGCCAGAGCCGTCGCATCGCCACTGCGCGCGACGAGCTGCTGTCGACCATGGCCTGCCATGGCGCCGTGCGTGCCAACCGGCGCCTGACCGTGCCGGAAATGAACGCGCTGCTGCGCGACATGGAAATCACCGAGCGGTCCGGCCAGTGCAACCACGGCCGGCCGACCTGGGCCCGTTTTTCGCTGGCGGAGATCGACCGCTGGTTCCTGCGCGGACGTTGAGGGGAGCACCGATGCGACTTTGGGGAATGGGCGGCCTGCTGGCGGCCCTGTTGCTGGCGGCCTGCAGCCCGGCATCGACGCCGGCGCCAGCCGTCGTTGAGGATCCGGCATTCGCCGCGCAGCAACAGCAATGGCGGGTGCTGCGTTACCAGGACCTGACCCGGCCCGATGGGTGGACCGCGCTGGTCGGCCTGCACTGGTTGCAGAACCGGTCGCACTTCGTCGGCAGTGGTGCCACCAGCGGCATCCGCCTGGCGGTGGGGCCGGCCAAGCTGGGGCTGTTGCGCCGTGAAGGCGACCAGTGGTGGTTCACGCCGGAGTCCGGCACGGATGTCACCCTCGACGGACAGCCTGTGCGCGGGCGTGTCCGCATGGATACCGACAAGGATCCGCAGCCGACCCTGCTGGCCTTCGATGGTGGCAAGGGCCAGCTCAGCCTGATCCGTCGCGGCGCGCGCGATGCGCTGCGGGTCAAGCATGCCGACGCACCCGCGCGCCGCGATTTCGCCGGCCTGCAGTACTGGCCCGGTGGACCGCAATGGCAGGTGCAGGCGCGTTTCATCGCGCATCCACCAGGCAAGACCCTGCCGATCGTGGACATCACCGGACTGACCACCGAGATGCCCAACGCCGGTGCGGTGGAATTCGATCGTGACGGCCGCAGCTGGCGGCTGGAAGCGATCGGCGAGCCGGGGCAGCCGCTGTTCCTGATCTTCGCCGACCGTACCAGTGGCCACGGCAGCTATCCTGCTGGCCGCTATCTGGATACCGATGCGCCCACCGCCGACGGTCACGTGACGATCGACTTCAACCACGCCCACAACCCACCGTGCGCGTTCACCGCTTATGCGACCTGCCCGTTGGCGCCGCCGGAAAACCGCTTGGATCTGCGCGTGGAAGCGGGTGAAAAGGCGTATCACCTGCCTGAAGGAGAGGGCTGAACATGTTGATGAAACTGTTGTTGCGCAGTGCGGTTTTTCTGGTTGCCTGCGCCGCCGGCCCATTGGCCACCGCGCGCGATGCGCCGGTTGAAACGTCGGCTGGCAAGCCGCCGGTGCCGCTGCTGTGGAAGGTCACCGGACAGGGAGATGCACGCCTGTACCTGCTGGGTTCCTTCCATCTGTTGAAGCCACAGGACTATCCGCTGTCGAGCGACGTCGAGCAGGCATTCGAAGCCTCGCAGCGCGTGCTGTTCGAAGTGACGCCGGAGGAACTGCAGTCGCCGCAGATGGCCAGCCAGATGGTGCAGGTGGCTACCCGCAAGGATGGCAGCGAACTCAAGCGTGACCTGGATGCGCCGACCTGGCAGAAGCTGCAGGCCTATGCGACGCAGAACAAACTGCCACTGGCGCAGCTGCAGGGCATGAAGGCGTGGTTCGTCGGCCTGACCATCACCGTGGGCCAGATGCAGAAGCTGGGCCTGGACCCGGAGCTGGGGCTGGACCGTCACTTCATGCAGCGGGCGCAGAAGGCGGGCAAGAAGACCGCAGGCCTGGAAGACATGTCCAGCCAGATCAACCTGCTCGATGGCATGAGCGTGCAGGAGCAGCGGCAGATGCTGTCCGAGGCGCTGGACGAAGCAGGCAAGGGCGATGCCCAGGCGCAGATGCTGCATGAGGCCTGGCGTCGCGGCGACGATCGCCTGTTGTGGAACCGGATGGGCGTGGAGATGCGCCAGAAGTATCCGCAGCTCTATCAGCGCATCAATACCGACCGCAACGATGCATGGGTGCCCAAGCTGCTGCCGTACCTGCAGGCCGGGCAGGGCGGTACGCTGGTGGTGGTGGGCGGCCTGCACCTGCTGGGCAACGATGGCGTGGTGGAGAAGCTGCGCGCGAAGGGCTACAAGGTCGAGCGGGTGTGCTCGGCATGCAAGGCCAAACGTCCGTAGATCCACGCCGCGCGTGGTGTCGTTGAAAACAAAACGGCGCGCCCATGGCGCGCCGTTTTCGTATCAGCCGGGGCGGTTGCCTCAGCGGCGGGTCTTGCCGCCGGTACCGGTGCCGCCGGTCGGCTCGCTCGGCTTGCCGGCCGTGCCGGTGCCGGTGCCCGTTCCGGTGCCACCGGGACGCGGGCCACCGAAACCGCTGCCCATGTTGCGCTGGAATTCCTGCCACAGCTCCAGGTTGCGCTCGGTCAGCTGGTTCATCATCGCCCACGGCGTCTGCCCCAGCAGGTTGCCCATCTGCTGGCGGAACTGCTGCTGCTGGTCGAGGAAGACCTGCATGCTGCGCTCCAGGTAGTTGCCCATGAAGCCCTGCAGGGAATCGCCGTAGAAGCGGATCAGCTGGCTCAGCAGTTGGGTGGAGAGCATCGGTTCACCGTCCTGCTCCTGGTCGGCGATGATCTGCAGCAGGACCGATCGGGTCAGGTCGTCGCCGCTCTTGGCGTCGCGGACTTCGAAGTCTTCGCCGTCGAGGATCAGCTGGCGCACGTCCTCGATGGTGATGTAGCTGGAGATCTCGGTGTCGTACAGACGGCGGTTCGGATACTTCTTGATGATGCGGGTCGCAGCCATGAAGCGGTACTCGTCACAGTAGACGCGCAGCATGGCGCAGTGCAGCAGCGGTTGCAACCGCCCCAGCCCCCGCCAGGCTTGGTTTTCCGTCGCCGGAATGTTGCGCAACAAGGCTTTGCGTGCTGCGCAGCATGACCAACGGCAGGGTGCAGCACAGGATCCTTCGATCTTGGCGCCGTTTACCAGCCCATGTGGTGGCCGCCGTTGATGTCCAGGTTGCTGCCGGTGATCCACGAGGCCTCTTCGGCTACCAGGAAGGACACGCCATAGGCGATTTCTTCCGGTTTGCCCAGGCGCCCCGTCGGGATGTCGGCGATGATCTTGGCGCGCACTTCCTCGGGCACCGCCATCACCATGTCGGTGGCCACATAGCCGGGCGAGATGGTGTTCACGGTGATGCCGAAGCCTGCATTCTCGCGCGCCAGCGAGATGGTGAAGCCGTGCATGCCGGCCTTGGCGGCGGCGTAGTTGGCCTGGCCGTACTGGCCCTTCAGGCCGTTGATCGAGCTGATCTGGATGACCCGGCCCCAGCCGCGTCGACGCATGCCTTCGATGACCGGGCGGGTGACGTTGAACACCGAATTGAGGTTGGTGTTGATCACATCGTGCCACTGCTCCGCGCGCATGCGGTGGAAGGTGGTGTCGCGGGTGATGCCGGCGTTGTTGACCAGGATCTCGACCGGGCCCAGTTCGGCTTCGACCGCACGGATCAGGGCTTCGGCGCTGGCCGAGTCGGAGACATCGCCCGGGAAGATCGACACCTGGTAGCCGCGTTCGGTCATCGTCTGCTGCCAGGCGCGGGCCTTGGCCTCGTCACGGTAGTTGGTGGCGACGCGGTGGCCCTGGTCGGCCAGGCGTTGGCAGATGGCGGTACCGATGCCGCCGGTTCCGCCGGTGACCAGTGCGACGCGAGATGTCATGGAAAGCTGTCCGGATATCAGGTGGGGGAAGGGGGATTCTGCAACATCGGCGCGGAAAGTGCGCCCGCCGGCAGCAGGATGTCCGCGCGCGGCAGCAGGCCGGGGTCGAAGCTGCGCTGCGCGGTGGCCAACAGCGCATCCCGCTCGTCGATGCCTTCCAGTGCGGTGCTCAGCTGGCCCAGCAGTTCCCACAACCGGCGCAGCACCGGTACCGGCTCGCGGGCTTCCACCGGCAGCGCGGCCAGTGACTTGGACAGTTTGTGGCCCGGTGCATCCAGCAGCAGCGGCAGGTGCCAGTAGCGCGGCGTCGGCAGGTCCAGCGCCTGCTGCAGCAGGATCTGCCGGGCGGTGGAATCGAGCAGGTCGGCGCCGCGCACGACCTCGTTCACGCCCTGCGCGGCATCGTCGACGACCACCGCCAACTGGTAGGCCCAGCAGCCGTCGGCGCGGCGCAATACGAAGTCGCCCACCTCGGCGTGGACATCCTGTTGTTGCCGGCCGCGCAGGCCATCCTCGAAATGCACCACGCTGCCCGCAGGTACCCGGAAGCGGACGGCCGGGTCCGCTCGTGGCTGCCGCGCAACGCAGTGGTGATGGATGCCGCCATTGGCGGCCAGATCGCTGCGGCTGCAGTGGCAGACAAAGGCGTGGCCATCGGCCAGCAGGCGGTCCAGCGCAGTCTGATAAGCGTCGCCGCGCGCGCTTTGCCAGATCACCGGCCCGTCGTGGGCCAGGCCGAACGCGGCCAGGGTCTGCAGTTGCGCCTGTGCCGCGCCGGCCACCGTGCGGGGTGGGTCGACGTCCTCGATGCGCAACCGCCACAGGCCGCCATGGTGGCGCGCGAGCAGCCAGCTGCCGAAGGCGGCAAGCAGGGAGCCGGTATGCAGCAGGCCGGTGGGCGAGGGCGCGAAACGGCCGCAGGGAAGGTTGGAGGTCATGCAGGCTGAATCGTCGGTCAGGTTGGCGCTTGAATTCAAGCTGACCGCACCGCAAATTGACGGATATCAACCCCTTCCAAGCCGGAATTTCCCATGTTTACCCGCATTGCCCTGTTCCTGGCGACCAATCTCGCGGTCCTGATCCTCGCCAGCATCGTGATGTCGCTGCTGGGGGTCAATTCGAACCAGATGAGTGGCCTGCTGGTCATGGCCGCGATCTTCGGTTTCGGTGGCTCCCTCATCTCGCTGCTGCTGTCCAAGTGGATGGCCAAGCGCTCCACCGGTGCGGTGGTGATCACCGAGCCGCGCAACCAGACCGAGCGCTGGCTGCTGGCCACTGTCGAACGACAGGCCAAGGCGGCCGGTATCGGCATGCCGGAAGTGGCGGTGTATGACGGCCCGGAGATCAACGCGTTCGCCACCGGTGCGAACCGCAACAACGCGCTGGTGGCGGTGTCCACCGGCCTGCTGCACAACATGAGCGAGGACGAAGCCGAAGCCGTGCTCGGCCACGAGATCGCCCACGTCGCCAACGGTGACATGATCACCATGGCACTGCTGCAGGGCGTGCTGAACACCTTCGTGATCGTGCTGGCCCGCGTGGTCGGCGGCGTGATCGACAGCGCGCTGTCCGGCAACCGCGAAGGCGGCGGCCGTGGCTTTGCCTACTACATCATCGTATTCGTGCTGGAGATGGTGTTCGGCCTGTTCGCCACGATGATCTCGATGTGGTTCTCGCGCCACCGCGAGTTCCGTGCCGATGCCGGCGGTGCATCGCTGGCGGGTCGTCAGAAGATGATCTCGGCGCTGGAGCGACTGCAGCTCAACCACGGCCAGAGCACCTTGCCGACGCAGATCGCCGCGTTCGGTATTGCCGGTTCGACGGCGAAGAAGCTGTTCATGAGCCATCCGCCGCTGGAAGAGCGCATTGCCGCGCTGCGGGCGTCGACTGCGGCGTAAGCTTCGGCCCCCGATGGAGATGCAGGAACGCCTGGCCTCGCGCCGGGCGTTTTTGTTTGCGGGGAGGCATTGCTGGCGCCGGGCTCGCCCGGCGGCTCGTTTCCGCGACCGCGGATGGGTGTCACTTTCTTTGCTCGTGCAAAGAAAGTAACCAAAGAAACACGCCGCCAGTCCGCGAGCCGATGCTGCGCATCGGTGCCCTGCGCTTCTCAGTCCGTCGAGGGACGGTGCGGGAACTCGCTGCGCTCAGACACCCGCACCTCTTCGCCCTCGCCGGACTTGCGGTGCTCGGCTCGCTATAAGGCGGACTGGAAGATCAAGATCAACGGCAAGAGCATCCACGCATGGCGTGGATCTACTGGGTGCGGCTGTGGCATTTGACGTTGGGTCCGCCTTGTAGCGAGCCGAGCATCGCAGGGAAATCAGGGGCGCAGAGGCGCCGATGTCTGAGCGCAGCGAGTTCGGCGCCGTCCCCTGATTCCCCGAGAAGCGCAGGGCACCGGTGCGCAGCACCGGCTCGCGGACTGGCGGCGTGTTTCTTTGGTTACTTTCTTTGCACGAGCAAAGAAAGTGACAAGCACGATCACCGCACAAACGAAAACGGCACCTTCGCAGGTGCCGTCTCCATGAACCGCTTTACGCGGAAATTCAGAACTTCGCGTCGAACTCGGCAGCGTAACCGGTGTTGACCAGCACCTTCTGCAGCGACTCGGCCACCTTCAGGTTGCCGGCCACGATCTGCTGGGTGTCCGGGCCGCGGTTGTCCATGCGGGCCGGGGTCGCGCCCTTGAAGTCGCAGACCTTGCCACCGGCTTCGCGCACCAGCAGCACGCCGGCGGCGATGTCCCAGGCCTTCACGCCGGCCTCGAAGTAGGCGTCGGCGCGGCCACAGGCCACATAGGCCAGGTCCAGCGCGGCCGAACCCGAGCGGCGGATGTCCTCGGCGTGCACCAGCAGGGCGTCCACCGACTTCAGCTGCGCACTGGCGCGTGCGCGCTCGCGCGGGGCGAAACCGGTGTGGATCATGGTGCCTTCCAGATCCTTGCGGTCGGCCACGCGGATGCGGCGGTCGTTGAGCACGGCGCCGGCGCCGCGGCTGGCAGTGAACAGCTCGTTGCGCAGCGGATCGAAGATCACCGCGTCGGTCGGCTCGCCGTTCTCGACCAGGGCGATCGACACGCAGTAGTGCGGTACGCCGCGCAGGTAGTTGCTGGTGCCGTCCAGCGGGTCGATGACCCACATGTGGCGACGCTCGCTCTGCACGCCACCTTCTTCACCGAAGATGCCGTACTCGGGGTAAGCGCGCTTGAGTTCCTTGACGATCACCTTTTCCGCGTCCGCATCGACTTCGCTGGCGTAGTCCATGCGGCCCTTCTGGACTACATTCAGTGCCTCGAGCTTGTTGATGTTGCGCAAGAGGACGTTGCCGGCGAGGCGGGCGGCCTTGACCATGACGGTCACGGCGGGTTTCTGCATGGCATGGGCTCCCGGAAGGGCAGAAGAGAAGGGCTGGCGGGGGAAAAGAGCGGGTCCGGCGCAGTGGCCGGCCGCACAGTTTACCATTGGTCTTCGTCCAGCTCGACATTTTCCCTGTTCATGTCCCAGTTTCCTGCCGCCACCCGCCTCCGATTCGTCCTGGTCGGGACCCAACACCCCGGCAACATGGGCGCCGCCGCCCGTGCCCTGAAGACCATGGGCCTGGCCCGCCTGGTCCTGGTAGCACCGGAGAAGCCGCTTGATGAAGAGGCCTTCCGGCGCTCGGCCGGTGCCGAGGACGTGCTCGGCGACGCACCGGTGGTGGCCACCCTGGCCGAAGCCGTGGCCGACTGCCGGTTCGTGCTGGGCTGCACCGCACGTGCGCGCCGGGTCCAGCTGGAGGAGTTCCTGCCGGCCGATGCCGCCGCCCGCGCAGTGGCCAAGGCCGGCGAAGGCGCCGAGGTGGCGCTGGTGTTCGGCCGTGAGCGTACCGGCCTGACCAACGAGGAGCTGCAGCTGTGCCATGCCGCAGTGCACATTCCGTCCGATCCTGAGTTCAGCTCGCTCAACCTGGCGGCCGCGGTGCAGGTGCTGGCCTATGAAGTGCGCATGCAGCTGCTGGGCGCACAGCCCGTGGCCGCGACCGAGCCGGACAGCCGTGAGCAGGCTGCCAGCCACGATCAGATGGAGAGCTTCTTCGCCCAGCTCGGCGAGACGCTGGACGAGATCGATTTCCACAAGGGGCGCGCGCCCGAGTCGGCGATGCGCAAGCTGCGCCGTCTGTTCCTGCGCAGCGAGCCAAGCGAGCAGGAAGTGCGCCTGCTGCGCGGGATCCTGGCCGATACCCAGCGCATGGCGCGCCTGGCCCAGAACAACGGCAAGGACAGCTGACGACAGTCCCGTTTTTTCGGGTAGTCTGTCTGGATACCCTTGGGGGATGAAGCTTGTGTCGGGTCTGCGTAGGGCAATGCAGGGGGAACTGCTGAGCCTGGCCTTGGCCCTGCTGGCCGGGACGGCGCGCGCTGCGCCGGGTCGGCGATGGGGGCGTTGGGCAGCGGAGAGGGGCGACTCGCGATGACGCAGGATCATGCGCTCGGCAGTGTGGACCGTGCGGTTGCCGGACCGGCGCCGCCGGCGTTCGGCCGCGCGTCCGGCGTGCTGCCGCGTGTCGTCTGTTATCGGCGGGTGCAGAGTGCGTTTGAGAAGGTGTTGGGGGCTTCCGGTTTCCGCCGCGTCGATGCGCATGCGCAGCCGTGGCTGGATGGATTGAAACAAGGGTTGACGCGCGTGCGGATGGAAGTGGAATGAAGTTGCTCGGCTCGGGGATGCAGGCCCGGTTCCTGCTTGCGATGGGCGGGGCGATGCTGGTGGTGGTGGCGATCCTGGCCGTGCTGCTGGGGCGGCAGGCGGCGATGCAGGGCGAGGTGAGGTCGCTCAGCAACGGTGTCATCCACGAACTGTTCGACCGCAGCGTGCGCAGCCGTGGCGAGGCCATGGTGCGCGAGCTGTCCGATGCGCTTGCCGGTCCGCTCCGCAACAACGACCTGGACCAGGTTGGAGCGCTGGTGCGCAGCATTTCGCGGCAGCCGGTGGTGCGCTACGTACTGGTGTTCGACGACCGCGGGCGGCTGGTCCACGACGGCTCGGCCGGGGTGCCCGGATCCGGACAGCCGATGAACGATCCGCTGGCTGCCGGGGCGGTTGCCGCCCAGTCGCTGGTGGTGCAGCAATCGCCCACGGTGCTCGACAACGCGATGCCGATCAGGATGGGCAATCAGCGCATCGGTGGAGTCCGCGTCGGCATGGCGCTGGATGAAGTGCTGCAGCGAGAGCAGGCGGCCAATGCGACCCTCGGCGAGCGGCTGCAGCAGATGGGAAGCCGGCATCTGGGCTGGCTGCTGCTGATGCTGGGCCTGCTGGTGGTGATCGGCGTGGTGGTGATCCTGTACGTGCAGCGCACGCTGGTGGCGCCGATCCGCGATCTGGCCGCGGCTGCCCGGCGCATCGAAGCCGGCGACTACCAGGCGCCGCTGCGGGAAAACACCCGCGATGACGAGGTGGGTGAACTGGTGCGCGGCTTTGCCCGCATGCGTGATGCGATTGCCCGCCACGACCGCGAAGTGCGGCGCATGGCCTACACCGACGCGTTGACCGGCCTCACCAACCGGTTGGCGTTCCGCGAGGCGCTGGACCACCGGTTGATGGCCGCACGTGCGTCCAATCACCGGTTGGGCCTGCTGTTCGCCGATATCGATGATTTCAAGCGGGTCAACGACACGCTGGGTCATGAGGCCGGCGACGAGGCGCTGCTGCAGTTCGCCCAGCGCATCGGCCGTGCCGTGACCGAGGCCGGCGGCGATGACGCATTGCTGGCGCGGTTCGGCGGCGACGAATTCGTGATCCTGGTCGGCGATGGCGATGTCGCGGCCAATGCGCGGTTGCTGGCCGAGGTGCTGGTACGCGAGCTGGGCAAGCCGCTGGTGGTGCAGGGCAGGGAACTGTTCCTGGGCACTTCGATCGGTGTGACCCTGTTCCCTGACGACGCTGCGGATGCGACAACGCTGCTGAAGAACGGTGACATCGCGATGTACCAGGCGAAGATGGCGGGCAAGAACTGCTACCGCTACTACAGCCGGGCCATGGATCACGCTGTCGAACGCCGCGTGCACATGGAGCAGGAGCTGCGCGGCGCCTGGGAGCGCGGCGAGCTGCGGCTGGCCTACCAGCCGATCTTCCGCATGCGCGACCGCCGCATGGTCGGTGTGGAAGTGCTGCTGCGCTGGCAGCACCCGACGCTGGGCACGATCCCGCCATCGGTGTTCATCGAGGTTGCCGAGCAGAGTGGCCTGATCGAGATCATCGGCCCGAAGGTGCTGCGTGCCGCCTGCATGGAAGCCGTGCAGTGGCCCAGTGGCGTGGCCGGCGACGAGCTGTTCGTCTCGGTCAATGTGTCGCCACGGCAGTTGCGCGGTGGCGAGCTGCCGGCGTTGGTCGCGCAGTGCCTGCAGGAGTCGGGCCTGCCGGCCTCGCGGCTGCACCTGGAGCTGACCGAGACGGCGGTGATCGGCGATGAGATGCTGGCCGCGCAGCTGCTGGACCGTCTGCACCGGGCGGGGGTGAAGGTGTGGCTGGACGACTTCGGTACCGGCTTCTCCGGTCTCAGCCACCTGCGCCAGGTGCCGGTGGACGGGGTCAAGATCGACAAGAGTTTCGTCGCCGACATGCAGCGCGACCCCGACGATCTGGCCCTGACCACGGCGATCATCGCCATGGCCCACGCACTGGGCATCACGGTGGTGGCCGAAGGTATCGAGCAGGAGGCGCAGTTCGAGCTGCTGGCCCAGCGTGGTTGCGACCTCGGTCAGGGCTATAGGTTGAGCCACCCGGTCACTGCCACCGAGGTGGTGCGGATGATCGAGGCGGGCGTGTGACAGTAGATCCACGCCATGCGTGGATGGGCTTTCCTGGCAGAAGCATCCACGCATGGCGTGGACCTGCTGTTACACCGGGCGCTTGCTCGGGTCGCCGGGCAGTTCGCGGACCAGCTTGGGTACCAGGTAGCCGGACAGCCGAGCAGTGAGCCCGGCAATCAGGGCCTTGGCCTGGACGTCGTCCACTTCGAAATGGGCCACGCCCTCGACCCTATCCAACTGGTGCAGGTAATAGGGAAGCACGCCGGCGGCGAAGCTGCGCTCGCTCAGGTCCTGCAGCGCCTGCACGCTGTCGTTGACCCCGCGCAGCAGCACCGCCTGGTTCAGCAGCTGGGCGCCGATGCCGCGCAGGCGGGCCATCGCGGTATCGACGCTGGCGTCGAATTCATTGGCGTGGTTGGCGTGGACCACGATCGCCAGCGGCCAGGGCAGGTCGCCCAGCCAGGCCAGCAGCTCGTCATCCACCCGCTCGGGCAGCACGATCGGCAGGCGCGTGTGGATGCGCAGCCTGCGGATATGCGCGATGCCGCGCAGTGCATCGGTCAGCTCGGCCAGCTTGTGGGTGGCCAGCGACAGCGGGTCGCCGCCGGACAGGATCACCTCATCGATGTCCGGGTCTGCAGCGATGGCCTCCACCGCCTCCTGCCATCCCCCCTTGGCGGCGTTCTCGGCGCCATAGTCGAAATGCCGGCGGAAACAGTAGCGGCAGTTGATCGCGCAGCTGCCGGTGGCCACCAGCAGGGCCCGGCCACGATACTTCTGGATGACCCCGGTGGCCTTCTTTGCTGCGCCGTCGCCCACCGCGTCGAAGCTGAACCCGGGGGCCGGGCGCATCTCCGCGTCGATCGGCAGCACCTGCCGCAGCAGCGGATCGTGGGCATCACCACGGCGCATGCGCGCGACGAAACCCTCCGGCACGCGCAGCGCGAACTGGGCGATGGCGGCCTCTGATACACCCAGCGCCGCGGCATCCAGATCCAGCCGGGCCAGCAGCGTCTGCGGGTCGCGCAGGGCCTGCCGCCACAGCTGCTGCCAGCGCGCGGGCGCGCCTGGCGTCTGGGTCCGGGGGAAGGCGGAAAGCTGCATGGAGAGGGGGCCTGCGGTTATCATGGACACATAAACAGTTGCCCGCCGGGGTTCCGGTGGGCTTTCCATTCTATCCGGCTCGCCGCACGCGCGGCGGTTTCGCCATTTGAGGAGCTTGAGCATGGCCACTGCGGGCATGAACGATGTCAAGAACGGGATGAAGATCCTGGTCAACAATGAACCGGCCGTCATCTCCGAGACCGAGTTCATCAAGCCGGGCAAGGGCCAGGCCTTCACCCGCGTGCGCTATCGCTTCATCAAGTCGGGCCGCACGGTCGAAATGACCATGAAGGCGACCGACGACGTGGAAGTGGCCGATGTGGTCGATACCAACATGGACTACATGTACAGCGACGGCGAGTACTGGCACTTCATGGACCCGGAAACCTTCGAGCAGGTGCAGGCCGACAAGGCCGGCATGGGCGGCGCCGAGAAGTGGCTGAAGGGCGAAGAGTCCTGCATCGTCACCCTTTTCAATGGCTCGCCGATCTTCGTGCAGCCGCCGAACTTCGTCGAACTGAAGATCACCGAGACCGACCCGGGCGTCCGTGGCGACACCTCGGGCGGCGGCGGCAAGCCGGCCACCCTGGAAACCGGTGCCGTGGTGCGCGTGCCGCTGTTCGTCAACCAGGATGAAATCATCAAGGTCGACACCCGTTCGGGCGAGTACTCCTCGCGCGTCAAGTAATCCGGGTATGCGCCGGCGCATTCGCGCTGGCGCTCCCACGATCCGCCATGCGGATCGTGGGCCCCCGCTCACCAGCACCCACACCCCGCCGCTTCGCGGCCGCCCCTGACTCAGGGGCTTGCCTTCCAGAAGCTCAGCGGTAGCCGTTTGACCGGTGATCAGTCGCCAGGTCGGAGCCAAGGCTACGTACGGTCCTTCCCCCATAGCCAGTGAGCCCGCATGAGCGATAGCCCGCACCTCCCCGAAGCCTGCGATCTGCTGATCGAAGCCGGTTATGTCGTTCCGATCGAGCCGCATGCGGTGGTGCTGGAAGACCATGCCGTCGCCGTGCGTGGCAGCGAGATCGTGGCCATCCTGCCGCGTGCCGAGGCGCGTGCGCGCTTCCGCGCCACCCAGGTAGTCAGCCGGCCCGAGGCCGCGCTGATGCCGGGCCTGGTCAACGCACATACGCACAACCCGATGACCCTGCTGCGCGGCGTCGCCGACGACCTGCCGCTGATGACCTGGCTGCAGCAGCACATCTGGCCGGTGGAAGCGGCGGTGATCGGCCCCGAGTTCGTGGCCGACGGCACTACCCTTGCCATCGCCGAGATGCTGCGTGGCGGTACCACCTGCGCCAACGAAAACTATTTCTTCGGTGACGTGCAGGCCGCTGTCTACAAGAAGCACGGCTTCCGCGCGCTGGTCGGCGCGGTGATCATCGATTTCCCCACCGCCTGGGCCAAGACCGACGACGAGTACTTCGCCAAGGCCGGTGAACTGCACGACCAGTGGCGCACCGACCCGCTGATCGGCACCGCGTTCGCCCCGCATGCGCCGTACACGGTCAACGATGCCAATTTCGAGCGGGTGCGGATGCTGTCCGACCAGCTCGACATGCAGGTGCACCTGCATACCCATGAAACCGCGCAGGAAATCACCGATTCGATCAAGCTGCACGGCCAGCGTCCGCTGGCGCGGCTGGATCGCCTCGGCCTGGTCAACGACCGCCTGATCGCGGTGCACATGACCCAGCTGACCGAGGCCGAGATCCACCTGTGCGCCGAGCGTGGCGTCAGCGTGGTGCACTGCCCGGAATCGAACCTGAAACTGGCCTCCGGTTTCTGCCCGGCCTGCGCCCTGCAGCGCGCCGGCGTGAACCTGGCCATCGGTACCGACGGCTGCGCCAGCAACAACGACCTGGACATGTTCAGCGAGAACCGCACCGCGGCGATCCTGGCCAAGGCCGTGGCCGACGACGCCACCGCGCTGGACGCGGCGACCACGTTGCGCGCGTCCACGCTGGGTGGCGCCCGCGCGCTCGGCTTCGGCGAGCGCATCGGCTCGATCGAGGTCGGCAAACAGGCCGACCTGGTCTGCGTCGACCTGTCCGCGCTGGAGACCCAGCCGCTGCACAACGTGCTGTCGCAGCTGGTGTACGCCACCGGTCGCCAGCAGGTCAGCGATGTCTGGATCGCCGGCAAGCCCAAGCTGGTGCAGCGTGAACTGGTCGGCATGGACCTGCCGGGCATCATCGCCAACGCGCGCCAGTGGCGCGAGCGCATCCGTCATATCCGCGCCTGAGTACAGGCGCCGCAAGGACAACCGTCATGACAGCCCCCCACGCTTCTTCCAATTTCGATCAGGCCGAGCTGGACAAGTTCGCCGCGCTGGCCAACCGCTGGTGGGACGCCGATGGCCCGCAGAAGCCGCTGCACGCACTGAATCCGGTGCGCCTGCAGTACGTTGCCGACCGCGCGCCGCTGCGCGGTGCGCGCGTGCTCGACATCGGTTGTGGTGGCGGGCTGCTGAGTGAAGCGCTGGCCCAGGCCGGTGCCGAGGTGACCGCCATCGACCTGGCGCCGGAGCTGGTCAAGGTCGCGCGCCTGCATGCACTGGAAAGTGGTGTCAGCGTCGACTACCGGGTACAGGCCGCCGAAGACCTCGCCGCCGAACAGCCGGGCAGCTTCGACGTGGTGACCTGCATGGAAATGCTCGAGCACGTGCCCGATCCGGGCGCGATCATCGAGGCCTGCAAGCGCCTGCTAAAGCCGGGCGGCCAACTGTTCCTGTCCACCATCAACCGCACGGCCGCGGCCTTTGCAGTGGCCATTGTCGGTGCCGAGTACGTGGCGCGGCTGCTGCCCAAGGGCACCCACCACTACCAGGAATTCATCAAGCCGGCCGAGCTGGCGCGCTGGCTGCGCGAAGCCGACCTGCAGCTGGCCGATGTCAGCGGCATGGCCTACGAGCCGTGGCGCAACCGCGCCCGCCTGAGCAGCCGTACCGACATCAATTACCTGGCCCACGCGGTCAAGGCGCCGTGACCGCCGCAGCATTTCCGCGTGCGGTGCTGTTCGACCTGGACGGCACCCTGCTGGACAGCGCACCGGATTTTGTCGCCACGCTTGACGTGATGCTGGCCGAGCGTGGCCGCGCACCGATCGATCCGGCGCAGTTGCGTCCGGTGGTGTCGAAGGGCTCGCGGGCGATGGTGTTGGCCGCGTTTCCAGAACTGGAAGCGGCCGCGCGCGATGCGCTGATTCCGGAATTCCTGCAGCGCTACGAAGCCTTGATCGGCCAGCACGCCGTGTTGTTCGACGGCGTCGCCGGCATGCTCGATGCGCTGGACGCGGCCGGCACGGTGTGGGGCATCGTCACCAACAAGCCCGAGTACCTGGCGCGGCTGATCGTGCCGCAGTACGGCTGGCAGCAGCGTTGCGCGGTGCTGGTCGGTGGTGACACCCTGGCCGAGCGCAAGCCGCATCCGTTGCCGCTGCTGCACGCCGCGCAGCTGATCGGCATCGCAGCGGAAGACTGCGTGTATGTCGGCGACGATGAGCGCGACATCGTCGCCGCGCGTGCCGCCGGCATGCCGTCGGTGGCGGCACTGTGGGGCTACCGCCTGCACAGCGATGACCCGTTGGCCTGGCAGGCCGATGTGCTGGTCGAGAACGCCGAACTCCTGCAACTGGCCAGCCTCTGGCCGACCCGGCCGGCGACCCCGGCCCAGCCGTAAGGAACAACGTAGTGAGCAGTACCGCGCTGGACAGTTTCCTCGACAAGTGGCGCAGCCGCTGGCCGGAATGGTCGGTGGCTGAGCCGTTCGTGGCCGAACCGCAGCGCCCTGTGGCGCTGGCGTGGTTCGCGCTGCTGCAGGAATTCGACGACATGCTCAACACCAGTGGCGACCCGCTGCCGGCCGACGCCAAGCTGGCCTGGTGGGGCGAGGAACTGCGCAGCTGGGCCGCGCAGCGTTCGCGGCATCCGCTGGGACGCGTGCTGGAGCCGGTGCGGGCGCCGTGGGCGCAGCTGGCCGAGGCGCTGCCGGATCTGGTCGAGGCGCGCACTGCCGCGCTGGACCCTGCCGCTGCCGAACGCGCACTGGGCAACTATGCCGAAGCAGTGGCTGCGG
Source organism: Stenotrophomonas sp. SbOxS2 (assembly GCF_013416715.1). Taxonomy (NCBI): domain Bacteria; kingdom Pseudomonadati; phylum Pseudomonadota; class Gammaproteobacteria; order Lysobacterales; family Lysobacteraceae; genus Stenotrophomonas; species Stenotrophomonas sp. SbOxS2. Next base: position 455,844 of record NZ_JAAVXD010000005.1, read on the forward strand.
TCGAAGCGGTGGTGTTTGCCGACACGCCGCGCAAGGGCGCCGGCCGTGCAGTGCTGTTGCAGACCCTGGCCCAGCGCCTGCAGGACGCTGGCGTGGCCGGCGTGCCGCGCAGCCTGCTGGACGAGGATGCCGGCAATGCCGCACAGCGTTGGGCGCAGCAGCTGCTGAAAGGGTGGGGCGCCCGTGTGCCCGGTCCGCGCGCGCGCCGCGTGTGGTCGAGCCTGGCGCGTGCCCGCCTGGCGGCGCAGGCCGCAGGCAAGCCGATTGAAGCGACGCCAGTGCGCACGTTGCTGCGTGTATGGTGGGCCGCGCGCGGCTGAACGATTGGCCGCTGCGCTCGCCGGGCATGGCCCGGCGCTACCAGTTCATCGCACGGCCCATGCGCGATAAACGATCCGTCACGCGGTAGCGCCGGGCCATGCCCGGCGGGGACGCCGCGCACGTTATTTCCGTTCCAGCACCAGCAACGGGTCGATGCGGGTGTCGAACCAGTTCATGCCCCAGTGCAGATGCGGGCCGGTAGCGCGACCGGTGGCGCCGACGGCGGCGATCACCTGGCCCTGTTCGACGCGATCACCGACCTTCACGTCGATGCGCGACAGGTGCAGGAAGTTCGAACTGACGCCGAAGCCATGGTCGAGCAGCAGGGTGCCGCCGGTCAGGTACAGATCCGGGCCCGCGAACGTCACCACACCCGCAGCCGGTGCTTTCACCGGGGTGCCGGTCGGTACCGCGATGTCCATGCCGGAGTGACCGGCACCGGGGTGGCCGTTGTACACGCGTGCGTTGCCGAAGCGACCGCTGATGCGCCCCTGCACCGGCCAGATGAAGGTCTGGGTGAAATCGGTGCGGTTGTCGTCGCGCGCACGCGCGGCGGTGACCTGCGCCTGTTCGCGCTTGATCCGCTCGGCGATGGCCGGCGGCGGATTGACCGTCTTCGGCGGCACGCCGTTCACCCGCTCGGTCGGCCAGTCGCGCGGCGTCACCGTGATGGCGGCCGTCTCGCTGCTGCCATCCGGTCGGCGGATCTGCACCTGCAGCGGGCCTTTCTCATCGCGACCGATGCCGAACACCACGCTGCCGTAGCTGCTCACGCGCAGGTCGCGGCCTGCGTAGCGCACGCTGCTGCCTGCGGGAACCTTGCCAATCACCAGCGCGCCCTGCGACGCGCTGGCCGGGAACACCACGCGGCTGTCGATCAGGTCGCCGATGACGTCCTGCGCCTGTGCCGACGGTGCAGGGAACAGGGGCGCCGCCAGCAGCAGCGCCCCGAACATGAGTGCCGAACGCATCAGCGGTCGTAGGTCATGCGCTGGCCGGCGGGCTGACCCGCCAGCTTGCTGCCGTCCCACACCAGCTGGCCGTTGACCCAGGTGGAAGCGATGCGCGATTGGAACGTGGTGCCTTCGAACGGCGACCAGCCGCACTTGGACAGCACGTCCTCGCGCTTGACCGTGAACGGCACGTCTTCCACCAGCACCAGGTCGGCGAAGTAGCCTTCGCGCAGGAAGCCACGCTCTTCCACGTCGAACAACTGGGCGGGAGCATGGGCGAATTTCTGCACCACCTGCTCGCGGGTCAGTTTGCCTTCGTGCACGCGTTCCAGCGCGGCGACCAGCGCGTACTGCACCAGCGGCAGGCCGGACGGCGCCTGCGCATAGGGCTTCTGCTTCTCTTCCCAGGTATGCGGGGCGTGGTCGGTGGCCAGGACATCCAGCACGTCGTCAGCCAATGCGGCGGTGATCGCCTCGCGATCAGCCACGTCCTTGATCGCCGGATTGCACTTGATCAGGTTGCCCTTGGTGGCGTAGTCCGGGCGGGCGAAGTGCAGGAAATGCACGCAGGTCTCGGCGGTGATCTGCTTGCGGCTGCCGTCGGCGCGGATCAGCGGGCCCTTCTCGAACAGCGCCAGTTCGTCGGCGGTGGAGATGTGCAGCACGTGCAGGCGGGTGCCGTGCTTGCGCGCCAGCGACATGGCCAGCCGCGTCGACTTGATGCAGGCTTCGCGCGAACGGATGTCCGGGTGCATCTCCGGGGTCAGCGCGTCGCCGTATTTTTCCTGGAAGGCCTTCAGGTTGGCATCGATCATCGGCGTGTCTTCGCAGTGCGTGATGATCGGGGTCGGGCACTCGCGGAAGATCGCGTCCAGGGTTTCCGGGTTGTCGACCAGCATGTTGCCGGTGGACGCACCCATGAACACCTTCACGCCCGGCGCCTTCTTCGGGTCGAGCGCGCGGATGGCGTCCAGGTTGTCGTTGCTGGCGCCGTGGTAGAAGCCGTAGTTGGCCCAGGCACGGCCGCGTGCCAGCTCGTACTTGGCTTCGAGGATGGTCGAGTCGAGCGTCGGCGGGTTGGTGTTGGGCATGTCCATGAAGCTGGTCAGGCCACCGGCCACGGCCGCGGCCGACTCGCTGGCGATGTCGCCCTTGTGGGTCAGGCCCGGTTCGCGGAAGTGCACCTGGTCGTCGATCATCCCGGGCAGCAGCCAGCGCCCGGCCGCATCCACCACCTGTTCGCCATCACGCGGGGTCAACCCTTTGCCGATCTGCGCGATGCGGTCGTTCTCGATGCGCAGGTCGCCTTCGAAGGTGCGGCCTTCGTTGACCAGGCGGGCGTTGGTGATGAGCGTGGAGGACATGTCAGTGTTTTCCTGTGCAACGGCAAGAAGGGGCGTCGGGAGATTCGGGTACTGGATCGAAGCCGCCGGGATGGAACGGATGGCAGCGGCCCAGCCGTCGCGCGGCCAGCCAGCTGCCGCGCAGCGGGCCGTGCCGGGAGATGGCTTCCATGGCGTATTCAGAGCAGCTCGGCACGAAACGGCAGCGAGGCCCCAGCAGCGGGCTGATGAAGCGCTTGTAGAAGCGCAGCAGGGCGATGAGCAGGCGCGAGATCACTCAGTCATCTTAAGCCAGTTGGCATGAAGGCCGCATTTGTGCAGGATGGGCCGTTGGTCGCATGTCGTAGATGGCCTGCGACCGCTATCGGCACCCCTCCAGGTGCCGGACAGGTTCCGTACCGCGCAACGCGGTCCGTGTTCGTCGGACCGCGCCTTGGACCCGTTGACTCCTGGACTGAATGGAGCGGGCCCCCAAGGTTGCTGCTGCGGGTCGGGTAGGCTATAAAGGCCCGCTTTCCCGGGCCCCGGGGAATCCAAGGAAGAGCGTTTCGTGGCTGCTAAAAAAACTGCAAAGAAGGCCGTCAAGGCCGCCAAGAAAACCGCCAAGCCTGTTGTGAAGAAGTTGGCGGCCAAGCCCGTTGCCAAGAAGCCGGCCAGCAAGCCGGTGACCAAGGCGGCATCCTCACAACCGGCGGCCAGGAAGGCCACCGCAAAGAAAGCGCCGGCCAAGTCCGGCAAGCCGGCAGTGGCGAAGAAACCCGCTGCGCCGGTCAAGGCCAAACCTGTCGCTGCCAGCAAGAAGGCACCGGCGGTGAAGAAGGTTGCCAGCAAGGCTGCGCCGGTGAAGAAGGCCGCTGCCAAGCCGGCACCGAAGAAGGCAGCAGCCAAGCCAGCGCCGAAGGCGGTGGTGAAGAAGGTTGCCGCCGCGCCTGCTGCGAAGCCGGCAGCAAAGAAGGTGGCGCCTGCCAAGCCGGCACCTGCCGCCAAGACTGCCAAGAATGTCGCCCCGCCGGCTGCCAAGCCGACGCCGGCCCCTGTAGTGAAGTCCGCACCGAAGCCAGCTGCGAAGCCGGCCCCGGCCAAGTCTGTCCCGGCCAAGACCGCGGCAGTGGCAGCAGCCAAACCGGCCTCCAAGCCGGCCCCGGCCGCCGCTTCTGCAGCATCGACCGCCCCGCAATCCAAGAATCCCGTGCCCGTTTCGAAATCGCCTGCTAAAACCGCCGTGAAATCCGATTCCGCTCCGAAGACCGTGACCCGCCCCGTGGGCAAGGTCGCCGTGGCCGTCGCCGCCCGTTCGTCGGCACCTGCGCCGCGCAGCAAGTACAAGGTCGTCGAATACAAGACCGACGAGGCCACTGGCCGCCCGATCCTGCCGGCAGGCTACAAGCCGGCCTCGGACGAGGAGTACATGAGCCCGCTGCAGCAGGAATACTTCCGCCAGCGCCTGCAGAACTGGCGCGCCGACCTGGTGGAAGAGTCCAAGCAGACCATCGAGAACCTGCGTGAGGAAGTGCGTGACATCGGCGATGAAGCCGAGCGCGCGACCCGCGAGACCGAGAACTCGCTGGAACTGCGCACCCGTGACCGTTACCGCAAGCTGATCGGCAAGATCGACAGCACCCTCAAGCGCCTGGAAGCGGGCGATTACGGGTACTGCGTGGACACCGGTGAAGAAATCGGCCTGGAGCGCCTCGAAGCGCGCCTGACCGCCGAGCGCACCATCGACGCCCAGGAGCGTTGGGAGCACCTGCAGAAGCAGCAGGGCGACTGATTCCGGTTCGTTGTGATGTCATGCGAAAAGCCCGGCTTCGGCCGGGTTTTTTGTTGGGTTCGAGTTGGCTGCGTAGGGCGGCGCCTTCCGGGTATCGGGGTGAGCCTGCGGGTGGGTCCGGACAGGACACGCTGCAAGTACATCCCTGTAAGCTCGGCCGCGGCATCCATGCCGCGGACGGTCCTGCCCGGACCCACCCGCAGGCTCTCGACGCTTCCCTGCGCGCGCGGCCGCTGTAGAGCCGAGCCCACGCTCGGCTCAGGCCGAAGCCGTAGGGCAGGGAAGAGCAAGAGCAAGAGCAAGAGCAAGAGCAGCCAAGCATGGCTTGGCTCTACCAGGAGCGGTCATGCGTGCGCTCGCGGCTGTTGGGTCCGCCTTGTAGCGAGCCGAGCACCGCAGGGGAATCAGGGGCGAAGAGGCGCCGCTGTTTGAGCGCAGCGAGTTCGGCGCCGTCCCCTGATTCACCGAGGAGCGCAGGGCACCGGTGCGCAGCGCCGGCTCGCGGATGGCGGCGCGTTCCCGCCGCGGTCGCGGAAAAGGGCCGCCGGGCATGGCCCGGCGCTACCAGTGCGTCGGCGCACGTAAACCCGCTGTCGCGGAAACGACGAGCCGACGCTACTGCAGATCGCGCAGATTCAATTTCCGCAGCGTCGGGTTCTTCCACGCGGTGATCCCGGCCACGCTCAGCACCGCGAACCCGCCCAGCACCACCGCCGGTACCAGCCCCAGAACCTTGGCCATCGTGCCGGCATAGAACGCGCCCAGTTCGTTGGACGAGCTGATGAAGATGCCGTTGATCGACGATACCCGGCCGCGCATCTCTTCCGGCGTGGCCAGCTGCAGGATGGTGGAGCGGATCACCACCGACACGCCGTCGAAGGCGCCGTAGAACAGCAGGATCAACGCCGACAGCCAGAAGTGCTGGGACAGGCCGAAGCCGATCACGCACAGGCCGAAGCCGGCCACGGCGAACAGCAGCACGCGACCAGCATTGCGGTGCAGGGGATGGCGCGCCAGCCACAGGCCGACGCACACCGACCCCAGTGCCGGGGCCGCGCGCAGGATGCCCAGTCCCTCCGGGCCGTGGTGCAGGATCTCGTGCAGGAACGCCGGCAGCATCGCCACCACGCCGCCCAGCAGCACCGAGAACATGTCCAGCGCCATGGCGCCGACCATGATCCGGTTGCCGACCACGAAGCGGGCGCCTTCGGCGATGCTCTTGAAGATCGGGGCGGCCGGGCCGGCATGCACCGGTTCTTCCACTTTCAGCGTGGCCAGGCAGCCCATCGCCACCAGCGCGAAGGCCGTGGCCACCGCATAGGACAGGCCCTTGCCACCGAAGCCGACCAGCACCCCACCCAGTGCCGGGCCGGCGATCATGCCAGTCTGGAACACCACGGCGCCGAGGCCGGCGCCACGGGCGAAATGTTCACGTGGCAGCACGCGGGCGAACAGGGCGTTGTAGATCGGCGACAGGAACGCGCGGACCATGCCGGTCAGGGCGATGGCCGCATAGATCGGCCACACGCCTTCAACCGGCAGCCAGCCCTTGGCTACGCTGGTCAGCACCAGCGCGGTGGCGATCAGTCCGGAACAGGCGACCATGCCCAGCTTGCGGCGCGGCAGATGATCCACCAGATAACCGGCAAACGGGGCCACACAGAAGAACGGCAGCACCTCGGCCAGGCCGATCAGGCCCAGCGAGAACGGATTGCGGGTGACTTCGTAGATGTGCCAACCGACGGTGACCGCGACCACCTGGTAGGACAGCATCGCGAAGATGCGGTACGCCAGCAGCCGGGCGAAACCGGGCCGGGACAGCAGGCCCAGCGCGGTGTCTTCGGCCGTGGCAGGTTCGCTCACGACGGATCGCGCTGCAGCTGGGCCTGCGCGGTCTCACGGATGAAGGCCAGCATCGCCGCCACGCCGTTGCTGCGCGTCGGCGACAGGTGGCGGGACAGGCCGATATCCTGGATATAGCTGGGTTCGGTGGCCAGGATCTCCTGCGCGGTGCGCCCGGAGTACACGCGCAGCGCCAGGAAGATCAGGCCGGAGACGATGGCCGAATCACTGATGGCGTGGAAACGCAGCGACTGCGCATTGCCTTCCGGCACGATCCAGACCATCGACTGGCAACCGAGCAGGCGGTGCTCTTCGGTCTTCCATGCTTCCGGGAAGGCGGGCAGCTTGCGGCCGAGGTCGATCAGGTACTGGTAGCGCTCGGACCAGTCGCCGAAGAAACCGAATTCCTCGGCGATGGCCGTTTGTGCCTCGGCGGCAGTGGGTTCAAGCGGGAATGGGGAGTCGATCACAACAGTCTCTACAGTGGGAGCGTGGCCGGCGGGCCGGCCACGGGGCAGGGCAGGTCAGCCGCGCTTGCGCGACCAGCGCACGCCCTGCGGGGTGTCTTCCAGCACGATGCCCTCGGCGGCCAGCTGGTCGCGGATGGCGTCGGAACGGGCGAAGTCGCGCGCCTGCTTGGCCGCCGCGCGTTCGTCGATCAAGCCCTGGATGCGCGCGTCGTCGTCGCTGTCGCCAGCGGCGTTGCCGAACCATTGCGCCGGGTCGGCCTGCAGCAGGCCCAGGGCGAGGCCGGCGCCGAGCAGTTCGCTCTTCAAGCGTGCGCGTTCGCCGGGATCGGTGGCGCGGCGCGCTTCGCCGGCGATACGGGCCACTTCGGCCAGCGCCTGCGGCGTATTGAGATCGTCATCCAATGCTGCTTCGATGTCTGCCGGGATCACTGCCGTGGCGGCCACATCGGCCAGCTCGCGCAGCGTGCCGTACAGGCGGTCGAGGGTGCGCCCGGACTGTTCGATCAGCGCGTCGGACCAGTCCAGCGGCTGCCGGTAGTGGGCCGACAGCAAGGCCAGGCGCAGTGCCTCGGGGGCGTGTTTACGCACCAGGTCGTGGACGCGCTCGATGTTGCCGATCGACTTGCTCATCTTGGCGCCGCCGAAGTTGAGCATGCCGTTGTGCAGCCAGAAGCGCGCGAACACCTTGCCGCCGTGCGCGCACTCGCTCTGCGCGATCTCGTTTTCGTGGTGCGGGAACTGCAGGTCGACGCCACCGGCATGGATGTCGATGGTCTCGCCCAGGTGTGCGGCGGCCATCGCCGAGCATTCGATATGCCAGCCCGGACGGCCGCGGCCCCACGGCGATTCCCAGCCAGGCAGGTCGTCGCCGGACGGCTTCCACAGTACGAAGTCGCCGGGCGCGCGCTTGTAGGGAGCAACCTCGACACGGGCACCGGCCAGCATTTCGTCCGGATCGCGGCGCGACAGCTTGCCGTAGCCCTCGAAACTGCCGACGGCGAACAGCACATGGCCCTCGGCGGCGTAAGCATGCCCGCTGCTGACCAGCTGCTCGATCATGGTAATGATCTGCGCCATGTGTGCGGTCACTTCCGGCTCGATGTCCGGCGGCACCACGCCCAGCGCGGCCATGTCTTCACGGTAGGCCGCGGCGAAACGGTCGGTGATGGTGCTGATCGGCACCCCCTGCTCGCGTGCGGCGGTGTTGATCTTGTCGTCCACGTCGGTGATGTTGCGGGCATAGCGCAGGGCACCGAAGCGCCGCCGCAGCAGGTCGGCCAGCACCCCGAACACCACCGGTCCACGGGCATTGCCGATGTGCACGTAGTTGTAGACCGTCGGGCCGCACACATACAGGGTCGGACAGGCCGGGTCGAGCGGGGTGAACGGTTCGAGCTGGCGAGTCAGGTTGTTGTGCAGGCGCAGGGTCATGGGTCTGTGACTGGGGGACAAGCCTGTGATTTTAGAACGTGTCGGGCCCCTTTGGGGGGACCATTGCCACCGGTGGACGTCACCGGCGGGTGGGTGGGGTGGGCAGGAACGACGCGGACGGGTAATGTTCAGCCCCTTGCGGTCACCACTGCCTACACTATTGCCGTGTCCCTGCTCCCATCGCCAATGAAAACCACCGCGTTGCTGACCCTGGCCTGCCTGTCGGCGCTGCCCGCCGTGGTCCTGGCCCAGGAGGCCGAGCCCCGCAACCGGGTGGTGATCGTGGAGAACGTGAAGTTCGACTACGCTCAGGTGCTCAACGTGGAGCCGGTGTTCCAGACCTTGCGCGCAACCCGTACCGAGGAGCACTGCGAGCCGGTCTCGACCCGCACCCTGGCCCCGGTCAACGTCACCGGCGAGGAGCCGGTCGAGGACAAGGGCCGCATCGGCCGCCTGTGGGATTCGGTGCGCTCGATGTTCAAGCGCAGCGACGAGGAGACGCTGGAGGAGCTTCCGGCGGAAACCCCCGCCCCGGCGCCGGCCAATACCGGTCCGATGCTGACCCGTGACTGTCGCATCGTGCCTGTCGGGCGTGAGTTCCGCCGCCCCATCGCCTACGACGTGGACTATGTCTACAAGGGCACCAAGTACCGTTCACGGCTGCCGGAGGACCCTGGCAACCGGCTGAAGATCCGGGTTTCGATCACCCCGTGGGTAGGCCCCGAGCAGGCTGCCGCTGGTACCCCCTGATTCTGCGACGCCGGCCTCTTGCGCCGGCCTCGGCCGCATGTAAAGATTGCCGACCAATGAAGCTCACCGACTTCCAGCACGACAGCAGCGCCGCCCGCCAGGCCACTGGCATGACGTCGCGTGCCCGTCGACCGGAACCCCACATTCTCGCTGGGTAATCCGGAGCTTTCTGCTGTTCGTCCGAAAAAAACCCAGCCCGCCGGCTGGGTTTTTTCGTTTCCGCGTTCTGAAAAGCTTCATCTGCAACCTTTTCGTATCACCTTGGTTCCCGGTTTTCCCTTCCACCTTCCACCGCGTCGGCCACCGGCGCCGCTCATGCAAGGAATGATGATGTCCCCCAAGCACTTCCTGAACACCCAGGACTGGAGCCGCAGCGAACTTGACGCGCTGCTGACCCAGGCTGCGCTGTTCAAGCGCAACAAGCTCGGCGACCAGCTCAAGGGCAAGTCGATCGCGCTGGTGTTCTTCAATCCGTCCATGCGTACCCGCACCAGTTTCGAGCTGGGCGCGTTCCAGCTCGGTGCCCACGCAGTGGTGCTGCAGCCGGGCAAGGATGCATGGCCGATCGAGTTCAACCTCGGCACGGTGATGGACGGCGATACCGAAGAGCACATCGCTGAAGTGGCCAAGGTGCTCGGCCGTTACTGCGACATCATCGCCGTGCGCGCGTTCCCGAAGTTCGTCGACTGGGCCTACGACCGCCAGGACGTCGTGCTCGAGAGTTTCGCCAGGTACTCGCCGGTGCCGGTGATCAACATGGAGACCATCACCCACCCGTGCCAGGAACTGGCGCACGTGATGGCCCTGCAGGAGCATTTCGGTACCCAGGACCTGCGCGGCAAGAAGTACGTGCTGACCTGGACCTACCATCCCAAGCCGCTGAACACCGCGGTGGCCAACTCGGCGCTGACCATCGCCACCCGCATGGGCATGGACGTGACGCTGCTGTGCCCGACCGCCGACTACATCCTCGACGAGCGCTACATGGGCTGGGCCGAGCAGAACGTGGCCGAGAGCGGCGGTTCGCTGAAGATCAGCCATGACATCGACAGCGCCTATGCCGGTGCCGACGTGGTCTATGCCAAGAGCTGGGGCGCGCTGCCGTTCTTCGGCAACTGGGAGCCGGAGAAGCCGATCCGCGACCAGTTCAAGCACTTCATCGTGGACGAGCGGAAGATGGCGCTGACCAACAACGGTGTGTTCAGCCACTGCCTGCCGCTGCGCCGCAACGTCAAGGCGACCGACGGCGTGATGGATTCGCCGCAGTGCATCGCCATCAACGAGGCCGAGAATCGCCTGCATGTGCAGAAGGCGATCATGGCCGCTGTTGCCGGGCGCTGATTTCTCCATTCGAACATTTCCGCCGGGCATGGCCCGGCGCTACCAGGACATACCCCCATGAGCAACAAAGACGTCGTTCTCGCCTTCTCCGGCGGCCTTGATACCAGCTTCTGCGTGCCGTACCTGCAGGAGCGCGGCTACAACGTGCATACCGTGTTCGCCGATACCGGCGGTGTGGATGACGAAGAGCGCGATTTCATCGAGAAGCGTGCCGCCGAACTGGGTGTCACCAGCCACCAGACCGTCGATGGCGGTCCGGCCATCTGGTCCGGCTTCGTCAAGCCGTTCGTGTGGGCCGGCGAGGGCTACCAGGGCCAGTACCCGCTGCTGGTGTCGGACCGTTACCTGATCGTCGATGCCGCGCTCAAGCGCGCCGCCGAACTGGGCACCAACATCATCGCCCACGGCTGCACCGGCATGGGCAACGACCAGGTGCGTTTCGACCTGGCAGTGAAGGCCCTGGGTGACTATCAGATCATCGCGCCGATCCGCGAGATCCAGAAGGAACACACCCAGACCCGCGCCTACGAGCAGAAGTACCTGGAAGAGCGTGGCTTCGGCGTGCGCGCCAAGCAGCAGGCCTACACCATCAACGAGAACCTGCTGGGCCTGACCATGTCCGGCGGCGAGATCGATCGTTGGGAAGCACCGGGCGAGGGCGCCCGTGGCTGGTGCGCACCGCGCAGCGAATGGCCGGAAGCACCGCTGACCGTCACCCTGAAGTTTGTCGAAGGCGAAGCCGTGGAGCTCAACGGCAAGGCCCTGCCGGGTGAGCAGATCCTGGCCCAGCTCAACAAGCTGTTTGCCCCCTACGGCGTCGGCCGTGGCGTGTACACCGGCGACACCGTGATCGGCCTGAAGGGCCGCATCGTGTTCGAGGCACCGGGCCTGGTCTCGCTGCTGGCCGCGCACCGTGCGCTGGAAGATGCGGTGCTGACCAAGCAGCAGAACCGCTTCAAGCCGGACGTGGCGCGCAAGTGGGTGGAGCTGGTGTACGAAGGCTTCTACCACGACCCGCTGAAGACCGACATCGAAGCCTTCCTGAAATCCTCGCAGGCCAAGGTCAACGGCGAAGTGGTGCTGGAAACCCGTGGCGGTCGCGTCGACGCCGTGGCGGTGAAGTCGCCGCACCTGCTCAACACCAAGGGCGCCACCTATGCGCAGTCGGCCGACTGGGGCGTGGAGGAAGCCGAAGGCTTCATCAAGCTGTTCGGCATGAGCTCGACGCTTTACGCGCAAGTCAATCGCTGAGCGATTGAATTGCGCGCGCGTCTCCCGCGCATTCCACCTAATCCCCGCGCCGTTGGCGCGCCCCCTTGAACATCAAGGGGGCTCTCCTCCAGCCGGTACACGTTGTACTGAAGGATCTTTGATTCATGCTTGAACAGACGCTCGATCACCTGCAGGCACTGGTGTCCTTCGACACGCGTAACCCGCCGCGTGCGATCACCACCGGCGGCATCTTCGACTACCTGCGCGACAACCTGCCCGGGTTCAATGTCGAGGTGATCGACCATGGCGCTGGCGCGGTCAGCCTGTATGCGGTGCGCGGTACGCCGAAGTACCTGTTCAACGTGCATCTGGACACCGTGCCGGACTCGCCGCACTGGAGTGCCGATCCGCACGTGATGCGCCGCCTCGACGACCGCGTGGTCGGCCTCGGTGTGTGTGACATCAAGGGGGCGGCTGCTGCGCTGGTGGCTGCAGCCAATGCCAGTGATGGCGACGCGGCGTTCCTGTTCTCCAGCGATGAAGAAGCCAACGATCCGCGCTGTATTGCTGCATTCCTGGCCCGGGGCATCAAGTACGAAGCGGTGCTGGTGGCCGAACCGACCATGAGCGAAGCGGTGCTCGCGCATCGTGGCATCAGCTCGGTGCTGATGCAGTTCGCCGGCCGTGCCGGCCATGCGTCGGGCAAGCAGGATGCCGCCGCCAGCGCGCTGCACCAGGCGATGCGCTGGGGCAACCGCGCGCTGGACCACGTCGAATCGCTGGCTTCTGCACGCTTTGGTGGACTGACCGGCCTGCGCTTCAACATCGGGCGCGTTGAAGGTGGCATCAAGGCCAACATGATCGCGCCGGCGGCGGAAGTGCGCTTCGGCTTCCGGCCGCTGCCGTCGATGGATATCGATGCGCTGCTGGCGACCTTTGCCGGTTTCGCCGAACCGGAAGCGGCACTGTTCACCGAAACCTTCCGTGGCCCCAGCCTGCCGGCGGGCGACATCGCCGAAGCCGAGAACCGCCGCCTGCTGGCGCGCGACGTGGCCGATGCGTTGGATATTCCGATCGGCAACGCGGTGGACTTCTGGACCGAGGCGTCGCTGTTCTCGGCCGCTGGCTATACCACGCTGGTGTTCGGCCCGGGCGACATCGCCCAGGCCCACACCGCCGACGAGTTCGTGACGCTGGAGCAGCTGCAGCGCTACGCCGATGCCGTACACCGGATCATCGCCGCCGGCGCCTGATCGACCCACAACGCCGCTGCGCTTCTGCGCGGCGGAACTGCAACGCGGCGACCGCCGCCTGTGACGAAACCGAAATGTCTCCTGCCCTCCAGCCCCACCGTCAGACCCGCCAGACCATCGTGCGCCTGCTCTCGAGCATGGCCAGCGCGAAGGAGATCAGCCAGTACCTCAAGCGCTTCTCGCAGCTGGACGCCAAGCGCTTCGCCGTGGTCAAGGTCGGCGGCGCAGTGCTGCGCGACGATCTCGACGCGCTGACCTCCTCGCTGTCGTTCCTGCAGGAGGTCGGCCTGACCCCGATCGTGCTGCATGGCGCCGGCCCGCAGCTGGATGCGGAACTGGCGGCCGCCGGCATTGAAAAGCAGACGGTCAACGGCCTGCGGGTGACGTCGCCGGAAGCGCTGGCGATCGTGCGCCGGGTGTTCCAGCAATCCAACCTGCGCCTGGTCGAAGCCCTGCAGCAGAACGGCGCGCGCGCCACGTCCATCACGGGTGGCGTGTTCGAGGCGGAGTACCTGGGCCTGGATACCTACGGCCTGGTCGGCGAGGTGAAGAAGGTCAACCTGGCACCGATCGAAGCCAGCCTGCGTGCCGGCTCGATCCCGGTCATCACCAGCCTCGGTGAGACCGCCGGCGGGCAGATCCTCAACGTCAATGCCGACTTCGCCGCCAACGAACTGGTGCAGGAACTGCAGCCATACAAGATCATCTTCCTGACCGGTACCGGCGGCCTGCTGGACGAAGCGGGCAACGTGATCGATTCGATCAACCTGTCCACCGAGTACGACCACCTGATCGCGCAACCGTGGATCCATGGCGGCATGAAGGTGAAGATCGAACAGATCAAGTCGCTGCTGGATCGCCTGCCGCTGGAATCGTCGGTGTCGATCACCCGGCCCGCCGACCTGGCCAAGGAACTGTTCACCCACAAGGGCTCGGGCACGCTGGTGCGCAAGGGCGAGAAGGTGCTGCGTGCAACCGCCTGGAGCGAGCTGGACCTGCCGCGCCTGAAGGGCCTGATCGAATCCAGTTTCGGTCGTACCCTGGTGGCGGACTATTTCCAGAAGACCACGCTGCTGCGCGCCTATGTGAGTGAGAACTACCGCACGGCGGTGATCCTCACCGATGAGGCCGAGGGCGTGTACCTGGACAAGTTCGCCGTGCTCGACGATGCGCAGGGCGAAGGCCTTGGCCGCGCCGTCTGGAACGTGATGCGCGAGGAAACCCCGCAGCTGTTCTGGCGCTCGCGCAACGGCAATCCGATCAACCATTTCTACTACGCCGAATCCGATGGCTGCTACAAGCAGGGCCATTGGAAGGTGTTCTGGTACGGTGCTGATGGCATCGACCGGATCAGGACCTATGTCGACCACTGCGCCGTGCGCGCACCGAGCCTGGAGGGCTGAGCGCGATGAACCACGCCGACTGGACCCGGGTACCCACGCTGACCGGCACGCATGCGCGGCTCGAACCGCTGCAGATGAACCATATCGACGGCCTGCGCGGTGCGTTGGGTGACGGTGCGTTGTCGAAGCTCTGGTACACCCAGGTACCTGATGCGAAGACCATGACCAGCTATGTGCAGGCCGCGCTGCAGGTTCAGGCCGAGGGCAAGGTGCTGCCGTTCGTGGTGTTCGATGCCAACGACCAGATCGTCGGCACCACCCGCTACTACGACCTGCAACCGGACGTGCCGCGGCTCAGCATCGGCTACACCTGGTATGGCGAGTCGGTGCAGCGCACCGGAGTCAACACCGAAACCAAGCTGATGCTGCTCAGCCATGCCTTCGAGCGGCTGGAATGCCTGAGCGTGGTGTTTGAAACCAGCTGGTTCAACTTCACCTCGCGTACCGCGATCGCACGCCTGGGGGCCAAGCAGGATGGCGTGCTGCGCAATCACCGTCGTCATCCCGACGGCACGCCGCGCGACACCGTCATCTTCTCCATCATCGACGCAGAATGGCAGGGCGTGAAACGCCACCTGCAGCACCGCCTCGACTCGCACGCATGAGCACGCACGCATGAGCACTTCCTCCTCGTTCACCGTCGGCATCGTCGGCGCCCGCGGCCATACCGGTGCCGAGCTGATCCGGCTGGTGGCCGCGCATCCGAACCTGCAGCTGGGCTTCGTCTCTTCGCGCGAACTGGCCGGGCAGCGCGTATCCGACCACTACCCGCAATGGCAGGGTGAACTGCAGTTCGAAAATCTCGACGCCGATGCCGTTGCCGCCAAGGGCGTGGATGCGGTGATCCTGGCGCTGCCCAATGGCCTGGCTGCTCCGTTCGTGGCGGCGCTGGAAACGGCGAAGCCGGACACGGTGATCGTCGATCTGTCGGCCGACTACCGTTTCGACACTGCCTGGTACTACGGCCTGCCCGAGCTTACCCGCGACCGTTACAACGGCCAGAAGCACATCAGCAATCCCGGCTGCTATGCCACCGCGATGCAGCTGGCGATCCATCCGCTGCGCGATCTGCTGGCGGGCCCGCCGCAGTGCTTCGGTGTGTCCGGCTACTCCGGTGCCGGCACCTCGCCGTCGGACAAGAACAATGTCGAGCTGCTGGCCGACAACCTGATGCCGTACGCGCTGACCAACCACGTGCACGAGCGTGAGGTGTCCGTGCAGCTCGGCGTGGCCGTCGAATTCATGCCGCACGTCGCGCCGCATTTCCGTGGCATCACTCTCACCGCCAACCTGTGGTTGAACCGTGTGCAGACCCGCGAGCAGATCGTCGAGCGCTTCCAGCAGGCCTATGCCGGTGAAGCACTCATCGAGGTCGTGGACGAGGCGCCGTGGGTGAGCCGCATCGCTGGCCGCCATGGCGCCCAGGTCGGCGGCTTCACGCTGGCCCCGGGCGGCAAGCGGGTGGTGGTGGTGGCGACCCTGGACAACCTGCTCAAGGGCGCGGCCACCCAGGCCATGCAGAACCTCAATCTCGCGCTGGGCATCGACGAACTGACGTCGATCCCGCACTGAAACCGCACAGGAGCCCCCATGGCAGACCTTCTTTGGCAGAAGCCCGGCGTCGCTGTCGATGCCCAGATCCAGACCTTCCTCGCCGGCGACGACGTGATCCTCGACCGCGAATTCTTCCTGCATGACATCGCCGCCAGCGCCGCGCACGCGCAGGGCCTGCAGCACATCGGCATCCTCAGCGCCGATGAACTCGCTGGCCTGCTGCGCGAACTGGAGGTGCTGGCGCAGGACTTCCGCGAAGGCCGCTTCGTGCTGGATACGCAGTATGAAGATGGCCATTCCGCCATCGAGGCACGGTTGACCGAGCGCCTGGGTGATGCAGGCCGCAAGATCCACACCGGCCGCAGCCGCAACGACCAGATCCTGGTCGCCACCCGGTTGTGGTTGAAGGAGAAGCTGCAGCGCGTCGCGCAGGTCAGTGCCGAAGTGGCCAAGGTGGCGCTCGACCGTGCGCAGGCCGAGCAGCATCTGCCGATTCCCGGTTACACCCACATCCAGCGTGCCGTGGTGTCCTCGGCAGGCATGTGGTGGGCTGGGTGGGCCGAGGCCTTCATCGACAACGCTGTGCGTGCCCGCGATACCCATGCACTGGTTGATGCCAATCCGCTCGGCACCGCCGCCGGTTACGGCGTGAACCTGCCGCTGGACCGCGAGCACACCACCCGCGCGCTTGGCTTTGCGCGCATGCAGATCTCGCCGATCTACGCGCAGCTGTCGCGTGGCAAGTTCGAACTGGCCGCACTGGAAGCGCTGGGCGGTGCGACCCTGGACCTGCGCCGCATCGCCTGGGACCTGTCGCTGTTCACCAGCGCCGAATTCGGTTTCGTCGCGCTGCCGGCGCAGTACACCACCGGCAGTTCGATCATGCCCAACAAGCGCAATCCGGACGTGATCGAGCTGATGCGGGCGACCCATGCCAGCGTCGCAGCCGCACGCACCGAGATCGAGCAGCTGCTGTCGCTGCCGTCGGGCTACCACCGCGATCTGCAGTCGTCCAAGGGCGCGATCTTCCACGGCTTCGGTCGTGGCCTGGCCGCGCTGGAGCTGCTGCCGGCGCTGTTGGCCAACCTGGAATGGCGCGATGACAAGCTGCGCGCAGCGATCGATTCGGGCATGTACGCCACCGATGTAGCGGTGGAAGCTGCGGTCGCGGGCGTACCCTTCCGCGAGGCCTACAAGGCCGCTGCTGCCGGCGCCGACAGCGCGGGGCAGGGGCGTACGCCAGAAGGCAGCCTGGCGGCGCGTGTATCGCCGGGTTCGGCGTCGGACCTGCGCCTGGATGAACTGCGCGCGCGCTGGCAGGCGCTGTCCTGATGGCCGGCACCGTCTACCTGGTGCTGGCGATGCGCCAGCCCGGCTTCACCGACGCTGTGGTGCAACCGCACCGCGACTTTCTTGATGCCCTGCAGGCCGAGGGCAAGCTGCAGCTGACCGGTGGCTTTGCCGATGGCAGTGGCGGCGCCTATGTGCTGTGCAACGTCGACAGCCTGGCGCAGGCACAGGCCATCGTCGCCACCGATCCGCTGGTGACGATGCAGGCATCGGCGCTGAGTGTCCACGAATGGAATACCCGCTGAGGCGCTCCTGATGACTGTCCACGCCGCCACCGTTGCATCGCCGTTCCCCGAACAAGCGCTGCCGTCGTGGCGGCGTGCCGTGCTCAAGGTCGGCAGCAGCCTGCTCGCGGCCGATGGCGGTGGCCTGTCGCCGCGTCATGCGCTGGGCCTGGCCCAGTTCGTCTCGGCCAACGTGCTGGCTGGGCGCGAAGTGGTGATCGTCTCCTCGGGTGCGGTGGCTGCCGGCCGCGCGATCCTGCCCAGGGCTGATGAGCCTGGTGCGGCGATGGCTGCGCGTCAGGCATTGGCGGCACTTGGCCAGGCGCAGCTGATCGGTCTGTGGCAGCGCTTCTTCGAGCGCCCGGTGGCGCAGGTGCTGCTGACCCATGACGATCTGCGCAACCGCCGTCGCTATCTCAACGCGCGGGCAACCCTCAACGAGTTGTTGCGGCTGGGTGCGCTGCCGGTGGTCAACGAGAACGACACCGTATCGGTGGACGAACTCAAGCTCGGTGACAACGACAACCTGGCTGCGACCGTGGCGGCGCTGGTCGATGCCGATGCACTGTTCATCGCCACCGACATCGATGGCCTCTACAGTGCCGACCCGCGCACGCATGCCGATGCACGGCCGCTGCACGACGTGCCCGAGTTGAATGATGCCGTGCTGGCGATGGCCGGTGGTGCCGGTTCAGTCGCCGGTACCGGTGGCATGCGCACCAAGCTGGAGGCCGCGGCCAAGGCCGGTCGTGTCGGCATCGAAACCTATCTGTTCAACGGCCGCAGTGGCGAGGTGGTGCGCGCGCTGGCGCAGGATCGCCTGTTCGGCACCCGCATCCACGCGGCGCGCAGCCGCGAGGCCGCCCGCAAGCACTGGCTGCGGCACGCGCCGCTGGCCGAAGGCGCGATCCTGATCGACGCCGGTGCAGCGCAGGCGATGCGCGAGAAGGGCGCCTCACTGCTGCCCGGTGGTATCACCGGTGCCGACGGCGCGTTCCGCCGTGGTGACATGGTGCAGGTGTGCTGGAACACCGACGCCGGCCGGGTCTGCGTGGCCCGTGGTGTCAGCCAGTACGCCGCCGATGACGTGCGCCGCATTGCCGGCCGCCACACGCGCGACATCCAGACCGTGCTCGGCTACAACTACGGCGGTACCGTCGTCCATCGTGACGATCTGGTGCTGCCATGAACCCATTGCAGGATGTCCCGATGAGTGAGATCGAATCGCAGGCCCGCGCCTGCCGTGACGCAGCCCAGGTGGTCGCTGGCCTCGACAGCGATGCCCGCAGGGCGCTGCTGCTGGCGATGGCGCAGTCACTGGAGGTCAATGCCGGGCAGATTCTTGCAGGCAACGCGCGCGACCTCGCTGCCGCCCGCGACAAGGGCGTGGGCAGTGCGATGCTCGACCGCCTGGCGCTGGACCCGGCGCGCCTGCTGGCGATGGCCGACGCCGTGCGTGAGGTGGCGGGCCTGCCGGACCCGGTCGGGCAGGTGACCCGCGACGACGTGCGACCGAACGGCATCCGCGTACAGAAGGTGCGCGTGCCGCTGGGAGTGATCGCGATGATCTACGAAGCACGCCCGAACGTGACCGCCGAAGCCGCCGCGCTGTGCCTGAAGGCGGGCAACGGCGTGATTCTGCGTGGAGGTTCGGAGGCCATCCATTCCAACACTGCCATCGCCCAGGCATTGGCCGGGGCATTGAAGGCCAACGGCGTGCCCCCTGCCGCGGTGACGGTGCTGACCGACCTGCGCCGCGAAGCCATGCTGGAACTGCTGCAGCTGCATGAACTGATCGACCTGGCGATCCCGCGCGGTGGCGAAGGCCTGATCCGCTTCGTTGCAGAACACGCGCGGGTACCGGTGATCAAGCACTACAAGGGTGTGTGCCATCTGTTCGTCGATGCCAGTGCCGACCCTGCCAAAGCGCTCGATCTGCTGGTGGATGGCAAGTGCAGTCGCCCGTCCGCGTGCAATTCACTGGAAACCCTGCTGGTGCACCAGGACATTGCCGCAGACTTCCTGCCGCGCGCCGCGCAGGCGCTGGCCGAACGTGGTGTGCAGCTGCGTGCCGACGCGCGCGCGCAGCCGTTGCTGCCGGGAAGCACTGTTGCCAGCGAGGACGACTATGCCGCCGAGTTCCTTGATCTGGTACTGGCGGTCCGCGTGGTCGACGATCTTGACGCAGCGATCGCGCACATCCGCACCTACACCTCCGACCATACCGAGGTGATCGCCACCGAAGACGCGGCCAGTGCCGAACGTTTCGTCAACGCGTTGCGCTCGGCGGTGGTGATGGTCAACGCGTCGTCGCGCTTTTCCGATGGCGGCCAGCTCGGTCTCGGCAGCGAGATCGGCATCTCCACCACGCGCCTGCATGCCTATGGCCCGATGGGACTGGAAGCACTCACGGTCGAACGTTTCGTAGTGCGCGGCGAAGGCCAGGTCAGAAGCTAGGTTCACGGCCGGGCTGCGCCCGGCACCTGCAGAGACAACGGCAACAGCCGATGCAACGGCCGAAGCAACGGCAAAAGCTGGGTTCCTGTGGGATGGCGGGGCGGGTCCGGTTGCGGGGGACGCCGTAAATCCATCCATGGAGGCTTGGGCGCGCCATCCATGGCGCTTACACCCCCGCAACCGGACCCACCCCGCCTTCGACAGATTTCCGCGAGATGTCGGAACGGCATTCTGTGCTGCTGTTGGTAGGTGTCGACCTTGGTCGACACGTAGATCCACGCCATGCGTGGATTCTTTTCGTTCAATTGTCGAAATATTCGATTTCGATTTCGATTTCGATTTCGATTGAGATGGACCCACCGTCACCGGAAAACTGTCGAAGGCGGGGCGGTGTCGGATTGCGGGGTGTCCGCGGCATGGATGCCGCGGCCAAGCCCCCATGGATGGGTTTACGGCGTCCCCGCAATCCGACACCGCCCCGCCATCCCACTGACTGCCAGCTGTTGCCGTTGCTGTTGCTTCGGCCTCTGCGGGTGCCGGGCGCAGCCCGGCCGAACCCCCTTACCGCAACAGCTGCGCAGTCATGCCCAGCGGCCGCGCATGCTCATCCATGTGCAGGGTGATGGCCTTCGCATTGAACATCTGTTCGGCGAGCTGATCACTAGCACCAAGCGAACGGGCGATCTCCGAGCGGCTGGCGTCCTCGCGTGGGTTGCGCCGTTCCCTGCCGGCGAAGCGGTAGCGGTTGTATTCGGCCCAGGCGATCAGCAGCAGCGCGCAGCCGGCCAGGATCACCGGCAGGGCGATGATCACGAACGGATCCAGTTGCTGCTTGCGCTCGTACAGTTGCAGCCACGCCTGCTGCCCACCCAGCACCCAGGACACCAGGGTGACCAGCGGCGCCCATAGATAGAAGTAGAACCCCCAGAACGCCAGGGTCACAAACCCCCAGGCGGTGCGCTGCAGGCGGGGCTGCTTGCGCGGTTTCTGGATCAGGCGCGAGTCGAAGCGGTTGGACGGCTTCCTCGTGGCGGTCTGGCGATGTGCGTTCATCGGATACCCCTGTCTGGGCTGACCCAGGTTGCACGCTTGCCACGCCGCCTGAGCAGGGTCTTGGGCAGCGCCACCAGCGTTGTGAACAGGCTGATCAACCAGTACGCCATCGGGTACCAGATGACCCAGAAATAGTTGCGGCCGATATGCGTTTCGTAACGCCTGTCGATGATCAGGCTGCTGGCGAACTGCAGCAGGCAGACCAACGCCAGGATCACGCCATGCCATTGCGGCAGCAACGTGTCGATGTACAACTGCGGCGGCACCGGGATGAACTTGCCCAGTGCCCACAGCAGGATGATCGCGAGCATGGTGTAGGCCCACAGCACGCTGAGGATGTATTCCAGCAGCACGCCCCACATGCGCCGCTTGCGCCAGCTGAACAACGAGGAGCCGTGGCGCAGCAGCACTTCCACACCGCCCTGCGCCCAGCGCAGGCGCTGCCGCCACAGTCCCTTCAGGGTTTCCGGCATCAGGATGAAGCACAGTGCGTTGGGCTCGTAACGGATGTCCCAATGATCCAGCTGCAGCCGCCAGCTGATGTCGATGTCCTCGGTGACCATGTCATCGGCCCAGTAGCCGATGCGGTGCAGGGCCGTGCGACGGAACGCGGCGATGACGCCGGAGACGGTGAAGATGCGGCCGTAAACGCGTTGGGCGCGCTTGATCATGCCGATGATCGACGAGAACTCCGCCACCTGCAGGCGGCCGAGCAGGGTGGAGCGGTTGCGGATGCGCGGGTTGCCGGTCACCGCGCCCACGCGCGGACCGCTGGTCAGGTGCCAGACCATCCAGTGCATGGCGAATTCTTCCAGCATGGCGTCGCCGTCGATGCACACCAGGTATTCCGATCGGGCAGCCAGGGCGCCCATGCGCAGCGCGTTGGCCTTGCCCAGGTTGCGATCCAGATGGACCACGCGCAGGCGTGGGTGCAGGGCCGCAAGTGCGTCCAGGCGGGCGCCGGTATCGTCGCTGCTGCCATCGTTGATGGCGATCACTTCGAAGTCCGGATAGCGCTGCGCCAATGCCGCGCCGAGGGTGTCGTCCAGGTTCGCCGATTCGTTGTGGCAGGGAATCAACAGGCTGGCGAACGGATACTCCGCCATGGGCGGTGGATCGTTGCGCGGCCGCGATTTCCGCTCACGGCGGAAGAAGTAGTACAGGCCACCGGACATCCAGAAGAACGCCATCACCATGGGGTAGAAGAAGGCGAACTGGAACATGGCGTTGAGCCACGGGTTCATGTCCACGTCACTTCTCCGGATACGGGAAATTGCGCGCGGACATCGCCGCGCGTGCATCCTGGGTCGACGGCTTGTCGGCAATGAAATCGTCCGGGTACCACGCGAAATGACGCACGCCCTGGGCCTGCAGGCGACGGATCTGCGCGCGCAGCTGTTCGCCGCTGATCGGCGTCTGCGTGCGCCAGTCCACGGTCTGCAGCTCGAACATCGTGTGCTTCAGGTCCGGGTCGTGCTCGCGCACTGCCACCACCAGGCGGTCCATCCAGCGCTGGGGACGGCGGCTGCCTTCCATCCACGGCATCGCCATCAGCGCGGTGCGGTCATAGGCCTTGTTGAACAGATCCAGGCGCTGGGCAAACCATGCCGCACTCTGCGGCTCCAGCACCGGCTGCGCGTACAGGTTGCGTACGGTGCCCAGCTTGGGGCGCCAGCGTTGTGCGCTGTCACGCAGTTCCAAAGTGAAATCGATCAGCGCCTGGGTGCGGCCACCGTCGCTGCCTTCCTGTGGCAGCTGCGCCAGTTCGGTATCGCGTACATAGCCGTCATCGTGGAACAACAGGCCTTCGAAGTACGAATTGATCGCCAGGTCTTCGTAGATGTCCTTGATGATCTGCCGTGCCTGCGGCTTGGTGAAATCCAGGCGGTACATGCCATCGCGTTCCGGGCTCTGGATGCCCAGCGCCGCACGCTGCGCAGCGTCGGGCAGTTCATAGCCCAGCACCGGCAGCCACGCGTAGACCTTCACCCCGGCGCGGGTTTTCAGCTGCCAGGCGACACGGTTGAACAGGTCCGCGCGCATCGGCAGGTGGCGGTTCGGGAAGTACAGGGCATCGGCGGTGTTGTTGCCGTCCGGGTCGGCGAAGGCCTGCAGGTAGACATGGGTCGGGCCGATCCGCTTCACGCGCTCGATCAGGGCATCCAGGTTGCGCGCCTGCTGTGCAGGGTCGCTGTCGTAGACCGAATCCAGGTCGATCTGCAGTGCACGGGTGCCGTCCAGGTTGACGTTGCGACGCAGCTCGAAGGCCAGCGAGGTGACGTTCGGATTGCTGGTCACCAGCAGGCGTGCAAGGCCGTGCAGGTCGGCGGTTACCGGCGTGCTGCGTCCTTCCAGGTCGAAGGACACCGGCATGCCCAGCTGCTCGGCGATGTCGTTGCTCAACTGGTTGTAGGCGGCATACGGCCAGACGATCGCTTTCGGGCGTACGCCCAGTTCCTTCTCGATGCGCTGCACGCTGCGGCCCAGATCATCGCGCAGGCGCTTCTCGTACTCCTGCGCGCTTTCATAGCGCTGCGCCTTCGGGTCGTAGATGCGGGTGATCACCGCCGGGGTCTGGTTGCCCTGCGGGTTGGACTGCACGCCGTGGTGCAGGTTGTCGGTATGGCTGGCCAGTTCGATCAGGCCGCTGGCCTGCATCTCGCGCAGCTGGTCCCAGGTCAGGAAATCGTCATGGCCGAACGGACGGTAGCCGTAGTCGATGGTGCGGCCCGGTGCCATGTCGACGTAGTCGGTGATCACCGCCACCAGCGCCGGATAGTTGTACGCGCGCAGCAGTGGATAGACACGGCTGTACACGCTGCGCAGGCCGTCGTCGAAGGTCAGCAGTACCGGCCGCGGCGGCAGCTTTGCTTCCCCCCGCGAGGCCTTGATCAGCTGCGACAGCGAGACCGGGTGATAGCCATGGGCGGACAGCCAGTCCAGGTGTGCGGCGAAGTTCTGCGTGCTGACCGCGTAGGCGTCGGCATCCGATTTTTCCAGCACATCATCGCGCACGTCGTGATAGCTGAGTACCAGCAGGCCGTTGTCGGCCGCGTCCAGGTCCGCGGCCGAGCGGTCGCGCTGGGCTGCGGCGGGCAGGGTGAGGAACAGCAGCGCAAGCAGCAGCACGGTCGTCAGGTTGCGAAGCATCCGTTCCATCTCATTCTCCCCAGCGCAGCGCGGCATCGAAGCCGATATGTCGTTCACGTTGGCCGTCGTAGACCGGCCGCGACCAACTCACGCCGTACTCGAGGATCCGCCCCTGATCGAACTGCCATTCGTGGCGGTAGGCCACTGTCGGAATGATTGAACTGCCAAAGCCTTCCTGCCAGTAGTTGCCAACGGACACCGTCAGGCGATGGCGGAAGTGGCGCTCGTAATGGCGCCACAACTGCTGATCGATGCGCAGGCCCACTTCCACCGAGCGATCCCGCGAGGGGTTGAAGTACGGCGCATCGTCGCGGCTGCCACGGCTGGTGTAGACACTGCCCAGGCCATCGATCAACAGGCGCGGGCGGGTCAACAGCCGTTGTTCGATCGCGCTGTTCAGCGTGTCGCGGCGGTTGCCATCGTCGTAACGGAACTGGCTGCCACCGATGCTCCAGTGGGTGCGCTCGTTGCGCGTGTAATCCACGGCAACGGCGACGCTGTCGGCAGTGATGCCGGCCACGCGCGCCTGCATCGAGGCTTCCGGGTCATTGCGGGCAGCGGTTACACCCGCGTGCCAGCGATCGTTGAACTGCCAGCCGACGCTGCCACGCAGACCGGTGTCACCGATGCTGTCATTGGGGCGCAGCACCGCCGCCTCGGCATCGACGCGGTCGAAGCGGTAACGCACGCCGGCACCGATCCACAGCGGATCGATATCCTGATCCTGGAAGGTGACCGAACGGCGGTCGGCGAAGGCGAACAGGCGCCAGCGGTCGTTGAGAACCGGCGAGGCGACTTCCATGCCGTAGTGCAGGTCGTCGTTGCCCAGCGGCGAGGTGCCGCCACCGCCGGAACTGCGGCCGCCCTCGACCGTGGCCAACAGCTGCCAGCCGCGATGGGCGCGCCAGTCGCGGTCCATGCGCTGCACCGACGGCTGGCTTGGATAGCGGGCCAGAAGATCGTCATGCAGCGGTCGCGCCAGGTCGTCGCGTTGCAGCTGCACGTAGGATTCGTACATGCCCAGCCGCGGCGCGATGTCACGCGGGTCCAGGGTGTAGGCCATCTGGTGACGTTCCAGTGCGCGCCGTGGCCAGCCGCGCATCTGGTAGACGCTGCCCAGCGAGGTCTGCAGGCTGCCATTGCCCGGGCCGACGTCGACCAGCGCTTCCAGCTCGCGCTGGGCCGTGGGCAGATCGCCGCTGTAGGCCCGCACCATCGCCAGGTTCAGGTCGGCTTCGTAGCGTGCCCAGTTCTGGAAGGGTGTCTTGCCACCGCCCCAGCGCCATGCCGGTTCATCCTTCTGCCACGCCTGAAGGTAGCCCACCGCCTTCTCCGCCTGCTCGGTTTCCAGGTAGGCATAGGCCAGCTCCGAGCGCGACTGGAAGCGCGAGGGATCGTTCTTCGCGGCGGCCTCCAGCAACGGGATGGCTTCTTCCGGATTCTGGGTGGACATCAGCGAGTCGCCCACCGCTGGCAGCACGTAGTCGGGCAGGGCATGGCCCTCGCGCTGCAGCGCCCGGGCTTCGTCGCGCACCTGCGCGTGACGGGCCAGGCGGTTGAGCAGGATCAGCCGGTCCATGCGGATCCGCAGCGGCGCCTGCGCCTGCGCGGTGCCATCGCGCTCGACGTACTGCTCCATTTCCGCCAGCGAAGCCTCGGCCTCGTCCAGCCGGGTGTCTTCGGTTTCCCCGTAGGCCAGGCTCCAGTTGACCAGCTTGGCCACGTAGTTGGCTTCCAGCCGCGCCTTCTGGTCCTGGTCGAACAGGTTGGGCCGGGCCTGGTAAAGCCGCCAGGCGCGATGGGCATTGCCGATGTCGCCCAGGGTCAATACCTGCAGCTTGTACAGCAGGTCGTCGTTGGGCTCGCGCAGCTGCGCCCGCTCGATTGCCGCCAGGGCATCGACCCAGCGCGCCTGGTCACGGTAGTGGCCGATTTCGGCGAGCCGTTCGGCGCGCGTGGTCGCGGTGGGCGGCGGCGCTGCATCAGCCCAGGACGCCAGAGTGGCGCAGGCCAGGCCGACGCAGAACGCCAGCGGACGGTAGACAACCATGAGACCCCCTAAGCATCCATACCTGAACGATGCGCTCAAAGTGTGACGCACATCACATGCCAACTGTAGCTGACGCTTTGCCGATGCGGGCAGTTGCGGTCCGTACCAGATTGACGGAAAGTCCGTGACGGATCGGCCAACCCTTCTGCAACGCATTGTTGAAAAAGGTATTTTTTGATTGCTCCGGCGGCAAGGGGGCGGCAGCACGGCACGTCCCCGGGCTGTCCGGCACCCCAAGCCGCGCCCGGCTCTGGACGCGAACCGGGTCAGCTTTGGACACGCTACGTCACCCGCTGCGGTGGCGGTGTGTAGGTCGCGGTAGTGGGGTGTGTGGGTCCAGCTTCACGGCGGCGGGCGTCAGGCAGCCGGGGCGGTCACCACAGGTCTTCCAGCTTGCGCGGCTTGCAGGCGACCCACGAGGCGCACAGCATCAGCACCGCGCAGCCGAACAGGAAGGCGAAGGGCAGGGTCCAGCCCTCGCTGACGGTATGCAGCCAGCCGACCAGGAACGGGCCCAGGCAGCTGAAGCTGTAGCCCACGCCCTGCATGAAGCCGGACAAGGCGGCCGAGCCGGTGGGGGTGCGCGTACGTAGATTGATCAGGGTCAGCGCCAGCGGGAACGTGGACGGCCCGACGCCCAGCAGGCAGGCCCACAGCAACGGCGCCTTCATCGGCGCGAACAGCAGGCCAGCGAAGGCGATGACGAAAGCGGAAAAGCCGATCAGCACCAGCGGGAACGGGTTCTGCAGGCGGACCGCCAGCGATGGGATCACCAGCGAAGGCAGCAGGCCCAATGCCGAAAACACCGCCACCATCACCCCACCGAAGGCGGGCGTGGCACCGGCTTCGACCACGATGCGCGGCAGCCAGGTGAACATCGAATAGGTCATCAGCGAGGTCATGCCGAACATCAGCGTCATGCTCCAGCCCAACGAGGTACGCCAGACCTTCCCGTGCGGCTGCGCGGTGGGGTCGTTGCTGTCCAGCACCGGCCTGGGCGCACTGCGTGCCAGCAGCATCCATGGCAGGGTCGCCGCCAGCGC
Organism: Stenotrophomonas sp. SbOxS2; assembly: GCF_013416715.1. Lineage (NCBI taxonomy): Bacteria > Pseudomonadati > Pseudomonadota > Gammaproteobacteria > Lysobacterales > Lysobacteraceae > Stenotrophomonas > Stenotrophomonas sp. SbOxS2. Next base: position 482,815 of record NZ_JAAVXD010000005.1, read on the forward strand.
CAGCAACGCCCACATGCCCAGCGACACCCGCCAGCCTGCGGCGTTGGCCACCGGCACCGCCAGCAGCGCCGGCATCATCGTGCCCAGCTGCAGCACGCTGATGTACAGCGTGCTCATGGTGCCGACCTTGTTGGCGAAGTAGCGCTTCACCAGCGGCGGCACCACCACGTTGCCGATGCCCATGCCGGCCAGTGCGATCACCGAGCCCAGCAGCAGGGTGCCGACATTGCCGGCGCTGGAGCGCAGCAGCAGGCCGGTGGCGGCCATCAGCATGGCCAGCAGCGTGGTGCGCTCAAGGCCCAGGCGTCGTGCCAGCGCCGGGGTGGCGACGCCGAACAATGCGAACGAGGCGGTCGGCAGCATGCCCAGCACACCGGTCATGGTGGTGCCGAAGCCGAACTGCTGGCCGAGCACGTCCAGCAGCGGAGTGATCGAGGTGACCGCAGTACGCAGGTTGACCGCTGCCAGCAGGATCGCGGCGAACGCCAGCAGGCGACCGTGCAGCAATGATGGCGAAGGGGAGGTGGGGGACGTCATGCGGTGTTCCTTGCAGGTGGCGCACGCCGCGCAGGTGACGTGCAGCGCCCGCACCGGACAGGGCCGGTGTGGCAGGTGGGGGAGTGGTGGCCATTGTACGTGGCCGGGCCGGGCCAGGTCCCCGGCGGCATGTGCTGATGGCGGCGTAGCCGGTTGTCCCGGATTTCAGGCACAAAAAAACCCGGAGGACACGGATGTCTTCCAGGCTTCTTGGTGACCACCGAAGTGGTCGGGGAGACAGGATTCGAACCTGCGACCTCTACGTCCCGAACGTAGCGCTCTACCAGACTGAGCTACACCCCGAAGGGAGCCGCCTATTCTAGCCATTTCCCCCGATGGCGGCAAGGGGGAAGACCGTTCTGCTTCGCTGCCGTGACAGCGACTCCTGCGGGAACAAAAAAGCCTGGAAGACTTCACCAGGCTTCAATGCGACCACCGAAGTGGTCGGGGAGACAGGATTCGAACCTGCGACCTCTACGTCCCGAACGTAGCGCTCTACCAGACTGAGCTACACCCCGAAGGAGCCGCCAAGAATACGGTGTGAAGGCCGTTCCGGCAACCCTTTTTTACAGTTTCAACGCACTTCCTTGTCGGCGCGCGCGCTTTCGCGTGCTTCGAACCACATCCCGTTGAGGATGGCCACGACCGAAGCCAGGCCAGCGCCGAGAATCCAAGCGAAATACCACATGGTCAATCTCCTGTGTGCGAGGGGTGTGCCGACCCTGGGCCGGCACACGGGCAATCAGTACGCGTTGGGGTTGTCGTCCATGTCCTCGACCGTCGTCTTGCCCTTCAGCACGCGGTACACCCAGGTGGTGTAGGCGAGGATGATCGGCAGGAAGATGGCCGTGGCCAGCAGCATGACCCACAGCGTGAGGTGGCTGGACGAACTGTCCCAGACGGTCAGGCTGGAGGTGGGCTGGCTGGAGGACGGCAGCAGGAACGGGAAGATCGCAAAGCCGACGGTGAGGATGATGCCGGCAATGGACGCGCCCGAGGCGATGAAGGCCAGGCCGCCACGACGCGCGCGCAACAGCACCGCACTGGCAAGTGCACCCAGCAGGCCCAGCACCGGGAACACCAGCGTTGCCGGCATGCTGCTGTAGTTGCGCAGCCAGCCACCGGCGGCGGTGCCCAGTTCGGCGGTCTTCAACAGCGGATTGGTCGGTCCGTCGGTCACCACCTGCGAGGTGATCTGGTAGCCCGGCAGGCCGAAGGCCACCCAGGCGCCGGCAGCGGCGAACAACACGAAGCTGATGATGGCGGCGATGCTGCCGTAGCGCGCCGCACGTTCGGCCACCGGGCCGTCGGTCTTGAGCACCAGCATGGCCGCACCGTGCGATACCAGCATGGCCACGCTGATCAGGCCGGCGATGAGCGCGAACGGCGTAAGCAGGCCGAAGAACGAACCGGTGTAGGTCACGCGCAGCGTGTCATCGAAGTGGAACGGCACACCCAGCAGTACGTTGCCCACCGCGACGCCGGCAATCAGGCCCGGCAGCAGGCCACCGACGAACAGCACGCGGTCCCAGTTGTCGCGCCAGCGCTTGGACGGCAGCTTGCTGCGGTACTTGAAGCCGACCGGGCGCAGGATCAGCCCGAACAGCATCGCAAACACCGCCAGGTAGAAGCCGGAGAAGCTGACCGCATACAGCGGCGGCCATGCGGCGAAGATCGCGCCGCCACCCAGCACCAACCAGACCTGGTTGCCTTCCCAGACCGGGCCGACAGTGTTGATCACCAGCCGGCGTTCTTCATCGGTCTTGGCCACGAACGGCAGCAGGGTGCCGACGCCCAGGTCGAAACCATCCATGACGGCCCAGCCGACCAGCAGGATGCCGAGCAGCAGCCACCAGATCACGCGGAGCGTGGTGTAATCAAGTGCAATGAATTCCATCTGGATTCTCCTGCCTCAGGCCTGGCCGGGGGCAACGGCATTGGGGGAAACAGGGCGGATGTCGGCCTGCAGCGTCGGCAGGATGTCATCAGGACCCTTGCGGACCGCCTTCAGCATCAGCTTGATTTCAATGATCAGCAGCACCGTGTACAGGCTGGTGAACACCGCCAGCGTGGTCAGGATTTCATGCAGTGCCAGGCCCGATGCTGCATAGAAGGTGGGCAGCACGCCGTCCACCGCCCACGGCTGGCGACCGTACTCGGCCACGAACCAACCGCATTCGATCGCGATCCACGGCGCCGGCAGGCTCCACACGGCAAGCTTCAGGAACCAGCGCTTGTCCTGGAAGTTGTTGCGGCACGAGTAGTAGAAGGCCAGCGCGAAGAAGGCGATCAGGTAGAAGCCCAGCCCGGCCATGATGCGGAAGGTCCAGAACAGCGGCGCCACGCGCGGCACGGTATCCATCGCGGCCTTGGAGATTTCCTCCGGCGTCGCGTTGAGGATGTCTTCGCGGTAACGCTTCAGCAGCAGACCATGGCCGAGATCCTGCCAATGGCGGTCGAACATCTCCCGTGCTTCGAGGTCGTTCTTGTCCTTCTTCACCCGTTCCAGCGCGCCGTAGGCGATCTGGCCACCACGGATGCGGTGCTCTGCACGGTCGACCAGTTCGAGGATGCCCGGAATCGGCTGGTCCAGCGAACGGGTGGCGATCAGGCCCATCAGGTACGGAATCTTGATCGCGTAATCGTTGGTATGGGTGTCCTGGTTGGGAATGCCGAAGGCGGTGAAGTCCGCCGGTGCACGCTCGGTCTCCCACATCGCTTCGATCGCGGCCAGCTTCATCTTCTGGTGTTCGCTGGCGGCATAACCGCTTTCGTCACCCAGCACGACCACCGACAGCGAGGACAGCAGGCCGAAGGCTGCGGCCACCGCGAACGAACGGCGGGCCATGTCCCTGTGCTTGTTGCGCAGCAGGTACAGGGCGCTGATCGACATCACGAAGATCGCACCGGTCACGTAGCCGGCGCTGACGGTGTGCACGAACTTGGCCTGCGCCACCGGGTTCAGCAGCACCGCAGCGAAGTCGACCACTTCCATGCGCATGGTTTCGGGGTTGAACACCGCACCGGTCGGGTTCTGCATCCAGCCGTTGGCGATCAGGATCCACACCGCCGACAGGTTGGTGCCCAGCGCCATCAGCCAGGTCACGGTGAGGTGCTTGACCGGGCTCAGGCGCTTCCAGCCGAAGAAGAACAGGCCGATGAAGGTGGCTTCCAGGAAGAACGCCATCAGGCCTTCGATGGCCAGCGGCGCACCGAAGATGTCACCCACGTAATGGCTGTAGTACGACCAGTTCATGCCGAACTGGAACTCCATCACCAGGCCGGTGGCCACGCCGATGGCGAAGTTGATGCCGAACAGGGTGCCCCAGAACAGGGTCATCTGCCGCCAGACCTGCTTACGGGTCATGACGTACACGCTTTCCATGATGGCCACCATGAAGGACAGGCCAAGCGTGAGCGGTACGAATAGGAAGTGGTACATCGCGGTCAGAGCGAATTGCAGCCGCGACAGTTCTACGACTGTCTGATCAATCATGGCCTGGCTACCTCGTTGGATAGTGCCGTTGCAGGTGGCGGGAAGGGTGGTCTACGGGGTGAATGATGTGACCGACTACTTCAAACAGCCTTGATCCAGATCAATGTATGAACAGGTGTTCAGGGGGATCGTATGCCAACCCGATGAAGACTGCGACCGCCGGCCGCAGGGGAAGGCGGTTGCCTGCGCCTACAATGCCGTCCATCCCCTGCTGCCTGTGAAGAGCCTTGAGCGCTGCCGAACCGACCGCCGACGCCCCTGATCGGGATGACGAATCGACCCGCCTGCGGCGTGTCCGCACCGCGTGGCTGGCCGATCTGGCCCGCGCCGCGAAGGGACGGCAGCGGCTGGCGTCGCTGTGCATCAGCGTGTCCGGCACGCTGTTGATCGGTCAGGCCGCCGCCATCGCCTGGCTGGTGCAGCAGGTGCTGGTCGAGCGCGCGCCGTTGGCCCAGGGCCTGCCGGTGTTGGCCGCGCTGGCGCTGATCCTGGTGGTGCGCACCCTGCTGGGCAGTGTCACCCAGGCTGCGGCCGGTGACGTTGCCGATGCCGCACGACTGTCCCTGCGCGAGCGTGTCTTCGCGCGCCTGCTCGGGCATGGTCCGCTGTGGCTGCGGCAGCGCCGCACCGGCGAGCTGGGTGAGCTGATGCTGCATCACGGCGATGCCATCGAGAACTACTACAGTGGTTTCCTGCCGGTGCGAACCGAAGTAGTGGTGGTGCCATTGCTGATCCTGGCTGCTGTGGCCTGGGTCGATTGGGTGGTCGCACTGATCCTGCTGTTCACCGCGCCGCTGGTGCCGTTTTTCATGATGCTGGTGGGTTGGGGCGCCGAAGCGGCCGGACGCGCGCAGTTGGGCGAACTGGCGCGGATGAGCGGGCACTTCGCCGATCGCATCAAGGGCCTGGGTCTGCTGCGCCTGTATGGCCGCGGGGAGGCCGAGCTGGCCGGCATCGAGGCTGCGGCCGACGGCGTTCGCGTGCGCACCATGAAGGTGCTGCGCATCGCCTTCCTGTCCTCCACCGTGCTGGAATTCTTTGCGTCGGTCAGCGTGGCGATGGTCGCGCTGTATCTGGGCCTGAGCTATCTGGGCCTGATGTCGCTGCGTGCGACCGTGCCGACGCTGGGGGCAGGCCTGTTCTGCCTGCTGCTGGCACCGGAGTTCTACGCGCCGTTGCGGCGCCTGGCCGCGCACTATCACGACCGTGCCAACGCGCTGGCCGCTGCCGCCGAGGTGGAGCGCCTGCTGCAGGTGCTGCCGGAAGACGAGGCCCCGATTGCAGAGGACGGCGTGCCGCTGGCACCGGAGCCGGCCGAGGCCGCTTTGCCACCGCTGCAGGCGCACGGTCTGGTACTGCGTCCGTTGGGCGCTGCGCATGACGTGCTGCAGAACCTCGACCTGCAGCTGGAACCGGGGCAGCGCTTGGCCCTGGTCGGTCCCAGTGGCAGCGGCAAGAGCACGTTGCTGGAAGCGCTGGCCGGATGGCTGCCGCCGCGCGCTGGCCGGGTGCAGCTGCGGCCGGGACTGCAGGTGGCCTATGCCAGCCAGCGTCCCTATCTGTTCCACGGCACCATTGCCGAAAACCTGCGCCTGGCCGATCCCGGTGCCAGTGACGCGCGCCTGCGCGCCGTTGCCGAAGCCGCACAGGTGCTGCAGTTCGCGCAGCGCCTGCCAGAGGGGCTGGATACGCTGATCGGCGAGCGCGGCTTCGGCCTGTCGGGTGGCGAAGCACGTCGCATCGGCCTGGCGCGTCTGCTGCTGCGCGATCCGCAGGTGCTGCTGCTGGATGAGCCAACTGCTTTTCTCGACGCCGAAACCGAAGCGGCGCTGCTGCGCAGCCTGGCCGCGTATGCGCGCGGACGCAGCGTGGTGGTGGCTACCCACAGCCCGGCGGTGATCGCCTGGGCCGACCGCTGCCTGCTGCTGCCCGAAGGGCGCCTGGTTGAGCCGGCGCAGGCGGTGCGCGCATGAGCCGCTCTTCCGATTCACTGCGCGCGGTGTTCCTGCGCCATCGCCCGCGCCTGCTGCTGGCGGTGCTGCTGCTGTGGACCACGATGCTGGCCGGCACCGCGCTGCTGGGCCTGTCCGGCGGCTTCCTGACCGCTGCAGCGCTGGCCGGTGCAGCGGGCCTTGGCCAGGGCTTCAATTTCTTCACTCCGTCGGCCGGCATCCGCGGGCTGACCATGGCGCGCATCGCATCGCGCTACTTCGAAAAACTGGTGGGGCATGACGCCACCCTGCGCATCGCCCGCGATCTGCGCGTGTGGTTCTTCCGCCGCGCGCTGCCGCTGGCGCCGGCACGGCTGGGCGCGACCCGCACTGGCGATCTGCTGGCGCGGCTTCTGGGCGACATCGGCGAAATCGACGGCCTGCTGGTGCGTGCCATCGGCCCGTTGCTGGCGCTGGCTGCGTTGACACTGGTGGGTGTGGGCTCGGCGGCGTTGATCCTGCCATCGGCAGCGCTGCTGCTGGCGGTACTGGCGCTGCTGATCGGTGTTGGCGTGCCGTGGCTGGGCGTACGTGGCCATGACAGCGAAGAGGCCGACCGCGCTGCCCATCGTGCGGCGCTGCGCACGGCAGCATTCGAGGGACTGGAAGGGGCGGCTGATCTGGCCGCGCTGAATGCTGGCAACGCCTGGCAGTTGAAGGTGCGGGTGGCGGCCAAACAGGTGGCCTCGCGCGATCGACGCCGACGCTTGCGGCTGATTGCTGCATCAACGCTGCATGGCGTGCTGGCCGGGCTCGGCCTGGTGGCGATGCTGGCACTGGCGCTGCATGCGGCCGAACAACAGCGCATCGCACCGGAAATGGCCGCCGGGCTGGTATTCCTGACGGTAGCGATGATCGAGCTGTGGGGGGGCATGGGCCTGGCCTGGCAATCGCTGCAATCGGGCCGCATTGCCGCCGCGCGTCTGCAGGCCATCGTCGAGCAACCGCCTTCGGTGGAAGAACCTGCATCGCCGCAGCCACTGGCGTCGGCCGCGACCGTGCATTGGGACGATGTGCACTTCCAGTGGCCAGGCGCCGCACGGCCGGTTCTGTGTGGCCTGCAGCTGACGCTGGCGCCGGGCGAGCGCATCGCCATCCGTGGCGACAGCGGCAGCGGCAAGACCACGTTGTCCAGCCTGCTGCTGCGTCTGTGGGATCCGCAGCACGGACGGCTGACCTACGGTGGCCAGGACCTGCGCGATGTCGCCCAGGCCGACTGGCACCGGCATCTGGCATGGCTGCCGCAGAACGCACCGGTATTTGCCGGCAGCGTGGCCGAAAACCTGCGACTGGGCGATCCCGAGGCCAGTGACGAGGCGTTGTGGTCGGTGCTGCAACGGGTACGGCTGGGCGAATGGGCCGAGCGCAATGGCGGCCTGCAGGCCTGGGTGGGCGAGAACGGCGCGACGATGTCGGCCGGCCAGGCGCGTCGCCTGGCGCTGGCCCGCGCGCTGCTGCGCAATGCGCCGATCCTGCTGGTGGATGAGCCCACCGAAGGCCTGGACGTGGATACCGCGCGCGCACTGCTGCAGGACCTGCCAGCTCTGCTGGAAGGACGCAGCCTGTTGATGATCACCCACGATGACCTGCCGGCCGGTGTGGTGGATGTGCAGTACCGGTTGCGCGATGGGGTATTGGTCCGCGAACCGCTTCGGTAGATGCCGACCAAGGTCGGCATATCCACGCGTAGCGTGGATCTACAGGGCGGCTACCGCGAAAATTCGCGCAGCATCACCGCGATCGAGGCCACGTTGGCCAGCACGCACAGCCAGAACACCCACTGGAACTGCATCTTGCGATGTTTGTGGCGGAATAGCGCCTGGCCGAGCAGGGCACCAGGCCAGCCGCCAGCAAATGCCAGCAGCTGCAGCGTGCGTTCCGGTGTCCGCTGCTGATTGCGCTGCGCTGCCCGCTTGTCGTGCCCATACAAGCCGAACGACACCGCGCTCGCCAGCGCGCACCACGCTGCCAGCCACAGTGGAAACACGCCGGTTGCGGTCAAGCCGATCAACGCACCGCACGCGGCCAGTGCGAGATTGCGCCGCCACACCATTACAGTTCGTCGAGGAAGCCGCGCACGGCCGGGCCGAAACGTTCGAAGTCGACCAGGAACGCGTCATGGCCCTGCGGTGATTCCAAGCCGATGAAACGCGCATCCGCGCCGCCGGCGCGCAGGCCATCGGCGACCTGTTGCTGCTGCTGTACCGGGAACAGGATGTCGGTGTTGGCGCCAATTGCCAGCGCCTTATCGACGCGGATGCTGGCCAGTCCGGCCAGCACATCGCCATCGCCATATTCGGCCAGGTCGAACCAGTCCATCGAGCGGCTCAGGTATAGATAGCAGTTCGGATCGAAGAAGCGCACGAACCGGCGTGCATGTCCCTCCAGATAGCTTTCGACCTGGAATTCCAGACCGAACGGATCATCGTCGGCCTGGTCGGAATCCAGCCGCACGCGACCGAAGCGGCCATCCCATTCCAGCGCCGAGCGGTAGGTGATCACACCCAGCTTGCGTGCCATGCGCATGCCCGATTCCGGGTATGCCTCATTGTCGTAGTGGCCACCGTTCCAGCGCGGATCCAGGCGGATGGCTTCGCGCTGCAGCGAACGGATCGCGATGGAGAAGGGCAATGCCTGCGCGCTGCCGGAAATGTTGATATGGCTGCGGGCGATGCCCGGATGCAGCAGCAACACCGCCAGCGCGGTCATCCCGCCCATCGAATTGCCGATCACGCAGGCGAGCTGCTCGACGCCCAGCGCGCGTACCACGTCAACTGCCGCGCGTGCGCCGTCTTCGATCGACAGTTCCGGAAAATCCAGACGATACAGTTCGCCGCTGGCTGGATTGATCGATGCAGGGCCGGTGGAGCCCTTGCAGCTGCCCAGCGAGTTCACGCAGATCACGAACCAGCGGTCGGTATCGATCGGTTTGCCGGGGCCGATCATGGCTTCCCACCAGCCCGGCGCAGGATTGGCTTCGTTGGCCGCCGCATGTGCGTCGGGCGACAGGCCGGTGACGATCAGGATCGCGTTGCCGGCGTCTGCGTCCAGCGCACCCCAGGTCTCGTAGGCCACGCGCGCACCGTGCAGGGCGCCACCACGTTTGCACGGAAAGGGCGAGGGCAGGGCATGGAAGCGGGTGCCGGGCGGAATGAATTCGGTCATGTGGGCATTCTAGCGGGGCGGCATGTGCAGCTGGCGACACGCTGGTTTCCATGGGCGGGCTGAGCGTGGATCCGCCGGGCATGGCCCGGCGAGCGCAGCGGCGCGTGTACGTTACGGGAACCGCAGCTCGACCACGCCGTCATGCGGCAGGCTGACCTTGACCGGGGCGGTCTGCAGGTCGTCTTCGCTGCGGTTGGCGCTGCCGCTGCGCGAAATGCGTGCCAGTACTTCCACTTCGCGATGCGCCGACAAGGGTGCAGTTGGCATCGGGCTGTCGCCGTCGCCGAGGCCGACCGTTGCAGGGAAGCTGGCCAAGGGCAGCTTGCGTGCAGCCACCGGCATCGGCGGGCCACCCACTGCGCGCGCCAGCACGAACACCTGGGTGCTGGCCGGCCAGTCACCCGTTTTCAGCGATGCGGGCAGGTGCACCCGCACCTGCAGCAGCGGCGGTGCCGCTGCCGGTGTGTCCGACGGCTGGCCAGCCGCCTCTCGGGCGATGGCGATCTGCGCCTGCAGCGCCTGCGCCGCGCCCGGTTCCAGGCGAGGCAGCAGCGTGCTCCAGAGGTCGGCAGCCTCGGCGTTGCGGCCACGCTGGCGCAGCGCGATGCCGAGCAACCAGCTGGCGCGCTCGGCATCGGGCGACAAGGTATGCGCACGCTGCAGCCATGCCAGCGCGGTGTCATCGAACTGCTTGCCCGGATCGGCCTGCGCGCGTGCCTGCGCGGCCTCGACCAGCACGCCCGGTTCGTCCGGCGCCAGTGCTGCGGCGCGGTTGAAGGCATCGGCTGCAGCGGCGGCATTGCCGAGTTCGGCCTGCGAACGGCCCAGCAGTGCCCAGCCATCGGCGCGTTGCGGGTCACGCTGCAACGCCTGCTGCAGTGCCTCTACGCCGTCGCGCAGGGTGGCCACCGAAGGCGCGGGTTGCACCTGTGCAGCGCGTGGATTGCCGACCAGCAGGTACAGGCAGGCGCCGGCTACACCGAGCGCCACCACCCCCAGCACGAAGCTGCGGCGGCCTTGCTGGCGCAGCGGCCAGAGCACTACTGCCGCCAACAGCGCAGCGGCCACTGCGGCGACCATCGGCAACCAGTGCGTCACCAGTCTTCTCCCTCGGTTGGGTTCACCACAGCGGACGCATCCATCTGCCGGCTGCGACGACGGACGATACCCATCACCACCAGCGCGCCGCCACCCAGTACCAGCAGCGGACCGCCCCACAGCAGCCAGGTGCCGGGTTGCAGCGGCGGTTGATACAGCACGAACTCGCCGTAGCGGGCGACCAGGAACTGCTTGATGGCCGCATCGTCCAGGCCCTGCTGCATCAACTGCAGCACTTCACTGCGCAGGTCCTGGGCGATCTGCGCGTTGGAATCGGCCAATGACTGGTTCTGGCACTGCACGCAGCGCAGCTGCGCGGCCAGGTCGTGGAATCGTGCTTCCTCGGCCGTATCGCGGAACACCAGCGGCCGCGCATCATGCACCGGTTGTTGGGCGAGGCCGGCGTTCGGCAGCACCAGGGTCATCGCCAGCAGCAGCGGCAGCAGCCAGCGCATGTGCTTACGGCGAGGCGTGCAGGGTGTTGCCGGCATCGCCTTGGGCCTTTTCAAGCTTCTCCAGCGCCGGAATCAATTTTTCGTCGACCACCTGCTGGGTCATCGCACCGCTGTACTTCCAGCGCACGATGCCACTGCCATCGACCAGGAAGGTTTCCGGTGCGGCCGTCACGCCCCAGTCGATGGCGGTGCGGCCTTCGATGTCGCTCAGCACGACCATGAACGGATTGCCCAGCTGTTCCAGCCAGTGCAGCGCGTCGGTGGGTTCATCCTTCCAGTTGTAGCCGATCACGCGTACGCGCTTGCTCTCGGCGAAGCGGGTCAGCACCGGATGTTCTTCACGGCAGGCCGCACACCAGCTGCCCCAGACGTTGAGCAGGTAGGGCGCGCCACGCAGTTCCTCGCTGCGCACGATCATCTGCGGGTCATGCAGCACCGGCAGCGCGAACGCCGGCGCCGGCTTGTCGATCAGTGCCGAAGGCAGCACATCGCGCTGCGGATCGCCCGATTTCATCACCCCGTAGATCATCAGGCCAAGCAGGCCGAAGAAGAACAGGACGCCAATCACGATGGCTACCGGCGGCAGCGGGCGGGAAGGGCGTGGGGCGGGTGACTCGGACATGGGGAACTCCTACGGACGACGAAAGCGGCGATCGGCGGCGGCGATGAATCCGCCCAGGGCCATCAACAGCGCGCCCAGCCAGATCCAGCGCACGAAGGGCTTGATGTGCACCCGTACCGCCCACGCATTGTTGCCCAGCGGCTCGCCCAATGCCACGTAGACATCACCGCTGAGGCGTGCATCGATGCCTGCTTCGGTCATCACCTGGCCGCCGCTGGCGTACTGGCGCTTCTCCGGATGCAGCAGGGCCAGTTCGCGACCATCGCGCAGCACCCGCAGATGGCCGCGATCAGCGATGAAATTGGGGCCTTCGCGGTGGTCCACGCCCTCGAAGCGGACTTCGTGGCCGGCGACCACCACCTGCTGGCCCGGTGACAGCGCGACTTCGCGCTGCACGTTCAAGGCTTCCACCAGCAGCGCGCCGGCCAGGAACACCGCGACACCGGCATGGGCGACGATCATGCCAAGCATCTCGGCAGTGAAGCGGCCATTGCCACGCAGGCGCTGCCAGACGAAACGGGCGGTGCCCAGGCCGACCCAGGCTGCGGCCGCGACGCCGATACCGGCCTTCCAGCCATTCTGCGGCGCCTGCCACCAGGCCCAGGCGCCGAGCAGCACGGCCAGGCCCGCCCATGGCAACAGCAATGCCAGTGCGCGCGAGGGTTGGTCGCGCTGCCACTTCACCAGCGGACCGAACGGCAGCAGCATCACCATCGGTGCCATCAACAGCAGGAACAGGCTGCCGAAGTACGGCGGCCCCACCGAGATCTTGCCCAGCGACAGCGCATCGGCCAGCAGCGGGTAGAGCGTGCCGAGCAGGACCATCGCGCAGGCGCTGGCCAGCAGCAGGTTGTTGGCCAGCAGCAGGGTTTCGCGCGAGGTTGCGGTGAAGCCACGGCGCGGGTCGCCGGCATCCACGGCCAGCCGCGGCGCACGCAGCGCGTACAGCAGCAGGCTGCCACCGACCAGCAGCGACAGGAAGATCAGGATGAACAGCCCGCGCGAGGGATCGGCGGCGAACGAATGCACGCTGGTCAGCACGCCGGAGCGGACCAGGAAGGTGCCCAGCAGCGACAGCGCGAATGCCGCGATGGCCAGCAGCAGCGTCCAGCTGCCGAAGGTGCCGCGCTTTTCGGTCACCGCCTGTGAATGGATCAGCGCCGCGCCAACCAGCCATGGCATGAAGCTGGCGTTCTCGACCGGATCCCAGAACCACCAGCCGCCCCAGCCCAGCTCGTAGTACGCCCACCAGCTGCCCAGTGCGATGCCCAGCGTCAGGAAGCCCCAGGCCACGTTGGTCCAGGGTCGCGTCCAGCGTTGCCAGCGTGCGTCGACGCGGCCTTCCAGCAGCGCCGCCACGGCGAAGGCGAACGGCACTGCGAAGCCGACGTAGCCCAGGTACAGCATCGGCGGATGGATGATCAGCCCCGGGTCCTGCAGCAGCGGGTTGAGGTCACGTCCCTCCAGCGGCACCGGGTTCAAGCGCAGGAACGGATTGGAGGTGAAGATCAGGAAGGCGAGGAAGCCGACACTGACCACGCCCATCACCGCCAGCACGCGCGCCTGTACCGGTGCTGGCAGATGCCTCGAGAACAGCGCCACCGCGCCGGTCCACAGCGCCAGCACCAGCGCCCACATCAGCAGCGAGCCTTCGTGCGCCCCCCACACCGCCGAATAGCGGTAGATCAGTGGCAGCAGTGAATTGGAGTTCTCGGCCACGTAGCGCACCGAGAAGTCCTGCTGCACGAAGGCTGCCGTCAGTACGGCGAACGCACCGGCCAGCAGCACCAGCTGGGCAAAGGCTGCCGGGCGGGCAATGGACATCCATGCGTCGTTGCCGCGCTGCGCACCGACCAGCGGCAGCACTGCCTGCAGCAGCGAGGCCAGCAACGCGCAGAGCAGGAGGATCTGACCGAATTCGGGAAGCACTCAGCGCACCTCGGGCGCCGTGACCGGCACATCATGCTTGCGATGGGCCTGGCCCATCTTGTCGGCCACTTCCTTGGGCACGTACTTTTCATCGTGCTTGGCCAGTACCTCGTCGGCGACGAACGTACCGTCCTGCAGGCGACCACTTGCGACCACGGCAGTGCCTTCGGCGAACATGTCCGGCAGGATCCGCGAGGTGGCCACCGGCAACTGCGCATCGCCGTCGGTGACCTTGAAATGCGCTTCCAACGAGCCGAGCGGGCGGTTGAAGGAACCCTTCACCACCATGCCGCCGAGGCGGAACCGGGTCTGTGCATCGACATCGCCGCGCAGTACTTCCGAGGGTGTGTACAGGTAGGCGATGTTGCGTTCCAGCGCCATCGCCACCAGCGCGGTGGCCAGCCCTGAGGCGAGCAGGGCCAGCAGCACCCAGACCAGACGGCGGCGTTGGACCGGCGTCATCGCTCCAGCTCCGCCGACAGCGCAGGCGCGGCGACCTGCTGTGCGGCCTGACGGGCCTGCTGCCGCTGCTGGCGCGACTGCGCCTGGCGGCGTGCCGCGCGCAGGCGCAGCCACGACCCAAGGGCATCGGCGCCGAGCACCAGCACGAACACGGCGTAGGCGCCGATCACGAAGGGCAGGTGAGTCATGGCCGCGATTCCTCCACCTCGGTTGCCCGGGCATCGACGCGGTCGCCAACCCAGGCCTTGCCGGCTTCGCGGTACAGGTTGTCGGCGCGTGCCTTGGCCAGCAGCGAACCACAGAACCAGAGTTTGGTGGCGATCACCATCCACCACAGCGGAGCAATCAGCTCGGTACGGATGGCCGATTCACCGAACACGCTGATCGACTGGCGCTGGTGCAGGCCACCCCACCAGTCCACCGAGTAACGGATCACTGGCAACAGGCTGACGCCGACGATGGCCAGCAGTCCGGCGGCACGCGCGGCACTGCGGCGGTCTTCGATGGCGTGGTAAAGCCCGATCACGCCCAGGTACAGGAACAGCAGCACCAGCTCACTGGTCATGCGCGGGTCCCAGTCCCACCACGTGCCCCAGGTGCCTTTGCCCCAGATGCTGCCGGTCACCAGGGTGATCAAGGTGAAACCGGCGCCCATCGGCGCGCACGCCATGGCCAGGATCTCGCAGATCTTGATCCGCCAGATCAGTGCGATGGCGGCATACAGCGCCATCAGCGCGAACACGAACAGGCTCATCCAGGCGCTGGGCACGTGGATGTAGAGGATGCGGAAGCTATCCAGCTGGCGGGCTTCCGGCGGCACCACCAGCAGCGCCTGCCACATGCCGACCAGCAGCACCGGTACCGCGGCGATGTAGAACAGTCGCGACCAGCGGGCAGCGAAACGATCGAACGTGGGAGGCGAGCCGAGTTGATGGAACCAGCGGACAATCGGATTCATGCGTGGCGGCTATCCAGCAGGGGTGGATTGGCTCTCAGCTCGGTCAACTCAGAGAAATACGAATCGCAGCAGCGGTCGCCAGCGGTGCCAGCACCAGGGCGATCACCAGTCCAGCGCCCAGCATCAGCAGCGCACCGACCGGATCCTGTCCGCGGCTGGCTGCCGCCAGGCTGCCGGCACCGAAGACAAGCACCGGTACATACAACGGCAACGACAGCAACGCCACGAGAATACCAGAGCGCCGGATGCCCACGGTCAGTGCAGCGACCACGCCACCGATCAGGCTCAACAACGGTGTTCCCAACAGCAACGATGCCAGCAACATCGGCAGCTGGTCATGCGGCAGATGCAGCATTTCCGCCAGCAGCGGGCTCAGCAGGATCAACGGCAGGGCGGTGGTCGCCCAATGCAGCAGCACGCGCACCAGCACCAGCCACGCCAGTGGCACCGGCGCCAGCAGCCATTGTTCGAGTGAACCGTCTTCGGCATCGGAGCGGAACAGCGAATCCAGCGCCAGCTGCCCGGCCAGCAGCACCGCCAACCACAGCACCGCACCGGCGGTGGCAGCCAGCGGCTGCGGATCCCGGCCCTGGGCGAGGGCGAACAGCACCACCACCAGCAGGGCGAACAGCAGCGGCTGCAGTGCATCGCCGCGACGGCGCCAGAGCAGACGCAGGTCGCGCGCCACCAGGGCGCGGGCGGTCTGCCACAGGCCCGGTTCGGTGCCCGGCGCGATCATGCGGCACCGCCGAGATCGAGCTGGCGGGTGCGTACCGGCGGGGCGGCATAGGCGCCATGGGTGGTGACCAGGGCGGCGCCGCCGCTGCGCAGGTGTGCGGAAATCATCCGGTTGACCAGGTTGATGCCTTCCAGATCGAGGTTGGCATAGGGTTCGTCGAGCAGCCACAGCGGGGCCGGTGACAGCCAGATGCGGGCCAGCGCCAGGCGCCGCTTCTGTCCGGCCGACAGGTGCCGCACCAGGGTGTTCTCGTAGCCGGCCAGACCAACGATGGCCAGCGCATTGCCCGGCATCTGCCGTGCGCGGCGGCCGTGCAGGCCACACAGGAAATGCAGGTTCTCCAGCGTGTCCAGGTCCGGCTTCAGCGCCGGCAGGTGGCTGAGGTAGGCGACATAGCGCGCACGCTCGGCGTTGCTGGCCGGCTTGCCGTCGATCAACACCTGGCCCGCGCCCGGGCGCGCCAGGCCCGACAGCACGCGCAGCAGGGTGGTCTTGCCGGCACCGTTGCCGCCCTGCACCAGCAGCGCTTCGCCGGCATCCACGTGGAAGTCCAGCGGGCCGAACACCGGCTCGTCATTGCGGGAGAAGCTCAGGCCGCTGGCAGCCAGCAATGCAGGGGTGTTCAAGGCGCAGGGGTCTTCATGCAGGAGTGCGGCGGCAATTGTAGCGGTGAAACCGCATCGGGTAGTGCCGGCCGCTGGCCGGCAGCTCTGCCAGGCGCCGGTGTGGCATGTGCAAAGAGCCGCCGGGTATGACCCGGCGCTACCGTCGGCGCCGCAGGCCGGGTCGGGATTTCGTACACTTCCAGCCCTTGTTTCCCCACAGCCCAGGCCGATGCAACCGAACACCAAGCTGCCCAAGGTCGGTACCACGATCTTCACCGTGATGTCCCAGCTCGCCGCCGAACATGGCGCGGTCAACCTCGGCCAGGGGTTCCCGGATTTCTCCGCGCCGCAGCGGCTGATCGACGAAACCAGCAAGGCGATGGCCGCCGGCCTGAACCAGTACCCGCCGATGACCGGCGTGGCGCCGCTGCGCCAGGCCATCGCACAGAAGTCGCTGGACCTGTACGGCGCGCAGATCGATCCGGACACCGAGATCACCGTCACCAGCGGCGCCACCGAGGCGATCTTCAACGCCATCCACGCCGTGGTGCGTGCCGGTGAGGAAGTGATCGTGCTCGACCCGGCCTACGACTGCTACGAACCGGCGATCGAACTGGCCGGTGCTACGGCGGTGCATGTGCCGCTGGACCCGCAGACCTTCGCGGTGGACTGGGACCGCGTGCGTGCGGCGATTACCCCGCGCACCCGCGTGCTGATGGTCAACACCCCGCACAACCCGTCCGGCGCGATGCTGGACGAAGCGGACATGCAGGCCTTGGCCGACGTGCTGCGCGGCACGCAGATCTACCTGATTTCCGATGAGGTGTACGAGCACATCATCTACGACGGCCGCCGTCATGAATCGGCACTGCGCTACCCGGAGCTGCGCGAGCGCACCTTCGTCATCTCCAGCTTCGGCAAGACCTACCACTGCACCGGCTGGAAGATCGGCTACGCGGTGGCGCCGCCGGCGATGACCGCTGAATTCCGCAAGGTGCACCAGTACAACACCTTCACCAGTTTCGGCCCGGCGCAGTACGGCTTTGCCGCGATGATCCGCGACGAACCGCAGCACCATCTGGAACTGGGCGCGTTCTATGAAGCCAAGCGCGACCGCTTCCGCGAGCAGCTGGCCGGTACCCGCCTGAAGGCGCTGCCGGTGCCGGGCGGCTACTTCCAGCTGGTCGATTATTCGGCCATCAGTGACCTGCCGGACCACGAGTTCGTGAAGTGGCTGACCATCGAGAAGGGCGTCACCGCCATCCCGCTGTCGCCGTTCTACGATACCGCGCCGGCCGGCCAGCGCCTGGTGCGCCTGTGCTTCGCCAAGAACGAGGCCACCCTGGACGCGGCGATCGAACGCCTGCGCCTGCTGTGAGCGGAGAAGACAGCATGCAGGACCTGCGCATTTCCCTCGTCCAGGGCGACACCCGCTGGCACGACCCGGCGGGCAACCGCGAGTACTACGGTGCGCTGCTGGCGCCGCTGGCCGGGACCACCGATCTGGTGATCCTGCCGGAAACCTTCACCAGTGGCTTTTCCAACGAAGCCATCGCCCAGGCCGAACGCATGGACGGCCCGACCGTGGCCTGGGTGCGCGAACAGGCCACGGCCGTGAATGCGGCGGTGATCGGCAGCGTGCAGCTGCGTGACGGCGAGGGCGTCTACAACCGCCTGCTGTTCGCCACCCCCGACGGTGGCCTGCAGTACTACGACAAGCGCCATCTGTTCCGTTACGGTGGCGAGCACGAGCGCTATGCCGCCGGCCGCGACCGCCTGTGCGTGGAATGGAAGGGCTGGCGGATCAATCCGCAGGTCTGCTACGACCTGCGTTTCCCGGTGTTCTGCCGCAACCGCTACAACGTCGAGCGTGTTGAACAGCTGGACTTTGACCTGCAGATCTTCGTCGCCAACTGGCCGTCGGCGCGCGCCTATGCGTGGAAGACCCTGCTGCGCGCGCGGGCGATCGAGAATCTGTGCTTCGTCGCTGCGGTCAACCGCGTAGGCGTGGACGGCAACCAGCTGCACTACGCTGGCGACAGCGCGGTCATCGACTTCCTTGGCCAGCCGCAGGTGGAGATCCGCGAGCGCGAGCAGGTGGTGACCACCACCATCTCGGCCGAAGCGCTGGCCTCGCACCGTGCACGCTTCCCGGCGATGCTCGATGCCGACGCCTTCCATCTGGATGTGCAGGCCTGATACGGCGGCTGAACGCCTCCTGCCTCACCGCGCGCGCCTGCATCCAACGTGCACGCGCGCGCTGCTAGATTCGCCCACATTCCGACCGATGTGGACGTTCTGCCGATGAATACCAAGCCGTTTGCCCTGCTGCTGGCGCTGGCCACTGCCTCCCTGGCCCCGACCGCGCAGGCCGGTGGCAATCTTGATTGCCAGCTGCGCTACAACCTGTCGGGCTGGTCGCTGATCTACAAGACCGCCTCGGGCAACGGCACCATCCACTGCACCAACGGCGCCAGCATGCCGGTGCGGATCCAACTGAAGGGTGGCGGCCTGACCGTCGGCAAGTCGAAGATCACCGATGGCCGTGGCAGCTTCACCGGCGCCAGCAGCGTCGGCGAGCTGCTGGGCACCTACGCCTCGGTAGGCGCGCACGCCGGTGCAGTGAAGTCCAGCAACGCGCAGGTGATGACCAAGGGCGATATCTCGCTGGCACTGTCCGGCACCGGCAAGGGCTGGGACCTGGGCGTGGACGGCGCGGCGTTCACCATCAGCCGGCGTTGAGCCGGGCCGGCGCGGCTCCTTCCCAGCTGATGCGGATGTAATGCTGCTCGGCATCGCTGGGCAGTCGTTCGACCTCGAAGCCATTCTTCTGCAACTGCGCGACGACGCCCTCGACGAGCCGCTCGCTGGCCAAAGCCTGGCTGAAGCCGAACACGATGTAGCGGCGGCCATTTTCCGACCCCGCCTGGATCGACGTGTCGAGATCGCGGTAGTACTGGTCGACAGGACGCGTAGCGGCATCTGCGTTGGCGCGGGCCTGTTCGGCGGTGATGGTGATCATGGGCATCTGCCTCGTTGGGGAGAGTGCGCACGATAGCCAGTGCATAGGGGGCGATTCCGGAAGCAGCGCACAGCGCATGGCCTTTGCAATAATTCCTAGGCCACAACGGCGCGCGGCCGCTGCAGCCAAAGTGCAAGCAGCCCGCATGCGATGAGCGTCGGTGCCAGCAGCTGCAGTGCACCGACCACGGCCATCGCCACGCCGATCAACAGGTAATAGAGCAGGCCGAACAGCGCGCCTGCGCTGCCGAGGCAATGCGGATAGCCGCGCAGGGCCTGGCCGAGCACATTGGGAATGGCCAGGCCGAAGCCGGTCACCACCGGCACCATCGCCACGACCAGAGCGGGTCGATCATGCAGCAGTACAGCCAACAGGCCACCGGCCAGCACCAGCCCCGCGGCGAGTTGGATGCGGGTGGTGGCGCACGCGCCTGCGCGTAGCAGGCGGCCATTGCCCCAGGCGCCCAGCGCCGAACCCAGCGCCAGCAGCGCTCCGCTGGCACCGAACCAGGCCAGCGGCCAGTGCAGTCGCTCGAACACGAAGGGCCCTAGGGCGTACCAGCTGTACATGGCCACGTTGAATGCCATCACCAGCAGCGCCTGTGACCAGATCCAGCGGTCGCAGAGCAGTTGCCGCAGCAGTGGCAGCAGAGGGGTGTGCCCGACGTTGGCAGGGCGGCTCTCGTGCAGGCCGGATGTGCATCCGAGCATCAGCAGTAGGGCAATCAGCAGCAGGCCTGCCTGCACGCCGGCATAGCCATGGGTGGCAACCAGCAACGTCCCCAGTGCCAGCCCGATCGCCGGGCTCAATGCCAGCGCCATGCCGATCCACGAGAACGCCTGCGCCAAGGCCGGCCCCTGCAGGTGATCGCGCAGTACCGTCTGGGTCACCACCGAGGCCGTCGCCGCGCCCAGCGCGGCCAGTGCCTGGGCCAGCAGGACCTGGCCGAACGTGCTGGCCAGCAGGCCTCCGCAGGCCGCCAGTGCGAACACGGCCAGGCCGCCGAGCAGGGCTGGGCGGCGGCCGATACGGTCGGCCAGCCATCCCCACAGCGCGACACCGGCGGCGAAACCGAACAGGTAAAGGCTCATCGCCTGGCTGGCGGCGCCCGGGGGCAGCGCGAAGCGCCCGGCGAGATCGGCCAGGGCGGGGCTGTACAGGGTCTGGGCCAGCTGCGGGAACATCAGCAGCGCGATGGTGAGCAGCAACAGGCGACGCGACATGCGGGCGCTCCGGAATCGGGGCCGCGCATTGTGGTGGCCGGCGCATTGGCGCAATCTGTCGGTCCTGACAGAAAGTGTAGGAAATCGGACATGGCCTGGCTGCAGCCGGATGCGCACTTCGATGCCGATGCCTGGGACGCGCCGGTGCTGGGCATTGCCTCGTCGCTGGCCGATCACGATTCGGGCTGGCATCAGCACGCACGTGCGCAGCTGCTGTACACGCGGCAGGGCTGCACGCGGCTGACTTTTGGTGACCGCATCAGTCTGCTGCCGCCGTCGCGCGCGGCCTGGATCCCTGGCGGCCTGCGCCATCGCGCGCAGATGCGTCAGGCGGTGGACTACCGCTCGCTGTACTTCGATACCACGCTGTCGGCACAGCTGCCGCAGCAGCCGGCAATCATCGGGGTGGGGCCCTTGCTGCAGGCGCTGCTGGAGCCGATCGCGCAGGCACCGTTCGATCACGACTGGCAGGCGCCACGTGCGCACCACCAGCTCGCGCTGTGCTTGCTGGAGATCGCCACCGCACCGGTAGCGCCGATGGACCTGCCATTGCCGCACGATCCACGCATCGCACGTTGCCTGCCGCTGGCCGAACACCTGCCGCCCGAACTGGGGGAGCTGGCCGCACGCACGGGCTTGAGCGTGCGCACCGTGGGCCGGCTGATGCAGCGCGACACCGGCATGGGCTACCAAGCCTGGCGCCAGCAATGGCGCCTGATGCGGGCGATGGAACTGCTGCTGCTTGGCCATCGCGTCGCACACGTCGCGCAGGACACCGGCTTCTCGGCAGAGAGCCCGTTCATTGCCTTCTTCCGCAGCATGGCTGGCACCACACCCGCCGCCTTCCAGCGCCACGCGAAAGGGGACGGAGGGGATTAAGTCGCTTTCGCCCGTTCGACACACAGTCTGGCAAAAACGACTTGATCCCCTCCGTCCCCTGTTTAAAGAAAAACCCCGGCCGGAGCCGGGGTTTTTCATGTGTCAGCAGTGCGGCCGATCAGCCGCCGCGCGGGCCGCTGCGACGCGGGCCACCCGGGCCACGGTTGCCGCCGGGGCCACCCGGGCCGCGGTTGCCACCCGGGCCGCCGGGACCACGATTGCCACCGGGGCCACCCGGACCGCGATTGCCGCCCGGACCACCCGGACCACGGTTACCACCCGGACGTGCATTCGCATTGCCGCCCGGACGACCGTTGCCGGCCGGACGCGAGGTGCCGTACGGACTGAAGCCGGGATTGGCGTGGTCGGACGGGAAGCTGGGGGCATTGCCCGGATGGCCGTACGGATGCTTGTTGCCCTGGCCCTGCGAGCGGTTGCCCGCACCGGCCGGACGACCCTGGCCGCCGGCGCCACCACGACCTTCTCCACCGTAGCCACCACGACCTTCACCGCCGTAGCCGCCGCGACCCTGACCGCCACCGGCGCCGGCGCCCGGACCCTTCGGCTTGCCGTACGGACGGCCCTGGCCGCCTGCACCTGCACCTGCGCCCGGACCACGCGCGCCGGGGCCACGTGCGCCCGGACCGGCATTGCGGTGGCCGCTCGGGCCGGTGCTGACGCCATCAGGCACGTACCAGGTACGGAATGCGGCCGGGTTGCCTTCCGGCAGCGAGCGGTCGTTCTTCGGCGCGCGCTGTTTGAACGGGCGCTGCGCCTGCTTGGCTGCGGCTTCACCGCTGACCGTCAGGCCGCCCTTGAAACCGCCGCCACTCTTGCCGCCGCGACCGCGGCCGCGGTCTTCGCGGACGTTGTCGAAGCGACGCAGTTCGCGACCTTCATCAGCGGTGTTGTGCCCGTTGACGTAGGCGTTGCCGCGGCCACCTTCGCGCACGCGCACGGTGGTCTTGGCGGCACGACGCTGGCCGATCACCGGCTGCAGGGTCAGGGCCGACGGCGCGCCTTCTTCCAGCTTCAGTTCGGCGCGCAGCGCTTCGACCTGGCTGCCCGGCAATTCGACGGACTGGCCGCGGGCCAGTTCGCGCGGCAGGCTGACCTTGCCGTAGCGGGTGCGCTTGAGGCGGCTGACCTGGCAGCCCTGCGATTCCCACAGGCGGCGCACTTCGCGGTTGCGGCCTTCCTTCACCACGACGCGGAACCAGTCGTGCGAATCGGTGCCGCCGATGCGTTCGATCTCATCGAACTTGGCCGGGCCATCTTCCAGCGCGACACCACGGGTGAGGCGGTCGACGACGGCGTCAGGCACCTTGTCCTCGCCTTCCGGGGCACGCACGCGCACCACGTACTCGCGCTCGACCTCGAACGAGGGGTGCATCATGGCGTTGGCCAGCTCACCGTCGGTGGTCGCCAGCAGCAGGCCGGTGGTGTTGATGTCCAGGCGGCCGACGGCGATCCAGCGGGCACCCTTCAGCGCCGGCAGGGATTCGAACACGGTCGGGCGGCCTTCCGGGTCTTCGCGGGTGGTCACTTCGCCTTCCGGCTTGTTGTAGACCAGCACGCGCGAGGGTTCGGCCAGCGCGGTGGCGACGAAACCGCGACCGTCGAGCTCGATCTTGTCGCCGCTCTTGACCGACATGCCGGTCTGCGCGACTTCACCGTTGACCTTGACCAGGCCTTCAGCGATGCGCTGTTCCAGCGCACGACGCGAGCCGAGGCCGGCCTGGGCCAGGACCTTGTGCAGGCGTTCTTCCAGCTTGAACTGTTCGGACGTGGCTTCGCGCTTGAGCGAAAGCTTGTTCAACGAGGGCTTGCGGGGGGTGTCACTCATCAGTTTTGCTCCGGCCGACGGTTTCGAGGTCGGCCTCTGGTTCGGAATCGGCTTGGTCAACAGCCACGGTCGTCTTCGCGACGGCGTTGTCTTCGCGTTCGTTCACTGTCACCGCGCGCTCGCCCGGCGCGGAATCGGGGTGCCCATCATCGGAGGGCGAAGGTGCTTGCTCATCGTCGGCCGCCGCAGGACGTGCGTCGGCAGAATCAGGGGTGTCGCCAGCGGTGATGCCGGCGTCGTCATTTGCAGCGGTATCCGGGTCGGCGCTCACGTCCGGGCCGTCGGCACTGGCGGCGAGGGGGGCGTCGCGATCCAGCGCCAGCTGCGGTTCCAGGTCGCCCAGGTCCTTCAGCTCGGAAAGGGGCGGCAGTTCGTCCAGGCGTTTCAGCCCGAAGTAGTCCAGGAAGCCCTTGGTGGTGCCGAACAGGGCCGGCTTGCCGGGTACGTCGCGGTGGCCGACCACGCGGATCCACTCGCGCTCTTCCAGCGCCTGGATGATGTTACTGCTGACCGCCACGCCGCGCACCTGCTCGATCTCGCCACGGGTGATCGGTTGCCGGTAGGCGATCAGTGCAAGCGTTTCCAGGGTGGCGCGGGTATAGCGGGTCTTGCGTTCGGTCCACAGCCGGCTGATCCAGCCATGTACTTCGGCGGTCACCTGGTAGCGGAAGCCGGAGGCCACCTCCACCAGTTCCACGCCACGGTCCTGGCAGCTCTCGCGCAGCCGTTCCAGCGCACGTTCGATGCTGCCCGGTGGCGCCGGCTCATCTTCCGGGAACAGGTCCTTCAGCTGGGCCAGGGTGAGCGGCTGGCTGGAGGCCAGCAGCGCACCTTCGACAATGCGGTTGATCAGCGTTTGATCCATCGGCAGTCAGCGCTCACTCGTTTTCATTGGCGGCGTCGTTGTCGTCGAATTCGCTGCTGAACTGCAGCGGGGCATTGGTGTTGCCGGCGGCCAGGGACTTCACATAGATCGGCGCCAGCGGTTCTTCCTGCACGAGGTCCAGCAGCTGCTCCTTGGCCAGTTCCAGCACGGCCAGGAACGTGACCAGCACGCCCAGCTTGCCTTCTTCGGCGGTGAACAGGTTTTCAAAACGGTAGAACCTGCCGTCTTCAAGCCGTCCCAGCACTTCGCCCATGCGCTGCCGGACACTCAGCGCCTCGCGCTTGATCGCGTGGCCGGTGAACAGCTCGGCGCGCTTGAGCACGTCGTGCAGCGCCATCAGCATTTCCTTCAGGTCCACCGGCGGCGGCAGCTTCACTGCGGCGCGCTCGGGCATGAAGGCATGCGCCACACTGGTGTCACGGTCCTGCCGGGGCAGGGCGTCGATATCCTCGGCGGCCTGCTTGAAGCGTTCGTACTCCTGCAGCCGTCGCACCAGCTCCGCACGCGGATCGGCTTCCTCGCCCTCCACGCTGGGGGGGCGGGGCAGCAGCATGCGCGACTTCACTTCCGCCAGGATCGCCGCCATCACCAGGTACTCGGCGGCAAGCTCGAAGCGCAGCTCGCGCATCACGGTGATGTATTCCACGTACTGCCGGGTGATCTCGGCCACGGGGATGTCCAGCACGTCCAGGTTCTGCCGGCGGATCAAATACAGCAGCAGGTCCAGCGGTCCTTCAAAGGCGTCCAGGATGACTTCCAGCGCATCCGGCGGGATGTACAGGTCCTGCGGAATCTGCAGGACCGGTTGCCCATGCACCACGGCCAGCGGCATTTCCTGCTGCTGGGGGGCGGGCGGCCGGGTTGGCGTGTTCGCGTCGAGCGCGAGTTCGGAAGTCATCTAATGGAGATCAGGATTGCAACGGACCAGTCGCGGCAGCTGGCATACCGGGCAACTGCCACGGACCGCCAGGACACCAGGCGCGCCTGTCTCGGCGCGGTTCCACACATCAAACAACAGGACGCTCCGCAGGACACGGCAGCGACAGGACTACGGGAGGTCGTCTACGGGGCCCGGTCGTGTGGACCGGTTCGAAGCAGCGGGTCGGTCGTCGGGGGCTGCGTT
Organism: Stenotrophomonas sp. SbOxS2; assembly: GCF_013416715.1. NCBI lineage: Bacteria > Pseudomonadati > Pseudomonadota > Gammaproteobacteria > Lysobacterales > Lysobacteraceae > Stenotrophomonas > Stenotrophomonas sp. SbOxS2. The sequence continues at coordinate 507,851 of NZ_JAAVXD010000005.1, forward strand.
GGCCGCAAAAACCGACGGGCTGCTGCATCCAGCCACGTGCAATGGTTGCTAGGGTAAGCCTTTGCCGCGCCAGTGTCCAGCCGAGGCCGGGCAGGGGGCGGGATTGGCTAGAATCGCTTCACCAGCAACGCGAGCGAGGAAATGCCGGTGTGGTATGTGATTGAAGGTTACGACGGCCAGGATGTACTGGCCCAGCGGCTGCAGGCGCGGCCCGAGCACCTGGCGCGGTTGACCGCACTGCGCGATGAAGGCCGCCTGCTTCTGGCGGGGCCGTGTCCGGCGATCGACAGCGAAGACCCGGGCCCGGCAGGGTTCAGTGGCTCGGTGGTGATTGCCAGCTTCGACTCGCTGCCGCAGGCCCAGGCCTGGGCCGATGCCGACCCCTACGTCGCCGCAGGCGTCTACGTGCGGGTGCAGGTGCGTCCGTTCCGCAAGGTGCTGCCGTGAACGCGAAACGGATCGAGCAGATTCGTGATGCGCTGCAGCAAGCGCTGGCCCCCAGCGTGCTTGAGATCGAAGACGACAGCCATCGCCATGCAGGCCACGCCGGAGCGCGCGATGGTCGTGGCCATTTCAACGTGCACGTGGTCAGCGAGCGCTTCGCGGGAATGGCTCCGCTGGCCCGTCATCGCGCGGTCTACGCGGCGCTGGGCACCCTGATGGAAACCGACATCCACGCGTTGTCCATACGCGCACACACCCCGTCAGAGCAGGGCTGAAACCCTGTCCCGAGCTGTCCTGGCAGGTCCGTCGAGGGGCCTGCCAAGGACAGATTTCTGTGTCCGTTTAGGGACATTCGCCTAACGGACTGTTTACAAGCGCAGATGGAAACGCTTACATTCCGCGCCATTGCTGGTAGATCCAAGCCGTGGAGGGCGGCTTCGTGAACAAAGCAGCCATAACAATCAAAGACGTCGCCCGTGAAGCCAAGGTCTCTGTGGCCACCGTTTCGCGCGCGCTCAACGGGCATGAAAATGTCGCCGAACCGGTCCGCCAGCTTGTGCTGGAGGTGGCCGCACGGCTGCGTTACACCCCGCACGCCGCCGCCCGCAGCCTGAGCAGCCGCCGCACCAATACGGTGGGCGTGGTGCTTCCAGACCTGTACGGCGAATTCTTCTCCGAACTGATGCGTGGCATCGACAACGTCGCCCGCAGCCGGCGCCAGCACCTGCTGGTGTCGAGCTATCACGGCGACCAGGAGCAGCAGGGCGCAGCCCTGCGTGCCATGCGCGGCCGGGTCGACGGTCTGCTGGTGCTCTCACCCTATGCCGAGAGCCCGGGGTTCCTGACCGACAACCTGCCGCAGGCATTGCCGACGGTACTCATCAACACCTACCTGCCTGGGCAGGACCATCCGGTGTTGAGCATCGATGACCACGCCGGGGCGATGGCGATGACCCGCCACCTGCTCGACGCCGGCCATCGGCGCATTGCATTCATTTCTGGCCCGGACCTCAACTTCGACGCGCGTGAGCGCCTGCGCGGCTTCCGTGATGCGCTGGCGGCTTTTGGCGGTGGCGCCGAGGGGATCGAGTTGCCCGGTGATTTCGACGAAGCTTCCGGCCATCGCGCCGGTCAGGAGTTGCTGGCAGCCGGCACGCTGCCCGATGCCGTATTCGCCGCCAACGACATGATGGCCCTGGGTTGCCTGTATGCCTTCGCGCAGGCAGGTGTCCATGTGCCCTCCGATGTCGCCCTGGCCGGTTTCGATGACATTCCGCTTGCGCGTTTCGTCCACCCGTCGCTGACCACCATGCAGGTCAGCATCGCCGAACTGGGCGATCGGGCGATGTCGCGCTTGCTGCAGTTGATGGACGGCACCTCCACGGATGGGACAGGGGACAAGCAGACCCTGGTCCCGCGCCTGATTGTTCGCGATTCCACCACTCCGCCATCCGGCCATTGAAGCCAGAGGCGTTCCTTCTTTTTTGATTGATCGCAGGTGCCGCGCAAGCGGTCACCGCCACCCGGAGATTGAGTTGATGATGCATTCCACGATCCGCACGCCGGCGCGCCGGCTGCTGAGCACCGCCCTGGTCAGCTGCCTGATGCTGGCCGCCGCCCCGAACGTCATAGCGCAGTCGGCCAACGCCAGCCTGCGTGGCCAAGTGTCCGGCGCGCAGGCCGGCGCCGAAGTCACCGCCACCAACATCGCCACCGGTACCGTGCGTCGCGGCACCGTGCGCGCCGACGGCAGCTATTCGCTGATGGGCCTGGACCCGGGCACCTACAATGTCGTTGCCAACGGCCAGACCCAGAAGATCACCGTTACCGTCGCTTCGACCGCGACGCTGAACTTCAGCGAGGCGGCTGCTGGTGGTACCGGCACGACCGCCGCCACCAACCTGGACACCGTCAACGTCGTCGCGCCGACCCTGCTGCAGGAAGTGCGCACCTCCGAAGTCGGCAAGACCGTCAGCCTGCAGCAGATCCAGACCACCCCGCAGGTGTCGCGCAACTTCCTGGAGTTTGCCGACGCCGTGCCGGGCATGATCTTCACCCGCGATGCCAAGGGCAACACCTCGCTGCGCGGCGGTGCCACCAACTCCGACGGCACCAACGTCTATATCGACGGCGTGGGCCAGAAGAGCTACGTCAAGGGCGGTGGTATCTCCGGCCAGTCCGGCAGCGCCGGCAATCCGTTCCCGCAGCTGGCCATCGGCGAGTACAAGGTCATCACCGGCAACTACAAGGCCGAGTACGGCCAGGTTTCCAGTGCCGCGATCACTGCAGCGACCAAGTCCGGCACCAACGAGTTCAAGGGTGAAACCTTCTACCGTTACACCAACGACAGCATGCGTGCGATGACTCCGGCCGAGCGCCAGCCGGGCAAGAGCAAGGAAGAGTCGGCCGAGAAGGAATACGGTTTCGCCCTGGGCGGCCCGATCATCCAGGACAAGGCCCACTTCTTCGTCACCTATGAAGCCAAGCGCTTCGACCTGCCGGTGACCATCGCGCCGGACGGCGCAGTGACCCCCTCGGCCGCCAACCTGCCGGCTGACGGCGCCGCCGGCCTTGGCCCGGCCAGCCAGCCGTTCCAGCAGGACCTGATCTTCGCCAAGATCGATTTCGAGCCGACCGACAACGATCGCATCGAACTGACCTTCCAGGACCGCGACGAAACCCAGCAGCAGTTCAGTGGCCAGACCGCCAAGGTGCACGGCAAGGTCGTGGACAACACCGACCGTCGTTACGCCCTGCGCTGGAACCACAGCGGTGAGCGTTTCTACAACGAGTTGATGGTGACCCACGAGGAGGCCTTCAATAACCCGCTGCCGTTGAACTACGGCAACGGCATCATCTACACCGCACCGGATTTTGGTGACACCGACGCCAACCGTCCGCAGGAGAAGACCCTCGTCCAGGTCGGCGCGGCAGATGCCTTCGCCTCGCAGGTGAAGGGCCAGAAGGGCTGGGCGATCGAGGACAACCTGACCCTCGATGGTCTGCAGTGGGCCGGTGACCACACCATCAAGATGGGTGCCAAGTACAAGCAGATCGATCTGTACGCCTCCGACGCGGCGCAGATCAATCCGCAGTTCTCCTACACCATCGACAACCCGGCGTTCCCGTCGAACATCCCTTACCAGGCACAGTTCACCAAGGCCAGCACCGGCGTCACCGGCGTGCAGTCTGAAGTGCGCGCCAAGGTCAAGCAGATCGGTCTGTTCATCCAGGATGACTGGCAGGTCAACGACCACCTGCAGCTGAACATCGGCCTGCGCTGGGATTACGAGAAGAATCCGATCTACACCGATTTCGTGACCCCGCCGGAGGTTGTGAAAGCACTGTTCTCGCAGGATCCGAACGCGCCGGCAGGCGTCTCCCAGACCTACGCCGAAACCCTCGCGCGCAGCGGTCTGGACGTCAACGACTACATCAGCACCGGTCGCAACCGCAAGAACTTCAAGAATGCATGGCAGCCGCGCCTGGGCTTCTCGTATGACGTCAACGCCGACGAGCAGCACGTGTTCCACGGTGGCGCCGGCCGTTCCTATGATCGCGATCTGTTCGACAACCTGGCACTGGAAACCACCAAGCTGGCACTGCCGCAGCCGACCGTGTTCTTCCGCAACCCGGCCACCGGCAACTGCATGTATGGCCAGACCCCGTGTTTCGACTGGAACCCGAACCTGCTGAACGGCATCGAGAACGTGCAGGCGCTGCTGGGTTCCACCAGCAACGAAGGCATGGAAGTCGATCTGCTGAACAACAACATGAAGGTGCCCTACGCTGACCAGTTCAGCCTGGGCATGAGCAACCAGTTCGGCGAGTGGCTGACCGATGCCACGATCTCGCGCACGCTGACCTATGACGGCTTCGCCTTCACCCTGGGCAACCGCTTCAACAACGGCAATTTCTTTGACAACCAGATGCTGTGTGGCGCCAAGGAGCCGACCTATGGCCAGCCGTGGAACTGCAACATCCCGGGCTTCGGCAGCCTGATCATCGGCCAGCAGGGCATCAAGACCCGTTCCACCCAGATTTTGCTGTCGGCGCAGAAGCCGTACACCAAGGAAAGCGGCTGGGGCACCTCGATCGCCTACACCTGGACCAATGCGCGCCACAACCGCAACATCAACGAGCACTACTCGTTCGATCGCGGCACCATCGGCGAGTACCCGACCATCAAGTCCAATGGCGCGCCGCGTCATCGCCTGGTGGTCACCGGTTCGTATGACGGCTTCTGGGGCATCACCTTTGGCGGCAAGCTGACCCTGGCTACGCCGACCCCGGGCAACGACTGGTCCTGCATCGCCCAGGCCGGCAATTCGAACTGCATGCCGACCCCGGCTGCCGGCACCCCGTCGGGCAATGGCCACTTCCTGCTCGGCGGCAAGATCTTCGGCTACCGCTCGCTGGACCTGCAGGCGACCAAGACCTTCAAGCTGGCCGGCGATACCGAGCTGTATGCCCGTATCGACATCATCAACGTGCTCAACTTCGACAACTTCTCGAACCTGAACTACGTGAAGCAGGACGGCACGCTGCTGGTGAGCTACAACGAGACCGGCGACGTCATCGGTACTCCGCGCCAGGTCAAGGCCGAAGTGGGCTTCCGCTTCTAAGCGGAACGCCTGGTGCAGCACCACGGAGCCCTCGGTTCGCTGATGGCTCCGGTTTCAACGGCAATGGCCGGCCTCCGGGCCGGTCCATTGCCCACGCCATTGCCAGACAGGGGGCAATGGCGTGGGCAATGACCGCGGTGTCATCGACCACGTTTCCGTGGTTTTTTAAGACCGCACTTTGTAAACGATTTCAGGTCATTGGACGTTATGCTCTTTCATCGATCAGCCCACCGGAGGAACCGCGCCATGCAGGCACGCCACCTGATGACCGCCGCTGCGATGACCCTGGCCATCGCCGCCTGCAAACCGGCCCAGCAGGAGCCTGCCAAGCCGCGCCCGCCGGTGATCCTGATCGAGGCCGACGCACCGCCTCGGCCGATGAAGCCTGAGCTGCCGCCGCTGTTCGATGACCTCGAGCGCCGCACCTTCCAGTTCTTCTGGGATACCACCAACGAGATCAACGGCCTCACCCCGGACCGCTATCCGTCGCGGCCGTTTGCCAGCATCGCTTCGGTCGGCTTCGCCCTGACCGCCTATCCGATCGGCATCGAGAACGGCTGGGTCAGCCGCAACCAGGCGATCGACCGCACCCTGACCACCCTGAAGTTCTTCCGCGACGTGCCGATGGGCCCGCAGCGCACCGGCAAGGCCGGCTACAAGGGTTTCTACTACCACTTCCTGGACATGCAGGAAGGGCGCCGCTACGACAGCTGGGTGGAACTGTCCTCGGTGGACACCGCGTTGCTGATGATGGGCGTGCTGTTCGCGCAGTCGTACTACGATGGCGACGATCCGCGCGAGAAGGAAATCCGGCAGATCGCCGACACCCTGTACAAGCAGGTCGACTGGCCGTGGCTGCAGCAGCGTGCGCCGCTGATCTCGATGGGCTGGTTCCCCGAGAACGGCTTCATCGACCATGACTGGATGGGCTACAACGAGGCGATGATGGTCTACATCCTTGCCCTGGGTTCGCCCAGCCATCCGGTCAGCCCGGATGCGTGGACGGTGTGGACGCGCACCTACGACAACGACTGGGGCGTCTACCAGGGCCAGGAATACCTGTCCTTCGGCCCGCTGTTCGGCCACCAGTACAGCCACGTCTGGATCGATTTCCGCGACATCCAGGATGCCTACATGCGCGAGCGTGGCAGCACCTACTTCCTCAACAGCCGTTCGGCCGCGCTGGCCCAGCGCGAGTACGCCATCGCCAATCCGATGAACTGGAAGGAGTACGGCGAGAACGTGTGGGGCCTGACCGCCAGTGATGGTCCGCAGAACACCACCCAGGAATACCGCGGCGAGCAGCGCCAGTTCCGCCATTACTCTTCGCGCGGCGCAGGCCTGCGCGAGAATTTCGATGACGGCACGATCGCGCCAACCGCCGCGATCTCCTCGGTCGTGTTCGCGCCCGAGGAAGTGATCCCGGCGACGCTGGAGATGCACAAGCGCTACGGCGACTACATCTACTCCAGCTATGGCTTCCTGGATTCGTTCAATCCCAGTTTCAACTACGACATCCCGATCAAGACCGGGCGCGTGGTGCCTGATCGCGGCTGGGTCGCCAGCGACTACATCGCCATCGACCAGGGCCCGATCCTGACCATGATCGCCAACTACCGCAATGACTTCGTCTGGGATGTGATGAAGAAGAACCCGTACATCCGCAAGGGCCTGGAACGGGCGGGCTTCAGTGGTGGCTGGCTGGCGCCGGAAGGTTCCTTCCAGCCGCTGGAGCTGCAGAAGGATGAGAAGGCCGCAGCGGCACGTGCGGTCGGTATCGCTGAATCACGTGCGGCCGCCGCGCAGGAACAGAAAAACAATGCCAACCGCAACACCGGCCAGGGGAAGTAACAAGGTGCACGACTGGAAACACCGCCTGCGACGCTGGGCATTGCCTGCACTGGCCGCGCTGGTCATGGCCGCCTGTGCCCGCCCCGAGCAGGGCACCACCACCGTGCGCTTCTGGGCGATGGGCCGCGAGGCCGAAGTGGTCAGCGAGCTGATCCACGAATTCGAAGCGGAGAACCCCGGCATCAAGGTCGATGTGCAGAACATCCCGTGGACGGCCGCGCACGAGAAGCTGCTGACCGCGTTCGCTGCCGATGGTCTGCCCGACGTATGCCAGCTCGGCAACACCTGGGTGCCCGAATTCGCCGAACTCAACGCACTGACGCCGTTGCAGCCGTTCGTGCAGCGCTCGACTGTGGTCGATCCGAAGGACTATTTCCAGGGCATCTGGGATACCAACGTGATCCACGACGAGCTGGTCGGCGTGCCGTGGTACGTCGATACCCGCCTGATCTACTACCGCAAGGATCTGTTGGCCAAGGCTGGCTTCGACCACCCGCCGCGCACCTGGGCGGAATGGAACGAGCAGATGGCCGCGATCAAGCGCATGCAGGGCCCGAACCGTTATGCCGTGCTGATGCCGATCAACGAGTTCGAGCAGCAGCTGTCGCTGGCGCTGCAGCAGCCCGATCCGCTGCTGCGCGACGATGACACCCGCGGCAATTTCTCCAGCCCCGGCTTCCGTCGCACGCTCGGTTTCTACGCCAACATGTTCGAGCAGGGCTGGGCGCCGAAGATGTCCGAGACGCAGATCTCCAACGTCTGGGATGAATTTTTCCGCGGCTTCAACGTGTTCTACATCTCCGGCCCGTGGAACATCCGCGAGTTCAAGAAGCTGCAGCCGAAGGAACTGGAAGGGCAGTGGGGCACCGCCGCGCTGCCGGGCCCGGAGGGTCCGGGCGCGGGCATCGCCGGTGGCACCAGCCTGGTGATCTTCCGCAAGTCGCAGCAGAAGGAAGCCTCCTGGAAGCTGATCGAGTTCCTGTCGCGGCCGGCAATCCAGGCGCGCTTCCACGCCATCATCGGCGACCTGCCGCCGCGCCGCAGCACCTGGAACGCGCCGTCGCTGGCCAACGATCCGCTTGCCGCCGCGTTCCGCGACCAGCTGGAGCGGGTCAAGCCGACCCCGAAGGTGCTCGAATGGGAGCGTATCGTGCAGGAAATGCGCATCGTCACCGAACAGGTGGTGCGCGGTGGCCTGCCGCAGGACAAGGCCGTGGCCGAACTGGACCAGCGCGTGGACAAGGTGCTGGCCAAGCGTCGCTGGATGCATGAACAACAACGCCTGCAGCGCAGCGCACCCCCCTCGGGTTCGACCAGTGCAGTCGCGGCCGGGAGCCCGCAATGAAACGTTCTTCCCTTGCTGGCTGGATCTTCGCCGGCCCCTCGCTGATCGTGCTTGGTGTGTTCTTCGGCCTGCCGGTAGCCTCGGCGCTGGCGCTGAGCGTGACCGACTTCGACCTGTACGCGCTGGCCGACAGCAGCAACCTGCGCTTCGTGGGTCTCGGCAACTACATCGACCTGCTGCAGACGCCGATGTTCTGGAAGTCGCTGTGGAACACCACGTATTTCGTGGTGATCGGCGTGCCGTTGTCGATCGGCGTATCGTTGGGCGCGGCGATGCTGCTCAATGCCCCCGCGGCGCGCTTCAAGGCGCTGTTCCGCACCGCGCTGTTCGCGCCGGTGGTGACCACGCTGGTGGCAGTGGCAGTGATCTGGCGCTATCTGTTCCACACCAGCTACGGTCTGGTGAATTACGGCCTCGGCCACCTGGGCATCAGTCCGATCGACTGGCTGGGCGATCCCAACTGGGCGATGCCGACCATCATGCTGTTCGCGGTCTGGAAGAACTTCGGCTACAACATGGTGATCTTCCTGGCCGGCCTGCAGGCGATCCCGCATGACCTGTACGAGGCCGCGCGCATCGACGGCGCCTCGCGCTGGAAGCAGTTCCTGCACATCACCCTGCCGATGCTCGGCCCGGTGCTGCTGGTGGTCGGGGTGATCACCGTTTCCGGTTACTTCCAGCTGTTCGCCGAACCCTATGTGATGACCCGCGGCGACCCACTGCAGAGCACCGTCAGCGTGCTGTATTTCATGTTCGAGGAAGGCTTCAAGTGGTGGAACCTGGGACGCGCCTCGGCTGTGGCGTTCCTGCTGTTCCTGATCATCCTGGCGGTGACCACCGTGATGCTGCGCTTTGGCCGCAAGAGGCAGTTGGTATGAGTCGTGAAATCGGCCAGTCACGCTGGCACCCGTGGATGATCAACGGCGCGCTGCTGGTGCTGGCCCTGGTCAGCCTGGCACCATTGCTGTGGATGCTGTCGGTCTCGTTCATGCCGCAGGGCGAGGCCACCCACTTCCCGCCGCCGCTGCTGCCGTCCAGCATCACCACGCACAACTACACGGAGCTGTTTGCGCGCACCGGCATGGGCGGCAACTTCGCCAACAGCCTGCTGGTGTCGCTGGCGATCACCCTCGGTTCGCTGCTGCTCAACACGATGGCCGGCTACGCCTTCGCCAAGCTCAACTTCGTCGGTCGTGAGCGCCTGTTCCAGGTGCTGATGGCGGCGCTGGTGATCCCGGCGCAGGTGGCGATGCTGCCGCTGTTCCTGCTGATGAAGCAGCTGGGCCTGGTCAACAGTTTCGGCGGCGTGATCGTGCCGGCGCTGGCCAGCGTGTTCGGCATCTTCCTGGTGCGCCAGTACGCCCGCTCGATTCCCGATGAGCTGCTGGAAGCGGCGCGCATCGACGGGGCGGGGGAGCTGCGGATCTTCTTCCAGATCGTGCTGCCGATGCTGAAGCCGGTGCTGGTGACGCTGGCGATCTTCACCTTCATGGGCGCATGGAACGATTTCATGTGGCCACTGATCGTGTTGACCGACCAGGAGCACTACACTTTGCCGGTGGCGCTGGCCACCCTCTCGCGCGAACACATCATGGACGTGGAAATGATGATGGCCGGCGCGGTGGTCACCGTGGTTCCGGTGCTGGCGCTGTTCCTGGTGCTGCAGCGGTACTACATCCAAGGATTGTTGCTGGGGAGCGTGAAGGGATGAAGCGTGCGATCGCCGTTGGACTGGGCCTGTTGTGGTCTTCCCTGGCGATCGCCGCACCACCGGCGCTGCCCGCGCCGAAGGTGCTGGATGATTTCGACGACATCAGCGCATGGAAGCTGGTGTTGTCCGACCAGGTCAGCGGCTCGCTGCGGCCGGTCAGTGGCGCCGGCGGTGGCCGCGCGCTGTGCCTGGATTACGACTTCCATGAGGTCTCCGGCTACGTCGGCATCCGTCGCCCGCTGAACATCGAGTACCCGGCCAACTACCGTTTCGGTTTCCAGCTGCGCGGTGATTCGCCGGCCAACGACCTGCAGTTCAAGCTGATCGACGCCAGCGGCGACAACGTGTGGTGGGTCAACCGCCCCGGCTACGCCTTCCCCAAAGCGTGGACGCCGGTGGAGTACCGCCGGCGGCAGATCGACAAGGCCTGGGGGCCATCGCCAGAGAAGGACATGGCGCGCAGCGCGTCGATGGAATTCACGATCTACAGCAAGGTCGGCGGCCGTGGCACGGTGTGCTTCGACAAGCTGACCCTGCAGGGCCTGCCCGCGCAGGATGATTCGGCGCTGCGGCCCTCGGTGATCGCCGATACCGCAACCGCGCTGCAGGACCGGATGATCGACGGCAAGTCCGATACCTTCTGGATCAGTGGCGGGGTCAAGCAGCAGACCATCAGCCTGGACCTGCACAAGAGCCGCGAGATCGGCGGTGCGGTGATCGACTGGCTGCCGGACCTGGAAGCGAACCGCTATACCGTGCGTACCTCCGAGGACGGTCGTGACTGGCGTACCGTGCGCGAAGTGACCGCCGGTGCCGGCGGCCGTGACTGGCTGGCACTGCCCGACACCGATGCACGCTACGTCCGTTTCGACCTGCAGGGCGGACCGAACTGGCGCTACGGCATCCGTGACATCACCCTGAAGCCGCTGGCGTTCGCCGCGACTCCCAATGCCTTCCTGTCCTCGGTGGCGGCCGACCTGCCGCGTGGCACATTGCCGCGCGCCTACGTCGGCGAGCAGCCGTACTGGACCCTGTTGGGCCTGGACGGTGGCCAGGAACAGGCATTGATCAGTGAGGACGGCGCACTGGAGCCGGCCAAGGGCAGCTTCAGCATCGAGCCGTTCATCCGCCTCGACGGCAAGCTGCTGGATTGGGCCGACGTTGCCATCACCCAGTCGCTGCAGGATCGCTACCTGCCGATCGCCACGGTCGACTGGGTGCACGAGAAGGCCGGCCTGTCGGTGACCAGCTTCGTGCAGGGCACGCCCGAACGCGCGCAGCTGATCGGGCGTTACCGCTTGAGCAACCCGGACAAGGTCGCGCACGAATACACCCTGGCACTGGCGATCCGCCCGTGGCAGGTCAATCCGCCCACCCAGTTCCTCAACACGGTGGGCGGCTTCAGCCGCATCGACAGCGTGGACGTGGGCGAGCAGCTGGTGCGCATCAATGGCGAACCGCGGCTGTATCCCCTGCAGGTGCCGGATGCGCGCTTTGCCAGCAGTTTCGACGGCAAGCTGGATGCGATGCACCTGGCCAGCGGCAAGCTGCCCGCCACCACCGCCGTGAAGGATCCGACCGGCATGGCGTCCGGCGCACTGCTGTACACGATCAAGCTCGAACCCGGGCAGAGCCGCGAGGTGGCGATCGTGCTGCCGCAGACCGGCAGCTGGGCGCCGCAGGCGCTGGACGTGGCCAAGGCACAGCAGCAGGTTGCGGCAATGTGGCGCGACAAGCTGGGTGCTGTGACCCTGCAGGTGCCGGCTGCCGGCCAACCGCTGGTGGAAACCCTGCGCACCGCGGTGGCGCACATGCTGATCTCGCGGGTCGGCCCGCGCCTGCAGCCGGGTACGCGCTCGTACGCGCGCAGCTGGATCCGCGATGGCGCGATGATCTCCGAAGGCCTGCTGCGGATGGGCCGCAGCGATGCCGTGCGTGACTACGTGACGTGGTACGCGCCCTATCAGTTTGAGAATGGCAAGGTGCCGTGCTGTGTCGATGCGCGTGGCAGCGATCCGGTGCCGGAGAACGACAGCCATGGCGAGCTGATCTACAACATCGCCGAATACGGCCGTTACACCGGCGACACCGCCTTCCTCGAGCAGATGTGGCCGCACGTGCTGGGCGCCTACAGCTACATGGAACAACTGCGCGGCAGCGAGCGCACCGAGGAGAACCGTGCGCGCAATCCTGCCTTCTACGGGATGATGCCGGCCTCGATCAGCCACGAGGGCTATTCGGCCAAGCCGATGCATTCGTACTGGGACAACTTCTGGGCGCTGCGTGGTTACAAGGACGCCGCGCAGCTGGCGGCGCAGCTGGGCAAGGTCGAGGCGATGCAGATCAGCGAATCGCGCGATCAGTTCCGTGATGACCTGCAGGCCTCGCTGCTGGCGGCCATGCAGCAGCAGCGCATCGACTACCTGCCGGGTTCGGCCGAGCTGGGTGACTTCGACGCCACCTCCACCACGATTGCGTTGGCACCGGGCGGCGAGCAGGGGCGGTTGCCGCAGGAGGCGCTGGACGCAACCTTCCAGCGCTACTGGAATGAATTCGTCGCGCGCCGCGATGGCAAGCGCGAATGGAAGGACTACACGCCGTACGAATGGCGCAACGTCGCCGCGTTCGTGCGCCTGGGCTGGCGTGATCGTGCCTGGCAGGCCACCGAGTTCTTCTTCAAGGATCGCGCGCCGCAGGCCTGGAACCAGTGGGCCGAGGTGGTCTCGCGTACGCCGCGCAAGCCGTTCTTCGTGGGTGACCTGCCGCATGCCTGGGTGGCCTCGGACTTCGTCCGTTCGGCGCTGGACATGTTCGCCTACAACCGCGATGCGGATGAGGCACTGGTACTCGCCGCCGGTATCCCGGTGGCGTGGCTGCAGGGCGAAGGCATCGCCGTGCAGGGCCTGCGCACGCCGCAGGGGCAGCTCAACTATCGCCTGCAGCGCAGCGACAAGCAGCTGGTGCTGGACGTGCAACCCGGGCTGGTACCACCCGCCGGCGGCGTGGTGCTGCCATGGCCGTATGCAGGCGAACCCGGCCAGGCGACGGTCAATGGCGAGACGGTGGAATGGATCAACAACGAGCTGCATGTGCACCAGTTGCCGGCACGGGTCGAGATCGAGGTGCCCAGCGCAGTGCGCCGCGCCGAACGCAAAGGGCAGTAACCATGCGTCAACCGATCGGGATCGGCCGCCGTCTCTGCGTGCTGGGGCTGGCGATCGCGCTGGCCCTGCCGGGGCTGGCCGCAGCCGCTGAGCCGGTCGCCGCGGCGAACGCGGCGGCCGTCAGCGAGCCCGGCATGAGCATGGTGACGTTCAACCTGCACCATGACCGCGAGGACTGGCCCAGCCGTCGTCGCACGATCGTGGCCGAGCTCAAGCGCCTGCAGCCCGATGCCATCGCGTTGCAGGAAGTGATCCAGAAGCGCAACGTGCGCAACCAGGCGCAGTGGCTGGCCAGCCAGCTCGGTTACCGCTACGTATTCGTGTCCACCGATCCGGTGGGAGCGCCCAAGCGCTACGGCAATGCGCTGCTGACCCGGCGCCCGATCCTGGCCCGTGGCGAGCACCTGCTGCTGCCGCTGGATGACTACCGCACCGTGGTCCATCTGCGCATCGACGTGGACGGCAAGCCGGTCAATGTCTATGCCACCCACCTCAACGAGCGCAGTGACGACGCCGGCCAGCGCATCCGCCGCAGCCAGGTCGAGGACCTGCTGCGTTTCATTGCCGGCAGCGCTGCGGGTGCGCCGGTGGTGATTGCCGGCGACTTCAATGCACTGGTCGATGCCGGCGATCTGAGCGAGCTGCGCAGCCACTACGGCGACAGCTACGGCAGCGTGCACGTCAACACCGACCTGGCCGGTGTCAGTACGCTCAACCGTCACTACTACCAGGCGCCGTCGCGGATCGACCACATCTTCTTCCAACAGGACCAGATGGTCGCGCGCGAAGCGAAGATCCTGTTCGACCAGCCCGATGACGGTGGCCGTTGGGCCTCTGATCACTACGGGGTGTGGACCCGGCTGCAGTTCGCGCCGGCAAACTGACGCACGCTCTGGTAGAGGCCAACCTTGGTTGGCACAGGCGCTCCCGCATGCATGAAACCCACGGCGCCAACCAAGGTTGGCCTCTACCAGGGCGCGCCCTATTGATGGCAGGGGGCGCTGGGCGGCAGACGCACAAAAAAACGGCGGGGATCATCGATCCCCGCCGTTTCGTTGTTGCCGATCAACGATGGATCAGGCGGCAGGCGGCGTGCGCTTGCCAGCGTCCTCGTCTTCTTCCAAGGCCTGCGCGTCGGCGGCCTGTGCGGCAGCGTCGGCATGGCCATCAGCGATCGGGTCGACCGCCGCCGGTACGACCGGATCGGCGACCGGTGCGGCGGTTTCCACCGGTGCGGCTTCGACAGCCACCGGGGTAGCCGGCAGCTCGACGACCGGGGCGACTTCAACCGCGGCCTTCGATTCGACTGCCGGAGCAGCTTCCACCACCGGCGCGAGGTCGGCTACCACCGGCTTCGGCTCGGCCACCGGAGCGGCTTCGACCACCGCGGTCGGTTCAGCGACCGGGGCGGCTTCGATCGCGACAGCGGTCTCGACCACCGGCGGCTTCGCCTCGATCACCGGAGCCGCTTCAGGTGCGGGCTGCACGGGCGTCGCCGCATCGATGGCATCCAGCATGCTGGTCTGCACCGGCGACGGGGTCGGTTCGACCTTGGCGACGGCTTCCACCGGGGCCGGGGTCTGCACCGTGGCTGCCACCGGAACGGCTGCTTCGACCACGGCGCTGCTGACGGCAGCGACCGGAGCAACTGCGGCGGCTACCGCAACCGGTGCACGTGCCGGCTTGCCGGCATCAGCGGCGGCCGGCTCGACTTCGTCATCGAAATCGAATTCCGGCTGCGAACGCGACGGCTGCACGGCGGCAACCGGGGTGTTCACCGAAGCCTGGGCGTTGTGTTCGACGGAATCGCCGTCGTTGTCTTCGCCCTCGGCATCATCGCCGTCGTCCATGTCATCACCCAGCACGTCACCGCCTGCGGCGTTCTCGGCACCACCACGACGACGACGACGACCACCGCGACGACCACGGCGGCGGCGCGTTGCGCCTTCGCCGGTCTGATCGCCTGCTGCATCGGTCGTTGCGTCTTCGACAGCCCCGGTCGCAACCACGACCTCGGCGTCGGTCGCAGCGGCGGTGGTATCCACGGCCGCGACAGTGTCGACCGCGTTTTCAGTGGCAACGGCGGGTGCCAGTACCTTCTCTTCCTGCGCCACGACCGTGGCGGCAACCGCAGTGGTGGCAGCCACGGCAGCTGCTGCGGTCACGACATCAGCCGGGGCTTCGGCAGCGGCACGCTGCGGCTTCTCGGCCGGCTTGTCACCGTCCTGCGGGCGCGGCTGCTTCGGCTGCTTCAGCTTCGGCTGCTGCTGGCCCTGACCCTGGCCCTGTTCGTTACGCGGTTTGTTCTGCTGCGGCTGCTGCTGGGCATCCTTCGGCTTGCCCTGCTGCTGCGGCTGCTGCTGGCCATTGCCATTGCCATTGGCCTGGTTGCCGCCGTTGCGGCCATCCTTGCGCTGCTCACCGCGGTCCTTGCGGTTGCCGCCGTCCTTCTGCTGCTGCGCATTGCCATTGCCGCCGTTGCCACGGCTGTCCTCGCGACGGTCCTTGCGGTCCTTGTTGCGATCCTTGTTGCGGTCACGACGGCCGCCATCCTGCTGCGGCTGACGTGCGACCGGGGCCGGTGCGGGCGCCGGTGCCGGCTCGCCGCCAAAGATGCGCTTCAGCCAACCAACCACACCGCCACTGGCGGCAGCAGCCGGAGCCACTGCGGCCACCGGCGCGGGTGCCGGCGCTGCGGTCGGTTCCACTTCGTCCCGCACCGGGGCGGGGGAGTTGTGCTTGACCTGGGTCACCATCGGCGGCGGGATGTTCAGCTGGCCCTTGGTCAGCGCATGTACCGGCAGCTTGCGTGGGGTACCGCGCTGGTAGCTTGGCTTGCCGCTTTCCTCGCCCAGTTCGTTGTCGCGCAGACGGGTGACGGTGTAATGCGGGGTGTGCAGCTGCTCGTCGGCAACGATCACGATCGGCGCCTCGTGGCGCTTCTCGATTTCGCCCAGCGCGCCGCGCTTCTCGTTCAGCAGGTAATTGGCGATCTCCACCGGGGCCTGTACCAGCACCTGCCCGGTGTTCTCCTTCATCGCATGCTCTTCAGCAACGCGGATGATCGACAGCGACAGCGACTCGACGCTGCGCATGCGGCCATGGCCGTCGCAACGCGGGCAGACGATCTGGCTGGACTCGCCCAGGCTCGGGCGCAGGCGCTGGCGGCTCATTTCCAGCAGGCCGAAGCGCGAGATGCGACCGACCTGCACGCGTGCACGGTCGTACTTGAGCGCATTCGCCAGGCGGTTCTCGACTTCGCGCTGGTGCTTGTTGGACGCCATGTCGATGAAGTCGATCACCACCAGGCCGCCGAGATCGCGCAGGCGCAGCTGGCGGGCCACTTCCTCGGCCGCTTCCAGGTTGGTCTGGAACGCGGTGTCCTCGATGTCGCTGCCCTTGGTGGCGCGCGAGGAGTTGACGTCGACGGCCGTCAGCGCTTCGGTCTGGTCGACCACGATCGAGCCACCCGACGGCAGGCGCACGTTGCGCTCGTAGGCGCCTTCGATCTGCGATTCGATCTGGAAGCGGTTGAACAGCGGGATGTCGTCCTTGTAATGCTTGAGCTTGCGCAGGGTCTGCGGCATCACCTGCTGCATGAACTCCTTGGCGTGCTCGTACATCTCCTCGGTGTCCACCAGGATCTCGCCGATGTCGGCGCGCAGGTAGTCACGCAGGGCGCGCACGATCAGGCGCGATTCCTGGTAGATCAGGAACGGGGCCGGCTTGCTCAGGGCGGCTTCGGCGATGGCGCGCCATACGTTCAGCAGGTAGTCCAGATCCCACTGCAGCTCTTCCGCATCGCGGCCGACGCCGGCGGTACGGATGATGACGCCCATTTCGTCGGGGATGTTCAGCTTGTCCAGGGCGTCCTTCAGGGCGGCCCGGTCTTCACCCTCGATGCGACGGGAAACACCGCCGGCGCTGGGCGAATTCGGCATCAGCACCATGTAGCGGCCGGCCAGGGAGATGAACGTGGTCAGGGCAGCGCCCTTGTTGCCACGTTCTTCCTTGTCCACCTGGACGACGATTTCCTGGCCTTCCCTCAGCAGCTCGCGGATGCCGGCCTTGTTGTGGTCGACACCGGCCTGGAAGTAATCGCGGGAGATTTCCTTCAGCGGCAGGAAGCCGTGGCGACCGCCACCGTATTCAACGAAGGCCGCTTCCAGCGAGGGCTCGATGCGGAAGATCCGGCCCTTGTAGATGTTGGACTTCTTCTGTTCCTTGGACGGCTGCTCGATGTCGATGTCATACAACGACTGGCCATCCACGATGGCAACACGCAGCTCTTCAGCCTGTGTGGCGTTGATCAGCATTCGCTTCATTGTTGCGTTCCTCGCAAGCGGCTACCGCGCGGAACGCCATGGAGTTTCGCCTCTGGACACGGCTCGCCGCCCATTCGCGCAAGCGCGGGGAGGGCGGCTTGGGTTTCCAGCGCTACGACACCACGGCAGGCCGCGGGAGCGCTTCAATTTTCTGGTTTTGGGTGTTGCAGGGCCGGAGGCAGCTGTCAGCCAGGCTGGAGCGCCGCACGGGACATGTTCAGCGCGACTGCGTGTCAGGCAATCGGCGATGGCCGGGAACGCCGGTGAGCCGCTAACATGGCCGCCCCGCGGGCGGTGGTCGCGCACTGTGCCGGATTCGTCGGAAGCGGGGCTTCTGGCCCTGAGTAACTTCCAACGAAATCAATCCCTTATCTCGCCCCCCGAGTGTAACAGAATAAACAGGCTGATGACTGCACAAGACCCCACCAAGCCGGCCGGCGACAAGCCTTCCGTGCGCATGATCACCGTTCCGGCCGACCGCGCCGGCCAGCGCCTGGACAATTTCCTGCTCGGCCAGCTCAAGGGTGCCCCGCGCAGCCTGGTCTACAAGCTGGTCCGCAGCGGCCAGGTGCGCGTCAATGGCGGCCGCGCCAAGGCCGAGCGCAAGCTGGAGGCCGGCGACGAAGTGCGGATACCGCCGGTTCGTCTCACTGAAGAGGGAGACAAGGCGGGTCCACCCGAGGCGTTCATGCGTCGGCTGGAGCAGGCCATCGTCTTCGAAGACGCCCGTCTGCTGGCGCTGAACAAGCCGACCGGCGTCGCCAGCCATGGCGGCAGCGGCATCAGCTTCGGCGCCATCGAGACCCTGCGCGCCCTGCGCCCTGGGCAGACCCTGGAGCTGGTCCACCGGCTGGACCGTGACACCTCGGGCCTGCTGATCGTGGCCAAGAAGCGTTCGGCACTGAGCGAGCTGCAGGCGCTGCTGCGTGAAGACCACGGCGCGGGCATCCGCAAGCGTTACCTGACCCTGCTTGCCGGGCGCATGCCGGACGGTGTGATGACGGTCGATGCGCCGTTGCACGTAGGCCTGCGCCAGGGCGGCGAGCGCCATGTGCAGGTCAATGCGATCGGCAAGGAATCCATCAGCCATTTCCGGGTGCTGGAACGCAAGGGTGGCCATTCCTACTGCGAGGTGCGCATCGAAACCGGCCGCACCCACCAGATCCGTGTGCATGCCCAGCATCTGGGGCATCCTGTAGCCGGAGACGACAAATACGGCGATCCTGCAGTCAACAAGCGGCTTCGTGAGCAGATCGGGCTGAAGCGCCTGTTCCTGCATGCCGCGTCGCTGGAGTTCGCGCTGGACGACGGCAAGAGCCCGTATGTGCTGAGTGCGCCGCTGGCGGATGAGCTGGTCGAGGCGTTGGACAGACTCCGCTGACGGCAGTTCGGCGGCGCCGGGGGCTTGGTCGGTACCGTCGTTCCCCTGCGATGAGTGGGCTTGTCACTTTCTTTGCTCGTGCAAAGAAAGTAACCAAAGAAACACGCCGCCATCCGCGAGCCGGCGCCGCGCGCCGGTACCCTGTGCTCCTCGCTCCGCCGAGGGGCGGCGCGGAACTCGCTGCGCTCAGACACCCGCGCCTCGTTGCCCTCGCCGGACCTGCGGTGCTCGACTCGCTACAAGGCGGACCCGACAGCCGCAGCGTAGACCCATGGCTGCTCGCAGCCTTTGTAGAGTCGAGCCACGCTCGACTCACGCGCGCAGCGCGGGCTTCGCTTTTCATTCTTTCATCGCGCGGCTGGCGCGCACGGAAAAATGACGGGGCACGGGCGGGGGCGGTTCGCGGGGGTGTCCGCGGCATGGATGCCGCGGCCAAGCCCCCAGGGAAGGGTTTACGGCGTCCCCCGCGAATCGACCTCGCCTGTGACCGCTCGATACTGTGGAATGCGTCAGCCGCGAGGGGGCTCAGCCCGTTGGCCGGACACCCTTCACCACTTGAACAGCACCAGGCTGATTGCCAGCGTGCCCATGCCCGCCACCAGCCCGTACACCGTCTCGTGCCCCTTGGCGTAGCGCTTGGCCGCCGGCAGCAGCTCGTCCAGCGCCAGGAACACCATCACACCGGCAATCAGGCCGAACACCCAGCCGAACGTGGCGTGGGACAGCGAGCCGGACAGCAGTACATAGCCGATCGCCGCGCCGACCGGCTCGGCCAGGCCTGACAGCAGGCTGGCGGCGAACGCGTAGAACTTGTTCTGCGTGGCGAAGTACACCGGCACTGCAATGGCGATGCCCTCGGGAATGTTGTGGATGGCGATGGCGAAGGCCAGTGGCATGCCCACCGACGGGCTCTCCAGCGTCGCGAAGAACGTCGCCAGCCCCTCCGGAAAGTTGTGCGCGGTGATCGCCACCGAGGTCAGCAGGGCGACCCGTTTCAGGTAGTCGCGGCTGTTCTCGCGGAAGGCTGGGTCCTGCTTGTCCAGGCTGTCATGCGGGTTGGGAATGAAGTGGTCGATCAACACGATCACCACTACGCCCAGCAGGAAGGCGAGGGTGCCGTAGGTGAAGCCGGTGCGCTCACCATAGGCCAGCGCGAACGAGGCGATGGATTTGTTGAGGATCTCCGACAGCGAGACGTACACCATCGCGCCGCCGGCAAAGGCCAGGCCGAAGGCCAGCAGGCGCGGGTTGGGGCGGCGCGAGAACAGCACCAGCAGGCTGCCGATGGCGGTGGCAAGGCCAGCAGCGAGGGTGACCGCCAGGGCGATCCAGATGTTTTCGGGGGGAATCTGCAGCATGTACCGACGCGTTCCTTGTCATCAAGCAATCGCCCCGGCGCGGGCCGGGGCGGCAAAGGCGAGGCGGGCGTCGGCTGGCCTCGTCAGCGGCAGGCGATCAGCCGCCGCGGCGCAGGCTTTCTTCGATGGCGAAGCACTGGTCCGGCTTCGGCTGCGGCGGGTTGAAGCTGACCGGCACCTGGATCGTGGCCGGCACGGCCTCGCCATTGCGGGTAGCGGCCTTGAACTGCCAGCCCTGCACGGCGGTCTTGGCCAGATCGTCCAGCTGCGGGTTGCCTGCGCCGGTCAGCAGGGTGACCTCGCTGGGTTTGCCGTCGGTGCCGATCACCACCTTGAAGGTGCTGGTGCCGCCCACGCCGGTACAGGCCAGTTCCAGCGGGTATTGCGGCGGCGGGGTCTTTACCGCAGCCACTTCGGTGGGGGCCGCAGCCGGCGCTGCCGGCGGCTCGGAGGTGCCGCAGCCGGCCAGGGTGGTCGCGGCAAGCAGGGACAGGCTCAGCAATCGCACGTTCATTTCAGTTGCTCCGTCAGGGCCGAAGTCTTCGCTGCGCAGATGAAGTCGTTCTCGCTCAAGCCGCCCACGTCGTGGGTGGAGTAGCGGACGACGGCACGGTCGTAGTGGACGCCGAGGTCCGGGTGATGGTCCTCGCCGTGGGCGATCCAGGCCAGCGCGTTCACGAAGGCCATGGTGGCGTAGTAATCCTTGAAGCGGAACGTGCGCACCAGCGCCTGGCCGGCCTCGGCCAGCTCCCAGCCGGGAACCTGCGGCAACAGTTCGGCCAGGCGGGCCTCGCCCAGCTTGTGGTCGCTGCCTTTGCGCGGCACGCAACGGGCCTGCGCCAGCGGAATCAGGTCGGCCATGGGTTCCTCCACCTCGTGTTGACTGAACAATGCGCCGGCCGGTGTATAAAACGAATGAGCGGCTGACGCTTACTTGGCTAGAATAGCCTGATGATCCAGATCTCCGACACTGCCCAGACCCATTTCCGCAAGCTGATCGAACGCGAGGGCGTGCCCGGCATGGGCGTGCGCTTGAGTGCGGTCGAACCCGGAACCCCGCGTGCCGACGCCCGGCTGGAGTTCGCCGAGCCGACCGACCTGCTCGGCGACGAGTGGGCGGTGGACTGTGATGGCTTCACGCTCTATGTCGATGCCACCAGCGTTGGCTGGCTCGACGGCGCGGAGATCGACATCGTGCCCGGTACGGCCGGCACCCAGCAGCTGACCATCAAAGCGCCGCGGATCAAGGGCGAAGCGCCCGGCGATGCCGCCTCGCTGGTCGAACGTGTGCATTGGGTGGTGGAAAACGAAGTCAATCCGCAGCTCGCCTCGCATGGCGGCAAGGTGGCCGTGCAGGAAGTCTCGGCCGACGGCGTGGTGCTGCTGCGCTTCGGCGGTGGCTGCCAGGGTTGCGGCATGGCCGACGTCACCCTCAAGCAGGGCATCGAGAAGACCCTGATGGGCCGTGTGCCCGGAGTGACCGCCGTGCGTGACGCCACCGATCACGACAGCGGCCACGCCCCGTATATTCCGCGCGGCAACGCCGCCTGATCGCCAACGCGTGCCTCTGCCCAGAGCCGAGCAACTCATCGACCTGCTGCTGGCGCGCCAGCAGCGACCGCCCATCCTCGAGAAGAACACCGGCCTGCCGTACGGCTGGGCGATCTGGCTGCGGACGCTGACGCCGCTGCCACGTCCGTTGCACGCGCGCGAAGTGATCGCGGTGCTGCTGCCGCGACCGCTGCCAGGCCCCCCTGGGCAATTGCCGGCGCTGGGACCATGGGCGTCCCTGCGCCGCTTGTTCTGGCAGGACTGGGATCCGGCGCCTCGCGACCAGCGCTGGATGCGCTGGACCTCGGCGCTGCTCAGCGCGCTGCTGCATCTGTTGTTCTTCCTGCTGCTGCTGTGGGTAGCGGTGATCCGCACGTCTTCGCCGGACGAGCAGGGCAGCGAGGGTGAGCGCGTGCAGATTGAATTCGTCGGCCGTGCTGCGCAGGAAGGCGGTGGCGACCAGGCCGGAGCCGAGGCGGCGGCTGCAGCAGCCGGTGCCGTAGCCGCCGGCCAGGAGGCGGGAGCTGCCACTGCGCCGCGCCCGCAGCCTGCTGCACCTGCGCCGTCATCCGCCGCCGCTGCCACGTCTCCGACCGCCAGCGTGCCGCCGCCGCCCGAGGTCGAGCCGGCGCCGGTGGCCGCACCACCGCCCTCACCGGTGCAGGCCACCGAAGTGGCGCAGGCGACCACCGATTTCGTGGTGCCGCCGATGGCGCCGCCGCGGACCGAGGTCAGCATCGTCCCGCGCGACACCGTTCCGACCGTGCGTGAGCGCAGCGTGCAGCCGGTACAGGCTGCGCCGACACCAATGCCGGTGCGCACGCCCGAGGTGGCGGTGCAGGCGCCGCGCGTGCGCGACGTGCAGGTGCAGGAACGCGAAATCGCCACGGTCGAAGCGCCGGTGGCCTCGCAGCCGATGCGCACCACCGACATCCAGGTGCGCGTGCCGGAGCGTGAGGTGCAGGTGCGCGAACGCGAAGTGCAGGCCATGACCGATCCGCAGGTGCGCATGGCCGCCGTCGCAGGGCGCGAGCCCACCGTGCGTGCGCCTGCCGGGCGCGAAGTGCAGGTGCGCGAACGCGAGGTTGCAGCCGCTCCGCTACCGGCTGCGTCGACCTCGGCCGGCAGTGCGACCACGCCTACGCCGGCACCCGCAGGCAGCGCAGCGCAGAACAGCGCCAGCGCGGCGCGTCCTGCGGCGACCAGTACTGCCCCCGCGCAGGCGGGTGCACGCCCGGCGCCGACCCCGGGCAACTGGGCGACACCTGCACGCGGGGACGACTGGGGCGCTTCCAGCCGCAATCGCGATGGTGCCAATCAGGGCGCCGCGCAGGCCAGCGCCGGCAAGGGGGAAGGTCTGTTCAATGCCGACGGCAGCGTGCGCGTGGCCGGCCAGGACGGCGCTGGCAAGGCCGAGCGTGGCGCACCTGGTGGAGCCAACGACGGCTGGAGCAAGGAACGCATCGCCGAGTCCGGCAAATGGTTGAAGCGGCCGCCGTACGACTACACGCCCACCTCGTTCGATAAGTACTGGGTGCCGCAGGAATCGCTGCTTGCCGAATGGGTGCGCAAGGGCGTCAAGGCGATGGAGATTCCGTTGCCGGGCACCAGCACGAAGATTTCCTGCGTGATCTCGATCCTGCAGGCCGGTGGCGGCTGCGGCCTCACCGATCCGAACATGCAGGACCAGCCGGCGGTGGCGCGTCCGCCGCCGGATATCCCGTTCAAGAAAGAGCTGCAGGAAGATAACGGCAGCCGGTAGGGTGCCGCATCCACGCATGGCGTGGATCTACTGAGCATCCAGCTGCACCGGGTAGATCCACGCCATGCGTGGATGATCCATGCGCTTGCGCGTGCATGCCGACCAAGGTCGGCCTCTACCAGGTCACGCGCTCTGCGACAGGAATACCCAGAACGGGACGTCGCGGCCCACCCAGTCACGGCTGGCTTCATCAAGGATGTCCAGCAGCGTGTCGAACTCCTTGCCTGCACCGGCGCGCAGGGCATCGACATCGGCCAGGAACAGCGCGTACCCGTTGGCCGGTAGCCATTGCAGGTCGCGCAGGTTGTCAGCCAGTGCATCCCAGTTGCCGCCGAAGCCGGCAGGGAAATCA
Source organism: Stenotrophomonas sp. SbOxS2 (assembly GCF_013416715.1). NCBI lineage: Bacteria > Pseudomonadati > Pseudomonadota > Gammaproteobacteria > Lysobacterales > Lysobacteraceae > Stenotrophomonas > Stenotrophomonas sp. SbOxS2. The sequence continues at coordinate 531,720 of NZ_JAAVXD010000005.1, forward strand.
AGCTGGGCGGCCAGCCGTGCCAGCAGGGTGCGCTTGTCACTCACGCCATCCAGGTCGATCCGGATCACCTTCAGGTCGGCATCGCGCATCGCTGCCGACAGCGCGCTGATATCCGAGGTGTCGATCGCGTAGACGCCGGCATTGTTGATGTCATGCAGGCCGAGGCCGAAATCATCGTGGCTCATGGACGTTCTCCTGAGGCCGGTACGGTGAAGCTGCGGAACGATTCGTAGTGGTCATCGGTGTAGTACCAGGCATCGGGCGGGTTGCCACCGGTGACGATGCGCCGCGCACCGCGGTTGCCCGTGCCAGGCGTGTCGACGGTGTACTCGCGGTAGTAACCGCGCGGACGCTGTGGCAGTTGTTGTTCGCGGTTGCCGAAGGTGCTGCCGTCCTGGCGATGTGGGAACGGGCCGCCGCGCTGGATCAGCGCGATGGTCTGGCGGGCTTCGGCCGGCAGGAAGGCGGGCAGGCCGTCACTGTCACTGCCGCTGCCGCTGCTGCGCACCGTCGGTGCACTGGCGGCCGGCGTGCTCTGCAGGTCGGGCGCGAACTGCGGCGGCGGCGGCCGCTGCAGGAAATGATTGACGACCAGGCCGAGCAGCAGCAGGGCGATGGCGGTGATCAACAGCCGGGGGTTGCGCATGGGCAGGAGCGGGCGAGGGTGGTACGCCCACTGTAGCGCCTGCGCGCTGCACCCTGCATGAGGGCACGCGCTGCGTCACTGCTGCGTAACAATTGCCGGCATGCTCACCTGCAGGACGCAATTTCCTTTACATCCCCCTTGGTAATCTTGCGGTCTGTCCCCATCATTCACCGCGCACCGCCCGACGATGCCGTCGGGTGCCCTCGCTATCAGGAGATGCATCATGGCCTACACCCTGCCCAAGCTGCCCTACGCCTACGACGCGCTGGAACCGCATATCGATGCGGCGACGATGGAAATCCATCACACCAAGCATCACCAGACCTACATCAACAACGTCAACGCTGCGCTGGAAGGCACCGAGTACGCCGACCTGCCGGTCGAAGAACTGGTGAAGAAGCTGAAGTCGCTGCCGGAGAACCTGCAGGGTCCGGTGCGCAACAACGGTGGCGGCCACGCCAACCACTCGCTGTTCTGGACCGTGATGGCCCCGAACGCTGGCGGTAATCCGGTCGGTGATGTGGCCAAGGCGATCGACAAGGACCTGGGCGGTTTCGACAAGTTCAAGGATGCCTTCACCAAGGCCGCACTGACCCGTTTCGGCAGTGGCTGGGCCTGGCTGAGCGTGACCCCGGACAAGAAGGTCGTGGTCGAAAGCAGCGGCAACCAGGACAGCCCGTTGATGGAAGGCAACACTCCGATCCTCGGTCTTGATGTGTGGGAACACGCGTACTACCTGAAGTACCAGAACCGCCGTCCGGAATACATCGGCGCGTTCTTCAACGTCATCGACTGGAATGAAGTCGAGCGTCGTTACCAGGAAGCGATCGCCTGATCGCAGTGCCTGCGTGAACGCAGAAAGGCCGGGGGAGATCCCGGCCTTTTTGTTTGTCTGTGACCGCACCCGCCGGGCATGGCCCGGCGCTACCGGAAACGGGGGTAGCGCCGGGCCGTGCCCGGCGAGCGCAGCGGCGCGTTCATTCGGTGGTGGCGGGTACGTCCTGCAGCCGCAGCGTCGCCATCACGCCCAGGCGCAGGCCGGGCAGGTCGCCATCGGCGGGCAGCAGGATCGCCTGTTGGCGGATGCCGCCGAAGTGCTTGACCTGGAACAGGACATCCAGCCCATGGCCACTGGCACCACCGCCGCTGGCCGCCGGTGCGCCAGGATTGCGCCGGGCCGGCTGGAAGCCGGGCGTGCTGCGCACCAGCTCGACGGTACTGGCGGAGAAATCCCCGGCGATCAGGCTCGGCATGCCCTCGGCCGTGGCGCCGATCCAGGTCATCAGGTCGCTGGTCTGATGTTGCCGGGCGTTGGCTTCATCGGGATCCGGGCGCAGGCGCGCGATGTAGACGTTGACGTCGTTGTCGCCCAGCCGCAGGCGCATCATGCCGGCGGCACTGAAGGTGCCCGGCGGATGCAGCAGGGTGACCCCGTCCTCGCTGACCGGCAGCCGGCTGAGCATCGCGTTGCCGTGCCGGACCGGCTGGCTCGGCGGGTCAGCAGTGACGAAATCGCAGCTGTAGCGCAACCGGCTGGCCAACCAGCAGGCCGGGTTGCGCCCCTGCTGCTGCAATACCTGCTGCACCGAAATCACATCCGGCTGCAGATCGGTCAGCAGCTGCAGCACCTGTTCGCGGCGCTGCTTCCATTGGCCTTCGTCACGGCTGGGCAGTTCCAGCGCGGCGACGGTCAACTGCCGCACCTCTGTGGCAAGGCCTGTGGCCGGCGGCGCCTGTGGCCTGGCCAGCGCAGGCACGGCCAGCATGAGGGCAAGGCAGCTGGGCAGGATGCGGGCGAAGGGCAGGGGGTGCATAACGATAAGTTTACGCTTTTGCCGTGCAGGTTCCGTGACTTCCGGCAGGGCTGCATGTGCCTGCCATGCTTTGGCGCGGCTGTCATGCAGCCCTGCAGCGTGCTTCGCACGCACAGGTTCCGGTACTCTTGCGCCTTTCGTTTTGCAGGAATGCCTTACAGGATGAGCCACGACGCAGTCGCCCCCATCGCCGGCCAGGGAAAGATGCCGCGCCAGATCCCGTACATCATCGGCAATGAGGCCTGCGAGCGGTTCAGTTTCTACGGGATGCGCAACATCCTGGTGCAGTTCCTGATCACCTCGCTGCTGCTGCAGGAAATCACTGCGGAAGGCCGTGCCGGTGAAGCCAAGGACATCATGCACAGCTTCATGATCGGCGTGTATTTCTTCCCGCTGCTCGGCGGCTGGCTGGCCGACAAGTTCTTCGGCAAGTACCACACCATCCTGTGGTTCAGCCTGGTCTACTGCATGGGCCACCTGTGCCTTGCGTTGTTCGAGGGCAGTCGTGAGGGCTTCTTCCTCGGCCTGGGCCTGATCGCACTGGGTGCCGGTGGCATCAAGCCGCTGGTGGCCTCGTTCATGGGCGACCAGTTCGACCAGAGCAACAAGCACCTGGCCAAGATCGTCTTCGACGCCTTCTACTGGATCATCAACTTCGGCTCGCTGTTCGCCTCGCTGCTGATTCCGCTGGTGCTGAAGAACTGGGGCCCGCAGTGGGCCTTCGGCATTCCGGGCATCCTGATGTTCATCGCCACCTTCGTGTTCTGGCTGGGCCGCAAGCGCTACGTGCTGGTGCCGCTGCCGCCGAAGGACCCGCATTCGTTCGCCAACGTGGTGCGCACCGCGCTGACCGCGCGCGTTGCCGGCCAGGGCCGTCCGGGCCTGGTCATGGCCGTGGTCGGGCTGGTGCTGGCCGTGGCCTCGTTCGGTCTGGTCGGCTCGCTCGGCATCGTGATCTGCCTGTGCCTGGCGCTGGTGTCGATCCTGGCAGGCATCGGTGGCGGCACCTGGCTGCAGCTGGACCGTGCGCGCGGCCAGCACCCGGCCGAAGCCGTGGAAGGCGTGCGCTCGGTGCTGCGGGTGCTGGTGATCTTCGCGCTGACCACCCCGTTCTTCTCGTTGTTCGACCAGAAGGCCTCGACCTGGGTGCTGCAGGGCCAGCAGATGCAGATGCCGAGCTGGTTCACCGCCTCGCAGATGCAGGCGCTGAATCCGCTGCTGGTGATGATCCTGATTCCGTTCAACAACCTGGTGCTGTACCCGGCCTTGCGCCGTTTCGGCTTCGAGCCGACCGCACTGCGCCGGATGACCGCCGGCATCGCCTTCAGCGGCCTGGCCTGGATCGTGGTCGGTGGCATCCAGGTGGTGATGGACGGTGGCAACGCGATGTCGATCTTCTGGCAGATGCTGCCGTACGCGCTGCTGACCTTCGGTGAAGTGCTGGTCTCGGCCACCGGCCTGGAGTTCGCCTACAGCCAGGCACCGCAGGCCATGAAGGGCGTGGTGATGAGCTTCTGGAACCTGACCACCACCATCGGCAACCTGTGGGTGCTGCTGTCCAATGCCGCCGTGCGCAATGACACGGTCACCCACAGGATCGCCAGTACGGGCCTGAGCGAGGCGGCATTCCTGATGTTCTTCTTCGCCGGATTTGCTTTCGTCGCGGCGTTGGTCTTCGGTTGGTATGCGAAACGCTATCGTATGGTCGACAACTACCGCACCGCCTGAGCCTGACATGACCCCCGTCAATCTGCTGTTGATCGCCATCACCGCCATCCTGTCGTGGATGGCGTTCAACAACCGCAAGCTGGCCGACCGCCTGATCCTGTGGCCGCCGGCGGTGGATCGCCACCGCCAGTACGACCGGCTGATCACCTACGGCTTCATCCACGCCGACTGGTCGCACCTGATCTTCAACATGATCACCCTGTTCTTCTTCGGGGGATTCATCGAGAGCGTGATGGTGCAGCTGACCGGCAGCTACCTGGTCTATCCGGCCTTCTACGTCGGTGCGCTGCTGGTCTCGATCCTGCCCAGCTACCTGAAGAACCAGAAGAACCCGAACTACCTCAGCCTCGGTGCGTCCGGGGCAGTGTCGGCGGTGCTGTTCGCCTTCATCCTGATCAAGCCGTGGTCGATCATCCTGGTGTTCTTCATCCCGGCGCCGGCGATCGTCTATGCCGCGTTCTACGTCGGCTACAGCATCTGGATGGACAAGCGCGGTGGCGATCGCATCAACCACAGCGCGCATCTGGCCGGTGCGGCGTTCGGCGTGATCTTCATGCTGGCCATGCAGCCGAGCATCTTCAGTCACTTCCTGCGCGAGCTGTCCAACCCGACCTTCCGCCTCGGCGGCGGCTGAGGGTGGCTGGGGTCGGATCCACGGGATCCGACCCCCGGGGCTGCGGCCCCGCTCCGGGTCAGGCCCGGGTTTCCTGACCGTAGGTATCGAGCAGGCGGGAGAACACTTCCTCGCCGATGCTCTGGAACGCCTGGTCTTCGGTCTGTCCCTCCACGGCCAGTTGCAGCAGGCCCTCCAGCAGGGCGTGATCGGTATCGGAATGGGAATCGCTGGGGTGCATCGCGGGCCTCCACGGCAGATCGCTTGGTCGACTGTCGCAAGGGGCATGCCAGCCTGGCGCACCCCTGCAGAGGGGTTAGCGGCCGGCCGGGCTGCAGCTTGAGGGCAATAACTGACGCAGCAGGCACAGACTTGTCCCTGTTCAGGCTTCACGCGATCATGGCGCCCGTCTGCGCACCATCCACGCAGTCGCCGCAGGAGACAGTCCCATGGCTTCGGTCACGCCCCCCGGTCTGGCTTACGAGGTCGAACACGATCAGGTCAACCACCGGTTCACCGCCCGCGTGCGCGGGCAGGTGGCACTGCTGGACTACCAGATCAAACGCAGGCGGATGGTCATCACCCATACCGAAGTGCCCGAGCCGATCGCCGGCCGTGGCATTGCCGGTGAGCTGACCCGGGTCGCACTGCGTTTCGCCCGGGAGCAGAAGTACAAGGTGGTGCCGGCATGTGCCTATGCCGAGGCCTTCCTGCAGCGGCACGAGGAGTATCACGATCTGCTTGTGGGCTGAATCCAGCGGGCAACGCTTCAGCCAGGGCAGGCGATGATGTATGAACATGAACAGGGGATCCCGATGAAGATTGGAAACAACCGGCCACTGCACGCCAGCGTGCTGGCCGGCGCTATGGGCGTGCTGTTGCTGGCCGGTTGCCAGCGCGAGAACGAGGCGGCACCGGCCACCGACGCCGCGCCTGCGGCCGAAGCCACTGGCACCGCCGAGACACCCGCAGCGGAAGCGCCGTTGGATCTGCGCGATGTGATCGAGAACAACGAACGTGAAGTGGTCGGCATCAGCTACCCGGCGGGCATCGATCGCTATCCGGGCCTGGCGCGCGCGCTGCAGGCCTATGCCACCTCCGCCCGCAGCGATCTGCAGCAGGCGCTGGACGGTCTGGGCAACGACAAGCCGACCATGCCCTATGAGCTGTCGCTAAGCTTCGAGAAGCTGCTGGAGACGCCGCAGCTGGTGGTGGTCAGCGCCGACGGCAGCCGCTACACCGGTGGCGCCCACGGCGAACCGCTGGTTGCACGTTTCGTGTGGTTGCCGGCGCAGCAGCAGATGTTGAGCGCCGACAAGCTGGTGACTGACGCCAAGGGCTGGAAGGCGATCAGCGATTTCGTCGCCGACCAGCTGCGTGAGCGCGTGGCCACCCGCCTCAGCGGCGAGGACATGGACCCGTCGCAGCTGCAGGAGTCGCTGCGCAATGCCTCGCGGATGATCGCCGACGGCACCGGTCCGCAGGCCGACAATTTCAGCCAGTTCCAGCCGCTGACCGACGACAAGGGTCAGATCACCGCGCTGCGCTTCGTGTTCCCGCCCTACCAGGTGGGTCCATACTCGGATGGCACCCAGACCGCCGATGTACCGGCCTCGGTGGTGTTGCCGCACGTGGCCAAGGACTACGTGGAGCTGTTCGCGCGCGGGTAACCGCAGACGAGGAGGTGTCGTGGATACAGGGTTGCAGGAGCGGGTCACCGGCCTGCTCCACGAGGCCGGGGTCCAGATCGATGGAACCCGGCCGCAGGATATCCAGGTGCATGACCCGCGCTTTTTCGCGCGGGTCATGGCGCACGGCTCACTCGGCCTGGGCGAGAGCTACATGGACGGCTGGTGGGATGCCAACGTCCTTGATGAGTTTCTGTACCACCTGATGCAGGCGCACCTGGACGAACGGGTGCACGGCTGGCGCGAGGTGGCCGACGCTTTGAAGGCGCGTCTGTTCAACCTGCAGGCCGGGCAACGCAGCTATGAAGTCGGCCGTCGCCACTACGACCTCGGCAATGACCTGTACCAGGCCATGCTCGGCCAGCGCCTGGTCTATAGCTGCGGGTATTGGCGCAACGCCAACGATCTGGATGCGGCGCAGGAAGCCAAGCTCGATCTGGTGTGCCGCAAGCTCGGGCTGCGCCCCGGGCAACGCGTGCTGGATATCGGCTGCGGTTGGGGCGAGGCGCTGAAGTTCGCGGCCGAGCGCTACGGTGTCAGTGGCGTGGGCATCACCATTTCGCAGGAGCAGGCCGACTACGCGCGTGAGCTGTGCGCTGGCCTGCCGATCGAGATCCGGCTGCAGGACTATCGCGAACTGGACGAGCCGTTCGATGCGATCTTCTCGATCGGCATGTTCGAGCACGTCGGCGACAAGAACTACCGCAGTTTCTTCGACGTGGCGCGACGCTGCCTGTCGCCGCGCGGGCTGCTGCTGTTGCACACCATTGGCAGCAACGTCTCGCGCCATCGCACCGATCCGTGGATCGCGCGCTACATCTTCCCCAACTCGATGCTGCCGTCGGCGGCGCAGATCAGTCGCGCGTTTGAAGGGCGTTTCGTGCTGGAGGACTGGCACAACTTCGGTACCGACTATGACCTGACGCTGCAGGCGTGGCGACGCAATGTGGAAGCGGCGTGGCCGACACTGGATGCGCGACGCTATGACGAGCGGTTCCGTCGCCTGTGGCGGTTCTACCTGGCCGGATCGATGGCGACGTTCCGTAGCCGGCATGCGCAGCTGTGGCAGCTGGTGCTGTCGCCGCAGGGCGTACCCGGGGGATATGTGGCGCCGCGGTGATCTGGAAGAGCATCCACGCATGGCGTGGATCTACTGGGATCACGCAACCCTGCGGTAGATCCACGCCATGCGTGGATGACGCACAAAAAAAACCGCCCGGTCTCCCGGGCGGTTTTCATTTCACGCTACGGTGCCGGCGATCAGTTGCCGGTGCCGGTCAGGCCACGCTTTTCCAGCAGCGGTTCGATCTGCGGCTCGTGGCCGGCGAAATCGCGGAACAGCTGCATCGCATCCACGCTGCCACCCTTGGACAGCAGGGTCGCGCGGAAGTGGTCGCCGTTCTTGCGGCTCAGGCCACCGTTGTCGCGGAACCACTTCTGGGTGTTGGCGTCCAGCACTTCCGACCAGATGTAGGCGTAGTAGCCGGCCGAGTAGCCGCCCATGATGTGGCTGAAGTACGGGGTCTTGTAGCGCGGCGGAACCGGCGCGTAGTAGATGCCGTCCTTCTCCAGCGCGGCGCGCTCGAAGGCCATCACGTCCTTGGCGGCCGGCACCTGGTCCGGGCCGATCTGGTGCCAGCGCTGGTCGAGCATGGCGGCGCCCAGGTACTCGGTGGTGGCAAAGCCCTGGTTGAACTTGGCCGCGGCCAGCACCTTGTCCAGCAGTGCCTGCGGCATCACCGAACCGTTCTGGTAGTGCTTGGCGTAGTTCTTCAGGATGGCCGGGTTGTCGGCCCACATTTCGTTGACCTGCGAGGGGAACTCGACGAAGTCGCGCGGCACCGCGGTGCCCGAGAAGTACGGATACTTCACGTTCGAGAACATGCCGTGCAGGGCGTGGCCGAACTCGTGGAAGGTGGTGCTCACTTCATCCCAGGTCAGCAGGGTCGGCTGGCCGGCCGGCGGCTTGGGGATGTTCAGGTGGTTGGCCACCACTGGCTTGAAGCCGGTCAGCTTGGACTGCGAGACGTACGAGTTCATCCATGCACCACCGCGCTTGGACGCACGTGCGTACGGGTCGAAGATGAAGATCGCCAGCTGGCTGCCGTCGGCATCGAACACGTCATAGACGGTGACGTCGTCGTGGTAGACCGGCAGGTCGGTGCGCTGCTTGAAGGTCAGGCCGAATTCCTGGTTGGCGGCGAAGAACACGCCGTTTTCCAGCACGTTCTTGATCTCGAAGTACGGCTTCAGCTGCGACTCGTCGAAGTTGTACTTGGCCTGGCGCACCTTCTCGCTGTAGAAGGCCCAGTCCCACGGCTCCAGCTTGAAGGTCGGCTTGCCGGCGGCCTTCTGTTCCTGGTCGATCATCGCCTGCAGGTCGGCGGCTTCGCGCTTGGCATTGGCCACCGCGGCCGGGGCCAGCTTGCCCAGCATCGCATTGACCGCTTCGGGGGTCTTGGCGGTCTGGTTGGTCAGGTTGTAGGCGGCGAAGTTCGGGAAGCCCATCAGCTTGGCCTTGTCGGCGCGCAGCTGCATGATGCGCGCGACCAGCGCGGTGTTGTCGAACTCACCGCCGCGGCTGCCGCGGGTGGTGGAGGCCTCGTAGATCTTCTGGCGCAGGGCGCGGTTGGCCAGGTTGGTCAGCGGCGGCTGGCCGGTGGTGTTGAGCAGGGTGATCACGTACTTGCCGTCCAGGCCGCGGGCCTTGGCGGCTTCGGCGGCGGCGGCGATCTGTTCCTTGGACAGGCCGTCCAGTTCCTTGACGTCGTTGACGGTGATCGCCGAAGCGTTCACTTCCGACTGCACGTTCTGGCTGAACTTGGTGCCCAGGTTGGCCAGCTCGGCGTTCATTTCCTTCAGCTTGGTCTTGTCGGCCTCGGACAGCTTGGCGCCAGCGCGCACGTAGTTGTCGTAGTACTTCTCGACCAGGCGCACGCCTTCAGCGTCCAGGCCCAGGGTGGTGCGGCTGTCATACAGCGCCTGGATGCGTGCAAACAGCTTGCCGTTCAGCGCGATTGCGTCGCTGTGCGCGGCGAACTTCGCCGAATAGTCGGCCTGCAGCTTCTTGCGGGTGTCGTTGGTATCGGCGCCGACCAGGCTGAAGAACACGGTGGTCGCGCGATCAAGGGTGTCACCGCTCTTTTCCAGAGCGATGATGGTGTTGTCGAAGGTCGGCTTGGCCTTGGTGTTGGCGATCGCTTCCACTTCCTTCAGCTGCTGCGCCATGCCGGCGTCGAAGGCCGGGGCGAAGTCGCTGTCCTTGATCTTGTCGAACTGCGGGAAATGCAGCGGCAGCGGGCTGTCGGCGAAGAACGGATTGGCCTGCTGTGCGTTGGCAGCGGCCGGGGTGGCGGCGCTGGCCGAATAGGCGGGCAGGGCAAGGCCGAGGGTCATGGCCACGGCAAGGGCAAGGCGGGTGGTCAAGGTCGATACTCCGGTAAGGCAAACAAGGGCCCGAGGGTAACCCGGCCCGGCGCGCCTGCACTTGTGTCAAAAGGCATGTTGGCAACGCAGCCCTGCTGCAGAGCCACTCCATGGGTGGCTGCCCGGGTACCATGGAGAACACCGCCCCCCAGGCCCGTTGCCATGACCACCGCCTACGATTTCAGCTTCCGCGACCTCGACGGCCAGCCGCACGCGCTGGCGCAGTACCAGGGCCGTCCGCTGCTGCTGGTCAACGTGGCCAGTCGCTGTGGCTTCACCCCGCAGTACACCGGGCTGGAACAGCTGTGGCAGGACTACCGTGATCGCGGCCTGGTGGTGATCGGCTTTCCCTGCAACCAGTTCGGCGCGCAGGAACCGGGCGATGCCGCGCAGATCCGCCAGTTCTGTTCGATTGATTACCCGGTCAGCTTCCCGCTGTCGCAGAAGATCGAGGTCAACGGCGAGGGGGCCGACCCGCTGTGGGCGTGGCTGTCGCACGAGAAGCGCGGGCTGCTGGGCATCGCCCGCATCAAGTGGAACTTCAGCAAGTTCCTGGTCGATCGCAAAGGGCAGGTGGTAGATCGCTATGCGCCGACCACCACGCCGGAGCAGCTGCGCGGCGGCATCGAGGCGCTGCTGTAGCCGCTCTCTGTAGAGCCGAGCGTGGGCTCGGCTCTCCACAGCCCGGCTTATTTCTCGACGAACGCGCGCTCGAACACGTAGTGGCCGGGCGTACCGATGCGCGGCGAGGTCTGGAAGCCGCGGCTGTCCAGCACGGTGCGCAGGTCGGCCAGCATCTGCGGGCTGCCGCAGATCATCGCGCGGTCGTTTTCCGGGCTCAGCTCCGGCAGGCCCAGGGTGCGCTGCATTTCGCCGCTTTCCATCAGCTGGGTCAGGCGGCCCTGGTTCGGGAACGGTTCGCGGGTCACTGCCGGGTAGTACAGCAGCTTGTCACCGACCATTTCGCCCAGGAACTCATGCTCGCGCAGCTCCTTCTCGAAATAATCGCGATAGGCCAGGTCCTTTTCGTAGCGCACACCGTGGCACAGGATCACCTTGTCGAAGCGCTCGTAGGTTTCCGGGTCCTTGATCACCGACAGCCACGGCGCCAGGCCGGTGCCCGTGCCCAGCAGATACAGGTGCTTGCCCGGGTGCAGGTCGCTGATCAGCAGGGTGCCGGTGGGCTTCTTGCCGACCAGGACCTTGTCGCCCGGCTTGATGTGCTGCAGGCGCGAGGTCAGCGGGCCGTCCTGCACCTTGATGCTGAAGAATTCCAGCTGTTCTTCCCAGTTCGCGCTGGCGATGGAGTACGCGCGCAGCAGCGGCCGCGCGTCGGTCTCCAGGCCGATCATCACGAACTGGCCGTTCTCGAAGCGGAAACCGCTGTCACGGGTGAGGGTGAAGCTGAAGTAGGCGTCGGTCCAGTGGCGGACCTCAAGCACCGTTTCGGCGCCGAAAGCGGAGGACATGGGCGTATCTATCGGAAGTCGTCGGGACAATTCTATCTCAAATGAGACAGGTTCTCATTAGGCGGAACGAGAGGCGTTCTCAGCGGTAACCTGCCGCCTGCAGTTCGAACAGCTCGGCATAGCGGCCGCCCTGTGCCATCAGCTCCTGGTGGGTGCCGCTGGCCTCGATCCGGCCATCGGCCAGTACCAGGATGCGGTCGGCCATGCGCACGGATGAGAAACGGTGGGAAATCAGCACTGCAGTGCGATTATCCGCCAACTCCCTGAACCGCTGGAACACCTCGAACTCGGCGCGGGCATCCAGCGCCGCGGTGGGCTCATCCAGGATCATCACCTGTGCATCGCGCATCCACGCGCGGGCGATGGCGATCTTCTGCCACTGGCCACCCGACAGGTCCACGCCCTGCTTGAAGCGGCGGCCGATCTGCTGGTCGTAGCCGCCGGGCAGGGCAGCGATCACTTCCTCGGCCATGCCGCGGCGGGCGGCATCGGTGATCCGCGCACGGTCGTCCATCGCTTCGACCTGGCCGACACCGATGTTCTCGCCGGCACTGAGGTTGTAACGCACGAAGTCCTGGAAGATCACGCCGAGGTTGGCGCGCAGGTCGTCCAGGTCGTAGTCGCGCAGGTCGCGGCCATCGAGCAGGATGCGGCCTTCGTCCGGTTCATACAGGCGTGCCAGCAGCTTGACCAGGGTGGTCTTGCCTGCACCGTTCTCACCGACCAGTGCCAGCACTTCGCCCGCGTGCAGCTGGAAATCGAGGTGACGCACGGCCCACTGCTCGGCATCGGGGTAGCGGAAGCCCACGTCTTCGAACACGAAGCCTTCGCGGATCGGCTGCGGCACGCGCACCGCGTCCTTGCGCGAGTGGATTTCCGGTTCGATCTGGAAGAACGAATACAGGTCGTCCAGGTACAACGCCTGGCTGGCCACCTGCGAGAAGCCGATCAGCAGGCCTTCCAGCAACTGGCGCAGGCGCAGGAAGCTGCCGGCGAGGAAGGTCAGGTCACCGATCGAAAAATCGCCGCGCACCGTGCGCCAGGCGATATAGGCATACGCGGTGTAGTAGCCCAGCGTGCCCAGCGCGGCCAGCAGCGTGCCCCAGAACGCACGCCGCCGGGCGAGCGCGCGGTTGGCCAGGAACAGTGCCGCCGACAAGCTGCGGTAACGGTCGACCAGGAACCGGTGCAGGTTGAAGATCTTTACTTCCTTGGCCGTTTCCACGCTGGCGCCGAGCTGGCGCAGGTAGTCCAGCTGGCGGCGTTCCGGCGTCCACAGGAAGTTGAGGCTGTAGCCAGCCGCATTGAAGTGCGATTCGCCGATGAAGGCCGGCACCAGCGCCAGCGCCAGCAGCAGGATCAGCCACGGTGCATAGACCAGCAGGCCGACCGCCAGGCTGGCGACGGTGATCGCATCCTGCACTTGGCCGAACAGCTGGCTCATCAGGTTCATCCGGCCCATGGTCTGGCGCCGCGCACGGTCCAGCTTGTCCTGCAGGTCCGGGTCCTCGAAGTCCTCCAGGTCCAGGGTCGCCGCATGTTCCATCAGGCGCACGCTGGTGGCGTTGGCGAACAGCTCCGACAACAGCGCATCGGCGTAGCTGACCAGGCGGCCGAGCAGGTCCGAGGCGATCGCCAGGCCCAGTTCCAGCGCCAGCAGGCCGAGCAACGGGTTGAGCAGCCCACTGGACAGCGCCTCGCCCAGCGGCGGGAAGCCCGCGTCGTGCTGGCTGAGGTGCAGTGCGGTATCGATGATCAGCTTGCCGACGTACAGCATCGCCACCGGCAGCAGCGCACGGATCAGGCGCAGGCCAAGGCTGGCGATGGTCAGGGCGCGGCTGGTCTGCCACACCTGGCGCAGGAACGGCGGCAGGTTGCGCATCGCCTTGAAGCGTTGACGCAGGCTGGGTTTCTTGGCGCCGGCAGCGCCGGCAATGGGGGAAGCAGGCATGCCGCCATTGTGCGCGCCTGATACGTGCAGATGGGGTCAGGGCAGCCGTGTGGCCGACACCGGGGTCAGATCCCTTTGCGCAGCAAAGGGCTCTGACCCAACCACATCCACGCGTGGCGTGGATCTACTGTGTCGACCAAGGTCGACAGCTACCGAACAGCCGCAGGAAACTGTCGAAGGCGGGGTGGGGCAGGTCGCAGGGGCGTGAGCCGCATGGATGCGGCGACCGAGCTTACATGGACGTACTTGCAGCGTCCCCTGCGACCTGACCCACCCCGCCATCCCGCAGGAAGCCAGCTTCTGCTGTTGCTGTTGAGGTTGCCGGCCAGCGGCCGGCACTACAGACGGGTGCCAGGTGCAGCCCGGCCGGCAACCCCCTTACGGCAGCGGCGGCAGCAATCCGGCCCCCAGTCGGTTCCAGGCATTGATCACCGCGATCCCCATGCTCAGGTCGCTGATGCCCTTCTCATCGAAGTGCGGCGCCAACGCATCGAACGCCGCCTGCGACGGCGCACCATCGGTCAACCGGGTCAGCGCCTCGGCCCAGCCCAGCGCCGCGCGTTCGTGGTCGTCGAAGAAGCGGCTTTCGTGCCAGGCCGGCAGCGTATCCAGCTTGCGCGGCTCGATGCCGCCCTTGCGCAGCGTGGTGGCATGCATGTCCATGCAGTAACCGCAGCCGTTGAGCTGCGAGACGCGCAGGAACACCAGTTCCATCAGGGTCGGATCGATCGAACTGTCATGCACCGCCTTGCTGGTGGCCAGCAGGCCCTTGAAGGCGTCGGCGGCGAGGCGGGTGTAGGGAACGCGGGGAGAGGCAGGGTTGGACATCTTCAGCTCCACGGCGACCACGATGGCCGCCTTTCGTTACAAGGACGCCGCAGTGTCGGCGCGCGTGACAACCGCAGGCAGCTTTTCCGGATTGAGCACGCTGTACACATTGGCGATGCGGCCATCGACCACTTCGATGGTGGTCACCGAATGCAGGCGGTCGCCATGGAAACGCAGGATCGCCGGTTCGCCGTTGACGTAGCCGAGCTGCGCCGGATGCGCTGCGCCGCGGCGGGCGATGGCCCAGAACAGACGGCCGATGCGCTCGGCGCCCAGCAGCGGACGCACCGCCGCAGTAACCACGCCACCGCCATCGGAGACCAGCAGCGCGTTGGCATGCAGCAGCGCTTGGATCGCCTCGCTGTCGCCGCGCTGGGAGGCGTCCATGAAACGCGCCAGCAGTTGCCGGTGCTGGCTGGCGTCGGCGTTGAAGCGTGGCCGCCCCGCCTGCAGGCGCTGCCGGGCACGGTGCACCAGCTGCCGGCAGTTGGCCTCGCTGTGGCCGATCAGATCGGCGATCTCGCGGTAGTCGTGGTCGAAGGCTTCCTTCAGCAGGAAGGCGGCGCGCTCCTCCGGGCCGAGCTGTTCGAGCAGGGTCAGGAAGGCCACCGATACATCATCGGCCAGCGCGTGCAGCTGGGCCGGACCGGGCGCCGGATCAGGTTCGAGGGTGATCGCCAGTGGTTCAGCCAGCCACGGGCCCACGTAGTGCGCGCGCTCACGCTTGGCTGCGCGCAGCCGGTCCAGGCCCAGACGGGTGGTGGTGGTGACCAGCCAGGCCTCCGCGTCGACGATGGCCGCCGTATCGGCGCCGGACCAGCGCAGCCAGGCGTCCTGCACCACGTCTTCGGCGTCGCTGCGGCTGCCCAGCAGGCGGTAGGCCAGCGCCATCAGGCGCGGGCGGTGGGTATGGAAGGCGGTTTCGGCGTTCATATAGGCAAGGACGCCGGGGCAGGCGCGGGCGTGACAGAGGGCAGGGCTCAGATCTTGCCGGGCAGCGGCCGGCACTGCCACCCCGCGGCCGAGGGAGGGGGTAAAATGGGCGGATTACCCCCGCCAGCCTTCAGCAAGCGAGCAATCCGTGACATCGATCAAGCAGGAAGACCTCATCCAGTCCGTCGCCGACGCGCTGCAGTACATCTCGTACTACCACCCGGTCGACTACATCAAGAACCTTGCCGCCGCCTACGAGCGCGAGGAGTCGCCGGCAGCGAAGGAGGCGATCGCGCAGATCCTGATCAACTCGCGGATGTGCGCCGAAGGCCACCGGCCGATCTGCCAGGACACCGGCATCGTCACCTTGTTCCTGGAAATCGGCATGGACGTGCGCTGGGATGACGCCACCATGGGCGTGGAGGACATGGCCAACGAGGGCATCCGTCGCGCCTACCTGTACCCGGACAACAAGCTGCGCGCCTCGGTGCTGGCCGATCCGGCCGGCAAGCGCATCAACACCAAGGACAACACCCCCGGCGTGGTCAACGTCAAGGTGGTGCCGGGCAACACCGTCGAGGTGATCGTCGCCGCCAAGGGCGGTGGTTCGGAAGCCAAGACCAAGTTCGCCATGCTCAACCCGTCCGACTCGATCGTCGACTGGGTGCTGAAGACCGTGCCGACCATGGGCGCGGGCTGGTGCCCGCCGGGCATGCTCGGCATCGGCATCGGTGGCACCGCCGAAAAGGCGATGCTGCTGGCCAAGGAAGCGCTGATGGAGCCGATCGACATCACCGAGCTGCAGGCCCGCGGTGCGTCCAACCGCATTGAAGAGCTGCGCCTGGAGCTGTATGAGAAGGTCAACGCGCTGGGCATCGGCGCTCAGGGCCTGGGTGGCCTGACCACGGTGCTCGACATCAAGATCAACGACTACCCGACCCACGCGGCCAACCTGCCGGTGGCGATGATTCCGAACTGCGCCGCCACCCGGCATGCACACTTCACCCTGGATGGCAGCGGCCCGGTGATGCTGGACCCGCCGTCGCTGGAAGACTGGCCGAAGCTGACCTACGACGCCTCCAAGGGCACCCGCGTGGACCTGGACACGATCACGCCGGAAGACGTGGCCAGCTGGAAGCCGGGCCAGACCCTGCTGCTCAACGGCAAGCTGCTGACCGGCCGCGACGCCGCGCACAAGCGCATGGTCGACATGCTCAACAAGGGCGAGCAGCTGCCGGTCGATCTCAAGGGTCGCTTCATCTACTACGTCGGTCCGGTCGATCCGGTGCGTGATGAAGTGGTGGGCCCGGCCGGTCCGACCACCGCCACCCGCATGGACAAGTTCACCGAACAGGTGCTGAGCGAAACCGGCCTGCTGGGCATGGTCGGCAAGGCCGAGCGCGGCCCGGCCGCGATCGAAGCGATCAAGAAGCACAAGTCGGCCTACCTGATGGCCGTCGGTGGTTCGGCCTACCTGGTGTCCAAGGCGATCAAGGCGGCCAAGGTCGTCGGCTTCGCCGACCTGGGCATGGAAGCGATCTACGAGTTCACCGTGGAAGACATGCCGGTGACCGTGGCCGTCGATTCCACCGGCGAATCAGTGCACAAGACCGGCCCGCGCGAATGGCAGGCCCGCATCGGCAAGATTCCTGTCGTGGTGGAGTGATCGGCGCGGCGTCGTCCATGCCTGTCCGATTGCAGAACGGCGCCCTGGTGGCGCCGTTCGTCGTTTAACGTTTGCACTCGCGCGGCTTTGCTAGGGTGAGCGCGTTGCCATGGAAGGGAAGCCGCTTGTGCGTCAAGCAATACGGATCGTTTTCGCTGCAGTCGCCATTGCGTTGATGGCAGGCTGCGCGCCGCAGTATTACGTGGCGCAACCCACCAGTGGGGCCGGCCGCGTGTGTGCGGCGGGGTGTGCACAGCGGCATCTGCAATGTGCGGGTCTGGCGCGTTCGATGGCCGAAACGGCGCAGCAGAGCTGTCAGGCGGACAAAGCGCGCGTGATCGATACGTGCAGCGATATCGCTGACGAGAAGATGCGGCATCGCTGCGAGGGCGCACGTGGCGCCGGCGCATACTGCGCGACCGCAGCCAACACGCGCGCCTGCGATGCGACCCGGGCCCAGTGTGTACTCGACTGCGGCGGATCGGTGAGCGAAATCCGTTCTTCCGGCAGTCTTCCGGTCTATTGAACAAGGAGTGTCCTGTGAACCTGTTGCGCAGTCTTCCATTTGTCACTCTGCTGGCTCTTGCCGGATGCAGTGCATCGTCCTCGTCGTATGACGGTGGGGGTGGCTTCAGCGCCGGTGCCCAGTGCCAGATGCAATGCCAGGCCAGCTACCGCAGCTGCATGGCCGAAGGCGCGGGGATCGGCAGCCGCCAGTCCAGCTGCGAGCAGCAGGTGGCGCCGACGCCGGACAAACGCTGCAAGGACATCGAGCATCCGGAACTGCGTCGTTCCTGCGAATTGAAGGCGCACGACTGCACGCTGCGGGCGCCGATGATGGGCTGCGGTGAGCGTCGTGATACCTGCATGAGCAGCTGCGGCTGACCACGCCGGCGACAGCGCGCATAATCATCCGTTCCCCGCACAGGACCGGTCATATGCGCACCACCTTGTATGGTTCCACCAGCACCGCCTCGCTGGTGGTGCACTGGCTGCTGATCGAGCTGGGCATCGAGCACGAACTGGTGCTGCTCGATTTCGATACGCACGAGCACAAGTCGGCCGACTACCTGGTCCTTAATCCGGCCGGCAAGGTGCCGACCCTGCTGATCGACGGCCAGGCGCTGACCGAGGCGGCCGCGATTGCGCTGTATCTGGCAGATCGTCATCCGCAGGCAGGGTTGTTGCCTGCCGTCGGCGTGCCCGCACGCGGTGAGGCCTATCGTTGGATGTTCTGGTGTGCCAACACCGTGCAGCCGGCGTACCGCGCCTGGTTCTACGCGCATGAAGCGGCGGGTGGCGAGTGCATCGACGGCGTGCGTGCGATGGCGCGGCAGCAGCTGGAAGCGGCGTGGCAGCATGTTGCCACGCACCTGCAGAGCGGCGGCCCCTACCTGCTTGGCGATGCGCCGAGCGTTGTCGATTTCATGCTGGTGATGTTGATGCGCTGGTCGCGCAACATGCCCACGCCCAGCGACCACTGGCCGGTGTTGAAGGCGTATGCGGACCGCCTGAAGGCGCGCCCGGCGTTCGCCGAGGTCTATCGCCGCGAAGGCATCACCGACTGGCGGTAACCCGTTCTGTAGAGCCGAGCCATGCTCGGCTCTACCAAAGCGGGGCGGGTTACAGGATCTCCAGCACCGTTTCCGGTGGCCGGCACAGGCGGGTGCCCTTTGCGGTGCGTACCACCGGGCGGTTGATCAGCCGTGGGTGGGTGGCCATGGCGGCCAGCAGGGCGTCGTCGTCGGTTCCGTGCAGGCCCAGTGCGGCGAACTCGGGTTCCTTGCTGCGCACCAGTTCGGTGGCTGCCAGGCCGGATTCGGCCAGCACCTGGCGCAGCGTGGCCACGTCGGGCGGGCTGCCCAGATACTCGATCACCAGCGGTTCGACACCCGCGTCGCGGATCAGTTTGAGCGCCCCGCGCGAGTTGCTGCACGCGGGGTTATGCCAGATGGTCACCTCCATCAGAACCATTCCAGCAGCGACACGCCCACGCCGACATAGGTCGCCTTGTGGTTGTAGTCGATCAGGCTTTCGCCATAGCCGTCGAAGATCTGCACATGGCCGCGCAGCAGGTTGCTGATCGGGAAGCCGTAGTCCAGCTGCAGGGCGCCGTGCGAGCGGTCACCGGTACGCAACGAGTGGCGCGCCATCAACGAGACCTCGTGACCCTTGCGGTTCCAGGTCAGGGTCGCGTCGCCGCGGCCCATGTAGTCCTCGATGTCCGGGTTGTTGTCGTCGCTGCGGGTCTCGGGAATGCGGTACCAGGGACGCAGCACCAGTGCCCAGTTCTCGCGGTCCAGGCCGACATTCAGGATCACCCGGTTCCAGCTGCGCGACAGCGGATCGGCACGGCCGTTGGACTGGTGGTTGAGGCTGATGCCGGTCATCCGCCCACGCCAGCCACCGATCGAGTAGCCGTTGCGGAACACCATCATCACTTCCGGCTCGTAGTTGGTCTCGCGGAACGGGCGCGAGTCCTCGCCGTTGTAGGCCTGCCAGCGCGAACTCTGGGTGTAGCCGGCCCAGATGTCGCCGTTGTCGCCGAACAGGTTCTCGGCGATCTTGGTCTTGAAGCTGATCTGGAATTTCAGCTCGGCACTGTCCAGCACCTGCGGGGTGGTCACGCTGTTGGCCGGGTTCGGCGAGTGCGGCATGGTGTTGCGATCGCTGGTCCAGAAGGCCGGCAGCAGGTACACGGGCTTGTACGCACGCAGCTGGAACGGGCCCAGCTTGGAGTCCTCGGCCAGTTCCCAGCGGCTGTCCAGCAGCGAACCACGGCCGGCGTTGGCAAGTGCGCTGTCCGGCGCTTCGGAACGGAACAGATCGCTGACGCGTTCGCGCAGTTTTTCCTCGCCCTGGCTTACCCGCGTGGTGTTGCGCTGCTCGCGGCGTGCCTGTGCGGCGGCTTCGGCGGCCGCATCAGCTTCGGCGGTGGCCTGCGGCGTGCGCCCGAACTGGCGGTCGTAGCAGGCCAGGCGTGCGGCATCGGTGGTGATGGCCGCGCAGGCGGCCGGCGAGGCCTCGGCACTGGGCGCGAATTCCTGCGCTGCCACTGGCGCGCTGGCCAGGGCCAACGCCAGCGGTGCAAGGCGGGGGAACAACGGAGAGAGGGTCATTGCAGCAGGCCCTTCGGAATGAATGCGGAAAGAGGGACAGTGTGGCGGCTGCATCCGGTAACGGCCAGCCCCACGGGTTTATGCCCGGCGTGTGCGTGCGCGCTGCGTGAAGGCCGCCTGCCTCACAGGAACCAGGCGAAGGCGAACAGGCCCAGCATCGCGATCACCAGCGCCAGCTTCAGCGCCAGACCCAGCAGGATGCCGAGCCACGTGGCCAGCCCGACCTTGGTCGAGCGGCCGAGCTCGCGGGTATGCCAGTACTCGCCCAGCAGGGCGCCGAGCAGGGGTCCGGCGAACAGGCCGATCGGCATGAAGAACAGGCCGACGATGCTGCCGATGAACGTGCCCCAGAGCGCTTTGCGGCTGGCGCCCACGCGCTTGGCGCCAACCACGGTCGCCAGCACGTCGACCAGCAGCGACAGCGCAGTCAGTACGCCGAGGATCAGCAGGGTCGGCCAGCCGACATGGACGAAGCCGTCTGCCCACGCAGCAAGTACCAATCCGACGAAGACCAGCGGGATGCCCGGCAGGGCCGGCAGGACGATGCCTGCGATGCCGATCAGGACAAAAATGACCGCTAGCAGATACAAGATGAATGAGAGGTCCATGCTGTCCAGTATGGTTGTGTTTTTGGGGTTGACAGTGAAAGGTTTTTGCCAGTTGCTTTTTCGTTTTGGTCGGGTTAAGTTGCAGTCGCTGAGCTTGGCAAGGTCACCGTGGATCGTGGCCTGATGAAGCAAGATCGTTCCGATCCGCTGCATCGATGCACCTCGCTTCCCCCTTGCTTGTCAGCCGCCCAACAGGCGTATCCAACAACAAGTAGAGAGTCAAAGGGAGTTAGTGAGATGGCTGATCGCGAGAACGGTACCGTGAAGTGGTTCAATGATGCCAAGGGCTTCGGCTTCATCAGCCGGCAGAATGGCGAGGACGTGTTCGTGCACTTCCGTGCCATCGAGACCCAGGGCTTCAAGAGCCTCAAGGAAGGCCAGGCTGTGAGCTTTGAAGTCGTGCAGGGCCAGAAGGGCCTGCAGGCCGACAAGGTCCAGCCGGCGTAATTCCTGCCGCTTGCCGGCATGAAAAAGGCCCGCGCAAGCGGGCCTTTTTTTGTTGCTCCGGTTCTGTTCGGCCGGGGCCCGCTTCGGTTCAGCGCAGGATGACCTTGCCGTTGACCACGCGGACATAGGTGTTTTCGCGGATGCCGCCGAGGTCGCGCTGGTTGACCACGATGGTGCGGCCGTCATCCATGCGCACGCTGATGTCATACGTATCGCTGGTGACGTTCTTCTGGATCTGGTTGCCCGCCAGTGCACCACCCACGGCGCCGGCTGCGGCGGCGATGTTCTTGTTGCCGCGGCTGCCGCCGGTGTGGTCGGAGATCTCATGGCCGGCGACCGCGCCGACGATGCCGCCGAGGATCGCGCCGGTGGCGGAAGGCGCGGTACGGCCAGACTGCACGGCATTGATGCGGGTGACGATGCCGCAGTCGGCGCAACGACCCTGGTTGTAACCGGAGTTGTTGCCGTAGCCGCCGTTGTTGTAGCCGTTGTTGTTGTAACCACCACCGCCATAGCCCGGCGAGGTGGCACAGCCGGCCAGGCCGACGGTTGCGATGACACTGGCGGCGATGAGCTGGATCTTCATGGGGCGTCTCCTGGCCGTGAAGGCGGGTGCGTTGGGTGGTACTGCGTCATGCAGCAGGGTGAGCGAATCCTCCTCTTTTCAACGTGAACAAGGCGCCAACCACATGTGCCTTCGCCCACTCGAAGATGAATCAGCGGAAATCCTGATGACAGGCCCGGCAATCGTCCTTCAGGGCCTGCACCTGCTGCGCCAACGCAGTGCAGTCGGTGGGAGGGCTGGCCAAAGCCGCATTGAGGTCGGCGCGGTACTTGCTGGCGTGCTGCTGGAACTGCCGGCTGTCCTTCAACCCGGGGAAGGCCAGGTCCAGGTCGTTGGACAGCAGTCGCAGCACCTGCAGGCGCGGGACGCTGTCGCCCAGGCTGCAGCGGTTCTGCTGCTGCGCCTGCTGCAGCAGATCCGCCTGCCGCTGCATCACCTGCATCAGGCTGTCCGGGAACGGGTCGCGGCGCGCCTGCAGGGCACGGCCGACCATCACCGTGGCAATCAGGCCGATCAGCAGGCCCAGACCGAGTACGAACAGATAGCGGTAGGCGGTGGACGGGCGGCGGGGTGGGCTGGCACTCATGGCGGGCGCTCCGGACATGCAACGGTGGGTTCGGTGTCGGCGTGCAGTCGTCAGGGGATCTGCACGCTAAAATAGCCCGATGAACGAACAGGTCAAACAACGCTTCGCCGGCATCGAACGGCTGTATGGCGTCGGCGCGCTCGAGCGCCTGCAGGGCAGCCGTGTCGCCGTGGTCGGCATGGGCGGCGTGGGCTCGTGGGTGGTGGAGGCGCTGGCGCGCTCGGCGGTCGGCCATCTGGTCCTGATCGATGCCGATGACATCTGCGTATCCAATACCAACCGGCAGCTGCCGGCGCTGGAGGGCAACTACGGGCGCAACAAGGCCGAGGCCATGGCCGAGCGCTGCCGGGCGATCAATCCGCAGATCGAGGTCGACGCCGTGCAGGCGTTCCTGACCCCGGCCAACATGGGCGAACTGCTGGACCGCGGTTTCGACCTGGTGATCGACGCCTGTGACAGCTTCCGGGTGAAGGTGGAAACCATCGCCTGGTGCCGCCGCCGCAAGCTGCCGTTGCTGACCGTCGGCGCGGCCGGCGGCCGTACCGATCCCACCCTGGTGCGCATCCGCGATGTCTCGCGCACCGAGCATGACGCGATGCTGGCGCTGATCCGCAAGAAGCTGCGCAGCGAATTCAACTTCCCGAAGAATGCCAAGCGCTATTTCGGCGTGCCGGCGGTGTATTCGCTGGAGAACGTGAAGTATCCACAGGCCGACGGCAGCGTCTGTGGCCTGCGGCCGAACCTGGGCGCGGATGCGGCGCTGAAGCTGGATTGCGGCGCTGGCCTGGGCGCGGCCACCCACATCACCGGCGCGTTCGCATTTGCCGCCGTGGGCAAGGCGCTGGAGATGCTGCTGGAGCCGAAGAAGGTGAAGGCCGAAGCGGTTGAGGCAGAGGCCGGGGTGTGATCGGGTAGTGCCGGCCGCTGGCCGGCATCTGCGCTGATTCAAACGTTTCGGGGTTGCCGGCCAGCGGCCGGCACTAGCGTTACGGTGCGGGCAGGCTGAACAGCCGCCGCGCGTTGTCCGTGGTGGCCCGCGCCACGTCTTCAATGTCCATTCCGCGCAGCGCGGCGATGTGGCGGGCAATGACCGCCAGCCGCGCCGGCTCGTTGCGCTGGCCACGGATCCCCGCGTCGGGCTGGTCCGGCGCATCGGTCTCCAGGAGCAGTTGTTCCATTGGCATCTCGCGGACAAGCCGTTGCAGGCGCTGCGCGCGCTCGTAGGTCAGTGGTCCGCCCAGGCCGAGCAGGAATCCCAGTTTGTGCAGCTGCGCGGCCTGTTCCGGGCTGCCGGAAAAGCTGTGCACCACCCCGCGCAGGCCACCGATGCGGCGGATCGCGGCGATCACCGCATCCACTGCACGGCGGGCATGCACGATCACCGGCAGATCGAACTCGCGCGCCAGCTTCAGCTGGCCGAGGAAATACGCCTGCTGGGCCTCGGCATCCAGGCCCTCGACGAAGAAATCCAGCCCGCATTCGCCGATCGCGCAGGGTCGCTCCTGCTCGATCCACGCACGCAGTTGCGGCAGGTGTTCAGGCCGGTGCTGGTCCAGGAACATCGGGTGCAGGCCATAGGCGGGGTAGAGGCCCGTCGCCTGCTGGCAGACCGCGCGCAGCTTTGGCCAGCTGGCCGCAGTGACGGCCGGCACCACCTGCCACTGCACGCCGGCAGCGCGTGCGCGGTCGATGACCGCCTCGCGGTCGCCGTCGAATTCGCTGGCATCCAGATGGCAGTGGCTGTCGACCAGCAGGTTCAACGCTGCTCCAGCGGTGGTGGCGTGGTCGCGCTGCGGCTCTTCCAGTTGGCCAGCAGCAGGGTGCCCAGGCCCAGCATCAGTTCGTCGATGAACGGAATCGGGTCGGGGATGAACAGGGTCAGCGCGAACAGGCCGGCGGTCAGCTTGAACAGGGTGGGGTAGCGCAGCCGGCGCGCCCATTGCAGGACCGGCAGCAGCATCGGATTGGCCATCACGGGGTGCTCCTGGGGGGAATGTGCAAACGCTACCACGGGCCCAGCATTTCCCGATGCTGAATGGGTTACGACGGTGAGCAGGAAATGTGGAGATTCCGTTCAGGCACCGCATGCTGCAATCTGGCCTGAGAACGTTGCGGACGGTCCGCAAGGAGCAGGTCATGAAAAGCACAACTACAACTGTCCTGGTCGCAGCGGGCGCGCTGCTGGTCGGTGGTATCGCAACCGCCGCCTTCATGAAGAGTGGCGACAAGTCGCCTGAGCAGCTCAGCGCCGGAAACCCGAGTGAATCGCGTCTGGTCGATGGCAATGCCACCGACGATGGCGCGCGTGGCGACGCAGTGGACGCCACTGCGCCGCGTGGCCTGGAATACGCCGATGTGCTGAAGGTCGATCCGATCACCGAGAAGCAGAAGGCCTATGCCACTGTGATCGGCACCGATCCGGTGCGCGAGACGTCCACTACCCAGACCCCGCATGAGGTCTGTCAGGACGTGGTGGTGCAGGAGCGCCTGCCCGAGCGTGATGGCAACGTCGGTGGCACCGTGGTCGGTGCCGTGGTCGGCGGCCTGCTGGGCAACCAGGTGGGCGGCGGCAACGGCAAGAAGGCTGCAACTGCTGCCGGTGCCGTGGCCGGTGGCTTCATCGGCAACCAGGTCGACAAGCGCCACGTGGGTGGCCGCGTGGTCAACCGCACCGAGCGCCAGTGCCACACCGAAACGGCGACCTCCGAGTCGAGCCGTGTCACCGGCTACAACGTGACCTACCGCAATGAAGACGGCACCACCGGCACCATGCGCATGGGCAGCAAGCCGGGCAACCGCATCGCCATGGGCACCAGCGACGTGGTCAAGGGCTACAACGTGACCTACCGCTACGACGGTGCAGAGAAGACCGTGCGTCTGGACAACAAGCCGGCCAGCGATCGCCTGCCGGTGGTGGATGGGCAGCTGGTCACCCAGACCGCCGCCGCCGCGGATTCGACGGCCAACCGCCAGTAATCCCAGACTACGACGCAGCATGGAACAGGCCGGCTTTTGCCGGCCTGTTTTTTTTGCATGGGTGGGGTTCATCCATGCGTGGCGTGGATCTACCATGACCCCATGAGCATCTTTGACCTGCGCATCGAAACCGAACGCCTGATCCTGCGCCCGCCGCAGCGACAGGACTACGCACCCTATCTGGCGTTCTGTGCCGACGAAGAGGTGATGCGCACGCTGGGTGGCGTGCAGTCACCGTCGGTGGCATGGCGCGGCTTCTGCAGCCTGGCCGGGGCGTGGCAGCTGTTCGGCTTCTCGATGTTCAGCGTGATCGAGAAATCGAGCGGCGAATGGATCGGTCGCATGGGACCGTGGCAGCCGCAGGACTGGCCCGGTACCGAGGTCGGCTGGAGCATCCGCCGTGCCAG
This sequence comes from Stenotrophomonas sp. SbOxS2, assembly GCF_013416715.1. NCBI lineage: Bacteria > Pseudomonadati > Pseudomonadota > Gammaproteobacteria > Lysobacterales > Lysobacteraceae > Stenotrophomonas > Stenotrophomonas sp. SbOxS2. Next base: position 557,190 of record NZ_JAAVXD010000005.1, read on the forward strand.
CTGGGGCAAGAGCTACGCACCGGAGGCGGCGATCGCAGCCATCGATTGGGCGTTCGATACGCTGGGCTGGGACGAGGTGATCCACACCATCGCCGAAGACAACGAGAACTCGAAAGTGGTTGCGCGCAAGCTGGGCAGCACGCTGCTGCGCATGGGGCAGTTGCCCCCGCCCTATGAAGGCAAGCCGCTGGAAATCTGGGGGCAATCGCGCGAGCAATGGCAACAGCGCCGTTCGCCGTTGTAGAGCCGAGCCGATGCTCGGCTGCATTTGTCGAGCAGCAGCCGAGCATGGGCTCGGCATCTACAGGATGCATCGCCCGTCATGCTGCACCCGCGCTTGGCAATCGCCTGGCTGCTTGCCAGACTGCGGGCAGCCGGCTACAGGCCGGCACCTCCCTGGAGCAGGCAATGGTGGAAGAGCGCATTCCGTTGACGGTGCATGGCATGTCGGTTTCGGGCAACTGCCACAAGGTGCGCCTGCTGCTGGAACAGCTGGGCAGCCGCTACCGCTGGGTGGAGGTGGACAGTGCCCACGGCCAGACCCATAGCGCGGAATTTCTCGCTCTCAACCCCAATGCCAAGGTGCCGTTGATCGTGCGCGACGACGGCCGCGTGCTGACCGAATCCAATGCGATCCTGTTCTGGCTGGCCGAGGGCACGCCGTATCTTCCGGCCGACGGCTGGCAGCGTGCGCAGGCATTGAGCTGGATGTTCTTCGAGCAGTACACGCATGAACCCTGCGTGGCGGTGGCACGCTTCATCCGCGGTTGGACACCGGCCGACTCGCCACGCCGTGCTGAACTGCCGCGCCTGCAGGAGCGCGCTGCCAGCGCCCTGGCGGTGATGGAACAGCATCTGCGGCAGGCGCAGTGGTTTACCGGCGATGACTACGGCATCGCCGATATCGCCCTGTTCGCCTATTCCGATGTCGCTGCCGACGGTGGCATCGCGCTGGATGCATTCCCGCAGGTGCGGGCCTGGTTGCAGCGGGTGCGCGCGCAGCCTCGCTTCGTGCCCATGCCCGCGGTGACCGCCGAGGTGCGCGCGCGGTTCAACGCACCGGATTGATTCCCCTGCAGCGCCGGGCGTGCTCGACCCGTGTAAAGGGTCGCGCAGGCCTGGCGCCACGGTTCGCAACAACGGCACGGAGGGTGTTCGATGTTCGCTGTGGTTCCAGATCCCATTCCCGCACGCATGCGCGGCCTCAACCGTGCCGAAGTCTGTGACGTCAATTTCCTTGAGGCCGTACGCGCCTGGCGCGGCATGCCGCGACCGCGTCCGGCGCCGGATGCGCCGATCCTGCCCGGCAGCACCCTGACGGCCGCCGCGTTCGGCGAACTGTTTGAATCGCAGCTGCTCAGCCGCCAGCTGGACCTGATGGCGCGCGTACTGCGCGTGCAGAACAAGGTCTTCTACACCATCGGCTCGTCCGGTCATGAGGGCAACGCGCTGCTTGCGCGCGCCTGCCGCCACACCGATCCCGCCTTCCTGCATTATCGTTCCGGCGCGTTCATGGCCGAACGCGCCCGGCTGGTGCCAGGCATGGACCCCGTGCGCGACGCCGCGCTGTCCTTCGCCGCCAGTGCCGACGATCCGGCCAGTGGCGGCCGTCACAAAGTATGGGGCAGCAAGCCGCTGTGGGTGCTGCCGCAGACCTCGACCATCGCATCGCACCTGCCCAAGGCATTGGGTACCGCGCTGGCGATCGAGAGTGGCAGGCGCCTGAGCCAGCCGCTGCCGATTCCGGCCGACAGCATCGTGATGTGCTCCTTCGGCGATGCCTCGGCCAACCATGCCACCGCGCAGACCGCGTTCAATACCGCGATGTGGTCGGCCTACCAGAAGCTGCCGGTGCCGATCCTGTTCGTGTGCGAAGACAACGGTCTCGGCATTTCGGTGAAGACACCTGAAGGATGGATCGCAGAGCGCTTCAGCCGGCAACCGGGCCTGGACTATTTCTTCGCCGATGGCCTGGACCTGGCGGCCGGGCACGCGCAGGTGCAGGCGGCGGTCGAGCATTGCCGGCGCATGCGTCGGCCCACGTTCCTGCACCTGCGGACCACGCGGTTGATGGGCCACGCCGGTACCGACTTCGAAGTGGAATGGCGCGCATTGGCCGAGCTGTGCACGGCCGAGGCGCAGGACCCGCTGCTGCGCTCGGCGCAGATCGCACTGGAATCGGGCTGGATGGATGCGGCAGGCGTCGAGGCCGCCTATGAAACCCTGCGCGCGCGCTGCGTGGCCGCTGCCATCGATGCCGATACGCGTCCGAAGCTGCAGACATTGCAGGAAGTGATCACGCCGTTGGCGCCCTATACGCCGGCAGCGGTACAGGCCGAGGCCGAGCGCGTGGCGCCCGTCGAGGCCCGGCAGGCGCTGTACGGCGGCGCCGACGCGCTGCCCGAACGGCAACCGCCGCGGCACCTGGCGATCCAGATCAACCACGGGCTGCAGGAACTGCTGGGCAAGTATCCGCAGGCGCTGCTGTTTGGCGAGGATGTCGCGCAGAAAGGCGGCGTCTACACGGTGACGCGCGACCTGCTGCGCCGCTTCGGCCCGCGCCGGGTATTCAACACGCTGCTGGACGAGACCATGATCCTGGGCATGGCCCAGGGTCTGGCCAACATGGGCATGTTGCCGATTCCGGAAATCCAGTACCTGGCCTACCTGCACAACGCCATCGACCAGCTGCGCGGCGAGGCCTGCTCGCTTCAGTTCTTCTCCAACGACCAGTTCCGCAACCCGATGCTGGTGCGGGTGGCCGGGCTGGGTTACCAGAAGGGGTTCGGCGGCCACTTCCACAACGACAACTCGATCACGGCGCTGCGTGACATCCCGGGGCTGGTGGTGGGCTGTCCGTCGCGTGGCGATGATGCGGTGATGATGCTGCGCACATTGGCGGCATTGGCCCGCGTGGATGGCCGGGTAGCGGTGTTCCTGGAACCGATCGCCCTGTATATGACCAAGGATCTGCACGCGGCCGGCGATGGCCAGTGGTTGTTCGACTACCCCGCACCCGGGCAGGCGCTGGTGCTGGGCGAGGGCAGGGTGTACGCGCCGGATGCCACCGATCTTGTGATCTTCACCTACGGCAACGGTGTGCCGATGGCGCTGCGCGCAGCGACCGCTATCGAGCAGCAGCTGGGCTGGCAGGTGCGGGTGGTCGACCTGCGCTGGCTGGTGCCGTTGAATGCCGCCTTCATCGGCGCCCAGGCCGCCACCGCGCAACGGGTGCTGGTGCTGGACGAGGGGCGGCAGAGCGGGGGCGTCGGCGAGGGCGTGATCACCGCGCTGGTCGAGGCCGGCCATGGCCACCTGCCGGTGCGCCGGGTCTGCGGTGCCGATACCTATACGCCGCTGGCGGGGGCAGCAATGTTCGGGCTTCCAAGCGACAATGCGGTGATTGGCGCCGCCCTCGACCTGGCGCAGGAACCCTGATGCATGTGTGGATTGGCGGGTATGTTGTTGCCGGCGGCACAGACGCCGGCCGAGGTCCTGCAGGCGCAGGCGCTGGCCATGGGCCAGGCGCTGCACCATCGCGGGCCGGATGACGGCGGTACCTGGGTCGATGCCGCCGCCGGCATCGCCCTGGCCCACCGGCGCCTGAGCATCCTCGATCTTTCACCGTTGGGCCACCAGCCGATGGCCTCGGCCGACGGCCGCTATGTGATGGCCTACAACGGCGAGGTCTACAACTTTGCCGCCCTGCGCGCCGAACTGGAGCCGCTGGGCCATGCGTTCCGTGGCCATTCCGATACCGAGGTGCTGTTGGCCGCGATCCTGCAGTGGGGCGTCGAGGACACCCTGCAGCGCGCCAACGGCATGTTCGCCATCGCCTTGTGGGATCGCCAGGAACAGTGCCTGTGGCTGGCCCGTGACCGGGTCGGCAAGAAGCCGCTGTACTACGGCTGGGCCGGTGATGCGCTGGTGTTCGGCTCCGAGCTGAAGGCGCTGTGGCAGCATCCGGATTTCGACAACGATATCGACCGCGATGCGCTGACGCTGCTGCTGCGGCTGGATTACATCCCCGCACCGCACAGCATCCACCAGCGCTGCTACAAGCTGATGCCTGGCCGCGTGCTGCGGCTGGATGCGGCGGCGGTGGCGGCAGGGGCCAGCGCACATCGCCCTGAGCAGGCACAGCGCCCGTACTGGGACGCGCGTGCGCGCATGCAGGCCGCACTGGCCGCACCGTTCCAGGGCCGCATCGAGGAGGCCGAGGAGCAGCTGGATGGCCTGTTGCGCGATGCGGTGGCGCTGCGCATGGTGGCCGATGTGCCGGTGGGCGTATTCCTGTCCGGCGGCACCGATTCGTCGCTGGTGGCGGCGCTGATGCAGGCGCAGAGCGGGCAGCCGGTGCACAGCTTCAGCATCGGCTTCAGCGGCTCCCACCACGACGAGGCGCCGTTGGCCAGGGAAGTTGCCACCCACCTTGGCTGCGATCACACCGAACTGTACGTCAGCGGCGCGGACGCGCTGGCGGTGGTGCCGCAGCTGCCGGCGATGTTCGATGAACCCTTTGCCGATGCCTCGCAGGTGCCGACCGCGCTGGTCGCCCGCCTCGCCCGGCAGGGCGTGACCGTCGCGTTGTCCGGTGACGGTGGCGATGAACTGTTTTTCGGCTACACCCGCTATGTACGCGCGCTGCGCAACTGGCAGATGCTGGGACGGGTGCCCGCGCCGCTGCGGCGCTGGATGGGCGCGCGTGCGCACCAGCAGGGTGAAGCATCGCGCACTGGTGGGCTGGCCGCGTTGCTGGCCGAAACCGGCGCGCGCGGCATCGGCGATGTGTATCGCAACCGCATTTCGCGCTGGCGCGATCCGGCGGCGGCGGTGATCGGTGCGAGCGAGGCGGGCAGCTTCTACGATCTGGCCGATCCGCTGCATGGTGCCGGTACGCCGGCCGACGCGATGATGCTGGCCGACTTCGTCAGCTATCTGCCCGATGACCTGCTGTGCAAGGTCGACCGCACCTCGATGGCGGTCAGCCTGGAGGCGCGCGCGCCCTTGCTGGACTGGCGCGTGGCCGAGTTCGCGTGGTCGCTGCCGCTGGGCTTCAAGCGCAGCGAATCGACCAGCAAGGTGCTGCTCAAGCGCGTGCTGGGGCGGTACGTGCCGCAGTCGATGGTGCACCGGCCCAAACGTGGATTCGGCGCGCCGGTCAGTGATTGGCTGAAGGGCGATCTGAAGCCCTGGGCGGACGAGCTGCTGCAGCCGGCGCGGCTGGAACGTGAAGGGGTGTTGTCGGCCGCGGCTGTGCAGCCGCTGTGGCAGCAGTTCCTGGGCGGCCAGCGCAAGTGGCACACGCACCTGTGGAACGTGCTGATGTTCCAGGCCTGGCAGGACCATTGGCGGCAGGTGCGCGCAGGCGTACAGCGCGGCTGATCTTCACCGGTGGGGAAGGGCGCGGCCGCTAGGCTGGCTCTTCCGCACCGTGAGGAGTATGTCCTGATGTCCGTCCCCACCATTGCCGTTTTCGTCGGCAGCCTGCGCAAGGAATCGTGCAACCGCAAGCTGGCCCACGCGCTGGAGAAGCTGGCCGGCGACAAGGCGCGCTTCCAGTATGTGCAGATCGGCGACCTGCCGCTGTACGACCAGGATTTCGACGCTAGCTACCCGGCGCAGGGCACGCGCCTGAAAGACCAGGTGCGCGCCGCCGACGCCGTGCTGTTCGTTACCCCCGAGTACAACCGTTCCGTGCCGGGCGTGCTGAAGAATGCGATCGACATCGGCTCGCGCCCTTACGGCGACAGCGCCTTCGCCGGCAAGCCAGCGGCGGTGATCGGCGCCTCCATCGGCCAGATCGGCACGGCGGTGGCCCAGCAGCACCTGCGCAACAGCCTGGCCTTCCTGGACATGCACGTGCTTGGCCAGCCCGAGGCGTTCATCCACTTCAAGGATGGCCTGATCGATGCCGACGGCACGATCCACAATGAAGGCACGCAGACGTTCCTGAAGGGCTACGTGGACCGGTTCCTGGCCCTGATCGCGGTATATGCCAAGGGCGATTGACGCCAGCGGCCGCGGTCGCCATCTGCGATAATGCTCCGCTGCGGGCGTCGCAACGACGCCCGTCGCAGGCAATGCGACGCCCCCGCGCCAGTCTGGACAGGCTCAGGCGGATATCCCCCGTTCTTCCACGGCTTATCCACAGATTTGTCCATGGCCGCCGGGGTCGGCGCATGCCTACACTGGTCTGGCCCCTTTCGCAGGAAACACCGCAGCATGTCCGCCCGTTCCGGCTTCCGTTCCAACCGCAGAGAGCGCGGCGATGGCTTCGATCGCGATCGCGATGAATCGCGTATCGACCAGTTGCGCGTGCCGCCGCACTCGGTGGAGGCCGAACAGGCGGTGCTGGGCGGCCTGATGCTGGCACCGGACGCCTACGACCGGGTCAACGATCAGTTGACCGAGGGTGACTTCTACCGCCGCGACCACCAGATGATCTACCGGGCGATCCGCGAGTTGTCCGAGCGCGAGCGTCCGTTCGATGCGGTGACCCTGGGCGAATGGTTCGAATCGCAGGGCAAGATGGAGCTGGTGGGCGATGGCGCCTATCTGATCGAACTGGCCAGCACCACGCCGTCGGCGGCCAACATCGTGGCCTATGCCGAGATCGTGCGCGACAAGGCGGTGCTGCGGCAGCTGATCCAGGTCGGCACCGACATCGTCAACGATGGTTTCCAGCCCGAGGGCCGCGACAGCAGCGAGCTGCTGTCCGCTGCGGAAAAGAGCGTGTTCGCGATTGCCGAACAGGGCGCGCGCGGCCGTACCGACTTCGTGGCCATGCCCGGCGCGTTGAAGGACGCGTTCGAAGAGCTGCGCAACCGCTTCGAGAATGGCGGCAACATCACCGGCCTGCCGACCGGCTACACCGATTTCGATGCGATGACCGCCGGCCTGCAGCCGACCGACCTGATCATCCTTGCCGCACGTCCTGCGATGGGCAAGACCACCTTCGCCCTGAACATCGCCGAGTACGCGGCGATCAAGTCGAAGAAGGGCGTGGCGGTGTTCTCGATGGAAATGTCCGCATCGCAGCTGGCGATGCGCCTGATCTCCTCCAATGGCCGCATCAACGCGCAGCGCCTGCGTACCGGCCAGCTGGAGGACGAGGACTGGAGCCGGGTGACCGGTGCGATCAAGATGCTGAAGGAAACCAAGATCTTCATCGACGATACGCCGGGCGTGTCGCCGGAGATCCTGCGTTCCAAGTGCCGCCGCCTCAAGCGCGAGCACGACTTGGGCCTGATCGTGATCGACTACCTGCAGCTGATGAGCGTGCCGGGCAACAGCGAGAACCGCGCGACCGAAATCTCCGAGATCTCGCGTTCGCTGAAAGGCCTGGCCAAGGAACTGCACGTGCCGGTCATCGCGCTGTCCCAGCTCAACCGCTCGCTGGAAACACGTACCGACAAGCGCCCGGTGATGGCCGACCTTCGCGAATCGGGCGCAATCGAGCAGGATGCGGACATGATCGTCTTCATCTACCGCGACGATTACTACAACAAGGAAAATTCGCCGGACAAGGGCCTGGCCGAGATCATCATCGGCAAGCACCGTGGTGGCCCCACCGGCTCGTGCAAGCTGAAGTTCTTCGGCGAGTACACCCGTTTCGACAACCTGGCCCACGACTCGGTCGGTTCGTTCGAATAACCGACGATTCCGGCGCGCCCTGGAGAGCCAAGCCCACGCTCGGCTCTTTTCGTTCGGGCCCGCGACCTCATGTTCTCCGTCCGGATCGCCAAAAATCCGTACGTGGCGTGTAAATGACATGTAACGCAACGCTTCTACGATTCCGCCGCTGCTGCTCTTTTGACGCCGCCCTTCGGCGTCCAGCGCGCCCAAGGAATCCCCATGTCTTGCCATGCTCCGCTTCGCCGCAATCTGCTGGCCCTGCTGGTCTGTGCCTCACTGCCTTCGCTGGCCGCCGCTGAAACCGCTCCTGCCGTCGACGCACAGTCGGCCACTACCCTGGATTCGGTCTCGGTGATCGGCCGCGGCGAGGCACGCCAGGTCCAGCGCGTGACGGCCGAGGACATGAAGGTGCTGCCACCCGGCGCCAACCCGCTGAAGCTGCTGGCCAGCAAGCCGGGCGTGCATTTCGAATCAGCCGATGCCACCGGTGCCTACGAGTGGTCCACCAGCATCAGCCTGCGCGGCTTCAACCAGAACCGCCTGGGCTACACGCTCGATGGCATCCCGCTGGGCAACATGAGCTATGGCAACAGCAACGGCCTGCACATCAGCCGCGCGGTGATCAGCGAGAACCTGGGCGGCGCCGAGGTCTCCACCGGTATCGGCGCGCTGGGCACGCCGTCGACCAGCAACCTGGGCGGCGTGTTCCAGTTCTATTCCATCGATCCCTCCACCGAATACGGTGTCGTGCTGGCGCAGAGCCTGGGCAGCGACAGCGCGCGCCGCAGCTATGCCCGCCTGGAAACCGGCGAACACCAGGGCTTCGCCGCCTACCTGTCCGGTGCATATTCGGAGAGCGACAAGTGGAAGGGCAAGGGCTCGCACGAACTCAAGCAGTTCAACGGCAAGGCGACCTACAACTTCGGCGTCGACAGCCGCATCACCGCGCTGTTCAACGCCTCGCGCCGGGTTGAAGCCGATTACCAGGACCTGTCGCTGGAGATGATCGATCGCCTGGGCTGGAACTGGGACAACTATGCGCCGGACTGGAACCGTGCCCTGGCCGCTGCGCGTGGCCAGTACAGCGGCGGCGTCAACAGCCCGTGGGATGCGTACTACTCGGGTCACGGCCTGCGCAACGATGATGTCTCCAGCATCGCCGGTGACTTCGGCCTCAACGAGACGATGCGCCTGAAGGTCAATGTCTACAACCACAGCAACCGCGGCCAGGGCCACTGGTTCAGCCCGTCCAATCCGTCCAACCCGGGCACCAGCCGCGAGATTCCGATCTCGATCCGCACCACCGAATATGCGATCGACCGCACCGGCGTGACCTCGGCGTTCACCTGGAACGTGGCGGGCCATGAGCTGGAAGCAGGCCTCTGGTACGAAGACAACGGCCACAGCGTGCAGCGCAACTTCTACTACATCGATGGGCCGATCACCGACGACTTCTTCCTGCGCAATCCGGACCAGCGCGTGTGGCACCAGCGCTACACCACCATCACCCGCCAGTTCTACGTGCAGGACCGCTTCCGCCTGTTCGATGACCGCCTGACCATCGACATCGGCGCCAAGTCGCCCAACACCCGCACCAGCGTGCGCACGCCGCTGGGCAGCTACGCCAGCAACAGCAGCCTGACCGCGAAGAAGGGGCTGCTGCCGCAGGCCGGCTTCAACTTCAAGCTGGACGAGCGCAATGAAATCTTCGGCTCCTATGCGAAGAACATCGCGGCCTATGCGCTGGGCGTGGGCAGTCCGTTCAATGTCCCGCAGGTGGCGTTCGATGCCAGCGCCAAGGACCTGAAGCCGGAACAGTCGCGCACCATCGAACTGGGCTGGCGCGGCTACGGCCAGGGCTATGAAGCCTCGGTCGCGGTCTACGACGTCAAGTTCGACAACCGCCTGCTGGCCATCGCCCAGTGCGTTGGCATCCTGGGTTGCCCGGCGCTGTATTCCAACGTGGGTTCGGTAACCAGCCGCGGTGCCGAGGCGACCCTGCAGCTGAAGCCGATGCGCGACCTGAGCTGGTCCAATGCGCTGTCGTGGAATGACAGCAGCTACGACAACGACTACGTCAACAACGGCGTGGTGCCGACCCGCGGCAAGAAGACGGTCGACACGCCGGAATGGATGTTCGCCAGCACCCTGGCGTGGACGCCGGGCCCGTGGGACCTGCGCCTGGCCGCCAACCACGTCGGCAAGCGCTACGTGACCTACACCAATGACGTCTCCGTGCCGAGCTACTGGCTGATCAATGCGTCGGTGGCCTATGACATGGGCAAGCTCGGCCCGGCGCAGAACCTGACCCTGGCACTGAACCTGACCAACCTGGCCGACAAGCAGTATCTGGCAACCATCAACACCAACGGTACCTACGCCGCTGATCCCACCCGCAGCCTGGCGACCATGCAGGTCGGTGCGCCGCGGCAGGTGATGGCCACCGCAACCGTGCGCTTCTGATGAAGCACATCGCCGATCCGGAAACCCGCCGTCGTCTGCTGCGCCTGGCCTGGCAGGGGACCGGAGCGGCGATCGCACTGGCGGCCATGCCCGGCGTCGCCGCCACCGGTCCGCGGCCGCGACTGGGGCGCGATCCGTTCACCCTCGGCATCGCCGCAGGTGATCCGGATCCGCAGGGCGCGGTGCTGTGGACGCGTCTTGCACCGGATCCCCTCAACGGCGGTGGCATGCCGTCGCGGGCGATCCCGGTGCGTTGGTTCGTTGCCGAAGATCCGTCGATGCGCCGGCTGGTGCAGCGTGGCGTGGCGGCGGCCGTGCCGGAGCTGGCCCATTCGGTGCACGTGGAAGTGACCGGCCTGCGTCCAGGGCGCGATTACTACTATCGATTCGCCTGCGACGGCGGCGAGGAGAGTGCGGTCGGGCATTTCCGCACCGCGCCGCTGCCGGATGCGCAGCTGCAGCAGCTGCGGCTGGCGCTGTGCACCTGCCAGGCCTGGAACAGCGGCTACTACCCGGTACTGGCGGATATCGCCCGCAGCGATGTTGATCTGGTGCTGCATGCCGGTGACTACCTGTACGAATACAGCCCGTTGCAGAACGCGCGTGGCAGCACCCTGGATGCACAGCGCTTCAGCGGTGAAACCCTCAGCCTGGAGCGTTATCGCGACCAGTACGCGTTGTACAAGCTCGACCCGGACCTGCAGGCCGCGCACGCCGCACACGCCTTCGCGGTGATCTGGGACGACCACGAAGTGCAGAACGACTATTCCGGCATCCATCCGGAAAAGAGCGACGTACCGACCGAGGACTTCATCGTCCGTCGCGCCGCGGCGTATCGCGCGTTCTACGAACACCTGCCGATGCGCAGTACGCCCACCGGCAACGGTGGCCTGCGCGTGCACCGTCGCCTGCGCTACGGCGACCTGGCCCAGCTGACGCTGCTGGATTGCCGTCAGTTCCGTCCCGCCAATCCCTGTGGCGTCGGCGAATCGGCGCGCTGCGAGGCGGCGCTGGACCCGCGCATGAGCATGCTCGGGGTGGGGCAGGAGGCCTGGTTCGCGCAGTCGATGGCGGCTGCGGCGGGAACGCGCTGGAACGTGGTGGTGCAGCAGCTGTTGATGGCGCAGTTGCGGTTGGAGCAGGGCACGCCGCGCGAACGTTTCTGGAACGACGCCTGGGATGGCTACCCGGCCGCCCGCAAGCGCCTGCTGCAGGCGATGCAGGCCGGTGGGCAGGGCAACGCCATCGTACTGGGCGGCGACTGGCACTCCACGTTCGTCAATGACCTGAAGCTGGATTTCGATGCCGGGGATGCAGCGGTGATCGCCACCGAGTTCATCGCCCCGGCGATCAGCAGCGGTGGCGATGACACCCCGTATGGCCCGTATTACGGCCCGTCGATCCCGCAGAATCCGCACATCCGGTACTTCGATGGTGACCGGCGTGGCTGGTGGAAGCTGCAGTTGAACCGGCAGACCGTGGACGCGGAACTGCGCTTCGCCGACAGCGTGCTGCGGCGCGATGCGGAAGTTCGCACTGCCGCCCGGTTCCAGGTGAGCCACGGTCGTCCGGGGGCAGTGCCGGTGTAATGGCGGGTGCGGACCTCCTCGGTGGGTGCGGACCTTGGTCCGCACACTCATGCAACCCGCCGGGCATGGCCCGGCGCTACCGGGCAGAGGCAGGGCGCAGATCGACCGGTTTCGTCGCCCCCAGCCGGGTTTCATCGCAAACCGTTTGCCCGGGCCGGGGCAGGGCGCCAAGGTGATGGCAGGCGGCGGGGTGCCGCCGAGGGAGCCTGTGATGAAGACCTTGTTCGCGCTCGGTGTGTGGTGCCTGTTGTTCGTGCTGTGCTGGCCGTTGGCGATCCTCGCCTTGATCGCCTGGCCGTTCGTATGGCTGCTGAGCCTGCCGTTCCGGTTGGTCGGCATCACGTTCTCGGCGCTGTTCGCCTTCCTGCGCGCGCTGTTCATGCTGCCGGCACGCCTGCTCGGCGGTGGCCGCGGCGCGGTGACGGCATGAGGCCGCTGCTCATCGCGATGCTGGCGCTGCTGATGGCGGCGCCGGCCTGGGCCAGGCAACCGACGTCGGCCTACCTTGAGCGTCAGCACCCTGCCGGCAAGACGGAAGCCAAGGCGACCGACAAGGACGCCGGCAAGGAGAGCTGCCGGGTGGTGAAGGAATGGAAGGTGGGTGAGGTGATCGCCCAGCACCGTATCTGTGACGATCCGCCGAAGCCGGACACTACGGACCGGGAAACTGCACCGCCGCAGCGTTGATGCGCGACCCGCGATGGGTGCAGGCAGTCCCGGCACGCGCCAGGACCCGGACGACGCACGACTCAGCCCGAGGGCGGTCGGCCAATAGCCAGCGACCGGACCAGCTCTTCGCCGGTCGCGGCGATTTCGAAATCCACACCGTTGAAGGTGACGGAATTGCCGTTTGCCAGCGCGTATCTCGGCAGGCCTTCGGCCAGGCGTGCGCCGGGAAGAATCGTCGCGTCGAACTGCGGCCAGAACTTGAACACCAATACTCTGCGGCCATCTTCGCCGCGGGTCTCGATTCGTTCGTTTTCCATGGAAATCTCCACTGTCTGAGCAGCCCCACGAGCAGGTGCGGGAGCACCACCTGTCGCGCATCCGTGGCTTGGCGATGCAACGCGACCTCAGGGGTGAGCCTACCGCACTGGAGGTCGACGCCCGTGTGAGGGCGAGGGTGACACTGTTTGCCTGCCACGCGCCGAGTGCCAATGGGCTCCGCCCTTGCTCCGCAGTCATCGTGCAACAAAAAACCCCGCCGAGGCGGGGTTTCAGCATCCGGGGATGCCGGCCAGCGGCCGGCACTACCCGCGAACGATCAGTTCGCCTTGTGGATCGCGCGCTTGCTCACGGCCATTGCCGCGTCGTGCACCACTTCCGACAGCGACGGGTGGGCGTGGCAGATGCGCGCCAGGTCGTCGGCCGAACCGCTGAACTCCATGGTCAGAACGCCTTCGTGCACCAGCTCGGACACGTTGGCGCCGACCAGGTGCATGCCCAGGATGCGATCGGTTTCGGCGTGGGCCAGAACCTTCACGAAGCCTGCCGGCTCGATCATCGCCACGGCACGGCCGTTGGCGGCGAACGGGAAGCTGCCGGCCTTGTACGGGATGCCCTCGGCCTTCAGCTGCTGCTCGGTCTTGCCGACCCAGGCCAGCTCCGGCTCGGTGTAGATGACCCACGGAATGGTGTCGAAGTTGACGTGGCCGGGCAGGCCGGCGATCAGTTCGGCAACCGCGATGCCTTCCTCGAAGCCCTTGTGTGCCAGCATCGGGCCGCGCACGCAGTCACCCACCGCCCAGACGCCATTCACGCCGGTGTGGCAGTGCGCGTCGACTTCGATCTGGCCACGCTCGTTGATCTTGACGCCGGTACCTTCGGCCAGCAGGCCCTTGGTGGCGGCGCGACGGCCGACGGCCACCAGCAGCTTGTCCACCACCAGCGACTTCTCGCCTTCGGCGTCGGTGTAGGTCAGGGCGACTTCCTTCTTCTTGCCCTTGCCGGTCACTTCGGCCTTGGAGACCTTGGCACCCAGGCGGATGTCCAGGCCCTGCTTCTTGAATTCCTTGGCGGCGGTCTTGGCCACTTCGGTATCAGCCGCCGCCAGGAAGTCCGGCAGCGCTTCCAGGATGGTCACTTCCGAACCCAGGCGCTTCCACACGCTGCCCAGCTCCAGGCCGATCACACCGGCGCCGATCACGGCCAGGCGCGCCGGCACTTCGGTGAAGTCCAGGCCGCCGACGTTGTCGACGATGGTCTCGCCGTCGAACTTGGCGAACGGCAGTTCGATCGAATCCGAACCGGCGGCGATGATGACGTTGGTGCCCTTCAGCTCGACGACCGAACCGTCATGCTGGGTGACCTTGACCACGTTGCCCGGCTGCAGTTCGCCGAAGCCGTAATAGGCGGCGACCTTGTTGGCCTTGAACAGCATGGCGATGCCGCCGGTGAACTGCTTGACGATCTTGTCCTTGCGGCCAACCATCGCCTCGACGTCCATCTTGGCATCCTTGAAGCTGATGCCGTGGTCGCCAAAGATGTGGCCCATGTTCCAGAACTGGCGCGAGGAATCCAGCAGCGCCTTGGACGGGATGCAGCCCACGCGCAGGCAGGTGCCACCCAGGGCCGGCTTGCCGTCCTTGCCCAGCGCTGCGTCGATGCAGGCGGTCTTCAGGCCAAGCTGGGCCGCGCGGATGGCAGCGTGGTAACCGGCCGGGCCGGCACCGATGACGACGACGTCGAATTGTTCAGCCATTGAAATAGTCCTTGTTGCATTACCAGAACCCCTCCGCGCAGGCGCGGAGGGGCGGGAGGTCTCTTACAGGCCGAACAGCATGCGGCCCGGGTTTTCCAGCTGGTTCTTGATGTCCACCAGGAACTGCACCGAGTCCTTGCCGTCGATGATGCGGTGATCGTAGGACAGCGCCAGGTACATCATCGGCGCGATCACGACCTGGCCGTTCTGGGCGATCGGACGCTCCTTGATGGCATGCATGCCGAGGATGGCGCTCTGCGGCGGGTTGATGATCGGGGTCGACAGCAGCGAACCGAAGGTGCCGCCGTTGGTCACGGTGAAGGTGCCGCCCTGCAGTTCTTCCAGGCTCAGCTTGCCGTCACGGGCCTTCTTGGCGTAGTCGGCGATGGTCTTTTCGATGTCGGCGAACGACATGCGCTCGACGTTGCGCAGCACCGGCGTGACCAGGCCCTTCTCGGTCGACACGGCGATCGAGATGTCCGAGTAGCCGTGGTAGATGATGTCGTCGCCGTCGATCGAGGCATTGACCAGCGGGAAGCGCTGCAGCGCGTTGGCGGCGGCCTTCACGAAGAAGCTCATGAAGCCGAGCTTGATGCCGTGTGCCTTGACGAACTCGTCCTGCAGTTCCTTGCGCGCCGCCGACACCTTGGACAGGTCGACTTCGTTGAAGGTGGTCAGCATGGCGGTGGAGTTCTTCGACTCCATCAGGCGCTCGGCGATGCGCTTGCGGATGCGGGTCATCGGCACGCGTTCTTCCGGACGTGCGCCACCGGCCTTGCCGGCACCGCCGTTGCGGGCGAAGTTGACGATGTCTTCCTTGGTGACGGCGCCACGACGGCCGGTGCCATCGACGTCGGCCGGATTCACGCCTTCGGTGATGGCGCTGAAACGGGCGCCCGGCGGCAGTGCATCGGCAGCCGACTTGGCAGCCGGGGCCGGAGCAGCGGCAGCGGCCGGAGCAGCAGCGGCCGGAGCGGCCTCAGCCTTCTTTTCTTCGGCAGCCGGAGCCGGGGCAGCGGCCACGGCGCCTTCTTCGATGATCGCCACGACCTGGCTGGAAGTGACGGTGTCGCCTTCCTTGAACTTGATTTCCTTGATCACGCCATCGACCGGCGACGGCACTTCCAGGACGACCTTGTCGGTTTCCAGGTCAAGCAGGTTTTCGTCGCGCTTGACGGCGTCGCCCACCTTCTTGTGCCAGGTGGCGATGGTGCCGTCGGCGACGGATTCGGGCAGTACCGGGGCTTTGACTTCGGTGGCCATGCGGGAGCTTCCTGGTTTGTCTTCTAAATAGGGGGAGAGTTATTCAGCGAACGAGTCGTTGAACGGGTTGACCAGTGCATCGGCGACCAGCTGCTGCTGTTCGCGGACGTGGTCAGCCATGTGACCGGCAGCCGGCGAAGCCGAACGTGCGCGACCGGCGTAGTGCAGGCTCTGGCCATCGGCCAGGCAGAACTGCAGGTGGTGGCGGATCTGGTACCACGCCCCCTGGTTCTGCGGCTCTTCCTGCGTCCACACCACGTCGGTGGCCTTGCCGTACTTCTTCAGTTCGGCAGCCAGCAGCGCACGCGGGAACGGATACAGCTGCTCCACGCGGATGATCGCCACGTCGTCCTGGCCACGCTTGGTCTGGTCTTCCAGCAGGTCGTAGTAGACCTTGCCCGAGCACAGCACCACGCGCTTGACCTTCTTGGCATCTGCATTGGCATCGCCGATCAGGTGCTGGAATTCGCCATTGGCCAGCTCGTCCAGGGTCGACACGGCCAGCTTGTGGCGCAGCAGCGACTTCGGCGACATCACCACCAGCGGCTTGCGGGTGGTGAGGTGCTGCTGGCGACGCAGCATGTGGAAGGCCTGCGCCGGGGTCGACGGCACCACCACCAGCATGTTCTCCAGCGCGCACAGCTGCAGGAAGCGCTCCAGGCGCGCCGAGCTGTGTTCCGGACCCTGACCTTCATAACCGTGCGGCAGCAGCAGGGTCAGGCCGGAAATACGGCCCCACTTTGCTTCACCGGCGGCGATGAACTGATCGATCACCACCTGGGCGCCGTTGGCGAAGTCGCCGAACTGGCCTTCCCAGATGCACAGGGTGTTCGGATCGGTGGTCGAGAAACCGTACTCATAGGCCATCACGGCTTCTTCGCTGAGCAGCGAATCGATGATGGTGGCCTTCTCCGGCGAATCCACCAGCTGCCGCAGCGGCAGGTAGTAGTTGTCGGTCTTCTGGTCGTGCAGGATCGCGTGGCGGTGGGTGAACGTACCGCGGCCGACGTCCTGGCCGACCAGGCGCAGGGCACTGCCTTCATCCAGCAGGGTGGCGTAGGCCAGGTTCTCGGCAAAGCCCCAGTCGCCCGGGATCTCGCCGGCAGCCATCTTGCGGCGGTCGTCGTACACCTTGGACACGCGCGAGTGCAGCTGCACTTCTTCGGGCACGGTGTTGATCAGCTTGGCCAGCGCGACCAGCTTGTCCTTGTCGACCTTCGTCGACACCGGGTCGGACAGCTTGCCTTCCAGCAGCTTGGGCCAATCAACGAACAGCGGGCTGGTCGGCGGGGTCTTTTCGACCTTGGCCAGCTCGGTGGTCACTTCACCGGCATCGAGCTTCTCACGGTACGCATCGACCATCGCCTTGCCGGCACCGGCGGCGATCACGCCAGCCTTTTCCAGCTGCTCGGCGTACATCTCGCGGGTTGTGGCGTGCTTGCGGATCACCTGGTACATCAGCGGCTGGGTGATCGCCGGCTCGTCGGCCTCGTTGTGGCCCCAACGGCGGTAGCACATCAGGTCGATGACCACGTCCTTGGCGAACTTCTGGCGGAACTCGAACGCCAGCTGCGCGGCGAACACCACCGCTTCCGGATCATCGCCGTTCACGTGCAGCACCGGCGCGGCGATCATCTTCGCCACGTCGGTGGCATAGCGCGTGGAGCGCGTATCCAGCGGATTGGAGGTGGTGAAGCCAACCTGGTTGTTGACCACGATGTGCACGGTGCCGCCGACGGCGAAGCCGCGGGCCTGCGACATCTGGAACAGCTCCATGACCACGCCCTGGCCGGAGAAGGCCGCGTCGCCGTGGATCAGGATCGGCATCACCTGCTTGCGCGCGGTGTCCTTGCGGCGTTCCTGGCGCGAACGCACGGAACCGGCAACTACCGGGTCGGCGATTTCCAGGTGCGACGGATTGAACGCCAGCGCCAGGTGGACTGGGCCACCTTCAGTGGCGACGTCGGCGGAGAAGCCCATGTGGTACTTCACGTCGCCGGCCGAGGCGTGCTCGTCGTGCTCGAACTTGCCTTCGAATTCGTCGAACAGCTTGCGCGGGTTCTTGCCGAGGGTGTTGACCAGCACGTTCAGGCGGCCACGGTGGGCCATGCCCACCACCACGTCCTTGACGCCATCCTTGCCGGCGCTGCGGATGATGGTGTCCATCATCGGGATCAGCGAGTCGCCGCCTTCCAGCGAGAAGCGCTTCTGGCCGACGTACTTGGTGTGCAGGTAGCGCTCGAGGCCTTCGGCGGCGGTCAGGCGCTCCAGCGTACGGCGCTGGGTGTCAGCGTCCAGCTGGTAGTTGCCACCGGCCAGTTCCAGCTTCTTGTAGATCCACTGGCGCTGCTCGACCTCGGAGATGTGCATGAACTCCGCACCGATCGAACCGGTGTAGGTCGCCTTCAGGCGCGCCAGCAGGTCACGCAGCTTCATGCGCGGCTGACCGCCCACGCCGCCGGTGCTGAACTCGCTGTTGAGGTCAGCATCGGACAGGTTGTGGAAGGGCAGGCCCAGGTCCGGGGTGTTGACCGGAGCGGCCAGGCCCAGCGGGTCCAGGCGGGCGTCCAGATGACCACGCGAACGGTAGGCGGTGATCAGGCGACCGACATTGCGCTCGCGCTCATCGCCTGCACCGGTGCCGGTGCCTGCTTTCAGCGCATCCTTGGCCGCGTCCGCGATGTGGGAAATGACGGCCGAGTGCGGAATGTCGCCTGCTTCGCGGCCCTTGAAGCCGTCGAAGTAGGTTTTCCATTTGGGATCGACACTATCCGGGGAGACCAGGTACTGCTCGTACAGGTCCTCGACATAGGAGGCGTTGCCGCCGGCGAGTTGCGAAGATTGCGCAAACTGCTTCAGTTGATTGTCCACGATGGAGGGTGCTGATTCGCTTTGTGGGGTATGGCTTCAGAAGGACCCGGCACGAAGATGAATAGCCATGCACGGGCGCGTTCAAACGGCCAAATTGTACCCCCATCCGGACACGAAGGGGCAGCGACGAGGGCATCGGGCGTCCCCCGGTGTCGGTCCCAGACAGGTTGAGCGCACCGGTCGCGGTCAGATGCCGAGTGCGCGCAATTCGCTGCATTCGCGCGAACGGTCCCAGACACGCTGCAATTGCTGCTCGAACGGCTGCGAACGTGCCGGCAGCGCGATTGCGGATTCGCCGTCGAGGCGATGACCGATGAGACGAAAGTAGAAGTCGCCTGCATCGTTGAGCAGACAGGCCGAGGCCAGGGCGCGATCGATCGGATCGGCCACCTCGCGGAACTGGATCACACTGGGAAGGCGCTGGAACAGCGCCAGCAGTGGCGCACCGGCGCTGGCGATGGCGGCCGCGTCATGCACGATCACCCGCAACTGCTTGTCGTGGCGGGCGGTGACGAAGCGGCGCAGGGCCGCCTGCACCGGTGGCGCATCCAGCAGGCCGGGGTCCAGCTGCCGGCTGTGCAGCCACAGCCGGCGGCGTGCGCGGTGGATGATTGCCGTGGTGATCGCCACCGCTTCAGCACGGCTGTCGATGGCGGAAACGGCTTGCAGCCGGCGCCGCATCTGCTGGTGGCCGATGCCGGCTTCTTCGAATTCCGGGCCTTCCGGCAGGAAGCCCTGGCGGGCGTAGAAGTCGCGGGCCGGCAGCTGCGCATGCAGGTGCAGCTCGGCCAGGCCGAGCTGGCGCCCGGCCTGTACCAGCGCCTCCAGCAGGGCCTCGCCAACGCCGTGGCCGCGATACGCAGCCAAGACCGCCATGCGGCCGATGCGACCATCCGGCGCCAGCCGCCCGGTGCCGACCGGTTGCCCGTCGGCATCCAGCGCCAGCACGTGGGCGCAGACCGGGTCCAGGGCATCGCGCTCGAGTGCGGCGTCGATGCCCTGTTCCTGCACGAACACCCGTTGGCGCACGTCGTGGATGGCGACGTGGGCCTCGGCATGGCGTACCTGCTGGACCCGCAGTGGGCTCATGGCTCAGGCGTGGCTGGGGTCGCTGTCGTCTTCGTCGTGGTCGTCGAAGTTGACGATCACTTCAATGCCGTCATCGTGCACGGTCACCAGATGGACGTCATCGGACATGGCGTCAGCGTCGATGACCTCGACCTGCTCGCGGCCCTCGATCACCTCACCCAGCACCGCTTCCTCCTCGTCGGCATACACCTCGTTCGGATCGATCAGCTGGAACACACCGCCGACCAGCAGCTGCTGGAGTACTGTGCGGCCCTTGTCGGACAGGCCGCGGTAGGCGGCAGCGTCGAGCTGCTCCGCACCGGCCAGGCGCTGCGCGTCCTTGACCGGCAGGGCGAAGTCCTGGCCGCTGACATACAGGCTGGCGCCGCGCTTGGCCCGGCGCCAGGCCAGGCGCGCCCACGGGTGACGCTGCAGCAGCAGGCCCGACTGCAGGGCCTCGAGCACTTCTTCCTGCGGTGGCGCGGCCTGGTGGGCCATCACCTCGCCGGCGGCGCGGTAGGTGGTGATGAAGCGGCCGAACCAGTCACCCAGCTTGTCCGGGTCATTCATGCGAATGGCGTTGAGCGCGGTGATCACCCGCGCCATCGCCACGGTGTCGATCTCGTTCGGGTCGGCCGGTGCCTTCAGGTCAGCGTCCTGGTAGCGGATGTTCTCGTCGGCGTCGGCGATCAACGTGTCCAGATAATCACTGATCAGCTCGGCCGAGGACGGTGCACGCATGCCGAACGAGAACGTCAGGCACGGGTCTTCAGCGACGCCGTGATGCGGCACGTTCGGCGGCAGGTACAGCATGTCGCCCGGCGCCAGCACCCAGTCGTGGGTCGGCTTGAACACTTCCAGCAGCTTCAGTTCCACGTCGGGGCGGAAGCCCAGCGGCGGGCGCTTGCCCTTGATCGATTCGCTGGCATCGATCTGCCAGCGGCGGTGGCCGTGGGCCTGCAGCAGGAACACGTCGTACTGGTCGACATGGGCGCCGACCGAGCCACCGGTAGCGGCGAAGCTGATCATCACATCGTCCATGCGCCAGCGCGGCAGGAAGCTGAAGTGTTCGATCAGGGCGCGCACGTCCTTGTCCCACTTGTCCACGTCCTGCACCAGCAGGGTCCAGTCGTGGTCGGGCAGGGCGGGGAAGATGTCTTCCTGGAACGGGCCGCTGCGCACGCGCCAGCTGTCCTGGGCCTTGTCGTGCTCGATCAGGCGGGCCAGCACGCCCTCTTCGCAGGCCAGGCCGGCCAGGTCTTCCGGCTGTACCGGGGTCTGGAAGTCGGGAAAGGCGTTGCGGATCAACAGCGGGCGTTTCTGCCAGAAATCGCGCAGGAACACGGCCGGGGACATGCCCAGCGGCTGGCCACGACGGGCGGTGACTTCGATCAGGGGGGAGGTGGACTTGCGGGCGGCCATGGGGGAGTTCCTTGCAGCGGAAAGCGGGAGGGGCGGCGTGGCGGGCCGCCAAGGCCTCCATTGTCCGACGTTCGTTGGGATTGCGCACGTGCGGTGGTTTGTCGCGGGGTTCCGGCCAACGGCTGAGCCCCTCGTGGCGACATCTTGGTAGGGTCGACTGTTAGTCGACCGGCTTCATGGGCTTGGCCGGGCGGGTGGGCCATGCAGGGGACGCTGCAAGTACGTCCCTGTAAGCTTGGCCGCGGCATCCATGCCGCGGACACCCCCGCGCAGCCCACCCGCCCGGCCCCTGACAGTTTCCTGCGTGGCCCGCCACGGAATGGAAGAAAATCAAAGGCAAGAGCGGGTCGCGCGCTGCGCTTGCTCGTGCATCTGTAGAGCCGAGCCCACGCTCGGCTTGCTGTTGGAACAAGCAGCCGAGCATGGGCTCGGCTCTACAAAGACCCCAAAAACCAAAACGAAAGAGGGACGCGGCGAAGCCGCGTCCCTCTTTCAAATTCCGTCCCGACAACCCAATGCTCTTCGATCCGTCACCGGACAACTGTCAGAGGTGGGGCGGGTTGGGTTCGCGGGGGTGTCAGCCGCATGGATGCGGCTGCCAAGCCTCCACGGACGGATTCACGGCGTCCCCCGCGAATCCAACCCGCCCCGCCAAGCACGGCAAAAACCCAGAGCCGCCTTTGACGTTGCAGTTGCAGTTGCAGTTGCCTGCCGCAGGCAGCGCCCGCGGCCGCCGCCGCAAGGAAACCCCTTAGATCTTCTTCGCCAGCGACTCCGCCAGGCCGGTATAGCTGCCCGGGGTCATCTCCAGCAGACGCTGCTTGGCATCGGCCGGCAGTTCCAGCCCCTGCACGAACGTGCGCATCGACTCTGCCGTGATGCCCTGGCCACGGGTCAGTGCCTTCAGCTGCTCGTACGGATTCGGCAGGCCATGGCGGCGCATCACCGTCTGCACGGCTTCGGCCAGCACTTCCCAGGCCGCATCCAGATCGGCGTCGAGGCGCTGCGGGTTCACTTCCAGCTTGCCCAGGCCCTTGGCCAGCGAATCCAGCGCCACCTGGCTGTGGCCGAATGCGGTGCCCAGCGCGCGCAGCACGGTGGAATCGGTCAGGTCGCGCTGCCAGCGGCTGATCGGCAGCTTCGCGCTGAAATGCTCGAACAGCGCGTTGGCGATGCCGAAGTTGCCTTCGGCGTTCTCGAAATCGATCGGGTTGACCTTGTGCGGCATCGTCGACGAACCGACTTCGCCTTCCTTCAGGCGCTGCTTGAAGTAGCCCAGCGAGACGTAGCCCCAGATGTCGCGGGCCAGGTCGATCAGGATGATGTTGGCGCGACGGGCGGCATCACCGATTTCGGCGATGTTGTCGTGCGGCTCGATCTGCGTGGTGTACGGGTTGAACACCAGGCCCAGGCCGGTGACGAAGCGCTCGGCGAAGGCCGGCCAGTCCACGTCCGGGTAGCTGGCGACGTGTGCGTTGTAGTTGCCGACCGCGCCGTTGATCTTGCCGGTCAGTTCGACTGCGGCAATCTGCCGGCGCTGGCGCTCCAGGCGGGCGACCACGTTGGCCAGCTCCTTGCCCAGGGTGGTCGGCGAGGCGGTCTGGCCGTGGGTGCGCGACAGCATCGGCTGGCCCGCCTGGGCGTGGGCCAGCGTGCGCAGTGCGTCGGCGACGCCGTCCAGGGTCGGCAGCAGCACGTCGCAACGGGCCTGTTCCAGCATCAGGCCGTAGCTGAGGTTGTTGATGTCTTCGCTGGTGCAGGCGAAATGCACGAATTCCAGCGCCGGGGCCAGCTCGGCATCGTCCTTCAGCTGTTCCTTGATGAAGTACTCCACCGCCTTGACGTCATGGTTGGTGGTGCGCTCGATTTCCTTCACGCGCGCGGCCTGGGCCGGGCTGAAGCCGCTGGCCAGTGCACGCAGGCGGGCGATGACAGCATCGGAGAATGCGGCCAGCTCGACGATGCCCGGCTCGGCGGCCAGGGCCAGCAGCCACTCCACTTCGACCGTGACACGGGCCTTGATCAGGCCGTACTCGGAGAAGATCGGGCGCAGGGCGTCGACCTTGCCGGCATAGCGGCCATCGAGCGGGGACAGGGCGAGCAGGGCGGATTCGGACATGTCGGCAGGGCTGGGACGAGCGGCGGGGGCCATATTCTACGACGCGTGGCCATCGCATGCTTGGTAGCGCCGGGCCATGCCCGGCGGAGGATGGCCGCGCTGCGCGCTCGCCGGGCGCGGCCCGGCGCTACCCGTTCAATCGGCCCTTCGGATGAAACGATCTGGCCCGTCCTCGCCATCCCACGCTGCGGACAAGGGAGTATCGTTGTCGCAGCCGCCAGCCCGGGAAGCGACACCCTGCCAGCCGCCGCTTCCCTTTCCCCAACCGAAGTAGTGCGGAGTTGATGCAATGAGCAAAGCTGCAAGCAAGAGCGCCCCCAAGGGTTTCCGGATCGAGCACGACAGCATGGGCGAGCTGCAGGTGCCTGCCGACGCCCTGTGGGGCGCGCAGACCCAGCGCGCTGTACAGAATTTCCCGGTGTCGGGCCAGCGCATGCCGCGCGGCTTCATCCGTGCACTGGGCCTGGTCAAGGGAGCCGCCGCCGGCGTCAACGCCGAGCTGGGCCACTTGCCCAAGACCGTAGCCAAGGCCATCCAGTCTGCCGCCGCCGAAGTGGCTGACGGCACGTGGGACGCGCAGTTCCCGATCGACGTCTACCAGACCGGCTCGGGCACTTCCTCGAACATGAATGCCAACGAGGTCATCGCCACGCTGGCCAACCGTGCCGGCAAGGCAGGCAAGACCACCGTGCACCCGAACGATCACGTCAACCAGGGGCAGAGCTCCAACGACGTGATTCCGACGGCGCTGCGCGTGTCGGCCGTGCTGGCCACCCATGAGCAGCTGCTGCCGGCGCTGGTGCACCTGCGCAGGACGCTGGACAAGAAGGGCCGCAGCCTGCGCAAGGTGGTCAAGACCGGCCGCACCCACCTGATGGACGCGATGCCGCTGACCTTCGAGCAGGAATTTGGTGCGTGGTCGGCGCAGCTGGCCTCGGCACAGGAGCGCATCGAGGACAGCCTGAAGCGCGTGCGCCGCCTGCCGCTGGGCGGTACCGCCATCGGCACCGGCATCAATGCCGACCCGCGCTTTGGTGCGCAGGTGGCCAAGGCGCTGAAGCAGCAGACCGGCTTCAAGTTCGACAGTGCCGAGAACAAGTTCGAAGGCTTGGCCGCGCAGGATGATGCGGTGGAACTGTCGGGCCAGCTCAATGCGCTGGCGGTGGCCCTGATCAAGATCGCCAACGACCTGCGCTGGATGAATGCCGGTCCGCTGGCGGGCCTGGGCGAGATCGAACTGCCTGCGCTGCAGCCGGGGTCCTCGATCATGCCGGGCAAGGTCAATCCGGTGATTCCGGAGGCGACGGTGATGGCCTGCGCGCAGGTGATCGGCCACCACACGGCGATCACCGTGGCCGGCCAGACCGGCAATTTCCAGCTCAATGTGACGCTGCCGCTGATCGCGGTGAACCTGCTCGATGGCATCGGCCTGCTGGCCAATGTGTCGACCCTGCTGGCCGACAGCGCCATTGCCGGCCTGAAGGTGCGCGAAGACCGTGTGGCCGAAGCGCTGGCACGCAATCCGATCCTGGTGACCGCACTGAACCCGATCATCGGCTACGAGAAAGCCGCAGCGATCGCCAAGCGTGCCTACAAGGAACAGCGACCGGTGCTGGACGTGGCGCTGGAAGACAGTGGCCTGGCCGAAGCCGAGCTGCGCCGGCTGCTGGACCCGGCCGCGTTGACCGCCGGTGGCATCCAGGCCGGTGGCGGTGGTGCCGGCGGCTGATCTGCAATCTGCACTCTGTAGAGCCGAGCCTATGCTCGGCCCTACAAACGTAAACGCCGCCCGGGAGGGCGGCGTTCTCGTTTCAGCGACGGTCGGCGACGATGTTGCCGAAGGTCTCGGTGTAATCCTTGAACTCGGGAATGGTCTGCACCAGGTCCGGCGGAATCACCTCCATGCCTTCCGGTGGCACGATCTTCACCGGCTGCATGTTGGGATCGGCCGGGGCGGCCACCAACGTGTTCTGGCGCAGCACCTGCAGCTTTCCGAACATCGTCTGCAGCATCTGCTTCTGCTCGGCGTTGAGCGGGATCAGGATCTCGTCGATCTTCATCTGCCCGTCGGGCAGGATGATGATGTTCGGCGCCGGCTGGCGACGCACGGTCACGATGCTTTCGCTGACCGAGATCTTCGGTTTGCCGCGCTCGGCGCGGTGGTTGCGGTAATCCTGGTCACAGCCGACCAGGCCCAGGCAGAGCAGGGCGGCCAGCAGCAGAAACAGCTTTTTCATGGCGGTTCAATGAAGTGCATCCGGGGCCGCCATTGTAAGCCCGCTGGGGCGCAGCAGCCGGCAACGCCTGCGCGCTGCCGGCCGGGTGCGCTGATCTGTCACAGGGTCAGCGGTTGACGACGGTGTCCTTGCCGCAGTCGTCCACATCGCTCTGGTCCATCGTGGCGTAGGGCTTGAACGCCGGCAGCGAGGCCGCCAGCGCCTGCTGGCTGGCCAGCAGGGCCGGCATGCGGTCGCAGATGCGCTTGGCCTGCGCTTCGATCTTGGCGGCCTCGGCGTTGATCCGCTTTTCGATGCCTTCGCTGTCGCCGCTGAAGATGCCCTTCAGTGCTTCCCCGGCAGCGTTGGCGCCGAGCTTGGCGCCCGCCAGGCCCACATCCATGCCGTTCATCGCCACCGCCACCACGTGGCCGCGGTAATCGATCAGCTGGCGGCGCTGGCCATCGTCCAGCGTCACCTGCTTGCCGCCGATCAACAGCTGTCCCTGCGGGGTGATCTCCGCGCGCGGCTGGTTGTCGGCGGAGATCTTGATGTTGCCCTCGGCGATTTCCTTGCGGGCGTCGTCCATCGCTTCCTTGACGGTCTGGCCGACGCCCCCGGCGGTCTCGGCCACCGCCTTGCCGGCGGTCTTGTCGGGGCTGGAGGCGCCGCCACAGGCGATCAGCGGCAGGCACAGCAGGGCAGCAGGCAGCAGGCGCAGCAGGTTCATGGCATTCCCCTCGAATCGGATGGTTGGGCGTTACTTGCCGCGGGGCAGGGTGACGGTGCCGGCCACACTGCGATGCTGGACGTCGCCGCTGCCGCTGTGCTCGACGGTGAGATTGCCGCGCACGCCATCGACATCGATGTCGCCCGAGCCGTGGCTGCGCACACGGACATTGCCGCCGACCTGCTCGATCTCGACATTGCCGGAGCCGACCACGCCGATCTCGACGTTGCCCTGCACCTGCTTGAAGCCGATGTCGCCGGAGCCGACGGTATCCAGCCGTGCGTTGCCACGCACGTCGGTCACCTTCAGGTCACCGGAGCCGACGGTGCCGACGCTGGCATCACCGCCGATGTTGCGGGCGTTGACGTCGCCCGAACCGAGCGAGAGCAGGTTGAACGATGCGGCGCCATCGACGTCCAGGTCGCCCGAACCCACGGCGGCATGCACGCTGCCACGGGTGCCGCGGGCGATGCCATCACCGGAGCCCACGTCCATGCTCAGCGACTGCGCGTTCTCGATGCTGCCATCACCGGAGCCGATCTTGAACTGCAGCGGCAGGTTGTCCGGCACGCTGCCACGGATGTCCAGCCAGGCATAGCTGTTGCCCATCGACAGCGCGTCGCGGCTGTCGCGGCGCAGGCTCACCACCAGCTTGTCGCCCACGCGCCGCTGGTCCAATACCAACTGATCCAGCCAGTCCTTGTTGGACGCGCACGCGCGGCCGTCGAGCTGGCCGCCACCCGCGCTGGCGACCACCTTCAGGTCATGCTGGTTGATCTCAAACACCACCGCCTTGGCGCCGGCCGTGTCGATCTTCAGCGCGCGCGGCGCGGAGTACTTGCAGTTCGGTGCATCGGCGGCCAGCGCCGACAAGGGCAACAGCAACAGCGCAGTACAGGCAATCAAGGAACGCATGGGTGGTGCCTCCAGGTTGAAGATCAGATTTCGCCGGCGCGCTTGCGCAGGCGGATGGCGATGAAGATGAAGACCACGCCGAAGGCCGCGCCGATCCACAGGCCGGGCATTGCCAGCGACTTCAGCTGCGCGGCGGGCGCCATCAGCGCCACGATCGAGTCCAGATCCTGCCTGGATTCGCCGCCACCGGCGCGGTACAGCAGGTCCATCCCCGGCATCGCACCCAACAGCAGGCGACCGACGATGTGCTGCCAGAACCAGCCGGTGGTCAGGTCGAACAGGTGCATCAGCTTGGTGGTGCTGACGATGATGCCGGCGAACAGCGGCAGCATGACCGCCCACAGGAACGGCTTGCTCTTGGCCCAGGCCGAGCACAGCAGCAGCCAGCCGGCAGTAGGCAGCGCCCACAGGGCGTACACCGGGATGGACACGAACATGCCCAGCACCAGGCTCATCGGGTTGGCCGGGCCGACGATCAGCTGCATCGCGTCACCGCCGTGCGAGACCACCACCAGGCACAGCACCAGCATGAACACGAGCAGGGTCAGGCTGGACGCGATGATGGCGATCAGCGGTGCGACGATCAGTGCACTGAACACCTTGGACAGCACGGTCTGGGTATCCGACAGCGGCAGCGATTTCCAGAACAGGATGCTGCGGTCGCGGCGGTCGTCATACAGCGCGCCCAGGCAGTAGAAGAACACCACGAACGCGAGCACGATCAGCGGCCAGGACGAGGTCAGTACCATCGCCAGGTCCAGGCCGTTGCCCAGGTCGGCCATGTCCTTGGCGCTGATGTCGCGGGTCAGCACGGCCAGATCCAGACCGTTGATGTTCACGCTCTCGCCGTCGATGTGCAGGCCGCCATCGCGCGCGGCACGATGCAGGGCGAACAGGCCCAGGCCGATGCCGATGCCGCTCATCAGCAGCGAAACGATGCCGGCGATCACCGGGGCATACAGGAAACCACCACGGTTTTCCCAGTATTCGCGCTTGAGCAGCCAGCGCAGGGTGCCGGCCGGACTGACGGGATGATTGACGGCATTCATGCGTAGGTCCCCTTCATGACAGCGACGAACAGATCGGCAAGGCCGGCGTTGCGGGTTTCACCCAGGCTGGCCAGCTGGCTGCGTGGCACCCCGTCGAACAGCAGGACGGTCTTGCCGAAGGCCTGGCTGCGCTCGTCGATGGGCTTCAGTGCGCGGGCAGTTTCAAGCTGGTCGGCGCCGACCAGCAGCTCGGTATAGCGCTCGCCGACCTCATCCATTTCCGCATTGAGCACGATGCGGCCGTCGCGGATGAACATCACGTCGGTGAGGATGTGCTCGATCTCTTCCACCTGGTGGGTGGTGACGATGATGGTCTTCTGCTCGTCGAAGTAGTCTTCCAGCAGGCGCTGGTAGAACTCCTTGCGGTACAGGATGTCCAGGCCGAGCGTGGGTTCGTCCAGCACCAGCACCTTGGCGTCGATGGCCATCACCAGGGCCAGGTGCAGCTGCACGATCATGCCCTTGGACAGCTCGCGCACGCGCTGCTTGGGCTGCAGCTTGGTGTTGGCCAAAAAGCGCTCGCAGCGGGCACGATCAAAGCGCGGGTGCACGCCGGCGACGAAGTCGATCGCCTCACGCACCTTCAGCCAGCGCGGCAGCACGGCGACATCGGCGATGAAGCAGATGTCGTTCATCAGATCGTCGCGGTGCGCACGCGGGTCTCGGCCGAGCACGCTCAGCTCGCCTTCCACCGAGGTCAGGCCGAGCACCGCCTTCAGCGCGGTGGTCTTGCCGGCACCATTGGGGCCGATCAGGCCGATGATGCGGCCTGCCGGAATGGAGAAGCTGGCGTTGTCGAGCGCGAGCGTGTTCTTGTAGGCCTTGCGAAGGCCACGGGCGGTAATGACAGCGTCGCTTGGCACAGCGGTAGTGGGACTGGCATTCATCAGAATTTCCCCTGGGGCAACAATTCGTCGAGACTCAGGCCCAGTCGCTGGATCCGTTCCAGTACGGCCGGCCATTCTTCATTGAGGAAGCGTTCGCGCTCGCTGCTGCGCAGCTGCGTGGCCGCCTGTTCGGTCATGAACATGCCCAGCCCGCGGCGCTTCTCGACCAGGCCTTCATCGGCCAGCTCCTGGTAAGCGCGCGAAACGGTGATGGGGTTGAGCTGGTAATCGGCGGCCACCTGGCGCACCGAGGGAAGGGCATCGCCCGGCTTGAGGATTCCGTCAAGCATCATGGCGATGACGCGTTCCTTCAGCTGGCGGTAGATGGGAGCGCCGTCGCTCCACTGGATGTCGCTCATATTCAGCTCCGTGGGGTCAGCGGCTGTGCGAACGAGAAATACGGCATGGACAGGGAGCTGTGCAGCCGACGCGGGGGGGAGGGGGAGGGAGCGGCATTCCCTGCCGGGGGTACTGCTGCGTCCTGCGTACTGTCTTCGGAGAGGGCGGGGGAGGACGCGGCCGGTGGGGCCGGCATGGCCAGCCAGACCAGGACGAACAGGGTTGATACCGCGGTGACCGCGGGGGCGGTAAGGCTGCGACGCATCCGGGTGTTCATGGTTCCCCCCTGTCTCAGGTGACTGGTGTTGTATGCAACTATAACACCGGCACGCCTGTGTGCAAGTCCTGCCCCTACCCAACTGATGGCAGGGGTGGTCATGGCACCGAAATAATTATTCAACCATTTGATTTTCATTGAAAAAGCTAAATTTCGGAAGGCTGTTCTCGGCCAATCTCCCATTCAGTCATGTCCATGCTATGTCATCAGCTGAGGACGGAGACGCGTTTCCGGCGACTTCCGCCACGCCGCGCAAAGCGCAACAGCGCCTGTGCTCCAGAGGGGGGCAGACCCCGGTGCTATAGTTCGGCCGATTCCCGGCCGGCCACGGCCGGACCCCTGGAACGGCTACCGCGGAACGTCTCCCATGCCCTTGTCGACTGCCTCCTCTCGCCGCCTTCGCGGCCTGTCCCTGTTGACCCTGCTGGCCGCAGGCCTGGCCACGTCGGCCGGCGCGTTCGCCGCCGATCTGCTGGATCTGTCGTATCGGCCGCTGGCGGGCAAGCAGCAGGTCAACCTGCAGCAGCGTTACCACGGCCAGGTGCTGCTGGTGGTCAATACCGCAAGCAAGTGCGGCTATACCCCGCAGTACGAAGGCCTGGAAGCGCTGCAGAAGCAGTACGCCGGCAAGGGATTTGCAGTGCTCGGCTTCCCGTCCAACGATTTCAAGGGACAGGAGCCCGGTGACGAAAAGCAGATCCAGGATTTCTGCACACTTACTTATGGTGTGAAGTTCCCGATGTTCGAAAAGGTGCACGTGACCGGCGCGCAGGCTACGCCGCTGTATCAGCGCTTGACCGCCGCCACCGGTGTGGCGCCCGCCTGGAATTTCCACAAGTATCTGGTCGGGCGCGATGGCAGGGTAATTGCCCAGTTCGCCAGCAAGGTCACCCCGGATGATCCGCAGCTGAAAGCGGCCATCGACAAGGCGCTTGCAGCACCAGCTGCACATTGAATGCCGGCATGGATGCCTCGACATCGACGGCATGCGTGCGACAATACGTGTTTTCGCGCCGACGTCGGCGTCCAGTCACTTCCAGGAATGCAGCGAATGAAAATGGGAATGCGCGGCGCCGCGGCGTCGGTTCTGATTCTGGCGATGGGCACCTCCGGTGTCGCCCTGTCGCAACAACCGGCCGCTCCCTCGGCCGCCAAGGAGACCGCACCCTTGAATTCCCCCAAGCAGAAGCTCGGCTACGCCATTGGTCTGGATGTGGCCAAGTCGTTCGCGCCGATCGCCGATGAAATCGATGCGGCCGCGCTGCGCACTGCCGTGGAACGTTCCTTCGAAGGCCTGCAGCCGCAGATCACCCAGGAACAGGCCAAGGCCACCGATGCCGCCCTGCGCCAGGTCGTGATGGCCCGCAGCGGCCAGCAGGTGCCGGGCGTTGCGCCGGGCTCGCAGCCGGCGAAGGTCGACCGGGTCAAGGTCGCACAGATGATCGGCGCCTATTCGGTCGGGCCGTCGCTGGCACAGCTGAAGGACGATATCGATACCGCCTCGCTGTTTGACGCGATCAACACTGGCCTGAGCAAGGGCCAGCCGAAGATGACCGAAGCTGACGCCACTGCCACCATCCAGGCGTTCATGGGCGCCAAGCAGGCCGAAATGCAGGCCAAGGCCGCACAGGCCGCGCAGACCAACCGTCAGGAAGGCAATGCGTTCCTGGCCAAGAACAAGACCCAGCCGGGCGTGGTGACCACCCCGTCGGGCCTGCAGTACCAGGTGATCCGTCCGGGCAGCGGCGAGCGTCCGTTGCCGTCCAGCAAGGTGCGCGTGAACTACGAAGGCAAGCTGCTCAACGGCACCGTGTTCGACAGTTCCGCAGGCCGTGGTCCGGCCGAGTTCGGTCTGGACCAGGTCATCAAGGGCTGGACCGAGGGCGTGGCCCTGATGCCGGTCGGCTCGAAGTACCGCTTCTGGATTCCGGGTGAACTGGCATACGGCGAGAACGGCACCCCGGGTGGTCCGATCGGTCCGAACGCCACCCTGACCTTCGACGTCGAGCTGCTGGGCGTTCTGCCGTAAGCCACCACGGAGTCAGTACGGATATGCGCGTTGCGATTTTTGGTACGGGCTATGTAGGCCTGGTGACCGGCACCTGCCTGGCCGACGTCGGCCACCAAGTGGTCTGCGTCGATATCGACCAGGCCAAGGTGGATGGCCTCAACCGGGGCATCATCCCGATCTACGAGCCCGGCCTGGAGCCGATGGTGAAGGCCAACCACGCCGCGTCGCGGCTGGCGTTCACCACCGACGCGGCGACCGCCATCGGCCACGGCCAGGTGGTGTTCATCGCCGTGGGCACGCCGCCGGACGAGGATGGCAGCGCCGACCTGCAGTACGTGCTGGCCGTGGCCCGCACCATCGGCCGGTACATCTCGGTGCCGACGGTGGTGGTCAACAAGTCGACGGTGCCGGTGGGCACCGCCGACAAGGTCCGTGCGGCCATTGCCGAGGAACTGGCAGCGCGTGGCGCGGATATCGCCTTCGATGTGGTGTCCAATCCCGAATTCCTGAAGGAGGGCGACGCCGTTGCCGACTGCATGCGGCCTGACCGCATCATCATCGGTGCGACCAGCGCCGAGTCGGTCGCCGTGATGCGTCGCCTGTATGCACCGTTCAATCGCAACCACGATCGCGTGGTGGAGATGGACGTGCGTTCGGCCGAGCTGACCAAGTACGCCGCCAATGCAATGCTGGCAACCAAGATTTCGTTCATGAATGAAATCGCCAACATTGCCGAGCGCGTGGGCGCCGACGTCGAGCAGGTCCGCCAGGGCATCGGTTCGGACCCGCGCATCGGCTGGCACTTCATCTATCCGGGTGCGGGTTACGGCGGTTCGTGTTTCCCCAAGGATGTGCAGGCCCTGGCCCGCACCGCGCAGCAGGCCGGCCTTGAGCCGAAGCTGCTGAACGCAGTGGAGGCGGTCAATGAATCGCAGAAGGGGCACCTGTTCGCCCTGATCCAGCGGCACTATGACAAGGGCGAAGACGAGGGTGTGCGCGGCAGGACGTTTGCCATGTGGGGCCTGGCGTTCAAGCCGAATACCGACGACATGCGCGAGGCCTCCAGCCGCCGCCTGCTGGCCCAGTTGTGGGAAGCCGGTGCAACGGTGCGTGCCTACGATCCGGAGGCGATGCATGAATCGCAGCGGATCTTCGGCGAGCGCGACGATCTGGTGTTCTGTGACAGCGCCGACGACGCGCTGCAGGGCGCCGATGCGTTGGTGGTGGTGACCGAGTGGAAGCAGTTCC
The DNA here is from genome assembly GCF_013416715.1 of Stenotrophomonas sp. SbOxS2. NCBI lineage: Bacteria > Pseudomonadati > Pseudomonadota > Gammaproteobacteria > Lysobacterales > Lysobacteraceae > Stenotrophomonas > Stenotrophomonas sp. SbOxS2. Next base: position 589,996 of record NZ_JAAVXD010000005.1, read on the forward strand.
GCAGCCCCGATTTCCAGATGCTGCGCGAGCGGCTGAAGGATGCGGTGGTGTTTGATGGCCGCAATCTGTACGAGCCGGCCGAAGTCGAGGCCGCTGGCCTTGCGTATTACGGCATAGGCCGGGGACGTTCGCTGCATGTCTGAAGTGCCGACCGAACGCGAGCAGGCGCTGGAAGCGCGCCTGGTCGAACTGGAGATGCGCGTGTCCTTCCAGGAACACGCGCTGGCCGAACTGAGCGATGCGCTGGCAGACGCGCGTATGGAAGGCAGCCGCAATGCCGGCATCCTGCGCGTGCTGCTGGAGGACCTGGGCAAGGTCCGCAATGCATTGAATTCTTCTGATCCGGCGAGCGAACCGCCGCCGCCGCACTACTGATCCATATCCTATGAGCGATACCCTCCGCGACCAGCTGATGGGCCTGGGCTTCAAGCCCGCGCCTAAGCCCGAGCGCAAGAATGATGGCCCCCGCCGTGATGGCCGCCCGCAGGGCAAGGGTGGCGCTGGCAATGGAAAGCCGCAGCACGCAGGCAAGGGCGAACACAAGCCTGGCGAGCGGCGGGCGCATGGCAATGGTGGTCCGGGCAAGCCCGGCCAGCAGCGTGGTCAGGGCCAGGGCCAGGGCCAGGGGCAGGGCCAGGGCCAGGGCCAGGGGCAGGGGCAGGGCCAGGGGCAGGGGCAGGGCCCGCGCAAGCCGCGTACCGCTGAGGAAATGGATCTGGCCAAGGCCTACGCGATCCGTGCGCAGCGCGAAAAGGAAGAGCGCATCGAGACCGAGCGCCTGAAGCAGGAAGAAGCACGCCAGCGCCGCGAGGCCAAGGTGAAGCTGGAAGAACTGCTGAAGGACAAGAGCCTGAATGCCGAAGCGGCTGATATCGCGCGCCACTTCCCGTACGGCGGCAAGATCAAGCGCATCTACGTCACCGCCGAGCAGCTCAAGGCACTCAACGCCGGCGAACTGGGCGTGGTCCAGCTCAACGGTCGCTACCTGCTGGTGACGGCCGACGTTCTGGCCCAGTCCGAGGCGGTGTTTGCCGCGTCGGTGGCGTTGAAGGTCGACCCGAATGCGCCGGCCGAGGATGATCCCTACGCCGACCCGCAGTACCAGGTGCCAGACGACCTGGTCTGGTAAGTCTCTGGAAAGTCACAACAACGACGCCGGGCAATGCCCGGCGTCGTTGTTTGATGCGGTACTGTTCTGGACGCGGTGCGTGCTCATTGGGTGGAGTCGGGCGCTAGCTGCCCCTGCTGCTCCAGCCGCCCAAGGAAGGTGACTACCCGTTGCGCGATCAGCACGGCGTGCTCCTCAACGGCGAAATGTCCCGCATCGATCAGGCTGATGTCGGCGTCGGGTAGATCGCGGCGATACGCCAGTGCACCGGCGGCGATGAACGCGGGATCATGCTTGCCCCATAGCACCAGCGCTGGAGGTTGGTGCGCACGCAGGAATGCCTGCCATTCCGGATAGGCCTCTATATTGCTCCAGTAGTCCTGGAAAAGTTGCACCTGCGCCAGTTGCTGGGCTTGGCTGGCCAGGCCTCTGAGATCGTGTTGCCATGCGTCGGGGCTGATCTTCTCGGGGTGGCCGTTCACGTCCCGCAGGTATTGCAGGTTGATCACGCCTTCAGCGGAGGTCAGGCCATGCAGCTGCAGGAGGGTGCCGGGGGAAGCGTCACGGTGTGCCTGTTCGAAGAAGCGCAGCCGTGCTGGTGTGAGTCCGTCCAGGTAGGCATTGGCGTTCTGCACCACCAGCGCCTGCAATCGTTCGGGCTGCAGTTGCATGAGGCGGAAGCCCACTGGTGCACCGAAGTCCTGCATGTACAGGCTGTAACGCTGCAATCCCACCGCGTCGGTGAACGCGGCGATGTGCCGTGCCAGGCGCTGGAACGTGTAGTTCTCGTCGGTAGGGTCGGGATGGTCTGTCAGGCCGGAGCCAAGGTAGTCTGGTGCGATCACATGGTAGTGGCCGGACAGGAGAGGAATGAGTTCGCGGTACGTATGCGACGACGACGGATAGCCGTGCAGTAGAAGCAGGGTGGGCCGTGAGCGTTCGCCGGCCTCCCGATAGAAGGTGCGATGTCCATCAACGTCGACGCTGCGATAGAAGGTCTTCGATGGCCAGGCCGCTGGAGGCGGCGCGGCTGCCGCAGACGCGGACGCCAACAGTGTGAGCAGAAGCAGGAGGAGTCGCATGAGGGATCCACTCTGGGGAGCGGGCAGGATGAAACAGCGTTGTCTCGTATGGAGACGATCTCGAGCTTCTGAAGCAATCGCGTTCAGGAACATTGGCTGCACGCGTCAATTGGCGTCGCAATTGCGACTCAACGGGTGATGGATGCGCCCCGTGGCGATAACACCGCTTCGCAGGGACTAGTCGAATGCGTCAGATGGTCACGTATGCAACGTATCGGACTCGACGGCATCATTCCGGATCGTAATCGAGGTTCGAAGCCAGCCAGCGCTCGGCCTGCGCGCGGTCCACGCCCTTGCGGCGTGCGTAATCGATGACCTGCTCGCGACCGAGGCGGCCGACCACGAAATACTGGCTCTGCGGGTGGCTGAAGTAATAGCCCGACACTGCCGCGGTCGGCAGCATCGCGAAGCTCTCGGTCAGCTGCATGTCGGCGTTGGTTTCCGCGCCCAGCAGGTCGAACAATCGGCGCTTTTCACTGTGTTCGGGGCAGGCGGGGTAGCCGGGCGCGGGGCGGATGCCGCGATATTTCTCGTCGATCAGCGCTTCGTTGTCGAGTGTTTCGGCATGGTCGTAACCCCAGAAGCTGGTGCGTACGCGCTGGTGCAGGCGTTCGGCCAGAGCTTCGGCAAAGCGGTCGGCGAGCGCCTTCAACAGGATCGCGTTGTAGTCGTCGTGGTCGGCCTCGAAACGAGCCACGTGCGCGTCGATACCGATGCCTGCGGTGACCGCGAAAGCGCCGATCCAGTCCTGCTTGCCGCTGTCGATCGGGGCGATGAAATCGGCAAGGCAGAAATCCGGGCGTTCGGCAGGCTTGTCCACCTGTTGCCGCAGGAAGTGCAGGGTTGTCTCGCCATCGGGATGCTGCACGCGTACGTCGTCGCCGATGCTGTTGGCGGGCCACAGGCCGAACACGGCCTTGGCCTGCAGCCACTTCTCGTTGACGATGCGGTCCATCATCGCGCGCGCGTCCTGGTAAAGCTCGCTGGCCTGGGTGCCGACGATTTCATCGGTGAGGATGGCCGGGTACTTACCGGCCAGTTCCCACGCCTGGAAGAACGGCGTCCAGTCAATGTAGGGCACCAGTTCGGCCAGCGGGTAGTCATCGAATACATGCAGACCCGGCTGCTTCGGTGCGGGTGGCGTGTACGCCTCCCAGTCGCACTTGAATTTCTGGCCGCGTGCATGCTCCAGCGAGACCAGGCGCTTGGCGTCGCCGCGGTTGCGATGGCGGGTACGGATCTCGGCATAGTCCGCCTCGTTGGCAGCGACGAACGCATCGCGCAGCTCGCGCGAGATCAGCGACTGCGCCACGCCCACGGCGCGCGAGGCATCCTTCACCCAGACCGTCGGCGCTTTGTAATGCGGGTCGATCTTCAACGCGGTGTGCGCGCGCGAGGTGGTCGCACCGCCGATCATCAGCGGCAGGTCAAAGCCCTGTCGCTGCATTTCACGGGCGACATGGCTCATTTCCTCCAGCGACGGCGTGATCAGGCCGGACAGGCCGATGATGTCGGCGTGGTGCTCGCGTGCGGCATCCAGGATCTTCTGCGCCGGTACCATCACACCGAGATCGATCACCTCGAAGTTGTTGCAGGCCAGGACCACGCCGACGATGTTCTTGCCGATGTCGTGCACATCGCCCTTCACCGTGGCCATGATGATCCTGCCATTGCTGCGGGCGGTGTCGCCGCTGCGTGCCTTCTCAGCTTCAATGTAGGGCAGCAGGTAGGCCACCGCCTTCTTCATCACCCGCGCCGACTTCACCACCTGCGGCAGGAACATCTTGCCGGCGCCGAACAGATCGCCGACCACGTTCATGCCATCCATCAGCGGGCCTTCGATCACGTCCAACGGGCGGCTGGAACGCTGCCGGGCTTCTTCGGTATCGGCTTCCACCCATGCGTCCAGACCGTGCACCAGCGCATGCGCCAACCGCGCATCCACCGGCTTCTCGCGCCAGGCCAGGTCTTCGGTCTTCGCCGCGCCCTTGCTGCCCTTGTAGCGCTCGGCGATTTCAAGCAGGCGCTCGGTGGCATCACGGCGGCGGTTGAGGATCACGTCTTCCACCCGCTCGCGCAGGTCCGGTTCCAGTTCGTCGTAGATCGGCATCGCGCCGGCGTTGACGATGCCCATGTCCATGCCCGCGGCGATCGCGTGGTACAGGAACACCGAGTGGATCGCCTGGCGCACGGTCTCGTTGCCACGGAACGAGAACGAAACATTCGACACGCCGCCGGACACATGGCAGTGCGGCAGCGTCTGCTTGATGATGCGGGTGGCTTCGATGAAGTCGACCGCATAGTTGTCATGCTCTTCAATGCCGGTGGCGACGGCGAAGATGTTCGGGTCGAAGATGATGTCCTGCGGCGGGAAACCGATCTCATCGACCAGCAGGCGATAGGCGCGGGTGCAGATTTCGACCTTGCGCGCGCAGGTGTCGGCCTGCCCGGCCTCATCGAAGGCCATCACCACCGCGGCGGCGCCATAGCGCAGCACCTTGCGCGCATGCTCGCGGAACAGCTCCTCGCCTTCCTTCAGCGAGATCGAATTGACCACGCTCTTGCCCTGCAGGCACTTCAGGCCAGCCTCGATCACGCTCCATTTGGAGGAATCGACCATCACCGGAATCCGGGCGATGTCCGGCTCGGACATGATCAGGTTGAGGTAGCGGGTCATTGCCGCTTCCGAATCGATCAGGCCCTCGTCCATGTTGACGTCGAGGATCTGTGCGCCGCTGGCCACCTGCTGCCGGGCCACGTCCACCGCTTCTTCGTAACGGCCTTCCTTGATCAGCTTGCGGAACTGCGCACTGCCGGTGACGTTGGTGCGTTCACCGACGTTGACGAACAGCAGGTCCGGGGTGATGACCAGCGGTTCCAGGCCGGACAGGCGGGTAGGGCGGACAGGTGTCATGGTGGGCGGCGGCTCAGCGGCAACAGGGCGGAAGATGGATGTCGGTGTCAGTGCTGCTCATGCGGCCTGGACCTGGGCGGCCGGCAGGGCGCGCGGCGGCAGACCGGCCACCGCCAGCGCGATCGCGCGGATGTGGTCCGGGGTGGAGCCACAGCAGCCGCCGACCAGGTTCAGCAGGCCATCTTCGGCAAAGCCGCGCAGGGTGGCCGCCATTTCCTCGGGTGTTTCGTCGTACTCGCCGAACGCATTGGGCAGGCCCGCATTGGGATGGGCACTGACGTAGCAGTCCGACACCTGCGACAGGGTTTCCACATGTGGACGCATCGCGTCGGCGCCGAGCGCGCAGTTCAGGCCGATCGACAACGGCCGTGCATGCGCCAGCGAGGCCTGGAAGGCCTCGGCGGTCTGCCCGGACAGGGTGCGCCCGGAGGCATCGGTGATGGTGCCGGAAATCATGATCGGCAGCCGCGCGCCACGTGCATCGAAGGCTTCCTCGATGGCATACAGCGCGGCCTTGGCGTTGAGCGTATCGAAGATGGTCTCGACCATGATCGTGTCGGCGCCACCATCGATCAGGCCATCGATGGCTTCGCGGTAGGTACTGCGCAGCTCGTCGAAACTGGTGTTGCGGAAACCGGGATCGTTGACGTCCGGGCTGATCGAGGCGGTGCGGCTGGTCGGGCCGAGCACACCGATGACGAAGCGCGGCTTGCCCGGCGTGGTCGCCGCCACCGCATCACAACAGGCACGGGCAACGGCAGCGCCCGCCTTGTTCAGCTCGTACACCAGGTGTTCGAGGTGGTAGTCGGCCTGGCTGACCGAGGTGGCGTTGAAGGTATTGGTTTCCACCAGGTCCGCGCCTGCTTCCAGGTAGGCGGTGTGGATGCCGGCGATGACTTCCGGCCGGGTCAGCAGCAACAGATCGTTGTTGCCTTTCAGGTCGTGACCTTCCGGTGTTCCGCCATGGTCGCAGCCGGGGCCATGGGTGTGGTCGTAACCGCCGGCGAAGCGCTCGCCCCGGTAGTCGTCTTCCTGCAGGCCGTGGCGCTGGATCATCGTGCCCATCGCGCCGTCGATGATCAGGATGCGATCACGCAGGGCAGCGAGCAGCGATTCCACACGTTCCGGGTGCAGCCAGGGCAGGGCGGGCATGTCGACCTCAGGGCTTGTTGGCGATCAGCGAAATCACTTCGAAATGCGGCGGGCGCTTTTCGCGGGTGACCGTTTCCAGGTTGGAGACCTGCAGTCCGGCCTTGTCGACGAACTTCTTCAGTTCCTTGTCGCTGAAGCCGAGGTTGACGTGGCCATAGGCATCGACCGCGGCCTTGTGCTCGTGGCGGGCCAGGCTGCACAGCAGCAGGCGACCGCCGGGGCGCAGCACGCGCGCGGCCTCGGTGACGGCCTGCGCCGGCTTGCTGGCGTAGGTCAGCGCGTGCATCAGCACGACCAGGTCGAAGCTGCGGTCCTTGAAGGGCAGGGCATGCATGTCGCCCTCGCGCACTTCCACATTGGGCAGGCGACGCAGGCGTTCGCTGGCGGCGGCCACCACGCGCGCACTGGTGTCGATGCACACGTAACGCCGGGCGTGCGGAGCGACCAGTTCGGCCAGCACACCGTCGCCGGAGGCGATATCCAGCACGTCGCCGGTTTCCAGCAACGGCAGCGCGGTGCGCGCCAGCGCTTCCCAGGTGCGCCCCGGAGAGTAGTGGCGTTCCATGTCACCGGCCACGCTGTCGGCCCAGTTCTGGTCGGAAGCGCGGTGGGCGAGCACCGCAGCAACCCGCTCAGCGTCCTGGCGCAGCAAGGGGTCGTCGCTTCCGTTGCTCAGTGCATGCCACAATGCACGCTGCGCCGGGTCCAGCTGGGCCTCGTCGAAGCGGTAATAGGCCGACACGCCCGCCCGGCGGTCGCGCACCAGGCCGGCTTCCTTCAGGCGCGCCAGATGAGTGGACACCCGCGGCTGCGCCAGCCGGGTGATGGCCGAGAGTTCGGCCACGGTCAGCTCTTCCTGCTCCAGCAGCGCCAGCAGGCGCACACGGGTAGCGTCGGCGAACACCTTCAGGCGGGTCGACCAGTCTTCCAGATCCATAAATATCTAGCTATCGCGATATAGAGATATATTCGCCGACCGTCCCCCTTGTGGTCAAGTCGCAGCTCCCCGCCAGTCAGCCGCCGATGCGCGGCCCCGGTACAATCGGGGCACCTGGGCGCGCGCTGCGCGCCCATAACATCATGTACCCGGGAGGGTGTTGTGGATTTCAGCTTTACCGAAGAGCAGTTGATGCTGCAGGACGTGGCGCGTCGCATCGCGCAGGAAAAGATCGCCCCGAGTGCGGAGCACCATGACCGTACGGGCGAGTTCCCGCTGGACAACATCCGCCTGCTGGGCGAGAACGGCCTGATGGGCATCGAAGTGCCGTCCGAGTATGGTGGCGCAGGCATGGACCCGATCGCGTACGTGCTGGCGATGGTGGAGGTCGCCGCCGGTGATGCTGCGCATTCGACCATCATGTCGGTCAACAATTCGCTGTTCTGCAATGGCATCCTGACCCATGGCAGCGAAGCGCAGAAGCAGAAATACGTGCGCGCCATCGCCGAGGGCGAGGCCATCGGTGCATTCGCACTGACCGAGCCGCAGTCGGGCTCGGACGCCACGGCGATGCGTTGCCGTGCGATCAAGCAGGCCGACGGCAGCTACGTCATCAATGGCAAGAAGAGCTGGATCACCTCCGGCCCGGTGGCCAAGTACATCGTGCTGTTCGCGATGAGCGAGCCGGACAAGGGCGCGCGTGGCATCACCGCGTTCATGATCGACACCGACAAGGCCGGTTTCGGTCGCGGCAAGACCGAACCGAAGCTGGGCATCCGTGCCTCGGCCACCTGCGAGATCGAGTTCAACGACTACGTGGCGCAGCCGGAAGACGTGCTGGGCCTGGAAGGCGAGGGCTTCAAGATCGCCATGGGCGTGCTTGACGCTGGCCGCATCGGCATCGCCTCGCAGGCGATCGGTATCGCGCGTGCCGCCTATGAAGCGACCCTGGAGTACGTGAAGGATCGCAAGGCCTTCGGTGCGGCCATCGGTACCTTCCAGATGACCCAGGCGAAGATCGCCGACATGAAGTGCAAGCTGGACGCGGCGCTGCTGCTGACCCTGCGTGCGGCCTGGGTGAAGGGCGAGGGCAAGCGCTTCAGCAACGAGGCGGCCATCGCCAAGCTGACTGCTTCGGAAGCGGCGATGTGGATCACCCACCAGGCCGTGCAGATCCATGGCGGCATGGGCTATTCCAAGGAAATGCCGCTGGAGCGCTACTTCCGTGATGCCAAGATCACCGAGATCTACGAAGGTACCTCGGAGATCCAGCGCCTGGTGATCGCCCGCAACGAGACCGGCCTGCGCTGATCACCAACGGCCGCGCCGCTGCAATGGCGGCGCGGCCGTAGATCCACGCCACGCGTGGATGGCGTTGTGTCCAAGTGGCGTACCCGCCTCTGGCCTGCCAGGATCCATGCTGCTGTAATGCGGATCGTTTTTCTGGAGATACCGCATGATCTACCGCGGCTGGGGCTTCATGACGCCGGTGACGCCGATCGCAGGCATCCTGTTGCTGGCGTATTTCTTCCCGCACGACGGCCCCAAGGGCAACATTCCGCTGCAGCAGGTGCTGCTGGGTGGTGGCATCGGTGCGGCAGTGAACATGCTGCTGGGCCTGTGGCTGAACCGTGTGCCCCGGCAGAAGGGTGAGGCCGCGCGCCATCATTTCTTCTTCGTGCCGATGCAGTGGGCTGCGCTGATTCTCGTGGCTGTGTGCGTGGTGATCGCGCTGCTGCGCTGACACGTCGCCTTGGCAAGCGCCAACCAAGGTTGGCGACTACCGGGCATGCCGCTGCCCAGGTTGGCGACTACCGGGCATGCCGCTGCCCAGGTTGGCGAATACCGGGCATGCCGCTGCTTTGGTAGATGCCAACCTTGGTTGGCATGGATTCAAAAGCAGCAAAGAAAAAAGCCCCGGATCGCTCCGGGGCTTTTTTCATTTCAGCAACTCACCGACAGATCAACGATCCGGGCGGTGGGCGCTTTCCGCATCACGCTGGCGGCCGAGGAATTCCTTCGACGGTTCATCCAGCTTGTCGCCCAGCATGCGCCGCACGACCACGAAGAACACCGGGATCATCAGCAGGCCGAGCAGGGTGGCGAACAGCATGCCGCCGATCACGCCGGTGCCGATGGCGTGACGCGAGTTGGCGCCGGCACCGGTGGAGATCGCCATCGGGATCACGCCCATGATGAACGCGAAGGACGTCATCAGGATCGGGCGGAATCGCAGGCGCGCCGCTTCGATGGTGGCATCGCGCAGGGTCTTGCCCGCCGCACGCTGCTCCACCGCGAACTCCACGATCAGGATCGCGTTCTTCGCGGCCAGGCCGATCACGGTGATCAGGCCGATCTTGAAGAACAGATCGTTCGGCAGGCCGCCCATCATCGACAGGGCGAGTGCACCCAGCACGCCGAGCGGTACCACCAGCAGTACCGCCACCGGAATCGACCAGCTTTCATACAGTGCGGCCAGGCACAGGAACACCACCACGATGGACAGCACCAGCAGCAGCGTCGCGGCGTTGCCGGCCAGGATTTCCTGGTAGGACAGGCCGGACCAGTCGTAGCCGAAGCCCGCCGGCAGGTCGTCGTTGACGATGCCTTCCATCGTCTGCATCGCTTCACCGGAGCTGGTGCCCGGTGCCTGCGAACCGACGATGTTGATTGCCGAGTAGCCGTTGTAGCGGCTCAGCGACGGCGGTGCCGAGACCCATTCGGACTTGACCACCGTGCTCAGCGGGATCATCGCGTTGGTGCCATCGGCATTGGTGGTCAGGCTGGACGGGCTGTAGAAGCTCTTCAGCGATTCCTGGCCGGTGCGGTACGGACCATCGGCCTGCATGGTCACGCGCTTGATGCGGCCTTCGTAGAAGAAGTCGTTGACGTACACCGGCGCCAGCATCAGCTGGATGGTGCTGTACACGTCCGACACCGACATGCCCATCGACTGCGCCTGCACGCGGTCCACGTGCAGCTGCAGCTGCGGGGCGTTTTCCAGGCCGTTCGGACGCACGCCGACCAGATGGTCCGGCTTCTGCGCGGCCTGGCCGAGCAGGATGTTGCGGGCCTGGGTCAGCTGCTCGTAACCGGCACCACTACGGTCCTGCAGCCACATGTCGAAGCCACCGAACTGGCCAAGGCCCTGCACGGTCGGCAGGTTGACCACGAAGATCTGCGCTTCCTTGATGCCGTAGAACGCGCCGTTCATGTTCTGGATGAACTCCGGAGCAGTGAACTTGCGCTCTTCCCACGGCTTCAGGCGGATGAAGCCCATGCCCACGTTCTCGCCGGAACCGACGAAGCTGAAGCCGGCCACCTGCAGCATGCCTTCATAGCCATCCTGCTTTTCCAGGATGCCGCGCATCTGTGCGAACGCTTCGTTGGTCTGGCTCTTGGTCGAGCCCGGCGGCAACTGCACGATCGCCAGTGCATAGCCCTGGTCTTCTTCAGGCAGGAAGCTGCCCGGCATGCGGGTGAACAGGAAGCCGCACAGCGCGGTCAGCACCACGAACAGGATCATCCAGCGTGGGGCATGGCGCACCGCGGAGGTGATGTGGCCCACGTAGGTGTGGCTGATCTTGTCGTAGTACTTGTTGAAGGTGCGGTAGACGATGTTCGGGTTGTCGTTGTGCGTCGGCTTGAGGAACGTCGCGCACAGCGCCGGGGTGAAGCCCAGTGCCAGGAACGCCGAGAACGCCATCGAGATGGCGATGGTCAGGGCGAACTGCTTGTAGATCTCACCGGCCGCACCGCCCTGCAGGGCCGAGGGGATGAACACCGCCGCCAGCACCACGGTGATCGCCACCACCGCGCCGGTGATCTGGGTCATCGCCTTCTGCGTGGCCGGCTTCGGCGCCAGGCCTTCCTCGGTCATGATGCGTTCGACGTTCTCGATCACCACGATCGCGTCATCGACCACGATGCCGATCGCCAGCACCATCGCGAACAGGGTCAGCTGGTTGATCGTGAAGCCGATCATCCACATGCCCAGGAACGTACCCAGCAGCGCCACCGGGATGACCAGCGTCGGGATCAGGGTGGCGCGGAAGTTCTGCAGGAAGATCAGCATCACCAGGAACACCAGCAACACGGCTTCGAACAGGGTCTTGACCACTTCCTGGATCGAGATCTTGACGAAGGTGGTGCTGTCGTACGGCGAGAACCAGGTGACGCCGGACGGGAAGCTGGGCTGCAGCTCGTCCATCTTGCCGCGCACGGCCTCGGCCACGTTCAGGGCGTTGGCGCCCGGCAGCAGCTGGATCGCGAAGGCGCCGGTGGGCTTGCCGTTGTACTGGGTATCGAAGCCATAGTTGTTGGCACCGAAGGCAACGCGGGCGATGTCCTTCAACAGTACGCGCGAGCCATCAGCGTTGGCCCGCAGGATGATGTTCTCGAACTCCTGCGGCGAGCTGAAGCGGCCTTCGGCCGATACCGTGGCGGTGAAGTGCTGGCCTTCCGGCGACGGGTCGGAGCCCAGTGCACCGGCGGCGAACTGCACGTTCTGCGCACGTACCGCCGCCAGCACCTGGCTGGCCGACAGGCCATAGCCCTGCATCTTTTCCGGGTTGAGCCAGATGTTCATGGCGTACTCGGAACCGAACTGCTGGGTGCTGCCGACGCCGGGGATGCGCGAGACCTGGTCGAGCACGCGCGAACCGACGATGTCGTTCAGCGCGTCACGGTTGATGGTCGGCGTATCGGACTGCAGCGCCACCACCATCAGGAAGCCGGCGTTGGCCTTGGCCACCACCACGCCCTGCTGGGTGACTTCCGAAGGCAGTCGCGGCGTGGCCAGCGAGACCTTGTTCTGCACCTGCACCTGGGCGATGTCCGGATCGGTACCGGTCTCGAAGGTCAGGGTGATCGAGGCGCGGCCGTTGGACGCGGACGAGGAGCTGAAGTACAGCAGGTGATCGATACCGGTCAGCTGCTGCTCGATCACCTGGGTGACCGACTTCTCCGTGGTGTCCGCGCTCGCGCCCGGGTAGGTGGCCGAGACGGTCACCTGCGGCGGGGCGATGTTGGGGTAGGACTCTACGCCGAGGTTGAGGATCGCGATCACGCCGCTGAGCGAGATCAGGATCGCCACCACCCAGGCGAAGACTGGATGTTCAATGAAAAATTTAGGCATGACGGAAGGTCCCGTTACTGCTTGTTCGATTCGGTGGCGGCCGGCTCGGCCTTGTCGGCCTGGTCAGCCTTGGCCGGTGCCTTGGCGTCGGCCGGAGCCGCAGCAGCCGCGCCCGGAGCAGCGGCACCCGGAGCAGCGGCGCCGGCGGCAGGCTTGCCGTTGGCGTCCTGGCCCGGGGTCCACGGCTTGGCCGTGGCCGGCGTACCCTCCTTGACCTTCTGTACGCCGGCGACGACCACCTTGTCACCGGCGGCCAGGCCTTCGCTGACCAGCCAGTTGCCGTTCTGCGCGCCGTCGGTCTTGACGTTCTTGCGGACAACCTTGCCGTCGGCGCCGACCACCATCACATAGCCGCCGGTGGTGTCACGCAGCAGCGCCTGCTGCGGCACCAGGTAGGCGTTGTTGCGCTCGCCCAGGTTGGCCTGGAAGCTGACGAAGGCGCCCGGCAGCAGGATCTTCTGCGGGTTCGGCAGCACCGCACGCAGCGACACCGCGCCGGTGGCCGGGTCGACCGTGGTCGAGGAGAAGTCCAGCGTGCCCGGTTCGCTGTAGGTGCTGCCGTCGGCCAGCTTGACGTTGACCGTGGCCTTGCCGTCGCCGGACAGGGCCAGCGTGCCCTTGGCCTGCTGCGCACGCAGCTGGGTCAGTTCATCCACGCTCAGCGAGAAGTTCACGTACAGCGGGTCGAGCTGGTCCACGGTGGTCAGCAGGGTCACATCGCCCTGGCCGACCAGCGCGCCTTCGGTCACCTGCTGCTTGTTGGCCACGCCGCTGATCGGGGCGGTGACGTTGGTGTAGCCCAGGCTGATGCGGCTGCTGGTCACCGAGGCTTCGGCCTGCTTGACTGCGGCCAGCGCGGTGCGCTCGGCCGACTCGGCGTTGTCCAGGTCGGCCTTGGACACGAACTTCTGCGGTGCCAGCGAACGGGCGCGGTCAGCGGCGACCTTGGCGTTGGCGTAGGTCGCGCGGGCCGAAGCCAGCTGGGCTTCGGAGGCGCTGAGCGAGGCGCGCAGCGGTGCCGGATCGATCAGGAACAGGGTCTGGCCCTGCTTGACCTCGCTGCCTTCCTGATAGACGCGCTTGAGCAGCACGCCAGGTACGCGGGCGCGCACATCGGCGCTGCGGAACGGCGACAGGCGACCGACCAGCTCGCGCTGCAGCGGCAGGGTCTGCGGCTTGGCGTCGATCACGCCCACCTCCGGCGGTGGGGGCGTCGGCTGTTCCGGCTTCTTGCAGGCAGCTACGGCGACAGCAACGGCGCACGTCAAGGCAAGGGTGCGGAGTGGGGCGGTCATCAGGAGGAACTCCGGGGTTGGTTTGAAGACGGGGCCGGCGAGGGCTGCGGCGCGAACGCGCGCAGGAAGCCATCGACGGAGAACTCTGCCCAGCGCCGACGCAACGCAGCGTCATCACGATGGGGGGTATGGAAGCGCTGTTTGTCGAAATCCTGACCGGCGATCATGCTCAGCAGCAGTTCGGCCATGAAGTGCGGGTCGTCATGCCGCAGCAGACCGCGACTGCAAACGGTTTCAATCCATTCAGCAAGATGAAGCGTCAGCGCGCCGGCGCCATGCCGGTACAGCGTACGCGCCTCTTCGGGAAACTGTGCTGCATCGGCGGCGATCAGGCGGCAGGCCTGACCGACGTGGGGCTGGTTGAAGTGCTCCAGGAAGTCGGTGGCGAACTGCAGCAGGCTGCCACGCAGGTCGTCACCGCGGAGTGCACGCAGCATGGCCCCGGTCGCGTGACCGACGTGGCGCTGCATCACCCGCCGCAGCAGGGCCTGCTTGTTGCCGTAGCGCGAGTACAGGGTCTGCTTTGAACACCCGGCGTGCTGGGCGACCGCGTCCATGCTCATCTGCATGCCCTGCTGGGCAAGCAGTTCGCGCACGGCATCGAACACGCGCTCATCACGCGCGTCGAGGGCGACAGGAAGGTAGGCCGGATTCACGCGGTGGACTATACCGTCCAGTTCAGGATTGTGGAATCGCGCCGATGTTGCCGCATGTGTCTTCCGGTAACACGTTTTGCCGATCCTGTCGGCAACGCTGTGCGACCGCGATGCCCATACCGGTGCGAACTGAATAGGGCGTCTAAACCGCAGCAAACCCGAATCTGGTTATTCCGTCCTGCAGCAAGGCCTTTTCGTGCGGTAGGGCTACAATTTCATTTTCCCAACTGAGCAAGCGCGCCGCTCTGCCATGAAACCGCAAAAAACCGCAGCCAAGACCGTGAAAAACAAAAGCAAACCAGTTGAGTCGGAGGTCGCAGTGACCGCTGGTTTCTCCCTGGAGCCGGTGTACACGGCCTTGCGCAAGCGTTACCCCGCGGCCGCTCAGGCCGAGGCAGTGGCATTTGCCTCCAGCTTCTACAAGCGCATGGAGGCCGACGAGTTCCCCCATCACAGCGCTGAGGAATGGGCCGCGCTTGCCGCCGAAACGCTGGAGTTCGCCCGCGCCCGCAAGTCCGGCAAGGCCAACGTCCGCGTCTTCAACCCGACGGTGAAGGCCAACGGTTGGGAATCGCCGCACACCGTGCTGCAGATCATCAACGACGACATGCCGTTCCTGGTCGACACCGTGACCATGTCGCTGGCCGAGCATGGCGTTGGCGTGCATGTGCTGGGTCACCCGGTGCTGCATTTCACCCGTGACAAGGCCGGCAAGCTGACCAAGGTCGGCGAGGGCCCGCTGGAATCGGTGATGCTGCTGGAGATCGACCGCCAGCCGGCCGAAGCCATGGCAGACATCGAGCAGGCCATCAACAAGGCGCTGGATGAAGTGCGCGCCATCGTGCGCGACTGGCAGCCGATGCAGGACAAGGCGCTGGCGCTGGCCGACGACCTCGGCAGCCGCCAGCTGCCCGTCGACGCTGCCTCGCGCAAGGAAGCACAGGAATTCCTGCGCTGGGCCGCCGACAACCACTTCACCTTCTTCGGCTACCGCGAGTACCGCGTCGAGAAGCAGGGCAAGGAAGACGTGCTGGCGCCGCTGAACGATACCGGCCTGGGCCTGATGCGCGGCAAGGACAAGTCGGCCGCACGTCCGGTCAAGACCTTGGCCGCCCAAGGCCTGAACACCACGTCCGGGTTGAAGGACGCGCTGATCCTGACCAAGACCAATGCCCGTTCGCGCGTGCACCGCGCCGGCTACATGGACTACATCGGCGTGCTGGAATTCGACGCCAAGGGCAAGATCATCGGCGAACAGCGCTTCCTCGGCCTGTTCACCTCCAGCGCCTACAACCGCCGCCCATGGGAGATCCCGCTGGTGCGCCAGCGCTACGAACACGTGATGAAGCAGTCCGGCCTGGCCGGCTCCAGCCATAGCGGCAAGGCCCTGCGTCACATCCTGGAAACCCTGCCGCGCGAAGAACTGTTCCAGTCCAGCGAGGACGAACTGTTCCGCACCGCGATGGGCGTGCTGGGCCTGCAGGAGCGTGTGCGCAGCCGCCTGTTCCTGCGTCGCGACAAGTACAGCCGTTTCATTTCCGCGCTGGTCTACCTGCCGCGCGAGCGTTTCAACACCGACGTGCGCCTGCGCATCGAAGCGATGCTCAAGGAAGCACTGCACGGCGAGTACGTGGACAGCTCGGTGGTGCTGGGTGAATCGCCGTTGGCCCAGGTGCACCTGATCGTGCGTCCGAAGCCGGGCGAAATGCTCGACGTCGATACCGCCGAACTGGAGCAGAAGCTGGCCCAGGTGCTGCGCAACTGGCAGGACGATCTGCGCGAAGCGCTGGTCACCCGCCATGGCGAAGCCGAAGGCCTGCGCATCGCTGCGCGTATCGGCAAGGCGCTGCCGGCCGGTTACATCGAAGACAACAGCACCGCCGTTGCCGCCAACGATGTCAGCCAGCTCGACGCGCTGACCGGCCCGGACGACCTGCGCCTGAGCCTGCAGGCCGTGCCGCGCGAATCCGGCGATGGCCTGCGCCTGAAGCTGTATCGCCAGCTGGATGACATTCCGCTGTCGGACGCGCTGCCGATGATGGAAAACATGGGCCTGCGCGTGATCGCCGAGCGTCCGTACCGCCTGTCGGTGGACAACGCGCCGGTGTACGTGCAGGACTTCGAGGTCGAATCGACCGCTGGTGCGATCGATGCGGCCAGTGTCGACGAAGCCTTCGGTGAGACCTTTGCCCGCGTGTGGCACGGCGATGCCGAGAACGATGGCTTCAACCGCCTGGTGCTGGCTGCCGGCCTGCACTGGCGCCAGGTCGCCATGCTGCGTGGCTACTGCAAGTACCTGCTGCAGACCGGCGTGCCGTTCTCGCAGGCGTACGTCGAAGGTACCTTCACCCGCTACCCGCTGCTGGCACGCCTGCTGGTCGAACTGTTCGAAGCCCGCTTCGATCCGGCCACCGGTCATGAAAGCAAGGAAGACATCGCCACCGGCCAGGCCCAGCTGAAGGCCCACCTCGACGTGCTGGCTGCCGGCGACGAGGCCACCCTTAAGGTGCTCAAGACCGTGGTCGACGCCCGCAAGGGAGACCGCGATGCGCAGATGCAGGCCGCGCGCGAAGCGCTGCTGAAGCTGATGGACCGCGTGTCGAGCCTGGACGAGGACCGCATCCTGCGTTCCTTCATGGGCGTGATCGATGCAACCCTGCGCACCAGCTATTACCAGACCGATGCCAATGGCCAGCACGGCCATGTCATCAGCTTCAAGTTCGATTCGGCCCTGGTGCCGGACCTGCCGAAGCCGCGTCCGTACCGCGAAATCTTCGTGTATGGCCCGCGCGTGGAAGGTACCCACCTGCGCTTCGGTGCCGTCGCCCGTGGCGGCCTGCGCTGGTCGGATCGTCGCGAAGACTTCCGTACCGAAGTGCTGGGCCTGGTCAAGGCGCAGATGGTCAAGAACACCGTCATCGTGCCGGTCGGCGCGAAGGGTGGCTTCTTCGCCAAGATGCCGCCGGTGAACGGCGATCGCGATGCGATCTTCGCCAACGGTGTGGCCTGCTACAAGCTGTTCATCCAGGGCCTGCTGGACATCACCGACAACATCGTCAACAACAAGATCGTGCCGCCGGTGGATGTCGTGCGTCATGACATGGACGATCCGTACCTGGTGGTGGCCGCCGACAAGGGCACCGCGACCTTCTCCGACATCGCCAACGGCCTGGCCATCGCGCACGGCTTCTGGATGGGCGATGCGTTCGCCTCCGGTGGTTCGGTCGGCTACGACCACAAGGGCATGGGTATCACCGCGCGCGGCGCATGGGAGTCGGTCAAGCGCCACTTCCGTGCACTGGGCCGTGACAGCCAGACCCAGGACTTCACCGCGGTCGGCGTCGGCGACATGTCCGGCGACGTGTTCGGCAACGGCATGCTGTTGTCGCGCCACATCCGCCTGGTCGCTGCGTTCGACCACCGCCACATCTTCCTGGACCCGAACCCGGATGCAGCGACCACGTTCGTCGAACGTGAGCGTCTGTTCACCGTGCCGCGTTCGAGCTGGGCGGACTACGACGCCAAGCTGATCAGCAAGGGCGGCGGCGTGTATCCGCGCAGCCTGAAGTCGATCGAGATCACCCCGCAGGTGCGTGAGGTGCTGGGCCTGGACGAGAGCGTCAAGGCGCTGTCGCCGAATGACCTGATGAGCGCGATCCTGAAGGCACCGGTCGACCTGCTGTGGAACGGCGGCATCGGTACCTACGTCAAGGCCGCAAGCGAGCAGCACAGCGATGTCGGCGACCGCGCCAACAACGCCCTGCGCGTGAACGGTGGCGAGCTGCGCTGCAAGGTGGTGGGCGAGGGCGGCAACCTGGGCATGACCCAGCTGGGCCGCATCGAAGCCGCCCAGGCTGGCGTGCTGCTCAACACCGACTTCATCGACAACTCGGCCGGTGTGGATACCTCCGACCATGAAGTCAACATCAAGATCCTGCTCAACGATGTGGTGCGGGCCAAGAAGCTGACCGTCGAGCAGCGCAACAAGCTGCTGGCGTCGATGACCGACGAAGTCGCCGCACTGGTGCTCAACGACAACTACCGCCAGAACCAGGCCCTGAGCCTGATGGAGCGGATGGCGGTCAAGCGGCTGGGTTCCAAGCAGCACTTCATCCGTACCCTGGAACAGCAGGGCCTGCTGGATCGCCAGATCGAGTTCCTGCCATCCGATGCCGAGCTGTCCCAGCGCAAGGCGCGCGGCCAGGGCCTGACCCGTCCGGAACTGTCGGTGCTGCTGTCCTATTCCAAGCTGGTGGCGTTCGCCCAGCTGCTGGATTCGGACATCCCGGAAGATCCGTACCTGTCCAAGGAACTGCAGCGCTACTTCCCGACCCCGCTGCAGAAGAAGTACGCCGACGCGATGGAGCGTCACCGCCTGAAGCGCGAAATCATCGCCACGGCCGTGACCAACCAGACCATCAACCGCATGGGCGCCACCTTCCTGATGCGCATGCAGGAAGACACCGGCCGCACCATCGCCGAGGTCGCCAAGGCCTACACCATCAGCCGCGAAACGCTGGATGCACGCGCGCTGTGGGCGCAGATCGACGCCCTCGACGGCACTCTGCCGGAGTCGGTGCAGATCGATGCGCTGGAAGTGATCTGGAAGCTGCAGCGTTCGTTCGTACGCTGGCTGCTGTCGCGCCCGGGCCCGATGCCGGGCATCACCGAGGCGGTCAACCGCTACCAGGGTCCGTTCAACGACATCCGCGTTGCTTCGGGTGTGCTGCCGGATTCGCAGCGTCCGACCTACGAAGCCCTGGTGGCCGAGTGGAAGGAAAAGGGCCTGCCGTCGGCACTGGCACAGCAGCTGGCCGAACTGCACTTCCTGGAGCCGGCGTTCGACATCATCGAACTGGCCCGTACCCGCAAGCTGAAGCCGGTGGATGTCTCCAAGATCCACTTCCGCCTGGGCGATGCCCTGCAGCTGCCGTGGCTGTTCGAGCAGATCGACGCGCTGGAGGTCAACGGCCGCTGGCACGCAGTGGCACGTGGCGTGCTGCGCGACGAACTGGCCGCACACCACCGCAGCCTGGCTGGCCAGGTGCTGGCCACCAAGGGCAGCACCGCTGAAGCCAAGGTGGCTGCATGGATCGGCCGTGACGACAGCAGCCTGCGCTTCACCCTGGCGATGCTGGCTGAACTGGCCGAGCAGAAGACCCTGGACTACCCGACCGTCTCGGTCGCAGTGCAGCGCCTGGGTCAGCTCGCTGCCCACGGCGCGTAAGTGATGTAGTGCCAGGCCATGCCTGGCATGCGTGAACCGGAACGGCCCCGCGAAAGCGGGGCCGTTCTGTTTCTGCCCTTGACCTTTGCGACCACCTGACCCGACGCCGGCCGTGAACCTGCCGGTCATCCGCCCCACGGGATCCAACTCCCGGCGCTCGGTTATGCTCTCCATCAAACCTCCCCGGATCCACCGATGAGCGACACCCCCCGCATCGCTTTCCTGGCCAGTACCACCGAACCGGCGCAGATGGCCCGCGCAGCGATGGTCTCGCGCTATGGCGACCACGCGCCCGACCAGGCCGACGTGCTGTGCCCGCTCGGCGGCGATGGCTTCATGCTGCAGACCCTGCATCGGCACGGACACCTGGGCAAACCGGTATTCGGAATGAAGCTGGGCACGGTGGGTTTCCTGATGAACCAGTACCGTGGCGACGACGACGTGCACGCGCGTATCGCCCGCGCCGAGCCCGCCCACCTGCGCCCGCTGGAAATGGTGGCGCTGACCGAATCGGGCACCACCACCGGGTCGCTGGCCTACAACGATGTCTCGCTGCTGCGGCAGACCCGGCAGGCGGCGCATATCGGCATCGACCTCAATGGCCAGGAGCGGGTAGGCGAACTGATCGGTGATGGTGTGCTGGTGGCAACCCCGGCCGGAAGCACCGCCTACAACTACTCGGCGCATGGACCGGTGCTGCCGCTGGGCTCGCACACCATCGCCCTGACGCCGCTGGCCCCGTATCGCCCGCGGCGCTGGCGTGGCGCCATCCTCAAGGCCGACACCGAAGTGCGCTTCCGCGTGCTCGATCCCTACAAGCGTCCGGTCAGCGTCACCGCCGATTCGCACGAGACCCGTGATGTGGTCGAAGTGACGATCCGCGAGTCGCGCGAGCACCGGGTGACCCTGCTGTTCGACCCGGAGCACAACCTGGAAGACAGGATCCTGAGCGAACAGTTCGTTTTTTGACGACAATAGGCGGCCGGCACTGCCGACCGCTTGAAGGACCCCACCGATGGGCGACAACTCCCCCCGTTTGCTGACCGTCGCGGTGACCTCGCGTGCGCTGTTCGACCTGGAAGAAAGCCATGCGCTGTTCGAGAGCGATGGCGTGGCCGCCTATGCCGAGTACCAGCGCCAGCACGAGGACGACATCCTCGGGCCGGGCGTGGCCTTCCCGGTGGTGCGCAAGCTGCTGGCGCTGAACCAGGGCGCCAGCCCCGAGAACCCGCGCGTGGAAGTGATCCTGCTGTCGCGCAACTCAGCCGATACCGGCCTGCGCATCTTCAATTCCATCCAGCACTACGGGCTGGGCATCATCCGCGCGACCTTCACCGCCGGTGAGCCGACCTGGCCATACGTGAAGCCGTTCGGCACCGACCTGTTCCTGTCGGCCAATCCGGAATCGGTGCGCAGCGCGCTGCGCCATGGCATCGCCGCGGCGACCATCCTGCCCAAGCCACCGGGCGAGACCGCTGCCGCTGCCGCCGACCAGATCGACATCACCCGCCCGGCCGGGCAGCTGCGCATCGCCTTCGATGGTGATGCGGTGATCTTCGGCGATGAGAGCGAGCGCATCTCGCGCGAGCAGGGCGTGGAAGCCTTCGGCCGGCACGAACGCGAGCGTGCACGCGAGCCACTCAGTGGCGGTCCGTTCCGTGGTTTCCTCTCTGCGCTGCACACGTTGCAGGAAGTATTCCCGGCTGGCGACAGCGCGCCCATCCGCACGGCGCTGGTGACCGCGCGTTCTGCACCGGCGCACGAGCGCGTGATCCGCACCCTGCGCGAATGGGGCGTGCGCCTGGACGAGGCGCTGTTCCTCGGTGGGCGGCACAAGGGCCCGTTCCTGCAGGCGTTCGGCGCGGATATCTTCTTTGATGATTCGCAGCACAACATCGACAGTGCGCGTGAACACGTGGCGGCCGGCCATGTGCCGCATGGTGTCGCCAACGAGGGCTGAAACCATGGCCGGTGGGTGCCAACCGTTGGTTGGCACTGCCATGCATCGGCGCCCACCAAGGTGGGCGTCTACCAGGGTGCCATGCCCCGGTAGTTGCCAACCTTGGTTGGCACTTCTTTGTATCGGCGCCCACCAAGGTGGGCGTCTACCGATCAAGGCGTGGCTGACATCCCCAGCTGCAGGTCCACCACCTTCCAGCGCAGGCCCTGCGGTTCCAGCACTACCTTCAACGGTGGCTGGCCGGGACCGCGATCAACGTCCACCACGAAGCGGTCCAGGGCTTCGAAGTGGTGTTCGGCGTTCTTCAGCGGTCGCGCCGGTTCGGTCGTGCCGAAGGCATCACCACCCTGTAGTTCATTGCGGCCGCGCTTCCACAGCACGTGGCCCTGCAGCATCGCGCCGATGCCGGTGGGGGTGACCATCGTTTCCACCGCGGCACCGCCCAACTGGTCGCCCAACCCGTACAGCAGCGCGCCGAAGGGGCTGGCAGCCACCTCGGGGCCGGCCTGGCGCACCAGGTAATCATTGAGCTGGGCGCGCAGGCTGGTGCGCACGCGTGGGAAATCCACGTAGCGCTCCAAGCGCGCGGTGTCGCGTTGTTCGATGGCCTTGGACAGGCCATGCACGGTCAGGTACGGGCCGCCGAACCACCAGCCCGCCATCACGACGATCAGCAGAACGAGGATGCCAATGAGCTTCTTCATGGTGCACAGCCTGCCGCAAGTGGGGGTACCGGTGGTGAACGACGGGTGATGCCGGTGATGGCCCCGGCGCAGTTCAGAACTCCAGATCCAGCGCGGCGCAGAGGTAGTCGACGAACGGGCCCAATCCTGCCAGATCCTTGCCAAGCGTGGACAGCAGGCGCGGACCGGTCATCGTGGCATCGTCCAGCGAACGCCACATCACCCAGTTGCGATGCTTCAGGTCATCGATGAATTCGAAGTCGGCCGGGAAGCCGCGCGGCGGTCGCACCAGCTTCTCGGTTTCCTCGAAGTCGAAACGCTTGCGCAGCGCCGGTGCATGCGCGGCTGCCTTCCAGCTGCCCGGGTTGTCGAGGATGAAGTGGCGGACGCGGCGCTGGGTTTCCGGTTCGGGATGCCACAGCCCCGCACCGACGAAGCTCTCGCCCGGCTGCAGGTGCACGTAGAACGAGGGTGCGGCCACTTCGCGGCGGCGCTCATGGAACAGGCGCGCGCCCTGCCAAGTCTTGTACGGCGACTTGTCGTTGGAGAAACGCGCGTCGCGGTGGATGCGGAACAACGAGCCGCCCACGCCACGGGTGTCTGCGCGGAAGTGTCCGCTTACCTCGGTCAGTGCCGGCTGCAGGTCGCCCAGCAGGCGCAGGAACGGCTGCCGCACGTGGTCTTCGTACTGCTGGCGATGGTCGTTGAACCAGGTCTTGTCGTTGTGCAGCGCCAGGCTGCGCAGGAACTTGAAACTGGCATCGGAGAAATAGGTGCTCACAGGTCCTCCTGCAGGTGCTGGCCCCAGTCACGCAGCGATTGCAGCAGCGTGGCGCGGCGAACATCGTCGGGTGCTTCGGCCGCCAGCGCATCCAACTGCTGCTGGTACTGGGCCAGGTTGAGTTCGCCCAGGCTTTCCTCACCGAGCAGGCGCTGGCGGCGATAGGCATTCCAGCGCTCGCGTTCTTCCGGTGCGAGGCTGCCGGGATGATTGCGGGCGCGGTAGCGGAACAACAGCTCGGGCAGGCGCGGGTCGCGGAAGCGGCCTTCCAGTGCAGCCAACTGTTCCGGTGGCGTGGTCCGTGCCAGTGCCAGCAGCGGCTTGTCGCCGGCACCGAGGAAGCCGTCGTACAGCGAAGCGTCCACGTCGGAGACGCTCGCCGCGCGCGGCTGGTTGTAGACCTGGCGCGCCTTCTCGGCCAGCTGCGGTGCGAACGTGCGCAGTCGTTCAGCCTTGGCTTCGATCGCTGCCACGTCCAGCCCGAGTCTTGCGTGGTCATCGGCGCGCAGGTGGTTCCAGGCCACCAGCGCCGGCACCTTGTTCAGGTGTACTTCCTTCAGCGGTACCCGGGCGACGCCCTCGGGCAGTTCGGTGGCACGCAGGTACAGGCGCTGGGCGATCACCTCGGCGGGCAGTTCCAGCAGGTCATCGATGTCGCCATCGAGGTCGAACACGATCACCCGGTTGTTGATGGTCGGATGTACCGCCAGCGGCAACACCGGCGCCGCGCACAGGCGGCTGGCCGGGTAACGCATCGAGACATGCAGCACCGGCTTCAGCGCGGTGATATCGAGCAGGCTGCCGACGAAGCGCTTGTCGCGCAGCTTCAACGCGTAGTCCCACAGCCGCGGCTGCGACTGCTTGAACAGGCGCGCCATGCCTATCGTGGCGCGCACGTCCGACAGTGCTTCGTGGGCATCGCCCTCGCGCACGCCATTGGCCTCGGCCAGGTGTTCGAGCTTGAACGACGTGGCGCCGTCCTCGCGCTTGGGCCAGTGGATGCCCTCCGGACGGATGGCATGCATCAGCCGCAGCATGTCCAGCAGGTCCCAGCGCGAATTGCCATTGCGCCACTCGCGTTCGTACGGGTCGTGGAAGTTGCGGAACAGACCGTAGCGGATGAACTCGTCATCGAAGCGCAGGGTGTTGTAGCCCAGCGCGCAGGTGCCGGGACGCGACAGCTGCTCGTTGATGCGATCGAATGCTTCAGCTTCGCTGATGCCTTCGGCCAGCGCCTGCTGCGGGGTGATGCCGGTGACCATCGTGGCCATCGGCGAGGGCAGCAGATCATCGGCCGGACGAACAAAGAAGCTGACCGGCGTGTCGATCTCGTTGAGATCGCTGTCGGTGCGGATCGCCGCGTACTGGGCAATGCGGGTACGGCGCGGATCCTGGCCGAAGGTTTCCAGGTCGTAGAACAGGAAGCTGTCGGCCATCAGTGCGCGCCCTCCAGCACCGGCAGCCGCGCATGGATCTGCGCCTCCAGTGCGTTCCAGTCGATGTTGCCCAGCGTGTCGTGGCCTGCGGTGGCGGTGATCAGCATCTCGCGCTGGATGTCGGTGCGGCGCAGGGCCTCGGCATAGGGCGTGTGCAGGAAGGTCACCATCGTGTAGTGCGGGACGAAACGCGTCGGCCAGCGCCGCTGCAGTTCCTGTTCCAGCTCGCGCTGCAGCAGGAAGGCCGGATCGGCCACCCGGTCGCGCATTTCCAGATAGTTCTCCAGCGCCATCTGCTGGATCGCATGCGCGTTCGGTTTGCGCTCGACTTCGAACGCGGCGAAGGCGCTCTGCAGGTCGTCCGCCTCCATCAGATGGCGGGCCAGTGCCACGCAGTCCTCGAACGCACAGTTCATGCCCTGGCCGTGGAACGGCACCATTGCATGCGCAGCATCACCAATCAGCACGGCGCGGTCCTGCTGGTGCCAACGTTCCAGGGTGAGCGTGCCGAGCAGGCCCGGCGGATGCTGCTCCCAGTCCGCACGCAGGTTGGGAATCAGCGGCAGGGTATCGGCGAACTCGCGCGCGAACAGTGCTTCCGCCTGGACGCCGGTGTTGACCGTAGCGAAACTCGGATCGCCCTGGTTGGGCAGGAACAGGGTCACCGTGAACGTGCCCTCGTGGTTGGGCAGGGCGATGCACATGTAGTGGCCGCGTGGCCAGATGTGCAGCGCATTGCGCTCGATGCGGAAGCCGCCATCGTCGGTGGGCGGGATCTCCAGTTCCTTGTAGGAATGGTCGAGGAAGGCAATGTCCTCGCCCAGCGGGTCGCGACGGTTCATCGCCGCACGCAGCGCCGAGCCTGCGCCGTCGGCACCCACCAGCGTATCGAAGCGGATATCGTGCGGACTGTCGTCGCGATCATCGATGAAGCGCGCGTAGCCGGCATCGAAATCGACCGTGTGCAGGCGGCGGTGGAAATGCACGGTGGCACCGGCCTGCTCGGCCAGTTCCAGCAGTGTGGTGTTGAGGTCGCTGCGATGGATCGACCAGATCACTTCGCTGTCGTCGCGACCGTAGCGCTGCAACTGCGGCTCGCCTTCGCGCGGATGCACCATGCGCCCGCGCATCATCACCGCACGCGCCATCACTTCGTCTTCCACACCGGCCTGACGCAACGCGTTGCGTCCGCGCTCGGCCAGGGCCAGGTTGATCGAGCGGCCGCTTTCGTAATCGGCGATGCGCGGATCGCCACGGCGTTCGTACAGGGTGATGCGCCAGCCCTGCCGTGACAGCAGGATGGCCAGCAGGGATCCGGCCAGGCCGGCGCCGACAATGCTCAGCGAGCGGGATGCATGTGCGATCAACGAACTGTCCAGCAGTAGGGGAGGGCGGCTTACAGGCCGGCCCAGGCTTCCACTTCCTCGACGAAGTGGTGCACGTCCAGGTAACGGTTGTAGAGCGGGGTGGGCGAGATGCGGATGACGTCCGGCTCGCGCCAGTCACCCAGCACGCCGATGGCGCGCAGATGTTCGAACAGGGCGCGTCCGCGCTCGCGGCCGCCGATCACCCGCAGCGACAGTTGGCAGCCGCGGCGCTCGGGTTCGGCCGGGGTGACGATTTCCAGTACCTGCGGCAGGCGCGCGCGCACCAGTGCGTCGAGCATGCCGGTCAGTGCCAGCGACTTGCTGCGCAGCGAGTCCATGCCGGCACGTTCGAACAGGTCCAGCGACGCACGCAGCGGCGCCAGGCCGAGGATCGGCGGATTGCTCAGCTGCCAGCCCTCGGCGCCGACTGCTGGCTGGAACTGCGGCGCCATCTGGAAGCGGGTGGCTTCGTCATGGCCCCACCAGCCGGCAAAACGCGGCAACGTGGTGTCGCGATGATGGCGTTCGTGCACGAAGGCGCCGGCCACGGCGCCCGGGCCGCTGTTGAGGTATTTGTAGTGGCACCACACGGCGAAGTCCGGGGCGACGTCATGCAGGTGCAGTGGAAGGTTGCCGATCGAGTGCGCCAGGTCGAAGCCGATGCGCGCGCCCTGCAGGCGTGCTGCGCGGGTGATCGCATCCAGGTCGAAGGCCTGGCCGCTGCGATACTGCACGCCAGGCCACAGCACCAGCGCCAGGCGCGGACCGTGCGCGGCGATCGCGCGTTCGATCGCGGCCATCGAGATCGTGCCGTTGGCTTCATCCGGCTGCACTTCCACCAGGCAGTCGGCCGGGTCGAAGCCATGGAAGCGGATCTGTGCTTCCACTGCATGGCGGTCAGTCGGGAACGCGCCGGCTTCCATCAGGATCACCGGGCGTTCGGCCGTGGGCCGGTAGAAGCTGACCATCATCAGGTGCAGGTTCACGCTCAGCGTGTTCATCGCCACCACTTCGCTGGGCAGTGCGCCGACCACGCGTGCCAGCTGCGCGCTGACCAGACGGTGGTACGACAGCCATTGGGTCGGCCCGGTGAAGTGACCTTCCACCGCCAGCTCGCCCCACTGCTTCATCACTTCCTGCACCGCCGCCTGCGCGCCGCGCGGTTGCAGGCCCAGCGAGTTGCCGACGAAGTAGGTCTGCTCACCACCACCGTGGCGCGGAATCAGGAATTCCTGCCGCAGCGGCCGCAGCGGATCGGCGGCATCAAGGGCAATGGCGTGGGTGCGGCTGAGCAGGTCGGACATGGTCGGGCAACAGGCTGCAACGGGACTGCCAGTGTAGCGCCTGGGGCATGACCCGGTGCCTGCCAACCCAACACCAGCGCCGCATGATGCGGTAGTCGCCAACCTTGGTTGGCGCACTTCCGACCGAGCGCCCACCAAGGTGGGCATCTACCAGCGCGGTGGCGCTGTCAGGCCGTCGCCGGTGCCGGCAACGGATCCACGTGGCCGCACTCGCTGCAGGTGCGCAGTTCCAGGCTGGCCTGGTAGCGCGCGAACACCTTCGGCAGGTCGGTCTCGATGTTCTGCAGCGTGAAGTACTCTTCGTACAGCTTGTGGTTGCAGCGCTCGCAATGCCAGATCACCCCGTCGCGCTCATGCGGCAGGCGCTTGCGTTCCACCACCAGGCCGACGCCGCCGGGTGGGCGCCGCGGTGAGTGCGGCACCTTGCCCGGCAGCAGGAAGATTTCGCCAGCGCGGATCGGAATATCGCGCACCGCGCCATCCTCCTGCACCTTCAGCACCATCTCGCCTTCCAGCTGATAGAACCACTCCGGGCCTTCGTCGTAGTGGAAATCGGTGCGGCTGTTCGGCCCGCCGACCACCATCACGATGAAATCGCCGTTGTCGATCATCTTGTTGCCGACCGGCGGCTTCAACAGATGCCGGTTTTCCTCGATCCAGCCCAGCAGGTTGATGGGGGAGGCAAGCATGGGAGTGTCCGTGGGAGGGAGGGTCAGTCGCGGCGGCCGCGGCGCGGAACGTAGGACAGGGCCTTCTCATATGCAGGCTGCAGGTCTTCCGGTGCGCCCACGTCGATACCCATTTCGCGCACGCGGCCATCCTTCAGGCTGTACACCCAGCCGTGCACCATCAGCTTCTGGCCGCGTGCCCAGGCGTCCTGCACGATTGTCGAGCGGCAGGCGTTGACCACCTGCTCGATCACGTTCAGTTCGCACAGGCGTGCATGCTTCAGCTCCGGCTCCTCGATCGCATCCATGATCGCCGCGTGCTTCTGTGCCACGTCACCGACATGGCGCAGCCAGTTGTCGGCCAAGCCCACCCGCGTGTTGTTCAAGCTGGCGTGCACGCCGCCGCAGCCGTAGTGGCCGACGATCAGGATGTGCTTCACCTTCAGCTGGTCCACGGCGTACTGGATCACGCTGAGGCAGTTCAGGTCGGTGTGCACCACCACGTTGGCCACGTTGCGATGCACGAACACCTCACCCGGGGCCATGCCGATGATCTGGTTGGCCGGCACGCGCGAGTCGGAGCAGCCGATCCACAGGTATTCCGGATGCTGCTGCTTGGCCAGCTGATGGAAGAACTCCGGATCTTCCTTCTCGATGCGGTCCGCCCAGTCGCGGTTGTTCTGCAGCAGCTTGTGGATGTCTTTCATGTTCGGGGTCCCTGACGTCGGGTGGGGGCAAGGCGCGGCCGTTCTGGTCGCGTCGTCGCGGGAAACAGGGCGCTCAGCTGCCTGCGGCGGCTTCGTCGCGATACCGGCGCATCCACTGCGCCAGTTCGGTGGAATGGGGATTGTCCAGGCGTTCCAGCTCGGCCATCACCGCCTGCTGGTTGGCCTCGGGGTGGTTCTGGCTCAGCTTCAACGTCAGCTGCACCTGTTCGACGGTGAAGCGGAAGCCGATGATGCCGCGCAGCTGGCGACGGTGGTCGTCACGCTCGGGTTCGAACCGCCACGCCTGGCCGACGCTGGCTTCGAAGCGGTCACCGGTATCGCTGACCAGCTGGGCCAGGGCATCGGTATCGTCGAAGGTCTGCAGCTGGCCGCGCAGTTCGGCGGCGGCGTAGTTCCAGGTAGGCACCCGCGCGGCGGGCTCCTTGTCCGGGTACCAGCTGGCCGAGACATAGCCATGCGGCCCGTCCACCAGCACCTTGGCCGCACCGCTGTGGCGTGCCTGCGGGTTGGCGCGGGCCCAGTGGCCGCGCAGCTCGATGTGGTCGCCGTCGCGCCGGTACAACACCGGCAGCCGGGTCAGTTCAGGCAGGCCGTCGCCACCGGCGGTGAGCACGGTGACGAATGGATCACGCGCCAACAGGCGATCCAGCCACTGCAGGTCGGTCTGTGCGAAAGCGCGCGGGGTGAACATCGGTTGGCCTCAGGCGCGGCTGCCGAGCGACTGCACCATGCGTCCGCG
Source organism: Stenotrophomonas sp. SbOxS2 (assembly GCF_013416715.1). NCBI lineage: Bacteria > Pseudomonadati > Pseudomonadota > Gammaproteobacteria > Lysobacterales > Lysobacteraceae > Stenotrophomonas > Stenotrophomonas sp. SbOxS2. Next base: position 619,170 of record NZ_JAAVXD010000005.1, read on the forward strand.
CAGGCCTTCGTCACTGCCCGCCTGCGGTGGCTGCACTTCATGCAGCGAGAAGCCGCGTACCAGCGCATCTTCTTCGTCCAGGCCGTCGTATTCGACGAACTCGGCGTCGAACAGCTGCGAGCGGGCGGTGTCTTCGCTGTCGTAGCTCAGTGTATTGCCATCGCTGTCCAGCACTTCGGCGGTGCCGGCCTCGCGGATGCGCAGGCGTGCCCAGATCAGGGTGTTGCCGAGGCTGGCCAGCCACCAGCTGTCGCGGGCGTGGGAAAGGTCGTTCATGTGTGTCTTACCAGAGCGAGGCCAGCCAGAGCAGGGCAGCCATGCCCAGTCCGGCCAGCAGGGTCAGCAGCGATACCCAGGCGGGCGTCGCCAGCCCGGACAGCGAGCGGTCCGGCTGGGTGCGGTATTCGCGCCGCAGCAGCCAGCCCAGCGCATCGGGCTTGAGGAAGGCGCCACTGCCGAAGCGCTGCGCCAGCGCCGGATGGCGGTCGCGCACATGCACCAGGGTCAGCGGCCAGAAGATCACAAAGGCACTGAACCCGGCCACTGCCACGCCGACGAAACACAGGGCGAAGAACAGGGTCATGGGGGCAGTACCTCCGTGGTCGGGCGTGTGGGCTTAGAAGTCCGCGCTGCCCGGGGCGCGCGGGTAGGGGATCGCATCGCGGATGTTGGACAGGCCGCAGACGTAGACCACCAGGCGCTCGAAGCCGAGGCCGAAACCGGCGTGCGGTACCGAGCCGTAGCGGCGGAAATCGCGGTACCAGCTGTAATGCTCGCGATCCAGGCCGAACTGCGCCATGCGTGCATCCAGCACATCCAGACGCTCTTCGCGCTGGCTGCCACCGATGATCTCGCCGATGCCCGGGGCCAGGACGTCCATCGCGGCGACGGTCCTGCCGTCATCGTTCAGGCGCATGTAGAAGGCCTTGATGTGCTCGGGGTAGTTGGTCACCACCACCGGGCGGCCGACGTGTTCCTCGGTCAGCCAGCGCTCGTGCTCGGTCTGCAGGTCCAGGCCCCATTCGACCGGGAAGTCGAACTTCTTGCCGGACTTCTGCAGCAGGGCGACCGCATCGGTGTAGTCGATGCGCTCGAACGGCGCGTTGATGAAGTCTTCCAGCTTGGTGATCGCGTTCTTGTCCACGCGCTCGGCGATGAAGGCCAGGTCGTCGCCGCGCTCGTTGAGCACCGCGCGGAACAGGTACTTCAGGAATTCTTCGGCCAGGCGTGCGTCTTCAGCCAGGTCGGCGAAGGCGATTTCCGGCTCGATCATCCAGAACTCCGCCAGGTGGCGGGTGGTGTGGCTGTTCTCGGCGCGGAAGGTCGGGCCGAAGGTGTACACCTTGCTCAGCGCCAGGCAGTAGGCCTCGACGTTCAGCTGGCCGGACACGGTCAGGAAGGTTTCCTTGCCGAAGAAGTCGCGGCTGAAGTCGATCCCGCCCTGTGCATCACGCGGCAGGTTCACCATGTCCAGGGTGGACACGCGGAACATCTGGCCGGCGCCTTCGGCATCGGAGGTGGTGATGATCGGGGTGCTGATCCAGTTGAAGCCGTTCTCGTGGAAGAAACGGTGCACGGCCTGGGCCAGGCAGTTGCGGATGCGGGTGACTGCGCCGAACAGGTTGGTGCGCGGGCGCAGGTGCGCCACTTCACGCAGGAACTCCGGCGTCATCGGCTTGGGCTGGATGGGGTAGGTGAGCGGGTCTTCGACCCAGCCGACCACCTCGACCGCGCTGGCCTGGATCTCGAACGACTGGCCCTTGCCCTGCGACTTCACCAGGGTGCCGGTGGCCACCAGCGAGCAGCCGGTGGTCAGGCGCTTGATCTCGTCGAAGTTGGCCAGCGCGTCGCCGGCCACGACCTGGATCGGGGCGAAGCAGGAGCCGTCGGTCACATTCACGAAAGCCAGATTTGCTGAACCGCGCACCGTGCGCACCCAACCGCGTACCGTGACTTCGCCACCTTCCGGGATCTTCCCGGCAAGCGCATGTTCAACGCTGACCACCGTCATGACTTGAATCCTCTGCTGATCGACTCGATCTCTGAACACGGGAGTTTACCGGTTGCAGCGTTCTGCTTGCGAGGCATTTCTGCGGTCATCGGCTCCCTATAATGTCCCGGTACCTCTGGAGTGATCCACCATGGCTGTCAGCCTGACCCCTATTGCCTTCGAGCGCGTGCAGCGCTTCGTCGCCCAGACCCCCGGCGCGCTGGGCCTGCGTTTTGGCGTGACCAAGACCGGCTGCTCGGGCTGGGGCCACATCACCGACCTGGCCCGCGACGAGCGCGCGGACGACACCGTGTTCGACCAGGACGGGGTGAAGATCTACGTCGACGCCAAGAGCCTGGCCCTGGTGGACGGCACCGTGATCGACTTCGGCAAGCACGGCCTGAGCGAGACCTTCACGTTCAGCAACCCGAATGCCACCGCCGAGTGCGGTTGCGGCGAGAGCTTCACCACCGACGCCGACAAGGCCTGAGCCCCGATTGGGTAGATGCCGACCTTGGTCGGCACGGACGTTGGGGCGCCCCAGGCCCTGGTCAGCGGCGGTTGCGCCAGGCATCCCAGGCCAACAACGCGCCGCCCGTCATCAGGCAGGCCGCTGCATAGGCGCCTGGCAGCCCTGTGGCGTCGTGCAGAAGATGCATCAGCAGTGCCGTCACCAAGCTCAGAAAGCCCAGGGCCGTAGCGCCGCTGATCGGGCCGTTGCCCACACGGAACAGGCGGCCATTGTCGCGGTTGATCCAGTGTCGGATTCGTTTAAGGCGGTCCATGGCTGGACGTTAGCGCAGAGGATCCACGGATGGAACGACCGGTTTTTGCCTATTCTCCCAACGCCTACGCGATCTCCTTCGAGGAGGTGGCGGGTGTCTGCGATTGCTGTGGCGAGCCGCGGGCGCTGCGCTACCTGTGCACGTTCTATTGTGCCGGCGATGCGCCGGGCTATCTGTGTCCCTGGTGCATCGCCAACGGCCGGGCGGTTGAACGTTTCCAGGGCGATTTCATCGGCTGGAGCGACATCGAGGGCGTGTCGCCGGACCCGGCCGATCCGCCACCGACCATTCCCCGCGAGCAGTTGCTGGAGATCTGCGAGCGTACCCCGGGTTACTTCTCCTGGCAGCAGCCGGTCTGGCTGACCCACTGCAATACTCCTTGTGCGTTCCTGGGCTATGCCGGCAGCGATGACCTGGCGCCGATCCTGGAGGAGGTCCGGCCCGACGTGGCGGCGGTCAACCCGCGTGATGCCGACTGGGTGCTGCAGCACCTGACACGCGAGGGGCAGATGGTCGGTTGCCTGTTTCAGTGCCTGGAGTGTGGCCAGCACCGGCTTCATGTTGATCTGGCGTAGTTCAGGCTGTTGAATTTCAAGGAAATTGGTTGGATTTCGGGGCGCTGCCTGCGGCCCCTCATTGGCCCCTGAAGGTCCCTGCCTTGTTCACGCCCCCCATCTGCGCCATAATGCGCGGCTTCCTGCCTCCCTGGCAGGATCCCTTGCCCCACCGCGGTATCAACGGCGGGGGGCTGTCCGGCCGCAAGGCCACATCCGAAAGGTAGAAAAACATGAGTCGTCATTACGAAATCGTGTTCATGGTCCACCCGGACCAGAGCGAGCAGGTCCCGGCCATGATCGAGCGCTACAAGTCGCTGGTCGAGAACGGCAACGGCACCATCCACCGTCTGGAAGACTGGGGTCGCCGCCAGCTGGCGTACCCGATCCAGAACCTGGTGAAGGCGCACTACGTGCTGCTGAACATCGAAGTCGACCAGGCCGTTCTGACCGAACTGACCGAGAGCTTCCGCTTCAACGACGCCGTGCTGCGCAACCTGGTCATCAAGCGTGACGAGGCTGACACCGAGCAGTCGCTGATCATGAAGAGCAAGGACGAGAAGGGCGACAAGCCCGAGCGTGGTGAGCGTCGTCGTCGTGATGACGAAGAAGGCGAAACCACCCCCGCCGCTGACAACGATGCCGGCGACGACGCCGCTTCGGCCGCCTAAGGAGCACTGACATGTCCAAGTTCTTCCGTCGCCGCAAGTTCTGCAAGTTCACGGCCGAAGGTGTCAAGGAGATCGACTACAAGGATCTCAACACCCTGCGCCAGTACCTGACCGAGAACGGCAAGATCGTGCCGAGCCGCGTCACCGGTACCAAGTCGAAGTACCAGCGTCAGCTGGCGACCGCCGTCAAGCGCGCTCGCTTCCTGGCCCTGATTCCGTACACCGACAACCACGACGTCTGATGCCGGCGGAGCAGCTCCGCGCTGCCCCCGCTGTGCCAGCTATTCGGACAGCCTTTGTTGCGGGGCCCGCGCCTCGCTAACGAATAACTTATCTGGAGCAATACCATGCAGCTGATCCTCCTGCAGAAAGTCACCAACCTCGGCAACCTCGGCGACCTGGTCGACGTGAAGCCGGGCTACGGCCGTAATTTCCTCGTGCCGCAGGGCAAGGCCGTTCCGGCCACCGAGAGCAACAAGGCCGAGTTCGAAGCCAAGCGCGCTGATTACGAAGCCAAGGCCCAGTCCATCCACGCCGACGCTGAAGCCCGCAAGGCCAAGCTGGAAGGCGCGAGCGTGACCGTCGCCGCCAACGCTTCGACCGAAGGCAAGCTGTACGGCTCGGTCGGCGCGCGCGAAATCGCCGATGCCTTCACCGCTGCCGGCCTGCCGCTGAGCAAGAGCGAAGTCATCCTGGGCGAAGGCGCCTTCCGCAACATTGGCGAGTACGAAGTCCTGGTGCACCTGCACGCGGACGTCGAGACCACCGTCAAGGTCGTGGTTGAAGCCGAAAAGGCCTGATCCCACGCCGCAAGGCCTGGTATCACCAGAACGGGCGCCCGCAAGGGTGCCCGTTTTGTTTTGGGCGAATGTTGGATTTGTAGAGTCGAGCCATGCTCGACTGGTTGCCTTGCAGTACCAGCCCTTGCTACGAAGCGACTTGCAGGAAGTGGCGTTCAAAATCTGCGAGCGCATTGGCAACATCGGTTCGTAATTGATCGTGCTGGAGGAGTTCTCCTGCGCGACGCGCGCGTTCGACCATCATGCCGAGGCAACAGGCGATATCGTGTGACACGACAGGCGCGAGGATGGTTCTGCTGCGCGTTTCCCATGGCTGGCGGGCGTAGACCAGATCCATCGTCATCCGATGCTTCTTGAGGAACAGCTTCAATCGTTCAGGCCCCTCTGATTCGAAGTCCTGGATCTTTCCGGAGACGCGAAGGCCTATAGCCAGGCTTGTGATGGTTTGGAAGTAGTTCCCCGTTACATGGTGCTCGAAGCAGGTATTCAGTCGCTGCTGAAGTGGGAAGAAGAGGTTTCCTGACTGGGGATCGCCATACTGGCCGCTGATCTGTATCTGCATTGGGCTTGCTCAAGTCGTCTGAATGACGAATCGTCCGCAGTCTGTCGAAGGTGAGGGAATGTTGCGATCAAGCAACAGATAGCCCATCCCACCGACAAGAATTCCTCGATGCGTCGGCGCTGCCCGGTTCAAGCGGGAACTGTTGATCTGGAGAATGAACTCCTCTCCTTCAGCGCTGTGTTCCTGAAGCCATGCAGGGATGCCCCCAATCTTGGCGATTCCGTTATCGGCGCTGTCCGGGGCGGGAATTGCCTCAGTGCTGATCAGGCGTGGGGTAAATGCGTGCTTGGCGCTGGATACGCTGTGGTCGCTCGGCAGATGGGCGATGACCCGCCCGCCAGCCTGCAATGCAGCCTCGATATAGGCATCGTCCCGAACGTCATAGGGCGTGAAAATCGATATGCAGAGATTCGCTTTGATGTTGACCTGCGGAACGTGCGTTTGGATGAACGATGCAGGGAGGCTTGCAAGATGAAGCATCGCCTTGCCGCTGGTCTCGCAGGGCCATGCAGAGCCGACAGAGAGGTACGGACTACCGCCCAGGAAAGCGAGATCCAAAGCCTGGCCGGGATTCTCGAACCTCAGCTCTCGATAGAAGGGCTGGCTAGCTCTATTCATCCGCCAATATTGCCGCCCCGACCGTTGGTCGGCGAGACTTTTGAAAAATATCCATATGAATCAATTATTTGATTGAAACGGTAGGCATATGTGTGGCCTTAAAGCGACATCTCGACGTAAAGCGGGTGGCGGCTAGATGCTTTCCCCGCCCGTCATCCCGCCCGTGGAACATTCGCCCCGCTATACTCATTCCATTGCGTCACCCTTGGCCTTGTTGAATTCTTTTGAAATCAAGGGCTTGAGGTGCTGGCTGACCTGACATCCACTATGGTGGCGGCCGTAAGGCCCTTGCCCGGAACCCAATCACGCCATGCGTCTTTCCACGATCAAGCTGTCCGGCTTCAAGTCCTTCGTCGATCCGACCACCCTGCACCTGCCGACCAACATGACCGGCGTGGTGGGCCCCAATGGTTGCGGCAAGTCGAACATCATCGATGCGGTGCGCTGGGTCATGGGCGAGAGCTCGGCCAGCCGCCTGCGTGGTGACTCGCTTACCGACGTGATCTTCTCCGGTTCCAATGCCCGCAAGCCGGTGTCGCAGGCCACCGTCGAGCTCATCTTCGACAACTCGGATCACACGATTTCCGGCGAGTACGCCTCGTTCAACGAGATCTCGGTCAAGCGCACCGTCAGCCGTGACGGCAGCAGCAACTACTACCTCAACGGCACCAAGTGCCGCCGCCGCGACATCACCGACCTGTTCCTCGGCACCGGCCTGGGCCCGCGCAGCTACTCGATCATCGAGCAGGGCATGATCAGCCAGATCATCGAGGCGCGCCCGGAAGACCTGCGCGTGTACCTGGAAGAGGCTGCAGGCATCTCCAAGTACAAGGAGCGCCGCAAGGAAACCGAGACCCGCATCCGCCACACGCGCGAGAACCTGGACCGCCTGGGCGACCTGCGCGAGGAAATCACCAAGCAGCTTGAACACCTCAAGCGGCAGGCCAAACAGGCCGAGCAGTACCAGACACTGCAGGAAGAGCGCCGGGTCAAGGACGCGGAGTGGAAGGCGCTGGAATACCGCGGCCTGGATGGTCGCCTGTCCAAGCTGCGCGAAGGCCTGTCGCAGGAAGAAACCAAGCTGCAGCAACTGATCGCCGACCAGCGTGACGCCGAGGCGCGGATCGAGACCTCGCGTGTGCGTCGCGAGGAGGCTGCAGACGCGCTCAATGCCGCGCAGGCCGAGGTCTACCAGGTGGGCAGCACGCTGGCCCGTCTCGAACAGCAGATCCAGCACCAGCGCGAACTGTCGCAGCGCCTGCACAAGGCGCGCGATGAAACCCGCCAGGCACTGGCCGAACTGGGCCAGCACATCAGTGGTGACGAAGCCAAGCTGATGGTGCTGCGCGAAGCGGTCGATGCGGCCACCCCGCAGTTGGAAGCGCTGCAGGAAGAGAACGAGATCAAGCAGGAAGGCCTGCGCGAGGCCGAAACGCGGCTGTCCGATTGGCAGCAGCGTTGGGAGCAGCACACCTCCCAGAGTTCGGAGGCCTCGCGCGCCGGTGAGGTCGAGCGCACCCGCGTGGACTACCTGGACAAGCAGATCCTTGATGCCGATCGTCGCCGCGAAGCACTGGCGGCCGAGCGCGCTGGCCTGGACGTGGATGCGCTGGACGAGGTCTTCGAGCAGCTGCACCTGCAGCACGAGACGCAGAAGACCGCGCTGGATGAGCTGACCGAACAGGTCGAGGAGCGCAAGCACGGTGTTGCCGCCGTGCAGGAGCAGCAACGTAACGGCCAGAACGAACTGGCCGAGCTGCGCAAGCAGGTCAATGGCCTGCGTGGGCGCCTGTCCTCGCTGGAAACCCTGCAGCAGGCCGCACTCGGCCAGGAGCAGGGCGCGGCGGTGGCGTGGCTGAAGTCGCGTGGCCTGGATTCGGCCGCACGCGTGGGTGAACGCCTGGATGTCGATGCCGGCTGGGAAAATGCAGTGGAAAGCGCCCTCGGCCAGTTGATCGAAGGCGTGCTGGTCGATGATCCGGCCAGCCTGGTCGATGCATTGGGCGAGCTGGGCGAAGGCCGCATTGCATTGGTGGCCAATGATGGCGCGGACCTGAAGGTCGCACCAACCTCGCTGGCTGCACGTGTGCGTGGACCGGCGCCGATCCGTCGCCTGCTTGCGCGCCTGCACGGTGCGCGCGACCTGGCCGAAGCCAATGCGCTGCAGGCCAGCCTGCCTGAGGGCGATTCCATCATCACCCAGGGCGGTGAGCGTCTGGGCGAGGGCTGGGTGCGCGTGTCGCGCTCCGGCGCTGCCAAGCAGGGCGCGCTGCTGCGCGAACGCGAAATCAATGAACTGCGCGAGCAGATCGAACAGCTGCAGTCGCGCGAAACCGAACTGGAAGAACAGCTGGCCGGTTTCCGTGAGCACCTGTTGGCCGCCGAACAGCAGCGTGAGGATGCGCAGCGGGCGCTGTACCTGGCGCACCGCGCGGTGTCCGAACTGGCCGGCCAGCTGCAGGGCCAGCAGGGCAAGGTCGAGGCGGCACGCACACGCATCGACCGCATCGAAGGCGAGCTCAGCCAGTTGCTGGAGACCCTGGACATCAATCGCGAGCAGGCGCGGGAAGCGCGTTCGCGGCTGGAGAATGCGGTCAACAGCATGGGCGACCTGGAGTCGAACCGGCAGGGCCTGGAGGGCGAACGCCGTCAGTTGACCGAGGCGCGTGATCTGGCCCGCGACGCCGCCCGTGCGGTGCGCGAGCGTTCGCACGCGTTGGCGCTGACCCTGGAATCGCAGCGTGCCCAGGTGGCCTCGTTGAGCCAGGCACTGGAACGCATGAACACCCAGCGTGGCCAGCTGGATTCGCGCCTGGGCGAACTGCATTCGCAGCTGGACGAAGGCGATACACCGGTCGAGTCGCTGCAGGCAGAGCATCAGAACGCGTTGGAAGAGCGAGTACGTGCTGATCGCGTGCTGACCGAAGCGCGCACGCTGCTGGATGGCATCGACGCCGAGCTGCGCAATTACGAGCAGACCCGCCACCAGCGCGACGAGCAGGCGTTGGCCCAGCGCGAGCGCATTTCGCAGCGCAAGCTGGACCAGCAGGCATTGGTGCTCAGTGCCGAAACCTTGCAGGGCGCCGTGGAGAAGGCCGGTTTCGTGCTGCAGGATGTGATCAACACGCTGCCCGAAGAGGCGCGCCTGGGCGACTGGGAACAAGCCGTGCACCAGATCGATGGCCGCATGCGCCGGCTGGAGCCGGTCAACCTGGCCGCGATCCACGAATATGGCGAAGCCTCGCAGCGCTCGGAGTATCTGGACGCCCAGCACGTTGATCTGACCACGGCGCTGGAGACCCTGGAAGATGCGATCCGCAAGATCGACCGCGAGACCCGCGGCCGTTTCAAGGACACCTTCGATCGGGTCAATGCCGGTGTGCAGGCGCTGTATCCGCGCCTGTTCGGTGGCGGCCACGCCTACCTGGAACTGACCGGCGAAGACCTTCTCGACACCGGTGTGACCATCATGGCGCGCCCCCCGGGCAAGCGGGTGTCGAGCATCTCGCTGTTGTCCGGTGGCGAAAAGGCGATGACCGCCGTGGCGCTGGTGTTTGCGATCTTCCAGCTCAACCCGGCGCCGTTCTGCCTGCTGGACGAGGTGGATGCTCCGCTGGATGAAGCCAACGTCGGCCGCCTGGCCAACATGGTCAAGGAAATGAGCGAGAAGGTGCAGTTCCTGTTCGTCAGCCACAACAAGGCCACGATGGAAGCGGCGCACCAGTTGTCGGGCGTGACGATGCGCGAACCGGGCGTCAGCCGCCTGGTCAGCGTGGACCTGGAAGAAGCCGCGCGATTGGCGGGCGCGGCCTGACGTGCCATCCTAGTTACCTGAATGAACTAGCCGGAGAACCTAACGAATGTCCGACACGGCACTGTTGCGCATCGGCATCCTGGCCGCCGGCCTGCTGTTGGTCGCTGCGATCTTCCTGTTTGGCCGTCCCAAGAAGAAGCCCCAGGGCCGTCGTCTGGACAGCGCCGAGCCGGCAAGCGGCGAGCGCCGCGAGCCGGTGCTGGGCGAGGATGGCGTGCCCGTGGCCGATGCCCGCGTCGAGCCTGGCATGGGCGATGCGGTCGAGCAGGCCGAACTGGGACTGCCCGACGTCGATGGCGCGGCCAGCGACCTCGGCAAGCGCGCGACCCAGGATTTCGACAAGATCGTTTCATTGTTCGTGGCCGCCCGCGCCGGCGAACAGCTTCGTGGCGAAGACATCGTCGTGGCCGCGGAAAAGACCGGCCTGGTGTTTGGCCACATGAATGTCTTCCACCGGCTGGTCGAGGGTCATCCCGAACGTGGCCCGATCTTCTCGATGGCCAGCATCATGAAGCCGGGCAGCTTCGACATGGGCAACATCCGCGCCATGGAAACCCCGGCCATCGCCTTCTTCCTGACCCTGCCGGCGCCGCTGACCGCGCTGGACGCCTGGGAGAAGATGCTGCCGACCGTGCAGCGCATGGCCGAGCTGCTGGATGGCGTGGTACTGGATGACGGCCGCAACGCGCTCGGTCGCCAGCGCATCGCCCATATCCGTGATGAGCTGCGCGCCTATGACCGCCAGCACCAGGCCCCGCCGCTGACAAAGACCCCGCGCTGGTAAGCGCAGCAGGTCCTGGCGTGCCGACCAACGGTCGGCACCCACCAGACCAGTAGATCCACGCCATGCGTGGATGCGGTCTACGCCGGTACGCCCGCCACCTTCGCGAACGCGCTGCGGAAGCGCGCCATCTCTTCTTCGGTGCCCACGGTCACGCGCACGCGCTGCGGCCAGATCGGCCAGCTGCGGCCGATCACCACGCCGTTGTCCGCCATGGCCTTGGCGAAGGCCGCGCCGTCACGTTGCACATCCACCACGAAGCAGTTCGCTTCCGTCGGCAGGCAGTCGAAGCCACGCTTGCCCAGCCAGGCGATGGTGGTCTGCCGGGCCTTGGCATTCTGCAGGCGTCGCTGCGGAACCAGCTGCGGGTCACGCAGGCTGGCCAGTGCCGCTGCAAGTGCGGGCACGGGCAGCGGGTTCTCGCCCAGGCTGGCCAGCTCGCGCAGGCGCTCGGGATGTGCCGCCGCCACGCCAAGGCGCAGTCCGGCCATGCCGTACAGCTTGGAGAAGGTACGCAGCACGATCAGGTCATCGCGCCGGGCCACCTGTGCAATCAGGCTGGGCTGTTCGCTGTACTGCAGGTAGGCCTCGTCCAGCAGCACGCGGGTACCGGCGGGCTTGTTGGCCAGCAGCCAGGCCAGCTCGTCGGGGGGACTGATCGAGCCGGTGGGGTTGTTGGGATTGCACACGTACAGCAGGCCGGTCGGTCGCGCGTGCGCGGCGGCCACCATCGCGCGCAGGTCGTGCGCACCATCGCTGCGCAGCGGCACCTTCTGCACATGAGCGCCGCGCGCGGCTGCCATCTCGCCCAGCGTCTCGAAGGTCGGGTCGGCCACCACCAGGCCCGCCTGCGGGCCGGTCCACAGCGTCGCCGCGCGGTTCAGCGGCTCGCTGGAGCCCGGATACAGGCGCACGTGGTCGGCGGGAATGCCGGCCTGGGCGATGAAGGCATCGCGCACCTCTCCGGCCAGGGCGAAACGGTAACGGCCGCAGCTGGCGATGCTGTCGCGTGCCGCCTGCTGGGCGGCGGGCGAGGGGCCGTAGGGGCATTCGTTGAAGTTCAGCAGCACCGCGCCTTCATTGGTGTTTGGCGGGGCCACGGTCGCCGGCTGTGCCTGGGCCGACCGGGGCAGGCCGCTGCTGGCGAGCGCGAGGCCGGCGCCGGCCAGCTGCAGGAAGTGGCGGCGGGAGGCGGGCAGGGTCACAGGCGCGGTTCCTGAAGGGCGACCGACGCACGCTAGCGCTGGCAGCGAGTGCCGGCAAGCGGTTGCGTGGAGCCGATGCCACGCTCGACTGCTGTTCGCCGCCCGTTGAGCTTGGCTCGACGCTACAGACAGGGCTTGACGCGCAGGCGCGGTAGAATTCCCGGCCATCCCAGAACCCGCGGATTCCGATGAGCCCCAGCCCCGCCGAACGTGCCGAAGACCTGCGCCGGCAGATCGCCCAGGCCAACCGCGCCTATCACGAGCTGGATGCGCCGGAGATCCCCGACGTCGACTACGACCGTCTGGTGCGTGAGCTGGAGGCGCTGGAGCGCGAGCATCCCGATCTCGCCCGTGCCGACAGCCCGACCCAGCAGGTGGGCGCCCGCCCGTCGGGGCGCTTCGCCGAAGTCACCCATGCGGTGCCGATGCTGTCGCTGTCCAATGCCTTCAGCGATGAGGAAGTAGCTGACTTCGTACGCCGCATCGATGAGCGTCTGCGCCGCGGCACCCTGCGTTTTTCCGCCGAACCGAAGATGGACGGCCTGGCGATCAGCCTGCGTTATGAGGACGGCCATTTCGTGCTGGGTGCCACCCGTGGCGACGGCAGCACCGGCGAGGACGTGACCGCCAACCTGCGCGAGATCGGCGACATCCCCAAGCGTCTGAAAGGCAAGGACTGGCCGGATGTGCTGGAAGTGCGCGGTGAGGTCTACATGGCCCGCGCCGACTTCGAGGCCTACAACGAGCGCGCGCGCCTGCACGGTGGCAAGGTGCTGGCCAATCCGCGCAATGCCGCCGCCGGTTCGCTGCGCCAGCTCGACCCGAAGATCAGCGCGCAGCGCAGGCTCAGCTTCTTCACTTACGGCACCGGTGACGTGCAGGGCGGTGAGCTGCCCGATACGCATTCGGGTACGCTGGCACAGCTGCGCGAATGGGGCTTCCCGGTCAGCGACCTGTGCAAGGTGGTGGAAGGCAGCGACGGCCTGTTGGCCTATTACCGGGACATCGGCGAGCGTCGCGACAGCCTGGCATTCGATATCGATGGTGTGGTCTACAAGCTCGATGACCGCGCCGGCCAGCAGACCATGGGCTTCGTTTCGCGCGCGCCACGCTGGGCCATCGCGCACAAGTTCCCGGCGCAGGAACAGAGCACCACGCTGGAAGCCATCGAAATCCAGATCGGCCGCACCGGTGCTGCCACCCCGGTGGCACGTCTTGCGCCGGTCGCGGTGGCTGGGGTGATCGTCTCCAACGCCACCCTGCACAACGCCGACCAGATCGCACGGCTGGACGTGCGCGTGGGCGACAGTGTGATCGTGCGCCGTGCTGGCGATGTGATCCCGGAAGTGGTCAGCGTCATCCTCGACCGACGCCCTGCGGGCACCACGCCCTGGCAGATGCCGACCAGCTGCCCGGTGTGCGGCTCGGAGATCGTGCGCGAGGAGGGGGCCGCCGCGTGGCGCTGCTCGGGCGAGCTGTCCTGCCCGGCGCAGCGCAAGGAAGCCATCGCCCACTTCGCCTCGCGACGTGCGATGGATATCGACGGCCTTGGCGACAAGTACATCGAAACCCTGGTGGACGCCGGCATCGTCAAGAGCGTGGCCGATCTGTACCGCCTCACCCGTGACCAGCTGCTGCACCTGAAGTTGGTGCTGGATGCTGAAGACCCTTCGGCACTCGCAGCCAGCCTGAAACTGCACCTGCCGGCCGAAGGCAGCGGCGCGGTGCTCAACGCCGTGTTGAAGCTCGATGGCAACGATGCGGGATGGCGCGCGCAGGCATTGGCGCAGCCGGCAGCCTTCGAATGGAACACGAAGAAGATCGCTACCAAGTGGGCCGACAACCTGATTGCTGCGATCGACGCCAGCCGTGATGCGACGCTGGAACGGCTGCTGTTCGCGTTGGGCATCGAGCACGTCGGCGAAAGTACCGCCAAGGCGCTGGCACAGTGGTTTGGCGATCTGGCGTTGATCCGCCGTCTGCCGTGGCCGCTGTTCAAGCGCGTTCCGGATATCGGTGGCGAGGTGGCACGTTCGCTGGGTCACTTCTTCGAACAGGAAGGCAACCAGCAGGCCATCGATGCACTGCTGCAGGTGGGGCAGGTACGTATCAGCGACGTGCACCCGCCGAGCGCAAAGCTGCGCGAAGGTCTTGACCTGGCCCAACTGCTGGTTGAAGCGGAGATTCCCGGCATCACCCGCCTGCGTGCCGAGAAGCTGGTCGCCGCACTGCCCAACGCACAATCGGTGCTGGACGCCGAGCACGGCCAGTTCGTCAACGCCGGCCTGCCCGATGACACCGCGCGCGGCGTCGCTGACTGGCTGGACAGCGAGGGCCATGGCGCGATGCTGCTGGCGGCCGAGGTGGAGATGAAACACATCCTGGCCAGCGCACCGGCCCTGGCCGAAGTGGTGGCCGGCCCGCTGGACGGGCAGACGGTGGTGCTGACCGGCACGCTGGCCCAGCTCAATCGCGATACGGCCAAGGAGCGCCTGGAGGCGCTGGGCGCCAAGGTGTCCGGCAGCGTGTCGAAGAAGACCAGTTTCGTGGTTGCCGGCACCGAGGCGGGTTCCAAGCTGGACAAGGCGCAAGCGCTGGGCGTTCCGGTGTGGGATGAAGAGCGACTGCTGGCCTACTTCGCCGAACACGAATGATGAATCGGCCGGGTGCGCAGGCGCCCGGCACGCAACCGCAAAGGAACACTGATGCAGACCGCTCCGCTGGATTTCCGCCTGGCCACCCGTGCCGACGAGGAACTGCTGATCGCGCTGATGCGCGATTTCTACGCCGAAGACAAGATCGAATTCGACGATGCGCGCGTGCGCCGTGGCGTCGATGCGCTGCTGGCCGATCCGCGCAACGGCGAAGTGCTGCTGTGGCTGGATGAGGCCGCAGCTGTCGTTGGCTATGCGGTGATCGCGATGGGCTTCAGCCTGGAGCAGGGCGGCCATTTCATGCTGCTGGACGAGCTCTATCTCAGCCATCGCGCGCGAGGTCGTGGCCGTGGCAAGCGGGCACTGGCCATCTGCGAACAGCGCGCGCGGGGGCGCGGGGTCAGCCGGCTGCGGCTGGAGGTCAACCATCACAACGAACTGGCGCGTCGCCTGTACCTGGCCAGCGGCTACATCGATGACACCCGCGATCTGCTGACCCTGCCGCTGGACCATCCGCGCCCGGAGGGCATCCTGTGAGCGAGGCGCTGCTGCGCAATCTGCAACAGCGCGCCACCCTCAATGCGCTGGTGCGGCGCTTCTTCGCCGAGCGCGGCGTGCTGGAAGTGGAAACGCCGATCCTGTCGGTGGCGGGCAACACCGAGCCGAACATCGACAGCTTCCACACCGATTTCAGCGGCCACGTCGATGCGGGCGGTCGACGCCGCTGGCTGCGCACCTCGCCGGAGTTTCCGCTCAAGCGACTGCTCGCTGCCGGCGTGGGCGACTGCTATGAACTGGGCCGGGTGTTCCGCAATGGCGAAGCAGGTGGCCGCCACAATCCCGAGTTCACCATGCTGGAGTGGTATAGGGTTGGCTGGGACCACCATCGGCTGCTGCAGGAAACCGCAGAACTGGTGGGGCAGGCGCTGGCGCTGGTGGGTCGCAGCGCGACGTTGCGTGTGCTGAGCTATCGCGAACTGTTCCAGCAGCACGCAGGCGTGGACCCGTTCGATGCCGATGAGGCAGTGCTGCGCGCCGCGCTGGGCGAAGTGCACATCGATCCGGTGGGCCTGACCCGCGATGACTGGCTGGATCTGTTGATGACCCACCGTATCCAACCGCATTTCGATGACGCGGTCATGACCGTCGTCCACGACTGGCCCGCCAGCCAGGCGGCACTGGCGCGCATCCGTGCCGGCACACCGCCGTTGGCCGAGCGTTTCGAGCTGTACCTGGGCGCGGTGGAACTGGCCAACGGTTATCACGAACTGAACGATGCGGCTGAACAACGCGCGCGTTTCCAGCATGACCTGCAGCGCCGCCACGCGCGCGGACAGGTACAGCCCGCATTGGATGAAGCGTTGCTGCATGCACTGCCTTTGATGCCCGGCTGTGCCGGCGTTGCCGTTGGCATTGATCGCCTGTTGATGGCGATGCACCGTACACCGCGCATTGCAGATGTACTTGCATTCGATTTCGCCCACGCATGACCCGACGATTTCGCATGGACCTGGCAGGCTGAACGAAAAAGCGTTTTGTCGCGCTTGATTCAGCAAGCACGATGATGCTCTTATCACAGCCGATACCGCACACTTGCGTCGTGGTTCATCCATTCATGGGGAAGGCTTTGGTCAAGTGGTTCGCGGTCGTAGCGGCACCGATGTACTCCGTGGCGATATGGGGTGGCCTGCTTCCGTCGACCGCATCGGCGCAGTCGCTTGGCTATGACAGCGAAGTGGTGACCTGCGAATCCCGCGACATGGGCTGGGTGCACTGTGATATCGATGTCAGCAACGGCGTCGATTTGATCCGCCAGTTGTCCAGCAACAGCTGCATCCGTGGCAGCGAGTGGGGCACCGACCGCAGTGGTGTGTGGGTGACCCTGGGCTGCCGTGCCGAGTTCCGCGCGCGCCCGGCCGAGACGGATGCAGCGGCGCCGTCGGCCGAGGGTCGCAAGCGTCTGGTGCGTCGGGTCGTCCGCTGTGAGTCCAATGGTCGCCCGCAGAGTTGCCCGGTGCGCCTGGATGGTGCGCCGGTGCGGTTGCTGCGGCAGCTGTCGGTGCTGCCGTGCCGGGAAGGGCAGGGCTGGGGCTACAAGCGCAATGAGGTATGGACCACCCGCGGTTGCCAGGGTGACTTCGAGGTGGCCGACGAGCAGGGCCGTTTCGTCGACATGCCGCGCCGGCTGACCTGCGAATCCAAGTCCAAGAAGCGCCGCTTCTGTGGCGCCAGCATCTCCACCAGCGCAACCATCTCCAACCAGCTTTCCAGCACCCCGTGCGAGGAAGGCAGCACCTGGGGCTGGAACCGCAACGGCATCTGGGTCGACGGCGGCTGCCGCGCCGAATTCTCGGTGAACTGATCCGGACAGGATCCATCCGCGCGTGGCGTGGCCCTACAATGGGCCCATGAACACTGCCACCGACCTCGACTACGCCCGCTACGACCACATCCGCCCGATCCTGTGGACCGGCGATGCCCTGCAACTGCTTGACCAGCGCAAGCTGCCGTTCGTGGTCGAGCATGTGGCCTGCCATGACAGCGATGAGGTGGCCGCCGCCATCCACGCCCTGACCGTGCGCGGTGCGCCGGCCATCGGCATCGCTGCCGCCTGGGGTGTGGTGCTGGCCGCACGTAATGTGCAGGCCGCCGACGGCGCGCACGCCCTGCAGCAGCTGGAACCGGCGCTGCAGCGGCTGAATGCCTCACGCCCGACTGCGGTGAACCTGGCCTGGGCGCTGGCACGCATGCGGCGTTGCCTGAGTGCCGCCGGTGCCGACTGGAAGGCGCTGCTGGAGGCCGAGGCACAGGCCATCGCTGAAGAAGACCTGGCCGCCAACCGCCATATGGGCGCCCTCGGTGCCGGCCTGATCGAGGCCGGCAGCGGCGTGTTGACCCATTGCAATACCGGTTCGCTGGCCACCGCCGGCTTCGGTACGGCGTTGGGCGTGATCCGCGCCGGGATGGCCCAGGACCGCATTGCCCGGGTGTTCGCCGGCGAGACCCGGCCGTGGTTGCAGGGTGCGCGCCTGACCGTGTGGGAGCTGCAGCAGGATGGCATCGACGCGACGCTGATCGCCGACTCGGCCGCTTCGCACCTGATGAAGACCGGTGCCGTGCAGTGGGTGATCGTGGGCGCCGACCGGATCTGCGCCAACGGCGATACCGCCAACAAGATCGGCACCTACCAGCTGGCCATCGCGGCCCGCCACCACGGGGTGAAGTTCATGGTCGTGGCACCGTCCTCGACGGTGGACATGGATACCGTGGACGGCAGCCAGATCGAGATCGAACAGCGCGATCCGGGCGAACTGTACGGCGTGGGGGGCACCCGCACCGTGGCCGAGGGCATCGCTGCCTGGAACCCGGTGTTCGATGTCACCCCGGGCGAGCTGATCGATGCCATCGTGACCGAGCGGGGGGTGATCCTGAACCCGACCGCGGAGAACATGCGCGCCGCCTTCGGCGGCTGACGCGGGCAGGGGCGGGAGCCTTTCCACGGGAAAGCGCCCCGGCCCAGCGTCCGGTAGTGCCGGCCGCTGGCCGGCAAACCCCTAAGTTCCTGATTTGTGCCGGTAAAATCACCGTAAAAGCAGGCGGAAAACGGCCCCGTGTGGTAGAATCCAGCGGTTGAATCGAGGTTCCGGCACGACCGCCCCCGGGTGGATGCGCCGGACTGGACCGCTACCAGACAACGGAACCCGAATGGCAGAAACCGCCAAGGAAATCATCCAGGTCAACCTGGAAGACGAGATGCGCAAGAGCTACCTCGATTACGCCATGAGCGTGATCGTGGGGCGCGCGCTGCCAGATGCGCGCGATGGCCTCAAGCCGGTGCATCGTCGTGTGCTGTTTGCGATGAATGAACTCAACGCGCACAGCAACAAGCCCTACTTCAAGTCGGCACGTATCGTCGGTGACGTCATCGGTAAGTACCACCCGCATGGCGATCAGTCGGTGTACGACACGCTGGTGCGTCTGGCACAGCCGTTCTCGCTGCGTTACATGCTGGTCGATGGCCAGGGTAACTTCGGTTCGGTCGACGGCGACTCCGCCGCGGCGATGCGATACACCGAGGCGCGCATGTCGCGGCTCGCGCATGAGCTGATGGCGGACATCGACAAGGAAACCGTCGATTTCCAGCCCAACTACGACGAAAAGGAACTGGAGCCGACGGTCATGCCGACCCGGTTCCCGAACCTGCTGGTCAATGGTTCGGCCGGTATCGCGGTGGGCATGGCGACCAACATTCCGCCGCACAACCTCACCGAATCGATCAATGCCTGCATCGCGCTGATCGACAATCCGGAAATCGATATCGACGGCCTGATGGAGTTCATCCCGGGCCCGGATTTCCCGACCGCAGGCATCATCAACGGCACCGCCGGCATCATCGCCGGCTACCGCACCGGCCGTGGCCGCGTGCGCATCCGTGCCAAGGCCGATGTCGAAGTGGCCGACAACGGCCGCGAATCGATCATCGTCACTGAAATTCCTTACCAGGTGAACAAGGCGCGTCTGATCGAGAAGATCGCCGAGCTGGTCAAGGAAAAGAAGATCGAAGGCATCAGCGAGCTGCGCGATGAGTCCGACAAGGACGGCATGCGCATCTACATCGAAATCAAGCGCGGCGAGTCGGCCGAGGTTGTGCTCAACAACCTCTACCAGCAGACCCAGATGGAGTCGGTGTTCGGCATCAACATGGTGGCGCTGGTCGACGGCCGCCCGCAGTTGATGAACCTCAAGCAGATGCTGGAGGCCTTCGTCCGCCACCGTCGCGAAGTGGTCACCCGCCGCACCGTGTTCGAGCTGCGCAAGGCGCGCGCCCGTGCCCACGTGCTGGAAGGCCTGACCGTTGCGCTGGCCAACATCGACGAGATGATCGAACTGATCAAGACCTCGCCGAACCCCACCGAGGCACGCGAGCGCATGCTTGCGCGCCTGTGGGAGCCGGGTCTGGTTGGTTCGATGCTCGGCGCCGCCGGTGCCGAAGCCTCGCGTCCCGATGACCTGCCCAAGGGTGTGGGCCTGATCGAAGGCGGCTACCAGCTGACCGAGATCCAGGCGACCCAGATCCTGGAAATGCGCCTGCACCGCCTGACCGGGCTGGAGCAGGACCGCCTGACCGAGGAATACAAGCAGCTGCTGGAAGTGATCGCCGGGCTGATCCACATCCTGGAAGATCCCGACCGCCTGCTGCAGGTGATCCGCGAAGAGTTGATCAACGTGCGTGCCGAGTTCGGTGACGAGCGCCGTACCGAGATCCGCCACAGCGAAGAAGATCTGGACATCCTTGACCTGATCGCCCCGGAAGACGTGGTGGTCACCGTCTCCCACGCCGGCTACGTGAAGCGCCAACCGGTGAGCGTGTACCGCGCGCAGCGCCGTGGCGGCCGTGGCCGCAGCGCGGCGTCGACCAAGGAAGAGGATTTCATCGAACAGCTGTGGCTGGTCAACACGCACGACACGCTGTTGACCTTCACCAGTTCGGGCAAGGTGTTCTGGCTGCCGGTGTACCAGCTGCCCGAAGCCGGTTCCAACGCCCGCGGTCGTCCGATCATCAACTGGATCCCGCTGGAGCCGGGCGAACGCGTGCAGGCCGTGCTGCCGGTGCGCGAGTACGCCGATGGCCAGTTCGTGTTCTTCGCCACCAAGAACGGTACGGTCAAGAAGACCCCGCTGGGCGAGTTTGCTTTCCGTCTGGCCCGCGGCAAGATCGCGATCAACCTCGACGAGGGCGATGCCCTGGTCGGCGTCGGCCTGACCGATGGCGAGCGTGACATCCTGCTGTTCGCCTCCAACGGCAAGACCGTGCGCTTCGGCGAAGACAAGGTCCGCTCGATGGGCCGTACCGCTACCGGCGTGCGCGGCATCAAGATGCCGGCCGGCGAGGAAGTGGTCAGCCTGATCGTGGCAGAGAGTGCTGGCGGCACCGAGGATGAGAACGAGGACGACAACGGTGTCGAGGAAGCCATCGCCACCGGCGAGACGGTGATCGAAGGTGCCGACGATGCCAACCTGCGGTACATCCTCACCGCCACCGAAAACGGCTACGGCAAGCGCACCCCGCTGCCGGACTACCCGCGCAAGGGTCGTGGCACGCAGGGCGTGATCGGCATCCAGACCACCGAGCGCAATGGCAAGCTGGTTGCCGCGGTGCTGATGGGTACCGACGATGAAGTCCTGCTGATCTCCGACGGCGGCACCCTGGTGCGTACGCGTGGCTCGGAAATCAGCCGCGTCGGCCGCAACACCCAGGGCGTGACCCTGATCCGCCTGTCCAAGGACGAGAAGCTGCAGGCGGTGGAGCGCATGGATGCCTCGATCGACGAGGACGAGGACGAGGTGGCCGCCGCCACCCCGGCCGCGACCGACGGCGCACCGGCTGCTGCCAGCAGCGAGGACGCCGCGCAGGAGTGATCCTGCCGCGATGCTGAGGTACCCGACGACGCCGGCCTTGTGCCGGCGTCGTCGTGTCTGCCGTCCAAAATACGCACGCACTTCACGGTGACGGTGGCATAAGGGCGCATGCTGCCCCCGGAGAGCGTCGATGTCCGCCACGCCGCAGTCCGCTTCCGCCGCAACGCCCACCTCGCGCCACCCGCTGATCACCGTCCTGGCCTTGTTGCTGATCGTGCTCGGCCTGATCATCGGCGGGCTCGGTGGCTGGCTGGCCAGCCTCGGGGGCTCCTGGTACTACGCCATCGCCGGCCTCGGCCTGCTGGTGTGCGGCATTCTGTTGTGGGGCAATCGCCGCAGCGGTGCGCTGCTGTATGCACTGGTCTTCCTCGGCAGCCTGCTGTGGACCTGGTGGGAATCGGGCAGCGATTACTGGCGCTGGGTGCCACGGCTGGGCCTGGTGATCGCCCTCGGCATCGTCCTGGCATTGCTGGCGCCGACCCTGCAGGCGCCGGTACCCAAGCGCCTGTCGCGCAGTGTGGCCGCCGTGCTGATGCTGGTGTTCGTGGCCGCCTTCGGCCTCGCGTTCGCCCCCCATGGCCTGGTCGACGGGCACCAGCCGTTCCCGGAGCCGGCGGTCAGCGCCGGGCTCGATCCGACCCGTGATACCACCGGTCTGCAGCCGGCCGACCAGCCGGCGGAGGGCGACTGGCCAGCGTGGGGGCGCAGCAATGCTGCCACCCGCTATTCGCCGCTGCAGCAGATCACCCCTGAAAATGTAGGCACCCTGCAACTGGCGTGGCAGTTCCGCACCGGCGACCTGCCCAAGAAGCGCTGGGGTGCGGAAACCACGCCACTGAAGATCGGTGATCGGGTGTACCTGTGCACCGCACGCAATCAACTGATCGCCCTCGATGCCGGCAGCGGCAAGGAACTATGGCGGTTCGATCCAAAGGTGAAGGATGCCTCGATCCCGTACACGGCCGCCTGCCGTGGCGTGTCCTATTACGAACAGCCCAGCGCACCGACCCTCGCCGATGCCGCGTTGGCTGACGTCGCCGCCGATCTGGCGCTGCCCGCACCACCGCCGACCCGTACCAGCCGGAGCGCGGCGCCCGGCAGCCGCGCAGCGTGCAGCGCACGCATCATCGAAGGCACGCTGGACGGCCGCCTGATCGCGGTGGACGCCGACAGCGGTCGCCCCTGTGCGAATTTTGGCAACAACGGCCAGGTCGACATCACGCTGGGCATGGGCGAGGTGCCACCGGGTTACGTCTCGATCACATCGCCGCCCGCGATCGTCCGCGGTGTCATCGTCACCGGCCACCAGGTACTGGACGGCCAGCGCCGCGACGCGCCTTCCGGCGTCATCCAGGCCTACGATGCGATCAGCGGCAAGCTGCGCTGGGCGTGGGACATGGACCAGCCCGAGCGCAGCGGTTTGCCACCGCGTGAGCAGACCTATACGCGTGGCACACCGAACATGTGGACCACCGCGACCGGTGATGAAGCACTGGGCCTGGTGTACCTGCCGATGGGCAATGCCGCGGGCGACTACTGGAGTGGCTCGCGCACGGAAAACCAGAACAGGTACGCGACCTCGCTGGTCGCCATCGATGTAGCCACCGGCAAGCCGGTCTGGCATTTCCAGGCGGTGCGCAAGGACGTCTGGGATTACGACCTGGGTTCGCAGGCCAGCCTGATCGACTACCCGACAGCATCCGGCAAGGTGCCGGCAATCCTGCTGCCCACCAAGCAGGGCGACATGTACATCCTCGACCGTCGCAACGGCCAGCTGCTGACTCCGGCCGAAGAGCGCAAGGTGCCGCAGGGCGGTGTAGAGCCCGAGCAGCGTGCCGCCACCCAGCTGTTCTCGCTGTACCACACGCTGCGGCGCGACGATGCGCTGACCGAGCGCGACATGTGGGGCATCACCCCCATCGACCAGCTGGTCTGCCGCATCCAGTTCCGCAAGGCGCATTACGAGGGGTTCTACACGCCGCCGAGCAGCGATCACCATTCCATCGAATACCCCGGCTACAACGGTGGTTCGGACTGGGGCAGCGTGGCCATCGATACGCGACGCGGCGTGATCGTGGCCAACTACAACGACATGCCCAACTACAACCGGCTGGTGCCGCGTGCCGAGGCTGATCGCAAGGGCTGGCTGCCACGCGAGCAGATCCGCGCTGATAGGGGCGGTGCCGAAGGGGCAGGGGATCCGCAGGTGGGGACGCCCTATGGCATCGACGTCAATGCCGGTTGGCGGCTGCCGTTCACCGGCCTGCTGTGCAAGCAGCCACCGTATGGTGGCATCCGTGCGATCGACCTGCGCAGCGGCAAGCTGCTGTGGGACCGGCCGTTCGGCAGCGCGCGCGGCAACGGCCCGTTCGGCATCCGCTCCGGCCTGCCCATTGAAATCGGCACGCCGAACAATGGTGGTTCGGTGGTGACCGCCAGCGGCCTGATCTTCATCGCCGCAGCGACCGACGACCTGCTGCGAGCCATCGACCTGAAGACCGGCAAGGAGCTTTGGCATACCAGGCTGCCGGCGGGCGGCCAGGCCAACCCGATGGTGTATGAGCAGGGCGGGCGGCAGTACGTGGTGCTCATGGCCGGCGGGCATCATTTCATGGAGACGCCGGCGGGGGATTATGTGATGGCGTATGCGTTGCCGGAATAGCGTCGGCGATCCGTGGGCGGCTGGTGGGAGGTGACCGCCGTTGCCGAAGTTGCGTGGGTGAGCGTGCACGATCCATCATCAGAACAGGACGGGGTTGGCCAAAGCCCCCAAGGAAGGAAACGCATGCTGAACTCTGAACGCCTGCCGGGGCGTGCCACTCGATTGCTGGCTGGGCTGCTTCTGCTTGGCCCTTGCCTGTGGGCAACCGCGCAGGCCTCGCCCCCGCCCGCCGTACGCAAGCTGCCCAGCGGCGCCGAACTGATCGCCGGCGATGCGCGCTTCCTGAGCCCCGCCTATGCGCCGTGCATGGCGAGCGCAGGCACGGTGGCGGACGTTCGCCGTCGCTGTGTCGATGCTGAATTCAAGGTGCACGACGATGCGCTCAACGTCGCCTACAGCGCGGCGCGCTCCACGATGGCAGCCGGTGATCAGCAGCTACTTCGCGATCTGCAGCGGCAATGGCTGCGCCAGCGCGACAGCCGTTGCCCAGAGGGCGGCAATGCCGCTGCCCAACTGGATGCACAGCAGTGCCGTACGCACATGACCCTGCTGCGTGCCCGCCAGCTGCAGGATGGAGGTGCGGCGGCGCTGGTCGCTGAAGCAAAGGTCGCCCCCGCACCCCGCCAGGTCGCCCCCCACACCGCGGATGCCGCGCCTGATAGGCAGGGCAGGATCGTCCTGCAGCCCGGCGAGGGCAGGATCACGCCTGCGTTGCAGGTGGTCTTCCAGGTGGCCGACTGCAGCGGCACCGGCAACGTGACAACCTGCCAGGTGCGGAGCATGGGCGTGACCCGTGGCGGCCGAAAGGTTGCAGTCACGGGCGTGCAGCCACGCCTGACCCGCGCCGGTGCCAATGCCCATGCTGCGGCCGCCGTGCTGCTGACGGCTTCTGACTTCAACGGCGATGGCTTGCCAGATCTGCAGGTGTGGCAGGACAACAACGGTGTCTACAACGTTCCCGTCCACGCGTTCTACCTGTTCGATGCCAAGGGCAACCGCTACGTGCGTGCCAGGGCATTGGAAGACGCCATCGGCAGACGTGACATCGACCATATCGACAACGGACGGTTCATCCTGCGCGGCAAGGTCAGCCCGTGCGAGCGGGAGGACAAGGTCATCCAGCTGCGCGGAACCGAGCTACGCACGCTGCTGATGCGCCGCTATGACACCTGCAAGGGCGAGGCCCCTACCGAATCGGACCTGCTGAAGTAGGTCTTCCCCCGACGAACGGATGCGTACCGGAACTGGAGAGCTGAAGGATGAGCGAAGGCTATGGAAAGGGTGGGTCAGGCTTCGGCCTGACCCGGGACCAGTCGGTCGAGATGATCGTCCGTACCTGCATCGACAATGGCATTACCGACCACCGGCAGATTGCCTATGTGCTGGCCACAGCGCAGCACGAATCGCGCGATTTCGCCGCGCCCGAGGAAGACTGGGGCAGGAAGCAGGCGGTGGATCTGCGCTACTTCGGCGGTGAAGAGTATTTCGGCCGGGGCTTTGCCCACCTGACCCACGTCAACAACTACGAGCGGCTGGGCGAGGCGCTGGGAATGGGCCGCGAACTGGTCGAGCATCCGCAGCGGGCGGCCGAAGCGGAAATCGCCACCAAGGTGCTGGTGGTGGGGATGCGCGATGGCACGTTCGGCGCGCGGCTGTCCGACAACGTCAACGCCAACCATGTCGACTACCGGCAGGCGAGGGCCTCGGTCAATGGCGGTGAGCTGAACAACGGCAGCCCCCATCCAGACACCATCGCCACGCTCGCCACCGGATGGGAAGCGCAGGTCGCCGGCCTGGTCCAGCGCGTGCAGCAGCCGGGCTTCCAGATGCCGGTGCCGATCCATCAGGGGCCCGCTGGTGCGATGGACCTGCACCGTGGTGACGCCAACCAGCAGGTGCTGGAAGCACAGCAGTACCTGCAGCGGCTGGACATCCGCAACAACGCCAATGCCGCGATCAAGCCCGACGGTGACTTCGGTTCATCCACCGAGCAGGCCGTGCGCCGCTTCCAGACCGAACGGGGCATCAATCCGGCCAATGGCCGCATCGACGATGCATTGCTGGAGCGCATGCGCACCGACACGCTGGCGGTCGATCCGGACTTCAAGCGCCGGACGGTGACCGACCTGACCGGGCCACTGGCCGACGGTAACCTGCGCCCAGGTGAGAAGGGCGAGCCGGTGTTCGAGATGCGCCGCCAGCTGGAGGCGCTGGGGTACCTTGCCGAACCGAACCCACGTGCCGAGCGCGATGCGCGCACGTTTGATGCCGGTATGCAGGCGGCCATGCGCGACTTCCAGCAGGACTACGGCCTGCCCCTGCGCCCGGGCAACACCATTGATGAAGATGCGCGCCGGCAGTTGAACGACGCAGCGGTGGCGCGGGAGTTTGCCCCCACCACCGAATTCGACCGCGCGGAGAACTGGCCGCCGCAGCGTCCGCCCTATACGCGGGCGGAGTTCCAGCCGGAGCAGGTACAAGCGCGGCAGCAGGCTGCGGCGAATCCACCGGTCGCTGGCCCCGCCGAACAGGAACAGCTGCAGCAGCGCAGTGGGGTGGAGTCGCTGTCAGCCAAGGACGCAGCGCTGTTCGAGCGCATCCGCCAGGGAGTGCCCGGAGCCATTGGCGATGAGCACGTCATGCAGGCCGTGCTGGAGTCCAAGCGCAATGGCATCGACGACGCCGGGCGCGTCGACCGGGTAATGATGGCCGGAGATCGCCTGTGGGTCGCCGGGATGATTCCCGGTGAACGCGCCAGTGTGGATACGGCGCAGCCCGCACGTTCGATGGACGACATGGTGAGCGATCTGGCCGGTGACAACCGGCAGCGCGAGCAGCAACTCGCCCTCGACAGCCGCCAGCACGAGAACCGCGGGCCGTCACTGGCTTGAGACGGCGGCAGCGACGTGCCCGTGGTGGGTCCGTCGCTGCCGTCAGGGTGTTACAGCGTCACCACCACCTTGCCGATCTGCTCGTTCGATTCCAGGTAACGGTGCGCGTCCTGGATCTGTGCGAACGTAAACACCTTGGCGATCAGCGGCGCCAGCACGCCCTTGTCCAGGCCATCGACGATGAACGCCTTCGCACGCGCCAGCGCCGCGTCATCGGACACGATTTCCGAGTACAGGTAGCCCTTCAGCGTCAGCGATTTGCCCAATACGTTGAACAGCGGGAACGGCGTCGGCTCGCTGCTCAGCGCGCCATACTCCAGCAGGATGCCGCCGCGTGCCATCGCCTCGGTGAGCGGTACGAACTGCGGGCCGCCGATGGGATCGAATACCACGCGTGCGCCAGCGCCTGCGGTGATGCGGGCAACTTCGGCTACCAGGTCCTGCTCCTGGGTGGCGATGACATGAGCGGCGCCGGCATCGAGCAGCGCCTGGCGCTTGCCCGGGCCACGGGTCACCGCAATCGGCGTTGCGCCCACCGCATTGGCGATCTGGATGGCGGCCAGGCCAACGCTGCTTGACGCTGCAGTGATGATGACGAAATCACCGGCACCCAGCTTGGCCTGCTCCAGCAGCGCGCCCCAGGCGGTGACGTACTGCATCCACACCGCAGCGGCCTGCTCGAAGCCCAGCGACGGCGGATGCTTCACCACCAGTCGCGCCGGCACGTTGGCCAGCTCGCCATAGGTGCCCCAGCGGGCGATATCCAGCGGCGGCACGACGCTGACAGCATCGCCGGCAGCGAAGCCGGTCACCGCGCTGCCTACGGCCTCAACCAGACCCGCCGCTTCATAGCCCAGGCGGCTCGGGAACTCCGCCTGCTGCAGATAGGCACCGCTGCGGAACATCACCTCGGCGCGGTTCAGGCCGATGGCCTTGACCCGGATCTGGATCTCATCGGCGGCAGGAGCGGGTACGTCGATATCGTCAACGCGCAGCACATCGGCGTCGCCATAGGCGTGGATGCGGACAACCTGGGTCATGGGGGTCTCCAAAGGGAACGCCGGCCGGTGGCCGGGCAGGGGAACAGAGCGCTACTGTGCGCGTGGCCGGCGAACGATAGAAGGGGTAATCTGGCGTTTCATTGGAAAACAATAGTTTGCAATGGACCTGATCGTACCCCTGCGCAGCTTCGCCAAGGTGGCCGAGGTTGGCTCGTTCGCCGCCGCTGCCGAGGCACTGGACCTGTCGCCGCAACTGGTCGGCAAGCATGTGCAGACGCTGGAGCAGCATCTGGGCGTGCGCCTGCTCAACCGCACCACGCGCAAGCAGAGCCTGACCGACTTCGGGCAGGCGTACCTGGCCCGCGCCCGGGTCATCCTGGAGGAAGTGGAGAGTGCCGAGCAGTTGGCCGAAATCGCGCGCGGTCGACCGATGGGCCGGCTGCGGATCGGTGCGCCGGTCACCTTCGGCGTGCACGCGCTGGGGCCGGCGGTGGTGGCCTACATGCAGCAGTATCCCGACGTGCAGGTGGATCTGAACCTGTCCAACAGCCTGGTCAACGTGGTTGAAGACGGCTACGACCTGGTGTTCCGCACCGGTGATCTCGCCGACAGCGGCCTGGTCGCGCGCCGTCTGGGGCCGTACCCGCTGGCCCTGTGCGCTGCCCCCGGCTATCTGGCCGCACGGCCACCGATCCTCCACCCGCAGGACCTGAGCCGGCACGAATGCCTGGGCTTCGCCCACTCGGTGATCCGTACGCGGTGGAGCTTCCATGACCCGCAGGGCGGCGTGTTGACCGTGCCGGTCTCCAGTCGCTTCATGGTCAACCAGGCCGAGCCGCTGCTGACCGCTGCAGTCGGTGGGCTGGGACTGATCCTGCAGCCATTCGAGATGATGTCCGCCGCTCTGGCCAGCGGCGACCTGGTGGAGGTGCTGCCTCGATTCGTGCCCGTGTCCACCTCGATCAACCTGCTGTATCCCCGCCATCGACAGGTGACGCCGAAGCTGCGCAGCTTCCTGGAGTTCTGCATGGCGCGCTTCACCGAACAGAGCATGGCACGTGAGCGTTGATCGAAGCGTGCGCAGCGGGTGGTGGCGTCGCTCGTTTACGATGACGTCTCGCCACGCCTGCAGAGGATCTGCCATCACCCTGTTGCATCTTTTGCTGATTGGCAGCGTCGTCACTGCCAGCGCACAGACGCCCGCCGCTGCGATCGCGGAGTGGGAGTTGCACGGCCGCGCCGAAGGCCTGGCCCGGCCCGATACCGTCTGCCAGGATTTCCTGCAGGCGATGGGCCGAAAACCCGCCGAGCTGGAATACGTCGGTTGCACCCAGGACGACGCTTCCTACCTCCAGCCAATGGAAGCGCGGTATCGCGTCAGCGGCGCATCGGCGGCGGGTGTTGAAGCCTACCTGCAGCAGACCTTCGGCATGCCGTCATTGACGTACGTCTGCTGTGGCTGGAGCAACGGTGCGCCTTATTTCTGGCGCCAGCAGCCGGGCAGCGTGAACTACCAGATCGGCATGGGCGTGGAATCGCTGCATCATCCGCGCGGGCAGTGGAGCGCGATTCCCTACTTCGCGGTGACCGTTGCGGTGAACCGGAAAAGCCCGTGATGGCGTACGCTTGAGCACCGACCACTGGCGTACAAGGAATGACAACCATGCCTCCCATGCTGCTCCGCGCTGCTGCCCTCGCGCTCACCCTGGCGATGAGTCCGATGGCCATCGCCGCGTCTCCCGAGCCGCTGCAGCTGCAGCAGGCCGAAGCGCTGACATACTGGAAGCCGGTGGAAGGCACCTTCCGCCCACGACTGAATGCCGATCCCGGGCGTGTGCAGTTTGCAGAGGAAGTGACCGTGGCCTATTCGGTCAACAAGCACGGCCGCACGTATGACGTAAAGGTGGTGGATGCCAAGCCGTCGACGGCCTTCAGCGGCTGGGCGTTGAACGCGGTCAAGGCGATGCGCTTCACCGCCACGGACAGCAACACCGAACGCACGCCGATCCGCAGCGAAATGACCGCACGCTGGGGCGGCGGCAAGTAGCGCGCTAGGTCGGCACCCGCACCATCTTCGCCATCAGGTGTTCGACCACGCCCGCCGGGTCCGCCGTGCGGCCCACATGTGTGCTGGACATCTGCACCACCGAGCTGCGCTTGGCGGTCAGGAAATGGAAGCGCGCGCGCGCGGGCAGCTGCGCAATCGGGCCGGCGCCCGCATCGCCCCGGCAGATCGCCACGATGGCATCCAGCCACGGCTGCAGCGCTTCAATATCCAGCGTCGGCGCGAAGGCCAGCAGGCGTGCGGCGTCGATCTCGATCGCCGCTTCCAGGTGACGTGCGCCCGGGCAGGACACGATCACGCCGACGTTGATGAACTCCTCGCGTTCCACCCGCGGTACCACGCGGATGACGGCATAGTCATACGTGTGCAGCGTGGGCACGGATGGCCTCCTGCACGAACACCGCACGCACCTTCAGGCGATGCTTCAGGTAGTTGATGTAGCCCTGCCGGTAGGCCTGGGGGCTCTCGAAGGCCGGCTCATCGACCAGCCAGCTGTCCGGCACCAGGCCGACGATGCGTTCGATTTCCGCATCCGGCAGGCGCGCGGCCAGTTCGGCATCGACCTCGGCGATGCGGCTGGCGAACGACAGCAGCACGTGGTCGCGGATCAGCACGAAGGGCTTCTCGCAGGCATCGCCGGCGTTGGCCCAGTCGTGATGGAAGTACATCGCCGCGCCGTGGTCGATCAGATACAGCTTGCGATGCCACACCATCAGGTTCGGATTGCGCGTGGTGCGGTCGACGTTGCTGGTGAACGCATCGAACCAGACGATGCGCGAGGCCAGGTCAGCGTCCACCGGCATTGCCGCCGGGTCGTAGTTGATCGCGCCGGGCAGATAATCCAGGCCCAGGTTCAGGCCTTCGCTGGCGCGGATCAGGTCCTGGATCTCCGGGTCGGGCTCGGTGCGGGCGAACTCGCTGTCCAGCTCGACGAACAGGATCTCCGGAATCGGCAGACCCACCGCGCGCGCCATCTCGCCCGCGATCAACTCGGCGATCAGCGCCTTTGGCCCTTGGCCGGCACCACGGAACTTGAGTACGGCCATGCCGTCGTCGTCGGTCTCGACCACGGCAGGCAGTGAGCCACCTTCCCGCAAGGGGGTGATGTAGCGAAGGGCATGGACGGTACGCATGCACGCATTCTAGCGTGGCCCATGCGCGGGTTGCGCCGGGCGATGCCCGGCGCCGTCCCTGACCTCAATGCGACAGTGCGCTGCGCTGCTGTTCCTGCACCTGCTGGCGTGTCTGTTCCTGCGAGGTGTGGTCAGCCTGGCGCTGGTTGACGATGGCGAGGCTTTCCAGGCTTTCCTGCACCGGCCGCTGGGCGGCTTCAGCGGTAGCTGCCGACGCACGCAGCGACGCAGGATCATCCAGCGCACCCTTCACTACGAACACGTTCTGTGCCGCAGCGACGTCGCCGGCCTGCCGGCTGAGCACCACATGATCCACGCGGTCCAGGCCGTTCTCGCGGGCCAGCACCAGCAGGCTTGCGCTCAGGCGTTCACTGGAGGCGTCGAAGCTGCGGCCATTGGCGGCATCCAGTTCTGCCACCTTGCCGCGGATCTGGTCGTGCAGGGCACGGTCGTTGCCGCCCGCCAGCGGCGCAGCGTGGGCCTCGACCGAGGGAGTGGCGGTCGCCTGCGCGGTGATGGGCACGTGGGCGTAGGTGCCCTCGGTGTGGTCGAAATAATGCAGCGTGGACGGCGAGGTGCTGGTATCGAAGTAGGGCTGTCGTGGCGGCGTGCCCTTGCCCAGATACAGCCCGTTCTGTTCCAGCAGGCTTTCCTGCAGGCCCAGCTGTGCCATGTTCACCGACATCCTGCTGATGCCATCGGGTGCCGGATTCTTGGCCTCTTCCTCGCAGGCGCGGCTGATGGCAGAGGCAGCGTAGAAATTCTGGTAGTCAGAATTGCCGTTGGGCCCCAGCCCGGACGACACGCCTTCGTCGTAGTAGTGCTTGCCCATGCCCTCGATATTGGCAGCGGTGGCGGTCATGCTCAGGTCTGCGTTGAGCGTCAGGTCCGGATGCGCGGCGTAGGTCATCGGCGGCCCGGGCTGCACGCGCACGAACTCGTTTGCACGGGTACTTGCGTTGTATACATCCTCCAGCGTGGCGTCCGGATTGGCGGTCTTGACCATGCCGACCAGTGCATTCCAGCCCTCGATGTTCGCCGATGCCTCGTCGCGCCGGTTGGCTGCGAGCAGGGTGCCGATGGCCTGGGTGTAGTCGTGGGTCGAATCGCGCGCGGCAATGTCTGCAATATCGGATTCAAACTGCTCGTAGGCCCGTTCGGTCGCTGCATCATTGAGCCCATGCTGGATCTCATGGCCCAGGACGAACGTCAGCTCTGCAGCATCGTGTTTGTCCGGGGCTGCCAGCGTGGACAGACTGGATGCCGGCAGGCGGATGGCCTTTGCGCCGCTGACGTACTCGCCGCCCACATTGCTGTCGGCGGGCAACAGCTCGAAGCGCTGCAGATGACCGGCGGTGATGGCCAAGTCGACCTGGGTTGCCAGCGCCGGAGAATTGGCAATGGCCTTGCGAAGGTTGTCGACCTGATCGGCCGTTACATCGGGTTTTCCTGCAAATTCGGTCAGCAGGCGTTCCGTATCCGCTGAAAGCGTAGGCATGGTGCGGTGCTCCTTACTGCACGGTCACAAGGCGGACGCAGGCATGCGCCGGCTTGCCAGACGGGGTTGCATCCTCAGCCATCGTGTCGACCTTGATGGTCAGATCCGGGCGATCGAAACGGTCATGGATGACCCGGCCGTGCTCGCCGCGGATGGTGTCGCGCTTGAAGCCCGCGGCCTGCAGACCCGAGGCGAACTGGTCGAAGTCGACCTGGCAGATCGCCGCTGCGTTGGCTTTGCGGTCGGCGGTGGTGTCGATGAAATTGAGATCGAGACGCGCATCGGCGGCGCCAGCCTTCTTGATCTCGAGGCCGTAGCTCCATTCCGGCGTCAGCGTGCCGCCATAGCCGAAATGTCCCGGGCCGAAACGCTGCGCGGGCGCCTGCATGGCCTGCGATACCCGTTCAAGGGTCAGTTCACGGGTGGAGGTGATGTCCTTGATCAGATCCAGCAGGCGCAACAGCAGTTGGTCTGCGCTGAGTGCAGAAGGCGTTGCGGCGTCGGAGGCGGTCGATGCCATGGTAACGGGTCCTTGAGAAGTCGACGAACGATCAGTCGCGTGTGTGCAGGCGCAGAGCGAGGCCGAACATAGGGCGATTGCCCACGGCCGTGTGAATGCGTACCCAAACATAAGCGTTCCCTGCATGTTGAGCGCTGACCCTAAAGTGGGCCAAGTGAATCACAGGTTAAATGGAAATGACGATTGCTGGAATCGGGGCAGGGCGCGTTCGGCTCAGGCACGGGCCGCAAGGGAAGTTGCCCGGCACGGGACGCTACGGAACTTCTTCACTTCGCCATTCCCTGAGCGGTGGCAGCATCCAACCGTGTAGACGATCAAGCGCAGGCGTGACCCTGAGTTGCAGGTGTCCCTGTCGCTTTCCCGCGATCGATACCCGCCAGCTCGTTTCCGGCACATTTGCGCAGCGTTGAATGTGGTCCTGCGAGGCCACTCCCCCGGCAAGGAGGCCCGCGATGCACAGTCCTGTTCACGCGTACACCTACCGCATCAGCAACCGGCCTGTCGCCCAGGTAGAATGTGCTGTTGTCGGCGAACATGCTGAAACCGCTGCTGCGGTTCATGCAGCCTCAGACAGAATTCTTCCGTGAGTTGAGCACCGATGGTTGGCTCTGCATCCCGCAGTGCGCAGAGCCACTACATGCATGCGAGTCGCCCCACGACGCTGTTTCGTTCGCAGCACTGGGCGCGCATCTCGTCCACGATGTCCACGCAGGCTTCCGAGGTGCACGATGAGCAACGAATCGAGAGGAGCCCTGCCGCCCCTGGATCTGGATGATGCCAAGGCCGAGCAGATGATTGGCAAGCTGGTACTGGTGGGCGTTACCCGTTTTGGTGGCGATGGCCAGGTGCAGGGGCTGGAGCAGTTTGCCGGTACCGTGCTGAGGGTCAGTGCCGAAGAAGGGCTGGTGCTGGCCGATGGCGATGACGGGCATGAGCGCTACCTGCCGCCGATGCTGGACCAGTACCTGCCGGCCGCGCCGGGTGAGTACCAGTTGCGGTCCAGTGGCGTGACGGTGATCGATCCTGATTATCTGTCCACCTGGGAGCTGCACGCGCGGCAGTAGTGCCAGGCCATGCCTGGCAATTGTTGGTCGACCGCGCGAAGACGTATGACGCCGGAGCTAGCGGAGCGGCTCCGGCAGCCGTCGTGTAAGTGGACTCAAGTCCCGCCGATCTAGCCAAAGGTCGGGGAAGACTTCAAACTTGAGATCATCACGATTTACGCCACTTGTGAAGTGCCGGATGAGCCTGTCCTGCAGGTCATGGTTTCCCCACATGTTGGTCAGCTCATAGCGTTCGATTGCTTCTCGGTCTTCTTCAATGGACAAGCCTTGTTTGACTACAGGAGCTTGGGTGACACAAATGTCATTCCCGGCTCCAAGGTCGATTAGACGTCCGCCAAAGAAGAGGCGGTCAGGGCCGCCCTTGAAGTACTGCCCGTCCAAGGAGGTATAGGGGCGAATCCAGTAGTGAGGAAGCTCGGTCGGACAAGGTGTGCCTATGGTTATCTTGCGCGTCACAAGTCGTTGCTGAACTACCTTGCCGACGAAAGCTTGGAACAATGGGCGATATTGGCTCAGGTCAGGGGAATCCCAAGAGTCTTCATTTGAGTAGATATCGAAAAAGCGCATCACAGGTCGGTTGCGCATCTGCGCAATTGTGAACAGGTCGTCCCTCAGCTGAAGGACGACATGTTGCCCAGTCTTCCATCTGATAGTCCCTATCGACCTTGTGTCCGGACTTGAGGAAGTCATATGCTCGTAGAGCGATAGAGGTTCGCCCCACCCTTCTGGCGGACAATGATAGTGTCCTCGCTCCGCTCAAGGCTGCCCAGTTGATGGGCAAAAATGATTTCGTCCGGGAGCGATTCCAGAATGATCTCTTTCAGCACGGTATGACCGTCCTTGTTGATTTCCAGTGTCAAGGTGAAGTTGTTTGGTGTGAGGCTACAGTTGAGCGTTGCCCGAACCCGATCAGTGCGGTAGTACTTGGACTGGTGGATCCATTCGTTCTTGTGCCCGCCGGCTCTTCCAATTTTAGGCGCCGCGCAGACCCACATGCCATGGTTGACTCGAACGGCAATAGCCGCGGACAGAGCCGAAATGCGCTGGAAGCGTTGGCTCGAAAGGCTTGCTCCCCCTGCGATCGGCCGTTGGCAAGCGGGGGGATGCGCTTCAGGCCGGGCTTTGCCCCATCCGGCCACTAGTCCTTCCGGCCCATTCACGACAACCCCTGCGGTGCTAGATTCGGGACCTTGCCCGTTTTCGGGCTCCCATCCATACCCCAGGGGATTGAGGATGCTCATCCGTCGTACCTCTCTGGCGGCGGCCGTTGCCGTTGCCACACTCGGCCTGCTGGCCGCCGGCCCGGCCTTCGCCGACTACGCCAAGCCGCCGGAACACCTGCTCAAGGTACTCAAGGCGCCGCCGCCGCCGGCACCGAACATCGACCCCAGCGGGCAGCGCCTGCTGCTGACCACCGCGCAGACCTATCCGTCCATTACCCGCGTGGCCCAGCCGTACCTGAAGCTGGCCGGCGTGCGCCTGGAACCGAAGAACCGCAGCCGCCACGACACCCCCGGCGGCTATGGCATTCCGGCCTGTGTGGCCGACTTCACCCTGGTCGAGATCGCCAGCGGCAAGAGCACCAAGGTCAACCTGCCGCAGGGCTGCGCAGGGGCCGCACAGTGGTCGGCCGATGGCAGCCGTTTCGCCTTCCAGAATGCGGTCGATACCAGCGTGCAGCTGTGGGTGGGCGACGCCGCCACCGGCCAGGTGAAGCAGGTGCCGAACGTGCAGCTGAATCCCATTTTCGGCAGCACCGTGCAGTGGCTGGGTGGCGGCCAGAGTCTGCTGGTGAAGCTGGTGCCGGCCAATCAGGGGCCGGCGCCGTCCAACGGCGGCACGCCCACCGGTCCGGACGCGCAGGAATCGCTGGGCAGCAGTGGCGAGAGCAGCACCTATGAAGCGCGCGACACGCTGACCAGCGTGCACGATGAAAAGCTGTTCGCCTATTACGGTGCCTCGCAGCTGGCGGTGGTCGATGCCGCTGCCGGCAGCGTGCGCCCAGTTGGCCAGCCTGCGCTGTACAACGACGTCAACGCCGCACCCGATGGCGTGCATGTGCTGACCGAAACCCTGAAGGCGCCGTTCTCGCATGCCGTGACCTACCAGCGCTTCGCCAACGATGTGGCCGTGCTGGACCTCGGCAATGGCCGCAACACGGTGCTGGCCAGCCTGCCGCTGGCCGATCGCGTGCCGGTACACGGGGTGCCGGAAGGCCCGCGCGGTTACGACTGGCGCTCCACCGACCCGGCCACCCTGGTCTATGCCGAAGCGCTGGACAAGGGCGACTGGAAGGTAAGCGTGCCGCATCGCGATCGCGTGCTGATGCTGAAGGCGCCGTTCACCGGCAAGCCGGTGGAAATCGCCCGCACCGCGCAGCGTTTCGAGGGCTTTGCGTGGTCGGCCGACCCGGCCGTGTCGTTCCAGTTCGAGAACGACGAGAACCGCCACTGGATGCAGGCCCGCATCGTCGATGTGGACCAGCCGAAGAAGGAAGGTCGCCTGCTGTGGGACATGTCCAGCGATGAGCTGTACGGCAACCCGGGCAACCTGGTGTTCAAGCGCCTGCCGAGCGGTGCGCCGGTGGTGCGCCAGGAGGGCAACACCGTCTTCCTGCGCGGGCAGGGCGCGTCGCCGCAGGGCGACCGTCCGTTCCTGGATGCGCTCAACCTGGGTACGCTGAAGAGCGAACGCCTGTTCCGCAGCGCTGCCGATGCGTATGAGCAGGTCATCGGTTTCAGTGCCACGCCGGGCCATCTGGTCACCTGGCACCAGTCGGTGATGGACCCGCCGAACGCGTTCGTGCGTCTGCTCGGTGAGCGCATCGCCGATGCCAAGGCCGGCGAAGCGCAGTTCGAGTCCAAGCCCGCCGCGTTGACCAAGCTGGTCGACCCGACCCCGGAAGTGCGGCAGATCCAGAAACGCCTGGTGACCTACAAGCGCGCCGATGGCGTGGACCTGTCGTTCACCCTGTACACGCCGCCGGGCTACAAGGAAGGCCAGCGCGTACCGGCGATCCTGTATGCGTACCCGGCCGACTTCGCCAATGCCGCGCAGGCCGGGCAGGTGTCCGGTTCGCAGCAGACCTTCACCCGTCTGCAGCCGTACCGCCTGATGCTGCTGGCCGGCTACGCGATCATCGACAACGCCTCGTTCCCGATCGTGGGTGACCCGAAGAATGCCTACGACACCTATCTGGAACAGCTGGAAGCCGACGCCAAGGCGGCGGTGGACAAGGCGGTGGAACTGGGCGTGGTCGATCGCAACCGCATCGGCGTGACCGGCCACAGCCATGGTGGCCTGATGACTGCCAACCTGATCGCCCACACCAACCTGTTCAAGGCCGGCGTGGCGACCAGTGGTTCGTACAACAAGACCTTCACCCCGTTCGGCTTCCAGAACGAGCGCCGCTCGGTGTGGCAGGCGCAGGATGTGTACCTGAAGGCCTCGCCGTTCTTCTACGCCGACAAGATCAAGTTGCCGCTGCTGCTGGTCCATGGCGAGGACGATGCCAACCCGGGCACCGAGCCGTTCCAGTCGCGCAAGCTGTACCAGGCGATCCGTGGCAATGGCGGCACCACCCGCCTGGTGATGCTGCCGAACGAGCCGCATTGGTACACCGCGCTGGAGTCGAACGAGCAGCTGGTCTATGAAATGCTCAACTGGTTCGACACTTACGTGAAGAACGCGAAGTAATCCGGCAAGGCCGCCCTCCGGGGCGGCCTTTCTGTTTCAGGCGTCGTCTCCAGGTATCCCCCTGTGGGTGTTGCGTAACCATCTGTGATGCAGGCATGGACCGGCCACAAAGCTGCGGTACGCTGCGCATCTGATGTCCGCTACGGGTTCGCTCCATGAAGGCCTTCATCCTCGCCGTATCGCTGTCGATGTCCGTTGTCCCGTGCGCTGCATTCGCCCAGCCGCTGCCGGCTGAGCTGGCAGCGTTGGGCATCACCCCCGGCATGCCCTATACCAAGGCCAAGCGCCTGCTTGATGCCGCAGGATGGCAGGCGAGCCCGCCACGCGATGCGCCTGAAGCACTGGAGGGTTTCCCGGAAGTGGGCTGCCAGAAGGGCGGCAACAACTGCAGCAGCACCTTCGCCAAGGATGGGCAGCAGGTCGCTCTGCAGGTGGGAACCACGCTGGCGGGTCAGCCCTTCGTGCAGGGCGGCCGCTGAGCGCGACGCGCGCTCATCCCAGCGGCAGGTTATCCAGTGCGCGCGACATCCGATCGTGCAGGTCGCGCACGCGTTCGGCCTTGGCGTCCACACGTCGCTCATCGCCGAAGCTGCGCACATAGGCGCATGCGGCGAAACCGGCACTTTCCCTTTCGTATTCGGCAATCCAGGCCAGGCGGTCGGGGTTGCTGGCCTGCTCGGCCGACCAGGCGGCCACCGGCGGACGGATGCGGGCGATGATGCCAAGCCGCCACGGTTTCGGTGTCAGCCGTGCACGGAAGCAATGCTGCAGCGTGCACATGCGTGCATACAACGTGTCGGTGCCCAGTGCCTTGAAGAAGGCATGCACCTGCGCATCCTGTGGTTCGAACGTGGCATGCATTGCCAGCACGCGCAGCCCGGCCGGGGTGCGGTAGGCACGCAGATGCCAGTCGGGATGGTGTTCGACGAACGCCTGTACGCGCTGCAGCGCGAGGCCTTCGACGCCGCCGGACCGGGCCAGTCGTCGCTTGCGCCGTCCCGACAGGATCTGGTTGACCACCACCATCGCGATGCCGCCGGCCGCCAGGCCGATGTTGAAGTTGCCCAGGGCGCCGCCGATCAGCGCACCGGCTGCCAGCAGCCCGAGTGCACCGAGCAGCGGCAAAGCGCAGCCCGACGGAGTGGGCACGTGGTCGATGTCGGCAAACAGCACGTCGGGGGTGTTCAGGCACAGCGCGCCATAGCTGTTGCGGGTGACAATGACATCATCCCTGCGCTGCACGATCTGCTCGCGGATCGGGATGCCTTCGACACCGTAGTTGGTCCGTCGCTCGCGACGCGGCACGGACTGGCCGCTGAGGATGTCATCGAGCGCTTCGCGTGCACGCGCATCGGCGTGGGCCTGTGCGGCATCCTGGTCGTCGTCGGACCAGCCAAACCGGCGAACCACCACCGGCCGGCCCTTGTACCTGTCCTGCAGGCGGGCTTCGGCCCAGTACGCTGGAACGATCATCATCCTGTCTTCCCCTTGCGTCCATGGCAGCCGGTCGCCGCGAGTCTGGCACAGCAGGGGAGGGCGTTGCACGATACGGCAGCGCATGCGCCGCCACGGTGATAGATTGCGCGCTTCGCGTGCACTCCACCAAGGACGGAGCCATGTTCGTGTCGTTGCGTTGCCTGCTAGCCCTGGCCCTCGGCGGGGTGGCCGGCACCACCCAGGCGGCGGTGCCGGGACCTGAAATCCTGACCTCCGACGCCACCCGCTTCTACGCGCTGTACGAGGCGGCCGGTGGCAAGCCCAGCGTGGCCCAGTTGGGGCAGTATCTGGCACAGGGCACGCCGAGCCTGGCCCAGTTCGCGAAGCTGCGCCGAGTGACCGCCGAGCGCATGGCCGAGGCGATGGCGCGCGAGCCTGCGGTGTATGCCAATGGACGGGCCTGTCTGGCGGAGTTACCGGCGGTGCGGCAGCGACTGGTGCAGGTGTTCGCCAATCTGCAGGCGATCTACCCGCAGGCGAAGTTCCCGCCCGTGGCGATCGTGGTGGGGCGCGGCAAGCCAGTAGGCATGACGTACCCGGACGGGGTGGTGATCGGCCTGGAAGCGCTGTGCGCGGCCGACTTCATGAACGCCAATGCGCAGGACCGCTTTGTGCACGTGATCGCGCATGAGTATGTGCATATCCAGCAGTCCGGCGTGAGCGAGTACGAAGCGGGTGACCCGCGCGCGACGGTACTGCGCGAGTCGTTGGGCGAAGGTATCGCCGAGTTCATCGCCGAGCTGATTTCCGGCGACGTCGGCAATGGTCGGCATGCAGGCTGGACGCGGGGCAGGGAAGTGCATATCGAAAGCGCGTTCGCGCTGGATATGGACAGCACCGATCTGAAGCCCTGGCTTTACAACTACACGCCGGGTTCGCAGGAGCCCTACGACCTCGGTTACTGGGTGGGCTATCGCATCGCCAAGGCGTATTACCTGCAGGCCGACAACAAGCGCGATGCTGTGCGTGCGCTGATCCAGCAGGACAACCCGAAGGCGATCCTGCAGGCCAGTGGCTGGACGCCGGGCATGTGGATGCCGGCCAAGGTGACCGGTGTGGCAGCAAGGGCGGCTGCATCGGCAAAGTGACCCTTCGCACGCCGCGCTAGACTGCCCGTGTCGACAGCGGAGGATGCTCATGCGCAGGATGGTTTCGATGGTTTGGCTACCGGCCGGTCTGCTCATTGCCTCGCTGGCCACGCCCGTGATGGTGCAGGCAGCCAGCACTCCGCTGCTGACCAGGCCGGTCGAGCAGGTGCAGCCGGACGAGGTGCGTTTCATGCAGCAGCGCCTGTCCGACTGGCCACAACTGCAGAAGTACCGCGCCGCCAACGCCGCACTGCCAGCGCCACGGGGCGGCCACCCACGCGTGGTGTTTTTCGGCGATTCGATCACCGAAGGGTGGGGCGCGGACGGCAGCAGCACCTTCTTCCCGGGCAAGGGCTACATCAATCGTGGCATCAGCGGGCAGACCACCGCGCAGATGCTGGTGCGCTTTTCGCAGGATGTGCTGGCGCTGCGCCCGAGCGTGGTGGTGATTCTGGCCGGCACCAATGACATCGCGGGCAACACCGGTCCGGCCACGCAGGCGATGATCGAGGACAACCTGCAAGCCATGCTGGACCTGGCGAAGGCGCATGGCATCGCGGTGGTGCTGGCGTCGGTGCTGCCGGTCAGCGAGTACCCGTGGATGCCGGGCATCACGCCTGCGCCCAAGGTGCGTGCATTGAATGCTGCGCTGAAGCGCCATGCCGATGCACGGGGCCTGGTCTATCTCGACTACTACGCAGCGATGGCCAATCGTGCCGGTGGACTGGATGCGCAGTTGGCAACCGATGGCGTGCACCCGACGGCGAAGGGCTATGCGCTGATGGCACCGCTGGCCGAAGCGGCGATCAAGCGCGCGCAGGCGAACGCGCCCAAGCGCTGAGATGGGTAGTGCCGGCCGCTGGCCGGCAACCTCAATCTGCATGGCGAACGGATTGCCGGCCAGCGGCCGGCACTACCCTATCGCCAGTTCCGCCAGCAGCCACCCACAGAACCGCATCACCAGCGGATCGCGGGCGCTGTCCTCGTGCAGCAACCAGCTCCAGCGCGGTCCGCGCACATAGGCCTCATCCAGCGGCTGCAGCAGGCCCTGCGCGCGCGCCGGTGCGGCCAACAGTTCGCTGACCAGTGCGATGCCCAGGCCCTGGCACGCGGCATCCAACAGTTGTCCTGGCTCGGAGAAATTCAGGCCTTCGCGTTGCTGGCCGACATCCACGCCGCCCTGCACCTGCCACTGGCTCCAGTCCATTTCGCGCTCGCCGTGCAGGGTGCTGCGCTCGGCAACAGGTAGCGCCAGCACGCTGGGGTGGCAGGCCGGATACAGCCGGTCCTGCAGCAGCACGCGATGCTCGCAATGCGCCTGTGCCTGCAGATCATCGCGAACGCTGATGTCCAGCGTCTGCGCGGTCATGTCCGGCGCCTCTTCGCTGGTCAGCAACCACAGATCGGCCTGTGGATGCTGGCGGCGGAAGTCGCCCAGCCGCGGTACCAGCCAGTGGCGCGCGAAGGCGGGGCTGGTGTTGACGATCAGTTGATTCGGCTTGCGATACTGATCGAGCCGACGGATGCCACTGGCCAGCTGCCGCAGCAGCGACTGCGTGGTTTCCAGCAGGTCGATGCCCGCATCAGTGAGCGTCACGCTGCGGCCCTGGCGGAAGAACAGCGGCTGTTCCAGGGAGTCCTCCAGCCCGCGGATCTGCTGGCTGATGGCAGACTGGCTCAGGTGCAGTTCCTCGGCCGCACGATGGAAGCTGCTGAGCCGGGCGGCAGCCTCGAAGCCGCGCAGGGCATTCAACGGGGGCCAATGCTTGAGCATGATTGATAAGTCTGGCTGATCGTATTGTCGCTGAATCTATCGTTTGTTCTCGTCCATCCGCAAGGGCAACATGGATCTGTCGCGCATCAGTCGGTGCGCTTGAATTGATCAGCTGGACTTCACGGTCCGCCTCTGGAGCCTGTCATGTCTACCCGACGCCATTTCATCACCCAACTCGCCGCAACCGCCGGCCTGGGCGGCCTGGCCGCGTTGGGTCTGACCGGAATGCCCGCCCGCGCCCGTGCCGCTGCACCGGCCGGGTGGCAGATGCCCGATGAGCACGGTCCGCAGGAACGCGTCTTCCTGGCCTTCGCTGCACAGCCGCGGGTATGGGGCGCGCAGGCCGATGCAGTGAACGATGCTGTTGCCCGGCTGACACGCACCATCGCCCGCCATCAGCCGGTCAGCGTGTTGTGCCGTCCTGCACAGCGCCGGCAGGCGCAGGAACGCTGCGGCAGTGACAACATCGAATTTCTCGACGTGCCGGTGGACGACATCTGGGTGCGTGACTACGGCGGCTGTTTCGTTACCGATGGCAAGGGCGGGCTGGGCCTGGTCGACTTCAACTTCAATGGCTGGGGCGGCAAGCAGAGTGCACGCAACGACGGTGCAGTAGCACCGTGGCTGGCGCAGATGACCGGCGCGACGCTGCTGGAAAGCTATCTGGTGGGCGAGGGCGGTGGCATCGAAGTTGATGGACACGGCACCGCGATCCTGACCGAAAGCTGCTGGGTGAACCGCAACCGCAATCCGGGCTGGTCACGCGCGGATATCGAAGCGGAGTTGAAGCACCACCTGGGCCTGCGCAAGGTGATCTGGTTGCCCGCCATCGCTGGCGAAGACATCACCGATGCGCACGTGGATTTCTACGCCCGCTTCGTGCGCCCCGGCGTGGTGATCGCCAACCTGGACAACGACTCGGAATCTTACGATTACGATCTGACCCGCGAGCATCTGCAGATCCTGCGCGGCGCCACCGATGCCGACGGTCGCAGGCTGCAGGTGCATACGCTGCCGCCGCCGCTGGGCGGGCGCGACAATGTGCACACCCGCGACAATGACGATCTGGCCCGGGGCTACATCAATTACCTGCCGATCAACGGTGCGGTGATCGCGCCGCAGTTTGGTGACGCGAAGGCGGATGGTTACTGCCGTGAACTGCTGGAAGACCTGTATCCCGGCCGCACCATCGAGCAGGTGGATATCGATGCGATCGCCGGCGGTGGCGGCGGCATCCACTGCGTGACCAAGAACATGCCGCGCGTCGGGTAAGGTCCTTACCGGCATTGCCGACGGCATGCCATGATGTGGCAACAGTGGCATGCCTAGTGACAAATGGATCTGGATACTGCGGTCTGGAGTGGCATGGTCGGTGGCAGTATCGCCACAGTCATTGCGCGGCGAGCCGCTGAGCGGCTTCCAAGCCACTACCGCGGCCGCAGCCTGACGTATCTGCGGCGCAGGCATCGTGTTGCGGTATGGAGTGCGAACGCGTTGTTCCTGCTTGGGATCGCTGGCAGCCTGCTGATCTGGCCGTTGGGCCACTACCCCCATACCGATTCGCGTCCGTTGTTGCTGGGTATGGGCATCAGCTGCGGTTCTGCGCTGCTGGCGCTGGTACTGGTTTCCTGGGTGTCACGTCGCCCGATCCGTGAGGCGCTGGTGACCTACGGTTACGCGCAGGGCGGCCCGGTGTGGCTGATCTATTCGATCATGTTGGCAGGTGTGGCTGCTGGCGTGGTCGGATTGGTACAGGTTCTCCGCTGAACGCTTGACCGTGCCGGCGTGTGCTACGGGTCGTGTTGCTCATGCATCGTCGCGCTTCAATGCAGCATCGGCAGCCAGCAGTGCCTCGGCTGCCGCACTCAGGGCCGGCGAAGGCGGAGCAACCACGCCGATCGATTCCATCATCTGCGGCATGCCGACGAACT
Organism: Stenotrophomonas sp. SbOxS2; assembly: GCF_013416715.1. Classification (NCBI taxonomy): domain Bacteria; kingdom Pseudomonadati; phylum Pseudomonadota; class Gammaproteobacteria; order Lysobacterales; family Lysobacteraceae; genus Stenotrophomonas; species Stenotrophomonas sp. SbOxS2. The sequence continues at coordinate 662,844 of NZ_JAAVXD010000005.1, forward strand.
GTCGCGCGCGGCGGTCATAGATGCCGGTGATCAGCAGCGCACGCGTGGCTGTTTTCTGTTCCGGGCCGATCAGTACGCGCTGCTCCATGATGCCGCGTGTGCCGACCCAGCCGACCAGCCGCGTTTCCAGGGTGAAACGCTGGAACGGCTTCAGCTCGCGGCGGAACTGGATGGTGCCGGCGCCAACGATCGGCGCCCACTTCTCACGCAGCGCCACCTTGCCCAGCCCCATGCGCAGGATCAGGTCCAGCCGGCCCAGGTCGAAGATGTTCCAGTAGCGGCCGTTGGTCATGTGCAGGTTGCTGTCCAGGTCGTTGGGCAGCACCCGGAACGAAAGGCGCGAGACCCCGAATGGCGCGTCCAGCTTGGGCCGGAACAGGCTGCACAGCAGCAGGTGGAGCAGGCGGAACCAGAGATTCATGGTTATTACGACTGTTATAGAACGGTTGATACGCTAGTCTATGACGACTGTCTTAGCAAGGAGCCTGCCGTGAGCCCGCGATCGTCCGATGCCCCCCAGCGCGTGATCGATGCTGCAGCGCAGATGCTCGCGCGGGTGGGCCTCAATGCCACCAGCATCCGCGAAGTGACCAAGCTGGCCGAAGCGCCGCTGGGGTCCACGTATCACCACTTCCCGGGCGGCAAGCAGGAGCTGCTGGCGCGGGCCACCACCATGGCCGGCGACAAGGTGGAGGCGCTGCTGATCGAGCTGTTGAAGGGCGGTGCAGTGCAGGGGTTGCAGCAGTTCCTGGCACTGTGGCGCGAGCGCCTGCTGCGCACCGGTTTTCGTGCCGGCTGCCCGGTGCTGGCGGCGGCTGTCGAGGAGCCGGTGGAGGCTACGCCGAGCCAGCCGCGTGCGGCGGCCGCCGAAGTGTTCGTGCGCTGGCAGGGGCACTTGGCTGCTGCCTTCATTGCCGATGGCCACGAACCTGCTGCAGCGAACGGGCTGGCCAGCCTGGTGATCGCCAGCGTGGAAGGGGCGGTTGCGATGAGCCGCGCGCTGCAGGACATCGCCCCGTTCGACCGGGTGGCGGCGCAGTTGTTGAAGGCGGCTGCACCGCCCGTTTGAATCATCCGCGCCGGGAGACGCATCGCGAGGCCTGGCTGGTTGCCACGATGGGCCGGTTGCAATGTCGCCGCCTCCCTCGTCGTCCTGCATTGCAGCATCCGGCACGCATGTGAGTTGGCAGGCAGCGGCCGCGATTCGTGGTTACAATCCGCCAACCATCACCCGCGTGCCAGGCAAGGATGTCCGCATGCTGCACCATCTTTCTTTCGGGGTTCGCGATCTGCACGCTGCAGGCCGCTTCTATGATGCAGTGCTCGCAGCGCTTGGCTATCGCCGCGTCTTCGAAGACGACACCGCGATCGGCTATGGCCTGGTCGACGATGAAGACCTGCTCTGCCTGAAGCTGCGCGACGATGCGGCGGCGCCGGGACCCGGCTTCCATCTGGCGTTGGCGGCAACCACGCGCGCGGCTGTTGACGCCTTCCATCGTGCTGCGTTGGCAACCGGAGGCCAGGACAACGGACCTGCGGGCCAGCGCCCGGATTACGGCGACCGTTACTACGCCGCGTTCGTGATCGATCCTGACGGCCATCGCATCGAGGCGGTGACCAAGGCGGCGATATGAGCAACGGACGCCCGCCCGTTTCCATGCCGAGCAGCCGCAGCACTGAAGCGATGCACGCACGCCGGCAGCTGCAGCATCGTGGCTGGCCACGGTTGCAGATGGCCCTGATCGTGGTGCTGACGGGTGCTGCGGGGTTCCTCGCCTCGCACGTGCTGCGCCTGGCGGGCATGGACGCGATGCTGCTGCGCTATCCACTGGCCGTGCTGGTGGCCTATGGCGTGTTTCTGCTGCTGATGTGGCTCTGGATCCGTTGGCGCTGGGATGCGGTGGCCGACGGATTGGGTTCCGGGCCCGGAGGCGGTGGCAGCCCGGGATCGCCGTGGACCGGCAGCGGCGGGCATTCCGGCGGTGGTGGCGCGTCCGCTTCCTGGGGCGAAGCCGCAGCGTCTTCCAGCACGAGCGCCGACAGCGCGTCGTTGCTGGACGTAGCCGACGGCGAGGCAGGCCTGCCGCTGCTGGCCGTTCTCGGCATCATCGCGCTGGTGGCTACGGTGCTCCTGGCCAGTGTCTGGGTGGTCTGGTCGGCGCCGGTGCTGATGGCCGAACTGCTGGTGGATGCGGCCATCGCCGGCGGTCTGTACAAGCGTATGCAGGGGATGCAGGAGCAGGGCTGGTGGCGGCTGTGCCTGTCCCATACGATCTGGCCGCTGCTGGGCCTGCTGGCGTTCTTCGCCGCGCTGGGCTGGCTTGCGCAGGAGCTGGCGCCCGGTGCGGTCAGCCTGATGCAGGTGTTCAAGGCGTTTTAGCAGGATCTGCCACCACGTTGAATTTCAATCAAACGCAAGGAGAAGCGCATGGATGTCGCTGCACGCAGTAACAGGAAGTTCGTTCGTTGGTTGATGGTGGCGATGATCGCGCTGCTGATGCCCTTCGCGGTGATGGCCCAGTCGGGACCCACAGCGGCTCCGCCCACAACGGAGGCGGCCGCAGAAGAAGCCCAATGCCGCGCCTGCACCTATGAACGCATCGGGCACAAGGTGGACATCGGCCTGGTGGCGCTGGTGTCGTTGATGGTGGTTGCCCTGCTGGTCGCCATTTCCCGCGAGTGGGGCACGACTTCGCAGCGCTGGACCTGCCGCACGATGGCGCTGCTGCTGGTGGGACTGGGGGTGGCTCTGCTGTGGTGGGCAGGCAGCATCATCTACCTCGGCTACAACCCCTGGCAGGAGGAGGCCGCTCCGCTGGATGCAGCGTTGACGTCGACGCTGCTCAGTACGTCGCCGAAGTGGCTGGCGGGACTGTTGATGATGGGCTTCGCGCCCACGGTCTGGCGGCGCAGCGAGCGCCTGCCGTCCTGGCGCATTGCGTGATCTCGGGAGCGCCGGGCAATGCCCGGCGCTCCGTTACGAATCAGTCGAAGCGCCAGCGCACGCCCGCATACACGCCGCGGCCTTCGCCGGGCGTGGAGCGCGCCACGTCCTTGCCGGCATCGTTGTAACCGGGGGTGACGGTGGCGGCGTAATGGCGGTCACCGATGTTGCGCATTTCCGCCCACAGCTGCCAGCGGCCGCCCGGAGCGTCGTAACCGATGCGGCTGCCGAAGATGACGTGGCTGTCGGCCCAGTAGCTGTTGGCGTAGTCCACCGCGATGCGCGAGGCGTATTCGGTGTTCAGTGCGGCATACAGACCCGAGGCGTGGTCGAAGCGCAGTTCGGCCTGGTACGCATGGCGCGGCAGACCCGGCAGGCGGTTGCTGCCGAAGCGCGTGTCATGGCGATAGCGGAAGTCGCTGAAGGTATAGGCTTGGCGCAGCGACAAACGGCCCGGTGCGGCCTGCCACAGGGTGCTGTCCAGACCGGCCTCGATGCCACGGTGCACGGTGGGGCTGGCGTTGTTCTCGGCGATGAACAGGTTCGGCACCGGCTGCAGTTCCACGCTCAGCAGTTCATGGTTCACGTGCGCGTAGTAGCCGGTCAGTTCCCAGCGGCCCAGCGCGTTGTCGCCGCGTGCACCGAGTTCCAGCGTCGTGGCAGTCTGGTTCTGCATTGGTACCGGCGCGCGCTGGCGGCCGGTGGACGGACCATTGCCCGCGCCGAAGTACTGGTTCGAGCCCCAGATCATCGACCACGGATGGGGCGCTTCCACCGAACGGCTGAGGTTGCCGAACCACTGTGTCTGCGGCGTCTGCTGCCAGGTGAAGCCCACGCGCGGCGCGTAATCCCAATCGTGCTCGCGCAGGCGGCCACCACTGCTCGGCCAGGAGACCTGCACATCGCGGCGGGTGTTGATCAGCGCAAAGCCTGTCTGCACGCGCAGACGATCATTCACGGCCAGGTTGTTGCCGATATGCAGCGTGCTGTCGGTGCCATGGTGGCGGAAGTCGCGCGTGCGGGTGCCGGCGACATATCCGTTGTTGGCAAAGCGCAGCGACTCGCGCACATCGGCATCCAGGTCATGGGTAACGCGCAGGCCGATGGTGGTTTCGCTGTCCAGACCGAACAGCGTATGGCGGCGACGGTAGTCCAGCGTCGCGTTGAGGTTGGCGTAGTCCAGCTGCTGGCGGTACAGGCTCTCGTTCAAGTCCATCGGATACTTGTGATAGACCAGCCCGGCCTGCAGGGAGGAATCCTCGTCGATCTGCAGCGTGGTGACATTGCCCACCCAGGTGCTGCCCGGTTGCGGACGGCGCGCATCGATCGCGAGGTTGGCCGGGTTCGCCGCGCGCGGATCGTTGCGGATCTGGTCGCGGGTCAGGCGCCCGGGTGTTTCGTGGTTGGTTTCGCGGTAGCGCACGAAGAAGCGGGTCTGCAGGTCGGGTGTGATCTGCCAGCCGATGTTGGCCATCGCGCCCTTGCCATCGCCGGACGCATGCCGTTGGTAGCCGTCGAATTCGGTATCGGTATAAGCCAGGAAGTAGTCGACGTCACCACTGATGCCGCCCCAGCTGATGCCGCGTTTCTGGTAGCCACGGCTGCCGGCTTCGTAGTGCAGCTGCACACCGGCCGAATCGCGGCCACTGCGGCTGATGTAGTCGATGGCACCGCCCAGTGCCAGGGCGCCGCGTTCGAAGCCGTTCGCCCCCCGCAGTACTTCCACACGCGACAGCCACAGAGGCTCCAGCAATTCGTAGGGTGTGCCACCGGGGCCAGTCAGCGGCAGGCCGTCGATCGATACCGCGATGCCGGAAGCATGCGCGCCCGGGCCGCGGTTGATGCCCGAGCCGCGGATCGACACCTTGGTGCCTTCGTTGCCCGGTGATTGCGCGCTGATGCCCGGCTGGTAGGCCAGCACATCGGCACTGCTGGCCAGGCGGCTGTCTGCCTTGGCCACGTCGATCACGTTGCTGGCGCCCGGCACGCGCTTCAGCGCTTCGCGCGCCTGCGCGCTGGCATCGGCGGCAGTGACCTGCACCGCATCGAGGGTGGTGGCCTGCGGGGCGGCTTGGGCGGTGGTGGCGAGGCCGAGGGATACGGCCAGGAACAACAGCGACGGGGTGGGGCGGTAAGACGAGAGCGACATGCAGGAATGCTGTAAACCACTAAAGTATCGCGAAAGTTAACAGGTCGATGGCCCCACGTCACCCTCCACCTGCGTATGGCCGCCCGCAGCGTCCCTGTAGAGCCGAGTCCACTCTCGGCTATCGCGCGCAGCGCGGGTTTTCTCCAATCGCAACGAAAAGCAGCCGAGCATGGGCTCGGCTCTACGGGGTTTACGGCGAAGGCTTCGCCAGCGCCTTCGACTTCGCATACAGCCGATCAGCGGTTTCTTTCTCCCCCAACGCGGCATGGCACTCGGCCAGGCTGTCCCAAGCGTTGGCCGACTCCGGATACAGCTCGCTGTTGAGGGCGAAAACCTTCAACGCCTTGCGTGCCCCGAAGCTCTCGCGGATAGCGTAACCATCGGCATTGATCGCACGCTCCAGTTCGCCCGTGGGAACCCCATTGCTGTCGCGCAGCCAGCTACGCATCGCCTGTGTCGCATCGGTGCTTTCATCCAGCGCATAGCCGATCAGCCGCTCGGAAAGCACTGCATGCGGAAACTCCTGCGGCGCAGCCACCGCCATCGTGCTTTCCACCAGCGTGCTCGACCAGACATTGCGGGCGCTGCCGTTGGTCAGGTACACGAACACCCAGTAACCGCTGGCCAGCGAGCCCTTGTAGGCCAGCCGCGCCCGCACGCGGGTGCCGCCATCGTGGCCGACCTGGGTGTAGCCGTCGCTGCGGGTGGTATCCCAGCCGATGGAGAAGAAGTTGCTGCCGCCACCGGTCAGTTTCTGTGGCTGCCACAGCGTTTCCAGCGTTGCCGTCCGCACCAGCTTGCCGGTGGCGAGCGCCTGCAGGAAGCGATTCATGTCGCCGACGGTGGTCTGCAGATCGGCATGGCCCCAGCCATAGTCCGGCCAGGGATCTTCGTTGGCCGGCTGCAGTTGGCCGTCCTTGCCGATGTAAGGCACCGCCGCGCGCTGCGCGGGTACGCTGGCCACGCCCCACGAGGTGCTGGTCATCTTCAGCGGCTGCAGGATGCGCTCGCGCGCGATGGCTGGATAGGCCTTGCGGTAATGCGCTTCCAGCAACGCGGTGAGCACCAGGTAATTGGCCTGGGTGTACTGCACGCGGCTGCCGGGTGCGAACTGCATTGGCGCCGAACCGGCGACCTTCAGTGCGGCGGCAAGATCGGGCGCTATGTCGGTGTAGCCCTTGCTTATCCAGCCGTTGTCGAGCCGGTCGTAGTACTCGCCGATGCCCGAGCTGTGATTGAGAAAGTCGCGCACATGGATGGTCTGCCATGCGGGCGGCAGGTCAGGCACATAGCGGCTGGCCGGTGCATCCAGGTCCACCTTGCCCTGGTCCACCAGCTGCATCACCAGCGTGCTGGTGAGCAGTTTCGCTACCGACTGCGCGGCGAATATGGAATCGATGGTGGCGGGCGCGTGGGTAGCCGGATCGCGTTCGCCGCTGGTGCCCTGGTAGAGCACCTGGCCGTTGTGGGCGACCAGCACGGCTTGGCCGGCGATGCCGTAGCGCTCGCGGTTGACCTGCAGTTGTGCGTCGAGCTGCGCGGTGAGGTCGCTTGGAACGTCACGCGCCGAAGCAGGCAGGGCGATGGCCAGAGCACAGAGCAATACGGCAGCAAGCGTGCGGTACATCGCGGTGTTCCGTCAGCGGCGATGGCGCATCTTGGTCACGGTGGGGGAAAGGGTCAAGCGGGGCGGCGGCTGTGTGAATGCGTGAAATTCCAAAGGGCTGTCGTAAATACCCCTTAGAACCTAATGCAGCATCAGATATAAGAGCGCCTCCGTCCACGCTGACGAGATAGCCCTATATGGGAAGAACAATGGAAGAAGATCAGGGCTTCGCGCTCTTCATCGAAAATTTTGGCGAGAATTTTGGCGAGGCTAGTGAGCGTGCGTCGGTGCCACAGAGCTCGGCTCTACAGGCGGCTCCCCTGCTCCCCTTGCTTTCCGGTAGCGTCGGGCCATGCCAGGCTGTATTTCACGCCGATGGCAGGGTTGTTCATCTGCGCGCTTACAATCCGCTATGCCTTCGCTGATGCACCGGTGCAAATAGTGAAAGACCCGTTAGGCTCTGCCACCGATACCGTGATGAAGGACCAGCTGCTGGACGAGTTGCCACGCGTTTCGCGAATGCGAACTTCGGAAGAGGTCGCCGTGTTCGACCGGACAGTGCAGGCACTCTCAGGACAGGGATTTTCCAGGCGGGAGCTGGGAGTCCTTTTCTCGATGTTCGCCGATGACACTCCGCATCATGAAGTCATGTACGGACTTCTTCATCTCATTGAGCAAAGTTGCGACGAGGGGGTGATTGCAGCGCTGATCGAATCAGCTCTGGACATGCAAGGTGTTGCGCCAGAGTGGTTGGAGACGTTCATCTGCAGAGTGCTGAATCATGATCCCGCCAGGGATGTGTTGATTGCCAGCCTGAGAGATATGCCTTCCATGGAGGGCGCGGCGGAGGTCATCTCTGTTGTCGGGGGCTTGAAAGAAAATGCGTCGGACAGGATCCGAGCGAATGCATCGATGGTGGTTTCGGCACTGATGCAGCGATGCGAGCGCCGACCAAGGTCGGCATCTACCAGAGCGATTCCCATCGGGCGGTGCCGGCCAGCGGCCGGCACTACCCCAAAATTGGATCAGCCCAGGATTCCCGGCAGATCCAGTCCCTTCTCCTTCGCGCAGTCGATCGCGATCTCATAGCCTGCATCGGCATGGCGCATCACGCCGGTCGCCGGGTCGTTCCACAGCACGCGTGCAATGCGCTTGGCCGCCGCTTCAGTGCCATCGCAGACGATCACCATGCCGGCGTGCTGCGAGAAGCCCATGCCGACGCCGCCGCCGTGGTGCAGCGACACCCAGGTCGCACCGCTGGCGGTGTTGAGCAGGGCGTTCAGCAGCGGCCAATCGGACACTGCATCCGAGCCGTCTGCCATCGCTTCGGTTTCGCGGTTCGGCGAGGCCACGCTGCCGCTGTCCAGATGGTCGCGGCCGATCACCACCGGTGCTTTCAGTTCACCATTGGCCACCATCTCGTTGAAGGCCAGGCCCAAACGATCGCGATCACCCAGGCCGACCCAGCAGATGCGCGCCGGCAGGCCCTGGAACTTGATCTTCTCGGCGGCCATGTCCAGCCAGCGGTGCAGGTGCGGGTTGTCCGGAATCAGCTCCTTCACCTTGGCGTCGGTCTTGGCGATGTCTTCCGGGTCGCCGCTCAGCGCCGCCCAACGGAACGGGCCGATGCCACGGCAGAACAGCGGGCGGATGTAGGCCGGCACGAAGCCCGGGAAATCGAACGCGTCCTCGACACCTTCTTCCAGCGCCATCTGCCGCAGGTTGTTGCCGTAGTCCACGGTCGGCACGCCCAGTGAGTGGAAGCCGAGCATGGCGCGGATGTGGTTGGCCATCGACGCACGCGCGGCCTTCTCCACTTCCTTCGGCGCGGTTGCGCGCTTGGCATCCCATTCTTCCACCGTCCAGCCCTGCGGCAGGTAGCCGTTGACCGGGTCGTGCGCGGAAGTCTGGTCGGTCAGCAGGTCCGGCTTCACGCCGCGGATCAGCAGTTCGTCCAGCACGTCGGCGACATTGCCAAGCAGGCCGACCGACAGCGGCTTTTTGGCGGTGCACGATTCTTCGATCAGGCGCAGCGCCTCATCCAGATCGTCGGTCCAGGTATCCAGATAGCCGGTACGCAGGCGCATTTCGATGCTGCTCTTGCGGCATTCCACCGCCAGGCACGAGGCGCCGGCCATCACCGCGGCCAGCGGCTGCGCGCCGCCCATGCCACCCAGCCCGCCGGTGAACAGCCACTTGCCTGCCAGGCTGCCGTTGTAGTGCTGGCGGCCCATTTCCACGAAGGTTTCGTAGGTGCCCTGCACGATGCCCTGCGCGCCGATGTAGATCCAGCTGCCGGCGGTCATCTGGCCATACATCGCCAGGCCTTTCTTATCCAGCTCGTTGAAGTGGTCCCAGTTGGCCCAGCGCGGCACCAGGTTGGAATTGGCGATCAGTACGCGCGGTGCATCGGCGTGGGTGCGGAACACGCCTACCGGCTTACCCGACTGCACCAGCAGGGTCTGGTCGTCGTCCAGGCGCTTGAGGGTTTCGACGATGGCGTCGAAGCTCTCCCAGTCGCGAGCGGCACGGCCGATGCCGCCGTACACCACCAGTTCCTGCGGGCGCTCGGCCACGTCGGGGTGCAGGTTGTTCATCAGCATGCGCAGCGGCGCTTCGGTCAGCCAGCTCTTGGCGTTGAGCGTGGTGCCGGTCGGTGCGGCGATGGTGCGGGACGGGTCGTTGCGGGTCATGCGGCGCTCCGGTTCGTAGCGAATTCAAGGCAGGCATTGAGCACCTGCGCCAGGGTGTGGCGCAGCGGTGCGGCGTGGTCGGGGTCGAGCGGGGTGGGCCAGCTGTGCTCGTCCACCTGGTCGGGCAGGGGCTCGTGCATGTAGCCGCGGCAAGCCAGTTCCATCTGCAGGCTGTGCACGCCACCGGCAATGCTGCTGTAGTGGCGGGTGATCCAGCCGCCCTTGAAGCGGCCGTTGCGCACGTGGCTCATGCCGCTGATCTTCAGCAGGTTGTCGACTACATCGCTCAGCGCGTTGTCGCAGGAGGTATCCGGTGCGCCGGACGGCCCGGCAGTGCCCAGGTTGAACTGCGGCAGCTCGCCATCGAACAGGTGCGGGATGTGCGAGCGGATCGAATGCGCGTCGTACACCACCACGGTGCCGTGGCGTGCGCGCAGGCGTGCAATCTGCTTGGCCAGCGCGTCGTGGTACGGCGCGAAATAGGTGTCGCGGCGGCGGGCGATTTCTGCGTCGTCCGGCTCGCGACCCGCGTGGTACAGCGGCTGGTTGTCGAAGGTGGTCAGCGGGCACAGGCCGGTGGTGTTCTGGCCCGGGTACAGCGACACGCCGCTGGGATCGCGGTTGAGATCGATCACCGAGCGCGAGATGGCCGAGCGCACGGTGGTCGCGCCCATGCCACGTGCGAAGTCGTACAGCTCATGCACCCACCAGTCGGCATCGCGACGCGCCAACCACGGCGAATGGAAATCGCCGATCAGGTCATGCGGCAGTTCGCTGCCGGTGTGCGGGAAGCTGACGATCAGCGGGGCATCGCCCTCGTGCACGGTCAGCCAATCGGGATGGCCGCTCATGCCTGCGGTTCCACCGTGGGCAGCAGCTCTACCAGGCCCTTGGCCAGTGCGCCGCTGCGGACCAGATCGGTCGCGATCACCATGTCCGGGTGGAAGTAGCGATCTTCTTCCAGCGTCGGCACCTGTGCACGCAGGGTGGCACGCACGTTCTCCAGTGCAGTGCTGGAGCGCAGCGGCGCATGGAAGTCGCAGCCCTGCGCGGCAGCCAGCAGCTCGATGCCGATCACGTTGGCCGCGTTCTCGGCCATCTGCATCAGCCGGCGTGCGCCGTGCGCGGCCATCGACACATGGTCTTCCTGGTTGGCCGACGTCGGGATCGAATCGACGCTGGCCGGGTAGGCGCGCTGCTTGTTTTCCGAGACCAGCGCAGCGGCGGTGACCTGCGGAATCATGAAGCCGGAATTCAAACCGGGGCGCGGGGTCAGGAACGCCGGCAGGCCGGACAGCGCCGGGTCGACCAGCATCGCCAGGCGACGTTCGCTGATCGAACCGATCTCGCACACCGCCATCGCCAGCATATCGGCGGCAAAGGCCACCGGCTCGGCATGGAAGTTGCCACCGGACAGCGCCTCACCGGTATCGGTGAACACCAGCGGGTTGTCGGACACGCCGTTGGCTTCGATTTCCAGCGTGGTCGCAGCCTGGCGCAGGATGTCCAACGCCGCGCCCATCACCTGCGGCTGGCAGCGCAGGCAGTACGGATCCTGCACGCGCACGTCGTTGTCGCGGTGCGATTCGCGGATGCCCGAATCCTGCATCAACGTGCGCAGGGTGGCGGCGGTGGCGATCTGCCCACGTTGTCCACGCAGCGCATGGATGCGCGGATCGAACGGCGTGTCCGAGCCCTTGGCCGCTTCCACCGACAGCGCGCCGGTGACCAGCGCGGCCTGGAACACGGTTTCGATCTCGAACAAGCCGGCCAGTGCGTACGCGGTGGAGAACTGGGTGCCGTTGAGCAGGGCCAGGCCTTCCTTCGCGCCCAGTTCCACCGGCTGCAGGCCGGCGCGTGCCAGTGCGTCCACGGCGGGCAGGCGCTCATTGCCGACGAAGGCCTCGCCGACGCCGATCATCACGCTGGCCAGGTGCGAGAGCGGTGCCAGGTCGCCCGAGGCACCGACCGAGCCCTGCGCCGGCACCACCGGCAGCACGCCCTTCACCAGCATGGCTTCCAGCAGCAGCAGCGTTTCCTCGCGCACGCCGGAAGCACCCTGGGCCAGGCTGACCAGCTTCAACGCCATCATCAGCCGCACCACATTCGCCGGCATCGGCTCGCCCACGCCCGCGGCATGCGAAAGCACGATGTTCCGCTGCAGGGTGGCCAGGTCCTCGCGTTCGATGCGCACGCTGGCCAGCTTGCCGAAACCGGTGTTGATGCCATACACCGGTGCGCCCTTGGCGACGATGGCAGCCACCGTCGCAGCGCTGGCGCGCACCGCCGGCAACGCGGCCGGGTCAAGCGACAGCGGCGCACCGCGATACGCCTGCCGCCACTGGGCGAGGGTGACATGGCCGGGGCGAAGAACCAGGGTGTTGCTCATGTGTTGCTCCAGGAGGCAGGCAGGTCGGGCTGTCCGCGCACCACGCGCGCGTGCAGCGGGTTGAATCCAATGCGATAGACCAGGTCGGCGGGCGCGTCGATGTCCCAGATCGCCAGGTCGCAGTCCATGCCGACGGCCAGGCGGCCGATGCGCTCGCCATGGCCCAGCGCGCGCGCCGCTTCACGAGTGAAGCCGGCGATGCATTCATCCACGGTCAGGCGGAACAGGGTGGCGCCCATGTTCATCGCCAGCAGCGGACTGGTCAGCGGCGAGGTGCCCGGGTTGCTGTCGGTGGCCAGCGCCAGCGGTACGCCGGCCGCGCGCAGCGCAGCGATCGGCGGCAGGGTGGTATCGCGGGTGAAATAGAACGCGCCGGGCAGCAGCACGGCGACGGTGCCGGCGGCGGCCATCGCGGCAATGCCGGCGTCGTCCAGGTGTTCGATATGGTCGGCCGACAGCGCACCGAAACCGGCCGCCAGTTCGGCGCCATGCTGGTTGCTCAGCTGTTCGGCGTGGATCTTGATCGCCAGCCCGTGCGCGCGCGCGGCTTCGAAGACCTGACGTGCCTGTGCCGGCGAGAACGCGATGTTCTCGCAGAAGATGTCCACGGCTTCGGCCAGGCCTTCGGCAGCGATGGCGGGGATCATCACCTCGCACACCTCGTCGGTGTATTCCTGGGCCTCGCGACCGGGCGGCACCGCGTGCGCACCCAGGAAGGTCGGCACCACGTTCACCCGGCATTCCTCGCCCAGCGCGCGGGCCACCTGCAGCTGCTTGCGTTCGTCCTGCAGGGTCAGGCCGTAGCCGGACTTGATTTCGATGGTGGTCACGCCTTCGGCGCGCATCGCCTGCAGGCGAGGGCGGCTCTCGCGTGCCAACTGCTCTGGCGAGGCGGCGCGGGTGGCGCGTACCGTGGAAACAATGCCGCCACCGGCACGGGCGATCTCGGCATAGCTCACACCCTGCAGGCGCTGCTCGAATTCGTTGGCACGGTTGCCGGCGTAGACCAGGTGGGTGTGGCAGTCGATCAGGCCCGGCGACATCCAGCGGCCTTCGCCGTCGATGCGGGTGGTCGGCTGCAGGTGGGCATCGCTGCCGGCGGGGCCGACGTGCACGATGCGGCCATCGGTGGCGGCCAGTACTGCATCGCGCAGGACTCCCAGTCCCTCGCCATCGAGGGTCATCAGGTGGACGTTGGACCAGAGGGTATCGACGTGCATGGCATCCACAACGCGGCTGTGCTTATATGTCTATACAATATAGGCGTCCAATTCGGGTTGTCCAGCCATGTCCGATTCGCGTTCCCCGCACTCCTTCCATGCCGCCCACGCCCTGTTGGCCGACGGCTGGGCCGCCGACGTCCGCCTGCAGGTGCAGGAGGGGCGCATCGCCGCGGTCACGCGTGGGCAGGCTGCGCAGCAGGGCGACACCCGCGTGGACATCCTGGTGCCGGGCCTGCCGAACCTGCACAGCCACGCCTTCCAGCGCGGCATGGCGGGGCTCACCGAGATTGGTGGCGGCGACGGTGACAGCTTCTGGAGCTGGCGCGAACTGATGTACCGCTTCCTGGCCCATCTGCGTCCGGACGCAGTGCAGGCCATCGCTGCCCAGGCCTACATGGAGATGCTGGAAAGCGGCTTCACCCGCGTCGGCGAATTCCACTACCTGCACCACGATGCCGATGGTCGCCCCTACGCCAACCGCGCCGAGATGAGCGTGCGGATTGCCGCTGCGGCCGAGCAGACCGGCATCGGCCTGACCCTGCTGCCGGTGTTCTACGCCCACGCCGATTTCGGTGGGGCGCCGCCGAACCCGGCACAGCGCCGCCTCATCCATGACGTAGACGGATTCGCACAGCTGCTTGATGGTGCCCGCACCGCGCTGGCCACGCTGCCCGATGCGGTGCTTGGTATCGCCCCGCACAGCCTGCGCGCGGTGACCGGCGACGAGCTGAGCGCGCTGCTGCCGCTGACCGACGGGCCGGTTCACATCCATATCGCCGAGCAGGTGCGCGAGGTCGAAGCCTGTCTGGCATGGAGCGGCATGCCCCCGGTGCAGTGGCTGTACGAACATGCCCCGGTCGATGCGCGTTGGTGCCTGGTGCACGCCACCCACATCACCGACGACGAGCGTGCGCAGATGGTCGCCAGCAAGGCCGTGGCCGGCCTGTGTCCGATTACCGAAGCCAACCTGGGTGACGGCCTGTTCCCGATGCAGGCCTTCGCGCGCGAGGGCGGGCGCTTCGGCGTCGGCTCCGATTCCAACGTGCTGATCGATGCCGCAGAAGAGCTGCGCCTGCTGGAATACGGCCAGCGCCTGACCCTGCGGGGCCGCAACGTGTTGGCCCCGGATGCCGGCCGCAGCACCGGGCGCTTCCTGTTTGAAGGGGCACTGCAGGGCGGTGCACAGGCGCTGGGCGTGGCTGCCGGCCTGCAGGTGGGTGCCAGTGCAGACATGGTTGAACTGGATGCCGCGCATCCCGCGCTGCAGGCGCGACACGGTGACGCATGGCTTGACAGCTGGGTGTTCGCCGCACGTAATGGCGCGCTGCGATCGGTCTGGCGCCATGGCCGCCAGTGCGTGGCCGAGGGCCGCCACCTGCAGCGCGAGGCCATCACCACCGCCTTCGCCGCTGCCCTGCGTGGCGTGCTGGGCTGATCGCCTCCCACCATCGAGACCCCACTACGTGAAGGCCAGCAAGTCCGCCACGCTCAACCAGCGCATCCGCAGCGACCTGGAAAGCCGCATCCTCAGCGGGGAGTGGGCGCCGGGCTTCCGTATCCCGTACGAGCACGAGTTGATGGAGCAGTACGGCTGCTCGCGGATGACGGTGAACAAGGTGCTGACCGCGCTGGCCGAGAGCGGCATGATCGAGCGCCGCCGCCGGGCGGGCTCGTTCGTGGCCCGGCAGCCACCGCACCTGGAGCAGGTGGCGCTGGAGATCCCGGACATCGCGATGGAGGTCGGCTCACGCGGGCATCAGTACGGTTACCGCCTGCTGCAGCGCGAACTGCGCCTGGCCGAGGCAGCAAATGCCGGTGAAGTCGAACTGGCGGGTAGCGAGCAGCTGCTGGCGATGCGCTGCCTGCACCTGGCCGATGGCCGGCCGCTGGCGCTGGAGCATCGCCTGATCAGCCCGGTCGGCGTGCCCGAGGTGCTGGAGGTGGACTTCAGCACCACCGCGCCGGGCAGCTGGCTGCTGCAGAACGTGTCGTGGACGCGCGCCCAGCATCGCATCAGCGCCTGGGGCGCCGACGCGCCCACCGCCAAGCTGCTGGACGTGAAGCCCGGTACCGCCTGCCTGGTGATCGAGCGCCTGACCTGGCGCGGCGAACAACCGATCACCCGCGTGCGTCAGATGTTCCTGGGGGATGCCTGGGATCTGGTTGCCCGCTTCGCGCCAGGGGCGCGATAGGGGCGGACGCCCCGTTCTCCGCGGCGGTGCAGGCGCTGTCGTCTTGCGCTCTGTCGTCGCGTGTGTACGATGTGTATGGTTCCTGCATGAAGAGCGGGGACCTTATCCGGGAGATGGAAGCGGCGGGCTGGTCCTGTCGCCGGATCCGCGGATCCCATCATGTGTTCGTGCATCCGCACCGGCCTCACATCATCACCGTTCCGCATCCCAAAAAGGATCTGGGAAAAGGGTTGGTACAGGCATTGCGGAAGCTTGCGGGACTGACGTAGGAAGCCCTCATGCGATATCCAGTCTTGATCGAGGCCGGCGATGAACGTACCGCGTGGAGCGTGATCGTTCCGGATCTGCCCGGCTGCTTCTCGGCTGCCGACACGCTCGACGCTGCGTTGACGTCTGCTGAGGAGGCGGCACTGGGATGGATCGATGCCGCGCTGGATGCAGGCCGCCCGATTCCGCGCCCTTCGTCGGCGCAGAAGGTGGTTGCCGAGGCGGATGAAGCAACCGCGTGGATCCTCGCTTACATCTGCATCGATCCTTCCGTGCTGGATGACACCATCGAGCGGGTCAATATCAGCCTGCCGCGCCGCATCCTTGCGCGCCTGGATGCGCAGGCCAAGGCGGCCGGCGAGTCGCGCTCAAGTTACATCGCGCACCTGGCGGCACAGGGCTGACGACGCGGTGGCCGAGCGAGCCCGGCCCCATACCCCTCAGCCCATCAATACGTCGCGCACTGCCGCCAGCGTACCGGCTCATCCACGCCGGGGCGGGCATTGAGCTGCACGCGCACATTTCGCAGGGCGGGGTAGCGCAACACTTCCTGGCACACGCGAGGCCACACTGTTTCCAGTTCGCCGGTGCGGTTGATCGCCAGCGTCTGCCGGGTCAGCCAGACACCGCTGGCGATGCCGGATTGCCCCGCCAAGGCGCGGGCCAGTTCGGCCTGGTAGCGGTCCAGCGTGGCAGTGTCGGGGTTGGGATTGCTGCGCGCGTCATCGGCGTTCTGCGGCGCCGGCGCGGCGGCGGCAACCGCCAGAGCAGGCGCATCCGCAGTCTTGTCGGGCGCGGCGGGCGTCGGCAACGGCTGTGCGGCCGGGGCCGCCACGGGTGCGGCAGCGGGTGCCGGAATCGGATCCGCCTGTTCGGTGCGCAGACCCTGCAGGCCAAGCCCGACCAGGAGGCCCAGCGTCACTGAAGCCAGTGCAGCGATGGCGATGCGGCGCAGCGCTTCATGGCGGGCGATCGCGCGCACGCGGGTGTCAACATCGGTCGGCAGGTAGGGCTGCAGCAGCGGCCACAGGCGCGGACCATCGATTACTTCCACCGCCTGCTTCTCTGCGGCGGTCAGGCCATCGCGTTCAACCCGGCCTTCGGTGATCAGCATGCCGCCCTTGGCGCCCGCCAGCCGCGCGGCCGCGCCCAGTTCGTTCACCGCAGCGGTGCCGATGCGATAGGCCAGGCCGTGCTTGCACGACACCCGCCAGGTGTTCGGGCCGTCGCTGAGCAGGAAATCGCTGCTCGGCTCGCGGCTTTCCTCGCTCGGGTCCTGCAGTTCACGCAGGCCGCGCTGCTCGCGCAGCATGCGCTTGATCAGGGTGGAAAACTCGCGCCAGTGCATGCCAGCCAGGGCCTGCAGGCCCAGTTGCATTTCGGTACGTCGGCGCTTGAACCACCAGAGATAGACGGTGGCCAGGGTGCAGGTAAGCAGGGCCGACAGCAGGGCCAGAATCCAGGGAAGCATGCAGGGCGACGACGGAAGGGGCGAAAACGGAAGCCCACAGTGTAAAGGGCCGACCGGTTGATTGCGTCAGGGTGACCCCGACAGCAAGCGTGATGCAGCCCGCAGATCCGCACGCGCCAGACACGAAAAACCCGCCAATCCTGAAGCCGTGAGGGGAGGGAACAAACGGCAGCCGAAGCGATTGGCGGGTTCTACGCGATTGTCAACGAAAATTTATTGCGTTGCAACAAAGGCGGTTCAGGGCGTGCTGCCCGGTGACTGGTGGCTGCCGGGTGAGGGGGCATCGACATCGGCGGAGGCACGGTGTTCCAGCTTGGCCAGGCGCGCGGTCAGCGCATCGATGCGTGCTTCCAGCGCGGTCACCTGATCGGCGGTCGGCACGTGCAGGCGCTTGAGCACGCCCTGTACCTGGTCATCGAACGCCTTGTTGACCTTGTCCCAGGTTCCAGAGGCCTTCTCGCGGGCTTCGTCCAGCGAGTGCTCGACGTTGTCACGCCAGCCCGGTTCCTGCTCGCCGCTACGCTCGCGGCGGCGGGCTTCCCAGGCTTCGCCTTCCTTCACCAGGCCATCGAAGAACCGGCCTCCTTCTGCCTGCGCGCGCCCCAAGGCGCCAAGTCCGGCCAGCCAGACCTGCTGTGCCGAATCGCTCAGCTTGCGCGAAAAGCGTTCTGCCTGGTCGCCGAAGCCGGCATCGTCGTCGCGGCGGTCGTCATTCTCGTAACGGTTCATCGCACTTCCCGGGGGAGTTGGGCCTACCCCCGAGAGTAGCGCGCGCCGACGTTGCTGGGCCGTGATGGCCGCAGCGCAGGTTCAGCCCAGCTTTTCCTTCAACACACGCTGGATCTCGCTTTCCACCATGCCCTTCATCGCCGACAGCAGGAAGCCCAGCTTGGCCGTCACCCGCACCGCGCCCGGCTGCAGTTCGATCGCACCGTCCACGCCGCTGCCGGAGAAGTTCAACACGTCGGCGGCCCACGACGACTTCAGGCCGAAGCGTTCGCCCAGCTTGGCGGCAACCTGTTCGATCGCCTCGCGCGCCTGGGTGTCGGGCAGGGTATGGGCGTGGCGGACATCGATGGTGGACATGCGGGCTCCTGGCGCAGGGCGGGGATCAGTGAGAGGGCGAGCATTGTGCGCATCGACAGCGCCCACGCCAAGCGCTCATCGCAGGTTCTTCTTCGTGGGCGGCCAACCTGCTAGTCTGCGCCGCGTGCAGAACCTGCTAGTTCACTTCAGTCAACAACAACAGCCCGACCAGCCGCTACGGCCCGGGGTGCAGCGCATCGTGCGCCAGGCAAATGGCAGCGTGCGCCTCGGTGATGCCGGCAATGGCGCACTGCTGCTCGCGCAGTTCTGCATGGACGATC
This sequence comes from Stenotrophomonas sp. SbOxS2, assembly GCF_013416715.1. NCBI lineage: Bacteria > Pseudomonadati > Pseudomonadota > Gammaproteobacteria > Lysobacterales > Lysobacteraceae > Stenotrophomonas > Stenotrophomonas sp. SbOxS2. The sequence continues at coordinate 681,145 of NZ_JAAVXD010000005.1, forward strand.
GCGGCCTATGGCTGCAGGTCGGCAACGGTATCCGCGGCATCCATGTGAACGGCCGCCCGGTACGGCGCATGGCCCTGCTGCGCGCCGGCGACGCGGTATACGTGGACGGCGTGGAAATGGTCCTGCAGGGCGAGGTCGACACCCTGCTGCAGGCACCGGCGCCGGCCTCCAGCATTGAAGGCAACGGTGACGAGCAGCGCCTGCTGCGCGGTGTCGGTGGCCTGCATCACGGTCGCAGCTACCCCCTGTCGCGCACGCGGGTGATCGGTCGTGGCAGCGATGTCGACATCGAGATCGATGAGCCTGCCTTCGCCGAACAGCACGCGCGGGTGGAAGTGCACGGCGAGCGGGTATTGCTGCGTGACCTGGGCAGTGCCGATGGCACCCGGGTCAACGGTGTTGCCGTGCGCCACTGCTGGCTGCAGGCTGGCGACCAGGTGGTGTTCGATGGCCAGCACCGGTTCGTGCTGGAAGTGCCGCACGACCCGCGCCGTCGCCCGCCGCTGGCCGATGACGAAGGCAACGACGAAGCCGAACAGGCGCCCGTGGTGCCTGCGGCCCCACGCCGGGTGCGCCGCTGGCCGTGGCTGCTGGGCAGTGCGTTGCTGCTGGCGGCGGTGCTCAGCCTGCTGCTCTGGTTCGGCGCGCGCTGAGCCGCATCCGCCGGGCATGGCCCGGCGCTACCGGCCTTCGCTCTGGTAGATGCCAACCTTGGTTGGCACGTTCCCTCCGCACCCATGACGCCTGCCGGCGTACGCCAACCAAGGTTGGCGGCTACCAAGACCATGCACGGCCCCGCACCGCGCGCGGCCAATGGATACGGATGCAACCAAATTTCCCTTGCGCCACAAGGCCGCAAGGCTGGTGCAGTGCGGCATACTAGGGGTCTTGCCCCACAGGTGTGCCATGACGCGCGCGTTCAACTTCAGTGCCGGCCCTGCAACGTTGCCGGAATCGGTCCTGCGCCAGGCGCAGGCGGAAATGCTGGACTGGCACGGTAGCGGTGCCTCCATCGTGGAAATGAGCCATCGCGGACCGGAATTCATGTCCGTGGCGGCCGAGGCCGAGGCCGACCTGCGTCGCCTGCTCGACATCCCCGAGGACTATGCGGTGCTGTTCCTGCCCGGTGGCGCCACCACCCAGCAGGCCTTGATCCCGCTCAACTTCGCCAGCCCCGGCCAGCGTGCCGACTACGTGGTCACCGGCCACTGGGGCAAGACCGCAGTCAAGCAGGCCAGCCCCTACGTGGACGTCAACGTCGCCGCCAGCAGCGAGGCCGAAGGCTATCGCCAGCTGCCCGAGCGCGCCGGCTGGCAGCTGTCGCCCGATGCTGCCTACGTGCACATCACCGCCAACGAGACCATCCACGGCGTCGAGTTTCGTGATGTGCCCGAGACCGGCAACGTGCCGCTGGTGGCCGATTTCAGCTCGTCCATCGCCAGCGAGCCGCTGGATGTACGCCGCTATGGCGTGATTTACGCCGGTGCGCAGAAGAACCTGGGTCCGGTCGGCATCGCGGTGATGATCATCCGTCGCGACCTGCTGGAGCGCAGTGGCCAGCCGCGTGCGGACATCTTCGATTACCGCTCGCACGTCGCCCGCGATTCCATGCTCAACACGCCGCCGACCTGGAACTGGTACCTGGCTGGCCTGGTGTTCAAGTGGATGCTCGCCGAAGGTGGCGTGGTCGAGTTCGCCAAGCGCAACGCCGCCAAGGCCGCGCTGGTGTACGGCGCCATCGATGCCTCCGGCGGTTTCTATCGCAACGAGGTCGCGCATTCGGCGCGCTCGCGGATGAACATCCCGTTCTTCCTGCCCAACACCGACCTCGATGCCCGCTTCGTCGCCGAAGCCAAGGCCGCCGGCCTGCTGGCGCTGAAGGGCCACAAGGTGGTCGGTGGCATCCGTGCGTCGCTCTACAACGCCATGCCGCTGGCCGGGGCCGAGGCGCTGGTCGCCTTCATGGCCGATTTCCAGCAGCGTCACGGCTGAGCAATGAACGGCGCGCATCGTCGGGTGCGCGCCCCGCAACAAGGAATTCCGATGGCAAGCAAACCCAGCAAGAAGGCGTCGAAGAAGGCCGAACCGGCCAAGGACAGCGCCACCTCCAAGCCGAAGGGCAAGTCGAAGGCAACCGCGGTGCCGACCCTGGCGCCACTGGCGCTGGCCGATGTGCGTTCGAAGATCGACCAGATCGACCGTGACATCCAGAGCCTGATCGCCGAGCGCGCACAGTTCGCCCACCAGGTCGGCAAGGCCAAGGGCAAGCTCGCCGCCGCCGTCGATTACTACCGCCCCGAACGCGAAGCGCAGGTGCTGCGCATGGTGGTGGACCGCAACGAAGGCCCGCTCAGCGATGAACTGCTGGTGCATGTCTACCGCGAAATCATGTCGGCCTGCCTGGCCCAGCAGGAGCCGTTGAAGATCGGCTACCTCGGCCCGGAAGGCACCTTCAGCCAGCAGGCCGTACTCAAGCACTTCGGCCGCTCGGCGCTGGGCCTGCCGATGGCCAGCATCGAAGAAGTGTTCCAGGAAGTGGAAGCGGGCAACGCCGATTTCGGCGTGGTGCCGGTGGAAAACTCGGGGCAGGGCACCATCCAGATCACCCTGGATATGTTCCTCACCTCCAACCTGAAGATCTGCGGCGAAGTGGAACTGCGCGTGCAGCAGTACCTGATGTCGCGCAGTGGCCGCATCGAAGACATCGAACGCGTCTACGGCCATCCGCAGTCGTTCATGCAGACCTCGGCATGGATGCGCGCCAACCTGCCCAAGGCCGAGAAGATCCCGGTGGCCAGCAATGCCGAAGGCGCGCGCCGTGCGCGCAATGCCGACGACGCTGCAGCCATTGGCGGCGAAAGCGCAGGCCACGTGTACGGCCTGAAGAAGGTCGTCACCAAGCCGATCCAGAACGATGCCGACAACACCACCCGTTTCCTGGTGGTGGGCCGCAACATCTTCCCGACCTCCGGTCACGACCGTACCTCGGTGCTGGTGTTCATCCATGACAAGCCGGGTGCGCTGTTCGATGTGCTCAGCCCGTTCGCGCGCCATGGCATCAGCATGAACCGCATCGAGTCGCGGCCCTCGCACCATGGGAAGTGGGAATACGGCTTCTTCATCGACCTCGCCGGCCACATCGACGACGCGCCGATGCAGGCCGCACTGGCCGAACTGGAAGCGCACTCGGCGCAGATCAAGGTGCTTGGCTCCTATCCGGTGGCCGTGCCCTGATCCCTGCTGCGGCGGCTGCGGCCGCCGCCCCTGATGCACCGCCGGTGACCCGGCGTTTACGGAACAATTCAACGATGAGCAACGTGCAGCACTGGATCGCCCGCAAGGGCCAGCCCCTGCAGGGCAGCCTGACCATTCCCGGCGACAAGTCGGTCTCGCACCGCTCGGTGATGTTCGCCGCGCTGGCCGACGGTACCTCGCACATCGAAGGCTTCCTGGAAGGCGAAGACACCCGCGCCACCGCGCGCATCTTCAGCCAGTTGGGCGTGCGCATCGAAACCCCCAGCGCGTCGCAGCGCATCATTCATGGCGTCGGCATCGATGGCCTGCAGGCACCCAGCGCGCCGCTGGACTGCGGCAATGCCGGCACCGGCATGCGTCTGTTGGCCGGCCTGCTGGCCGGTCAGGCATTCGACTGCACGCTGGTCGGCGACGAATCGCTGTCCGGCCGTCCGATGCGCCGCGTCACCGGTCCGCTGTCGCAGATGGGCGCGAAGATCGACACCGAGGCAGACGGCACGCCGCCGCTGCACGTGCATGGCGGGCAGACGCTGAACGGCATCGACTTTGCCTCGCAGGTGGCCAGCGCGCAGATCAAGTCCGCCGTGCTGCTGGCGGGCCTGTACGCGCATGGCGAGACCAGCGTGACCGAACCGCACCCGACCCGCGACTACACCGAGCGCATGTTGTCCGCGTTCGGCGTGGACATCGCGTTCTCGCCGGGCAAGGCGCGCCTGCGTGGCGGCCAGCGCCTGCGCGCGACCGACATCGTGGTGCCGGCCGACTTCTCCTCGGCCGCATTCTTCCTGGTCGCGGCCAGCATCATTCCCGGTTCCGAGCTGCGCCTGAAGCAGGTCGGCCTCAATCCGCGCCGTACCGGCCTGCTGCACGCGCTGCGCCTGATGGGCGCGGATATCACCGAAGAGAACCCGGCAGAGCAGGGCGGGGAACCGGTGGCCGATCTGGTGGTGCGCTACGCGCCGCTGAAGGGCGCGCGTATTCCGGAGGAACTGGTGCCGGACATGATCGACGAGTTCCCGGCACTGTTCGTGGCTGCTGCCGCCGCTGAAGGGCAGACCGTGGTGACCGGCGCCGCCGAACTGCGGGTGAAGGAATCCGATCGTCTGGCGGCGATGGCGACCGGCCTGCGCGCGCTGGGCATGCAGGTGGACGAAACCGAAGATGGCGCCACCCTGCGCGGCGGGGTAGCGCTGGGCAGTGGCACCATTGAAAGCCACGGCGATCATCGGATTGCGATGGCCTTCGCCATTGCCGGCCAGATCAGTCATGGCGAAGTGCGCATCAACGACATCGCCAACGTCGCAACCTCCTTTCCGGACTTCGACGGCCTGGCCCGCAGCGCCGGCTTCAACCTGTCCTGACCGGCACCGCATCCGCCGGGCGTGGCCTGGCGGATCACATGGCCTGGTAGGTGCCAACCTTGGTTGGCACGCTTCTGCGCACAAAAAAACGGAGGCCGAAGCCTCCGTTTTCATTTCAGATGCTACCGACGATCAACGCTCGGTACGGAAATCCACCGGTACACGCACCACGCTGGCCACGGCACGGCCCTGCTGCACCGCCGGCTCGAACTTCCAGCCCTGCACGGTATTCAACACGGCACGGTCGAGGTCGCGGCTGCGTTCGCCGCTGCGCGACACGATCGCCGCATCGGTCACGTTGCCACGGGTATCCACGTTCAAGCTGGCAACCACGCTGCCCTGCACCCCACTACGCAGAGCGGCGGCCGGATAGCTGGGCTTGCTGTTGCTGGCCAGCGGACGCGCCTCACGGTTGCGTACGGCCGGGGCCGCCTTGCGCTGGCTCTGCACAGGCGCGGCCTGGCGCGTAGCCGGCGCCGGTGCGATGGCAACCGGCGTTTCAGTGGCCGGCAGCATGTCAGTGGCCGGCAGCATGCGCTCGCTCACCGGCGCAGGCGCAACGTCGTCATGGTTGGCAAAGCGCAGCCAGACCAGTGCCGCTGCGAACATTGCCACGATCAGTGCCAGCCACAGCCAAGGAGACGCCGAGCGGGGCGCAAGCGTGCCATCCTGCTGCAGCTGCGGGGAATGAAGGTTTTCGTGGGTAGTAGCAGTCATCGCAAGCTCCTCGCGTCAGTAACGACGCCCAGAGTGTTGCCCGAGGCGGCGTCGCAGCGTGTCAGCATTGCGTCAACGCAACTTGCAAGGTTCAGCTTTTCTGCGGGGAAACGTTCAGTTACTGCGGCTTGAAGTCGAACGGCACTTCAATGCTGCCGGGCACCGGCTGCCCATTGCTCACTGCCGGGCTGAAGCGCCAGCGACGCACCGCATCCGTTGCCGCACGGTCCAGTTCACGCGAACCGCTGCGCTGGATCACCGTCACGTTGTTCGGGTATCCGGTGGCGTCCACCTCCACGCGCACCACCACGCTGCCGGCTTCGCCGCGTCGCAGGGCGGCGGCCGGGTAGGCCGGCGGCGGCGACTGGCCGGCAATCGGCATCGGCTGCGCATTGGCAGTTGCCGGTGCCGCAGTACCCGGCGCGGCCGGGGCGGGTTCAATCGTGGCTGGGGGCGGCGGCGGGGCCGTTTCCACCAGCTTCGGCGCATCGTCTTCGTCCGGCACCGGGGCCGGCTTGGCGTCGGGCATGTCGCTGGAACCCGCCGCTGCGGCCAGCGGCTCGGGCAGCGGTTCCACCTGGGCGGTTTCCTGCGGCGTCTGCGCGGCCGGATCGGCGCGGAAGAATTCCTTGTCGCGACCGGTCAGCCAGACCAGCACGAACAGCAGGATGCCCACGCCGAAGGCGATACCGGCGATCTTCAGGGCGTTGCGCGGGATATGCACGGTGAACGACTTGGCAGGCGACGGACGGGGAGCAGACATGGACCAGACCAGTACGGAATGCTTCGATTCTGCCACGGCCGGAATGAACCGGGCGGCAGAATTCCGTATAACAGGCGATAATCCCGTTCCTGTTACCCACCACGACGCCCGCCATGCTTGATCCAGCCCTGCTCCGCCACCAGCCCGCCGACCTCGCCGAACGCCTGCGCACCAGCCGCGGCTTCGAGCTCGACGTGTCTGCCCTGGAGTCACTGGAGGCGGATCGCAAGCGCATCCAGGTGCGTACCCAGGAGCTGCAGAGCCTGCGCAACAGCCGCTCCAAGGCCATCGGCCAGGCCAAGGCCAAGGGCGAGGACGTTTCGGCCATCATGGCCGAGGTGGCTGCCTTCGCCGATGAGCTGAAGGCCTCGGAAGTGGCCCTGGACGAGCTGCGCGAGAAGATCGACACGATCTCGATGGGCATCCCGAACCTTCCCGCCGATGACGTGCCGGCCGGCGCCGACGAGAGCGAGAACGTCGAGCAGTCGCGCTGGGGTACCCCGCGCCAGTTCGATTTCAAGGTGCTCGACCACGTTGAACTGGGCGCGCGCAACAAGTGGCTGGACGGCGAGACCGCGGCCAAGCTGTCCGGCTCGCGGTTCACCGTGCTGCGTGGCCCGATCGCGCGCCTGCACCGTGCCCTGGCCCAGTTCATGCTCGACCTGCACAGCGGCGAGCACGCGTACCAGGAAACCAACGTGCCGGTGATCGTCAACGCCGACAGCCTGTACGGCACCGGCCAGCTGCCCAAGTTCGAAGAGGACATGTTCATCACCGAGCTGGGTGAGCAGAAGCGTTACCTGATCTCGACCTCGGAAATCTCGCTGACCAACATCGCCCGCGACGAGATCCTCGACGCCGAGCGCCTGCCGCTGCGCATGACCGCCCACTCGCTGTGCTTCCGTTCCGAAGCCGGCAGCGGCGGCCGCGACGTGCGCGGCATGATCCGCCAGCACCAGTTCGAGAAGGTCGAGCTGGTCTCGATCTGCCGCCCGGAAGACAGCGACGCCGAGCACCAGCGCATGACCCGCTGCGCCGAAGTGGTGCTGGAAAAGCTCGGCCTGCCGTACCGCAAGGTGCTGCTGTGCACCGGCGACATGGGCTTCTCGGCGATCAAGACCTACGACCTGGAAGTCTGGCTGCCGTCGCAGGAGACCTACCGCGAGATTTCCTCCTGCTCGAACTGTGGCGACTTCCAGGCCCGCCGCATGCAGGCGCGCTGGCGCAACCCGGCCACCGGCAAGCCGGAACTGGCGCACACCCTGAACGGCTCGGGCGTGGCGGTCGGCCGCGCGATGATCGCGGTGATGGAGAACTACCAGAACGCCGACGGCAGCATCACCGTGCCTGAAGCCCTGCGCCCGTACATGGGCGGTATCGACACCATCGGTTGAACCCGGTAGATGCCATGCTTGCATGGCACTACTCTGGCTTTGGTGGGTGCCATGCTTGCATGGCCCCGCATCCACTCATGGCGTGGATCTACTGACGCGGTGCTGCATCCACGCATGGCGTGGATCTACTGAGGCGGTGCGGCCTCCACGCATGGCGTGGATCTACTGAGGCGGTGCGACATCCACGCATGGCGTGGATCTACTGAGGCGGTGCGACATCCACGCATGGCGTGGATCTACTGGGGCGGTGCGGCATCCACGCATGGCGTGGATCTACTGACGCGGTGCGTCATCCTCGCATGGCGTGGATCAACTGGGCGGTGCTGCATCCATGCGCTAGGGGCCCGAGGCTTTGCAGTAGATCCACGCCATGCGTGGATAGCGCAATCCATCAACCCACTACGCGCAGCTTCTCCAGCGGCACCCAGCCCGCCTCCCCACTCTCCGGCACGCACCACGCCCACCCATTGAGCGTGCGCACGCCGCGCAACGGCTGCCCCGGGTCCACATCCAGCTCCCGCGCGCAGTAGTCCTCCGTGGCAAACGCGCCGCCCTGCGCATCGCAACCGATCACCGGCGCCGGCACGAACCCGGGCTGCTGCCCCTCGGCCTCGCACAGAAACCAGTCTTCCCAGCCCTCGGGCCCTTCATAACGCTCACCCACCACCAGCGCCTGCCCACGGTGCAGGGTGATCGGATGCGGAAATTCGCTGCGGTGCGCAGCCGTCACGATGTAGTTCATCGCGCCATGGTGACAAAAAAAAGCGGCCCCGCAAAAGCAGGGCCGCTAGGGTAGGGTGGGCCGGGATGGGGGAGGGAATCCCGGCCCGCGTTCAGCGCCCAGACGAGGGAGAGAGGCGCCGAACGATGGAACGCGTTACGCCGCTGCCACTTCCGCTGCCTCATGCGACGGCAGCGCTGCCAGCGCACCGGCAATCGCGTCTTCGCGGTGCTGCGGCGAATAGGCAATGCCCTCGGCACGCACGAACTCGATGTCGTTGATGCCCCAGAAGGCGAACGTCTGGCGCAGGAAGGGCTCCTGGAAGTCCGCCGGCGAGTCGGTGTAGATGCCGCCACGGCTGCTGACCACGATCACCCGCTTGCCACCGGCCAGGCCCACCGGGCCGTTCTCGGTGTACTTGAAGGTGCGCCCGGCCACCGCCACACGGTCGATCCAGGCCTTCAGGGTGGAGGGCACGCTGAAGTTGTACATCGGCGCGCCGATCACCACGATGTCGGCAGCCAGGAACTGCTCGAGCACCTGTTCAGCATCAGCGGCCTCGGCCGGATCGGTCTTGGCCAGCGAGCCACTGCGCAGATGCGGTACCGGATTGGCGTCAAGATCGCGATAATCAACCTGAAGGCCGTCGATCTGCTGCTTGAACTGGGCCACCACGGCGGCGGTCAGGTGGCGGGAGACGGAGTTGTCGCCAAGCACGCTGGCGTCGATGTGCAGAAGCTTCATGGCAGTACCTATGTTCGGGAGAGGTGGCGGGCTTGCCGCCGACGGAGAGAACAATAGGTTGTTGCAAGGGCGGGATAAAGGTGGTTGAATGCCACGTATTGTTCTACTAATGGAACTCGGGTATGCATGACCTGAATGATCTGTACTACTTCGCGATGGTGGTCGACCACGGCGGTTTCGCCGCCGCCGAGCGCGCACTGGGCATCCCCAAGTCGCGCCTGAGCCGCCGCATCAGCCAGCTGGAAACCGACCTGGGCGTGCGCCTGCTGCAGCGCTCCACGCGGCGCTTTGCCGTTACCGACGTCGGTACCAGCGTGCATCGCCACGCCCAGACCATGCTGGCCGAGGCGCAGGCCGCGCGCGAGGTGGTGGACCGCCTCAGCGCCGAGCCACGCGGCCTGGTGCGCGCCAGCGTGCCGGTCTCGCTGGCGCAGATGCAGCTGCCCAAGCTGCTGCCCAAGTTCCTGGAGCAGTACCCGAAGGTGCGGCTGCAGCTGAACATCAGCAACCGCCGCGTGGACATCATCAACGAAGGCTACGACGTGGCCCTGCGCGTGCGTTCGCGCCTGGACGACGACGGCAGTCTGGTGATGCGCAGCTTTGGCCAGGTGCAGGAACTGCTGGTGGCCAGCCCGAAGTACCTGGACCGCGCCGGCCGCCCGAAGGACCCGGAAGAACTGGCAAACCACGTCACCTTGAGCATCAGCGAAGACGAGGCACGCCAGCGCTGGGAACTGCACGGACCGGAAGGCGCGGTACGCCGGGTGGACCTGCAGCCGCGCGTGGCCGGTTTCGACTTCCCGCTGCTGCAGAGCATGGTGAAGGACGGTTTCGGCATCACCATGCTGCCGGAAACGGTCTGCGCCGATGCCGTGCGCAATGGCGAGCTGGAAGTGGTGCTACCGGACTGGTCGCTGCCGCAGGGTGTGTGCCACGCCGTGTTCGCCTCGCGCCGCGGCCTGCTGCCGGCGGTGCGGGTGTTCATCGACTTCCTGGCCGAGCACCTGCCGCCGCAACTGGAGGCCTCGCGCCTGGATTGCGGTGGCGCCTGCGAAAAGGCCAAGGAGCGCATCAAGGCCAGTGCACTGGGTGCGTTGGCGGTGGACGCGGGCTGAGGCTTGCCTCCGATGGAACAACGGTCTTGGGCAAATCGCCCGGCCGTGCGAGAATGCGTGCCCGGCCAGCAGGCTGGGCCGATACGGAGAGATGGCCGAGCGGTTTAAGGCACCGGTCTTGAAAACCGGCGAAGGGTTAAACCTTCCGTGGGTTCGAATCCCACTCTCTCCGCCACTGAATTAATTCAAATCATTGATTTAAGAAAAAATATCTATCCTCCGGTTTTTCTGGTATGCCATCGGGTATGCCGCGACGGATTGGCTGTGTGTGGAGAGCCCCAAACGTCCGTGGACGTCATCTATCAGTGCGGAAGCCTAGCGTTTTGGTAGTGCTGCCAGCCAAGGACTTAGCTAGCGCGTCTCGCTATGCCACTCGGGCCGGAATTGGGCCTACTTGGTGTGGAGGATGGGTTCGATGCTGACGGAACATGGCAGGGTGCTGGTCAGTGCGCAGCACAAACTTCTTGTTTTTCCTCCTCAAATGAGGGAGGATTATCGGAAGTCCCCCTGAGGCAGACCCCGATGCTCCCAAACATCCTTCACGACGCTCCCGAAGAAATCGCCAGTCGCCTGGAACAGTTGGGGGTCACCGAGGTGGCGCTCCGCGAAGCCATCTATCAGGGGCACTTGCAGCGCTCCCGATTGACCCCTAACCACCCCCGTAACTTCCCGGGCTTGGTCATGTGGGGCGAGGTCGTTGCCGCGCTGAGGGACCAGCTGAGGCCGCTGGACTGGATTCGGCAGGATGTCGGCAGCTTCCCGGTGACCGTGAACGAGTCATTGAACCTGGCTATCGCCGTGGCCTCGGGCGACGAGGGGACGGGCAACCCGTATGCCCATCCGTCGAACCGTTCGAAGAAGGGTCGCAACACCGTTGAGGCCATCGAGGCGAATCGTCAGATGGTGCTCTTCGAAGAGTTCATGCAAGAGATCAAGGACGACGCCGAGGGCAACCAGACGTGGATCTTGATGCACCACACGGATACGTCCAAGGGTGAGATCCGCTTTGAACTGTCATTGCCGGCTGAAATCGGTAATGACGGCAAGATCACTTCGTGGTCGGAACGCATCGTGCTCGGTAGCATTCCGTTTGACGATGACCTGACGGAAATCCTCGAGCCGGGTGGTCCTGACATCGACATCGAGATCCGCCGCAAAGCGTGACGAGGTTGCTATGTTCAATGCTTTACGGCTTACCCTCGCCCGCAAACGGCGAGGGATGAAAAAGCGTGAGTTGGCCGAAAAAATTGGGGTAACAGAGAAGTCCGTCTCCAACTACGAGACGGGCTCCCAGGAACCAGAGGCCAATACGCTTAGAAAGCTTTCGGAAGCGCTTCGGTTCCCCGAAGCCTTTTTCTTTGGTGTGGACCCGGAAGTTCCTCACCCCGATGTGGCGAGTTTCCGTTCGCTTTCGAAGATGACAGCCAGCCAGCGCGACACCGCGCTTGGTGCGGGCGCTGTTGCCCTGATATTGAACGATTGGATTGAGGCGCGGTTCGCCCTGCCAGACCCTGACGTTCCGGATTTGGGGCGCGAGGGAGGGGACAGTCGCCCCGTTAGCGTGCACAAACACGCTCAAGAGCCAGAAGCCTATCCGACATCGTTCTCTTCCCAGACCCCGGAGACGGCGGCAGAAATGCTGCGCGCTCACTGGGGCATCGGCGAGTTGCCGGTCAAGAACATGATTGCCCTGCTGGAATCCAAGGGCATCCGGGTCTATTCCCTGGCAATCGATGCCAAGGAAGTGGATGCCTTTTCGATGTGGAATGGCGGCCGGCCCTACGTCTTCCTCAATACGTTCAAGTCGGCCGAACACTGCCGGTTTGATGCCGCGCATGAGTTGGGCCACCTGGTGCTACACCAACATGCCCAACCCCATGGTCCCGACCTGGAGCGCGAGGCAAATGCGTTTGCGTCCGCTTTTCTCATGCCGCGGGCGAGCGTGCTTGCCATGGCGCCGCGTGCCCCGACGCTATCGAGTCTCATCCGGCACAAGAAGCACTGGGCAGTCTCCTTGGCAGCGCTGAACTACCGGATGCATGCCCTTGGCCTGACAACTGACTGGACCTACCGAACGCTTTGCATCCAGCTGGCGCAAGCGGGCTACCGCAAGTCGGAGCCTGAAGGTGTGCCGCACGAGAAATCATTAGTGCTTGAAAAGGTATTCGGAGCACTTCGCGAAGAAGGCTTGTCGAAAGCGGATGTTGCCCATCAGCTAGCGATCTTTTCTGACGAGATTAACGAACTTACGTTTGGGCTGATGCTCAACGCGCTGAAGGGTGGAGCGCCGAGAATGGCTGAGCCCGCTGCGAGAAGGGCCAACTTGCGTTTGGTCAAGGGCTAGTATCGGGAGTGAGACTTGGGCGGGGCCCTCGTAGCGTACGCTTGTTTTGGATTCGCGAAGGAACATCGGTCTGCTGATGGCCGGTAACGGACATAGGAGGAGCAAATGGGTTGGGGATGGTTATTGGGATAGGGGAATAGCAGCTTTCGACCCGAAGCGGACATAGGTGCAGCCCCTGAGCCTGCTGTTTGATTAGTTATACGTTGGCTTGTTAGCCGGCTCCAGCCACCCTATGATCGAGTTGTATCAGGGGGAGAGCCAACGTACGGTGATTTGGTGATAAGTCGTATAATCGGACTCACAGGTTCGTCTATTGGGTTATTAGATCAATGGTTGAAATTCACTGGACGGCCTATGTAACAGCGCTCACCGTGCCGGTTCTGGCACTGGTCGGTGCAACAATTGCGTATCGCCAATGGCGCACTGCGCAGAACAAGCTGAAACTTGACCTTTTCGACAAGCGAATGCACGTGTATCAAGCAGTTCGTGACGCCCTTGGATACATTGGCTCGCACGGGGCAATTGGCAGCGAGCAACAGATCGCATACCTGTCAGGGATACAAGCTGCAAAATGGCTATTCGGTCCTGAAGTCGATATGTATCTGAGTGAGACTCTTTGGCACAAGATTGTCGATCTTGAGCTACATCAAACAATGGTCTACGAGGGTCGGAATGATCACCCTGAGCGGAGCAAGCATGTCCAGCTCAAGGCGGAGACGCTCAAATGGCTTATTGCGCAGTACTCGGTTCTCGACAAGAAATGCGCCAAGTACATGATTCTTGGCCATTGACCTAAAAATTAATTCAAGCCGAACCGGCTTCGCGGGTCGGCTTAATTCCAGAGTTTGCACCTACATGAGACACATGATCGAAGGCCAGTCACCCTACATCGCACGAAAACACCGACTCGCGGACTTGGTAGCTGCGATCCAAGTGATGGGTACTTACAAATACTCTGGCAGAAAAATCGAGTCATGGTCGAAAATTCTCGGCGAGAAACCTAAAAGCGCGGATAGCTGGCTGATGGTGTTCAACGAACATCCTGAGTTCTTCCGTGCTGGAGTTGATGGCGCGGGATTTCAAACACTAGCTCTTCGCCGAGCTCAGCCCCGCGTCTACAACACAAGGACACGAGAAGAGATGACGCTGGAGCAACTTAAGGCTGTACCGCGGGATAATCGGTCGCATATTTCTCGCCGTCCGCTGTCTTCGGAGCAAATACTTTCTCTCATCGATGTGGCAGTTAAGCTTCACACCCAAGCTATAGCGAGACGCCAAGAGCTCAGGTGGTTGGTGGTGATGCTGATCGGGTTGACATCGTCTTTTGTCGGCGCATTCGTGGCAGCGATTATAAATGGTGGCTAGTGGGTGCTAACAGTTCATTCAAGCTGAACTCACTATGCGGGTCGGCTCAAATCCGGAGTTGAACATCGCGGCTGGCCCGAAGCGGACGGCTGCATTCGGCGTTATCCTAGGGCTCTTTTCAAAGTGATCAAGACGAAGCGAGTTGCCTTTGGGCCGAAATTGCGCTGAACCCTAGCGACTCGTTTTTCCAACCGCTAGATCGTTAGCCTGCTGGTGCGTTTCAGATAAAAGATTTCACACGCGCTCTCATGTGCATCAACATCTTGCGGATTTGCTGAGACTTCGGCTCAGCATTAATGCTGCACCACGGCATTTCTCGCTTGTGAATTTGCGCAACCGCAAGGCGATCAGCCGGCGGTCAGGCGAACCCCCATGTAGTGCTGTGATGGCGACGGGTTCTCCAAACCCGAAACTTCAAGATCCTTCCCAGGGGGCTCGTGAGTACGTGAGCAAGGAGAAATGCCTGGAGGCGGTCAAGAAGTGGCCGAGGCGGCCCCGCTCTTTTCCGTGTGGACTCCTGAGGGGGCAGCATGGGAGATGGATAAGAGCCAGCCTCTGCTCTCTGGCGCATCCGGAATTGAGAGGAAATCATCTCCACAATCGGCGAGGTGGAGCGGGGTACCGCTCTCTGGCGCTCCACCCGGGCTCTTCAGGCTGCTCGTGGGCGCGGGTTCTCTCTATAATTCCGCTTCGTCCAGAAAGGGGGGGAAGGGAATCCTATGCGCATTGAATCCGTCCGGATTTCGGGCTTTCGTTGTTTCGGGGCAAAACCGACCAAGATTTCCCTGGCCTCGGGTGTGACTGCCATCATTGGTCCGAATGCCGCCGGGAAGACGGCAGTGTTGCAAGCGCTGACCAAGCTGTTTGGCGTGTCTCGCGCGCAGCGCACGATTTATCGATCCGATTTCCATGTAGGACCGAGAGACAGCCCGGATGACCGTGACCACAAGGCGCTATTCATCGAAGTAGTCATTAGCTTCCCTGAGCTCAAGGCGGGGGGCGCGACTGCCGAGGGAATCGCGCCATCCTTCCGGCGAATGCAGGTTAGCGAACCGGGTCAGGCACCGGTCTGTCGGATGCGTCTGGAGGCGGCATGGCAGGACGATGGCACCGTCGAGGGAGAGGTGTCCCAAGAGCTGTATTGGATGGAGACCTTGGACGACGATCCAGTCGCCCCCGTCTTGACCCCGGTCCTTGCATCGGAACGTGGGCTCATCCAGCTCTACTACACTCCCGCGAGTCGGGATCCCATTGCACAGGTCAAGGCTTCGGCCGGCGCATTGGCGGCTCGCCTGCTTCGTGCGATCGAGTGGACCGAGGCAACCACCGGTGCCGTGGAGCAGGCGCCGACAGAACTTGCCGCCGTGTTCGGGAGCGAACCGGCGATTCACGCCATCAGTCAGGCTCTTGGTGAGCGCTGGGATACTCTTCACGACGAGGTGGTGGACACGCGTCCCCGGCTGAGCCTAGTTAGCACTCGCTTTGAGGAGGTCGTCAACAAGATTGCCGTGGTCTTTGCGCAAGGCCCCGATGGTCACGAGCGTAGTCTCGAGGCCCTCAGCGATGGACAAAAATCGCTGTTCTATTTTGCGCTGGTCGCGGCCGTGTTCGATCTGGAACGCCAAGTGGCAGGTGGAACTTTGGCTGGATTTGCCGACGACAGGCTGCGGGTGCCCGCGCTGAGTCTGTTCGCGATCGAAGAGCCGGAAAACCATCTGTCCCCGTTCTTTCTGAGTCGGATCATAGAGCAGGTGCGTTCCCTGACCGAGAGTGGTGGTAGTCAGGCGCTGATCACCAGTCATTCGCCAGCCGTGCTGAGCCGTGTGCAACCGGAGGAGGTCAGGTACTGCCGTCAGGATCCGAAAAAGAGGACCTCCACAATTAGGAGAATCAAGCTGCCGGCTGCAGCAGACGAGGCGGCGAAGTTCGTGCGTGGCGCACTTCTGGCCTACCCGGAGTTGTACTTCGCGCGTTTCGTTGTGTTGGTTGAAGGCGACTCGGAGCGGATCGTCCTGCCGGCGCTGGCAAGATCGCTGGAACTAGCGATCGACCCCGCGTTCGTTGCCATTGTGCCGCTGGGCGGTCGCCACGTTCAGCATTTCTGGCGACTGCTGAAGCAGCTGAAGATTCCCTATGTCACGCTGCTGGATCTGGACCTTGGCCGGTTGGGAGGTGGCTTTGGCCGAGTCAAGACCGCGATTGAGCACCTGATCGAAATGGGGGAATCGAAGGACGAACTGCTCAGGATCAAGAACGGTGTTCTTCCTGATGAGCGCTTCGCGAAGATGCATACATGGCAGACTCCGGAAAAGATGAAAATCATCTCCGGCTGGGTCGTGAGGCTCAGGGAGTACGGTGTATTCTTCTCTGGTCCGCTGGACCTTGATCTGGCGATGTTAAAGGCGTTCCCCGAGGCCTACGAGGCGATTGTTCCTCCGGGAGGCGGACCGAAGCTCACAATCCAGAGCGCGGCTGACGTAGTCCTTGGTACCACGGGCCCTGGGACGCTGCTTTATGTAGACGAATTGGAGGCGTATCCAGCTCTCTTCCCTGACTATCGGTACCATTTCCTCACCCATAGCAAGCCCGTTACTCACCTTGAAGCGCTGACGCATATTGGGCAGACCGACTTGGCGGAGAACATGCCGAAGGTGCTGAAGAGGCTGCTGAAGCATATCCAAAATGAGTTGCGGGGCAATTGAGAATGGTTGCCTCGCCCAGGCGGATGAAGCCCGAACACTGGACACCAGTGGGTGTAGGAGGACTGGAGAAGAACGCACTTGACGTCGTTCGCTCGGGGGGGCATTGCTCGGTGATCGCCGGACCCGGCGCGGGCAAGACTGAGCTGTTGGCGCAGCGTGCCGCGTTCCTGCTGCAGACGGGTGCTTCGAGATCCCCCCGGCGAATTTTAGCGATCAGTTTCAAGCGTGACGCCGCCGAGAATCTGATGGCACGAGTTCGTGCGCGTTGCCATCCCCGTCAGGCAGAACGCTTGGATTCGATGACGTTCTCGGCGTTTGCGAAAAGCTTGGTAGATCGCTTCGGCCAGGCGTTGCCGGACGCATGGCGGCCAGCCCCCGACTACCAGATTCTGATTCCGCACAGGGGATATTACGAGAGGTTCCTGAGTCGCCTGCCGAAGGTGCCGCCAGAGGTCGGTACAGAACGAGACATTCGCGCTATCTCGGACACGTCATTCGAGAGGGACTTTGTGCTGGCCAATTCGCTTCAGGAGGACGGTTTCGAGGCACCGACGCCAGAGCAATGGGCCGCTGAGTGCTTCTGGATGCAATCGCTCCATGGGCAGGAACCGAGCCAACTCACCTTCGAGATGTTGGCGCGCTTGGCAGAGTTGCTCGTACGGCTGAATCCACAGATTCGTGGCGCGCTGCAGGTTACGTACTCCCATGTGTTCATGGACGAGTTCCAGGACACGACGAGGGAACAGTACGAATTGGTGCGTGCCATCTTCCTGGGCTCGGGCACCGAGATCACCGCGGTTGGAGACAATAAGCAGCAGATCATGCGTTGGGCCGGAGCTATGCGTGATCCCTTTGTTGCCTTCGAGCGAGATTATGGCGCACAGCGAGTAAGGTTGTTGAACAACTATCGTTCTTCTTCTGATCTAGTAGAGATGCAGACCGTCCTCGCTCGGGCACTCGACCCGCAGGCGATCGTGCCTGTTTCGATGGCGCCGGCGGTGCGAACAGTCGGGACTTGTGAAGTGTGGAATTTCACAACCGCGGAACGGGAGACTCGAGGCCTTGCTGAGTTCGTTTCGCGTGTGATTCGTGATGAGGCTCTCGATCCCGACGAGGTGGCGGTTCTTGTGCGTCAGCTCCCTCAGAACTACTTTGCCGACCTAGAGCCTGCTTTCGCAAGCAAGGGTCTGAGTTTGTTCAATGCGGCGGGAAAGATTGGTGAGATCGCCCTGCAGGATCTGCTGACGGAGGAAGCCTCTCGGTGGATCATCGGTGTGCTTCGCTTGGCGATGGTCACAGATGCTGGGCGGCACTGGATTTCGAGTCAGGCAACGCTGCGACGGCTGTGGGGAGTCTCGAGTGAGGATGAACGCGCGCAGGGCCAGCTTGCCCATGATCTAGACGCCTTTGTGACTCAACTCAGGGGTCAGCACGCCGACCCTCCAGCGTCGTTGGGTGCTGTTGCCTCTTTGATTGGCGAGATCGCTGACTTCTTGGGGCGCGAATGCTTGGCTGCGGTGGTTTCCACCTACGGACAGGGCGACTGGTTGGAACAAGTGCTGGAGTGCATTGTTACTCATCTCCATCAATGCTCCGAAGGAGGCAAAGGGTGGAAGGGCGCCTTAGATGCGTATGAGGGAATTGGGGCAACACCTTTGATGACCATACACAAGAGTAAAGGCCTGGAGTTCCACACGGTGATCTTTGTCGGTCTTGATGACCAGGCGTGGTGGAATTTCTCCAAGGACGAGCACGAGGCAAAGGCGAGTTTCTTTGTCGCGTTCACGCGCGCGAAGCAGCGGGTCATCTTCACCTATTGCCATGAGCGAGGGGGGCGGGCTGACATCGCTGCACTCTATAGGCTCTTGGAGGAGGCGGGTGTAAGCAGTAGGAGCTTGACATAGATTCGTACGCTGGAAGGACGAGCGTTGTTTACGGACGCCCCTCCGTGCCACACTCGCAGCTGCGCGCGGCCTTGTCGCGGATTGAGAGGGTGTCTGCCCGCGCCTCTCGAAAATTCGGCCAATACCTGAAGTTGCGTCGTTTCCAGAGTTGAGTAAAGCGGAAGGCGGCGGGGCCTTCAACGGGTGGACTGGCCGCAGGACATTGGCAGACTTGTCGCTTGAGAGGGCGTGCTCCAAGCCCGGAGGGGATTCGGTTGCCTAGTCCCTATAGTCCTCGGGGTACTCAGCGCCATCCAAGAACCATTCGCTCTTGGCTTGGCTCTCCTTTGGCGCCTGATTGAACAAGAAGGCGGGGCACTCCTCGTGGGCATTGTCGATCAGTTGCGACAGCAAGGCGCGATTGCGGCGCTGCCGATCGGACAGGCTCGAGGTCCATGCCTCCAACTCTTCGATCGAATGCTTTTCCATGGAGCTGAAGTGCTTTCCGAGCAGCCCACACAGGACATCCGAGATCTGAATGGCGGGCTCACTCTTGGAGTTTGCGAAACAGTAGTCGACGGTCTGGCCGTCGATGACCACTCTCCTTTCGTACAAGCGTCGACGGACCTGATCCTCTTCGTCGAACACATGCTTGGCTCTGCGGAAGGTAGCCATGCGTTGAAGGAACACGTCGTCAAACCGATCCACGAGCACGTCGGACTTGTTGTCGGTCAGAAAGACGAGCGTGACATCAGCCGCGGCCTCTTGCAGGAGGTCGGATAGGGTCATCGTGTGAAAATTTCTGAAGATGAAACCATTGCGAAACAAGAATGCGCGAACCGCGTGTAGGAATTCTGCGTGTCGTTCCGGCGCGATATTGGGATAGTCAAACGTCTTCAGCAATTGGAAGTAGCCCAGAGGGTCGGTTCGAACCAGGGCATGTAGCTCAGTCTTCAAATCCTGGTGGATTTCCTGCAGCGGTCGATAGCGGTCAACCGCTAAGATGGAGTCGACCAGGTCCACGATAGCCCAATTCAGGACGCTGAAATTGGAAAAGTGTAAGTGCACGGGCGCGTCCAGCACCCACGTCAAGAAGATCTCTAGCTTGGCCGAGTCGAGGCAGGCGGCGTAATCGCCTTCTGCAAAGTGTTTGAGCTTGAGCTCTTTCGTCGATGGTTGGATGCGGGCCTTTCTTCTGAGTGATTCGATTTCTGGAAGCCGCGCTCCGGGTCTAAGTGCGATGCCACCGAGCACAAAGCAGTCCAGCGCTTGATGGTTCAGGCCTGACTCGGTCAACGCCAAGCGACGGATGTTGTTGGTCTCGTCGTAATACAGCGTAAATGGAGTGTCCGTGTTTGGGATCCAGGTCAGCTCCGGCGACCTAAAGTGGCGGAGTTCCAAGAGCGGCAGGTTCGATTTCGTGATATTCATGGATGGAACTAGCGCCTACTCAATGCGAATTCAGCTTCTGCAGCTACAGGAGCGATGGACGTTCGGGTCATATCTGGTCAGGACACAGGTCAATCAGGCATCACTGAGTTCAGGTTTTCCGTCGAGGCGTCCACCTTCGCTGCCAAGCTGACAGACCAGTGACCTCCGTCCTGCTGGTGCGCGATCAGCAGATCGTAGGTCTTAACCATGCTCAGCAGCCCAGAGTGACCGTAGGTTTGCGGGGAAAACGCAGGGTCGGTGCGTTTGAGGTACTGGCCGAGTAGGCCCATCGTGACCTTGCCGTCCGAAGTGCTCCCGGTCAGCAGAGCGACGGCTTCAACGAGGAAGCGCGGCCGGCGCTTAACGACGGGCTTAGTCTGATCGTTGGATGGCTCTGTCTTGGGGAGAGTGTCCTTTGCTGGTATTGCGGCCGTGGAGCCCGCCGTTGTGTGGGGATGCTCAGGGCGTGTCCATTCGAAGAATTGGTCGCTGGCATTGCGCAGTGCGTCAGGCGTCTTGCTCTCGCCGACGATGCAGACCGATGCACCGCGCTCTCGCAACTTGCGACACAAATAGGCGAAGTCCGAGTCACTTGTCACTAGACAGAAGGTGTCGGCACGCTGCATTGCCAATTCGGGCATCCCGGTCAAGGTTGGCCTGGCGCTGACGGCGCACAAGACTGTTGTGATGTTCATGCGCTACGTCCACACGGAAGACAAGCCAGTGCGAGACGCAGCCGAATTGGTGGCGAATCGGCGCAAGACGATCAACGGGATGCAGCGAGCCAAGGAGGTGACAGCATGACCCGGCGTAAAGCATCCGTCGAGGCACCAACGTCGGTGGCGCTGCTGGGCGACATCCGGGGGCTGATAGAGGCGTCGCACCAGCGCGCCGACTCGGCGGTCAATGCCGAGCTGACCTTGCTGTTTTGGCGCATCGGGCAGCGCATTCATACGGAAGTGCTAGCCGGTCAGCGTGCCGGATATGGCGAGGAAATCCTGCCTACCCTGGCTGAGCAACTTGCCCGCGATTATGGACGCGGGTTTGGAGAGAAGAACCCGCTCCACTTCGACTTTCCGGGGAGCTCCAAGAACGTCCACGGAGTGTTGCATGTCATTGCCACGGTTCGGTTTTTTCAAAATTTCCGATCCAGTGACATCCAGCGAAAGCCACTGACGGCCGGTCCAAACTGGTACAAAAAGTGGCCCAAACAATGCGCGAGCTTCCCGTGCCGCATTGTTGCTGGAGGAGCCGGGGATCGATGGGAAACATGGCACTCAACTCGCTTTCCAGGAGTTGGGATCATGCTTTCAGACCTCATGGTTCGGCAGGCCAAGACCACTGGCAAGCCGTACTCGTTGGCCGACTTCGAAGGCCTCTACCTCTACGTTTCCGCCATCGGCACCAAGACCAAGGACTGGCACTTCCGCTATACGTGGGCAGGCAAGCGTGAGCGCATCACCTTCGGCCGCTATCCGGCACTCTCGCTGAAGGAAGCCCGCGACCTGCGTGACGAGGCCCGTTCGTTGCTGGCCAAGAACGTCAATCCCCACAGCGAACACAAGCGCAAGCGGCACGCGATCGTCCTGGCCGGCGAACACACCTTCAAGGCGGTCTACGAGCAGTGGCTGGACCACCGCCGGCCTTCGTTGGAGGAAGGACGGCAGACCAGCCTGGAGCAGATCGGACGTGTCTTCAAGAAAGACGTGTTCCCGATGCTGCGTCACCTGACCGTCTACGACATCACCCGTGCGCACCTGCTGGACATCATCGGCAAGGTGGAAAAGCGCGGATCGTTGTCGGTCGCCGAGAAGCTCTCCCGCTGGGGCTGGGGCATGGTCAACCTTTCTTTGTATGGCCCCATTTTCGGCTCGGCATCCCATCGCATGACCGAATCGAATGTCAGGCGGGGAATCGCGTCGGGCGACGACACCTGCGCTTCGGTCAGTGCAGGCTGCGACATTGCTTCCGGCACATTGCTGGCTGCGATGATGCGCATCGTTAGAGAAGGTAACGACAAAAGCTATATTCCAGAGGTCGTGCGGGGCATCATGCTTGCGCTGGGAGTTCCGGAAGCGCGTGCAAAGGCATTAGCCAGGAAACGATTGCCTTTCATGTTCGATTTCGCCGGCTAGTATGAGCGCATCATCTTGCAGTACCGCGTCCAATGGTTCGTCACGCATGCATTCGCGAAGCGGTGGATTGATGAAGTGCTGGCATTCGGCTGGGCCTACGGACCGGGGGGGGCATGGTCGAAGGCAAGGAGTTTGGGCTTGCCTATTCGAGCGGTGGCCTTGCGGAGGCCTATCGCGCTGGTGGCCAGAATCGCTTCTCGCCCGGCGAACTGACCAAGCGGCTGGAAGCCACAGCCGTTTTCGTGCTGGCCAGACTCTTGCCCAGCTGTATCTTTTTCGGCGCCGGTCACGGCGCGAGCGACGACGAACAGGAGGCGAACCCCAGGCCTGTGCCGTCTTCCCAGAGGCGGCGGTTGAAGCTGAAGAATCGTCTCGTGGATCCGGCTGGCGGGGTATTTCCCACCAGCCGGACGGCGTTCATTTCGGTGCGAACGCGGCGAAAGCCTGTTCAAGGAACGCGCGGTTGGATTCGCTGAACGGCGGGCTGACCAGGGCCGCGGCCGGCACCAGATCGGCCTGCCGATACACCGCCTTGGCATGGCTGAAGGTGCGGAAGCCGTAGACGCCGTGGTAATGACCCTGCCCCGAATCGCCGACGCCGCCGAACGGCAGGTTCTCGTCAGAGAGATGGCTTATGCAGTCGTTGATGGTGACTCCGCCGGAGGTGGTCCTGTCCAGCACCAGACGTTCTTCCAGCGCATCCTTGCCAAAGTAATACAGCGCAAGCGGGCGCGGACGGGCGTTGACGTAGGCGATGGCCTCGTCGATCGTGGTGTAGGTGATTACCGGCAGCAGGGGGCCGAAGATTTCCTCTTCCAGGATCTGTTGGCCCGGCTGGGTATCCAGCACCAGGGTCGGGGCAATGCGGCGCGTGGCAGGATCAACCGGCGCTTCGCCGGCGGGGACCAGCGGGACGATCTTCGCACCTTTGGCGCGTGCATCCTCGATCAGGCCATTGATGCGGTTGAAGTGGCGTTCGTTGACGATGGTGGTGTAATCGGCGTTGTCCGTCTGGGTCGGGAACACTCGCGCAATCGTCCTATTGGCGATTTCGACGAAGGCCTCGCGCTTGTCCTCGGGCACGAGCGTGTAGTCCGGTGAGACACATAACTGGCCCGAGTTGAGTACCTTGGCGGTCAGCAGGCGGCTCACCGCCTGTTCCAGGTCGGCCGAATGGCTGATGATCGCAGGCGACTTGCCGCCTAATTCAAGGGTTACCGGCACCAAGTTGTCGGCAGCGGCGTGGGCGACGTGCTTGCCCACAACGGTGCTGCCGGTGAAGATCATGTGGTCGAAGGCCAGCGCGGTGAAGGCTGCGCCGACCGCCGGACCGCCGGTGACGACCGACAGTTCGCTCTCGTCGAATGCGGCAGCGATCAGTTCCTTCTGCAGTTCCGAAGTGGCCGGGGTCAGCTCGGAGGGCTTGAGCAGCGAGCGGTTGCCGGCGGCGAGGATGCCCACGATGGGGCCGATGGCAAGTTGTACCGGAAAGTTCCACGGGCTGACCACGCCAACCACGCCTTTCGGCTGATATTCGACGCGGGCATAGGCCCCTGGTGCCGGATCCGGATGCAGGTCCGGCTGCATCCAAAGGTGCAGGTGCTCGCGGGTGTGGGCGATGGAGCCGAGCAGCGCCAGCACGTCGTACAGCAGGCTGGTGGCACGGGCGCGATTGCCGAAGTCCTGCGACATCGCGTCCGCCAGCTTATGGCGGTTGTCGTGCAGCAGCGCTGACAGCCGGGCCAGACGATCCCGACGCAAGGCAAGGTTGGGAGCGCCGTCTTTGAGTACGGCGTCTTTCTGAAGTTTCAACAGCCGTGGCAGGTCAGCGATCACCGTTTGGTCTGCGGCGGGGATTTCATTGCTCATGGTCAAGAATCTCGTGTGATTGGACTTGTGAATGAATCCAAACTAGGGCGTTCCAGAGAGGACTGCGTCCTGACTTGGACATAACGACTTCGAAAAGAACACGGCCTCAGAACGACGTGATCACGCTCCGCGCGATCTTGCCGCCGTTCAGCTCCGCATAGGCCTCGTTGATTTCCGAAAGACTGATCTCCTTCGACACCAGGTCGTCGAGGTTGAGCTTGCCCTGCAGGTACAAATTGGCGTACATGGGGATATCGTGCTTGATGTTGCTCGAGCCCATGTTCACGCCCTGCAGCCTGCGCTGGGCGGAGAGCACTTCTTCGGTCACCTTCAGCTCGATAGTCGAGCCGGGCTTGTGCACGCCGATCACATAGGCGCCGCCGCCGACGCGGGTCATGCGCACCGCCTGCTCGGTGGTCTGTTTCAGACCGACGACCTCGAAGGCGTGATCGACGCCGCCACCCGTGAGTTCGAGTACTTTGGCCACGGGGTCGCCTTGCGAGGAATCGACTACGTCGGTCGCGCCGAAGGTCCGGGCCAGTTCGAGCTTGGCCGGTTGCAGGTCGATGGCGATGATGCGGGTGGCACCGGCTAGTTTGGCGCCGGAAATCGCGTTCAGGCCGACCCCGCCGACGCCGATCACCGCGACCGAATCGCCGGGGCGCACGCCAGCCGTGTTGATGACCGCGCCTGCGCCGGTCACGGTGCCGCAGCCGAGCAAGCAGGCTTGCGGAAAGGGCAGTGCCTCGGGCACCTTGGCCAATTGGTTCTCATGGACGAGGGCGCGCTCGGCGAAAGCCGAAGTGCCGAACGCTGGCGTCAGGGGTTTGCCATCCTTGCTCAGGCGATGGCCCAGCGCCGGGTCGCGCAGGGTTTCATTCGGGTGCTTGCACTGGTAAGTGCGGCCCGCCAGGCAGGACTCGCAGTGCCCGCAATACTGGATCAGGCAGGCCACGACGTGGTCGCCAACGGCGAATTCGCGCACATCCGGGCCAACCTCCAGCACCACGCCGGCCAGTTCATGACCGAACACGGCCGGTAGCGGGATGCCGTAGTCGTGCGTGGCCATGTGCAAGTCGGTGTGGCACAAGCCCGACGCTTTGACTTGCACCAGCACCTCGCGTCCGATGGGTGCGGCGATCTGTATGTCCTCGATCTCGAATTTGTTGCCGGTTGCATTGATGACGGCTGCTTTCATGAATGTTCTCCAGGTTGGCACTTAGTCGGCTGAGACGGCTTGCGTAACAGCATGGTGATGACGCCAGATCAGACCCGGCGTTAGAAACTTGAGACCGGCCCGGCCCGGATGAAGACTTTCATGGCCGTAAAGCCATGACCTTGCCTTCCATGAGAGCAACGTGCTTTGCAGACGTTTGAGCTGGCACTGCTCAGGTTCTTCCAGGTCCGGCTACTTGCAAGCACCAGGTTGGCGTAAAGTGCCTCGGTTTTTTCTGGCACCTTGTGCGAACGGACGTCAGCGGACGACCACGTCCAGCGCGAGCGGCTGGAGAATTTAGTTACGGAATCAAACATGGTCTTCTCCGAAAAATCGACTTGAGTTCCATGGTTAATGCATTGGCATGCATCGGGAAGGAAACTAGGGGAAATGACCTTCACTCACTTCCCCTTCCTGGCAGTGCCGCTCCCGGCCGCCGTCGCGACGCCTTCCTCCTTCTCCAGTCCCCCTCCGCCCAGTGCCTTGTACAAACTGACCAGTGAGGCTTGACGAGAACTGTGAACCGAGATCAGGCTTTGCTGGGTGGCCAACAGGGTGCGCTGTGCTTCCAGCACTTCCAGATAGGTCGCCAGACCAGCCTTGTAGCGTCGTTGGACCATGTCGTGCACCTGCTGGGCGACCGTTACACGGCGCTCGACCACCTGCAGTTGTCCGGCCAGGCTGGAGCGCTGCACCAGGATGTCGGCGACCTCGCGAAATGCGGTCTGGATCGACTGCTCGTATTGGGCCACTGCGATGTCGCGCTCGGCCTCGGCGACGGCCAGATGGGCCTTGCGCCGCTCGCCATCTAAGATCGGAAGACTGATCTGTGGCAGGAAGCTCCAAGCGCGATTGGGTCCCTCGAAGAGATCGGACAGGCCGTCGCTGGCGAATCCGGCCGAGCCGGTCAGCGTCACTGTCGGAAAGAAGGCTGCGCGGGCGGCTCCGATGTTGGCGTTGGTGCCGATCAGACGATGCTCGGCGGCAAGGATGTCCGGGCGGTTCAGCAACAGGTCCGAAGGCAAGCCCACCGGGACTTCCTGCACGGCCAGGACCTCGTCCACAGAAGCGGCAGGTGCCAGGTCCGTCGGCAGCGGGTGGCCGACCAGCAGCTCAAGCGCATTGCGATCCATGGCAACCGTGGAGGCGGCTGTCAGCACTTGGGCACGGGCTGCTTCCAGTTCTCCTTCGGCTTGACGCAGATTCAGTTCCGCGGCACTGCCCGCCTTCAAGCGTCTTTCCTGCAGGTCGAAGGCGCTTTGACGGCTCCTCAGCGTTTCTTTGGCGAGGCCCAGCTCTTGGGTGTCCGCCGTCCATTGCAGATACGCGGAGATCACCTCCCCGACCAGGGCCAGGTGGGTGCTGCGTTGGGCCTCTTCCGTGGCCAGATATTGCTGCAGGGCTTGGTCGCGCAGGCTGCGTACGCGCCCGAACAGATCCAGTTCGTATGCGCTGACCGCCACGTTCGCGCTCAGTGCATGGGTGACGAGGGTGGTACCTGTGGACGAAACGGGAGCCGGCGTGCGCTGCGCGCTCTCGCCGGCAGCGGCGTCAACGCCCGGCAGCAGGTCGGCGCGGCGGATGTCGTACATCGCCCGTGCCTTATTGATGTTGAGTACCGCGATGCGCAGGTCGCGGTTGTCTTGAAGCGCGTGACGGATGAGCTCGCGCAGGTCCCGGTCGGCGACGAATTGCATCCATAGAATTTTCACCGCCGCATCGCCACCCGCCACCGTCTGCTGCCCAGACCAGTGATCTGCCACCGGTAGAGCCGGACGCTTGTAAGTCGGCTGCAAACTGGTGCATGCCGTCAACGCCAGTAGTGTCAGCGACATCGCTCCAATCCATAGGGGCCGGTTCATTTCGCCTCCCCCCGAGCCGCTGTGCGGGAAGAGTTTCCGTCACTGGCTGCCTGCACATAGACGCTAGCAGTCATACCGGAAGCCAATATCAAGCCGTCTGGCAGCTGCCCGATACGGATGCGCACGGGGATGCGCTGGGCCAGGCGTACCCAGTTGAACACCGGATCTACACTGGGCAGACCGAGATGGTCGCCAGCGGTGTTGCCATCGGCGATGCCGCGACCGAAGCTTTCCACTTGGCCGTTCAGCGGGGTATGGAACCCCATCAAGCGGATCTCGACCGGATCTCCTACATGGATGCGACTTACCTGTGTTTCCTGGAAATACCCCAGGATGCGAAAGCTGTTGGCATCAACCAGGGAAATCGGATTGCTGCCGGCGGCAGCATAGTTGCCCGAGCGCAGATTCAGGTTGGTGACATAACCATCGACAGGCGCACGGACTGTGGTGCGCTCCAGGTTGAGTTTGGCGACATCCAGAGCGGCGGTGGCATTGCGGTATTCGGCCCGTGCCACGGTAGCGTCGCTTCCGGCTTGTTCGATACTCTCAGCGGTCTCTGCACCTGACCCTTCCAACTCGGTGCGGCGTCGCGCTGTGGATTGCCTCAGTTGCAGAGCTTGACGCTTAGCATCGAGGTTGGCTTGCGCCTGCTGCAGTGCCAATTGAAAGCGTTCCGGGTCGATCTGGTACAAGACGTCTCCGCGACGCACAAACTGGTTGTCGACGACGGCGATCTCGGTGATGGTGCCAGAAACTTCCGGCGCGATCCGGACCACATCGGCGCGTACACGGCCATCTCGCGTCCAAGGCGCGTTCATGTAGTAATCCCATAGATGGCGGCCCAGCACGATGGCGCAGGCCAACATCGACAGGGTCAAGAGGATACGTCCCCAGTGAGCGCGGAACGGAATCATCGCAGCAGTTTCTCCAGAAGCAGCACGGTGGCGCTGAGCAAGGTTAAGTAGAGGGAAATGTCGAACAGAGCGCGGTGCCATACGTGTCGGTAGAAGCCCAGCCACCCCAGCAACCGCTGCAAATAGCGGTAGGCGATGTAGCAGGTCAGCGCCAGCAGGGCAAAGCTCGGCACATAGATGCCGTAAATGTCGGTGACCGGGTTCATGCGGGGGCTCCGGCCGGGCTGGCCGATGCACCTGCGCCACCGGCGGCGGGGGGCATCGTCAGCACGGCGGTGCGCAGGCCGACCAGGGCATCGCGCACACGCCGTGGGGCGTGGCTTTCTCCGTTGGTCGGCAGCAGCGCAGGCAGGGCGGCGTCGATGGCCTCTCCCAGCGCTTCGCGCGACACCGGCTGGCGGCGCTGCATGCTGCGGTAGAACCCGGCCACGTGCTCCAGCAAGCGCTCTGCGGCCGCGCACTGGTCCACTGTGAGTTGAGCCTTGTTGCGTTGGATCTTCAGTACGCACAGGCCTACACGCAGATCGCGCAGCAGGTCGTTGCCATGCAGGTCGGAACCGGCCGGCAGCGCGGCCACACGGGGTACCAGCAGACCGACCTGATCGAGCATCCGATGCATCATGTGTTCGCCGACTCCGCTCGAGCGCGAGGTGGCGACGGTGACGATGCTGTTCCAGCCGGCGTGCAGCAGCCGGCGCACGCTGGCTTCAGCGCCGACCGAGCGCACCGTGCCGATGGTGGCGATGGCGATGAAGATGCCGACGAAGGTCGCGATGGAGGAATTGGCGAAGGCGGCGAAGTCCTGTGCCGGACGGTCGTGCAGCTGCAGCATGTAGATCAGCAGCACGCTCAGCTGGAAGCCGAGCAGCCAGCGTGCGGGAATCGCCAGCAGTACCCCGGCCGGGATCAGGAACAGCCCCAGCGCGCACACCAGTGCGAGAAAGCCGTCGAGCGCAGGCAGGATGCCGAATTCGTAGACGAAGACTGCACAGGTCGCCCACAGCACCATCCACAGTACCTTGCGTATCACCGGTACGGCATCGTCGAGGGTTGCCAGCACGCTGCAGAGGATACTGGCCATCTGCACCGCACCCAACCCATAGCTCCAGCCGGTGCCAATCCATAGCGCGCAGGAGATCAGGATCGCCAGCACCACGGCAATGGCCGACAGCAAAGCCATGCCGTAGTCCGTGTGCAGGGTCACCGGCGTACGCGCCCCCGAGCCAAGCACATTGCTCAATGGATGCTTGGTGCCATTGGCCAAATCGACGCGCAAGTCGTGGCAATCGCGCCAGACTTCTACCAGATCACGCAGGCGCTTAGCCAGACGGATGGCGGACAGGCTGCGCCAGTCGGCGGCACGGGGGTTTTGTGCCAATGCCTGCAACTGTGCCAGCAGGGAGCCAGTCTCGGCCACGCCTTGGTCGGAATGATAGTGTGCAGCCCACTCCGAGACTCGTTCCAGCCAGGGGCCTTGTTCGCCACGCCCATGCGGGCTTTGGTCGAGGCTGGCGACCATGTCGGCGATCTCCGACAGCAGCGGCAGCAGTGCCACCATGCGTGCTTGCAAGGCATGCATGCGCTCGACCAGTTGTCGGTCCTCGCGGGTCTCGTAGCCGAGATGGGTGGTGAAGCTGCGCAGATCGACCGCGTCCGCAGCCAGCGCTTGGCGCGCTTTCAGCGCCTGTGTGGAGGTCCCGGCGCCAGACAAGGCATCTCGTGCCAGTACCGCGGCGTTCCCGAGCCAGGCATCGACCCGCACGGACATCACCTTGCCGGCGCGTTGCGGTAGCACCGCACGGCTCACCAGCGCCGCGCACAGGATGCCCAGGCCGATTTCCTCCACCCGCGCCACCGCAGTGTCGAAACTGGTCTGTGGCGTATTGACCACCGACAGCCCGGTGAGCACCACGGTATAGCCGGCGAGTACGAAGACATAGCTGCGCGGCGTGCGGTCCAGGACGCCGACGAACAGGCAAGCGCCGGTCCACAGCGCGACTGCCAGCGACAGTAGTTCCGGTGAGGACACCAGGTTGGGTACCAGCGCAACGGTGGCGACCGCACCCAGCACGGTACCGGTCAGGCGAAAGACAGCCTTTGAGGTGATCGCGCCTTCGAGCGGATGCGCAATGATGTACACCGTGCCGACGGCCCAGAAGGGATTCTTCAGCCCAAAGCGCAGCGCGAGCCAATAGGCCAGCATCGCCGTAGCGAACGTCTTCAGAGAGAAGACCACCGCCTCAACCGTCACCGCGCTTGCGGCTGGCTTCATGTTTTTTTCTCTTCAAGAATGCATATGTCCAGGGTATTCCGCAGGTGTCTGAGACCCCTCTCCATTGCGGCAATATCCTTGGACGGAATATCGGCCAGCAAGTGTTCGCGGAATGCGCTGGCAATTCTGTCCACCCTTTCCCCGAGGCGACGCCCTTCTTCCGTCAGCTCGGGCAACTTGGCCCGCCGGTCGGCGGGATCTTCCCGCCGGCTGACCAGTCCACTGCTCTCCAGTGCATCCAGCAGACGGACCACCGCTGAATTCTCGACTCCCATCCGCTGCGCTAGCTCGCGTTGTCGCAGGGGCTGGTGACCGGACTGCCGCATGACCAGCACCAGCAGGGCAGTGGCATCGGAAAGTCCTTCTTCGCTGAGCCGCTGCGCCAGTAGCCGGCGCCATGACTGCCCCACTGCGAATAGCAACGGCCCTAAGTCTTGCCAATGGCGAGCTTGCATCGATGTGCCCTTCTGATAGATGAATGATACGTCATGTAATGATACATCATGTGGTGTGATGCGCAAGTGGGGCGGGAGTACCGAGCGACCCTGTCGCCTTATGGCAACCACTTGAAGTCTTCAGAACGATGTCTCGGAACTAGCCTCAGACAAGGAAACGGTATGAAAGAACAGCACAAACTGGTCATCGTCGGCGGCAGCATCGCCGGACTTGAGATCGCCACCGTGTTGGCTCGACGCTGGCACCACAAGCCGGATGCGCATTCGGTAACGCTGGTCGACCGCGACTCGGCGCATGTTTGGAAGCCGATGTTGCACACCCTTGCCGCCGGGACCAGCGACATCTCGCAGCAGCAGACGCCGTTCGTTGCCCAGGCCCACGATGCCGACTTCATGTGCCAGTTCGGCGACCTGCAAGGGCTGGATCGCAGCAGAAGAAAGCTTCTGGTCGGCCCCGTAATCTCGGCTGATCAACGCTTGCTGGTGCCTGCACGTGCGCTGGACTACACCACCTTGGTGATCGCCATTGGCAGCCACGCCAACGACTTTGGCACTCCCGGCGTGGCCGAGCATTGCTTCATGATCGACTCGCGGCTGCAGGCCGAAGCGTTCAACCAGGAGGTGCGACTGCGCATCCTGCAATGCATGACGCCCGTCGAGCGAGCCAAGCAGATGCTTGTTGAAAGTGACGAGCGCCGCCACTAGGAATGCGCTGCAGCTCATCAATTTGAAGTCGGGCGGCGCCCGCGAACTTCGTTCTGCTTGACTAGGTTCATGGACGGCTGACTGCCGTCCATCGCGCCTATAGGTGCTCCGCACTCTATCGCACACGAGGGCCTCGGTCCGCGAGATTGTTAGGCGCAGTGTTATCTTCAAACAGGGCAGTGATCCCAGAACTGCCTCACAAAGCTATTCGCCAAGACCTTTACCGGACGCCACTGCGTTCTTGATTTGCTGCAGCTTTGCTCGCAACTGAGCGATAGGTGGCAGCCCCATGGATTCACGCAGCTTGTCTACATTGCTCTCGTCTTCAATTGGATATAGTTCAAAAGACTCATTTGCCTGGGTGCCAAATCGCTGTGGCTTTCCGTCGTAGACCAGCTGGCGATCAACGAATGTAGCGAAGGCATCCTTCGGGAAGTCTCCCTTGTCTACAAGATCTTGCATCTGGCGGGCCATATCCGCTTGTAGGGCCCGGTCGCCAGAGTGTTGCAGCAATAGAAATTGTGCGGAGACAGCGGCTTCACCAACTTCGCTCAGGCCCAGCAGCTTTCCAGGCGTGATCTCTAGCCATGCTGCCTCGCGGCGCCGGTCTGCCTCTGCCAGTCGCGCGTCATCAAATCCAGGCATCATGGCTTTCGTACGATCACGCTGATCTTCTTCGCCGAGAGCAATCAGCTGCTGCGCTACCTCAGCCAATGATTGGCTGTCAGTTGGATGGCCCGCGACCTCGGTAGACCCATTCGACAAGTTCGATGCAGTCACCGTTCCGGCTCCCAAACCAATTGCAACAAGAAGAAGAGATGCCGCTCGTGGTTTCATGACTGTTCCACCCACTGATCATTTCGTTGCCTAGTCGAGAATTTACGACAGCGAGGCGCTGGTCAAAAGTAACATGGGTACTTATGTGCTGGACGGGTGTCTGGGGTGTCGATACAACGAACGCCGCAAAGTGCTGGCGAGCATCGGCGTCTTCACTGTCGAGCCCACTAAGAACCCCTTCTGATTCGGCGACGATCTTGCGATCTGGCTGGTGCCTATGGTGGGGAGGCAATGTCGATGAAGCCGTTTCTCCCTAGATGGTGGCGCGCGCCGATTCCAGCCAATCCAAGCCCTCAGTTACATCCAAGCGCAGCGAAGCGTAGGAGCGCTTGAGAAGGCGCGGGGGCAGCAGGCTATCCCATTTTTGGCTGGCGAGGTTCTTGGCTTTGACCAGCAGTTCCTCGCTCGTTGGTGCAGGCTGTGACGCGATGGCTGCGATCTCTTCCAGCAGATGGTTGCGGGTCTGCGAGCCTTTGGTGACCTCAACGCCGAGCCTGCCGGCCTGTGCGCTGAAGTCTCTCGCGCCGAGGAGGCACGCAATTGCTTCGTTGGCAGCGTCCCCAGCCCATGTGAGGAGGAGGAAATGGCTTCCTTGGTCCAGTAAGACGTTCTCGTCCAGCCCCAGGTGCTCATAGGCGTTCCTGCCTTCATCCAAGAAGCGGCTCGCCGTAGTGTCCAGAAATTTTGGACGTAGTTCACCGCGATAAAGCGCACGCATCGTCTGACGAATACGGGTATGCACACGCCCTCCGCTTCCGTTAAAGATCGGGGGGCTTCCACCTTTGGCTGACAGGACGTAGATCGTCTTCTGTGCCTCATCGACCTGCTCCACTAGCCAGGTGCGTCCACCAAAGAGGATGCGCTGGCCGGCCGCGAGCATTTGCGTGATTGGCAAGGTTCCCAGAGTTTTTTCCGCCGCCACAATACGGAACTCCTCGTCAGCCACGAAAGCTGCATAGAAGGAGTAGTGATTGACTAGCTTGTCGCCGAGCGGCCCGTGGAGGAGCAAGCCAGAGCTGTCCTGGGTGAGCACGTCCTGCTTTCCAAGATGGCGCAGGAGTTCTACGAAGGATTCGCTTGAAAGCCCTTGGAACGGCGCGCCGGACGCACACAGCAGCTGATACGCTTGGGGGGCGCGCAGCCCGCCATACTGGGCGATTGCAGACAGAAGCTGCTGCACCAACGTCGACAGATGAGCGCCACCGGCGACGGGTGGTTCGAACCACTTGTCGATGAGGAGCAATGCAGAGGCGATGGATTGAACCGTGTCCAGCCTTAGGCGGGTCTTCAGGTCGGAGTTGGAGTCGATCGCATCTTCGATGACGTATCCGCGGAGGATGGCCGGCTCGCCTTTGCGCCGCCCTGATCGGCCCATGCGCTGCCGGAGGCTGGCGACTGAAGGGGGCGTCCCAATCTGAGCCACGCTCTTAACGGCGCCTATGTCGATCCCCAGTTCCAGCGTATTCGTGCAGATCGCGGTTGCTGGGCGCTCCTTCTGCTTCAGCGCGGCTTCCGTGTCTGAGCGAATTTCCTTGGAAAGATTGCCGTGGTGCGGCCAGAACTCCCGCGGGCGATTGGCCTGCTCGCTTATCTGGTTCAGGAGGTGGGTGTAGCGCTCTACTTCGCGTCTGCTGTTGGGAAAAATTAGATTGTTCGTGCCGCAAAGCACCTCATGCAGATGCTTGGCAACGGCTAGCGGCGCCACTTCTTCGTGCTTGGCATCTTGGGGGGCAGGAGGCTCTTCAAATCCCTTGAGTATCAGCTGAAGTTCGTTGTTGCCCGACGGGGCATCGACGATTGCCGCCCTGCCGTCCGAGCGGAGGAAGGTCGCTGCTGCTTGCATGTCTCCCAGAGTTGCCGACAGCCCAATCCGAGGGACTCTCCGCCCCAGGACGACCTCCATGCGATGCATGAGCGACTGAAGTTGTTTCCCTCGCTCACTTCCGATGAATGCATGGAGCTCATCGACAATAACGAAGGCTGCTCCCTTGAAGATGCCCGCCACAGACGTGCCGCGATTGCACAGCATCGCTTCCAGGGATTCCGGGGTGATCAGCAACACGCCCGTTGGCTTCCTGAAGAAGCGCTGCTTTGTAGTTGAGCCGATGTCTCCGTGCCATGGCCAAACGGGGATATCCAGATCTTCGCATAGGCGATCCAGTCGCCCGAACTGGTCATTGATCAGTGCTTTGAGGGGGCTGATGTAGACGATCAGCCCATCTGTATCGCCGTTCAAAAGGTGGGTCAGGGCCGGAAGGAACGCTGCTTCGGTCTTTCCTGATGCTGTGCTGGCTGCGATGACGACATCGTGGTCTGCCGGCAGGATGACCGGGATGGCCATTTCCTGCACCTCCCGCAGCGCCTCCCATTGCTCCGCCCACAGGTAGCGTTGGATGCCGGGATGAAGCGAATGGAACGCGCTGGAGGTGCTCATGTGTTCACAGCTTGAAAGAGGTCAGTTCGTCATCTTCGACTACATCAAGGTCGCCCTGGCCGCCAAGGTCAGGCTTGACCTCGACAGCGCCGATCAAGGACTGCCAGTCGGTGCCAGGATTTTGCTCAAGCACTGCAAGCAGATTGATGAAGGCGGTGATGGTGGTCCGAGGGGTGCGGAAGAAGCTGTCGCCGATGCGGTTGGCGCAATGCTCCATGAACTGATGTACGGCCTCGTCAGGAAGGAGATACTTGGCTTGGTCGCCGCCGGCATAGACATGGCAGATCTTGGTCAATAGAACGTAGAAGTCTTCTGCAGTAAGGCTGGAGAGGCGGACCACAGGTCCGCTGAAGTCCACCAAGCCGTTTGTGGCAAAGGTGTTCTGTGCGAGTCGGCTTTGCAGTGCTTGGTAGCTGTAGACGCCGCGGCGGGTGTCCATAAGGAAATCGGGTGTCCCGCCAAGAACGAAGCCCAAACCAACCGCCGTTCCCTGGAGCGAGTCGTTGAGCATGCGCAGGAGCTGCTCGTAGTTGGAGTTTCGTGCCTGAGCGTTGGCCAGCTTGTAAAGGTTGACCAGCTCATCCAGGCATACGAGCAGCCCGCTATAGCCGGCGAGGTGGATGAACCTGCCCATGAGCTTGAGCTGGTCATAGACGGACGCGTCGTCAACGATTGTGCGCACGCCGAGCGCGGCCTTGGCATCCGTACGGGTCGTGAACTCACCACGAAGCCACCGGATGGCATCGGATTTTAGCTGTTCATTGCCTTCCTCGAACCCTCGCCAGTAAGCCGCAATGACATCCGCAAAATCGTAGCCGTTGACCAGCTCCGTCAGTTGTTCCAGCTTGGCGCGGATGACTTGTTCGGTAGGGACGTCTTTTGCCTTGGATTCGGACTTTGCGGTAGCAATGAACTTCTCAACCACTGCGGGCAATGCACCGCCTTCGGGCTTGGTTCGAGTCGCCAGATTCCGCATCAGTTCCGCATACAGCGAACGTGCTTGCCCTCCTGATGCGTGAAGCCTGCGATCCGGGTTCAGGTCCGCGCTGGTTACGACGAGCTTTCGCTCCATGGCAATGGCGCGAACCAGGTTGAGGAAGAACGTCTTGCCGGAGCCGTACTCTCCGATCACCAAGCGGAAGGAAGACCCACCATCGGCGAGCCGGTCGATGTCGCCGACCAGGGTCTCGACCTCGCGGGCGCGGCCAACTTGAATCAGGTGCTGTCCTGCGCGGGGGACAACGCCTGCGCGAAGAGACTGGACTACCGCGTCGCGGTCTTTGGTTCTAATAAGGCTACTCATTGCTCGATCTTCTCAAAGAACTCGGGATTGACCTCCAACGGATCGTCCCCGTCGGAGAAGGGAATGTCGTAGGCGTCGAAGGAAGCATCATTAATCTGCTCCAGCGCACCATCCAGCATCAACTCAAGGTCTGCCGCACCGTCCTCGAGCTCTGCACGCGTCCAGCTCGGGCGAGACAGCATCAATCGGAGCAATGCGCTGTGGCACTCATCCAGGCCCAGTAGGCCGTTGCTGACCACAGGCTTTTCCTCCACAGATGAAGAAAGAGCATCTTCGTGGCTGGAGTTCGGCTCGTCCTCCGTGAAGATGTTCGCAAGGAGGGCGGACACCTTAGCCGTGTCGCGCTGCAGCGCGGCTATGCGCTCTGGATCCAGCTGGAACGCTGCGGACTGAGTGGACTGGGGCTGGGTTTTGGCCGATCTCGGCGCATGGATGTCGCTGAAGACCCGCTTGGGTTCGACACCCAGGGCCTTGTAGACCTTCTCCAGAAAGCGCACCTCCTCCGGCGACACCATTCCGTCCACTTGGGCAAGAGTGGCCATGGAAGCCGCAATGGCCTCTTTGGTGGCACTGTCCAGCGGATCGAGCTTTTTCCGCAGTGATGGCAGGGCAATGGGAGACGCCGCAAGCAAGTCCAGGTGAGCACGCAGTCGCCCGTGGTCTGCCACGCTAAGGTGTGACCAGCCGTCAATCTCTAGGGAGAGGTGCGCCAGCTCTTGTGCGCTGAAGGAACCGTCCGACTGGGCGACCGCCGAGGCGAGCTGCAAGGTAAGGATGGCTGTTTGATACGCCGCGGCATCTGTTTTGTGCGACTGACCTGGTAGGAGCGCAAAGATCACGATCGGATCGGCTTCAGACGGGGCACGTGCTCCTTCCAAGACATTTGGCTCCATCCCGACATTCACGCTTTCCAATACCCGGGCGAGATCGCGAACCCTTTCCCTGCCAAGAGGGCCGAGGCTTGGGCCCAACCGAGCGCTTAGCTCTGTCAACTGGATCGTCATGTTGCCTGCTTGGACGTCCTCTGCAATTGAACGGAGGATGTTCCTTTGGCTCTCAGGCCAAATGGTGGGCGGCAGCAAAAGCAGCGCTTCCAGCGAATCCTTTGAGTCGGAAGATCTGCCAACCAATCGGCTGTAGGGGCCGAGCTCGTCGGTACACTGCTGAACGAGCTCGAGTAGGCCCTTCAGTGGGGCACGAAGGGCCGTGACGTCAGGAACGTCTCCGAACGTCTTGGGCTTGAGGGAAGCGCCATACAGGGCGGGCGAAGCTGGTTGTCGTGCGAACTTCAGCTTGGTGCGGTTCTTGGGAAGCACCATGCCGCTGCCAAACAGCTCGTGATAGCGCTCTACAAACAGGCGATCGAACTCATCGGCGCACCGGACTGCCGCGGTTCGCAGCGAAACCTCCGGGTTTAGCCGAATCCAGGCCAGAGCCAGTGGAGCAGGAACGGGCGCCCGGTCAAGCGAACACTGGCCCAGCGCCAAGCGGACGTAGAAGGGAAGTTCGTAGGAGCGATCAAACGGAGGAATTGGCTTTGAGTAGAGCTTCTCTTCGACCGAATCCAGCTCCATCCAGTCCAGCAGGCTGTTGGTGTATCCACGGATAGGACCGTAGATCTCCCCATAGGCGGAGCCCAGCTTTCGGAGGGCCTGCTTGATAGCAGGCCAGTCCTTTCTCGATTCTGGGTCGGTCACCGAATCAAGCAGGACGCGGCGCTCCAGGCCGAAGAAGTAGAGACGGACGTAGCTGATTGAGCAATTACTGTCGGTTCGGTCCGATGCCAGCCAAGTCAGGTAGGCCCGCCGCTCGCTTGGTGACAGCTGAGCGTAGGCGAGCCAGTAGTTGGTGGAGCCTCTGTAATCGCCATATGGAGCGACGGCCAAGACGCTGTTGACAAGGCTGGGCTCGGTGTCGCCATTGGGGGAGTCGAGCTTGACGCCCGTGTAGAAGAGGCCGCCTCGAATGGCTACGCCCCCGATCTCGACCGTCTCATCGGCGCCTAGCCATCGGGTCTTCGCCCAGCCTTCGGGCGGGAGAGGGACGGTGAACTCCTTTAAGGGAGTGTCAGAAGCGATGACGACGCGATGCAGTTCTTCCATTCCGGTAGCGGGCCCCGTTGCTGACGGCAATGGTGGAGGGACAGCTCTGGGTATGGCAGGCGGCGCCTGCTGACCTTGAGACGGTCCGCGATCATCGTCAGCGCTGGTCCTCAGTTCCGTCTCAACTTGGGTGGGGTCCGTGTAGGAAGCTCCGTGCTCGGCAATACGCGCTTTCACTTCCTTCAAGTTCCCGGGCCGGCTTGCGCCAGTCGCCTGGGCCCCATGGGCCGTCAAAGCTGCTGCGAGCCTTTGAGCTACGTCTGCTGCTCCGGGAATTTGGACCTGCACCTGTTCCGTAAAGGTCTGGGCAGCCTTTCCTGCAGCAGAGCGTTCGGCTACGGCCTTCATTGCCTCTGCCAGATTTCCAGCTTTCTTACGGGGGGCGGAATGAGTGGAGGTCTCCAGGTTCAGGTTGCTTGGCTCTAGCTGTGAGACCGAAAAGTCCGGGCCTAGGTCGTGCTCATCGGCCATAGCAAGGGCGGCACTGGTGAGAACCCCCGGGGACGTCCCCGCGTCTGGAGGCGAAAGGGCCATTTCAATTGTGCTTGGGCCGCCGGCCGCCGACCTGTGAGAAACCGGTCCGGGCACTTGGGATACTGATCCACCCAAGCCGGCAGAGTGGAGGGCCGGCAGGCCAGAACCCTTAGATGACCCTACAGGAGCAATAGCTGCCTCGTCGCGAATGGATGTCGGCCGCCTGATGGGCACCTTGGGCACCGCCTTGAGCGCCGAAGACTGGATCAGCTCTGCTAGCGTGGGCTCTGATAGCGGTGCTATGGCTGGCGCTTCCTTCTTCTCAGTCCGCCATCTGAGCCAGATCCACAGGACTAATCCTATGAGCGTGGCGATGCCGAGGCCGATCAAAATCTCTTTTGGAATCAGCCAAATAACGACCAAGACACCGACGATCCAGCCCGCGGCGGATTGCTTCCTTCTCGCCATGTGACCCTCTGCCTACGGCGCTTCCTTGAAGCACATAGTATCGCTAGAGGGAGGTCGAGATTGATACGGCCAGCCGCTGTATGCAGACAAGAAGCCGTATGGTCCCACGTGGCATTGGACTGCCTCTCACACACGATCACCGGGCTGCTCTCGCTGAGCGAGCCAAGCAGCAATCTGCAGCGCTGTTTCTCGTGGTCGGCGATCTCAAGATTGAGGTAGTGATGGGCATCCGCCAGCCCCCCCCCATTTAAGATGGCGTGTTGGAGCCGGAGCGGCCGCCAAAGCAATGGAACAGCCTCGAGTGGATTGATGTCGCACTGAGAGCCTCTGGGAGATTACCCAAGCCCGCGCGGACTTGGCTTTGGGCGTTGTTCGGGAGTGGCTTGCGGGTGTGTGCCGTCACGTTGTCCGCTTTGGTGACACAGCTCAGGCACGCTCTTGGTCGCATCTGTTGCAGTCATGATCGGGACGCTCAAGCAGGCGTTGCTGAGAAGAGGCGGAGGGAGAGCGCGGTTCGACGAGCAGAGCGGCTTCACCACATGGCGCAGCAGCAGTGGGAGGGCTTCAATGCGGACCACCCACGAGAAGGGAGCCGGTGGTCGCCCTAGGAATGGGCCAAACGCCGACGGAGGCGCCTGGCTGCGCTCGAGATGCGGTCAAGCGAGTTGGCTAAGGCCCAAGAGAGCGCGACTCAGCAGGTGCTGGACGCCGCCGAAAGGAACATTCTTCAACAAGCGTCGGAGTTGGCTCAGTCCTGCGGTGAGCCGCCCGCATTCGTCGCGCCATCGGGGGCAGAGTTCAGGAGGTACCTCGGCCTGGTCCGGCATCGCGTCCGTCGGTCCCGCCGAGTCCATAAAGCGAGAGGCCCCGCAGTTGCGGGGCCTCTTCATACTCAATGCAGGCCAGGCCGTCTTCCCAGCTTTGGCTTCGGACCGAGCATCGGTGTGGTGATCCTGCTGCTCCGCCATTGCTCCATTGATTCTGGCATCTCCGGTAGCCCCCACATTGACGATGAAGAAATCGAGTGGCGGAAGCAGCGTCTCAGCTAGCAGAACTACTAGGGCCAGCCAGCGGCGCGGATCAGAAACGGTTGCTGACTTTCATACTTCCGATGCTGCTGCGCGATTATCCCAACCAAGCATGGTTTCCGTTACCGCTGCATCCAGCACAGCACCGGGCACGCCGTCTCGTGCCATCACTGAAAGTCCTAGCAGAAACCCGTACAAGCTCGCGGCATAGGCTCGCACTTCGGTATCGACAGGTAGCTCAATTGCACTAACTGCCTCTTGGACGCGCTTAAGGATTCCATCACGAGTATGCGCGCGCTGTTTGGCTAGCAACTTCTGTACATGTTCATGTTCAGGAGAGCAGGCGGTGGCAGACAGCACCAGTAAGCAGCCCTTCGGGTGGCTTCGTTCAGTTTGCATTTTTGCTGAGCGACGCAGGGACAGTTCGATGGCCTCGCGCGGCGGTAGGCTCTCATCCCACAAGCTGGCGTTGACTTTGCCGTGCGTGGCGACGTAGCGATCTACCACCTCCCGGAACAGGCCCTCCTTGGAGCCAAAGGCGGCATAGAAGCTGGGCGCGGTGATGCCGCCGCCGATGTTCGCCTTGAGCAGCGACACGGATGTCGAGTCGTAGCCGTGCTCCCAGAATAGGTGCATGGCCTGCTGGACGGCTTCATCACGATCAAAGGTACGCGGGCGGCCCATCTGCGCCATATCAGACTCCTCTTCTTCTACATACATACTACTCGCTATAAAACTCGTTGACGAGTGCGCTTTCGTGCTCTATATGTGTACCATTCGGTACATATCTGGATGGCGCAGGCCACGGCTGAACAATGCCTACAGGCACGAGGCATCCAGGCAGGAGTTCTCTCATGTTCCAAAGATTGCAGATCGAGTTCGTCTCCGACGTTTCCCGCATCTGGTGCGACGTTGGCTTGCGCAACTTGGAGCAGGTCCTCAATGGGATGGGCGACGGTGTCGAAGTCGAGATTCGCTTCCGGCGGCTCGAGTTAAATCCGCAGACGCCAGCCGGCGGCCGGAACTTGGTCGAGCACCTGCAAGAGAACGATGGCTGGGCGCGCCAGCGCACCCTGGAGACGCTGGCCCACATCCGCCGCAGCGGCGAGTCGGTTGGCATCGGCTTCCGACTGGGCGAGAGAATCCGCATCTACAGCACCTTTGATTCCCGCCGGCTGCTGCACCGGGCAGGGTTGCATGGTCGGCAGAAGGAGCTCAAGCAGGCGCTGTTCATTGCCCACTTCACCGATGAAGGCGACCCGAGCGACCAGACGCTCCTGGTGCGGCTTGCCGAGCCGATCGGGTTGAATGCGGCAGAGGCTCGCAATGTCCTTGCCAGCGACGCCTACGCGCAGGACATATGGCGCGCAGGACGTACGGGACGATGAACGGAATTAGCGCGATGCATGCGTCAGCGCCGTGCCCACGATGGTGTTCAACGGGCGCTATGCCACGACTGGCGCGCAGCGGCCAGTCGCCTTTGAGCAGGCGATCCGTCGGGCACTGGTCGAGAAGGCCATGGCAGTCCTGGAAGGATCGGCGACATGAGCAAGGCCCAAGCACCTGCCTGGTTCACCGTGGGCGAGCCCTTGGTGCCGCTCTGTTCCGACGGCGCTTGCAGCAATCCGGGCTTGCCCGAGTACAGCGAGCCAACTGCTGAAAGCTCATCCGTAGAGCAGTCACCAGGAGCCGCGGAGCAATTTTCACCCGACATCTTGAATGGAAACGACTCTGCATAGAGCGAAGCGCTTCAACCTACCTCTTCAACTATAGGAATGACCATGACCAACACCATCATCGAATCTATCGCGAGCCGCACGACCACCAGTCTGTATGACTCCTCGGTTACATTGAGTGACGAGCAAGTCCGCGAGCTGGTGCGGATCGCGACCACCGCGCCGACATCCTTCAACTTGCAAAATTGGCGCTTCATCGCCGTGCGTACTCCCGAAGCCAAGGCACGACTGCGGGCGATCGCGTGGGATCAGCCCAAGATCACCGATGCCGCTGTCACCTTCATCGTCTGCGGCCAGTTGGCCGACCACAGCGTAATGTCGCAGCGCCTGGCG
The DNA here is from genome assembly GCF_013416715.1 of Stenotrophomonas sp. SbOxS2. NCBI lineage: Bacteria > Pseudomonadati > Pseudomonadota > Gammaproteobacteria > Lysobacterales > Lysobacteraceae > Stenotrophomonas > Stenotrophomonas sp. SbOxS2. The sequence continues at coordinate 723,083 of NZ_JAAVXD010000005.1, forward strand.
CCCGCGGTGGAAGTGGGCATCATGCCGGCACAGATGGTGCCGGGATGGGAAGGTGCCGCACGCGGCCTGTATTTCGAGCAACCGCAGCGCCAACGCGACGAGGCAGTACGCACCGGCGCCATCGGTGCAACCGCACTGATCTATGCGGCCCATGCTTTGGGCCTGGGCTCGACACCGATGATCGGCTTCGACGCTGAAGCGGTGGCCCGCGAGTTCGCACTCTCCGAGGACGAAGTGCCGGTCATGCTGTTGTCCGTAGGGAAAGCCCTGCCCGAGAACTGGCCACAGAAGCCGCGTCGTCCAGTAGCCGAAGTGCTGGACTTCGCCTGACCGAGTGCCCGCCGCAAACCTCGAAGGATTGAACTCATGAAGGCTTACGTCATTGATGAATCTGGCCCCCCGGAAGTCCTGCAACTGCGAGAGGTTGCCGACCCGGTACCACGCGAGGGCGAGGTAAGCGTTCGCGTGTGCGCATTCGGCATCAATCGGTTGGAGGCCGATATTCGTGCTGGCGCCTATGGCCCCATCACTGCGTCTACGGTGCTGGGCATCGAGGCCGTGGGCGAGGTCATCGAAGATGCATCCGGCACCTTCCAGCCCGGCCAGCGGGTGGCGACCGCAATGGGCGGCATGGGGACGGAACACAGCGGCAGCTATGCTGAGCAGGTTGTGGCGCGGCGCGAAAATGTCGTTGCCCTGGGCGATACGGACTTGCCGTGGGAAGAGTTGGCAGCATTGCCCGAAGCCTTTCTCACCGTCTGGGGCGCGTTGGTTCCCGCCATGAAGTTGCAGTCCGGCCAGCGGCTGCTGGTGCGCGGAGCTACCGCATCGGTCGGGCAAGCTGCCATCGTCTTGGCCAAGCAGATGGGCGCTCAGGTGATGGCGACCACCCGCCGCGAGGCACAGCGCGAACGGCTGCTTTCACTGGGTGCCGATGCGGTGCTCGTTGATAACGGGGCGGTGGCTGCCCAGGTCCGCGAGCATTGGCCGAAAGGAGCCGATGCCGTGCTGGAAGTCGTCGGCGCCTCGACGGTGCGCGACAGCCTGCACGCCGTGCGTTCGTTTGGCGAAGTGGTCGTGGTGGGCCTGTTGGGTGGGCGTGTGATCGAGCAGCTGGACTTACTGGCGGACTTGCCCGAGGCCGTGGGACTGAGATTTTTCAAGACGCAGATGCTGGGCACGTCTGCGCTGCCGCTCACTGATGCACCGCTGGCGGGGTTGGCTGAACTGCGGGCGAAAGACGCCATTCCTTCGACCCTCGCCCACACCTTCGATTTCAACGATCTTGCGAAGGCGCATGCGCTCATGGAAAGCAACCAGGCCGTCGGCAAGATCGTCGTGCGCATGCCAGGGGCGCCGCAATGATCTACGAGTTGCGCATCTATCGAGCTAATCCGGGCCGCATGACCGATTTGCTGCGACGGTTTATCGAGCATGTGTTGCCGCTCTGGGAAAAGCATGCCATTCGCCAAGTCGGCTTTTGGACAACACTGGTGGATGAGTCCATGTTCGACCTGACGTACATGCTTGCATGGGAGTCGCTGGCCGAACAGGAGGCGAAATGGGAGGCATTCATGCGCGATCCGACATGGATCGCAGCCTACGCCGCCAGTGAACAAGCAGGCCCGCTGTTGGCGAACGTCAGCAACTCCTTCCTGAAACCCACTGAATTTTCAGCGTTGCCCTGAAGGCAGATTGACACGAGGCAAGGAAATGGAACTCCGCCACCTTCGTTGTTTGCTGGCCGTAGCCGAAGAACTGCATTTCGCCCGGGCCGCCGAGCGGCTGCACATCGGGCAATCACGCTATCTCGTGCCATCAAGGAACTGGAGGAAGAACCGAGCCTGGTGCTATTCGCGTGCACCATACGCATCACTCGGCTGACCCGTACGGGCAAGTCCGTCGCGGCGGTCGCGCTGGCGAACAGCCTCAAAGCGAGCACGCTGCGCAAGTGGTTCATCAATGCCCAGCACAACCCTCCAGTATTGCCGCCGGTAGGTTAACCGCACGAAGCGCCGCCACTTCCGCGCCGACCTTCATTCCTCTGGCACTGGCGGCCCGGCCGTGGAAAGCGGCATCTGCATTGAGCTCCAACGCCCTAGCATGATTCTCGCCGTCTTTGGCCGGGCTCAGCCTCAGCGGCTTGCGCACCCTACTTGCGTAACTGGCATCGGTGATCCGCATCGATGCCGTTTCCAAAGAAGCGCCGATGCGACGCCTCGGCCATTATTTCTCCGTCGCGTAGTACAGGAGTCCGGCGATAGGAAGGGCCAGTCCAATGCAGGACGCTAATACCCAACCGCCTTGCGCGTAGGACCATCCTCCGATTGCGGAACCAATCGCACCACCGATGTACCAAGTTGTCATGTAGATCCCATTGAGCCGTCCGCGTACCTCTCCTCCAACTGCGAAAATCTCTCGCTGTCCGAGTACCAAAGTGGCTGTGACACCAAAGTCTAAAAGAATGGCGGCTGCGACTAGTAGAGCCAGTGCGAGCGTTGACCCAGGCTCGGCGATATGAGTGATCAGAAACGCTCCAGCGACAGCGAGTATGCCCAGCCCGGTGGCCCGGTCGGTCCATCCCCGGTCCGCTAACCTACCTGCGATCGGTGCCGCGACAGCACCAGCCACCCCTGCAAGTGCAAAAAGAGCGACGCCGGTTTGCGACAAGCGAAAAATCGGCCCTGTCAGCAACAAAGGGATTACTGTCCAGAACAGCGTGAATGCACCGAATTGGAAGGACTGGTAAATGGCTCGTCGTTGCAAGACCGGTGTGGTTCGGAGAAGTGTCGCCATCGAGGCTAGTAAACGTCTGTAGCCCAATTTTCCGTGAGGCTGACGTACTGGCAGCGCGACGCGTAGGAGAACGGCGAGCAGAGCCATGGCAACTGACGAGAAAACGAAAACCGTATGCCAGGAGCCATAGTCAGCCATCACACTAGCAACCGGTCGTGCAAGCATGATGCCGAGCATTAAGCCGCTCATGACGTTGCCCACTGTACGGCCTCGAACGGCCTCAGGAGCAAGGTGTGCGGCATAGGGCACTAGTATCTGGACTGAAACCGAACCAAAGCCCATGAATAGTGAGGCGATCAGGAATGTTTGGGCATGAGTTGCCATTGCCGCACCCATAAGTGCGATGACACCGACACCGATCATTCCCACCGCCAGACGGCGGTTTTCGATCAAGTCCGCGAGTGGGACGATTAGTACCAGACCTGCTGCGTAGCCTAACTGTGTCAAGGTAATGATCAACCCTGCAGCTTGAGGCGAAAGCCCAAGATCTGAACTGATCATCCCGATCAAAGGTTGCGCATAGTAAACGTTGGCGGCAATTAGGCCGCAAGCACCGGCAAGCAAGAAGGTCAGCCAGGATGACAAGCGGTGCTCCACTGATGGCACATCGCTGGGGATCGTTTCATTCGACATGGGATACCCGATCATGAAAGAATAAAAAGGAAATATACGTTTCCGAAATAGGCAAAAAATTAGTCCAACGTTTTCATCGCAGCGTCGACGACGGCCATCATTTCATTGCGGGTTCTGCCCGTTTTTCCTACTACACGAAGCCCCTGAAGTAAACAAAGCATCAATCGTGCAGTGCCTTCGCCATCAACACTGCGCGGGATCGATCCATCCACCTGACCCTGTCTGATCAGTTCGGCAATGAAAGTTTCCCGGCGCCGGAACGAGTCGCGGGCACGCTCCGCGATTTCGGCATCGAAAGTGGCCAGATCTACCGCGGTGCTGACCATGAGACAGCCTTGCGCCCCTTCAGCGCCATGTGACAGCCCTACATAGAACTGCAACGCCGCACGCACGCTGTCTCGTCCAGACCTCGCCGCATTCACCGCTTGCCGAAGTTCGGAGTTGCGAAGTGAAGACTGTCGATCCAAGGCCGCAAGAAAAACACCCCGCTTGTCTTTGAAGGCTTTGTAGATGCTGCCTACAGTCAATTGCATGCCATCAGCCAAGTCGGAGATAGACGCTCCATGGAAGCCACGCTTGCAGAGGACCGGGATTGCTTTGTCCAAAGCCTCGTCCATATCGAACTCGCGCGGGCGCCCGCGTTGGCCAGATCTCGATAAGGATTGCGACGTGGTCGTTTTCTTCATTGGCTCAGTATGGAAGCGAACGTTTCCTATGTCAACACGCCGCAACATGATCTGCCTATAGGGTCGAAGGGAAGGACATGCTGCGAATCCTCGCCGATGACGGAGGCGCGGTGAAGTTCCAGGTGGAAATCAAGGAAAGAACGCCTCTTCGCATCCATCTGGAATGACGGAGATTCTGGGAGCTCGCTGGCCAGCGGTTTGTCGAGGTCTTGTACGCCGCCCATGGGCGGCTGTCGCAGACAGCAAATCGAACTTGCAGCTACACCAGCGAAATGTCGATAGGCTTCGTGCGGCTGTGCGGACGCTGGCTCCATTGCCTTGGCATCAAATCCGGCTGCCCGCAGCCGCAACGCATTGCCGACCACCGAGGCCGAACTCAGGCTCATCGCGAGCGCGGCGAACATCGGCGACAGCAGCAAGCCGGTGAACGGGTACAGCACCCCGGCAGCGACCGGAATGCCAAGGCCGTTGTAGAGGAAAGCGAACCCCCAGGTTCTCCTTCATGCTGCACACGGCCTCTACCGGCAGCCCACGCACCGTGCGGATTGACCGAGCGCGACAACCATTCATGGAAGTACGCCGCATGGAGGCGGTGGGCCTTGACGCCGGCGTTGGCGAGCCCGCCGACAAGACGGTCGCAGACCACGGTCAAGGGCTGTTCGAGCGACCTGTCTCGCCGGACTGACGACTGGCCGGCGCGCCGGTACACCACCAGCCGGGTACACCGCGTCTGATCCGGCCACGGCAGGCGGGTGTGGTTCTACCGCCGCCCTGCCTGGGCACAGCAGGCAGGGGGGCGTCGGCTCGAACAAGCCCAAGGCAGCGGTATCGCCGCTTTGCGCCTGTTCGCACAACGCCTCACAGTCCATCTGCACGGGATCCTGTCTCATTGCCGGCAATCGCTCAATACCAGCATCGTCGAAGGCATCAACAACACGATCAAGGTCATCAAGCGCCGCGCCTACGGAATCCAGGATCAGGAATATTTCTTCCTGAAGACCGGTGCCCACGGCCTGAGATTCATTCTTTCCTGCCTTTCGCAATTGGCTTTATCGTGGCGGTAGATATACGCTTGCCGCCCCTTTCATTGGAGTAAGCCTGTGGCTCTGACCACACTTAAATCACTCGATGCTGAAATCAAACAGCTCGAGGCGCAGAAGAAGCTCGTGGAAAAGCGTGACGGAGAGGTGCCACAGGCAATCGCTGTCCTCCAGAAGTACTCTAAGGTTCTGACCCCTGTTCAGCGTCGCCAGATTGCCAAGATTGTCGGAGGCATTGGTGGGGCCGATCTGGATTCGCCGGCGCGGGTTGCGAAACCTGCAACGTCCTCAGCCAAGGGACGCTCCTTGGGCAAGGTGGCGCCTAAGTACCGACTCCCTACCGGCGAGACGTGGACTGGGCGGGGACTGGCGCCGAAGGTATTCGTTGCCTGGAGCAAGTCCGCAGAAGGCAAGGCCTGGGGTGCTGCGAACTTGGGTGAGAAGTATCCGCCTGCGAGTTCGGCCAAGTCGCCCGTCGAGGTAGGGAGGGCCGTGCTCAAGAAGGCGCGCAAGGTCGGGGCCAAGGCAGTCAAAGCTCCTGCCAAGAAAGTTGCCAAGAAGATCGCTCGGAAACCTGTTCGCAAAGCGAAGAAGGGCTGAGGGGAAAGCCGCGGACAAGAGTGTTCAGGCTTCGGCCACGGTTGCAGCGAAGTGCTGCCCGTGCGTCTTAGATCTCAGTTGGATTGACTAATCCAGGAAGGATTGGCATCTCCTTCTGGACTGCCCTGCCAAAGTTGGTGCCTGTGGAGACCGACTTTGCCTTCTGTGTGCAAAAAGCTCGATCCAAAGAAATTTCAAACCTGTATTACCACAGTGAGGACGCTACCAAGAGTCCTTGCGGATAGGGCTCCGCTGGCAGCCCTAGGAAAGTACACGCGATGACGAACAGCAAGATCGAATTGATCTACTGCGTGATGGTGGTCGCCACGGCAGTACTGGCGGGGGTGGTGAAGTGCACCGCCCCAAACAACTGCATCAACTGCAGCTTCATGGATCCCTGATCCCAGTTGACGACACACAGAGCGCACAAGGCCCGGCTAGTCCGGGCCTTGTGCGTTTCTGCTGTCCACTACGAAGGAAACGAAGATGGATAACTCATTTGAAAGCATCGCCAAGCGCATACGAGTCCTCTGGTTGGCAACCATAGGCAGGAGACTTGGGCGCTGTAACTCCCCGACAACTGCCGATCGAGGAGGTGGAAGTGGAAAAGTAAAGATGCCGCGTAGGGCTCTGTCAAAGAGCGTTACCCGTGCGGGCATTGCCACTGGCAGCAAGACAGGAGGTCGATCATGATGCGAACGCACGCTCGAGTAGATCCACTAGACCGTAGCCAATGCGCTGCGATGGAGGCGGCCTTGCAGCTTCGAGATGACAGGGCGATCGCTCGAGCACTGCGAATACTGCAGCGCCGAGCTTGTAAGCCAGGGCAAGCTATGAGTGACGTCGCCACCTGTGGTGCATTCTTCCGCCTTCGACTAGCTCATGAGACACGAGAGCACTTTGAGGTGGCGTTTCTCGACGCACAACACCGGCTTCTGGCGGTGGAACGGCTGTTCTCAGGAACAATCGATGGTACGAACGTGTATCCAAGGATTGTGCTTCAACGAGCATTGGCCCTGAACTCAGGGGCTGTGATCCTGGCCCACAATCACCCCAGCGGGAACCCTGATCCTTCCGCGGCGGACAGAGCGATTACGGCCCGCCTCAAAGAGGCTCTGGGCTTGGTCGATGTGAGGCTGCTGGATCACTTCGTTGTGACGGCAGACCAGGCGCTATCGCTGGCCGCGCGGGGAATGCTCTAACGAAGCGGCCGCCGCTTCATTGATACCTGTCAAGAAAACTTGGTGCGGTGGACCCGCAGTAAGCGTGGCCCGGCTGTTAGAGGGCGGGCCCGGAGGTCTCAATTTTGTCTATGAACTCCTGGCGCCTATCCGGGGGTAGCTTGGCCAAAGAAGCAAGTGCCATAGCTAGCTCTGCCTGCTGCTTCTCGCCGAGTGTTCCCAGGCACAAGATCGCATCAGCCATCGCTGAGCTGCCTGCAACAAGGTAGGCGGGTGGGACCTCAAGGGCAGCTGCCAGCACGAAAAGCGAATCAAGGCTGACGGCCATTGATTCGCTTTCATATCGGCTTATACGTGCCGACGCTGTGTCTTTATCCAGCCCCATGCGAACTCCAACTTCACGTTGACTAAGCCCCCGTAAAGCACGGGCTTGTCGCAAGCGTGCAGCAACCACGCCGCGAGGAACGGGCGTATGGCTGTTCATGAACGGTTGGAGGGCTTCGGCCGCATGCCAACAGGATGACGCCACTTCTACGCACGGGGTAGACTCTACGTCGCACGTAAGTTTGTTGCAACCTCAGGGCCAATCAAATGACCGTTCGCAGCGGGTTACGTGTCGCTAGCAGCGGGAATCAGTCAAACGGGCAATTCAATTAACAAGGAGCAACACACCATGGGCGTCATTCTCTACAACCTGCTGATGACTTTTTTCCTAATCCCTCTGACGATCAGGGCATACCTGAGTCTGAGGAACAACCGGCTACCGCTGCCGCATTTCCAGAACAACGTGGTGGTCAACCGGGTCAAGCTGCAGAAGGCAATCGGTATCTGGTCACCGATCCTGTTCTGGGTCTTCCACGTCGCCTGGCTGATGTGGAACTGGTCCATCAATGCTTGGATCGGCGTTCTGGCGACGACCGCCTACATGGTCTCCAGCGCCATGCTCTCCGGCCAGATCAAGGCCAAGCAGATCGGAGTCATCCCCGACCAAGCCGCTAGCGTTAACGATCAACCCTGAATGCCTTTGAACGGCCAGCTATCGGCCGGGCGCTTCGTATGATTGGAATAGAAATGAAAAAAAACGATAGATGAGCAGCGGGCGGCCTGGGCTAGGGAGCGAGCTGCGGAGTTATGGGCCAGGGTTAGTGTCTTGGAAGCTGATTTGAGCGGCTGTTGGCGAGCTCGTTCTCGTCGGCGGCGCGCGGCCTATCGGCTTATTAAAGAGGCGGGGTTCTATGAGCGGCTCGCGTCGCGACTCGATGGGTTGATGATCGGCGACGATTCGTTGCCGTTCTAGTCCAAGGCCTGACGCAGAGGAGAGGCTGGCAGGGGGCGTTGCCCCCTGCCAGGTTGCCCGCCATCTTTTTTTACATTGCAGACGTACCAGTCAGCCTTGGGTTGGCCGGACGTGGCGGAGAGTCAGCCAGACGGGGGCTGGATGCATATCGGCCAGGCGGCTTACCCAGCCGCTTGGACTGGATCATCGCTGTGCCCTCTGGCGCCGCAAGTCGGCAATGCGGCGAATATGGCAAGGACGTAGATTGGGGTCATCACTGGTGGGCAAGACCCCATGCCCAAGAAGGAAGATGGCGCAGTTGACGTTTCGCTTGATCAGCTTGGCATCAAGCCGGTCGCACCGGCAGCAGAGCACGCCTCCAAGTCGCTTGCAGATGGCATCGCTGAGATTGTTTCAGCTATCTGCATGCCGGCCGCTGAGGAGATTGGACTGGCCCTGCGTGGGTTGCCTACTTCCGCTAGAAGAACCTGGCCGCCATTGTTCAGAAAACCCAGGAGTGACTCGAGAAGCAGGGGGGCACCCCTACTGGCGAGTGCAGTTCTCCACTTGTAAGGCTGATCATTGAGGAAGCGTCCTGGGTTGACGACCCCTGCATTCAAGACATCTGGGCTGGCTTGTTGGCTACTGCATGCACACCCGTAACTTGCAAGGCCACGTATTTAGCCAAGCGCCGGTAGGCCAGTGCCAGCCCTCCACGTGCGCTCTCGCATATATTGTCTTTCGCCTCGTCATCCACGTGCACAGGTTCGAGAGCTTCGAAGCGCCAGCAATGCTATCGACCCTGCAGCCGCGTGGTCTCTGCGTGCGGTGGCAATGGCTTGACCGGGTCTGCTGGCCGGGCGGGGCTAAGGCTGGCCGGTCAGCCTTAGCCCCGCCGCAATCTGCTGCACACAATGGCGCAGGACGATGGGGGAGGGCGCTTCGTTCGCGGTAGCGAAGCGGCTTCCAATGGCTGGGCCAGTTTTGGCGACAGATGCATAATGGTCTGACCAAGGGCGACGGCCAGATATGTGCGCCCGCCTGTCGACCTGCATAGCAACGACAGGGCCCTGCGGTGAACCTGCTCGCACGCTTTGTGCTGCCGGCGTCCTCTTAACTTACCGACCTCGTTCCAACGAAGGGCGCATGGGACAGCCGTAGTATTGCGTGCCGGGGGAGGATCAATTGCTTGGCGGTGACGTAATGAGCTAGAAGCGCTAGAGCACCGTGACCATTCCGCACCGAGATGGCTTCAGAACCGAATCCTTGAATTTTTGACCATGTTGTTCCTGGCCACAGACGGATCAAATGCATCCCGACAGGCACACGGCCTGTCGGGAATCCGGCCGGACTCCTTCACATTTCCACACGAAGGTTTCCAACATGAACAAGAACCAGATGCGTTCGGCGCTGATGCCGGACCGTGGCACCGCTTTGCCCGCTGATGCAGCACTCGCTCATATCCCCGAAGGCCTGAGGGACCGCCCTGCCCTGAGCCTGAAGGAACTGCTCCGGGTGATTCCGGTCGGCCGTAGCAAGGCCTACATGCTGATGAAGGAGGATCCAGCCTTCCCCAAGGGCGTGCCGCTCTATGACGGCGAAAACTCCCCCAAGTTCTACTGGACCCACGAGGCTATCGCCTGGTTGGAGGGCCGCGCCGCCAAGTTTGGCGCCAACAAGGGAGGGCGGTGAACATGAACAGCATTACCGACGCGCTCGCTGGCATTCACACGCCCCTGGACAGGCTCCAGCACGCCTTGGCGCAGGATCTGAGCCTGGGCAAGAGCAAGCTGGAGATGGACTTCCGCCAGGCCTATCCCGTGCTGGAACAGCACTTGATGCAGCGGCTGCGTAAGCGGATGGCAATGGAGCGCTTCAATGCTGCCTACAGCTACGAACTGAGCCTGGCCCAGTTCCGGAAGCTGTTGAATGCGGAACGGGTGCGCCGACAGGAGACGGGCGACATCGTGGTCTGCTCTGGTTGCGGGCAACCCGTCCTGGGCTCGCCCGCGGCCGAACAGGGGGTGTCCGAATGACGACCACCTTTGGCCGTGTCGCCCCCCGCTACCCACTCAACGCCTTTCTGGTGGTGGTGCGCGAAGCGGGTTACGAAATCTCCCGCAACGTTCAGGCACCGGAGGCGCTGATCGGGATGAGCTTGATCAACGCCATCTCCATGGCGTGCCAGGGACTGATTGACGTCAAGCTGCCCACGGGCCTGATCAGGCCCATATCGCAGAACCTGCTGATCATTGCCGAATCGGGCGAGCGCAAGTCGACCGTGTCCTCGTTGCTGTTTGCGCCGTTCCGCGACGCGGACACGAAGGCACTGGCAACCCATAAGGAGAAGAAAGAGACGTACCAGGCCGAACTGGGTGCATGGGAGGCCAAGCTGAAAGGTCTGCGCAGCGCAGTTGCGCGAGCGGTCAGTCGCGGCCAGGACAGCGACGAGCTGGAGGCTCGCCTGCTGGAACACGGCCGCTGCAAGCCTACCGCACCCCGACTGCGCTACTTCATGCGGCAGGAGATCACCGGCAAAGCGATCACCGAAGCGCTGGTGGGTGACGGGGAGTCGATCGCCATCAGCACCGACGAAGGCCATGTCCTGTTCCGAAGCGAGGCGATGTCTCATCTCGGGCTGTTGAACAGGTTGTGGGATTCCCCCGGCGTGCTGATGCGCGACCGTGCGGACGAGAATCTGCTGGCTATGAATCCCCGGGTGTCGGTCAGCATCATGACCCAGCACGAACCGCTCAAGGCCTTCCTGGAACGCAAGGGATCGGTTGCCAAAGGCAGCGGTCACTGGGCGCGGTACCTGGTGGGCTGGCCGCAATCGAACATGGGGTTCCGCCAAGTGAGCGCCGAGGAACCGAGCTGGGACCATCTGCCGGCATTCCAGAGGCGGATCGGCGTGCTGCTGGAACGTTACCGGACCCAGATCGAATCGGGATCGATCGAACGCGAACTGATCGAGTTCAGTCTCGATGCGAAGAGTCGCTGGGTTGAACTGGCACAGGAGACCGAGCGTCTGCTTCGCCAGGGCGAGTACCTGAGCGACATCAACGACTTTGCCGCCAAGGTAATGGAGATCCTGGCACGGCTGGCGGCGGCGATGCACTACTTTGCTGAGGAGGCTGGCCCGATCTCAGTGGATACCCTCAATCGAGCGTTCGAGATCGTCAAGTGGCACGAGAGCGAGTACAAGCACTTGTTCTCGCCGGATTCGGTAGTGCCCCAGGACCTTGTCGATGCTCGGGCCTTGGCTCACTACCTCAAGACCCGGATCTGGCGCGGCCCCTTCTCTGATACCTGGGTGCCGCGTAACCACGTGCTTCGCAATGGTCCCGTCAGGAGCCGTGGCCGTCTTACTGCAGCTTTGGACCTGCTCCAGGTGCGTGGTGCTCTATGGATCATGACCGGGGCGATGGACCGGAAGTGCTACCTGCGGCTGGCCGACAACTTCTTTGGCCAGATGCAGATGTCCCTGTAGGATGGGGCAGGGCTCGGTGAAGGCGAGGGCGCTCGCCTTCACCCAATCCCTGCTAAGGCCACTTCTTTCTCTGCAGACCCGCTCAGGCCTGAGCGACTCTGCGACAAAATCGCAAAGTCGCCCTTGTTCAACAGGACGCCGGCAGGGGGCGGGCATCATGGCCAGCTCGATACGCCGCGTACTGGGCCTTCTCCCCGTCGGCCATCCCCTTGACCAACAACGGCCCCAAGTGGCGCTCTGCCCGTCGCTCCAGTCCCTGGTCCCGAAGGCTGCGGTGGTCGACCCTGGTACTGTAGCCGCACTCGGCCAGCATCTCGTTCTGAGTATCAGCCACCAGCTTGCGTCTGGCCGTGACCTCCTGCCGCAGCTCCAAAGGACTCTTGCCCCCGCTGTCCTTCCTGCAACCGCCTTCACTCGGACGGGCGGGGTTGAAGCGCGAGAAGGTTCGATCTGGAGTGCGTTCGATTCCATCCGGAACGCGGTCCGAGCACATCAGGTGCACGTGCGGGTTCTCGATACCCCCAAGTGCGCCCTCTGGCGCATGGAGTGCGTACTGGTACGGTTTGGTTCCGGCCAAGCGCTGAGCCAGTCGCTCAGCCAGCTCAATCAGTTGGGGTTGGGTCAGCTCGCTGGGCAGTGCGATCTCATGCTCGCGATAGGCCGCACCATTGGCACGCTCATGGCGATCGGCCATGCTCCAGAACGCTTTGGGATCCTCAAGGGCCCAAGCTGGCAGGTTGCCGTGACTGGCATGGACCAAATCTTCTCGTTCGCCATGCGATCCCTCACGCAGGATGTACCCGCTATGTCTGCGCGCGGTGCCCTTTTTTCCGCTTTTGATACTGTAGTGGAAGCTTGCCATTGATGTATCACCCTTTCTCTATGCGTAAACGGAAAAAGGCCGACAAGATTGCTCTTGTCGGCCTGTGTGAAGTGCAGTGCTTCGTTAGCGGATGTGGTGCGATAGAGAAACGGTAAGTGCGCGTGCTGCCGCCCCCTGTATCGATTATTTCTACAGTGATCCACTACTGCCCTATACCGATTCTCCTATTGAGGCGCTTCTCTCTCAGTGCCTCCTGCTGCTATCGCCTCTATATGCCTATCAGCTACGAATCCATCACTCCCATATACATAGGACTGGTGATGTAAGAAATTAATGATCTGCCCGGAAGTGATCGATGACCAGGTCCTTGGCTAGGCTCACGCAGTAGAAGTTCAGCGCGTTCAGCCCAGTCGTGATTGTGGTGATGTCCTTCAGGTCCAGTACGGACTGGTACGCACCCAATACTGCCACCTGATAGTTCATCCAGGCACGGTAGCTGCCGGTAGTTCCGTTGAATGCAGTTTGGTATTCGTAGAACCGATTCAAGTAGATCTGCATCACACCTTGGTGTTGATACGGCTGGTCGTCACTCAGTCCCTTGTCGAACAGGCGCTGGGGGTTCTTGCCCTGATCGGTCTGTCCGTGCCAGTACGGCTTGTAGTCCTCTCCTCTCTCCTGCTGGTAGCGGAACGAGCAGAACGCAGCCACGACGTCGTACACTGAAAGCACCGTAGCGTCTGGGTCAGTGCAGTCGAACGAGCGATAGGCGTAGGAGGTCAAAAGCGACCTGACGCGATCCCCATGCCCTTGGAGCTGCCTGGCAGTCGTTGGGGCTCCGGTCGCCTTCTGGACCAGTGCACATATGTCCTCCGGATGCTCCAGCAACAGATGCTGGAACGAGTTAACAGAGAACACACGGCTGGCTGGTCCATGGTGATGCTCGGCACCATGGGCTGCTGCTTGGCAGAACCGTTCCGCTTCCTCGGTGATGACTCCGATCTCGCCTCCGACACGTGTCGCTTCCAGGTGCTTGGGATAGTGTTGGATAAAGTGCCGGAAGGGCAGGGTCTGCAGATAGCTGTACATTGCCTCATTGGCAGGGGGAGTGTTTCCCTCAATCAGCTGGACGCGGAACTGGTCCAGCGGTGCTGCGAGTGAGCGGAATGCACTTGTTAGCAGTGCCTCGTCCGTGCCAAAGGCATCATGCAGGATTTGGGACACCTCGTCATTGGTGCGCTCCATGTGCAGGAGTAGCTCTTCGGCTATAGAGTGCTTCTCTCTGCGGCGGAGCATACGTGACAACATGCTTATGCGACGCGGATCGATCTCCTGTGCGAGTGATTCACAAAGCGTCTGGATCAGCTCTGAGGCGTCAACATCACGCGGGATCGTTGTTACGGTGCTGAACTCCATCGATGCTTGACGGCCGCTTTGTGGCGGCGCCAAGAGCCGCAGCACATTCTTCGAGTGGTTGAGATCACTCAGGAAGATGAGGCGAATCGTTTTCAGTACGGCCAAGGGCATTGGTTTGGCTTTACTGGTGACTGCTACGCCGATCGATTCCTGGAGAAAATCGAGTGTACGCTTTAACGACCTAGTCGATATCAGCTCGCCGTTGGCCTTGACGACCTCTAGGTTCAGGGAATCAATCAGATCAGCCAAGGTCGCCGTGGCTTCCTCTTGCCGGAGTGAGAAGTGGAATGTAGCACTCGTGTTGCAGGGCTTCCTTTCTACGTTTGCCATGTTTGAAATACCGTTGGTTGAAAATTTCTGCTGTAGCAAGAGAATTTCGCAGCATCACATGGGAATAGCGTGGTTTCAACTCTAAGTTGGCTAAGGTTGATTCGCACCTGGTGACCGCGCGTGCCCGCTATGATGGTAATTCTGCATCATCCTAGGCTTTGCGGTCGGGTTCGGGTTTCTTGGAGTGCCGTGGATGAGCAGCCAGGCGCGGTCCGAGATCGAAAAAGATGTTTCGAATGGCAGTGGCGCACTGCCCGGATCGTTGCTGCGTGCCCGACCAACAGCACGGCGGCGATGTTGGTCCGCGTGCCAGTGGCGGAATTGTAGGCACGAAGACCTGGGCCGACTGTCAGCCGGCGCTGAACATGGGGTGCATCTCGCGGTTCGGCATCTCGGAAGGCAGTGCGCGCGACCGGGTGGCGATTCAGTTGCTGCGGGCATCGATGGACTACGACCGTGCATTGCCTTACTTGTTAGGAAACCCATTCCATTGATCCGCCGGCCGTCGCGTTGGGGGGGGGCGCTCGCAAATCGAGCAGTCCCTGCAAGCGGTGTGTGCCCAGTTGGGCGTGGGAAAAAATGACTTGGTTGCCGGTGCCGACGCCGCCGGAGTCCGCTAAAGGCGTAAGCGCATTGCCCGTATGGATCGGCTCACCTTCAGTACCTTATTACTGGAGAATGAGCATATAAGGTGGGCCCTCGCCATCATGGGGCACCGACGCCTAGCCCGTGGATTTACTGCGGCCACCATTTTCCCTTTACCAACCGACGTTGCACGAGTGCTGGCGCCCGCTCCCGCTGCGCGTAGGACGGTTGGAGTGCGTTAGCTGGTGCAGGGACAGGCTCAGAAGGCGTACGCAGCTTGCACCTATACGCGGCGCGGTGACCGGTACGCTCGGTGAACCCACTAGCTCATAGGCCTTGTGGGGCTCAGGCCCCAGCACTGTTGCACACGCTTTGGAGCTGTTTGGCATTGTGCTGACACTGCGCAAGTCACCGCCTATTGGTCTGTGCTGTGTTCCGCCCGCGAACGGGCGATAGCCGGAAGGTTGAGCTCGATCCAGTCGGCTAGGTCGCGGATCTTTAGCGCTGCTTCTCGACCGATGGGCGTTAGGGTGTAGTCAACATGAGGGGGCAGGACATCGTGGGCGCGCCGCTCGACCATGCCGTCATGACTGAGTAGGGCCAAAGTGTGGGAGAGCATGCGCTCGCTGACCCCGCCGATCCGTTTGCGCAGTTGACTGAAACGCTGTGTATCGTCTAGCAGGGCAATGAGTACCAGTACGCCCCAGCGATTGGTCAGGTGACTAAGGATGGGGCGCGAGATGCAGTCCCTGCTCATGACGTTGCCTCGCAGCGGCTGCGGGGGGGTGGGCACGGGTGCGCCAGCGATGGGTGGCGTCTCCGTATTCGAGCTGGTGGGCATAGGGGCACTTACCTTTTTGTCTGTATTTACTGGACGTGCAGACTTTTCTTACAGTCCGGGCTTACTCCAAAAATCGGCAGAACTTCATGACCATCGCAGTTACCGGTGCCACCGGGCAGCTCGGCCAGATCGTCGTCAACAAGCTCAAGGCTAGGGTGCCCGAAGACCAAATTCTGGCCCTCGTTCGCGATCCTGACAAGGCTGCATCGCTGGGTGTCGCGGCACGCGCTTTCGACTACACCCAGACCGATGCACTCGTACCGGCTCTAGCAGGCGTCGACACGCTGTTGCTCATTTCTTCCAGCGAGATTGGCCAACGCACCATTCAGCATGAGAATGTCATCTCCGCTGCGAAGCGGGCAGGCGTCGGGCGGATCGTCTACACCAGTGTGCTCAACGCCCCAGACTCTGAGCTAAGTTTGGCTGAGGAACATCGCGCAACCGAGGGGCTCCTCACTGCATCTGGCCTCCCATACACCATTCTTCGAAACGGCTGGTATACGGAGAACTACCTGGGATCCCTAGAGTCGGCCTTGGAGCATGGCGCCCTCATCGGCAGCGTTGGCGGCGGGGAGATTGCGTCCGCCACGCGCGAGGACTTTGCGGAAGCCGCAGCGGTAGTACTTGTTGAGACGGGACACGACAACGCAATTTATGAGTTGGCGGGCGACAGTGCTTGGTCGCAGGCCGATCTTGCTGCGGAAGTGTCTAGGCAAGCAGGCAAGACGATCGTCTATTCCGATCTGCCCGAGGCTGAGTATGCCAAGGTGCTGGAGGGCTTTCATCTGCCTCCTCCGATTGCTGCAAGTATTGCATCGTGGGATGCGGCAGCTGCGAAGGGCGCGCTTTACTCGGAGGACAAAACGCTTACAAGGTTGATTGGCCGACCGACAACGAAGCTGGGCCAGGCGGTGGAAGACGCATTGAAGGCCATCTGACATCATCTTTGGCGCAAATTCGTACTGGTGACCAGTGAGCGGTTAAAAGTGTTGCCCAAAGGCCCCGACAGCGGGGCCTTTGGCGAGATGAGTCGTTATTTAGTAGCAGATGCCCAATCAAGCAATAAAGCGGTATCCCTGTCTCGCCACCGTTCGTCTAGGGCATCAGCTCCCCGTTCGACTAGCCCGAACGGTCGCAGATGCCCCGTCGCGCTTCGCAGCGGTCAGTACGACCATGACCCATATGGGTGTTCAAGGCGCGGCGGCGGTCATCAGAGAGAGCCTGATCGGCTCATGGGGGGGCAGGTTACTTGCTACGATTTAAGGGTGTCTGAAGGTCAGGATGGTTTCTGTACGCATGCGCTTGGAAAGTGCACCGCTTTGCGTGACCGGCAGGTAGCGGCTGCCAGTGGGCAGTTCACGAGTGTTGGTGTCTACTAATAACAGTCCCTGGCCAGCGACGTCAACGAGATAGAACTCTCCGGCGTTGGGCATGCGCCTCTGTGGGTCGCGACGGGGCCGGAGTGCCTCGGGAGGGGATCATACGCGTCCGCTTGCTGAGTTTCGTGATCTGCCATCGCTCACGGGACCCTGAGCTGACGCATGGTGGCAGACTCCCCACCGGAGCAAGATGATGTTGACGAAGATGAACTAAGGATGTAGAAAAATTGGTGCCCGGATTGGGCGATGCAGCGCAAACAAGGAGATTCAATATGGATTTTGCTCTCGACGCATCTGAACTGGAGTTCGCTTTCGCACAGGCAGACGATGCCAAGGAAACGGTAATGCTGGTGGAGCAGCAGCCGACCACACCCATCTGCGAATGTTTCTGGTGATCTACCGCTAGTCGAAGGAGGGGCATTCGCCCCTCCTTCCAAAGCTAAGACCTAGTGGTTGGCGCAGCTTAAATGGAGATTAAGCGCGATGCTCGTTTCCCAGACTATGCGTATCCGCATATTGGCCACCACTGCCGCCAGCATCGACAGCTCGAAAGCTCTGGCATGTCAGGGATCGACCTTGGTCGTAGGACATCCCAATTCCGTCGCTGCGATCGGTCTGGAGATGGGGCACGCCCGGACACCCGCACAGGCCATGAAACTACTGAAGCAGAACGCCCAGGCCTTCTCGGAAGTCATTGTTTTCTCAGATCAGATCGCCGCAGTTCCGATTGGCCAGATCTACATCGATTCCGGGAATGAGATTGCGTCCGTATCTTCGTTCGAGATGATTTGCGCCATGACACATTCAGCCGCGATATCGTTCGAGACCGGCGCCGTGTACAGAATATCTTCGGATGGCCGAGGTCAGAAGGAATTCCTAGCCGCCCTGTCGCAATTCTTGATCATGGAAGAGTCCAAGGCCGGCAGCGTTGCGAACCTGCTGGCCAGCAACAGAACCAGGCGCACCCATCTACTGACCCAGATTCATCGAATTCGCGACCACCTTTCCTCGGTCATGCAAGAGATCTACTTGGATCGACTCGGCATTGATGAAGGACGGGTGATTTCAGAGCAACTCAAGGAGATCGAAAAGTGCGCAAGGAAGGATCTGCTCAGCTGCACAGCGCACTAGCCAAAGTCCTTGCGGGGTTCTGCGCACTCTACCTGGGCACGTGCAAGATTGTCTTTAAATGGTTGTCGACGGCGTATGTCGACGGAATCATCCTGGCCTTCTATCGTGCTGCGGACGACAAAGATGCCGCGGTACCGTCGGGATTGTCGAAGGTTGACTTCGCCGCGTGGATTCGTGCGAACAATTTAAGGAACGCGCTGATTATTCGGCTTCCGAGCGCTGCAATGGCGGCGTTTGTGCGCACTATGTGCCCTGTGAGCAATGAAACGGCCGGTAGGATCCATCCGGCAGGAGGCGCGGTGGTTGCCATTCCGCACTTCGCCGAATTCATACCTGCCATCATCTCCGTCGCCCTGTGCGCGCCTGCTGACCGTCGCGTGGCAATTTTTTATGAATCGCCTGATGCGGTCGCTACCAATGCCGTCTTCAATCGCGTCGCTGAGCGGACAATTCCGCAACTGGAGCGCGATGTGGTGATCTGCCATAACAACGCTAGTGGCTTGGTGGCGGCGCTCAGGGTGATCCGATCAGGTGGTACGTTAATCATCATGCCGGACGTGGTCAAAGACTCGTCTCTCGGTACAGCGATGCCATTTCTTTCGCGCAGTTTCGTTGCCATGACTGGAATTGGCTCGATCGTGCGTAAGACCGCCGTCCCACTGATCCCAATCATCCCGCGCACGCCGTTCGATGCGTCGTTGACTATCGGAGCGCCGGTCATACCTGCTACACCCGCTGGTCCCGTAGACGACGCGGGGCGATTCACCGACTACATCGATTACTGCATCATGAGAAAAATGTTCGAAAACATGAGTGCCACTATCGGTGGCAGGCAGGCCTTCTGGACGTACTGGCTCAGCTATTCGGCACCCTTCCAGTTGCACGAGAATCCGCCTTCTGGCGACGGGCAGGTCCGTAGCCTTCTGAAGGATCCGTGGCTGTCGGCGCATACGCGTCCGATCGTTGATGTTTCCACAACAGCACATGATTGACCACGCACGTATCAAGTCACGTCCATGGCGACGCCGCATGTCGGTGGAAGCCGTTGTCGCCATGCTTGTCGCTATTGCCCTGCAGATCAGCTTCGCTCTATTCCTGGTTCTGCAAAGCGTTCCACAACCTGCACAAGGTGCGGCGCAGGAGTTCCGCTCGGTTTTGACATGGGTCGAGCGAACGCATCTGCCGTCCCCACCCGTGCATACCCTCCCCTCGGCGCCCTCAACCCCGCCCCTTGCAACGACGAAATCCGTCGTTCGGAAGGCATCCATCTCTCCGGCAGGTACGCAGCCCGACGGATCTGGGATGTCCAATGTTCCACCGGCCCCGTTGATACTTACCGTCCCCTCGACCGCACCGCCGGGCACATTCGACTCGCATGCCTTAGACAGATCCAAATCTCCGCCAGCCTATGAGCAAACGCGGTTTGCAAAGGCGTGGACCCCGGATGGGGGGGCCGTGCAGAAGACATGGGCGCATCGATCGCGAGCGGCTCAACTTCTACTTTCTGCGACCGGCGCGCTGGATTTCCCCTGCACGGATGAAGAGAAGCGCCAACGCAAGCCGCGCTGTGCTGGTGCGCAGTATGACGGGGCTGAGTAGCGGAGCCAGCACCTTCATCTGTCCGGGTTGCGCATCAGTAGGCGGTGCGGGTCGATGGCCTCGTCCATGAAATCGTCGGCGGGGAGGGGAGACCCAGGCGGGCTCGCGGGCTGGCCAAAGGGAAGGAGTGCGCAGGATGAGGGGCAAGGCCGAGCGCTAATCCAAACGCGGCGACCACACCATGGTACTGAGTCTGTGCCAGCACGTTGGCCAGCGTATGGCTGCCAACCGAGTCGATGGCACCAGCCCAACGCTCCTTCGAAATTGGTGCACCTGGGGCGGACAAGGTTTGCCGGTCAATAATCTCCGCAGCGCCCAGCGCCTGCAGGTAGTTGGCTTCCTCCAGCCGCCCGGTCGATGCCACAACACGGTAGCCCAGCGTGGATAACAGGGCGATGGCTATCGAACCGGCACCGCCATTGGACCCGGTCACAAGAACTTCACCGCGCTCAGGTGTCAACCCGCCGTGCTCCAGTGCGAGCGCGGGACAGCATGGGGGTGTATCTGGCCGTGCCAATCGACATGGCATTCCGGGTTGAGAGAACCTCCGGCACCTTGATCAGCCAGTCGCCACCTGACGCGGGCCTTTTGTGCAAAGCGACCGTGGTGTGTCTGGCTCAGGTCCCAGCCATTGGCCAGCACATGGTCGTCGAATACTCGACCGTGACAGTGACGTTACCCGGCATCAGGTCGGCCTCGTCGAAGTCGACCAGGCCGGTGGAAACTACATCGGTGCTCTTGCTGGTCAGCAGTGCTTTGAATGTCATAGTCAGGTCTCCTTGATGGAAAGGGGATTGATGTCTTGCGCTTCGCACCGAGAGGTGAAAAGGAGCCATCGAAAATCGCGATTGATGCCGGGTGCGGTACTCAACGCCGTGTTCGTAGGCGTTGCGTGCGAAACATGCCCCAACCGCTGCTGAGCGCAGACTTACGTTGATATCCCGCTCTCTTCAGGACGCGGAGTTTTGCCCTTTGCCAAGCATCGGAGCTGGCGCGTTTACCAGAGAATCTCCATGATCCCCAGGCGATCAACATCCTTAAGACCGGTGCTGATGGGGCGCACCTGTTGCGGGCTGTCAAGCTCTTGCAGCAAGGCTGCTGGGGGCATCGGGATCGCTCGCCAGCAATCGCGCCAATTGGTACCCAAGGTCTCGCTCATGGCCGCTTTGGCCAGGCTGCTACGCAGCACGCTGCCATGAGGCAGTTGAACGGTTGGCTCAGCAGATTTGATCGCATGGCCAAATCAGAACGTGGTGCGGTCATAGGGAGAGATGACTCTCTGCGGCCGAAGGAACGCGATCAGTCCCTGGAACCACATCACCTCCGAGAAGTCGCCGCTGATGGTCAAGTCCTGACTACCCAGGCCCCGCAGGAAAGCGGCTTGGCTGTCATTGGCCGACAAGATGGTAAAGCCCTTGGCGGCATCGGCGAAGTTCAGGGTGAACTGGGGATTCGCCGTTAGACCGGCCGCGGATCGGAGCATGCCATCGCCGATCAGGTACTGCCGTCTTACGTTTGATGCGGTGCGGATCTGGAAAACCAGGCGCTTGCCGGCGATGTAACGCGCACAGTCGGGGTTGTGCTTGATCTCTCGCTTCAGAAGCTGCGCGAATGCCCATAGCTGAAACTTGAACTTGAGCATGACGGGGCCTTTAAATGCTGGATTCTGGATCAGAGTCGATTCGTGTAGTAGGCGTCACTCGCGCAGGAACTGAACCGCGTGGTCCAGGAAGCGCTGGGGATACTGGAACTGTGCACCATGCCCCGCATCGGGGTAGATGAAAAGCTGTGCGTTCGGCAGGTTCCGGGCCATGTAGAACGAGTTGACGGTTGGAATCATCACATCGTTTACGCCATTGAGGATGAAGGTCGGCTGTTGAATACTGCGCAGATAGGAAAAGGGGTCGTCTTCCGATAGCCTGGGCAGGTACATCATGTTGGCCTCGATCTGCGCCTTGGTGACTTCGGGTGACGACGGCGGATCCTGGTCGACTCGCTGATGCCGTCGCTGCCAGAACTCGTTTGCAGCCTGCTTGGCCTGCTCCGATCGGCCAAAGAATAGGTACACGAAGTCTTCGAAGGTGGGAACCGGCCTAGGCGCGATGGTCAGCACCTGTGGCTCCATATCCGGGGAGCCGCCGCGCGGGCCTGTGCCAAGCAGCATCAACTTGCGCACTAGTTGAGGATGCCGCCAAGTCAGGTCCAACGCCTGGAAGCCGCCCAGCGAGAAGCCCAACACGTCGATCCTGCGCAAGCCCAGCGCGCGAACGAAGGCGGCTGCGTCGTCAGCCATGTCCTCGATGCGGGTTCGTGGCTGGCCACTGGACGAGGCGACACCACTGCCGTTGTAGAGAATGACTTCGCGGCCTTTAGCAAGGCCATCGGTGAGCAGAGGATCCCAATGGTCCATACCACCGCGCATATGCTGCAGGAGCAACAGTGGCGGTTGTGCCGAATCGGCATTGCCCCAGCGGCGGTAGGCGAATCGTGTACCGCCGACATTGGCGAAGCGCGTGGGTGTGGTGAGGTGGGTATCGGTCATTTGGCTACCTTTCGCTGCGTTGACCAAAGGTGCTGGTCTAGCGGCGGGAGTGTCGCTGGGTGTTGCCGCCAGAGGCCGCCGCGATCTAGATCAAGCAGCCGGCTTGTAGCGCTCGGCTACCTCTGCCTGTCGAAGGTCGGAAAGCCCCCCCAAGACGCACGACATCCAGTTCATCCCAGCGTGCGGCATCATGCAGCGGCGGGATCGTGATGCCTTCGCGGCGGTCGAATCCGACCAATGCGGCATCCACCAATTCGCTCACATCCATGAGATCGGGAAGCGTATTGACGTCAATGCCGGCCCGCTCCCAGATCACGGTACGCGTTCCGGCAGGTAGCACCGCCTGAGCGTAGACGCCCTTTGGAGCGAGTTCCAGACCCAGCCCCTGAGAGAGGAAGAGTACGAAGGCCTTGCTCGCACCGTAGACGGACATGCCGAACTCGGGCGCCAAGCCGACCACCGAGCCGATGTTGACGATCGCGCCTTCGCCGGCGTTGGCCAGCCGCGGGGCGATGGCCGAGGCCAGGCGCGTCAGGGCGAGGGTATTCAGTGTCACCGGCTGGTGGATGCTGTCGGCCGACTGGTCGGTGAAGCCGCCCGACTGCGCCATGCAGGCGTTGTTGATGAGGATGCCGATGCGGGCATCGTCCATCGTCGCGCAGGCGGGTTTCCACAGTGGCCAGGTCGGTGCGCACGGTGAGGTCGGCCGGCAGGACGTCTACGGCGACCCCGGTGTCCTGGCGCAGGCGGGCGGCCAGCGACTCCAGGCGCGCCGTGTCGCGCGCGACCAGCACCGGATCGTTGCCGCGGCGTGCGAAGCGTTCGGCGTAAACGGTGCCGATGCCGCTGGAGGCGCCGGTGATGAGGACGGTGGGAAGCTGCCTCATGATGTGTTTCTTGGAATTTGGTCGGCGAGAAGGGGGGGAGGGCAGCGCGACGCTGCCGAACGGATTACTGCGGCGTTGTATCGGTCAAGGCGGGGTAGTCGGTGTAGCCTTCCGCGCCGCCGCCGTACAACGTGGCGGGGTTCAAGGCGTTCATGGGCGCGCCGGTCTTCAGGCGTTCCACCAGGTCGGGATTGCTGATGAAGGCGCGGCCAAACGCGATGAGGTCTGCCTTGCCCTCGACGAGGCGTGCGTTGGCCAGGTCCAGGTCGTAACCGTTGTTGGCCAGGTAGGTGCCCTTGAAACGACCGCGCAGCCCATCGAAGTCGAAGGGCGCCACGTCACGCGGGCCGCCCGTCGCGCCTTCAACCACATGCAGGTAAACGATGCCCAGCTCGCTGAGCTGGTCGGCGATGTAGTCGTACTGCGGCTGCGGATCGCTGACCGTGGTGATGGCATTGGCCGGCGAGACCGGGGAAACGCGCACGCCGGTGCGGTCCGCGCCGATCTCTTCGGCCACGGCAGCGGTGACCTCCAGCAGCAGGCGCGCGCGGTTCTCGATGGAGCCGCCGTAGGCGTCGGTGCGCTGGTTGGCGCCGTCCTTGATGAACTGTTCGAGCAGGTAGCCGTTGGCGCCGTGGATTTCTACGCCGTCAAAACCGGCGGCGATGGCATTGGCGGCGGCTTGGCGGAAGTCGTTGACGATGGCGGGCAGCTCATCGATCTCCAATGCGCGCGGCTCGGACACATCGACAAAGCCGTTGCGGACGAAGGTCTTGGTCTGCGCGCGGATGGCCGAGGCGGAGACGGGCGCGGCATTGCCGGGCTGCAGATCCACGTGCGAGACGCGGCCGACGTGCCACAGCTGCACGAAGATGCGCCCGCCGCGGGCATGCACGGCATCGGTGACCGCGCGCCAGCCATCGATCTGGTCCCGGGTGTAGAGCCCCGGCGTGTCCTGGTAGCCTTGGGCCTGCGCCGAGATCTGGGTGGCCTCGGTGATGATCAGGCCGGCCGAGGCGCGCTGGGCGTAATACGTGGCGGCAAGCGGGCTGGGCACCAGGCCGGCGCCAGCGCGGTTCCGCGTCAGCGGTGCCATCACGATGCGGTTGGCCAGCGCTATCGGGCCAAGGGGATAGGGCTGGAAGAGCGTCGGCGTCGTCATTGGTGTGGGCTTGTGACCGTTAAGGTGGGGCTAAGAAGGTTTCAGATCGGTCCGTCGCGAAAGTCATTCAACGATGACGATGACGATCACAATCATAAATGTCAATGGTTTGATTATGGACGTAATCTAGGTGGTAAAGTGCCGTGCCCCGCAGCACATCGTTACAAGGCATCGGTCATGAAGGTCACTAAGGCACAAGCGCAGGCTAATCGGGCGCACATCGTCGAAACCGCGTCCGCTCTGTTTCGCGACCGGGGATACGATGGCGTGGGCGTTGCGGACCTGATGGGGGCCGCAGGGTTTACACACGGCGGCTTTTACAAGCATTTCAGGTCCAAGGCTGACTTGATGACGGAGACGGCACGCTGCGGCTTTGAGCAAGGCGCCGCCAAGGCCGCAGGGCGTGATGCACGGACCTTTGTCAACCACTACCTCTCTCGTAAGCACCGGGACGATCGTGCTGACGGCTGCACGGTCGCCGCACTGGGCGGGGACGCCGCACGTCAGCCAGAGCCCACGAGAGAGGTTTTTGCGGCCGGCATTGAAAGCATGCTTGCAGGGCTCGCTGGCGCAAAGGACGACGGCGGGAGCGACTTGCGCATCCGAAGTATCGAGACGATTGCTCAGATTGTGGGCGCATTGGTGCTGTCCCGTGCGTGCCCTGATGACTCGCCACTCGCTGATGAGATTCTGAATGTCTGCCGCGCCGCAGCTTTGTCGGCGCTGGATCCGTCCGTTGAAGCATAGAGACCGCATCCTAGGACTGAGGAGATGCAACTGCACCGATGTCAGCGGAGGTGGGGAAGCCTGCGGGAACACGCTGCCGCCACGATGGCCGAAGTGGGTATGAGAGCGATTTGGTACGCATCAAGCCGCCTGCAGCACCACGGTGAATGGGCCAAATCCGAGTCAAGGTCAGGACGTGTGACGCAGAGCGGCTTCAGCGGAAAAGCAATTGCAATCGCTTAAGCGAATACGGCGACAGTCTGTCGTCCTGTCATGACTCGCTTGCCGGATTCATCCCAGACATCCATTTGCTGGATCGAGTAGCCGTGAGCCGCCTTTTCACTGAAAGAGCGCAGAAGGAACCACTCTCCACCGGGAGCGGAAGCAATATCGAAGAACCAATTCACTGAGCTCACGGGCGCCGGACGATTGAGACTTGTGACTGCTGCCGGGGGCAGCGCATCGCCGAGGGCGATCAAGGCGACGACAGGATCCAAGCCATTCGAGTTTTGGTGTTTCACCCACCAGACGATCTCAGGGTTGTCCGAGCCTGAGAACGGGGCCGCCCCGCCTGCCGGCCGGATATCGAAATTTTGGAGGAAAACCGGGGCCATGGACTTGTCGACCAGCAAGGGGTAATGGACCCACGACTTTGCTGGCGGACTAACGGCCGCGTCGTGTTCGATAACACTGTCTCGACCTTCGCCAAAGAAGAACACTGAGCGCACTCCTAGCCCTTCGCCCGAAGATAAATCGGTCCCAACGGTGGTCATGGACCTACCTTCTCTGAGGACGGTGCTGGTAAGGGACAGCTCGCCGGCCACCGGGCCGATGAAAGAAATCTGCCCTGCGCGAAGCGCCGGCGCCTCCCTAGATAGCAGGGCCTTGGCGTGCGCCAAACTCAGCGCTGCTGAGAGTCCTCCAAAGACCGTTCGGCCCTGGTACCAAGAAGCGGGGATACTTGCACCTGTTGCAGTCAACGCACCGACAATGTCAACCAACGAAGAAGTCATAACTCTGCCAATAGGGTAGGGGCGGGCAGGAGATCTCTACCGATGTCCAGCATGTAACAAAGCCGGCCAGGGCGGCAATGGCGCCCCAATCGAACGTAGGACAGGGGAAGTAGCTCTCACAATCGGGAGGCACCAGAGCCTCTGGTTCATCTTAGTAAGGTGACCACCTATGTCAACAGTCATTTCCTGATGCCGGCTGCCAAAAATAAACGGTCATCCGAGCGGCCAACTGATAACTTGCGTGAGCGCGCCACGGTGACCACATTTGGTCCCGGGGATGGCAGCCAAGCTTGTTGACAGTTGAGTTTGTTGGCTAACACTCTGATGAAACCTCTCTTAGGTCACCGAAAACGGAACTGCTTAGGCATGATCTGCTCTTGGCCTTGGATCCAATCGATCACCGAACCGTTGCGTCGATCGGTGATTCCAAGGCCGGGAGAAAACGTACGCATTTGGGGTGCAGTGTAAGAACCTCTAGGAAGGAGCCTCGGAGCTTTGGGCTGTCATTGATTTCAAGGGAGCTGCTGCCAGCGCCTCAACAGGAAGTCGCTGAAAACCGTCAGTCGGCGGGGCACGGGCTCTCGCCGCGCCCGCCTGATGCTGATCTTCGAGGGTATGGCCTCCCATTCCGGCAATATGCGCACCAATCGCCCGTCGCGGAGTTCTTCGTGGATGTCCCAGGCTTCGCGCAGTGAGACGCCCAGTCCGGCCAGGCACACCGCGTGTGGGACGTCGCCGTTGTCGCTGCAGATCGCTCCGCGGACCGTGACAGACTCTTCTCGCCGGCTCATGCGTACTGGGAAGGTGCTTTGCAGCAGCCCTGGATAGGCAAACACCAAGCAGTTGTGCCCTCCAGACCTTCCGGCTGAGTGGGTTGTCCATTCATCTTTAGGCACGCAGGAGACGCCACCAGTATCCGCCGGTCGTCGGCCACGCGCCTCGCCACCAGGCGCGAGTTGGCCAGTTCGCCCATGCGGATCGCCAAGCCCAGATCGCCGCTATACAGATTCTGCACCTGATCAGACAGGCGCAGGTCGAAGCCGACATCGGGGATGTGGACGACAGAAATCGTGGATCGCTAGGGCTACAAACTTGACTCCGAACGGCATGGGGGGCGTTAGGCGGATGATGCCGCTCAGTTCCTAGTTGCTGCCGGTCGCCAGTTTCTGCACTACCTCCAGCACCGCTAGGGCCACGCGGGCACGCTCGGCGATAGCCCGCCCTTCGCCAATGATGCGCAAGTTGCGGGTGTTGCTCTCGAACAGCGTGGTACCCAGCGCGTGCTCGAGCCGGGCGATAGCAGACATCCTAACGAGCCAACGGCTGTCCAATCACTTGACGCATCTGCCGGACGTGGCGCGCCGGCGGTGTGCCGAATTGCCGGCGATACTCGCGGCCAAACTGCGAGGCGCTCTCGTATCCGACGGCGAAAGCCGCATCCGACGCGCTGTGGCTGCCCGACAACAACAGACGGTGGGCCTCCTGCAATCTGAGCTGCTTCTGATACTGAAGAGGGCTGAAGCCCGTCATCGCCTGGAAATGGCGATGAAGGCTTGCCCGGCTCATCCCGCTGGCCTCGCAAAGCGCTTTGGTGCGAAGTGTCTCGTAGGCATGGTCCCGGATCCACGTGACGGCGCGCCTTACGCGGTCCAGTGCGCCGTCAGGTCGCGCGATCTGACGCAGCAAGCGCCCCTGCGGGCCCCGCAACAGCCGGTAAAGCAGTTCACGCTCGATCATCGGGGCGAGAACGGGAATGTCTCCCGGACTGTCGAGCAACGACAGCAGGCGCAGCAATGTTTCGCGAAGCGGAGCCGTCATCGGATTGATAACGACGCCCATGCCTTTGGTATCGCTCTCGCCTTCCGGCGGCATGGTCGCGGCAAGTTCCGCCAGCAGCGCTGGCTCCAGCATGAGCGAGACCGCGACATAGGGACGCTCCGAACCCGCGTCTAGGATTTGCCCGATCAGGGGCAGATCGAGCGCGCTGATGAAGTACTGCGCGCTGTCGTAACTCAGAAGCGTATCGCCGATAGCGATGCGCTTGGACCCTTGCAGTATGAAGCAGATCATTGAGCGATAAAGGCACGGTGTCTTTCCCTCAGACGCACTACCTACGCTGAGTTCGACCCTAGGGATTCGGGTGTCAGTCGTTCCTGCGGACGCATGGCGCAGGGCAATGGCCAGATGGGGGGCTAGTTCGTTGCTCATTACGTAAGGATGGCATCGGTCTAAGCTCACATCAACGATTTTGAGACGATTAGGCAAGAAAATGAGCCTATCAGGCGAACCTGAAATTCGCCATCCGCTTATCTTTGAATCGCACGGTACATGACGCTCCTGAAGTCGTCGCCGGACGATTACGGAAAGAAAGATGAGGTATGGCCGCGTATACACTTTTTGATATCTGGCAAGTTACCGATCAGGACGCGTTCGGCTTATATGCATCGGAGGTCATGGCTGCCGCGAAACTGTTTGGTGGAGTTCACCTGGTGGCCTCAGGCGCTCCGGCCGCCCTCGACGGCCAATGTATTCCGAGGTTCGTGGTGCTCATCGAGTTTCCCAGCCGAGAAAAGGCTGCTGCATGGTACAGCTCCGATCTGTACGCGCCACTCAAAAAGCTCCGCCACGCGAGCGCAGAGTCATTTTTTATCGTATTTTCCGGGCTAGACGAGAAGAATGAATCAACGAGTTGATCAAGGCCAACCAGAAAGATCGCTCGATATCAGTAGATGATTAACCGAAAGAATATTTATTACGATACATGCTGGCGAATTCTTCAGCGAACACCATCAATCCGGAGTTTCACATGAAAGGCTTGAAAGACAAGGTAATAGTTGTGGCTGGAGGCGGGAGTGGCATCGGTGCTGTTACGGCGGCGAGGCTCGGCTCGGAGGGCGCCACCGTCGTGGTGGGAGATATAAGCGGTACGGGAGCCGAAAAGACAGCGGCCGCGATCCAGGCCGCAGGCGGAAGGGCCTTGCCAGTCACTTTCGATCTCTCGGTAGAAGAAAGCTGCGCAGATTTGATCTCATCAGCCGTCAGCGAGTTCGGTGGTATCGACGGCCTCTTCAATGTCGGCGCCGATCTGCGGAACGAGGTGTTCGGGCGCGACACCGATATCGTTGACGTCCCAGTAGAGGTTTGGCAGAGAACGCTGGACGTCAATCTGACAGGATACTTCTTCACTTGCAGGTATGCGATACCACGATTTCTTGAACGAGGCGGCGGTTCCATTGTAAACACGATGACCGGTCTGGCGCTTAGCGGCGACCCCACGAGAGTTAGCTACGGGGTTTCCAAGGCGGGCTTGCTGGCAATGACTAAGCATATTGCGTCTCGCTGGGGTAAGCAGGGCATCCGGGCTAATCTTGTGGCGCCCGGATTCGTACTCACGGAACTTGCTCTGGCCCAGGTCCCACGGGAGGAGCAAGAAGCGATAGCGTCAGCGCTTAGATCACCCCGACATGGAAGGCCGGAGGATATCGCTGCGATGGTCACGTTCCTCCTCTCTGGAGAGGGTGAGTGGATAAACGGCCAACTGCACCTCGTCAATGGCGGCGTCGGGCTGGGATAAGTGGCTCATCCGCCGGCATGGAGTTTTCATCCCTACCGTGCGATCCACAAACAACGCAGCCGGATAGAGCCAATGTTCGACTAAATCAAGACCGATCTCGCCGTTGCCGTCAGCAATGACCAACTAACCCACAGCTGAATGTCGATCCGCCCCAGGCCATAACTATGACCCACCCGATCGGGCTTATCACCGGCGCAAGCCGCGGCCTTGGCCGCAACATGGCGCTTCATCTTGCCAAGCGCGGCGTCCATATCATCGGCACCTACCGTAGTGGCGCCTCCGAGGCCGAGACCTTGCGTCAGGAAATCGAAGCGGTGGGCGGCAAGGCGGCGATGCTGGCGCTCGATGTGACCGATACGACGAGCTTCCCCGCATTCGCCGCCACCGTGTCCGAGACGCTCAAAACAGAGTTCGGCCGGGATCGTTTCGACTATCTGGTCAACAACGCAGGCAACGGCCTATTCTCGAACTTCATCGATGCGACCGAGGAGCAATTCGCGTCCCTGGTTGCGACTCATCTTCAGGGTCCTGTTTTCCTAACGCAGAAGCTCTTGCCGCTGATCGCCGACGGCGGGCGCGTCCTGAATGTCTCGTCCAGTTTCGTGCGCTTCACCCTGCCGGGCTACAGCCTCTATGCCGCCATGAAGGCGGCGGTGGAGGTGCTTTCCCGCTATCTGGCGGTCGAACTGGGTGAACGTCAGATTCGTGTCAACGCCATCTCACCGGGCGCGATCGAAACCGACTTCGGGGGCGGCGCCGTTCGCGACGATGAGGGTGTCAACGCCTTTGTAGCGAAAGGCATCGCACTCGGCCGTGTCGGCTTGCCGGATGATATCGGCTGCGCGGTCGCCGCGATCCTGTCCGACGACATGGCGTGGGCCAACGGCACGACCTTCGACATTTCGGGCGGGCAGTTGCTGTAGTCCGGAGACATTTACCTAACCCGTCCTCTAGTGTCTCTACTATGGAGAGTTGGTGTTCGTACACGGCGCGCATTGCTTGGTCGGCTGATTTAGAGTCGCGTAGTCCATTTGACGAACGAAGCGACA
The DNA here is from genome assembly GCF_013416715.1 of Stenotrophomonas sp. SbOxS2. NCBI lineage: Bacteria > Pseudomonadati > Pseudomonadota > Gammaproteobacteria > Lysobacterales > Lysobacteraceae > Stenotrophomonas > Stenotrophomonas sp. SbOxS2. The sequence continues at coordinate 753,839 of NZ_JAAVXD010000005.1, forward strand.
TGAATTGCTTCATTGACTAGTGGGAGCTTGAGCCGAAATCATCGTCTTGAAGTAGCCTGGCCAATCGGCGCACTTCATCGCCTGGTATGAACTGGCGCATCCCGGAGCCGACACGCTCCGCCATGCCGGCCAGGTCGTTGCCCAGCACCTGAGAGGGATTGCGAGGAAGCCAAAGAACGAGTGGGCACGCTCAACCAGGCGATGAAGTGAACGAACGTCAGCTTGCGGACCTGGCGGTAGTACGGCACTACTTCACTGCCCCGAGCCTCAGTCGAGCCTGAGCGAATTCCGACTTGTTTGCGACCTATGGATCAAGGCGGTGAGCTAAGGATGATGAGCACTCATTCTTCAACGAGGCTGTAGCCGACGCCTCGCACGGAGTGAATCTGGATGCGCTTTGTCTTTTCACCGATGTTGCGACGAAGGCGGGAGATCTGTGATTCCAGCGAATTGGAACTAACCTGTCGGTCGTAGCCATACACGCGGGCCTCGAGCGATTCGCGTGGCACTAGCACGCCGGGCCGCGCCATCAGTGCGGCCAGCACCAGTGCTTCAGTACGCCGCAGTACTAGCGGCTCATCGTTGATCCAGAATGCGCGACTGTCGGCATCATAGCTGAGTGGTCCAAAACGCTTCAGCTCGCGCCCGGTAATGACGTTGTGTCGCAGTGCGTTACGGATGCGTGCGAGCAGCTCACGAGGCTCGAATGGCTTGGCGATGTAGTCGTGCGCCCCTGATTCCAGGCCGCTAACTTTGCTGTCCAGATCGGCCAACGCGGTGAGCAGAATGAAGCGATGTGCGCGCTGGTGCGCGCGTGCATGGGTGATGAGTGAGAGCCCGTCGCCGTCGGGAAGTCGCCGATCAAGCAGGACCAGGTCGAAGTCATTGTCCAGCACCGCCCTGCGGGCAATGGCCAGGGTGGGGGCCAAGTCAACGACAAAACCCTGCTTGACCAGAAAATGGGTCAGGGTTTCGGCGATGTCCTGCTCGTCTTCTACCAACAACAGGCGCATGTATTCCTCGTAGCTGCAAAGCCCCGGTCCGCTGGACCGGGGCATTTCGGTATCAGAGCTCGTACTGCACTTCCAGTGAAAGTGTGCGGCCTGCCGCGTTATAGCGGGCCGTGTCATACGGTCGATTCTGGATCACCACGAACGGTGGTGTGGAATCCAGGATGTTGCGTCCGGCGAAGTTCAATCGCAGGTCGTTGCGCAGCTGCCAACTGAGCGTGAGGTCGTAGGTGGTGAACGACTCCACGGGCTTGGCATATTCAGGGTTGGACACGTTGCCGGAGTACATCGTGAGCACATAGTCGTTGGTGTAGGTCGGGGTGTAGTTCGCCCACAGCGTGGCAGTCAGGTTGCGGTACTGCCAGCCAAGCTCCGCGACCACCTTGTAATCATCGACGCCCTGCACCGTGCCGACGGTGCGCAGCACCGGCACGCCAGGCAGCGACGTCGTCTCTGCCTTGATGTTGTCCAGCCAGGTCAGCTTCGGTCGGAAGCTGCCCCAGCGAGTAGTCCAGAGATACCCCAGTTCGTACGTAATTGATGAGTATTCCGATCCCTGAAGGTTGAACGTCATCTGGTTGACGTTGATGATCCTTCCGGATGCGTCGCGCTCGTAGAATGCACTCTGCCGCAGCTGATCTCTGGCGGACAGGTAACGGCTGAGCATACCGAACGAGGCGTACTCATTACTGACCTTGGATTGGTTGTAGTTGATATCCAAGGTGAGGCCGGACAGTGCACCTTGCGGAAGCCAGGCGAGGCCGTACGAGCGCTGAATGGAGGTCTCTGGCTTCAGATTGGGATTCGGTGCAGACGTGGCTCGGGCAATGTAGTATCTGGCGCCCGGGAAGGCGCAGTCTGTGGTGCAGGTGTAAAGAGGATCATTGAAGATCCACGCGTCGGTGTTCTGCGTGCCAGTGACCCTGAAGAGGTTGGTCGGCGGCGGTGCAGAGAAACCGCGCGACCAGCGTGCGCGCAGGCTTAGGCTGTCGGTGACTTCCCACAGTGCGCCAAAGCTCGGCGTGGTCTTACCGAATTCGTTCTTGCCGAACAGGATCTGGCCACCCTCGGAGTAGGGCACATTGTCCACGGTGCCTACCGCGCCTTCACTTGTATACACGTCGCGCCGGGCGGCGACGTTGAAGGTCAATGCCCGCATCAACGGGAAACTGAAGTCTTTGCCGAACACCGGAATGCTGGCTTCGGCGAAGAAGGCATGACGGTCGCGACTGGTGGCTAGGATCGAAAGATTTCGGACCTCGCGGCTGTCGATGCCGTCTTCGTTGTAGTCGCCACCTAGCGCGTAGTAGACGCTGCCACCGGGCAGCTCGAAGGCGCTGCCACTCAGACGCACTTCGAAGTTCTGCAGGCGCGATGCCCGGTTCTCGTTGTCCAGCAGATAGTAGAAGGTGTTGATGTCCGCGCCGACCGGGGTGCTGCTGGTGCTCCAGGGATCGAACGCCAGCGACGGACTGGAGCTGGATAACGCCTGACACTGACGGTCGAATATCGCCTGCATCTGCGCCAGCCGTGTGCCGGTTAGTCGGTTGCTATCCAGCTCCCAATTCGTGCAGCGGAAGCCGTTCGGCGAGGTCGGATCCTCAATGAACGACACCACCGAGCCGAAGTTCCTGGTCGCACCGAGGTTCTTGGTTCTCGAAGTGGTGTAGATCAGATCCAGCTTGGTGTTGCTGTTGAACGCGTAACTCAGGCCGAGGTTCGCACTCCACCCCTCCGTCCTATTGGAGACGGTGGCGACTGGTAGGCGGCCAGACTGGATCTCCATGCGGGGATCATAGTAGACAGTGGTTCCGGGGCTGAACGAGTCGGTGAAGTATGCGGGGAAGGGATTGTAGTACTGGCCCGGCCCCAAGGGGATGGCAAGGCCGTTGTCATAGCGCTCTTCCTGCGAGTTCTTGGTGCGATCAAAGAGGCCGCTCGCAGTAAAGGTGAGCTTGTCGGTAATCTTCTGTTCGAAGTTCAGGTTGACCGCAGTTGATTCTGACTCCGGGCCGGCAAGCTGAGGCACACGGTCCGACTTGGCGCTGGCATCGAGCAGTACCAGGTCATCCGCAGTCGGGGCGCGACCGAGACCGGCTGGCACCGTCAACGCCGTATCGATGCGCGTCACAATCTGTGTTGCCGGGTCATACACGTAGTCGCTGATGGGATAGACGGCAGGTTGCGCCCCTTTGCTGAAGCTTCGGAAGTCGTAGTTGGGGTCACCGTTGAAGTAGCCTGAGTAGTCCTCCGTGGTGTATCCGCTCTTCCAGTTGTTGACCGGGCTTCGACGGCTGTGGCTCACCGTTGCTGAAACGCTACCACTCCCCCAGTTGTAGCCGGAGTAGATACTGACGCGTTTGGTGTCTGCATCGTTGCTGGAGTTTTCGTACTGCGCGTTCACCGTGGTGCCCACGTAGTCTCGGCGAAGGATGAAGTTGATGACACCTCCCATCGCGTCCGCGCCATAGACAGCTGAGCCGCCATCCGTGGTGATTTCCACGCGCTCTACGGCGCTGAGCGGGATGCCATTGAGATTCACGAACCCCTGCTGGATGCCCGCGGCGCCGGCCATGCGCCGACCATTGACGAGGATCAGCGTGCGTCCGGCACCCATGCCCCCCAGATTGGCTGCAGAGACGCCCAGTGTTCCCATGTTGCTGATGTTAACGCGGCCCACATTGTCCTGAAGCGGTCCGTTGAGGCGCTCATTGGTGATCGCGCCAATGGTGGCAAGGTTCTGCGGTAAGGTGCGGATCAGGTCTTCGACGCTGGTGACACCGCGCGCCTTGATGTCTTCCTGGTCGATCACGATCACGCGGGAAGATACGTCGCCCTTCTGCAGGCGGCTGCCAGTGACCTCGATGCGTTGCAACGCTTGGGCGGCGGACTCTTCCTGGTCCTCGGCGGCGCTATCTGCGCTGCGTCCGGCTGCACCTTCCTGCGCCCATGCGGGCGACAATGCGGTTGTCAGCGCTATTGCCAGCACGGACAAAGGGAGCGAATGCGTTTTCAACGGATGTTCTCCTAGATTCCAGGCACGTAAGGGTGGACAGCGGGTAAAACCACGGGCTGCAGCCGGGGTCAGGGACGCCTCCCGCGTCCACATGTCTGCTGGATACTCACCGCGCTCCGCGGCTGTGCTCTGCAATGACATGACTTCCCTGCCCGGAACGGATTCCGGGACTTCCCGCCGGTGTGGTTTTCCCCATCACATCGGCCGGCGAGTCATGTTTACGTCATCAAGCTTGCACGAAGCTTGCCGCAAACTATGGGGTTTCGTGTTTTTTATCCGACCTGCAACCACGGGCTGGCGTGGAAGGCGCGGTGTGTGGCACCTTGTCGATCAACGTGGCAGGAGTAAATCCGGCTGCACTCCGCGCCACGCAAGAATGGTTGCAACGGAAACTGCATCGAGGGCGCCATTGGGTGTCTTCTGAGGCGGACGCACCAAAGCTGCGGGAACAGGTTTTTTCACTTGCTGGCGTCGGAGCTGTCCACAGTACCGTTGGCCGTTCATCAGTCAGGATTGCGCAGTGAAAGCTCTCGGAATGCCTTGGTTGTACCGCTCGATGATGGGGCAGGTGGCCCTGCTGGCACTGCTGTTCCTGGGCAGCCTGCTCTATTGGGTCGGCATCCGACCACTGGTCGAAACTGCGTCCAGTCGCTCTTCTGATCCGTTGCAGAGCACGTCAAGTGAAGTCACGACGCGCTTGAGTACTTTCATCGAGCGCACACGCAACGCACCAGCCGAGGCGATCCCTCTTGATCGCGACCCGGTCCTCGCACAGATAAAGGATCGCAACCCCGACTTCCGTTGGTACGTGCGCATCGGCGATGCTGCATTCCAGAGCGAAGAAGGCGAAGTTTTCTTTCATTCGATGCACTACGATGCATTGGCGGCACTGCGGGAAGGTAAGGACGTCCCGGATGCATGCACGCAATCTGAATACAGACATCCGGACACGAGCGGCCTGGTTTCTATCAGTTACTCAGACTGTAGCGGACTAATTACCTATTACGAGTTTGCCGGGTTGCGCACGCCGCTGGACATCGATGGGAGCTTGCTTCCTTACTATCCGAAGTGGGTGTGGGATTCCAGTCGTAGCCTGTTGCTGGTCGGCGCGGGCATGTTCATGATTTTCGTGCTGATCCTCAGTATCAACGTGATCATGATCAGGCGCATCACCGCTGTCACTCGCTCGTTTGATCCCAAGCAGCTGGACCGCAAGCTGCCCGAGGAAGGCTTGCCCAGCGAAGTTGTGCCGCTGGTACAGGCAGTAAACGAGATGATCAAGAAGGTCGACGAAGCACAGAAGCGTCGTGAGTTCTTCCTGTCCACGGCCGCCCATGAAATGCGCACGCCGCTAACTGTGCTGCGCACGCGGCTGGAAATGCTGTCTGATGAGCCGCTGAAGGCCAAGCTGGTTGGGGACGTCGGGCGCTTGACCACACTGGCCAATCAACTGCTCAAGTTGATGAGCATCAGTGGGGGGCGCAAGCTAGATACGTTGGTGGATCTGGGGGCCGCTTGCCGGAGGGTGATCAGCGAGAGAGAGCCGTTGGCGGAGATACGCGGTCTGCGGCTAGACCTGCAAGCGGGCGACGCGCCGGTGCGCGTACTGGGCGATCCCGGCCTGCTGGATGTGGCCATCGCCAACCTGGTCGACAACGCCATGTCATTCTCGCCGGACGGAGGGCGTGTGCTGCTGGAGGTACGGGACACCCGGGAAGTGTCGGTGCAGGATTCCGGTAGCGGCATTTCCCTCGAATTGCTGCCGACGCTGTTCGAACCATTTGCGAAGTTCCCACCTAATCGAAATGGTCACGGGCTTGGGTTGGCGATCGTCAAAGCGGTGGCAGACCTGCATGGCGGCAGCGTGCATGCCGACAATGCGGTACAGGGAGGGGCGCGCTTCACCCTTTGCTTCCCACCGGTGCAGTCGCAGGACTGAGCGGGGCGGCGGGCGTGGTAGTCCGGTGCTGGGCTGCCACCCACGCGCTTCGCAGGCTCAATCGTGTATGTGACCGTCCGTGTCCACCAATTGCATCGGACCTAGCCCCAGCGCACGCAGTGGAGCCTCCACCGTGCGTCGGTCGCCGACGATCACCCAGGTCAGGGCGTGTGGCTGAACGACCCTGGTGAGTGCCTGTTGCGCGTCTGCCGCATCCACACCGTCCAGTTGCGCTTTCAGCGTCTGCACGTAGTTGTCAGGACGCTGGTACTGGACGATGCCCTCCATGGACTTCAGCAACGAGTTGGTAGTTTCTGTGCTGCCGGGAAGGCCACGTACACGCTGGTTGCGGACCTTGGCGATTTCCTCGTCGCTCAGCGGACGTGTCATGGACAGCGCTGTGGCTTCCTTGAGGATTTCCGCCACCGAGTCGGCGGTGCGGTCGGTCTGTACTGGCGCGTAGAACAGGAACGGGCGCTGGCCTTTGGCATCCATGGTGAAAGTTTGCGCACCGTAGGCCCAGCGTTTGCGTTCGCGCAGGTTCATGTTCAGCCGAGACGTGAATGTGCCGCCAAACGCGGCGTTGCCCAGCGCCAGTGCCAGTGTGTCGGGCGCGGCGGTTGGTGGTGCCAGAACGCCGGCGAGGATCAACGACTGTGGCGCATCCGGCTTGTCTACGAGGTATACCCGTGGCGTTGTCTGCGGGGCGACGGCGGGCAGACTGACGCGGCGCAGCGGCGTGGACGGTGACCTCCAGTCGCCAAAGCTGCTGTTAAGCGCGGTCAGCGCCTGTTCCAAGCTCAGGTCGCCAGCGACCAAGATGCGCAGATTGTCCGGTCGGAACCATTGTTGATGGAACATACGCATCGTGCCCGCATGCAGCGCGTTGATGGCTGTCTCCTCGCCGGTGCCGGTCAGCGGGATTGCATAGGGATGTCCGGCGCCGTACAGCAGCGGCGGCAGTACCCTCAGGGCCATGCTGGTCGGCTCGTTTTTTTCCTGGGCGATGCTGGCCAGCCAGTTGCCTCGCACGCGTTCGATGTCGTCGTTGGCGAAGGCCGGCGCACGGACAATATCTGCCAGCAGCGCAAGCGAGGGCGTCAGCTGGTCGTTGAGCGCATCCAGGGTGGCGCTACAGCTGTCTAGGCCGCACTGCACGGCGGTCTGCGCACCCAGCCGCTGGCGCATGCGGGCAATCTGCAGCGAATCGTGACGCTGCGAGCTCTCCCCCATCAACGCGGCTGTGAAGCTTGCAGTGCCAGCCTTGCCGCCCTCGTCGGCCGAGTAGCCGCCGTCGAACAGAAATTCAACCTGTGTGGAGGGCGCGCCGGGACGACGTGCGAGCAGCACTTCCACCCCATTGCGCAGCCTGCCGCGCTGCAATTCGGGGAAGCTCAGGTCGGGGAAGCTACCCACCTTGGGCACGCCTGTGCTGCGATCGACCTCGCTGCTGCGGCCGGCAAACTGAACCGCCGGCGGCAGCTGCGGCTGCGGACGTCCCGCGGCGGCGAGCAGCGGCACCACTGCGGAATCTTCGGCAGCAGCGTCAAAGCCCTGCGGCGCAGGCAGGATGGTCAGCAGGTAATCACCCTTGCTCAGCCAGCGTGCGGCTGCCGTCCGGACGTCGTCAGCGGTGGCCGCCTGCAGGCGCTGCAGGTCATCTTGGTATGCGCGTGGATCGCTGCGGTACACCTGGCCTTCGGCAAGCAGTGCCGCTTTGTCGCTGACCTTTTCCAGGCCGCGCACGAAGCCGGCGCGGATGCCGATGCGCGCGCGCTCCAGCTCATCTGTGGTGGGACCCTCGCGCAGGAAATCCGCCAGTTCCTCGGCGATGACCGCCTCCACGCGCGCCGGGTCGATCCCGGCCTTGACGTCGGTCTGCAGAGTGATCTGGCTTGCCAACTGCAGCGGCAGGATGCTGGCACTGACGTCGTCGACGAGAGCATCCTTGTAGACCAAGCGCCGGTACAGCCGAGAAGTGCGACCACCGCCGAGCACGGTGCTGGCGAGGTCCAGCATCAGCGCATCGTAGGTCCCAGCCTGCGGCCCGACCCAGTTGCGAAGAATGCGTGGCTGCGCGACATGGTCATGTTGAACACCCCGGGTGGAGGTCGCCAGCGGGGTGATCCAGGGCTGCTGCCGCGGCACGGCCCGGCCGGCGGCGATATGGCCGAAGTAGCGCTGCGCTTTTTCCTGTGCTTCGGCGACGGTGATGTCACCGGCCAGTACCAGTGTGGTATTGGCGGCGCCGTAGTTGTCATGAAACCACTGTTTGACATCGGCCAGCGTGGCCGCGTCCAAGTCGTCCATGGAACCGATCGAATCGTGCTGGTAGGGATGGTTGGCTGGGAAAACGTTGAACAGGATGTTCTGGCCGGCGCGTCCGTAAGGGTTGTTTTCCCCTTGGCGCTTTTCGTTCTTGACCACGCCGCGCTGGGTATCCAGTTCGGCCTGGCCGATGGCGCCGAGCAGGTGGCCCATGCGGTCGGACTCCATCCACAGCGCCATGTCCAGCGCGGTGGTAGGCACGGTCTCGTAGTAGTTGGTGCGGTCAAACCATGTGGTGCCATTGATGCCGGTGGCGCCCACGTTTTCAAACGGCTGGAAGAAGGTGCCTCGATTGTTTTCCGACCCGGAGAACATCAGGTGCTCGAACAGGTGCGCAAATCCGGTGCGCCCAGCCGGTTCGTCGGCTGAACCGATGTGGTACCAGATACTCACCGCTACCACCGGGGCCTTGTGGTCTTCGTGGACGACCACGGTGAGCCCGTTGTCCAAGGTGAAGCGCTGGAAGGGCAGGTCCGGGATGGCGTTGTCCTGGCCTGCAGCTGTGATGGAGGACGCAGGGGCAGTGGCGGCGACCGGCGCGGTTGCGCCTGCAAGTACGGCGGCGATCAGAAGCGGAAGCGGGCGCAACATGGATGCGTTCCTCGAGGAAAAAAGGACAGCCATCGGTTCCAGCACGGCGATGGCTGCCAAAGTGGACGGCGGCCGGGTCAGCGAACGGTGTTGCCGTAGACGTCGCGGACTTCCACCGGACCCAGGTCCAAGGCACGGATGGCGGCTTCAATGCGTTTCAGGTCGCCAGCCACCACCCAAGTCATCTGCTCGGGGCGGTAGGTTGCGCGAGCGAGGGCGCGCACCTTGTCCAACGCGACGGCATCCAGTCGCTGCATTGCCCCCTCGGCACGATTGTAGGGAAGACCCATGCTGTGGGAGCTGATCATCGACCCCAGGAACGCGCCATTGGTGGTGAAGGCCGATGGAATGGCCTGGATAGAGGCTGCCTTGTCACGTGCTAGTTCGTCGTCGCTTATCGGCCGGGCGCCGATGTAATCGCGCATTTCCCTACGGATTTCCACCAGCGCGTCGGCGGTCCTGTCGGTTTCCACGTTGCCGCTGGCGGTAAACGTCCGCGGACCCCGGCTGTCGCCGCTGATGCCGGCGCTGAAACCGTAGGTCCAGCCCTTGTCCTCGCGCAGGTTCATGTTTAGACGGCTGTGGAAGCTGCCGCCCAACGCCGAGTCCATCAGCGATTCGGTTGCGGCCGTGTCTTTGTCGAAGGCAGGTACCAGGTGCCCGACCATGATCGCGCTTTGCGGCATGCCCGGAGCGTCGATCAGGATCACGCGCGAACCAACGGACTGCGGAATGGCGGCATTGGCCGGGTCCGGCGGTGGCGTCGGCGTGTTGCGGCGCCAGTCGCCGAACCTGCGTTCGGCCGCAGCAGTGGCCGCCGCCACCGAGGTGTCGCCCATGATGTAGAGCGTGGCGTTGGCAGGCCCCATTTCCTGGTCGTGGAAGCGGATGATGGCGGCACGATCGTTCTGCTTCTCGAAGTCCGCATGAGCCTTGGCACGGGTTGTGATGCGGCCGTTGCGGTGCCCCGGGCCCCACAGCACGTTGGCGAACACCTTGCCGACCGACTGGATGGGATTGCGCTCGTAGGCGTCGTAGGCGGCGTCGATGTTGACGTTCGCGCGACGCGTGTCGATTTCCGCCTGTGGATACACAGGACGACGCACCAGATCTGCGGCCAGCGCGAAGCTGTCGTCGAGGCGATTGCTGGTGGTGCTCCAGTTGAATCCCATCGCCCGATCGCCAACCGCTGCGTTCATGTAAAAGCCAGTTCGCGCAATCTCGCGCGAGACTGCCTTGCTGTCGCGCGTTTGGGTGCCCAGTTGCAGCAAGCCCATCGCCTGCGCCGCCACGCCCTCGCCGTAGCTGTCTTCGACATCTGTGCCGCCGTCGAACTGCAGGCTGGCGTCGATCAACGGTAGCCCGGGGCGCTCAGCCACGACCAGCTTCATGCCGTTCGACAGGGTGGTTTCAACGATGGCCGGGAACTTAACTGTGCCGGCGAACGGGCCAGGCTGCGGCGGAGCCGTGCGGTCGACCTCACCGGGCGCGGGAGCATTGGCCAGCACTGGACGGGTGATCATTTCGTAGTACGGCCGGTCAAGCCACTTTCGGCTGACCATGCGCAGGTCTTCCGGTGTGGCCGTGCGCACCCAGTCCAACTGTTTCAGTGCGCCATCGGGTTCGCCAAGGTAGAGCTGGCCCTGTGCAAGCATCGAGCCGACCGCCGCATTGCTCTGCAGCGACCGCAGTAGGTTGTTCTCGGTGCCCACTACGATCGCCTGCATGCGCTCGGTGTCGCGAGGGCCCTTGGCAAAATACGTTGCAAGTGCGCTGTCCAGAATCGGCGCGACCTGCTCCGGCTGCACACCGGGCTTGAGCGTCACGTTAATAGTGAAAGTGTTGACCAGCAAGTTGCTGGACAGGCTGGCTGACACCGCGGTCGCCAGTTGCAGATCATCCACCAGCAGGTCCCACAGCACCGTGTCTTTCGAGCCGGCCAAGGTGCCGGCCGCTAACTGCAGCAACGCGAGTTCACGGGGGGAATCACCAGATACCGGCCAATTGCGGCGGACACCGCCCATCGGCTGCACGCCCTGCACGATGTCGCGCTTCACATCTGGGAACGACGGAAGCCACTGGTCCATGCGTGAGGCTGGCTTGCCGGCGGGGGCGTCGGAAAAGTAGTGCGCGACCTTGGCTCTGGCGGTTTCCAGGTCGACGTCGCCGGCCAGCACAAGCACTGCGTTGGAGGCGCCGTAATAGTCGGCAAACCAGCCCTTCACATCTTCCAGCGACGCACTGTCCAGGTCTTCCACCGAGCCGATGGTGCTGTGCCGGTACGGATGGCCGACCGGAAAGTAGCTCTCGCGGTAGATGTCCGCGCTGGGATCCTTCTCGCCCAGTTCGGCTTCGCGCTTCTCGTTTTTGACCACAGCGCGCTGCTCGTCCAGTTCGGCCTGGGTAATGCTGCGCCCCAGCCACGCCATGCGGTCCGATTCCATCCACAGCGCAAGGTCGAGCGCGTTGCTCGGTACCGTCTGGTAGTAACGCGTCTGGTCGACATCGGTGGTGCCGTTCATGTCCGACGCGCCGGCCCTGTCCAGCGGCAGGAAGTACTCGCTCCTGCGATTTACTGTTTCCTGGAACATCAGATGTTCAAACAGGTGCGCAAAGCCGGTCTTGCCCGCCGGCTCATCCTTGGAGCCCACGCGGTACCACATGCCGACGAACACATTGGGCACGCTGCGGTTGCTGTGCACGAGTACGGTGAGGCCGTTGGGCAGCGTGAAGACATGATGGTCGATGCTCACTTCGCCGATCCCGGTCGCTGCCTGCGGGCGTGTGGCAGCAGCAGCCAACTCAGGTGACATTGCGACACTGGACAACAGCCCAGCAAGGGAGATGGACAACAGGGACTGCGAAAAGCGGTTCAATGCGAACTCCGGGACAGGCAAAGCAGGTGCTAGGATTGACGCACGCCAAGCTTGCACCGGGCTGGCATGCCTCCGGCGGTACCTGATGGCTGGAAATGCCGGCAAATAGAGATGCCAGGTAAGGTCCATGCAAGTGTCGTGATGTGGAATGCTGGTCAGTCCCACCGACACCCCAAGGTCAATGTCCCTTCCTCCCGATAGCGCGGCCACCACGCTCGCCCAGCAACTGGATTCGCTCGCCCGGCAGGGACAGCGCCTGCTTGACCGGGCGGCCGTCAGGCGTGCCCGGCAGCGAGGCTTGCGCTGGGCGCTCGCTGGCTGCGCTGTGTTGCCCCTGCTGGCGCTTGCAACGGCCCACTGGTTGCCTGTGCCGGTGTGGGCATGGGCGCTGGCTGGCATGGCGGTTGTCGCATTGCTGGCGCTGGCGCCGCGCTGGTCGCTTCGTGCCCGCAGGCAGCCGCAGCGACGTGCGGCGCTTGCCCTGCTGGACCGTCGCGCCGGTGCCGAGGACCGCCTGCTGGCCGCCGATGAGTTCCTGGCAGCGGCGCAGCGTGATGGTTTCCGTGAAGCAGCAATTGCCGACGCGCAGTCGTGGGTGGCCTTGGCGAGGGAGGCCGCCGCGAGCGAGATCGTGGTCCGTGCGCCGCCGCTGGAACGCTGGCGCCGGGCGATGCCGGTCGCGGCAATTGTGTTGCTGGCCGCTGCAGCCTTCGTTCCCGGTCAAGGTAGCCTGGTCGTTCAGCCCAAGAGTAGTGATGCTGACGCTGTTGCCGCTGGGAACGACGTAGCCGGGCGGGGTGCAGCGTTACAGCCGGCGGCGCCGACGGGTACCAACACCCGCTCTGTGAACCAGCCCGGGGCTGGCGGAGCCGTCGGCGAGCAGCCGTCGTCAGCGGCATCGGGAGCGGTGAACACTGACCGGGAGGGCGGGACGCCCTCCGGCGAGGCAGGTACATCGTCATCAGCCGCTGCGACCCAAGCGGGGGACGGGGCTGCGTCCAGTGCCGGCGAGGGACGGCAGCAAGCGGCCCGTCCCGCTCCGGCAACCGGGGACGGGGGACAATCACCGGCCGCAACCCCGCAGCATGCGAAGGATAAGGTGCTGTCGGACAGGGAAGCCCCGCTTGGCAACGGCGACAGTGACGGCATACCTGACGCAAGTACGCAAACACCTGAACGTCCATCTTCGGCACAGGCAGCGCAATCTGCGTTGCCGCCTAGCAGCGGCGCTCCGCCCCCTTCGCAGCCGCAGAGCGGCAAAGACCCGGGCCAGCCGCCGCGGCAGTCGCCTAGCGAGAAAGGAGACCAAGGGCAGTCGCAGGGCGGTGGTCAGGAGAATGGCCAAGGTCAGGGTCAGGGTCAGGGTACGGAAAATGCGCTCAAGCGCACCCGCGGCCTGACCGGGTTGCTGTTGGGCGTGCCGATGGAGGATCAACTGACTGGGACCCCCAACCGTGGGCGGGTACGCAGCATCACCCGGCCCGGTGAACCGAAGAACGACCCGGCAGCAGCCAGCGCGTCCAGCACACGCGGCAGCCAGTCCGGTGACAGTGGCGCGTCCACTCCACGACCTGCCTCCGCCGCGGACCAGCAGTTGGTCCGAGACTATTTCCTGCTGCAGCGCAAGCGCGGCGACTCCGCTACCAAGGAATGACACCATGAGCATCACCCATCTGCACGACGCCGACAGCGCCCGCACCGCTGCCACGGAATTTCGCAACGTGTTCGACGCCGTCGCCAATGAGGTCGGGCGCATGATCGTCGGCCAGCGAGAAGTTGTTGACGGTGTACTGACCGCGCTAATGGCTGGTGGCCACGTACTGCTGGAAGGCGTTCCCGGCCTCGGCAAGACGATGCTGGTGTCCTCGATCAGCCAGGCTGTGGATCTGCCGTTCTCGCGCATTCAGTTCACGCCGGACATGATGCCGGCGGATATCGTCGGTACCAACGTGCTCACTGAGCGCGAAGGCGGCGGGCATGAGCTGGCGTTCCAACAGGGCCCGGTGGTGGCCAATCTGGTGCTTGCCGACGAAATCAACCGTGCTACGCCCAAGACCCAGGCGGCGCTGCTGGAAGTAATGCAGGAGAAGCAGGTCACGGTGGGGCGCCGTACGATCGCAATGCCGGACCCGTTCTGCGTGATGGCCACGCAGAACCCGGTCGACCAGGAAGGCACCTATCCGCTGCCGGAAGCACAGTTGGACCGGTTCCTGTTCAAATTGGTGGTTGGTTATCCCACCGAGCAGGATTATCACGCCATCATCGAGCGCACCACCAGCGGCAGCCAAGTGCAACTGTCGGCGGTGACGGATGCGGTAACGCTGCGCCGAATGCGGGCGATCGTGCGTCAGGTGCCGGTACCGGAGACGGCACGCACCTGTGCCATTCGCTTGGTCATGGGCACCCAGCCCAATAGCCCCTATGCCACTGCGCAGGTCAACGCCAATGTCGCCCTGGGAGCGTCGCCGCGCGGTATTCAGGGCCTGATGCTGGCGGCAAAGGTGCTGGCGCTGCGCAGCGGTCGCTTCGCGGTGGCCGACGAGGATATCCGCGCGGTGGCTGTGCCGGTGCTGCGTCATCGCATCGTCACCAAATTCCAGGCGCAGGCGAATGGCATCACTGCTGATGATCTTGTTGCCGACGTGATGGCAGGTCTGCACTGATGGCGCAGGCCGCGGCCACTACCGAGGCACTTTTCGACCCCGCCTTCCTGGAGGCGGTGCAGGCGCTGTCGCTGAGCATCGCCAAGGCCCAGCGCGGCGGGCGCTTGGCTGAGCAGCGGACCACGGCACGCGGACAGGGCAGTGAGTTCGCTGATTTCAAGCCGTATGCGGTGGGCGATGACCTGCGTGCGATTGACTGGAACGTGTATCAGCGGCTTGGTCGTGTGTTTGTCCGCGTGTTCGAGGAACAGCAAGACATGCCGATGTATCTGCTGGTGGATGGTTCGGCGAGCATGCTCGCCGAGCAGCCCGCGCGGCTGCCGGCGGCGCAACGCACCGCGTTCGCGCTGTCTGCGATTGCACTGTCGCAGCATGATTCCGTCAGCCTGCTTGCCTTCAGCGATACCATGCAGGTGCAGGCGCGCGGATTGACCGGTCGCGGCAATCTGATGCGCGTTGCCAGTCAGCTCGCTGCGCTGCCGGGCCATGGAGGCACCGAGCTGGTCGGCGCGCTACGGCAGCTGGCGGCTAGCCGCCTGCGCCGCGGCTTGGTGGTGGTGGTATCGGACTTTTTCGACCCGGCAGGCATCGACGCGCTGCTGGGCGCGCTTCAGGCATTGCCGCATCGCGTGCTGTTGGTGCAGTTGGTACGTGCGCATGATGCAGATCCCAGCCTGCACCCAGACCTGCACGGCGACGTGCGGATCGATGATGGGGAGTTGGGTCACGCCGTGGAGTTGAGTCTGTCGCCGGAACTGCTGCGCGCGTATGCCGAAGTGCACGCGCGCTTCAGCGATGGCCTGGCTCATTTTGCGCGTACCGGCGGCGGACTACTGCGCATCGATGCAGCCGCGGACGTGCTGCCGCAACTGCAGACCCTGTTCGGCACGGGAGAGTTACGCTTGTGATTTTCGCTACATTCCCCCCCGCACTGGTTGCCGCCGGTGCTGCCGCAATCCTTGTGCTGGTGACGCTACTGTACTTGCTCAAAGTGCGCCGGACCCCCGTCGCACTCGCCAGCGCCACGTTGTGGCAGCAGGCATTGCGCAATCTTCCGCCGAGGCGCCTTGGGGGGCGCTGGCAGCGGCCATTGGCATGGCTGCTGTCGTTGCTGCTGGTGCTGCTGTTGTGGATGGCCGCTGCTGGCCCGCGCAACCCCCTCTCCGACGACGGGCAGCACCACGTGTACTACCTGGACGCCTCGGCGTGGCTGATGAGCGACGGTGCCTTCGGCGCAGCACGCGCCGCGTTGGAGCGCGACGTCGCCGGTGCACCGACCGGCGCACGGCAGGTGGTGTTGGGTGACGGCGTGGCATCGCTGCTGCTGGCCAGCGACGAGCCTCTAGCCCTGCTCCAGGCGAGGTTGCGCGATGCAACCGCGCGGGCCAGGCCATCTGCGTTCGCTAGCTGGCTGGCATCGGTATCGGCCCTGGGACAGGGCGATGGCCAGGCCCAGGGTGACATCGTGGTGCACTACTATGGCGCCGCCCCGGTTCTCCGCGCCGCACGCGAAACATTGCCAGCCGGAGTGCAGGTGGAGGCTGCCTTCCTGACCCAGCCACTGTCCAGCAACCGAGGCATCATCGCGCTTGGCGCTGCACCTGCTGCTTCGGGGCGTTGGGATACGGTGGACGTCCGTGTCGCCTTGGATGCTGCCGGTGCACCTGTGCCGGGCGAGGATGATCTGACCATTGCACTGGACGGGAAGCCGTTGCCTGCTGGCGTCGGCTCTTCCAGTGACGGCGCCGGCGTGCTGCTGACTGACTTGCCCGCCGATGGCAGCATGCTGCAGATCGCACTGAGACAAGGTGATGCCTTCGCTGCTGACGACGGTGCATCGTTGCTGCTACCCATCCGCAGGCCTTTAAGGGTGGGGGTCGCAGGCACGCTGCCGAGTGCGCTGCAGGATGTTCTGTCCCTGGATCCCTCGCTGCAGTTGGTGGACGCCGCACAGGCGCAGGTGTTGGTGGTTGCCGAAGGAGCGATCGCTGCCACCGACGTGCCAACGCTGCAGCTGGTTGCTGCCGCGGGCGGCGACCCGGCATTTCATTTCACCGTACGGGATATCGACGGCGAGATTGCGCTCGCTGGCAACCTGCAGGCGCTAGGTCTGGACCAGGCGCGCAACACTGCCATCGCCAATGAACTTGGCCGCCCCGTCGGCGTCGACGTAAGCCAGGGCAAGGTTGCCCGGGTCCAGACGTGGCAGGAGCTGTTTGCTGCCGATGGCGGTTTCGTGCAGTCGCTCGCCATGCCGCTGTTCGTCAGCCGCAGCCTGCACTGGCTCGCTGACTCGCCATCATGGGTGCCATACGCTGCTGCCGGTCAGCCCTTACAGCAGGCATTGCTGCTGCAGGGGCTTGGTCAGGACACGTCGGTCCGCGACCGCGCACTTGGGGATCGGGTTTTCCTGCCTGCGGCGGGCACGCACGCCGTGGCCGGGAAAAATCTCCAGATTTCATTGCTCGACGGCGACATCACCCGGGGCGTCGCCGAGCCGATCGCGATCAGCTCCTCAACCGCGCCGCCGCGGACGTTCCTGCATGGCGAGTTCAGCAGCCTGCTGTTTTTCCTCGCCCTCCTGCTTTGCTGCGTTGAATGGCTGCTCCTCGTGCGCGGCCGGGTGCCCTGAGGATCCTTGATGGACATGGTTCTACAATCGCCGTGGGCCGCTGTGCTGCTGGTGCTGCTGCCACTGTTGTGGTGGCGCACCGCGCGCCTGCCACGCTGGCAGCCATGGCTTCGCGCAACACTGCTTGTGTGCGTGGTCTTCGCGCTGATGCAGCCATCGCTGCTGGTGCGTGGTGACTCGCCGGCGCAGGTGATCGTGCTCGACCAGCGCGCAGCACTGCCGGACCCGTACCGCTCAGCACTGCGGCAACGCCTGCAGCAGCGGCTTGCAGCCATCCCGGCAGGCACCCGCATCACTGTGGTGCAGCTGGGCGGGCAGCCGCTCAAGCTGGAGGTGCAGTCCTATCTGAGGCTGCGTGAACAGTCTCCGGTAGAGGCGCTTGCTGCGGCTCTGCAGCAGCTGCCTGCCTCCGACGGTGGTCGCTTGTTGTACTTGGGCGCCGCCGGTTCAGATGATCCGCACTGGGGGCGCGTGGTCAGCGCGCTGCTGGAGCGTGGTGTCAAGGTCGATATCGACGGTGCTGATGCGGCGCCGAGCCTTCCGCGCCTCGTGGACGTGGACGTGCCGTCTGCACGCGCTGGAGGGTTGGCGACTGCGCGCATACGCGTCGATGGCACCACCCGTGGCCTGCAGGTTGCGGTGCTGCGCGATGATGTCGAGCTTGTGCGTTCAGCGGTGCCGGATGTGCAGGGCCCCAGCACGGTGACCCTACAGTTTGCAGCCGGCTCCGCCGGTTTCCATCCTTTGCGCGTGGTGCTGCGCGACGGCAGCGGGGGCGTCGAGCGTGGGGCTTTGAGCGGAATCCTAGCCGTGCAGGATCCGCTTCCCTTGCTGTACGTGGCCCGTGATCCCAGCGCAGGAATGCACCTGCAGCGCTTGTTGGGCGACGGGTTCGCGGTGCGGCAGCAGGCGCCGGAGGCGGTGGACGCTGCCAGCTTCACTGGCCAGGACATCGCAGTACTCGATGGGATTGGCGTTGAGCTTTTGCCCGCACCAGCACAGACCGCACTGGCCAGTGCGGTCACTGTCGATGGCCTTGGACTGGTCTTCAGTGGTGGCAGCAGCGCATTCTCAGGGCTGCCTCAGGACCCAACCAGCGGCGGTCCGTTGGCGCAACTTTTACCTGTCAGCGGCAAGCCGCACGAGCAACTGCAGGATCCCAGCGTGGCGCTGGTGGTAATCATCGATTCGTCAGGCTCGATGGCTGGTGCGCCAATGGACCTGGCCAAGCAGATCGCCCGACTGGCGGTACGCCGCCTCAAGCCCGAGGATCGGGTTGGTGTGGTGGAGTTCTATGGTGCTCGGCAATGGTCCGTTCCGATCCAGCCGGCACGCGATACTGCGGACGTCGAGCGCGCTATCGGACGCATGCAGGCTCAGGGTGGCACTCAGCTATTTCCAGCCATTCAGGAAGCTTACTTCGGCCTGAAGAACACAGATGCGCGCTTCAAGCACATGTTGGTGATTACTGACGCGGGCGTGGAGGAGGACAATTACCAGCGCCTGCTGCGGCATATAGCGCAGGACCGCATCAACGTGTCCACCGCACTGGTCGGTGGTGGCGAAGGCGAAGAGCGCATGGCTGAATTGGCAAACTGGGGGCGGGGCCGGTTCTACCAAGTGAGTGATGACGCAAGCATGGTCGAACTCAACCTCAAACAGCCACAGTTGCAGCCTTCTCCAGGCTATCGCAGTGGACGATTCAGCGTGCACGCGATCGCAGGTCAGGCCTGGTGGCAGGATGATTCGCTGCTGGGTATGCCGCCGTTGCAGGGCATCGCCACGGCGGTACCGCGCTCGGGCGCACAGTTGATGGCCCGCGCAGGCGACGAACCGTTTGTGGCCAGCTGGCAACATGGCTCCGGGCGGGTGACTAGCATCATGACCGAGCCGCTTGGAGCAGGTACACAGGGTTGGGAGGCTTGGCGGGGATACGGCCATTGGCTGTCACGACTGCTCGTGGGCACGGCGCGACAGCAACCTTCGCATGCGGTCCAGGTCAACAGAGACGGGCGGTCGGTGCAGGTGGTGGTGGAAGGGAGCGACGCCAAGGCTGTCAGCCAGTTACAACTGGTCAGCGTGGACGCAGACGGAAGCGAGAAGACACTGTCGCTACAGCCCATGTCGCCAACGCTCTTGATCGCGAATTTGCAGGCACGCGACGAGATGCGTCTGCTGCTTCGCGGGGACGGCACCCAACTACGCGTGACCGACGGCAACTGGCGTGATCGGGCTGGTGGTCCGGCGGTGCTTCGTTACTCACTGCCGCTGCAAAAGCTGGCCGCACTCAGTGCTGGCGTGTCGGCCGACGCGGTAGCGGGATGGCGCGTGCTGGACCTGCGCACATGGCTGGCGCTGCTGGCGATCGGCCTTTATCTGCTGGAAGTGCTTTGCCGTCGCTGGGCCTGGCACACACCGTCGTTCTTCAGGAAACCCCGTTGATGCCTGTGCACCGTACCCCGCTATCCTTGGCCCTTGCCATGGCTTTGGTTCTCACCGCGCCGGCGCTTAGCGCGGCGCCACTGGCTGCAGTAGGGCAGCACCAGTCTGGCGCGCCAACCGCGTCGGCCCAGGCATGGCAACAGTGGCGGCAAGGAGATGCTGCTGCCGCGCTTGCTACCGTAGATGCCGCCCTGCGGACGAGGCCGGATGCCGACGGTCTGCAACTGCGCGCAGCACTGCTGGATGCTACCGGTGATCTGGCCGCAGCACGTGTGGCGTACGCCCAAGCGGCAGAGGTCAGCCACGGCGTGCGGCGCTGGAACTTGCTTGTGCACCAGGCAGTATCGAGTGACGATCCTGCCGACACGCTGGTGAAACTGGATGTGGCCGGAGAATCCAAGCACCAGTCGGCGTTGCTAATGGCGATGCTTGGACGCACCGACCTCGCGGTGTCCAGTGCAGGAGGCATAGGCGTGGCTGCACAATTGCAACGTGCCGGCTGGGCACTGGAGTTGAACGATGCAGCCAGTGCGCGCGAGCATGCGTGGCGCGCGTTCAGCGACGCCAACGACCCCGGCGACCGCCGTTATGCGCTGGCGTTGTGGATGGAAGCCTGGCGCGATGAACAGCAGATGGAGCGGGCGGTGCAGTGGCTGCAGAGGCAGCCCCCACAACCACAGTTGCAGCAGGCCCTGATTGACGCGCTGCTTGAACTTGAGCGCTACGATGAGGCTATTGCGCTGGTGCGCGGCGCGCAGGACCCGGTCATCCGCCAGCGCTTGATTGGAATACTGGAGCTTGCGGGACGTAGCGATGAGGTGGCCAACGAGTACCGCGACCAGATAAGCCGGTATCCCCGCGATCCAGTCGCCTATATCGGGCTGGCTGAACAGGAGCTGGTGGCCGGCCGTTCGCCGCAGGCGCTCGCCGCGTTTGAGCAGTTGTTTGCAGTCAACCGGGGGCGCGCGGAGGTACTGTTGCCGGCGGCGCGGCAGATGACTGCCATGGGGATGCAGAACAGTGCGTTGTCGCTGCTTCGTGCCGCGGGGCTGGATGCACGCGCAGGCGGGATGGTTGACCTGTTTGCGTTTGATGGCGCACTGGCCCGCGGCGACGATGCAGCAGCAGCTGAACTTTTGGCTGCGCTGCATGCGCGGCTTGCGGCCGCAGATCCTCTGCAGGCCGATGTCGCCGTCGGATACGAGCGTCTGCAGCAGCCGAGTCAGGCGCTGCAGGTGCTGATGGCGATGGAGCGCGCGCGGCACCAGCCGCTCGACTACGACCTGCAAGTGCGAATCGCCAACCTCGCTGTAGCTGCAGGCGAATCAGAACAAGCGCTGACACGCTGGCGTACGTTGTGGTCGCAGGCACAGCTTCCAGCACGGCGCGCGTTCCTGGAACGTCAGATCGTCAAGGTCGCTCGTTCACGCGATGAGTTGGAGCCGATGGCGGCGGCACTTGAAGCGCAACAGGCAGAGGGCACGTTGCAACCGGCCGGGGTCGACCTGCTGGTGGCATTGACACTGGCGCTGGACGCGCCAGAACGTGCCGAAGCGGCTGTAGCCCGGCAGGCGCGCATGCGTGGCGAAGGCCGCACTGCCGAGCTGCTGCAGCTCGGCGGTTTGTACGCGCGACTGGGCGATGCGGAACGCGTCGACGAAGTACTGCGCAAGCTGGTCGTCGCCGACCCGACCAATGCTGGAATTTACCTACGCAAGCTTGCCGTCAACACTGCACGCAGACCGCATGACGGCGGCACCGACCCGGTCGCCAGCGATGCGGCGCGGCTACAGGAACTTCAGGCCATCCTGCAGCAGCTCCAGGCGCGCGAGGCCGATAGTGGTCAGTCGCTGCAGTACGCCGCGGGAATGTACTCCATGGCCGGCCTGGATGTTGCCGCTGCGAGCACGTATGAGCGAGCGTTGGCGGCCGCGCCGGACGACCTGGACAACCTGCTGCAATTGGCCGAGCTGCGCAAGCGACAGCACCGTGTGCCGGAGGCAGTGGCAATGCTCCAGGCTGCCGCGGCGGCCAGCAACGGGCAGGCGCGGTTCATCCAGTTGGCAGATGCTATCGGCGGCCTGATTGCGGTTGCGCCGGACGAGCGGCTGCGGCGCGGGGATGTGCGCGCGTCTTTGGCTCCTGCCACCAATGCATGGATCCAGAGGCAGCTGCTTGCCCGGCTTGCCACTGACGCTGACGACTACCCGCTGTATGCGGTACTGGCCGACCTGGGCCAAGCACAGTCCGATTTCTCGCTACAGCTGCGCGCGTATGACAATGCGCTGGCAGCGGCCGGCGAGCAGCGCGGCCTTGTGCTGCGTCAGTTGGTGACACTTATGTCCGGTGCCAGCGGAATGGACGGAGTTGCAGGTGCGTCCATTGGTGACAATGAGCGCAAGGTGCGCTATGGCCGCCGTCTGCTCGCATTGCAGCGCGAGTTTCCGCCGGACTTCTTTGCCGACCTTGGACGCTCGCTGCTGGCCAGTGGTGATGCGCTGGGTGCCGAGCGTGCCTTCGCGGCAATGTCCGACATCGGCGGCCTGGTGAACATAAACCAGGTCAAAGGCGACAGTTACGCGCGCCTCGGGCATGTGGAGCAGGCATTGATCAACTACAGCCAGGCATTGGCGAGGGATCAGGGCAACCTCGACCTGACGCTCAAAACATCAATCCTGCTTGAGCGTCAAGGTGAAGAAGCGCGCGCCAACTACTGGTATTGGCACGGACTGCGCGCACTGCTGGTGCTGCAGCCGCAGCAGGACAACGGCCTGGTCAATGATGCCGCGCTGGACAGCCAGCGCTTCCAGCCGGCGCTTCTGGAAGGTCTGCAGTTGACCTGGGATGAGCAAGACACCGCGACAATCGCGGTATGGCAGGACCTGCAGGAGCTCTTCAACGAGACCCTCGCGCGCGCGGATACTTCTGCGCCCTTTGAGCGGCAGGTGCGGCTGCGTGCGGTTCTCGCGGTCCTGCAGCAGCTGGGCAACTATCGCGGCGACCTGAATGCCGTGGGCCGTGCCGAGGATCTACTCATCGAGCGCTTTGCAGGCGATCCTGCGGCCAAGTCGGCTATCGACACCACCCGAGCTAGGGAGGGGCGCGGCCCGGTCGCGGCGGCAGACAGCAGCGGCGCATGGGTGCTTGACAGCCTGTTTGAGCAGGCGCAGCGGGGCGGCAACGCCGGCTTGGCATTGGCCATGGCCTCCAGCACCGATGACTACACCCGAGTGCAGGCGCTGGTTGCCGATGCCATTGCCGCGGAAACCACGTGGCAGGCTCTGGCAGCACGGCAGCCGCAGCGAGACCCTGGTCCGGACACGATTTATGTGCTGCTGACACAGGGCGGCAACGCGCTGCCGCGCGATGTCTTCTTGCAGCAGGTGTACGCGCCGGTTGCGGCAACGCCGTACAAGGAGAACATACTTTTCAACATCTACCGTGGTGCGCCGCATAACTACGCAGCGTTGGAGAAGCTGATCGGCTACCGCTTGCTGGACGATACAACCTTGATGCGTTTGCTGGTGGAGCAGGGCAACCAGCCAATGCCATTCCTGGTGCAAAGAGCAAGGTCATCTGAGGAGTATGCTGAAAGCCTGATCGGAACATTCGATACAGGCCAGCGGGTCGCTCTTCTGGAGCAGTTCAGTGCGGCGACGCAGGCCGGCAAGGGACGTTCCGCGCTTCAGTCGATCCTGGTCCGCGACCTCCTTCGTAGGCCGCTGACCGACGCGCAGCGCGAGCGCGTCGCGCGGGTGATAACCGCGCAGATCGACAGCCCGGCCGACTATGAGCAGGGGAGTGCGGCATTTTTACTGATCCCCTTATTGATCCTGGATGCCGACCGCGGCAATCGTTCGGTACTGGAGGGTGCCGCTTCACGCATTGCCCGCCGGACTACCGACGGCAGTCATTTTCCTGCATTCCTGCAAGCGTGGTTCGACGATGATAAGCCGTCGGCACTGCGCGAGCTACAAGCGCTTTACAGTGACACAGGCGATGTAGCAGGCAACTATGCGCAGCCGCTGGTCGCCAAGTGGTTCCCGGAACAGCGCCAGCAACGCATCGACACATACCTGGCAAATCCAACGCCGGACGCTGCCAGCAGCCTCGCCTTCTATCGCGAGTTTGTACTGGAGGCCAGCAATGGCGATGCTGCACCGCCTCCGGAGGACATCACGCGCTATCTTGAACGCTTGGTAGAGGCAGAACCACTTAACGAAGTCTACGCTGCCGCGTTGCTGGAAGACGACCTTAACCACGGCCGCAAGGCGCGCTACCTGGAACGGTTGCAGAGCTATGTCAATGCCAGCCCCGGGCCCTCCACGGCTGCAGCAACGCTGGTGTTAGACCTCTATGCCGCCAGACAGGATGCCACCGCGCGGGGTGTGGAAGCCGCAACCGATCTTGACATTGAAGACACGGCTCTGATGCTCGACCTCGTCAACAAGGCGCGGGCCGGACAGCAGCGTGCGCAGGGGCCTAGCTTCGACCGGTTGCTGGAAGGTGCGTTCGGTCGTTTTCAGCATGATTGTCCGCAGGCAACGTTGTCGCAGACGGTCATCCGCCAAGGCAAAGCCGCGGCGTTGGCGGGCCCTGGACTGCGCGAGGGAGCTCAGCTGGACCAATTGGCACGGGCGCATGCGCAGGCGCCGAATACCGTGGCGCACGTGCTGCGCGGGGTGTGGCGCAATGCACCGCCGGGTGTACGCCAGGCCATGATGTACCAGAGCTACGATCGTGACGGCAACATGCGCGATGCGGCGGCACCGGAGATTGCCGATGCGCAGGACCTGCTGCAGGCTGTGGTGCACGACCCTGGCGTCGTAGAGGAACTGGACCGTTACCTGCGGGCGCTGCCGGCAGTGCAGCGTCAGCGATCACTGCGGCTTTATGGCTTGATGGGGTTTGGCCTGCAGGGCGCCGGCCGGGTACCTGCACGCGAGCAGGAACTGCGTGACATGCTGCTGCTTGGTACGTTGGATGACCATAGCTTGCAGCTGCTTGCCACGCTGCTGGTGCAGCAGAACAAGACGCTGGATCCGCGCGAGTTGCAGGCACTGCGCCAACGGCTCACGCGGATGCCGCTGCTTGCGCCGATGCAGCGCGGCATGTTCGCCCAGATCTTTGCGCAGTCCACCGCCAATGAGGAGGCCATTGCCCTGGTACAGGCCTCAGCGCAGCAGTTATTGCACCCGGATCTGCGGGGCGGTGACGACTTCGACATCTGGCAGCGGCCCCAGGACGGACTGGAACAACTTGCGCAGGGACTAGGACGCTGGCCGGACCGCTCCGCTGCGCTGGCTGTATGGCGGTGGCTGGACGCACGCATCAAAGAAGACGGCGCGCGGCCGGAACTTGGCATCAAGGATTTTAAGAACCCGGACTGGCTGTAGGAGTCGCCAGTCCTGCGGCGCCCCCCAGGGGCGCTCCGCTCACTTCATCCTTTTAGTAGTTCAGGGCTTGGATTGCGCTTCGACGGACGTGGGCATCTGGATCTGCAGCTCCGCACGCGGAAAGTCCACCGCGTAGCCCTGAAGCAGTCCGAGGAGGTTCGTACCCAGGATCAGCGACGGCGTAGGAGAACCATCTGTATTGGAGAAGATGATCGGCACGTTGCGGAACACCACCGGGCCGAGCGCGACTGTGCCCAATTGCGCGACCCATGCACTGGACAGCCCTTGGGTAGCTCCACGGATCGCGCCCGCAGGCTTCAGTCGTGGGTCGTCCCAGCGCATCCCGAGAGCCTCCAGTAGCGCGAGGTTGCCGACGCTGGGGCCGGCGCCCGTGTCGACCAGTGCCTGAACGGTCACGCCCTCAAGCTGCATCGGCACGTGCAATAGACCATTGTCACCCGTTGCGCCGGCCACGGTTGCGTGGCCCGCACCGGCGGCGCTGGAGGGGGCGATTGATAGCGTGCTGTCGGCGACGTTGAACGCGATCTTGGAACCGGTGAAGCGCTCCATCCCTATGATGCCCCTTGCCGAAGTCAGGCTGCCATTGGGCAGTGCCAGTATCGCCAGTTGATGGTCGTCGAACAGGCCCGTGCTGATCCGCTCGATCGGGTACATCCGCGCAGACTGCGCGTCAACGGCGCCGTTGATCGTCATTTCACCTTCTAGCGGCCGCAGCGCGAGTTCTTCTACTAGCGACGGCACCAGCAGGCTGGTCTGCGCGGCGGTGTCGATCACCATATCGAAGGGTCCGCGATCATTGATGTGCGCGCTTATGACGGGGCGACCGCGGTCATCCATTTTCAGCGCAACCGTCGAGGGGGAATCCAGAAGTGCGGCAAGGGTGAGGCTCAGGACGATCATGGTTTGGCACCGAGGTAAGAGCAGTCGACATCGTGCGTGCCCGAGCTTGCAGGAAACTGGCATGTGAGCTTTTTCGATCCGCCGAAGGCGTCAGCGGTACGTTGAGGGGGGGGTAAACCGCGCCGCTGGCATATGGCGTTTGCGCGTAACACGCGGCTGAACGCCTCTGGCAAGTTGTTCCTGGATCATTCACCGAGATCACTGCCGGAAACGCGTCGAGCTGGACTCCAGACATTCACGCCTTCTTGTCCAAGGCGCTCGAAGCGTAAGGTCCGTCACCTGTGGATGCGGCGTCGGCCGCATCGCGATACGGATGGACAGTAACTTGGCGATGCGCTGAGCTCCGGCGAGCCAGTCCTGGTGGACACGGTTCGCGTGATCTCGGACCAGACAGGCATGAGCATCTTCCATGGAGAGGTCGCTGCCGCTATCGCGTGCAAAGAGGCTGCCGTAGATGTCATGGCTGGTTCCTTGCTCGCGAACGGTCTTCACCGCGGCATCGAGGGCGGCCTGCTCTATGGCCAGCCGTGTGCATGGCGCGGCCGGTGCATCGCGGCCGAGTGATGGAGCTAGATGTCGCGCCCGCGTCAGTCGGTGGGCCAGTCCAAACCTGAGCGTGTGGCGCCACGACGTTCAATGTCAGATTGACTGAAAGTCTACTGAGACACAAACAGAGGAATGGACACGCCTGCAAGCAAAGTCTTCGTGACGCCGCCAATCAGCGATTCTGTCAGGCGAGCGCGGCTATATGCGCCAAAAACGACGAGATCTGCATCGGAAGCCGTCGCATACTCGAGAATTACATCGGCAACGCGGGCACCCTGGGCCGATAGGCGTACCAGTTCTACGCTCACGTCGTGACGAGCAAGGAACGCGGCCATGTCTGCTCCGGGCTCGTCTCCGAGGAGGTCTGATGTTTTATCCGGGTCAACAATCAGAAGCTTGACCTCCTCCGCACCAGTCAGCAGAGGCATGGAGTCCGCAATGGCGCGCCTAGACTGCCTGCTTCCGTTCCAAGCGACGATAATCCTCCGACCGATCTTTCGACCCTGCCAGGCACGCGGCACGATCAGAATGGGAATCCCCGAATGCCGAAGCATTGAGTGCACCGCCCAAGTTTGCGGCGTCCCGGGGATGTCAGGGCTGGCCAAAACCAAGAGATCGCAATAGAGCGCGTGCAACGACGACTCACTGCTCGACTCGACGTAGGAAATGACCCGTAGCTCGCCGTCTGCACCGTACTTCTGAACAGCTTTCGCTAGGTTTTGCCCGCAGTTCAGCACTTTGCTTGCCATGGCCGACTGCCGCAGGGCCACGATCTCTGGCAGCGCTCCGCCCTTGGCAAACCCGTCATGTATCGAGACAGGGTCT
This sequence comes from Stenotrophomonas sp. SbOxS2, assembly GCF_013416715.1. Lineage (NCBI taxonomy): Bacteria > Pseudomonadati > Pseudomonadota > Gammaproteobacteria > Lysobacterales > Lysobacteraceae > Stenotrophomonas > Stenotrophomonas sp. SbOxS2. The sequence goes on from NZ_JAAVXD010000005.1 coordinate 781,024, forward strand.
TGATTAAGCGCGGTGACGCCAATCAGGTGACTGCCTTGGCTACCGGCCAATCGAGCGGCAGCGTCAAGGACATCAAGTCCGTAGTGGCTCTCATCGAACAGAACGGCGATGTCTTTCATCGTGGGCATTCTTCTCGTTCCAAATGGGTGAGCGTTGGCGGGCGAGGCTCGCGCCGGTTGGCTAAGCCGAATGTAGAATGGTCATTCTAGTTGGTGTGATCGTACTACAATCCTCGGTAATGCGTGTTCTCAATTTCCGGGTACAGAGGTTTTATTCATGGCAAAGGCGGCAGACACCCTGACGAGCATGGACAAGGCCGAAGCTCGGCGCCAGCAGGTGCTTGAAGCAGCTTCTATGTGCTTCCGCAAGAACGGGTTCCATGGCACAAGCATCGCGCGCATCTCGGACGTGGCCAAGATGAGCCCAGGTCACATCTACCACTACTTTGCCAACAAGGATGCCATCGTTGAGGCTATAGCTAAGCGAGAGGAGCACGACCTCTCCCAATTGGCACGAAAACTCGAAGCTGATGAGGTCGGCGGATCCATTGCTGATCGCCTCATGAGGCTGGTCGATGACTCCGTTGACAAATTCTTGGACCCCGAACATGTTCAGCTCCATCTAGAGTTGGCTGCTGAGGGTGCACGAAATCCCCACGTCAACCGCATTCTGCGGCAGTCCGATGCGGTCGTGGTGCGACAGTTCCTCGCAGCAGCGGACAGGGTGGGGCTCCCGGATGGAGTTGACCGTGCTGAGATGAAGGCGCGAATGATGATGGTTTCAGTGATTTTCAATGGCCTGATGGTGCGGGCCACAACAGGCCAGATCCCTGACCGAAAAACCCTTATTCGTCTATTGAAGGGGGTGATCAAAGTCTTGGTGGAGGGCAATGACGGAAATCGTTGAGCGTGGTTCCACTGAGTTGCGCGGGAGACGCGGCCTGTGCCGCGACCACATCGTCCCGGGCCGCATCCTCCAATCGCGCCTTTGTGCTCCTGGGTGAACTACCCTAAAGGCGGCAGTTGGCCAGCCGGAGAGCCTGGTTCAAAGGCCCCTGGCGTTGCGTAAACGCTGAGGATTGCGTCTATCGCCTCCATCCCGTCGCGCTCGAGCTCATACAACGCCGGTTCCAGCATTGCGCTATAGAGCACACCAATGAGGCAAGAGAGCAGGCTTCGGGAGGCTGCTCGCACATCGACCCCTTCCTTTAGCTGACCAATTTCCGCCGCGCGGGTGAGCGCGCTGGACAAGATATCGAGCTCTTCAGTAAGCAGGTTTCGTTGCATGGCGCGCATGGCTTGGCTTTCAACGGATAGATCGTTGCGAAGCATGATCTCCATCATGTTGCGAAGTTGAACATCCTCGGCCACCTCCTTGAAAGAAACCAGGAGTGCTGAGCGCAGGTCCACAATGGGTGTTGTCCGCTCAGCGGAAGTGGTGCGGCGAAGTCGTTCGATGAAGGGGTCATGCTCCCGGCTGACCAACGCCTCAAGCACCTCGGTCTTGTTCTTAAAGTGCCAGTAGAGGGCACCTCTCGTATAGCCGGCCTTTGAGCAAATCATCTCAAGGCTTGTGCAGGCTACTCCGTATTCATGAAAGCAGTCCCGCGCTGCATCTAGCAATCCCTGGCGTGTCGCCAGCGCCTCAGCTCTTGTTTTTCGCGCCATCTCGTGTGCAACCCGCGTCTTGTCCAATGACGGAATTGTAACCGCTTTACATGCAAACATGCGCGCATGTATATTTCACTCCTAGTTGCTCCGTTTGCCTTGCTCCGTTTGCCGAATCTGCCTATTCAGCTTTGTCTGGCCGTGCTGATGGACGTAGCCGTAGCGCAGCCCACAGCTATCGCTTAACCACCATTCCCCTCCCCCCGTTTTTGCGAGTCCCGCCCATGTCTCCCAAGCCCTCCCTACTCATCGCCACATCTCTAGCTACTGCGCTGGCACTTGCTGCCTGCGGCGGTAAACCGGACGACGCAGCCCCACCGCCGGGCCAGGTAACGGTAGCTACCTTGAAGGCAGAGCAGGTCGGACTAACGCGGGAGTTGCCGGGCAGGACGAGCGCATTTCTTGTGGCGGAAGTTCGACCACAGGTGAGCGGGATTGTGGGCGCGCGCCTCTTTACCGAAGGATCCGTGGTCAGTGCAGGGCAGCCGCTCTATCAGATTGACGACCGCAGCTATCGTGCTCAGAGCAACAGCGCACGCGCCCAGGTCGCACGCGCTGAAGCTACCGCTAATGCGGCTCGGCTTAGTGCCAAGCGAATTGCCGAACTCACCAAGGTTCAGGCTGTCAGTGTTCAGGACAACGAAAACGCTATCGCCGCGCTGAAGCAGGCAGAGGCGGACCTTGGCGCGGCCAAGGCATCGCTCGAGGCTGCTGAGGTGACCTTTGGATACGCGCGTATCACTTCCCCTATCGGTGGCAGGATTGGCAAGTCCTCCGTCACGCAAGGTGCCTTGGTTAGCGTGGGCCAAGCCGATCCGCTGGCCACAGTCCAGCAGCTGGATCCGATCTATGTTGACCTGACGCAGTCGGCGAGCGAGCTGTTGCAACTCCGCCGTGAGATGGCAGGCGGGCGCTTGCAGGACAATCTACAACTTCCGGTGACTATCCTTTTGGACGATGGAACCGAGTTCAATCACAAGGGAACCCTGGAGTTCTCTGAGGTGAGCGTGGATCCGACGACGGGAAGCTACGCGCTGCGCGTGAAAGTCGAGAATCCAGATCATGTCCTGATGCCAGGAATGTACGTGCGAGCGCTTGTTGGTAGTGGCGTTCGCAGCGATGCCATCCTCGTTCCTATGCGAGGTGTTGCCCGCGATGCGAAGGGCGCGACCACTGCCATGGTGGTCGGCAAGGACGGTAAGGTCGAAGTCCGGCCAGTTGTTGTGAGTCGTGCGCTTGGAGACAAGTGGCTTGTCGAGAGTGGCCTGAAACCAGGTGACAAGGTCATCGTGGAGGGTCTGCAGAAGATTCAGCCTGGCATGCCAGTTCAGGCCAGCGAAGCAGGTGCGGGTGTGGCCAAGAAGCCCACCTCGCCGGCTGATGCCGCAGCCAAGCAGTAATCGGAGAACGACATGGCACGTTATTTTATTGATCGCCCGATCTTCGCATGGGTCATTGCGATCATCATCATGCTCGCGGGTGCTTTAGCGGTAGTTAAGCTGCCAGTATCGATGTACCCGGAAGTGGCGCCACCAGCGGTTGAGATCACCGCCACCTATCCGGGTGCTTCGGCTAAGGTCGTTGAAGATTCGGTTACGCAGATCATCGAGCAGAACATGAAAGGGCTCGATGGACTGATCTATTTTTCCTCCAACAGCTCCTCCAACGGACGTGCAACGATTAAGTTGACCTTCCAGAGTGGAACGAACCCGGATATCGCCCAAGTCCAGGTGCAGAACAAGCTCCAGCTGGCGATGCCTTTGTTGCCACAGGAAGTGCAGCGGCAGGGCATCAACGTGGCGAAGGCAACCAGCAGCTTCCTACAAGTCTTGGGCTTTGTGTCTCAAGACGGAAGCATGGGGGCGACGGATATTTCTGATTACGTCGGTTCAAACGTATTAGATCCTCTCAGTCGAGTGCCGGGTGTGGGCACCATCCAGGTGTTCGGCGGCAAGTATGCGATGCGCATCTGGCTGGATCCGAACAAGCTGCACACGTATGAGCTTTCGGTGGACGAAGTGGTGGCGGCGATCACTGCACAGAATGCACAGGTCGCCATTGGCCAGCTTGGCGGTGCGCCGTCGGTGAAGGGGCAGCAGCTCAATGCCACCATCAATGCGCAGGATCGACTCCAAACTCCAGAGCAGTTCCGCAACATCGTGGTGCGCAGCAGCCAAGGCGGCGCAGAGCTCCACCTTTCGGACGTAGCGCGCGTGGAGATGGGTGCTGAAACGTATGACTTTGTCACCCGTTACAACGGCAAGCCCTCATCGGGTCTTGCGATCTCCCTTGCAACAGGGGCAAATGCGCTTGAAACTGCTGAAGCTGTCAACGCTGTACTTGAGGACCTAAAAGCTAACTTCCCCGCAGGCTTGGAGGTTGTGGTTCCGTACGACACCACGCCCTTCGTCAAGGTATCCATCAAGGGCGTTGTTCACACGCTGATCGAGGCGGTCGTACTTGTTTTCATCGTGATGTATCTGTTCCTGCAAAACTTCCGTGCGACGCTGATCCCCACGATTGCTGTTCCTGTTGTCCTTCTCGGCACTTTTGGTGTCCTGTCGGTGCTTGGCTTCTCGGTCAACATGCTGACGATGTTCGCGATGGTGCTGGCGATCGGACTGTTAGTCGACGATGCCATCGTGGTGGTAGAGAACGTCGAACGCATCATGGCCGAAGAAGGTCTGTCGCCCTTAGAGGCGACGCGAAAGTCAATGGACCAGATCACTGGCGCATTGGTGGGTATTGGTCTGGTCCTTTCTGCGGTCTTCGTCCCGATGGCGTTCATGAGCGGCTCGACGGGCGTCATTTATCGTCAGTTCTCAGCAACCATTGTCTCGGCGATGGGGCTGTCCGTCCTGGTGGCGATCGTCTTGACTCCGGCGCTTTGCGCAACGTTGTTGAAGCCGATAAAGCAAGGGGAGCATCACGTCGCGAAGGGCTGGTCCGGTCGCTTCTTTGGCGCGTTCAATCGAGGATTTGACCGATCGAGCGCAACCTACCAGCGGGGCGTGCGCGGCATCCTGGCCCGTCCAGGCAGGTTCATGTCTGTCTTCTTGGCGCTCGCCGTTGTTATGGGCATCCTCTTCATGAGGCTGCCTAGCTCCTTCCTGCCCAACGAGGATCAGGGCGTGCTCATGGTGCTCGCCCAGACGCCGGTCGGTGCAACTCAGGAGCGCACCTTGGAGGCTCTTGCCAAGCTTGAAGACCATTTCCTCAATGAGGAAGCGGATGCGGTGGAATCTGTTTTTTCGGTACAAGGCTTTAGCTTCGCCGGCATGGGACAAAACGCAGGCATGGCGTTCGTCAAGCTGAAAGATTGGAAGGACCGCGATGCTGAGCAGGGTGTCATGCCGATCACGGGTCGGGCCATGGCTGCGCTAAGCCAGATCAAGGATGCCGCGATCTTCGCTTTCCCGCCGCCTGCGATGCCGGAGCTTGGTATTGGTTCTGGCTACACCTTCTTCCTGAAGGACACCGCAAACCAAGGCCACGAGGCCTTGCTGAACGCACGTAACCAGTTGCTTGGTGCTGCGGGACAAAGCAAGCTTCTGGCCAACGTTCGCCCGAATGGCCAGGAAGACACGCCGCAGCTGCGTATCGATGTTGATGTTGCTAAGGCAAGTGCTCACGGATTGGACAACGCTGCGGTCAACAATACGCTCTCTGCGGCTTGGGGTAGCAGTTACATTGACGACTTCATCGACCGTGGCCGTGTGAAGCGGGTCTATGTTCAGGCTGATGACAAGTTCCGTATGAACCCGGACGATTTCGCGATGTGGTCTGTGAAGAACCGCGCTGGGGAAATGGTGCCTTTCTCTGCTTTTGCCTCGATGCGTTGGGACTTTGGCTCACCGCGCTTGGAACGCTACAACGGCGTGCCGGCTATGGAGATCCAAGGTGAGCCAGCCAACGGTGTTGCCTCCGGTGACGCCATGCTGGAAATAGAGAGGATTGCCAAGGATCTTCCGGCGGGCTTTGAAGTTGAGTGGACCGCGCTTTCGTATCAGGAAAGGCAGGCTGGCTCACAGACCCCCCTGCTTTATACGCTTTCGCTACTCATCGTATTCCTATGCTTAGCAGCCCTTTATGAAAGTTGGAGCGTGCCGACGGCGGTGTTGCTGGTTGCCCCTCTGGGCATCTTGGGCGCAGTGCTGGCAAATACCATGCGCGGCATGGAACGCGACATCTATTTCCAAGTGGCCATGCTCACAACCGTTGGTTTGACGTCAAAGAATGCAATTCTGATCGTGGAGTTTGCCAAGGAAAATCTTGAAGCGGGCGTTGGCCTTTTGGAGTCGACCATGAATGCAGTCCGGGATCGACTGCGTCCTATCATCATGACCTCTCTCGCCTTCGGTCTGGGTGTCCTGCCCTTGGCCATTGCCTCCGGTGCTGGTTCGGGTGCACAGCAGGCCATTGGCACTGGCGTGCTCGGTGGCATGGTCGTTGGCACGCTTTTGGGCGTCTTCTTAATCCCGCTGTTCTTCATGGTTGTGCAGCGTCTCTTCAATCGAAAGAAGTACGGTAAGAAGGAAGGAGGCTCTGATGTCTAAGGCTCTGAAAAATATTCTGGCGCTAGGGATCGGCCTTTCATTGGCCGCGTGCGCCGCCATCGAGCCTCGGGATACAGTTTTTGCACCTGGCATCCCAACAGTTTGGCCGTCCTCGAGCGAGGCGTCTGGCATGCAGTCGCAGCCGGTTGCTGACATTGGATGGCGTGACTTCTTCACCGATGAGCGCCTGCGAGAGGTAATTGCACAGTCTCTGGAAAAGAACAGGGATCTGCGAGTCGCAGTGCTTAACGTCGAACGTGCTCATGCGCAGTATCGAATACAGCGTGCGGATCGCGTGCCGGCGATAGGTCTTCAGGGGCAGATGACTCGAAGCGGTGGCGATGTGCCGGTGAGCGAGCAGTTTGAGGTTGGCTTGGGTGTGTTGGACTTTGAGCTGGACTTCTTTGGTCGCGTGCGTAACCTGAGCGAAGCCGCCGTTCAACGTTTCTTCTCAGAAGCCGCGAACCGCCGCAATGCCCAGCTCTCGCTCATCTCAGAGGTTGCCAATGCGTGGTTGACCTTAGGGGCCGACAAGGAGCAGTTGCGGATCTCGCTGGCTACCTTGGCAACGTATGAGGACTCGCTGAGGTTGACCCAAGCTCGCTACGATCTTGGAGGTGCGTCCGCGTTGGAGCTTCATCAGACAAAGACGCTGGTTGAAACGGCGCGCACCGATGCTGCGAGATATCGGGGTTACGTCGCGCAAGATGAGAATGCATTGACGCTGCTTGCCGGCGGCGGAATTAGCCAGGACCTGCTTCCTGACGGCGAAGTGACTCAGGTGGCTGCCGTGAGTCCGCTGCCAGCGGGCATTCCTGCTGAGGTGCTTCTGCGACGACCGGACGTCATGGCTGCTGAGCACTTGTTGCTCGCCTCCAACGCGAATATTTCAGCTGCACGTGCGGCCTTCTTCCCTTCCATCAGTTTGACTGGAAGCGTCGGAACCACATCATCGGAGCTGTCGGGGTTGTTTGACAGTGGGACAAGAGCCTGGAGCTTTATTCCGAAGCTGAACTTGCCGATTTTCCAAGGTGGCAGGCTGCGCGCGAACCTGGACGTTGCCAACGCGGAGAACAAGATTGCGTTGGCCCAGTATGAAAAGGCGATTCAGTCAGGTTTCCGAGAGGCCGCTGATGGTTTGGCCCTATCGGAGAGCTACAACGACCAGCTCTCGTCGCAGACGGCGTTGGTGGAGGCCGCCAATCAGTCTGAGCGTTTGTCGCAAGCCCGGTATGACGCAGGGCTGGACAGTTTTTTGACTTTGCTCGATGCGCGGCGGACCGCTTACGCGGCAAGGCAGTCGCTGGTGTCCACTCAGCTGTCCCAGCAGGCTAACAAAGTGGCGCTTTACAAGGCATTGGGAGGCGGTTGGCACGAACGCAGCCGTTACAACGCCGCGGCGGGTAGTCTCACAAATTAGCTTGAAGTTGGTGGCACCGAGCGGTGCCGCCTCCTGACATCGACTGATATATCGTTCATATAGCCAGGACTAGAATGAACACTCTAAAGTCCGGGCTGCCGAGCGGATTTGCGCACTCTCCGCGTTTTCCTTTTGGCAGCCCGGCGCTACGTTTCCGGACAGGTGGCAGAGTCCGTCAATGAAATTTTGTAGGTTCAGGCGGGCTGAAGCGCTCGTAGGTTTGTGTCCCACCGGTGCCCCCACCATATCGAGGAATGTACGGTATGAACAAGCATGCTCGACCACACCGTATCGTCATTGTCGGAGGGGGAGTTGCAGGAACTGAGATAGCCTCTGCGCTTGGCAGGCGCTTTAAGCGCCTCAAACCGGGCGACCAGCAACTCTCCATAACGCTCGTCGACAGCGACTCTGCGCACGTCTGGAAGCCGATGCTGCATACAATTGCAGCTGGCACACGAGAGGTGTCTCAGCAGCAGACGCCTTACTTGGTTTTAGCGAGTAAGGCGGGCTTTGATTATCAGCCTGGTGCCCTAAAGGGCTTGAATCGAGCAGCCAAGGAAGTAGTCCTCCAAGCAATTGCTGGCCAGGATGGAGGAATACTCGTGCCAGAAAGGCGTTTGGAGTATGACACCCTCGTGCTCGCGGTCGGCAGTCAAGCAAACGATTTTGGCACGCCTGGCGTAATGGAGCATTGCTCCATGATCGACTCACGTCAGCAAGCCATGTCGTTCAACAACATGTTGCGTGAGCGCATCCTCATGTCCGCAGCATCCGGAGCCCCTTTATCCATCGCGATCGTCGGTGGCGGGGCGACTGGTGTTGAGTTGGCTGCCGAGCTTGTTCAGCTGACCCAATCCGCGGTCAGCTACGGGGCACAGGCCTTGCAGGGGCGGGTTACTGTCACGTTGATTGAGGCGGGTTCCAAGTTGCTGCCGGCGTTCCCTGAGAACATCTCGGCCGCGACGCAAGCACGGCTTGAGTCGCTCGGTGTCAAGGTCTTGGTGCGGGCAAAAGTGAACTCTGTCGAGCCCGATGCGTTGTTACTGGACGACGGGAACAAGCTCTACGCTTCGGTGAAGGTATGGGCTGCGGGGATAAAAGCTGCTCCGCTTCTCAGCGAACTGGACGGCTTGGAGACGAGCCGGGGCAATCAACTGTCCGTGTTGCCGTCGTTGCGTACTACTCGCGATTGCAGTATTTACGCTGTGGGCGACTGCGCAAAGGTCAGCGTCGATGAGGGGCTTAGGGCACCGCCACCAACTGCACAAGTAGCCCATCAGCAGGCGAGGTATCTGGTCCGCCACCTTCCAAAGGCAATCTTGCAAGGGGCGTACCCGCCTGACTTTCATTACCGTGACGCGGGCTCGCTCGTCTCCCTGGCTGAGTACGACGCGTATGGCTCGCTGGGCAAGTTCGGCTTCTTCAAGGGAACCACGATACGCGGGCGCCTTGCCCAGCTGGGTCACGTGTTGCTCTATCGCAGTCATCAAGCCCGTATACATGGCTTCTGGAGTGGGAGCTTGCTCTGGCTCGTGGATAGGCTCAACGCCCGAGTGCGTGCGCGCATCCGATTGGACTGAGCGCCCCGCGATCATGCCGAACCTCTATTAACTTTATTCCCAACAGAAGGAACAACGCGATGATTGATTATCAACTTAGGGGAAAGGTAGCCATCGTTACCGGTGGCGTCTCTGGCATTGGCTTGGCTGTGGCTGAACTGCTGGCCGATTCCGGTGCGGCGGTGGCGGTGTGGGATCTCAAGGCCGACGCCGTGGAGAAGACCGCCCAGGAGCTGCGCAGCAAAGGGGTGAAATCGATCGGCATTGCCTTGAACGTCACCGACGAGCAGGCGGTGGAGGCTGCTGTGAAGCAGACCGTCGAAGAACTCGGCGGACTGGACATCGCGGTGAACAACGCGGGTATCGCCGGGCCGTCTGCGTCCAGTGGTGATTACCCGGTGGATGGCTGGAAGAATGTCATCGACGTCAATCTCAACAGCGTCTTCCTATGCCAGCGGGCGCAGATCCAGGCGATGCGCAGCTCGGGTACTGGTGGCAGCATCATCAACATGGCCTCCATCCTCGGGCAGGTCGGGTTCAACAACGGAGCGGCCTATGTCGCGGCTAAGCATGGCGTGGTCGGCTTGACGAAGACGGCCGCGTGGGAGCACGCCGGAGACAAGATCCGCATCAATGCCGTCGGCCCCGCGTTCATCGCCACGCCGCTAATGGACACGATGGACCCGAAGGTGAGGGAGGGGCTGGAGAGCAAGCATGCGCTCGGCCGTCTCGGTAAGCCTGAAGAAGTGGCTGCGCTCGTTGCGTGGCTGGCAAGCGCAGATGCGGGCTTTGCGACGGGTACCTACTACGCCATCGATGGTGGGTATCTGGCGCAGTAGATTGCGCGACGGCAGGCTCACCTGAGTCTGCCGTTGGCTTTACCGTCCTCAGACCCCACTGTCTGAAACGCTCGTCCAGTGCAGGATGAGTGACGTAGATGGACTGGAAAAGATCTATCGATCCTGCTGAGGATGGCCGTGGCGACGCTGTCGGTCGGTAAGCTGGAATTATGTTCGACGCCGGACTGATGACGCTCGATGATCAAGATGATGCCATCTTTGCGGACAAGCGCGGGCCGAGGCGAGTTGCGGACGCCGGCCTAGCTCCAAGGAAGGTGTGCCTGCACAAGAAGCCAGGTGATCGCTTGAGGCACTATCTCGCTATACACGGCGGAAATGTGTTTAAGGGAAGGCTGGCACGCAGCCGGAGGCGCCAACTCTAATGCGGATGTCAGAACCGCACACGATAATCGATCGCAGTGGGCGGCCGGCAATCGGAGTCATGACGCGATGCGAGCTTTATTGCGCATCGTGCACCTCCCTTGGCGACCCATGCTCCATCAGGTACTGCGCGTCACTTGCCATGGCGGCACTCCCGCTAGCACGGTTAGATAGGATAGGCTGGAAGCCCGACCGCTTATCATCAAGAATGCGGAATCTCATCCGTCGGTTTACTGCCTCCTAGACAGCTGAGGGTATTCTGGTGCGGGAGGGGGGGGGCAGTAACGAGGAAATCGGCGGTTGCTAGATCGATGTACACAATCCGACGCTTTACATTTTCACGAGCCAGCTGCGCAATCTGGATTTGCACGGGGCGGCGATACAGGGGGAGGAGGAGCATTCCATGTCCGCAATTGACATTAGTGTGCGCGACACGCTCAAGCTGCTTGATGGCTCGTTCGAACCCTTCGCGGCTGGCGTGTCAAACGGGCTTTACGCATTTTGGCTGGGGTCTGGGATCTCATTCGGACGCGCGCCGAGTCTGCGCATTTTAGTCGGAAAGGTCGTCGAGTTCGTGCGCTCGCACATTGACGATGCAGACCCCAACTGCAAGTTCGCCCGAACCTTGGGGGAGATTCTCAACTTGGCCAGCACCTCGCCGGATGAACTTGCGCGCTCGAACTTCGATGAGCCCTTTGATAATTGGCCGGATCAGGATGCCATCGCTCGCCGATTGGTGAATAACTATTCCAAGCTGCTCGGCCTCACAGTCGATGGCGAGGACATGGACTACCTCCTGTGGAACGTCATCGATGTTGGTGCGACGTTCGCGGATCCCGACATGGTCCCCGACGTGGAGCATCTCTGCCTCGCCGCCTTGAGCCTAGAGGGTATAGCGCCTGAGATGCTCTCTGCCAACTGGGATCCGCTGATCGAAAAAGCCGTGGACGCCCTGACGAATGGCAATGTCGCGCTGAGTCCGACGGTTGTCGCACGTCCCGCCGACCTACAACTACCCCGCAATAGAACCCGCCTTATCAAGTTCCACGGCTGCGCCGTCAAAGCACAAGGTGACCCCGACCAGTATCGCCAATGGTTAGTGGCGTCAAACGATCAGGTCGCCGCTTTCTGTACGCAGGCGAATAATCAGGCGCTCGTGACAGCATTGACGCACATCGTAGGCAGCAAGCGCACGCTTATGCTTGGTCTGTCGGCACAGGACTCAAATATCCAGGGGGTCTTCAATAAGGCCGCCAATGAGCTGACATGGCAGCTTGGCGATCCTCCTCCGAGCTATGTGTTCTCGGAGCAAGAGCTGGGCATAGACCAGCGATCGCTTTTGAAAAACGTCTACCGCGACCAAATCACACCAGCGAATCAGGCGGCGGTTTTTGATGCGGCGCGCATCCAAGCATACTCAAAGCGGTTGCTCACGGCGCTGCTGCTGGATGTCTGGTCGAGAAAGCTGCAAGCATTGATCCTTCTCGCGCCAGGTCTGCTTCCACCGGTAGAGCGTCAACACCTGTGCAGCGGAATTGTAGCGCTTCGCAACCACTTGGCAGATTCAGCGCTGCCAGAGCTCGTTTTCATCGATGGGCTACTGGACGGGTTCGGTCGTGCTTGCAAGTTGCTGCGCGACGGTCAAATCGAGCACCCCGATGTCAGGTTTGAGCCGATGACGACTGATGTCGTGATGGCCCTTGCAGGTAACCCCGCCTTGGGCGCCCTCGGACTGCGCGAGGCTGCCGTTGCGCTTGGATTGGTGGGGATGGGCTTGAGACGGGATGATTGGACAGTGGAATCGGAGACTTTGGACAGGGAATCGGGTGTGCTGGCAGTTACCGGAAAAGGTGCAGCATCGGGTCGCACCAAGGTGTACCTCACGTCCAGCTCGGCAGCCGCTGCGCTGCTTCGGAGCGAGGGCCACCTGATCGAGGTGGAATGCCCCGTCTTGATCCAAGCTCAGAAGCTGGCAAAGCCAATGGCGCGATCTCCGAGGGGGGTGTCGGGGCGAACTGGGCTACCGAAAGCACGCGAAGTGAGCGTATCAACCCTGCTGCAGAGCTACGCTACTGCTGGCGAGCTGTACGAGGCATTTCGACAGGAGCTTGCGCTATGAGTGATTCAACGCCGATAGGTCGTGTCACGGTGGCGCTTGAGGATGCTGGGTACCGACGGATCGCCAACGGACTGCAGATTGGCGAGCTGAAGTTTGAGTTTCCGGCCGCGTTCGTAAAAGCGAATAACTCAGGAGAACTGATCCTCGTCGCAGACATAGCAAGCGAAAGCGAGACGCAGCTCAGCCGCAAAGTCGACGGCGTGGCGCGTGCCCTGGATATCGCATCCTCCACACGGTCGCTCACTCTAGTAGTGACCGGACCCCGTCCCAGTACTGCCACGCTGGATTCACTAGGACGGGTCTGCCGAGTACTTCCCACCGGCGACATAAGTGGTGGCGATGGAGACCACGTGCTCAAGAACTGGCTGGCGGTGCTGCTGCCTCTCTCGTTGCCACAGCCTGAGTCTGTGGCGGGGAACGCCTTGGCCCGCATCCACGCTGCCGCGCACTACCTGGACGAAGCCACCAGAAAATTGATCGATGTTGCGTTGCAAGGCGAGCGTGCCGTCAGTGAGGAGCTGTACTCGATCATCGACACTGCTGCCGTCCAAGCCAAGGAGAAGACCTCATGATGCCGCGTATTACGTCCCTGACGGCCACCGATTTTCGTAGTCTTCGTGGGACCGTCACGATCCCTATGAACAGCCCCGTTGTGCTGATCCATGGCCGCAATGGCGCTGGTAAGACCAGCTTACTGACGGCAATAGAACTTGGGCTCACCGGCAATCTGTCGTCGCTATCTCGGCTGGATCCGCAGCTTCGTGAGCACCTGGTTCACAAAGAGGCGGCGTCCAATAAGGCGTCGGTGTCGATTGGCGTCCACGGGCTTGGTGTCGATTTTCCGGCAGGTCATTTCGACATCCATGGTCCTAAGCTCGCTGGCAGGCCGGCACTGGACGCCGTTCTGACCAAGCACTTCTCAGAGCGCTGCTACTTGGCGCAATCCACGCTGGCGAGACTGCTGGAATTCTACGAGGACAAGGGGGTAAATGGCACGGCGTTGACCCGATTCGTCAAGGAGTTGCTGGGGCTGGATGCGCTGGATGCGCTCATTGACGGCCTGCACGATGCAGGTAACGTTCGCCGGCTTCGCGGCCACGCAGTGAGCTTCTGGGACATTCGCGAGCAGCTCCCGAGTTTGGACGACGAATTGAGCCGCCTAGCCAAAGAACTCGCAGCCGCTGAGGGTCAAGTGGCCCAGCTGATGCAGACAGCGGAGCAGCTACTTGCACCACACTGGCCAGAAGTTGCCAATTTCTCGGCAGAGGCAATGCTTGACCTGCTGAAGGATCAATCACAGGAGCGCGAACTGCAACGCTTGACGCAGCTCAGACGAGAGATCAACGACACGGTTTCGCAAACTCAGAGGGTGGTATCAGGTGATGCCGCCCAGCAGCGGGAGGCCGTCGAATCAGCCGCCGGTTCCGCCGACGCGGCACTCCGAGGCTGGCTGGAGACCAGCGGCAAGCGCATGACTGAGCTCTTCGAGAAGCTCGGTGGCTACTTTTCTGATTTGCCGTCACCAATTCAAAGCCGACCAGAATACGCCCGCGCCCACACGCATCGGGCAGTTACTGCTGAGGTGACGAGATGCGCACAGGTTCAGCGCAAGGATCAAGCGGCACGAGAGCGGGTTTCGTCCATTCAAGTGGACCGTCAAGGCCTCGCCAAGCGGTTGGTAGAGATCGACAAGCAGATCGTGGAGCATTCGGGCGAGGCAGGCCAGCTCGCGCACGCGCTTTCTGCCCTGGTGCCACATGTGCATACGGAGGAATGCCCGGTCTGTAGTCGGAACTTCGGTGAAGTTTCGTCGTCACCATTGCTCGGCCATCTCACCGCCCGGATTGCGTCCCTGACCCAGTCGGCAGGCCTTCTCTCGGCGTTGTCGCAGGAGCGGGCGAACACGGTGAACGCGATCGCGGGCAGAGATCGAGAGATCAGTGTCGCTCAGGCGCAAGTACTCACGGCCGAAGCGAGAGCGGAGTATGGGCAACGGCTTGCATCCCTTGAGCAGGCCTTGCTGGCACTGTCTGCCCTGGAGGCGGAAGCCAAGGTTGGAGAAGCTCTGTTCGGGCAAGCTGCCAACGCCGCACAAGCTCTAGCATCGATTAACGCCGGCGATCAGCAATCAGCAGCCATTCGTGACTCTGCTGGTCGGTATGCCACAGTGCTCTCGATGGCTTCCATTGGCGCGAGTGAGCCCTTGGAAGCGGCGCTGGAGCGATTCCTGGCTGAAGTGCTTGCTCGGCTGGCGCGGTTGACGGCAAAAGAGTCGGCACGCCGCGACGGCGAGGCAGCACTAAGGGAGCTGCAGCTGAAGCAGCAGCACACTGCAGGGATCAAGGTGCGGCAGCTAGAGCGAAGCAATGCTCGCCGAGGTCTGCATGCGGCGAAAGAAGCGGGGGAGCGCGCAATGGAACAGGCTCGCGAGCTACTCAAGCTCGCTCAGATCGAGCGGTCCCGTGTTGTGGGTCAGGTCTTCAACGATTCATTGAACGCGGCATGGAGGGACCTCTTCGTCCGCTTGGCGCCGGATGAGCCATTCATCCCGGCCTTCGCTTTGCCCCAGGCGATGAAGGGCGAAGTCGAAGCAAAGCTGGAAACCCATTACCGAGACGGGAGTAAAGGCGGAAATCCAAGGGCCATGCTCAGCGCCGGGAATCTCAACACGGCAGCGCTGACGCTTTTCCTTGCGCTTCACCTGTCTGTGAAGCCGCAGCTGCCGTGGTTGATCATTGATGACCCGGTGCAAAGCATGGACGAGGTTCACATCTCGCAGTTCGCTGCGCTGTTGCGAACACTCTCCAAAGAGCATGGACGCCAGGTGATCATTGCTGTGCACGAAAAGCCCCTCTTCGACTACCTCTGCCTGGAGCTCAGCCCAGCGTTTGAAGGGGACCGATTGATCACAGTAGAGCTCGGGCGTACGGCCACCGGAGACTCGGTAGCAAACACTGTGGTTAGAGACTGGAAAAAGGATCTGGCGATTGCGGCGTAGCTATCTGTCCGCACACCATACTTCCCGAACTCTGAAGTGGCCGCATGGATGAGGCGTTATGTCGAGCTCGACGCGATCGCCCGGTTTGAGTGCACCAACGACCGGTGTCAGTGGGCTTGCTGAATGGGTGCTTCTGGCCGGAAGCGGACCCTAGTCCAACGGGTAGGGCAAGGGGGCTACTATCCAATATTGGGACTAGAGATGTTTATCAGGGGTAGGGAGGAGGGGACTCCGACCCCAGGCGGGCATCCAGTGTGCGTGAGAAACTGACCGGTCCAGTGCACCCGCGCCAGTCGCGGCTAATGTGGTGAATAACCTAAGGGGGGCGACATGCAGGCCAATCCACGAACTATTCCCTTCCTGTTCGGCTCACAGCTGCGCTACGTGGTGCCGATGTTCCAGCGCAAGTATGTGTGGCAGGAATCGCCGCAGTGGCAAACGCTATGGGAAGACATCACCGAAAAGGCCTTGCTCCGCCTCGAGGGAAAGGAGCAGCGGCCGCACTACTTGGGAGCGTTGATTATCGAGGGGGTCAAGCCAGAATCTCCGCAAGAGGTCAAGCGCTTCTTGGTCATTGATGGGCAGCAACGCATGACGACACTTCAGTTGCTGCTGTGCGCTTTTCGCGACTACGCGCGTCAGCAAGAATGGCGCGCTATTGAAAAGCCGCTGACTCGCTTCGTGGAAAATCCTGATCGTGAGGTAATGGAAAAGCCTGACGAAGAATTCTACAAAGTTTGGCCAACCACCATAAACCGTGAGGTCTTCTGCTCGGTAATGACGGCCGGCAGCCGCGCAGAAGTAGAGAAGCGCGAGCCGCTGCAGTACCTGCCTAGAAAGCGAAAGCCTGAACCACGCAGCGCTTTGGTCGAGGCTTACCTTTATTTCTCCAAGCAAATCCAAGCCTGGATTGAGTCCACGGCGACCAGCAGCGGCAAAGAATCGTCTGCCTGCGCCTTTGCGCTGCTACAGTGCCTGCAAGAGGATTTTTGTGTCGTGGAGATCGCCCTGTCGGACGGCGATGACTCGCAAGAGATCTTCTACTCGCTAAACTCCCAAGGCTCGCCACTATCCCAGTCAGATCTGCTGCGCAGCCTCATCTTCATGCGTGCCGAGAAGGAGAAGCAGAATCGCGACGAGATCTTCAACGACTACTGGAGCCGGTTCGAGACGCCTTTTTGGAGCTACGAGTCCACCCGTGGTGGCCGCACGTTCTCGCGGCTGGACTTAGGCTTGCGCTTTTTCCTGATCGCCAAGACTGGGGCGGCGGTCGATGCTCGACGCGTAAACGAGGAGTATCGACGGTGGGTTCAGGGCGAACCTTCCAAGTACGCCACAGTGCGCGAGGAGCTGTCGGACTTTGCCAAGCACAGCCAAGTTTATGAATATTACACGCTGCCGACTAACACGGCGCTACCCTCGACCGATTTCCGGCGCGTGATCACCGACCTGGACGTTTCCACCGCCTTGCCACTGATCATGTTCCTAGAGGCCGAAGCCGGGCTGGATGCGGCCCAGAAAATTGTCTGTTTGGCCGCGCTCGAGTCGTACATTGTCCGTCGGTATTTCACCGGCGAGGAAAATAAGGAATACAACAAGTTGTTCGCCGACTTGGTCTACCACCTGCGTGGCAAGAGCGGTGACGAGGTCATGTCGGCCTTGAACCATCGCCTGCTGGCCGGCGCAGGCACCACCCGTGTGTGGCCAAGCAACGACGAGATGATCGACGCAGCCATAAATCGCAACGTTTACCACAACTTGTCGCGCCCAGGCCTACGGCTTTTGCTCGAGCGCGTGGAGTTGCGACTTCGCACCAAGAAATCGGAAGAAACCGATATCGCTCTAAACCTGCAGATTGAACACATCCTGCCACAACAGTGGTCGACGCACTGGCCGCTGGAAGGCAAGCAGGTGCCTAACCTGATGGCGATGTACCCGCACACGGCCAACGACGAATTTCAGCCCCTGCAGGACGCCATTCGCCGGCGTAATGCCGCCTTGCAGACGATCGGCAACCTGACTTTGCTCAACCAATACCTCAACCCGGCAGCGAGCAACGGCGGCATCGATTTGAAGCTCGACGAGTACCGTAATTCCGTTCTCCGCCTGAACCGCTACTTCGCAGATATGGCCAACTGGGACGAAGCAGCAATTGCCAAGCGCAGCCAGAGCATCGGTGAAGCCCTGTGCGCGATCTGGCCGCGCCCTGAGTCAATGGCCGTACCGGCTAGCCCGTCGCCGCCGGCGCAGATGTCACCATGAGCCGCCTCGGGGGATAATTCATGTCACCACATGGAAAGCTGATCTTAGTGCTGGGTCTGGCTGGCTCAGGAAAGAGTCATCTGATATCTCTCCTCAAGAATGAGTTTTGCATTGAGGAGGGGTTCGCTCTTGATGAGGAAAATAATATACAAAAACTATTGAATGGACTGTCGGAGGGGAAGTGCTGCGTCGTATCAGAGCGGAAATATCGCTCAACCAAAGAGAGGGATGCGTTCCTCCGAAGAATAGTTGATGCATCGTGCCCCGCTCCGGAAGTCCAGATAATTTGCTTTGAGAAAGACCTGGAGTCAGCCAATCACAACTGTAGATTTCGAACAAATAAGAGCCGCGATCGGAATGGGGAGGATCATATCCAGCGGAACGCACGTGATTACGAAGCCTACGAAATCCCAGTAGATGCGATTGTTGTGAGGATCCACCGAATCAGCGAGTACTTAAGCGGGCCGCGTCCCACCCCGCCGCCGGTCGTTTCACTGTGTCAAGTAAGTTAGATCGTGATTAAAAATTGGCTTAGGCCGAAATAATCTTTCGGCTCGGCATAATTTAAGTGCTAGACGGAACCAGAGAGGCAAAGCGTGTCGCCTCCTCTTTTGCGGTGATCGTTGCTCCTGCCCGGAAGAATTTCCTGGAGTGAGGCTAAAATCGACCCGGTTGCTAGTGCTGAGACCGGCAGAGCCTAAGTTTACCGGCTCCTCCTGGGGGCTGGGTTGAGGCTTGCCGCCGAGCGTAGACGCAACCGTTCATTCTGACGCTCGCAGGTGGCGAACCGTGTGTCGGTGCATGTCCCGCATCTATCGCAGACAAGCCGGCCGCAAGCGCAAGTCTCCTTCGCACCAAATATTAACGGACGGTTTCCACACTCTGCACCGTTTTGGAATCTGCCACCGCAGTGCGCCAACAGTGTCTTGCGCTGACCATCAGGGAACGTCCCAACCAGTATGCCGTTATAGAAATGGGTGATGTCAGATAGCGCCACGAACTTATCCTGTGGCAGCCGCTTCTCGAGGACGCCTAGGGAGTCTATGAGGCGCGATAATGTATTTGCTGGATCGACAACTCCACTTCCCGCGACTGCTGACGGGGTATTTATTGACCGCGCCAAGGCCCCGAAACGTGTGGGGATGCCATCCGCGTCGAGCTCACTGCGGTCCAATGAGCTGGCTCTAATATTCGCGGCGGCCTTCGCAGCATCACTAGGCGAGTGCGCATGCCACTGGAATAGACGCAGCAGACCTTTGGTATCCGCTAACGCATTTCTGCTTCGCCAGCTCGCCCACAGGTGGAGAATGAACAGGTAAAGCCACGGTAGGCGGGGAACACAGCCGCCCGGTCGGTCAGATCGTTGCTCGAATAGGGAGGTGCGCAACCGCTCCAGAAAGTCGCGCTGTTGTGGATTGAACTGCCCCAGGCTTGGGGCCGGAAGGTCCCAGAAACTGAAGAACACCGGCGGCAGCGCAGCGAGAGTGCGCCGGCCGATCACTGTGGATTGCAGCGAGCCCAGTGTCTCCCGAAGCACAATCATGGAATGATTGCGTATATGGTATTGGGCGTGTGGGTAGTCCCAAGCCCAAGCTGGTAGCTCGAGCAGCTTCGACGCAGGGTTTGTCCGCAGCGCAAATATCGAGGTGAATCGTCGTGCCAGCGAGGTGATCTCGGTAGCGGTGGTTACGCCCAGCACCCTCATGTCCTCGCCATCCTCGCAGGTCAGCTTGCTGTTGCTAAAAAAGGTGTATGGGCTGCTGACGCCGCACAGCGTTACCTTCGTGCCTGCGGCGTCCGTCTTGAATGACTTCACCTTCCAGCGACTTGATTGCATGCCGCCGTGAATGGTTCTACGCAGGCATTTGACGTCAATGCCGTGCCGCCCATTGATCCGAAGATCCATTTTCTGCCAGTCTCCGCCGTCTGCACCCAACTGCTCGCTAGCGATGTCCTCGACCGAGAGTTTTAGCTTCCGAAAGTAAGCTCCTGCGCAGTTCTCAGCGGCGCGTGCAG
Source organism: Stenotrophomonas sp. SbOxS2 (assembly GCF_013416715.1). NCBI lineage: Bacteria > Pseudomonadati > Pseudomonadota > Gammaproteobacteria > Lysobacterales > Lysobacteraceae > Stenotrophomonas > Stenotrophomonas sp. SbOxS2. The sequence continues at coordinate 800,841 of NZ_JAAVXD010000005.1, forward strand.
TCCACATCTGGGCGCGCACAGCATCTATCCTTTCCTTGCTATTCTCGCCGTCAAGTCGCGGAGCCCAAAGCTCTGCGAGCAAGCAGTCCCGCTCGTCCAATGCCGACAGCTGTTGACCTGCAGTCATGCACCCAATGTCCCCAGAATGAGCTGCTGTTTCCTCAAGTGCCGCTATTGCCTGTAGCACATTCTTCGATTCCCACCGCTTTAGGGCGATCTTGACCAGAGGCCAAGGCGCCTGTCCCCATCCGCTCCACTCCTGCCAGCTTGTGTCGAGGGTGAAACTGCTCTCCATTGCCTTCTGCAGAACGCTCCACCAACCGGCGACCGTTGCGGGATCAGCGGATGTACCAAGAGCAGCGTTGTGGTCTATTGCCGTTCGAGCCCAAGTTGCTGCCTGCAGCGCGGTAAGCCTGCTGCTAACGGCGTACGCAGTGTTCAAGACATCGCCGCGCTGCGCGGGTAATGCATCCCACAGCAGCTTTAACCAGGTCGAGGGACAGTACCTGTCGATGGTGCGATGGACCTCCCGTTGCAATGCACGTAGAGCCCGCGCCGGCTCCGCCAAAATGTGGCGCGGGAACGCTCTCCGCCAAGCGGTAGGTGGACATAGCTCCATGACTTTGAGCAGGGACGGCGAGCACCACGCATCATCTGGCAGTGCCAGGGCAACCGGGCCGACCTTGCGATCCACGGCCGGGTCAAAACCCCATAGTAGCTCCAGCAAAGGTGCCGGCAATGCAGCCGCTTCCGGCGATCCAAGCTGGCGTGCCAAATGCCGGCGCGCTAGGTCCACGGTTCCGGGCGCGGTAAGATCGAGCCTCCACGCGCGGGTTGCAGACCATCTGCCATCAGCCTGCTGCGTCGTGCGCATTTGGATGAGCAGACCGTCGGCTTGAGGCGAAGAAATGTCAAGGTGAGCGATCCGAGTTTCGTTCAGGAACACATTGCGTGTTCTGTCGCCGGTGAGGCTTGTGGCGAAGCCAAACCCTTTAGCGGTGATCACTTGCAGAAGGCCGATATCGTCCAAGTTGGCATCGTTGCTTCGTTTGGTCGTCTTCCCTGAGCTATCGCGCATACTTGATCACGCTCTAAGTGTCTAAACGTCATTGTAGGTGAATCTGACGGGAGTCGAGGGCGGCAAGGACATGAGAGGCTAGGCCAAGATTCCTCTTTTCATTCGCGTAGCCCGTAACCATGACAAGGCCGAAGTTAATGCATAGAATTAAATAAGGTCCGCTTATGGCCGGAAGCGGACATCAGCACTACGTCGGCATTAGTCCGGTGCTATTCTCCGCTTCCTACCCAAAGCAGACATTCTCCTCCGATGCCGAGAGCTGTCATAACTGTCCTGTTCGGTAATGGTGACGACGCCGGATCCGAGGCTACGTTCAATGCCGAGTGGGAGCTTGTCGAGCAATGGTTGGACCGCTGGCGAGACAATATGGCTACCTGCCCCGAAAACTTTGAGGGGTGCGGTTGTTGCTTCGTGTATTGGGAAGTGGATGCACCGCAGTGTGCGCTAGAGGAGCTTCCTTCTCATCTCTTGACTGGCAAATTGGTAGCCGACAACCAACGTCCGCTTCTGGCCGGAAGCGGACATACGCGCAGGCAACGTCAATTGCGCAACGGCAGCCACAGGCTCTCGGGCTCAAGCGTGTCCACGAGGTACATTCCCGCCAACTTGCTGTCTTTGGTGCACGGCCAGACACGGTCCCGCCCCTCTTCGTGCCAGTACATGCCGCTGCCACCGCCACCATAATGGCGCCGCTTGCTGCCCTCCATGAACGTAGCAGTGCTCCGACCTGCAATGGCCGAAATCAGCATCGGCGCGTTGCAGGCACGTGCCCATGCCCGAAGCGGCTCGGTCCAATACGGTGTGCGCAAATCACTGCCAAACGTGGAGACGATGATCGGGCACGAAGGACCGGCACCCAATGAGGCAGCCTCTCCCAGCATCTGCGCTGCACGGCCATCAGGTTCATTCCACGGGACGCAGACGTCTGCACAGATAAGTGGAATGACCTGATGCCCATTCCAGCTCCACCTCAGCAGGGCTGTGCCAGGCTTGAAGGGCTCGTCCAACCAGGGAATGCGCTTGAAGTAAGGTGCGTGCACCTTCCCATCATGGACAAAGAAGCTAGCGTTTCGCTGGTCGCCTCCCTCCAGGATGTGTCCGCCAACGATGAAGGCCAGCGACGGAGGCGGGATTTTCCGCAGTCCGGATATGGCCTCGTCGAGCGACGGCGCGGCGGCTGCCTCATTTCCAGCTATGAACGGGAATCCCTCAGGGAACACAGCCAGGTCGGCGTCATAGTCTTCTGCCATGCTGAGTAACTGCGATATGCGATCGGTGGGCACGCCGGTGCTCGCACAGGCCTCAACCTCGTGCGCATCGAGCTGGAACAAAGCGATCTTCATTGCTTTCCAAGGTGGCAGAGAGCTTAAAGTTGATGCTTTATAAGCGACTTCGTCAACTCTCGCTCAAGTACGCCGATTCCTGAAATACCGCTCGCCTGAGGTGACCAAACGCGATCTGTTGGCAGAGCTTTGAGCCTTTGACCTCCCCGGTGCTCATGCCGCGCACAATTACGCGAGAAAACGGACGGGCGCCTTGGCAGCGCTCCGCCCTCGACCGGACTTGATCAGGTCAGTTTGTAGCGACCTTCGATTATGGCGAACAGCTGAGCAGCCTCCTTTGTTGCGCGCGTGTTCTCCTCGGCCGCGAGTGGCGCCAATTCGATTCCGTCGTGGCCCCCAACGTACGCTGGTCCGCCGACGTCATCGTCATACTCGCTACCGTCCTCGGTGATCGCTACATGTCGGTCCTGGCTCAGATCACGACCCAGAAGGCGCGAGAGGTGCATCCAGACCCAAGCGCGGAAGAGTGTCTCACTGCGGTCTTCAATGAGCGCACGCATGGCGTATACATCACCCTCTTCTGCGAGCACGGTCAGCCATTGGTAGGCCAGCTCGGGTCGGCCATGCGCATCGGCTAGGTCAGCCATCTCGTACGGATCCATATCATCCGACGGCTCAAGGTCGAGCACACCAGGATCACTGTAGCTTTCAGCCGTAAGCAGCATTGCGCGCCTATCCCCACCTCGTGCCGCTGCAAGGAGGTGGTACCGATGTTTGGCCACCACCCGAACGAACCTGTCGGTGCCTGCGGCGATCTCCGCGAAGCCTACGGGCTCGGCCGACCACTGACCACGCCGGCGCAGTTCCTGGCCGAAGCGGCGATCATCCTCGTGTGACAGACCCGCATACGGCTCGACCAGGTAGGCGATCGCAAGGTGCGCAGAGGCTACGCCCCGCGCTGCGGCCGCCTCCAACCCTTCGAGCAGCAAGGGGAACTCGCCGAGCATTGCATCAAACCCTTGCTGTATACGCCCCACAAGGTCGGTCGACACCCAGTCGGCAGCGACGGCGGGGCCCGGTTCCTCAGCCTCCTCCCAATCGTCTCCATCGCTTGCGAACGCGGCAATCAGCTCCTCCAAGCGCACCGGGGCGTAGCCGGATGCGCTGAGGAAGCTGACCAAGCCTTGGGCTGAGCGCTCAGCCTCATCCGGCGACATCCCAAAGTGGAGACACCTCTGGATGACCCCGTACTCATCCGGCGTAGGGCCTGTATCGCGCCATGCCACATCGCACCACACGGCTTGGTGATGGAACGCAGCATGGGTGGCAAATCCGGCAGCGGCGGCCAGCAATTCATGGATCTGGCTGCGGGTAAGTGACGTGGAGCCCTGCGCACTAAGGTGCGCATGGGCAAGAAACGCATATTGCTTGATGGTCATGACTGATCCTCGATGGCCAAGCCGATCCGGGTCAGGCGCACACGTTTAAGTCCCCGGCAGCTGGCCAGAAGAAGAGTCGATCAGGGAGTACGGCCTGTTTTTGCTCGTGTGCAAGCAAGGCGGGCGCCGCGGCTAGTGTATGCGCTCTGCTGCCCTGATTCCAAGGGTGCGCTGAATCTCCGTCGCGGGTTCCCTGAGACTCGTCCCCGCTGTGGGTGACTCGAGCAAATCCGGCCGACGAAGCCCGATTCTGAAGCGAAGGGGGCGGCGCATGAGTCAACTGCAGATCTCAGCTGGAGCCGACCTACCCATGGTGCAATGCGGCTGCGTCGCCGCTGGAGGGCGATCATTGCAGGCCGAGCTTCGCAGCCTCGTAGTAGCGAGGTCGGCTGAAGCCATGATCTGGTTCGATATGCGGCTGTAAGTCGCAATAATTCGTAGCAAATGTTCTGTCGCGTTAAAAAGAATGGGATCGCTTGAGTCGTAGCGTGACATCCCACTTCCCTATCCCAGTACTTGGCGGAGACTCCATGGCAACCTTCACGCCGATCACGCTGAACGCCGATGCTCTGTCGCTACTGACAGCGGCGGGGTTGCCGGTGGCTGACCTGGAAGACGGCATGTCCCGGGTGTTTGTTGGGGGTTACGAAGAGGATGAGCTTGTTGGTGTTGTTGGTGTTGTTGGTGTGGAGCTTCATTTGCCAGCAGGCCTGCTGCGTTCTTTAGCGGTCGCCCAGAGCCACCAGGCACTGGGCACTGGCGCCGCCCTGGTGGGCCTTGCGGAGCGTTTGGCAGCCGATGCGGGTGTTGCGGAGTTGTTCCTCCTGACTGCAACGGCAGCGCCCTTGTTCGAGCGCCGCGGGTACCGTCATGTGGCACGGATCGAAGCGCCGGAATCAATCAGACGCTCACGCCAATTCGCAGGGATATGTCCTGACACTGCGGCGTTTATGGTCAAGCGCCTTTAGCGAAAATGTCTGCTATTGGCCGGAAGCGGAGGTCTGGCTCGGACGATATCCTCGAGCTCTTTTCAAAGTGATCAGTGAGGAGCGAGTCGCCTTTGAGCAGCAAGTGGGCGTCGGCTGCGCTACTGCAGATTGAGAGTTTGGTTCTGAGAGCGGAGGCGTCAATGAGCAGTCTGAGTCGCATCAGGAGTGCAAGTGTTTCCGACGCAGCCGCTGAACCGCGCAGGCCGTTCATGCCTCTATGGATTGCCACCACCGGGCAGATTCGAATCCCATGGGGCCAGCGGCAGGAAACAGTCCAAAAGTTCATCCACTGTCACCCGGATTTTTGGGGCGAGATTGCGTGTCAACGGCCACATAGCCTGTATTGGAGGGCCTCGTACACCCTGGGCAGCCAGCACGGCCACAAGTGCGCCGCTCCTCAGCTCATCGGCTACTAGCCAGGTTGGCAGTTGCGCAATGCCCAGCCCATCGAGGGCGGCTGAACGTAGCGCCTCTCCGTCACTGATGGTGTGCCGGCCGTCGATCATCAAATTTGTAGCGCCTGCCGATCCTTCCGGCAGCGTCCAAGGCAGCACGCCGCCAGCGCTCGCGAACGTGAGGCAGTCGTGGGCAGCAACATCGGACGTGCATGCAGGCAAGCCGCGGTCCGCCAGGTAAGCAGGCGAAGCACAGGTCACGATCCGCTGATGCCCTAGGCACCGTGACGCAAGGAAGGCACTGTTACCTGGCTCGCCCAGCCTCACCACCATGTCGATGCCTTCCTCGAGAAGATCGACAACCCGGTCGGAGAACCGTACATCCAAGTGCAGCTGGGGATGCTGCTTTGCGAGGTTGAGCAATGGAGACATCACCCATCGCCTGCCAAAACTCACCGGCAAGCTGATTCGCAGGGTGCCCGCCACCTCCCGCCGGCGCGACGCTGCCCGTGCCTCCGCTTCGTCCAGTTCGGCCAGCACCCGGACACAGCTTTGATAAAAGTCCGCGCCTTCCTCTGTGAGCGATAGGCGGCGAGTAGTGCGCTCCAGTAGCCTGACACCCAGCCGCTGCTCCAGCGTCGCCACGCTCTTGCCAACCGCTGATTTGGTCACGCCGAGCCGTTGGGCGGCCGCAGTGAAACTGCCGGCATCCACGGCGTGGACAAACACGCTGATTCCTTGAAGCCGTGAAGCGCTGTACGTCGTCATGCGCTGTCGAATTGGGGAAAGAAGGTTGTCAGTCTATCGCCAATAAGTCGGCCAGGGGTAATGCATATCGCCAATAAACTAGTGGCTCGTGAACGACCGAGCCACCTGAGAGCCGATGATGAGTGAGCTGATGAGCGTGTGGCAGCTGCCGCGTATGGGAATGGCGCACCTAGAGATAGCGCACCGACCGGTGCCGCAGCCGGGACCTAATGAACTGCTGGTCAGAGTCGCCGCGGTGTCGTTGAACTATCGCGATGCACTGGTCATCAGCGGCGCTCTGCTGCAGACGCCCCCGGCGATGCCCTTCGTACCGGTCTCCGACGTGGCGGGTACGGTGGTGGTGACGGGGCCGGGCACAACGCGGTTCAGGGTCGGGGACAGAATCATTGGGAACTTCTGGACCCAGTGGCTGGACGATCTGCCGCCCGCTGAGATGCTTCGACACGGACTCTCGCTCGGCGGCCCGCTGCCGGGCATGCTCGCAGAGTACGTGGTCATCCACGAAGATGTTGCCGTCCGCGCGCCCTGCTCGCTCACCGATGAAGAGGCCTGCACCTTACCGGTCGCTGCGCTCACCGCTTGGTTTGCACTGATCGAGGCCGCCCATGTAAGTGCAGGGCAGACCGTAGTCGTCCAAGGCACTGGAGGCGTATCGTTATTCGGCCTGCAATTCGCCACCGCACTGGGCGCACGGGTAATCATCACATCGCGTAGCGAAGAAAAACTGAGCAGGGCGGCGGGCCTTGGCGCGTGGGCGACCATCAACACCCTGCGGACGCCCGAGTGGGCACGCGCGGTGGTTGAACTGACAGGCGGCGAGGGCGCTGACCATATCCTGGAGATGATCGGCGGAGACAATCTGCGCCAGTCGGTGGAGGCGCTCGCTGGTGACGGCCACATCCTCCAGATCGGCTTCTTGGAGGACACCGAGATTCGCCTGCCGGCAATTCCGCTTCAGCTGCGGCGTGCCACATTACGTGGCGTCTCTGTTGGACATCGGCGGGCGTTGGAAGACATGAACCTTGCCTTTGATACATTTTGTATCAAGCCCGTGATCGATCAAGTGTTCTCCTTTGATGAAGCACCGAATGCATTCAATCGGCTTCAGGAGGGACCGTTTGGGAAGGTCGTAATTCGGGTTGCTTGAAGTCTTTAGATCGTAGGCAACCCCAGGCTGGCCGAGAATAGGTAACGCGAGCAGGGCGAGAGAGGTTTCCTGCTGTGGGAGGTCGATGCTGACAGCGCGGCTTTCCAACACGTGCCCACCCCGGCGCGGCTTACGTTGAATCTATGCTTCGAAGGCAAGCCCGAGCTGGAGACCATCTGCTGCGCGGTTGCCGAGCAGGAAGTCGCCGGCGTGTACGTGCGGGTGCGCTGGAGCATCGCCGAGAAGGATCGCCATGAGGTGGATCGCGAAGCGACTGCGCGCCTGCTGGCCGGCGCGGACGAAACCACGCTGGAGGGTGGATCGTGCCGGTGATGCGAAGCCGGGCCGCCGGCATCGCCGGACTGGCGGGCTTACCGGAGAAGATCCGGGTCTTGGACCAAGGCGACTGAGGTCCGGCTAGAGCCCCTGCTGGCTTGCTTGGCGGCGCTGGAGCAGCAATCCCCGGAGCAACTGGTCCACGCGGTGCTCCAGGACGAGGGGCGACGGGGCAGGGGCCTGAATGGTTAGCGCCACCTCCCAGATGGCTCAGGGGAGGTGAGGCGCTGTGCTATTGACTGTTCTAAAACTGTGCGTATATTGTGCAATTAAAGTCGGAAGGAGGATGCTATGTCCGCAGTCAGCTATGCAGAGTTTTCCGAGTCCCTGCGGGAGCCCGGAACCACGGACTTGTCCCCGACGGCGATCGGCGAAGTGCTGGGCTTGGGGCAGCAGGAACTGGCGCAACTGGCGGGGGTGCATCGGAACACCATGCGCCTGCACCCGGATTCGCCACGTGTGCAGGCTTTGTTGCGCAATTTGGCGCGCGTGCTGACCGCGATGACGCAGATCCAGCCGGATATCGTAACGGCGGTCTACCACATCAAGAACACGCCCATCCCGGCGTTCAAGTACCGGACGATGTTCGAGGTGATTGTTGCCGGTCGGACGGAAGACGTGTTGACGTATGTGCGGTCGGCGTCCTCGGGGGCGGCCGGTTGAAAACGTCCGGGTTGGCCTCGGCGACCACCCTGTACCGGGCATTCACGCCGCGCTGGGCGGCCGAACCGCTGAGTGGCGCCGGGGCGGCGCTTTCCGGTGGCCGGTTCAACCGGTACGACGTTCCCGCGCTGTATCTGTCGTTGGAGCTGGCAACCGCAGTCGCCGAATATCAGCAGGCCGCTCCGTTCGTTCCGCCCTTCACGATGGTGACCTACCTGGCGACCCTGCCGGCGCTGGTGGATGTCCGCCTGCTGGACGCGGAGTGGGACGAGCTTTGGATCGACTGGGACGACGATTGGAGGGCGCTGCTCGTCAGCGGCATCGAGCCTCCCAGTTGGGTGTTGGGCGACATGGCGCGGTTCGCCGGGTATGCCGGGATCATCTTCCCGAGTGCCGCCGCGGCGGGCGGCGTGAACCTGGCGCTGTTCATGGACTCAGTGACGGCAGCCGATGTGCTGATGATCCAGGACGACGGGCGGCTTCCTCGCGACGGCAGCAGTTGGGAGTCTAACAAGGGCTAAGCAAGAGTTGGCGGCGAACGGGTCGCGTGTCCACCGCCAAACCAGTGCCGATGCGGGGCGCCGGCGATCAGTTACTCGCCACCGAGACCAGGATCTGCGCAAGCTCCAGTGGCCGTGAGTAGAATGCCGAGTGGCCCGAATCCAGCGTGTGGACTTCAGTCTTGCTTTTGACGCTGGCATCTACCGACGAAATCATGAAGTCCTGGGCCGGAAGCGGCACGACTCGGTCTTGTGCGGTGCGGATGTAGTGGCGAGGGACTCGTCCAAAGCCCTTGTCCGTTGACCGTGCCCCGGCCATGAACACGCTGACGGGCTCGTCGCAGTGCAGATGCGACACCGCCTCCATCATGGCCGTAACCTCCACATCCGCATACAGCGTTTCTCTCACCTTTTCGAGATAGTCCAGATCGCCGCTCCTGGGGTTGACCCGCAGCGCGCCCACGGTGGACGGATCGGCCACCAGCAGCGATGTGATTTGGCTCTGCGCCATGGATTCATGCCGGACTATGTCCAGGACCGAGAACGTCTTCGGCAGCATGAAGGCGGCAAGATAGACGGCTGCACGCACGCGATCCGGCGCCGATTCCGAGACCTCGGCAACGGTGACGCCGCCGAGCGAATGGCCGACAAGCACGACCTCCCCGCCGAGTTCATCAATGGCGCGGATGACCGCCTCATTGCGCTCGTCCTGGCTAACGCCTGCATTGGGCGAGGGTTCAGTGGCGAAGGCGCCTGGATCCACCGGCGTCTGGAAATAGGCTTCCGGCGCCCGGGCGTGCGCACCGGCGCCTGGCAGGTCGAGCACACTGACGCGACAGCCCTGCGATTCGAGTATCGGCGTGACTTTGGACCATGTCGATGAGTCGTGCCATGCGCCATGGATCAATAGGAAAGTTGGTCTACTGCTGGACATCATCGTTTCTCCCTAAGGCAGGTGTGCGGAGCAGGCGGCTTGATGCGAACGAGGGGGCACCGTCGGCCTGCGCGGCGGCGAATTCCGGAGTACTTGGCGGAGCGAAGAAAGGGCGTCCGGCTGGGTCAACCGCACAGGCATCTCGTAGCGGCTACATGCTAGAAGCGAAACACGACGCCGGAATGGACGAGCAGCGGTTTGATGTCGATGTCCGCTTGCACGGGCAGGTCTCCCAACTGCCCGTGGGCCTTGGTGCTCAATTTCCCTTTGGTGGCCGCAAGAAACAGACCGGTATGGGCGGAGAGGCGATACTCGGCCCCGACCTGTAGGGCGCTGCCCCAAGCCCCCTCGATATCAAAATTCTGCAGAGCCCGATCGGAGGTGCTGAACACGATCAGCCGCACCACGCCAAACCCGACGTAAGGCGTGAATTTGCCTCCGGCGTTGAAGCGGTATTGAACGCTCAGGACAACCGGACCGTACTTGGCCTGGCTGAGTTCACCGACGTCACTGATCGAGCCGGTGCCGCTGAAGCGAGCCTTCAGCGGTATGCCGAAGGTGAGGCCCACTGACCACTGTGGCGTTGCCTGAAACCCGACCTCCGATATCAAAGAGGTGTCATTGGTCATGCTGGCGTGCGCTTGAGGCAAGGTCTGCCCGAACACCGAGATGTCGATACTCTCGTTGAGATTCAGGTGACCCGGTCCCAACCGTAGATACCATCGGGCATCATCGGCCGCAAGCGCGGCGCCTGACTGACCCAACAAACATATTCCCGCTGACACTGACAAGCCGACTGCTGACAGTCTGTTCTTGATTGCATCTGCCCTCCCGGGGAATGCCTAGTTGTTGTTCCATCGCCTCACTTCGACAGCATCCTCCCGCCGGGTGGCCTGATGGTGTGGCTTGCTTACTGCATGGTTACTACTCTCCTCGTGGAACACTTGTGGGATCGCTGGATTTCAGCGGCCTTTGAACTCGAATACGGGGCGCGGCCGGCCCGCCTTGAATGCCTCGACCGAAGCGGGAAGCGCCAGTTGCACGTCCTCGCTGTCGAACAGCGGCAGAGCGATGTCGAACATCGCCTCGTCGGCGGCGCTCACGCCGCCCGTGGCCCAGATTCGCAGCAGCGCCTTGTGGGCCGCGTGCGCCTTGGTCGGGCCACTGGCGAGCTTTTTCGCGAAGGCGGCCGCCTCGTTGGTCAAGTCCACGTCGGGGATGACGCGGTTGACTACGCCGAATTGGGCCATGGTTGCCGCAGGAACTTGCTCGGAGGTCAGTGCCCACTCGATCGCTTTCGAACGACCCGCGCGCTCTGCGACGCGATAAGTGCCGCCAAGCAGGGTCACGATCGCCAGCGATTGTTCGGGATGGCCGAAGCGCGCGGACTCGGCGGCGAAGATCAGGTCGGCGCGCACCGCCAGCTCGAGTCCCCCCCCGAAGCAGAGGCCGCGAACCGCTGCCACGGTCGGGATCGGAAGGCGTTCAAACCGATTGAACGCATTCATGTAGTTCTCAAACAGCGAGCGCAGTTCGCGGCGGGTCATTTCCGGCCACGGAACGATGTCCCCGCCGAAGCTGAAATCATCGCCCTCGGCCGATAGCAGCATCGCCCTCGCTTCACTTTCCTCGATGGCATCGAGCGCTTGGTTGAACTCGTCGAGCATCTGCGGGGACAGACGATTTTGGGGCGGATTGGTCAGCTTGATGGTGGCGACGCCATCGCTGATCCCGTAGGTCAGATGCGGCATGTCCGGGTCTCCAAAGTTTAGGCGAGGTGCTGCTGAAACCAGGCCAGGGCGGCGCCGCTGGAGGTTTCGAACTGCGACAGGTATGGATCGAAGTGGCCGCCGGCAATCGTAACCAGTTGCTTGGGATGCAGCGCGCGTTCGTAGGCGGCCAGCGCGAGGTCGGTGACGGTAATGGTGTCCTGCAGGGCTACCACCATCATCAGCGGCGTTGGCGATACGCGCGGAACCCAGAGGCCGGGCTCGTACATCCGCGCGGCGCGGGTAGAGCGGATCGTCACCGAGTTCTCCCATGTACCCTGTGGAACCGGCTGCAGGTAGAAGTCAATCGCGTCCCGACTGCGATACGAGGCAGGAACGGTGATGTCGTCGCTGACGATCAACTGCCGGCGCGGCGGCTCGCCTCGCAACTGGGCGCGATCCTCCTCTGCGAAGGCACGCTCCAGCGCGGCAATCCCGTCCGGTGGAATGCGCCGCAGCCCCTGTTCGAAGCCGCTGATTGTTGGAACCTGCGCGACGACCGCGCGCAGGCGGCGGTCGGTGGCGCCCAGAACAATGACGTGGCCGCCTGCGTAACTGGTACCCCATATGCCGATGCGCTCAGCATCTACCTCCGGGCGGGATTCCAGATAGGAAATGGCTTGGCGCCAGTCCGTGATCTGTTGCCAGGGATCGACATCGCCGGGGGTCTCGCCCTCGCTTGCACCGAAGTTGCGATGGTCATGCAGCAGCACGACGAAGCCGGCTTCGGAGAAGCGCTTGGCGAAGCGCTCGATGCCGTGTTCGCGGGTGCCCGCGTATCCATGCGCCATGGTGATCGCCGGGAACGGTCCTTTGCCCTCGGGTACGAATAGCCAGCCGCGCAGTACCAAACCGGACTGGACCTTGAACTCGACATCGCTGCGTGTAACCACGTTCGTCTCCTAGTTGCAAATACAGGCATATGAGTCTAATTTAGATCACGATGCAGCGCGACGCAATGATGGTGTGCGTTTTGATCAGAACGGGAGGCGACGAAAATGGGGGGGCAGCCCCTACAAGCCACAATTCCGTGGCGGGAACACGGTGAAGGCGCCATCGTCTTCATCGACGGCTTTCTCGACGCCAGCGCGCTCTGGGACGATGGGATATCACTGCCCGCGTCCGTCGAGTTGTTCAAGGCTGGCAAGCCGGATATGAAATTTGCCCTCAAAGGACGCTAGAACTTCGGCCAACAGCGCCCCCAGCGCGGCCGCAGCGCCTTCTCACTGCAACTTGAACGCCGCAAGCCGGCGCGAGCAATATGGGAGAAATGCATCATGATGACGCCAACTAAGGCAGCTTTACCTACGAATGTCTGCGGTGAGGGGCGTCCCGTCGCGCTACTCATTCACGGATTTCTCGACGCTGGACAAATCTGGTCTGAGGTTGCAGAGAACCTCAGCGGCGAGGGCATAACAACCGCCGCCATCGATCTGCCAGGCATGGGGGGATCGGAGGCAGAGCCCGAGTCGATCAGTCTCGACTCCTATGCGCAGGACCTCGCTTCGGTTGTCGATTCAATCGACGGCGAACTCGTGATCGTCGCCCAGAGTATGGGCGCGCAGGTGGCTGAGCTCGTCGCGCGACTTCGCCCGGCCGCCGTTAAAGGACTGGTTCTTATAACCCCCGTGCCGCTGGCGGGCGTCGGCGCGCCTGACGAGGTAGTCGCGCCCTTCCGCTCCTCTGGCGGGCAAGCGGATATTCAGCGTCAGCTGCGCACTGCACTGTCGCACGGTCTGTCAGACGATCGGCTGGACATGCTCGCCACGCTGGGGCTTCTGGTCCGCCCCGATGTCGTCGCTCGTCTGGTCGACGTCTGGAACGGCGGCCACGAAACGGGCCAATCCAAGAGCGACTTCCCTGGCCCCGTACTTGTAATCCGGGGGGCTTCGGATACGTTCGTCACCGAAGACATAGCGTCTCTGGTGACGGATCACTTCGAGCATGGTGTGCTGGAAACAGTGGCCGAGGCCGGCCACTGGGCGCATGTCGAGCAGCCGGCCGAAATCGCACGGCTCGTGGCATCCCTGATCCGAAGCGTCGGCCTTGCCGGAGGTGAGGTTCATGCCTCGGCTGCCGATTGGCGCTCTGCCTTCGCCAAGAAGACGCAAACGGCCTTCGGGCAAGCCCTTGCAGCCAATGTCGTGCTCGAGGCGGTAACGCTGATCAAGCCGGTCCAGGGCCGCGAGAACGTGCAGCGCGTGATGGAGACGGGAAGCAAGATCTACAGTTCGCTGACCTTCACCGATCAGAGCTCGGCCGGAAACAAGCAGTATTTAGAATGGACGGCCGAGGCCCATGAAGGGATGAAATTCGCCGGGATCACGATCCTGACGCGTGATGATGATGGGGCAATCGCCCATATCGCCATCCACCACCGGCCGATGGAGGCTGCGATCTTCTTCTCCAAGAAGATGGGTCAGACGCTCAAGCCCTTGCTCGGCCCCGGCTATTTCCTCGAAAGCGAAGACGCTCAGGGAGAGGTCGCGTGATCATCAACGCCGACGATCTGGATGTCGAACACACCTACAAGCTTCTGATTGCGACGATCGTGCCCCGCGCCATCGGCTGGGTCAGTACGTTGTCGCGCGATGGCGTGGCCAATCTCGCTCCGTTCTCCTTCTTCACCGTGGTCGGCCGCAAGCCACCTGTGCTCTCGCTCACTATGCAGCACCGCTCGGACGGCGTTACGCTCAAAGATAGCTTCGTCAACATCCGCGATACGGGCGAGTTTGTTACCAACCTCGTTACGCTTCCGCTCGCCGGCGCGATGCACAAGACGGCTATGGAGTTTCCATCCGAAGAGGATGAGTTCGAGAAGGCCGGCCTCGAAAAGGCCCAGAGCGAAGTCGTCAGAGTGCCGCGTGTGGCGCTCGCCCCGATATCGATGGAGTGCAAGCTCGAGCGGTACTTCACGGTCGGCGACTATGAAGATCATGTCGTCTGGGGCCGCGTTGTGCGCTTCCACATCCGCGATGACGTCTATCTCGAAGGCGGACGCATCGACACCGCCGCGCTGGCGCCGGTCGGTCGGCTCGCTGCGGAATATTCGCTCGTCAATAACGTGTTCACCACGCCGCTTGATCCGCAAGCCATCGACGTTTGGTCCACGCGCCGGATGGAGCGGCTCGACGGCAAGCCTTCCGATTTTTCGGCGGTCGCCCAGAAGAACTGGTCCGCGTCCGGGAGTGTGCTCAGTGATCAAGAAGCCCCATAGGAGAGGAACTATGCGCTCCTACCAGCTCGTGGAATTCAATGGCCCCATCGTCTGCAACGAAATCGCGGACCCGACGCCGACAGGATCGGAGATCGTGGTGGACGTCATCACCTGCGGTCTCTGTCACTCGGATTCCCACTTCCATGAGGGGCATGTCAGTCTCGGGGGCGCGGGCAATTTGCCCGTAGCCATGCTCGGCATCAATCTTCCCACATCGCTGGGCCATGAGATTTTCGGGCGGATCGCCGCTTTCGGCCCGGACTCGGGTTACACGCAGGCCGATATCGGCAGACCAGTCGTGGTCTACCCATGGATCGGCTGCGGTGAATGTCATGCCTGTCTTGCTGAACGCGACAACGAATGCCCTGTGCCGCAATCCCTGGGCATGCAGCGCCCGGGCGGGCATTCCGAGAAGCTGGTCGTGCGCGACCGTAAATATCTGGTTCCAGCCGAGGGCCTGAGCGAAGACTACGCAGGGATCTTCGCGTGCTGCGGCCTGACCGCCTATGCTGCGCTCGCCAAGCTGCCTCGGCGGGATGGCTGGATCGGAATCATAGGTGCTGGCGGCGTCGGCACGATGGCGCTGTCCATCGAAAAGGGCTTGAACGAAAGCAAGGTCGCGATCTTCGACATTGACGATGCGAAGCTGGCTACCGCGACCAACAACTTCGGGGCGGACAAGGCGGTCAACAGCCGCGCCGAGGGTGTCGGTGAGCGGCTTCTCGCCGATACCGGCGGGTTTATCGGCATCGTCGACTTCGTCGGCTCTCATCAAACAGTCGAGCTAGCGCTCTCTCTGCTCCGCAATGGTGGCGCCTATGTGGGCGTTGGTCTGTTCGGCGGCCTGATCGAGCTGCCTGTCGCCGCGCTCTCCTCGAGGCAGCTCAGGATCCAGGGCTCATATTGCGGTTCGCCCGCCGAGCTGCGCGAGCTCGTGGACCATGCGCGGGCCGGGCGCATCAAACCAATCCCGACTGCCGTCGCACCGATCGAGTTGCTGAACCAGGGCCTAGCCGAACTGCGGGCGGGGAAGATCGATGGAAGGCTGATCCATCGTCATATCCGGGCGATAACGGCCTGATCAACGGGTCCCGGTGCATAACATGCCGGGTCCAGCTCACACCTGAGGTCTGGGAGAAGTAGCGTGGCGAATTTGTTCGATCCTCTGCGGCTGGGCGCAATCCAAGTCCCCAACCGAATTTTGATGGCGCCCCTGACCCGCGGGCGTGCCACCCGAGCACACGTGCCGACCCCGCTGATGGCCGACTATTATCGACAGCGCGCCGAGGCCGGACTCATCATCAGCGAGGCGACAGGTATCAGTCGTGAGGGGATGGGCTGGCCCTATGCCCCGGGTCTTTGGGAGGAGGAACAAGTCGAAGGGTGGAAGCCCGTCACCCAGGCGGTGCATGACGCCGGCGGCCGCATCATCGCCCAGCTCTGGCACATGGGCCGGGTCGTCCATCCAAGCTATCTGGACGGTACGAGCCCGGTTTCCTCATCGGCGACCACCGCACCTGGGCAAGCCCATACCTATGACGGCAAGCAAGACTATGCCTCCGCACGACCGCTGGCCGTCGCTGAAATGCCACGCCTGCTCGATGACTATCGCCGTGCGACCGCTAACGCGTTGCGCGCGGGGTTCGATGGGGTGCAGCTCCACGCCGCCAATGGCTATCTGATCGACCAGTTCTTGCGCGACAGCAGTAACCTGCGCACGGACGACTATGGTGGCCCCATCGAGAACCGCATTCGGCTGCTCGGCGAGGTCACGCGAGCGATCGCCGAGGTCGCCGGTCCCGGGCGCACCAGCGTTCGGCTTTCGCCCAACGGCGAGACGCAAGGCGTCAATGACAGCCATCCCGAACCTCTCTTCACGGCCGCTGCCGAGCTCCTCTCGGATATCGGCATCGGCTTTCTCGAACTGCGGGAGCCGCAGGGGGAGAGCACCTACCGGGCGATCGCAGCGCCGCTGATAGCCCCCGCTATCCGGAAGGTCTTCTCAGGCCCGCTCGTGCTCAATTCCGATTTCACCGGCGAAAGCGCGCTTCGCGCGGTCGAACGCGGCGAAGCCGATGCAGTCGCCTTTGGCCGTCCCTTCATCGCCAACCCGGACTTGCCTCGACGAATTGCCAAAGGATATGCCCTACGCAAACCAACCGTGGAAAACTACTATAGCCGAGGAGCGGAAGGATATTCTGATTATCCCGGGATCGGCGGCGCGTGAGCGGTCGTACTCTGCCCCAGGCAGAATGATGGGCGGTCATTTTGGAGCGTAGGGATCCGCGTGAGCTGTACCGCGCGCGACTCCGGCGTGAGTCTCCACGTTGCGGCGGACTGCCCTTGGAACGTGTTCACCGCGCCGTTGGACAAAACGCTGATCGAGGCGAGGAAGCACTCGTGAATGCGGCCGCTGGACGGGCGTGCCGGCGATTATTCCGTGGTGGATCAGAAGAACTTGTCGGTTTCCGGAATCGTGTTGAGCGAGTAGTATCGCGGGGATGAGGCCGCAGTCCGGCCGCTCCCCCATAGCGCTGATTCATGATTGACAAAAACTACATTCCTGCCCGCTGCAACTGTGCCAACATAAGGAAGGCTGCGCGGCACATCACCAAATTCTACGATGCCTGCCTTGCACCGGTAGGTATCCGTGCCACGCAATTTACGATGCTCGGACACCTGAAGCACGGGGGGCCGGTGACGATGCTGCAACTTGCGCGATTGATGGTGATGGATCCTGCGACTATCGGTAACAACTTGCGGCCGCTGCAGCGGGATGGGCTGGTGAAGATCAGCGTCAGCAAAGCGGACCGCCGGGCGCGTATTGTCGAGGTGACGGAAGCCGGATTGGATAAGGTCGCCGCGGGCCGCAAGGAGTGGGATCGTGCGCAAGCCGAGTTTGAAAAAAAATTCGGCAAGACCCAAGCCAAGGCATTGCGCCAACTCATGGACAGCGTGGTCGACTGTGAGTTGATCGCATAGCAATCGATACATGCCAGGGCGTCCCGGGAGCCCTGCCGCTGCTGCACTTAAGT
Source organism: Stenotrophomonas sp. SbOxS2 (assembly GCF_013416715.1). Lineage (NCBI taxonomy): Bacteria > Pseudomonadati > Pseudomonadota > Gammaproteobacteria > Lysobacterales > Lysobacteraceae > Stenotrophomonas > Stenotrophomonas sp. SbOxS2. The sequence continues at coordinate 818,394 of NZ_JAAVXD010000005.1, forward strand.
AGCCGTTGTCCTTCGGTGCTGACTGAGCGGCATCTGGTGCCCGTTTGGAACCAACTCCCCCAGGCCCCGCGATGCGATGTCTTTCCGGCTTCGCCCTTGTCGTCGAACCGGCCGTCCTAGTAGTCGAGCACTCGTAAACGCTATGGCGAGGAGTTCAAGGTGCAGACTCTGGAGCGCGCTCGGCGCGATGGTGCAGCCCAGACCGCACAAGATCTCGGCCTGCAGGCTCAGCAGCTCTACACGCGGCGAGCCCGCCTACAAGAGATTCGCTCAGCGAGGAGCAACGCACGGCCCAGGCGGACCTGACCAAGCTCAAGCGCGAGGTGGCGCGGTTGTCCGAAGAGAACGACTTCCTAAAAAAGTGTTGGCACATTTCGCGTAAGGTTCCAAGTGAAGTGCGCCATGCTCGCCGACCATATTGGTGAGCACTCGGTAGCGCTGATGTGTCGTGTGCTTGAGGTTTCTCGAACCGGCTTCCACACATGGCATCGCCGCAAGCCCTCGACCAGAGCAAGGCGACGACCAACCCTCGGCACAATCTTCCGGTGGCTGAAAACCTGCTCAATCAGAGCTTCAGCACCGAGCGGCCTATCTAATCCTGGGTCAGCGACATCACCTATATTCACACCGACGACGGCGGGATGCACCTGGCCGTGGTGCTGGACCTGTACTCCCGCAAAGTCGTGGGTTGGGCTTCGGAGCGCTCTCGACTCACAGCGCGTCGTTCAACACCTTGGCAGCCACGTCCGGCCGCTCGAGGACGATGAAGTGACCAGCACCAGGCACCTGGAGAAAATCGGCCGCGGGCAGGAGCTGCTTGTTGGCTTGCCGGTCGGAGAGTCTTGACCAATCCGTCTCTCCGTAAATGAGATGGATGGGCGCCTTAACTTCGGGATAGCGAGCGCGGGCCGCGATAAGGCTTGGCAGGTTGCCGTACACGGCGCGGGCGACGACTGGATAGCCGGGCCGTCTTCCGACCTTCAACAGTTCATCCAGGTAGTCATCGCGCAGGGCGGCCTTCTCGCCAAGGCCCGCACGGAGCACGGCGCGCACAATCGGCTTGGGTTGGACGCCCGCGATGGCCTGGCCGACGACCGGCGCCAGCGCGCCGGTCACGACGAACCGGGCCAGCAGGCTGGAGCGCTTGATGCCGGCGGCATAGTCATAGGCATTGATCGCCACCACACGCCGCACTCTCTCGGGCAGATCGGCCGCGGTGGTGAGGGCGAGTGTCGCGCCCATCGACTCGCCGAGCAGCGTTACGTCACGCAAGTCGAGTCGGGTGATGAGGCTCTTGACCGCCTCGCGCATGGCCGGCTCCTCGTAAGAGGCGCCCGGCACGATCTGCGAGTAGCCCATTCCAGGGAGGTCGAGCGCATATACCGTGTACCGCCCTTGGACCAGCGGGATTAGGTGACGGAAGTGCTCGGCCTGGGTGCGCACGGTGTGCAGCAGGACCAACGGCGGCCCCATTCCACCCGAGAGATAGCGCAATTGCCCCAGGTCTCTCCCGTTTGATCCGAGCGGATCGAGAAAGTTTTCCTGGGTCCCGGGAATCGTGATTGCGGAAAGTGAGTCATTGCGGGTAATTGACACTGGGGCTTCCTTGAACTGTCTGAGGGACGTGGCCCAGGGGCCATGGATGCGGGCATGCTTACTGGCGCACCATGCGCCTTCATGCTGATGTCAGCGCAAGGGTTGGTAGCGAGATGCCGCTTCGTTGCTCGACAGGTGCGGGGCCATCGCCTTGCGCGCGCCTTCGTAGGCATCCCAGAGGGCGCTGTCCTGCAGTGCAGGGAGCGTCACCGACTCGCCGCGCTCGAAGCCCTGCAATGCGGCATCCACCAGGTCTTCGGCACGCATCACGATCTGCGCGGGTAGGTGCTCCACTGGAAGGCCGCCGCGTGCCCAGAACTCGGTGGCCGTCGCACCTGGCAGCACGGCTTGCACCCGCACGCCCTTGCTGGCCAATTCGTGCTGTAGCGATTGGCTGAAGGCCAACACGAACGCCTTGCTGCCGCCATACACGCCATTCAAGGTCTCCGGCGAGACGGCTGCGAGGGAGGCGATGTTGATCAACCCACCGTTGCCGCGCGCCACAAAGCCGGGCACCGCCGCGTAGCTCAGCCGGATCAGCGCAGTGACGTTGAGCTCGATCATGCGCGTCATCTGGTCCACGTCGCTCTCCAAAAGCGACGTGTGCGTGCCGATGCCTGCGTTGTTGACCAGCAGGGTGACGCTGGCATCGCGCTTGAGCTTGTCCTCCACGCTGCGCAGGGCCGTCGGATTATTCAGGTCGGCCGGGAAGACCTCCACCGCGCGTCCGTGGCGGCTGCTGATCTCCGCAGCCAGCGGGTTCAATCGCTCGCGGTTGCGGGCCACGAGGATGAGGTCATAGCCGCGCCGCGCCAGGCGGTCGGCGTAGAGGGCCCCGATGCCGGAGGAGGCTCCGGTGATGAGGGCGGTGCCTGGGTTCGTCTGTGTCATGGTGGCATTTGGTTGGTGGTTGCGGTGAGCCTATCTTTCGCCTCCCGGCGCGTGGCGTAAATGACGCGTATAGTCATGTTTTATGCCATTGGCTACGGAGATGGAGAATGCATAGAGTGGGGTACGTCCTGCCGGCCGGCTTCCAGATGATGGCGCTGGCCACGCAGGCAGTCTTTGAGTTCGCCAACTTTGTGGCGGGCGAGTCCTTCTACGAGGTGACTTGCCACTCGGTGCCCGGCGGCAGCGTGAAGACATCGCTAGGCACGGCATTGCAGACGCGTCCCTTCACCGCACGCAGCACGGCCGACACCTGGCTGGTTGTGGGCGTGATCGACCCGTTGGCCGAACCCTCTCCATCCGAATTGCTGCATTCGTTGCGAAAGTGCAGCGCTCGGGCACGTCGGACGGTGGGGCTGTGCACCGGAGCCTTCGTATTGGCCCAGGCCGGCCTGCTGGCAGGGCGACGCGCCACGACCCACTGGGCCTATGCGGACGCACTGCAACAGCGGTATCCCGATGTCCAAGTCGAGCCAGACCGCATCTTCATTGCCGATGACCCAATCTGGACCTCGGCGGGCATGACGGCCGAACTGGACCTGGCGCTCGGCCTCGTCGAGAAAGACCTGGGCGACGACGTGGCGCGATCAGTGGCGCACCGCCTGGTCATGCATCAGCGCCGCTCGGGCGGCCAGTCGCAGCATTCGGAGATCCTGAATCTTGCGCCGCGCTCGGACCGCATCGCACGGGCGCTGGAGCATGCACGCAGCCACCTGGCGCAGTCGCTGAGTGTGGAAGAACTCGCCGCGGCCGCGAACCTCAGCCCCCGCCAGTTCAGCCGTGTGTTCACGGCCGAGACCGGCCAGTCACCAGCCAAGGCGGTAGAGCGTCTGCGCTTGGAGGCGGCGCGTTTGATGATCGAGCGCAGCCGTTATCCGCTGGAGGTGGTGGCACGCGAAACGGGCTTTCGCGATCGTCGCCATCTTCGCGAGGCGTTCATGCGGGGCTTCGGCAAGCCGCCTCAAACACTTCGTCGCGACGCCCGCTAGCCTGGGATCTTGAAACCTGTCGAGACGACGGTGCTGGTCAGACACGGGGGTCTTGGCACGGACCCAATGGTTGAACATGATCAGCGGGATGCCTTCCCGCGAACCCAAGGTGCGATAGGTGAATGGATTCTGCCAACCTCATGCCTCCAGTGTGTGGGCACACGCAGTGGCTTTACGTCAGCAGCGGAGGTGGCTGCTCTGGCGCAGGGGGCCACTTGATTCCTAGTGTCGAGAGCGAAGGCGGCTGGCGGCTTTCGCCGCCAGCCTACGGACGCGGGAGGGGACCCGCCCGGTTCGTTAGAAGTAGTAGGCAGCTGAAAACGCCACGATGTCCGTGCCGACATCGTATTTGCCTTTCAGCGTGCTGCCCGTCGCCGACACCAGCGACACCTTAGGCTCGTCGAGGAAGAGGTGTGTGTAGCCAAAGCTGTATTCAGCCGACTCGGACGCCCGATAGGTCGCTCCCAGGGAAACCCATTTGCGGTCGGTATCTGGTACGCGGACATCGCGGATGTCGTCGGTAACGGGGCTTTGATCAGTCGCCAAGCCCGCGCGCAGCGTCAGCTTCTCGTTGTAGCGATACTCTGCGCCGATCGAGGCGAAGGTCGTATCGCGATAGCCGAAGTCTAGCGTCCGCGTCGGCTGGGCTGAGTCAAAGTCCAGCCGGACTTCCGCAAACTTGGACCAGCCTGTGCGGGTGACATCGGCCATGACCGTCCAGCGATCATTGACTCGATGACTGATGCTGCCGGTCAGCGTGGCGGGAAGATTGAGCGCTGTGCTGGCTTGTGTGTCGACAAACCATCCCGGGCGGGCCGCTGCCAAGAACGGGGCGGCACTGCCTGGAACGCCGAAGCTGATATCCGCATCGTTGAGCTTATGGTCGACCTTGGACCGGTAAGCAATACCGATATTGGTTCCTTCCACTGGCGTGAAAAGACCGCCCAGCGTGAAGCCAACGGCATCGTCCTTGGCCTCGATGCGGGTGTAGCCATCGGCACTTCCTGGAGAAAATCCAGGCGCTCTCGCACCGGCCAAGACCGCACCAAAGTCGACGGCATCGTAGAGCTCGGCTTCTGCGCGTTCGAGGAAGACAGAGGCCCCGAAGGACACGTAGGGATTTACGTCATAGGAGAACGAGACGCCTAGGTCGACGGCCTTGATCTCCGTCTTGATCCCGTTGTATCGGCCAATCCAGTTGCTGTCGTATTCGGTCTTGAAGCCAAAAGGTGCCGTCACCGAAAGCCCAAGGTGAGCCTTTTCACCCAAAGGGGTGTGAAAATACAGTGCAGGGACCGGACTCGTGTCACCCGCGTCACCCCCATCACTTCCCGATTGAGGACGGCCCAGCGCGTCGCGGCCTTGGCCCTTGAAGTCGATCGTGTAGTTCACAACGCTTGCATCGGCTTGAAATACCCGACCATCCAGCAAGCGCATTGCTGCAGGGTTGTCGGCAATGACCGATGCGTCCCCTGGCGCGCTGATAGAGCCCGCGAACGCCCGTCCTAGCCCCTTGGCGCTCTTTTCTTTCAACTGAAATGCAGCGGCGCTTGCGTTGTCAGACACGCTGGCCAAAGCACCCAACAACGCGAGTGCGAGTATCGTTTTCGTGGTCATTGCTTGCCCTCCACAGGCAAATGTCGGTCCGACAGTTCGCGCGTGAGGAGATATCTGGGACCCAGACGTCATTCCTACCGGCGTGATTGGCCCGGCGTAGTGTCGAGGATTGCCTGATGTCAGGTTCCCGTCATCCAGCAGGGTTTCCCGGATTTTTCGTCGAGTGACCAAGGAAGTCAAGGGTCACGAATTTCCGGCCTGGTGTGAACTGATTCCCGAATGGTCACCATTTGCTCGCGTCCCCGCGCGGCGATGATGATGCGGTCGCCATCCAGGCGGTTCTCCGGCACGGTCGGCTCGGCACCGACGCCCAGTAGCGTCCTCATCGCCGCGCCGGCGAAGATGCGGCCGCAGCGGTAGTCCACGTCGTCTTCCAGCCCGGCATAGCCGGCCGCGCCGCCACCCACCTCATCGGATTGCGCGAACTCCAGGTCGTGCAGATCGTCATGCAGTCCCTTGATCTGCTGGGATAGCGGAATCTCGAACAGCCGCGTCTCGACCTCAGGTTCTTCCTGCCGACAAAGTGCAAGCAAAGCCGGCAGGCGCGAGGGCGTCATGCCGTCGGACAGGGCAACGCGCAACTGGCGGCGGAAACCGTTGACGGCGGCCTTTACGCTGTCGCGGGCCTGTTGCAAGGCAGAGAAGACGCGAGGCACATGCTCAAAGAACAGCTTGCCCGCACGGGTCAGCTGTGTGCTGCGCGTCGTTCGTGCGAACAGCACCACGCCCAGTTCTTCTTCCAGTTCCTTGATGGCCCGTGACAGTGGCGATTGCTCGACATGCAGTTTCTCCGCCGCACGGGCGCAGTGCAGTTCTTCGGCAACCGCGTGAGAAAAATGCAAATGCTGAAGCTCCATCATTCACCTATCCATGAAGTCTTCCGGCCAAGAACGCGGGACGCCGCATCTGCCAGAGCATCCAAGCGATACCCAGCCCCACCGCAACCGCACCGACCCAGGCGGTACAGGTCAGGCCCATCATCTCCGGACTGCCCCCTCCAGTAGCGGACCCAGCGCGATACCACCATTGAAGCCGGCGATGTTCAGACCTGCGGCCACTGCTGGCGCTTGCGGCGCGTGGATATGCGACAGTCCGATCCCCCGTGCTTGCAAGGCTGGCACCGCCGCATAGGTCAGCGCACCCAGCAGGCCCGTCAGCAGTACCATCAAGGGCAACGACGGTGCCGATGCCCAGATCGCCGGCAGCACCACAGCCAGGCCCACCAGTACGGTCATCACCGCGAAGTCCGCGCCCTTGCGGTCGGTCAGACATCCGCCCCAGATGTTGCCGATGGCGGCCATCACGCCGTAGCCCAGCATCAGCAGGCTGGCCGTGCTTTCGCTGACGTTCGTCTCCTGTAGCAGGATCGGCGAAATGTAGGTGTAAAGCGCGAACGACCCCGCATACGCCAGCACGGTAATGCCGGCTCCGGCCAGCAGGCGCGGATTGAACATGGCTTTCAGGCCATCCATCGCGTTGGCCTGCGCCGAGGCGTCGTCCCGATCCGTCGGCATCAGGGCCAGCAGGCCCAGGAAGCCAATCGCGCCACTCGCGGCCACTGCCATGAAGATGACCTGCCAGCTCAACACGCTGCCCAGGTAGGTGCCGAGCGGAACGCCGAGCGCCAGGGCCAGCGTCAGGCCGCCAAATACCACGGCCACCGCCGCACCGGCACGATGGCGTCCCGCCGGTTGGGGGGCGACACTGGACGCCACGGCGAGAAAGACACCATGTCCCAGGCCCGCCGCGAAGCGGGCCACCAGCATGGGCGTCAGCGCATCGGACAGACTGACTACCGCGTTGCCCAGCGTGAACAGCGCCTCCGCCACCAGCAGCAGCCGCTTGCGCGGCCAGCGCGTGGCCAGCGCCAGAAAGCCCGGCGCACCGATCACCCCGCCCAGCGCGTAGGCCGTGACTGCCGTGCCCACCTGGCTGACGCTGGCGTGCAAGTCAGCGGAAATAGTGGACACCAGTCCGATGGTGACGAACTCGGTGAAGCCCAGGGCGAACGCGCACAGCGCGAAGACATAGATGACGAAGGGCATGCGCTCGTTCATGGCTCAGGCCCGACCCGCTGCCAGCAGGGGTAGCATCGCCTCGGCCACGCCCTTGGCCGAAGCCGGATTCTGGCCCGTCACCAGCCGCTCGCTCACCACCACCTGCGTCTGGAAGTTCGGTGCCGGGATATGCCGGGCGCCGCGCTCCTGCAAGGCATCGGCCAGCAGGAACGGCACGGTGTCGTACAGGCCGACCGTGCGTTCCTCGTCGTTGGTGAAGGCCGACACGTCCTTGCCATCGACCAGATAGCGGCCGTCTGACAGCTTGACGTTCACCAGCCCGGCCGGGACGTGGCAGACCGCCGCGATGGCCACCAGTTCGGCGTTGTCTGGGAAGTTCCACGTCGTCGCGTGGCCGCCGGCGTAGAAGATCGCGGTGTAGGCATCGGCATCCACTTGGGACGGTGCCAGGGTGGTTTCGGTGGCAGCGCGCAGCGCCGCATCGTTCCAGAACGCGGCATTGATCGGATCATCCAGGTCGAGTCCATCAACGTGCGGTTTGCGGCATTGCTGAGCATCAGGATGGTGAAGGCGACGAAGTACAGACCCGCCAGGGTTTCCGGTAGCCGCTCGTAGTCACGCGCCAACCGCCGGAAGCGATTGACCCTGCCGAAGCTGCGTTCGACCACCCATCGGCGCGGCAGCAGCACGAAGCCCTTCTTCGCTTCGGCCAGCTTGATGATGGAGGTCGATGCCTTCTTCCCGAGCCGCTTGCGCCGGCTCCTGGCCGGTATAGCCTTGATCTGCGAAGGCGACCTTTACCGTCTGACCGCTGACATGCTGCACTTCCTGCGCCAGTGCACGGACCTGGGCACGCTCCTGCTCGTTGGCGGGCGTGACCTGCGCGGCAGGCAGGTGGCTAGCGTATCCACCGCCATGTGCACCTTGCTGCCCTTCTTGAGCTTGTAGCCGTCATAGCCTGCGGGTGGTCCGCTCTCGCGGGTCGACTGCAGGGTACGGCCGTCCAGGACCACCGCGTTGGGTTGTCCTTGCTTGCCTTGGGCCACCCGTAGCACCGAGCGCAGATCGTTGGCCATCGCCTCGAAGCATCCGGACTGAAGCCAGCGCTGGGTCTGCTGGTAGACGGCTTCCTAGGGCGGGAAATCATTGGGAAGCAGTAGCCAAGGCGCTCCGGCACGTGCCATCCAGCGCAAGGCATTGAACATTGCTCGCAGTTCATACTTGCGCTGTGGGGCTTTCTCTTCCATCAGCGTCAGGTAGGGCGCGGCAAAGGCCCATTCTTCGTCGGAAATCTCGCTCGGATACGGCCTGCGTAAGGTCATCCGCATACACTAGCCCGACCGCCTCAAAGTTCATAACACGCTCTAGTCCGCCCCAATGAGCGCGGCACGGCAGGCCCACATCACCCAGCGCAAACTGTCGGCTGGATGGTGTCTGATGCGCTTTCCTTCGGAGACACCATAGAGCGCTTCATCGGCAGCGCCCTCGTCTTCGTGGTTGGTGTGCTTGCATGGCCGGTTTTCAGCATGACCGGCGTATTTAGAGCGCTCGCGCTATTATTCGTCATACGCCCACTGGCCGTATGGATAACCACCATCGGTTGACGCCTTCCTTGGCAGCGGAGATTGCTATTTGGATGGTTTGGGATTCGTGGCCTTGGAAGTCTTAACTATCTCGCCTTTGCCCTCACGCATCACCTGATTGGCATCGTAGGAAAGTCCGTGGCCGACAGCGTCATTACAGTTGTTGCCCTCAGTATCGCTACCCACATGTCCACGACGCCTCTGATGAACTGGCGGGCGAATGCCCTGGCGCAGCACCGATAATCGTTCCATTAAGCACGGTCAGGAAGGATAGATCTGAGGACTGTCCCGGTGACGCTGGCATTGTGCGTGACGCGTAGGTTTCCGACAATTTTTTCCGTCTATCATGGCTGGGTACATGAATATTTATTAAGTTTGTCAGGGGCGATCTCAGTGCTGGTTGCCCAGGTACGCATCGAGGATGCCTGCGACCAGCTTATAAGGCTGCGATGCCTGGAGATTCGTCAGCACGATTACCGTCAGTTTTCGATCGGGGATCGTGGTGATCCAGACGGCCGCGCCGCCTCCGGTGTGTATCGTTACACGTCCCTGCTGGCTGTCGTGCATGAGCGCAAGGCCGAAGTCGCCGGTTTTACCGTCCGTCATCACGTAGGGTTTCGCCATCAAGGCAAGGCTTTCCGGCTTGATGATCCTGCCGCTCCATAGCGCGTTCTCCCAGGTGGCCATCGCCTCGATATTGCCGCTCAGTCCTGCGGCGGGTAGCAGCCATTCCGTCGCTACTTTCGATCCGAATGGGTGGATGCCGTCGGTGGAAAGTACGGGCGAACCCTTCGCATCAAGCTGGAGCTTCGAGTGATCGGCCGTCGGCTGCAGGGCGGTATACAGCGAAGCACGACCCGGCACGAGCGTCCACGTATCACCCCATCTCAAGCCGGTGATGCCCAGCGGCTTCAGCAAGCGGTCGTCGACATATTGCTGGTAAGGCATGCCACTGACACGCGCGATGATGTCGCCGAGCAACATGTAGCCGGTCTGATTGTAAGCCATCGACGTGCCTGGCGCCTTGACCGGCTTGCTGGCAAGCAAGGCCATGAGGTCCGCACGCGTACCCGCCAATGGCAGCACGTTGACGGTATCGTCCACCACATTGTCGGGAAGGCCGGATGTGTGGGAAAGGCAGTGGCGGATCGTGACGGGCATCCATGAGGCGGGGAGTTCCGGAAGATACTTCCTGACCGGATCGTCGAGCGCGAGCTTGCCTTGCTCGACCAGTGTCATGATCGCTACGGCAGTGAATTCCTTGGTCGTGGAAGCGAGCGGATACAGCGTCGCGTTCGTCGCTGGCACGTTCAGTTCGACGCTGGCGAGCCCATAGCTCTTCTCGAGCACCACCTTACCGTCTTTGATCACGGCGACAGATGCACCAGGCGTATGGCGAGCCGCCATATCCTTGGCCACGACGACGTCCACCTGGATCGCCATGGAGGTTTCCGCGTGTGCCAGCGGCGCCTGCGACAGGACGACGACGGCCACCAATAGACCCGCGAGATGCTTTGCCATGGCGCCCGCTGCTCCAATGAATGAATGGTTGCATCCTAAAGAGGGCTAAGCCCAGGTGTACGTGCCGGTCGGCCTCGGTACTTGTAGCCTATCGCGAATCGGCTGGGCACCGGTCAGTGGTCTGCGAAGGCCAGCCAAATAGAAAGTACACCTGCGCGTTCTGGCATCGGGTCCAGGTCGTCGCCGAGCCGCTGGTAGGTCCGGCATTTACTCGCGATTTGAGCGGAATGTCGCATTGGGCTGAGGAGACCCGGTGGAACAATCGTTCCTATCGCTCCTGCTGCGTAAAAGGAGCTATGCGATGCTCGAACGTGCCACAGCGATGTCGGGAAATTCAAACGGTGATTGGATCATCGCGTTACTCGCAGTCGAAGTCATTTCAGGCGTATATTGTTCAAGCAACGAATCGCTCATGAAATACGCGTCGCTCGTCCGTAACGCGTCCTTGACCCAATGAGGACTAAATAAATCGATACCTTGAAGCCCCAGAAGGGCTGGCCTCGGTCCTCGCCACCGATGGGGCGTCGGCAAGGGATGCGCGCGTGGAGCACTCCGGTCCGCACTATCGGCGAACGGGTCGGCTCGCGGCTCGTTGCGGAAGGCCCGCCAAGCAGGACCCGGCCAGCAAACGGGACCTAGTGAAAGATTTCCGCCAGACCCGGCGGGTGCCTGTCGCTGCCCCACCGATTGAGCTGGAGAGTATCTGGAAAGTATCCCCGAGCGGAGCGGGACCTTTTTCCTGCCATCAGAACGTTACCGCCAGGGCCTGCCAGATGATCACGTCAAGCTCCGTCCGCGTGAACGGCTTGACCAGCCGGATGGCACCGGAGGGCGATTTCCTAGCGCTTTCTTCGCGGTCTGACAGCATAACCACTGTACTCAGCGTTGAGTTGAACTCACGTGCTCGGGCGAGATATGCGCCAGTTCGGTCTTCCCCGGGTGCCGGGACGGCTGCAATGAGAAAATTGATCGTTACGTGGTCAAGCGTGGTCTTCTCTCTACCGGCATGGATGGCAGTGAGAAGAAAGTCATAGTCCCGTACGCGTAGTGCGTCTGCGACGGTATCTGCCAGCACCGCGTGCGGCTGAATGACAATGGAGTTGGGGTGCGGTGTTGATTACGGAATGGGAGCGGTCTGGGGTGATGTGGGGAAAGTCTGCAGCAATCGAGTAAATGGGTGATCTCTGCGAACGCTATGATCGACAGCAGCGATCGTTCTCCATAAATGCTTGACTTCGGTGCCCATCCGACGTCCCCTCAGCTGTACGCGCCGTCCTGCTAAACAGGTAATAGCCTCGTCCAACGTCCATTTCGCATAGGCAGGCATCACTTTGGCAAATAAGTCTACGCCAACTGAAACAGGCATGACGCACAGCTCGCCCACGTAGTCATCCTTGGCGAGGTCACGACAATAGCGGTGCGCGCGCAGGAGCAACGAAATTGGATGGCGCACACTTGGTCGGACTTCTGGTGGTTGGCAGCGGCACGGGCACAGACGCTCGTTAGTGGCAGGATGAAGGCTTGGATATGCCGTGGCGACATACCTGAACGAGGCTGCGATTCCTTACACTATGGTACGCCCCCATGTCTGGTTGTGAACTGATACCCGAATGGTCACCATTTGCTAGCGTCCCCGCGCGGGGCTACTCTTGCCCGATGTCTACTTCAATTCCCGCAGTGCTTGATGCCGGGCGTGGCCCCGCTGAGCATGACGTACGCACCCAGATCATAGAAGCTGCCACCGCCCATTTCAGCCACTACGGCTACGACAAGACCACGGTCTCCGACCTGGCCAAGGCCATCGGCTTCTCCAAAGCCTACATCTACAAGTTCTTTGCCTCGAAGCAGGCAATCGGGGAGGTGATCTGTGCCAATTGCCTGGCCCAGATCGAAAGCGATGTGCATGCCGCCTTGCAGGGGGTCGCAGCTGCGCCGGATCGGCTACGGGTGCTCTTTACCACCATCGTGGACGCCAGTCTTCGTCTGTTCCTCCAGGATCGCCGGCTGTATGAAATTGCCGTGGCGGCCGCGACGGATCGATGGCCGTCGACCCAGGCCTACCAAGGGCGCATCCGGCAACTTGTCGAAGAAATCCTGGAAGAGGGACGCGCCTCCGGGGCGTTCGAGAACAAGACGCCGCTCGATCAGACCAGCCGCGCGGTCCACCAAGTGTTGGTCCCTTACCTGAATCCAGTCACGCTTCCTCACTTGTCAGAGCTGCATGAGGAGGCGCCCAAAGCAATGCAGGAGCTGGTTCTGAGGAGTCTGGCCCCATAAAGTGTGACGATTGACTATCGCGGTCACTAGGAACAGAATGCGTCCGGATACCCCACTCCGGAAGGCCATATGCGTCGCCGCTTTGTAGTCCTAGCCATCTCCTGCGTTGCTCCGTTGTTCCTCGTGGCCTGCGGCAAGTCGGACGACATCGACCCCCGCACCGCGCCCCCCATCGTCCGGGTTGCCCAGGTCCAAACGGGCGCTGGGAACGCACGCACGTTTACGGGCACCATCGCCGCACGGGTGCAGAGCGACCTGGCGTTCCGAGTGGGAGGCAAGGTCACCGAACGCCTCGTCGAGACCGGGCAGACCGTCAAGCGTGGTGACGTGCTTTACCGGATCGATCCCATCGATCTGAATCTGGCAGCGGCGTCCCAGCAGCAAGCGGTGATTGCGGCCCGGGCGCAGAGCGTCCAAGCCATTGCCGACGAAGCGCGGTATCGCGATCTGGCCGCCAAGGGTGTCGTGTCCCGGTCGGCCTATGATCAGATCAAGGCGGCGGCAGAGGCGGCCTCAGCGCAGCTCAGAGCAGCCGAAGCGCAAGCCCGGGTAGCGCGTAATGCCAGTCAATACACCGCGCTCGTTGCCGATGCTGATGGGGTGGTCATGACCATCTCCGCTGAGCCCGGTCAGGTGGTGGCGGCAGGGCAGATCGTCGCCCGGCTTGCCCGTGCAGGCAGCAGGGAGGCAGTGGTCCAACTGCCCGAGACGCTGCGTCCCCAGATCGGCTCCGTGGCCTCGGCGTTCTCGTTCGGGGGCAGCGGCAAGATCCCCGCACGGTTGCGCGTGCTCTCTGAATCGGCAGACCCTGCCACCCGGACTTTCGAAGCCCGCTACACGCTGGAAGAGGGCATCCCGCTGCCGTTGGGTTCTACGGTGGCGATCGAGCTTGCAGGCACAGCACCTGCCGGTGGCTCGGCCGGATTTGAGGTTCCGCTGGGCGCGCTGTTCGATCCCGGCACCGGAACCGGCGTATGGGTGATCAGCGGTGAGCCGCTCAAAGCCAGCTGGACGCCGGTAGCCGTCAAGCAGCTGGGCGATGACCAGGCCTGGGTCGAGGGCGCCCTGAAGGCCTCCGATCGCGTGGCGGCCCTGGGCGCACATCTGCTTCGCGAAGGACAGGTGGTTCGTCTGGCTGACACGGCCAAGGGCGCCACTGCAAACGGAGCCCATCTGTGAGTGGGTTCAATCTATCGGCGCTTGCAGTGCGCGAGCGCGCGATCACGGTCTTCTTGATTTTTCTGATCTCCGTGGCTGGCATCGTCTCGTTCTTCCAGCTCGGCCGGGCAGAAGACCCCGCGTTCACCGTCAAGGTCATGACCATCGTGACGGCCTGGCCAGGTGCCACGCCCACGGAAATGCAGGACCAGGTCGCCGAGAAGCTGGAAAAGCGCTTGCAGGAGCTGCGCTGGTATGACCGCAGCGAAACCTACACGCGGCCTGGCTTGTCCTTCACCACGCTGACCCTGAAGGACGGAACGCCCCCTTCGCAGGTGCAGGAGGAGTTCTACCAGGCGCGCAAGAAGATGGCTGATGAAGCCGCAAATCTGCCAGCAGGCGTGATCGGCCCGATGGTCAACGACGAATACGCGGATGTCACGTTTGCGCTTTTCGCCTTGAAAGCGAAGGGCGAACCGTTCCGGCTGCTTGCGCGTGATGCCGAGACGCTGCGTCAGCGATTGCTGCACGTGCCGGGCGTGAAGAAGGTCAACATCATCGGTGAGCAATCCGAGCGCATCTATGTGGAGCTGTCTCACGAACGCTTGTCGAACCTCGGCATCACGCCGCAGGAGGTGTTCGGGGCGCTGAACGGGCAGAACGCCCTGACGCCGGCAGGCTCGGTCGAGGCCAAGGGCCCGCAGATATTCATTCGCCTCGATGGCGCGCTGGATCAGCTGGACAAGATCCGCGATACACCCATCGTTGCGCAGGGCAAGACCCTGAAACTGCAGGACATTGCCACCGTCAAGCGTGGCTATGAGGATCCGTCGACCTTCATGATCCGCAACGGCGGTGAGCCGGCCATGCTGCTGGGTATCGTCATGCGCGACGGCTGGAATGGCCTGGATCTTGGCGCCTCACTCGACGCGGAGGTCAAGAAGATCAATGACGGGCTTCCTGTCGGGATGACGCTGGACAAGGTCACCGATCAGGCGGTGAACATCAGCTCGTCGGTGGACGAGTTCATGATGAAGTTCTTCGCCGCGCTGCTGGTGGTGATGCTGGTCTGCTTTGTCAGCATGGGCTGGCGCGTGGGTGTGGTGGTGGCGGCCGCGGTGCCGCTGACGCTGGCTGCTGTGTTCATGGTGATGGCCGCAACCGGCAAGAACTTTGACCGCATCACGCTCGGCTCGCTGATCCTGGCACTGGGTCTGCTGGTGGACGACGCCATCATCGCCATCGAAATGATGGTAGTGAAGATGGAAGAGGGTTACAGCCGGGTCAAGGCATCAGCCTACGCGTGGAGCCATACGGCAGCGCCGATGCTCGCCGGCACCTTGGTCACTGCGGTGGGCTTCATGCCCAATGGCTTTGCACGGTCCACCGCGGGCGAATACACCAGCAACATGTTCTGGATCGTGGGCATCGCGCTGATCGTGTCGTGGGTGGTCGCGGTGTTCTTTACGCCGTACCTGGGGGTGAAGCTTCTGCCTGAACTCAAGGTTGTGGAAGGCGGTCACAGCAGTCTCTACGACACGCCGCGCTACAACCGTTTCCGTTCGATCCTTGCGCGCGTGATTGCGCGTAAGTGGCTTGCCGCAGGTTCGGTGATCGGTCTGTTCGTGCTTGCTGTGGTGGGCATGGGGTCGGTCAAGAAACAGTTCTTCCCCATTTCCGACCGTCCAGAGGTGTTGGTCGAGGTGCAGATGCCCTACGGCACCGCAATCGAACAGACCAGCCTGGCAACCCGCAAGGTCGAGAAGTGGCTGTCGCAGCAGGACGAATCCAAGATCGTCACGGCCTACATCGGCCAGGGCGCACCGCGGTTCTACCTCGCCATTTCACCGGAACTGCCGGATCCGGCATTTGCCAAGATCGTGGTGCGCACCGACAGCCAGGAACAGCGCGATGCCCTGAAGGCCAAGCTCCGTCAGGCGGTAGCCGAGGGCCTGGCGCCCGAGGCGCGTGTGCGCGTGACGCAGCTGGTATTTGGGCCTTACTCGCCCTATCCGGTGGCCTACCGTGTCAGTGGTCCGGATCCGGACGTCATCCGTGGCATTGCGGCCAAGGTCGAGCAGATCATGCACGCCAGCCCGATGATGCGCACGGTCAACAGCGATTGGGGCGTGCGCACGCCGACCCTCCACTTCACCTTGGATCAGGACCGCTTGCAGGCGATGGGCATGACCTCGGCGTCCGTCTCGCAGCAACTGCAGTTCTTCCTGAGCGGGGTGCCGGTCACTGCCGTGCGCGAGGACATCCGCACGGTCGAGGTTGTCGCTCGGTCAGGCGGGGACACACGCCTGGATCCTGCGCGGATAGCCGATTTCACGTTGGTCGGCGCTGCTGGCCAGCGCGTGCCCTTGTCCCAGATCGGCACGGTAGAGGTTCGAATGGAAGAGCCGGTGCTCCGTCGTCGTGATCGGGTTCCGACCATCACCGTGCACGGTGACATTGACGATGCATTGCAGCCACCGGATGTATCCACGGCGATCAGCAAGCAGCTTGAGCCGCTCATCGCCTCGCTGCCGGAGGGCTACGCCATTGCGCAGGCCGGTTCCATTGAGGAGTCGGGCAAGGCAATGAGCGCCATGCTGCCGCTGTTCCCGATCATGCTGGCGGTGACCCTGCTGATCATCATCCTGCAGGTGCGGTCCATCTCCGCGATGATCATGGTCTTCATGACCAGTCCGTTGGGCCTGATCGGCGTAGTGCCAACGTTGCTGGTGTTTCAACAGGCGTTCGGCATCAACGCGCTGGTGGGATTGATTGCGCTGTCGGGCATCTTGATGCGCAACACGCTCATCCTCATCGGTCAGATTCATGAAAATGAGCATGCAGGCATGGATACCTTCCACGCCATCATCGAGGCGACGGTTCACCGGGCGCGTCCGGTGATCCTGACCTCATTGGCTGCGGTCCTTGCCTTCATTCCACTGACCCATTCGGTGTTCTGGGGAACGCTTGCCTACACGCTGATCGGCGGGACCATTGCCGGCACCGTGATGACACTGGTGTTCCTGCCGGCGATGTATGCCATCTGGTTCAAGGTCCGAGCGGAAAAGACCCGCGGCGCCTGACATTGGCCCGGACCTCTTCCATATGAGAGATAAGCTATGAAAATCGCCGACAAAGATCGCATCGTGGTGACCGGAATGGGCGTCGTGAGTCCACTCGGCTGCGGGGTTGAAACCGTCTGGTCGCGCCTCTTGGCGGGACGCTCCGGCATCGGGTCGCTGGGTCGTGATCTCGCGGCGGGAACCGGATGCGAAGTCGGCGGGCGCGTGCCTGATCGCATTCAAGATCCTGAGGCGGGTTTCGATTCGACCGGCATCATCGCGCCGAAAGACCTCAAGAAGATGGACCGGTTTGTTGAGTTCGCGCTGGTCGCCGCCCACGAAGCCCTTGAGCAGGCCGGTTGGCGGGTAGCCGATGAGCGTGGGCGGCTGCGAACGGCAACCGTGATTGCCACCGGGATCGGCGGGTTTGGATCCATCGTCAATGCGGTCCACACCACCGAAAGCCGAGGGCCTGGCCGGTTGTCGCCCTTCACTGCCCCCACCTTCCTGGCGAATATGGCGGCTGGGCA
Organism: Stenotrophomonas sp. SbOxS2; assembly: GCF_013416715.1. Lineage (NCBI taxonomy): Bacteria > Pseudomonadati > Pseudomonadota > Gammaproteobacteria > Lysobacterales > Lysobacteraceae > Stenotrophomonas > Stenotrophomonas sp. SbOxS2. Next base: position 835,693 of record NZ_JAAVXD010000005.1, read on the forward strand.
GGCATCGATCCGTTACGGGTTCAAAGGTCCGCAGGGCGCTCCCGTCACGGCCTGCGCGGCGGGTGTCCAAGCCATTGGTGATGCGGCGCGTCTCATTCGGTCCGGTGAGGCGGACATCGCGTTGTGCGGTGGGGCGGAGGCGGCGATGCACCGGGTCAGCCTGGGCGGCTTCGCGGCTGCCAAGGCACTAAGTACGTCATTCAACGGCTCACCCCGGGCAGCCTCTCGCCCGTTTGATGAGCAGCGGGACGGATTTGTCATGTCCGAAGGGGCGGGGCTGCTGGTGATCGAGCGGCTGGATCACGCCTTGGCGCGTGGCGCCAATCCGCTTGCCGAGCTGGTGGGCTACGGTACGACGTCCGATGCCTACCATCTGACAGCAGGGCCCGACGACGGCAGTGGTGCGCGGCGGGCGATGGAGATCGCGCTAGCGCAGGCAGGCATAACGCCGGCGCAGGTGGATCACATCAATGCGCATGCGACGTCCACGCAGGTAGGTGATCGGGCAGAGCTCGCGGCGATGCGCGCCCTGTTTGGATCCCGCCCCGATCTTCTGATCTCTGCCACCAAGTCGAGTACCGGGCATCTGCTTGGGGCGGCTGGCGGCATAGAAGCCATCTTCACCGTGCTCGCCCTGCGTGATCAGGTCGCGCCGGCCACGCTCAATCTCGTTCGTCCGGATCCGTTGGCGGAGGGCCTTTCAATCGTGGCCGGAAAACCTCGGAAGGCCACGATGAGGTTCGCGCTGACTAATGGCTTTGGCTTTGGTGGCGTGAATGCCAGCGCGCTGTTCCGGCAGACATGAGTACAACCGGACCCCAGCGCACGGAGAGTAGAACGGCGTTGCGCTGGGAGACAGCCCGAGCAAAGACTCGACTCTGCATTCTGGATGCAGCCGGTGCTGTGTTCGCTGAAGAGGGCTTCGAGCGCGCGACGATGAAGCGGATCGCAGACACCTGTGGCGTCACGAAGGTGACCGTGTATGCCCACTTTCGCGATAAGGAGCGTCTCTACAAAGCGGTCATGGAAGATCATCTGGCTTCGATGCCGCCACCGAAGTTTGAATCACGGCGGTCGGTCGGGCTTAGCGATTCTCTGAACAGCATCGCAGAGGGTCTCGGAACGCTTGCGACGCATTCATCTTGTCGGAAGTTCTGCCAAACGCTAATGCGGTCTGAATTGAGTAGTGCTGTTTACTTGGAACACTGGAACTCGATTCTGCGACCGTACAGCGACGGCGCAATGCAAGCCTTTGCAAACGCTTCGCCAACCTCGGACAGCGCAGGCGACGGCGAGAAGTTTCTGAGGCTAATCTTGGCAGAGCATGGCTTACTTCAACGGCCATCGCCGGATTCCGGTAGCGACAAAACGGTCGCGCTTTTCTTGCGGGCCTACGCGTCGGCTGAGAGCAAGTAGCGCGCGGGAAGTCATCGATCGACTAGAGTTTATTGGCAGGTGCTTCACATTCGTAGAAAATCCCTTCTGTGCAATGATTAGGCGCATCGGAGGCAGGGGCGATCCCAGGAGTCCAAATGGGTAGAGCCTCATTGGCGCGCCGAGGCGCAAGCAGGGACATGCGGTCCATACTCTTATGAATCATCTTGACAAGCGTATTACCTTACAGGGCTCGATCGTTCTTCTAGGGACGTTTTCTGCTTTAGCGATGCTCTTCAATGCCCTGGTCGCCAACTACCAAGTTCAGAAGTCAATGCTTGTCGAGAACACCTTGGAATCGAACAGGGTGTACGCGGCAAAGCTTGCGCAAACGACTAGCTACGTTATCTCTTCCGCGCGAGAGAGGCTGGCATACAGTGCTTCGCTTATGGCATCGAACTTCAATTCGATGTCATTCCAGTACGACGAGGTAAGGCGCTTAAAGAACCAAGGAGATGTTTTCAATTCTGTTGTTGTCGTTAGCCACGAGGGGCGCGTTCTTTCGAGTTCGCCGCAAATGGAACAGTTGAACGGAAAATTGCTGAAAAGCTCAGCAAGTGAGGCTGCGCTTTCGAGGCGAATTCCGATGGTTAGCGATCCTTTTGTGTCGGCCAGCGGTAGGATGCTGTTGGTCATTTCTCATCCAATCTTTGGCGAGAATGGCCAGTACAGCGGTTATATTGCAGCAACGATATATCTTAAAGAACGTAATATTCTGCACGAAATGCTAGATGCCCACTACTACAGAGACGGGTCTTATGTCTACGTAATAGACAAATCTGGCAAGATTCTCTATCACCCCAACTCTATGCGGATTGGCGAGTCGGTCTCGGACAATCCAGTGGTGGATGCGGTCGCAAAAGGACGTGCCGGTGCTATGCAGATACTCAATAGCGAAGGGAAAGCAATGCTCTCTGGCTTCGCGCCGGTTCCGGAAGCCGGTTGGGGTGTGGTTACACAACGCCCGCTGGAACTAACGCTTCAACCGCTTAAGCAGCTTATGATCAGGGTAGTTCTGCGAACTACCCCTTTTGCCGCATTGACTCTGCTCTCGATATGGCTGCTGGCGCGCTGGCTTTCTTCTCCGCTTTCGCAGCTTGCGTTGAACACGCATGCCCGCGATGTTGGTCAAGCCATCGTCAAAGTTAAAGCTGTGACGGCTTGGTATTTTGAGGCCGCTCAACTCAAGCTGGCCGTGTTGAATAGCTTCAAATTTCTACAAGAGCGTATCGGGAAGCTGAACCTGGCAACGCTCACCGATCCTCTGACGGGACTGTTCAATCGGCGCGGCTTGGAAGAAGGTCTCGCCGATTTGAAGGATACGGAGGCAAGCTTCGCCGCCATCGCGATCGACATTGATCACTTCAAAGCAGTGAACGATGTTCATGGCCATGCCGCCGGCGACACTGTCATTGCTGAGCTCTCATCTATGATGCGTTTGAGTTCTCGCGAAGGGGACTTGCTCTGTCGGGCCGGTGGAGAGGAATTTCTGATGCTACTTCCTCATGTAGTGCTCAGAGATGCGGTAAAAATTGCCGAGCGCATTCGATCCCAAGTCAATCTTCATCATTTTTCAGTGGCGGGATGCATAACTGTCTCAATTGGAGTTAGCCATTACCCAGGAACCAACTCGGATCCAGATCTCACCATTCGCCAAGCCGACAAGGCGCTGTATCTGGCGAAGAGCGCGGGTCGAAATAGGGTTGTTACACACCCTGCGGACTCGTGAAAGGGCCGAAATACATGACCCTAAATCGCCAATGCCGGCATGTGATATGCGTCCGTCGTCTATGTCGGACGCCAGCGCTCGCGGAAGAGCTCCTCTTGTATGCGCTCTCTGAAGGAGCTTGCTTGAGGAATCTAGTTGGGTTTGCAGGGGGGGTAACATTTCGAGTATCTGCCCTCCAATGAGGCAGCTCGACCGTAGTCTTGAAGCAGAAAATCGTCGCCGATTACGGTCTTGACCATGTACTGAAAGCAGAGCTGAACGAGTAGCATGTATAGTGCCTGGATAACTGCGCCTGGGGACAGCCCGCCTTAGCTCGATAGTGGGGGGTTCGAGGGTTGCGTCGTCGACAACAGTCAGTTGCCGTTCCTCGGGACGCCCGATACCCCTTCGCCGGGAGCGAATCTGCTCGCGAATGGACCGGTGCCGGAGCATCGGACCCTGGGGCTCTCCGCACTAGAACTCGGTCGTCATCGGGTCTGTCGTCCTGTAGCCGACTGTGGGCAGGGGATTGGACGGCAAAGTGCTGGACATCGGTACCAATCAACCGTAAGGTAGGCAAATGTTGATTGCCTCCCACACCCGACCAGTCGAATCGACTCGTGCGCAGATCGTTGGCGCCGCGCGTCAGCTGATTCAGACACGGTCGTACCTGGGCTTCAGTTTTCAGGACTTGGCTGATCAGGTCGGCATCCGCAAAGCAAGCCTCTATCACCACTTCCCGACGAAGGAAGCGCTCGGTATCGAGGTGCTGCGTGAAGTGGGTCAGAGCTTTCGCGAATGGGCTGCGGAGCCGCGCGCTGCCGATGTCGCGCTCGACGCTTACTTCCGCATGTGCCGTCAAGTGATGAAGGCCGGCGCCGCAGTTTGTCCTGCTGGCGCGTTGGCGCCGGGCTGGGACTGCATCAACGAAGACCTGCGTCAGACCGTGCGCGAACTGCGCAGCGCGCAGGTGATGTGGCTCACCGGCGTGCTCGGCGCGCTGCTGCACAACGCGAAGCCGTCGGTGTCGGCCAGTGCGTTGGCTGCCTATGTGTTCGCTGCTTGCCAAGGCGCACTGCTATCGGCGCGAATGACCGGTCAAATCGAGGATTTCGACGAAGCCATCGTGTATATCAAGCAGTCGATTCCGTATTGATGCCGTCGTAACCCGCACGCTCCGGCGTGCTTTTCTGTGCCCCAAAAAACTACCGATCGGTCGGTAGGTTAATGAGGAGGAGTTGGATGAAAGCCGTCATCGCTGCCTACGCGCGCACCCCGTTTCACTTTGCCCGCAAGGGCGCGCTTGCCGAGGTGCGTCCCGACACTCTTGCCGCACAGGCAGTAAGCGGCTTGTTAAAGCGCACCGGCGTTGATCCCACGCTGGTCGAGGATGTGATTCTGGGTTGCGCCTACCCCGAAGCCTCGCAGGGCAACAATTTGGCGCGCATCGTTGGCCTACTGGCTGGCTTGCCGCAGGAGGTGGGCGGTATGACGGTCAACCGCTTCTGCGGCTCGTCGATGCAGGCGGTGCATATCGCTGCCGCGCAGATTGAGGCCGGCATGGGCGACGCCTTTCTATGCGTGGGCGTGGAGTCGATGACGATGGTGCCGCAGGGTGGCTTCAATTTCTCGCCCAACCCTGAGTTGCTGGCTTATACCCAAGCTTACACGTCGATGGGTGAGACCGCCGAGAACGTCGCCGCGCGCTGGAATGTGAGTCGTGCCGACCAGGAGGTGTTCGCCGTCGAATCACACCGCAAAGCAGCGGCCGCTCACGCCGCAGGCCGACTTGCCGAGGAGATCGTTCCAGTGCGGCTGGCCAACGGCGACGTGGTCGATGCCGACGGCTGCATTCGTTCGGCTACGTCCTTGGAGGCGCTGGCGGGCCTAAAACTCGCCTTTCGGGCCGACGGCTCCGTGACGGCCGGTACCTCGTCCCCGTTAACCGACGGCGCATCCGTGGTGTTGGTCACTAGCGACGCCTTCGCCGAGAAGCATGGGCTGGCGCCGATGGCGCGCATCAAGTCCTTCGCGTCGGTGGGCGTCGATCCGGCCATCATGGGCATCGGCCCGATCCCCGCCACGCGCAAGGCACTAGAGCGTGCCGGTATCACGGTTGCGGACTTGGATGTGGTCGAGATCAACGAAGCCTTCTCGTCGCAGGCACTCGCGTGCGTGCGCGACCTCGGCCTAGATCCGGCCACCGTCAACCTTGACGGTGGGGGCCTCGCCATCGGTCACCCGTTGGGCGCCACCGGCGCGCGAATCACGGGTAAAGCGGCGTCGTTGCTGGCGCGACAGAACGGGCGCTATGCGCTCTCGACGCAATGCATCGGCGGTGGTCAGGGAATCGCGACCGTGCTCGAACGCTTCTGATGCCAAGATTGGCACTTCGAGGGCTGAAATTGATCGTAATCGGCGACCGGGCTTCGATGATTTCCACTGGGCTTTCATTTAGGCGGTTCGAATGCGCTGCGAGTGCTCAGCTCAGCATCTATCCCGATATCGGACACGGCGGAGTGTTCCAATACCACGAAGTGTTCTTCGGCCAAGTGATGTCGTTCTGGCGAAACCAGCAGCGCCTGTCCAATACGCCGTTAGCGCGATTTCAGGAGAGGAGGGTAGACGGTTCACTCTTTCTCCTCCTGAAGGCAGATGCAGGCAGCGAATCGAATACGCTTGAAACTGCAAACTTGCGACGATCTAGAGGCAGGACGGGTATGGTGATATTGCTGCCCCCCAGCGACTGCGCGGACGGCAACGAGTTGGCGACGCAGAAGTTGCATGGTGTCAAGCACCTGGGTGGTCGGGTACGCCGGGTGGCGGAAGGGAGCCAGAGGAGGCTGATCGATACTTCGGAAGGGTATCCGTGTAGCGCTCTCATGAGGTTGCGGAAGGTCAGTGTCGCTCCGAATGCACAGCATGCAGAGGCGGTCAGCAATGGGTGTTAGAACTAAAACTGCGGTGATCGGTGTGCCCCAAACAGGCAGTCAGCCATTGACCGGAAAGATCGTTGCGCTACTTGCAGGCTTAGCCGCTATCGGCATGCTATCGACGAACATCATTCTCCCGTCCTTCCCTGATATCGGTCGGGAGCTCGGGGTGAGTGCTCGCGAGCTTGGTTTTACGCTTTCGAGCTTCTTCATCACATTTGCCCTGGGTCAGTTGTTGGTCGGTCCTCTGGCGGACCGCTACGGGCGCAAGAAGCTGGTGTTGGGCGGGCTTTGGGTTTTCGTATTGGGTACGGTGCTGGGAGGCCTGACGAGCACGCTGGAGATGCTGATCATCGCGCGGGTGATTCAGGCGCTCGGCGTATGTGCAGCGTCGGTGCTTTCGCGCGCTATTGCGCGTGATCTTTTCGAAGGAGAGGCTTTGGCGCGGGCCCTTTCGCTGACGATGATTGCCTCCGCCGCAGCACCTGGTTTTTCCCCGCTCGCCGGAAGCATCTTGTCGGTCACGCTCGGGTGGCGCGCGACATTCGTTCTGGTCGGCGCGGCAGCGGCGGTGCTAGCTGTGTTCTATGCCCGGGAGCTGGGTGAGACCCATCCGGCTGATCGCCGGAGCCGCCATTCTGCCGGCCAGGTTGTCCTTGCCTATGGCAGGCTGGCGCGGGATAGGCGATTCATCGTGCCGGCACTTTCGATGAGCCTGCTGATGAGTGGCTTGTTCGCTTCATTCAGTGCAGCGCCGGCCATTCTCATGAGCGGAATTGGCTTGTCATCATTAGAAACCGGGGTGTATTTCGCCTCCACTGTGTTCATCGTGTTTGCCGCTGGTATCACCGCCCCGCGCCTAGCCCATCGTTACGGTCCCGCACGCATCGCCACCTTCGGCATCGCCTGCGCTATGGCGGGCGGGATACAACTGCTCGCGGGTCCGGCACATCCAAGCCTGTGGTGGTATGCGGTGTCGATGGTGATGTTCCTGTGGGGGATGGGTCTAGCCAATCCTCTTGGCACAGCGATCGCAATGGGGCCCTTTGGTCGCGAAGCTGGCTTGGCCTCGGCACTGCTGGGCTTCCTCACCATGAGCGCGGCAGCGATGACGACCTGGCTGGTCTCGGCGATAGATGTCACGCCCGTTACGGTGCTGGGCGGCATTCAATCCGCCGCCAGCCTGATAGCGCTCGTCCTCTTCCTTCTTCGGGGCGCGTCGGCAAAGCCGCGTGGGACTGGGACCTGACGGCGACAAGCATCTTGGTAAGCTCACTTCACATAAAGTGAGAGCACGATCATGATTGCTACACAGTTATTCTGTGGGCGAGAGCGTGATCCACCGGATGTGGTTGCGGGGCGGAAGAGGCCCTCCGTGGCTAAGAGGGGCTTGGGAGATGGCCCATGCCGACGTCCGGAGCCAGGGAGTGAGCGACGTGCGCCATGACCATAAAGGCTGGGCGTGTATCTGGCGGCCCTTGTACCGCTCGCGTCATGATGGTGCCTTTGAGGCGCCCACCCATTGAGGCCTGGACCGTGCCGGGTGGGCCTAACTCGGACAACCATGGAAAAAGCTATGCATCAGACCATCATCATGACGGGAGCCAGCGACTGTATCGGTGTAATGACCCACCGGTTTCTGCTCAGGTCATGCGGTTAATGTAGCGGCATAGGCCGCATCCGCGGTCATCATCTTCAGCGCCTAATGCGCGCGCCGTTGGTTTTGGAAGGCGATCCAGTCAGCGATCACGCGCAAGGCATGCACCTGGCTCTCGAAGTGGTGCCGATGCAAGGACTGCTCCTTCAGCGTCCGGATCACCCGCTCGACCATCCCGTTCTGTTGCAGGAAGTGCGGGATGATGAATTCCTGCTTGAGGCCGTAGCTGCGCACCAGCCGCGTGTACTCGCGACTGGTGAGCGCCAGGCCATTGTCCGACCGCAGGAGGAAGGGTTCCCGGACTCGCCCAAGCTTGCCGTAGCAGGTGATAAAGGCCTGGTCGAGGGCGGCAGAGGCCGTGCTGGTCTTCCCGGTTCGTGATAGGTGCCAGCCGAGCAGTTGGCGCGCGCTGCAGTCGATCGCCAGCGCCAAGCTGAGCCAGTCATCCTTGCCGCCCCAAACGCGGCACAGGTCGGTCGCCCAGCGTTGGTCCGGCATTCTCGGCCCGCGAGACCTTGGTCTCGATCCTCGGCCGCTGGCCAAAGGCGCGCTTGCGCACCTGCCAGCCCTTGAGCTGGAAGATCCGCTCTTGTTCATGCGAAGCAGCGCAGCGACCGTGCGGTAGCCGAACGACGGTTCGGCCTCGATCATTTCCTTGATCGGCTCGGCCAGCTCCTGCTTGGCCTGGGCCGGTGCCCTAGTGGGCTTGTAGCACGTGGTGCGTCGGACCACGCCAAACCACTTGCACAGCTTGGTGGTCGGCACCACGAAACCTTCGTCCTTCAGGCGCGGCTGGACCGAGCGCATCAGCTCTCGACCTTTCCCAGCAGGGACGCCAGCTTTTTTCGGACGCGGATCTCCAGCATCGCCTCGCCTTAGGCTTCCTACAGGTCCTTGCGTTGGCGCTCGTACTGCTCGCGGACATTCGGGGAAAGTAACACCTGAGCAGGAAATCAGTGGGTGATTACAGTGCTGCTGTCGCCAACCAGTCGCGCGATTTCGCTGCGATCCGGACGTGGCAAGATAACAGTCGGATATCCATTTACGCTGAAGCGCTCGCCTCAGGCTTGGGCTTCTTCTAAGTCTCTGTCTAGTTGCACCGCTATGAATTGCTGCGTCTGTGCGATGAACCCTGGATCCTTAAATGTGGTGGCCTTTGAGCCAGTTGCATGGTGTGCACCAGATAGCGCCCCAATACAACAGGAGGGGTTTGCCGATTTTCTTGGCTTCTTCCGGGGCCTCCTCTACATCTCCCTCATGCCAAGCGATGTCAGGCGCCTCTGCGGGCCGTGTTGCTGCTACTGGCGGCGGGGGGTGTTGCGACGGCGTTGATCTTTGACAGACGGCTAGCGCTTTGAGCAGAACGGAAAGAGCGTTGAGCGTGGGAGGCGGCGAACGAAACAGTGGTGCCATGGCAAGCCTTTGCTTGACAGGGATTGGCCGGACCTTTTTCTAGAAAAACGTCCACGCCTGCTAAATTTATCGAAATTTTGCTCTTCTTGACGCTGCTCCGAGGGAAGACTGCGAACTGACGTCACGCCGAACGCAGCATTGGTCGAAAGTGCGTGCGGTAGAAGGAAATTTCTCAGCCGATCCTTCGGGCAATTCGAGGCAGGGAAAGGCCGACCAGGGGGCAGTGAGCTTTTACAGCAATCACTGAGCCTCCTAGATGTCCTGGTTTTCCGCCCCTACGGTCAGCGGCGGACAAGGAGGTCAGGGCGGGGGCACGGCGAGGTATAGACCTCCTTTCGCATCGGCATCGGCTATTGATCCGACCGTCTTCGCTCGCATCTTTTGTCTGCCAAGTTATCGGGCCAATTGAGCGGACCTGTTACAGCCAACAGGCTGAAATGTTGCAAATCAGTCAAGCAAGAGGACACACGCTGGACTTGCCGGTTGGGGTACGCAACGCCGAGGATGGGTTTGTGAGGTGGACATGCATGCCAACGGCGGCGTTAGTGGCGTTGGGCCGTGATGATTGGAAGGGTGTCCCGCGCTGGTACGGTGCGGTACATCCTTCCGTTCTCCGAGTCTCGATTCATTGAGAGATTTTGTTTTGAGCTGAGAATTTTTCTCGATCCTTTGTCAATGTCGTGCTGTTTGAGCATTAATTCTTAGGAACAGGTCAAGCTTCGTAGCAGACCGCCGGCTTCAGTCCCGGCTCGGTTTGCAGGGGAGAGGCCGCGTAACGCGAAGCAGACATCAGCCAGGAGCGAACCTTGAAGCGCAGTCGTGTTGTAGTCCCACTACTAGTGGGTTGGGTGCCGCTGCCGGCTTCGGCGGCAGTGGGGTCTGGATTGACGCATGACCTGACGGTCGCGGCGATGTTCCTGCAGGCGGACTGGGTGGTGAAGGCGGTGATGGGCGTGCTCATGCTGGCCTCGGTCGCCACGCTGAGCATCTGGATATTCAAGGGCTGGGAGATTGTCAGCCACCGTCGAGCCATTGCCAGCGCGTTGAAATCTCTTTCGGGAGGCGGCGAGCTGGCCAGCTTCACGCAGTTGCCGGACCCGGCCGCCGCCGCGATGATCCAGGCTGCGATCGGGGAGTTGGAACGTTATCCGGCCGGCGAGCGCGACGGGTTCGCAGATGGCATCAAGGAACGCGTGGCCGCCCAGATCCTGCGCGTGGAGGCCGGGCAGCAGCGCAAGCTCTCGCGCGGCGCTAGCGTGCTGGGCAGCATCGGTGCCGCCGCACCGTTCATCGGCCTGTTCGGCACGGTTTGGGGCATCATGCACAGCTTCATCGGCATTGCCCAGTCGCAGACCACCAACCTTGCAGTCGTTGCGCCCGGCATCGCCGAAGCGCTCTTGGCAACAGCCTTCGGGCTGGTCGCGGCGATCCCGGCGGTGCTGGTCTACAACGCCGTTACGCGTGCAATTGCGGGCTACCGCGTGCGCATGAAGGATGCCGCGACCCAGGTGATGTGCCTGCTGAGCCTGGAGCTGGAAGGAGACCTGAGCGCGCGACGCAGGGTGGAGCCGCCCCATGGCGTTTAAGCTCGACTCCGGCGACGAGCAAGAGGCCGGCCTGCATGAGATCAACGTAACCCCCTTCATCGACGTGATGCTGGTGCTGTTGATCATCTTCATGGTGGCCGCGCCGCTGGCCACGGTGAACGTGCCGCTGGACCTGCCGGTGTCCAGCGCTCAGGCGCAGCCGGAACAGCAGGAGCCGGTGGTGGTCAGCCTGCGGGCGGACCTGCGCGTGTTCGTGGATGAGACAGAGGTGGAGCGGGCTGCACTGAGCGGTGCGTTGCACAGCGCGCTGGGCGGTGATCGCGATGCGCGCGTGCTTCTGCGCGCCGACAAGACCATCCCCTATGGCGAGCTGATGCGCCTGATGAATACGTTGAGCGAACAGGGCTACCAGAAAGTGGCGTTGGTCACGCTGGACCAGACGGAGACTTAGGCACTATGGGCCAGCGCGGGGTGTCCGATTCAAGCCGATGGGCGGGCAGTATCGCCAGCGCGCTGCTGCTGCATAGCGGCGTGGCGGCGCTGATCTTGATTGATTTCGGTAGGCAGCCCTCTGTGGCGGACGTTCATGCGATGGCGGCCATGACGGTGGAGCTTGCGCCGCTGCCTGCGGCGCCGGAACAACAACAGACCGAGAAGCCCGTCGGCCCAGAGCAGGTTGAGTCCCGTGTGCAGCCCCAGCTCAGACCGCGTGCGTTCGACCCGCCGCCGGAGATCAGGACGCAGCCGCCTCCCGATGCACTGGCCGCCACGCCGGAAGAAAAGCCAGAAGCCGGGCAAGTGGCAGCGGCCGACCGCACCACCGCGGCACCTTCGAGCTTGGCAGCCACCGAAGCGGCGCTACAGGCGCCGGTACAGGGCGCTTCCAGCGAGAATGCCACGGCTACCGTCCAGACCTGGGAGAACCGGTTGTTGACCCACCTGGAGAAGCACAAACGCTATCCCGGTTCCGCGCAGCGGCGCCGGCAGGAGGATGTGGTCTACCTGCGCTTCACGATGGATCGCAGCGGCAATGTGCTGCAGTGGAACATCTGGCGCAGCCGTGGCTATGTGCTGCTCGATGAGGAAGTCGAGGCGCTGATCAAACGCGCCGCCCCGCTGCCCCCCCCGCCGCCGGAGATGGGCGGCAGCACCATCGAGATGGTCGTACCTGTGGAGTTCTTCCTGCACCGCCAGACAACTCCGGGAGGCGACGATGAAGTGGGGACGTCACCAATCGCCGATGCCCGCGCCGAGCGCAGCGAATGAAACGGTACTGACTGCCGTGCTGACTACAGAAGAACTCACGCGCATCTTCATCGAGATCCGGCCGAGTCTGGAGCGCGTCATCGAGCGCCGTATCCTCGATCGGCATACCGCGCAGGACCTCGTGCAGGACATCTACCTTCGACTTGGCCGGGTTTCAAGCCTGCTGTCAGGCGAAGAAGACGCGCGCCGCTACCTGATGCGCATGGCAGTGCATGCGGCGCTCTACCACCTCCGCAGCGAAAGCAATCGAGCGCAATTGCTCGCAGGCTCAATGATCCTGTTCGAAGGGCATGTCGCCGAGCCGGAAGAACACGCACATGCGCGCGACCAGATGAGCCTGATCGAGGCGACGCTCGCCGAGCTGCCTGCCAAGTGCCGGGACGTGCTGTATCTGACGCGCGTGGAGGGCTTGCCGCGCGAGGAGGTGGCGGCCCGTCTTGGCGTTTCGCTGAGCCTGGTGAATAAGTACGTGCTGATGGCATTGAAACGTTGCGCGCAGAAGCTGGAGGAGAGATGAACGTACAGGTGCCCGTTATTGTCATTTTCGGACTCGCCGGGCGTTAGAGGGACAGGTAATGAGCGACGACGACACAATGCAGCTGAAAATGGAATTGGACCCCAACGATCCTATGGACCAGGCGCTCGTGTGGGTCTCCCGTATCGCCACCGGAGAGGCCGACGTCACTGCGCTGGCCGAATTCGAGCAATGGCGCGATGCAGATGCGCGCCATGAGAAGGCAATCAACGAAGCCAGGCGACTGTGGTTGATGCTCGGCGCGCCACTGGAGCAAGAGTACGCGCCGGTAATGGCGAGCCTTCCTGCCAGCGCGGCACATCGGCAGCAGACCAAGCGCAGACGTGCATGGCGTCCGGCGTTGGCGACCGCTGCGGCGTTGGTAGTCGCTATGGCGTTAGGCGAGCAGTGGCATCGTGACTGGCGATTCGACCAGGCCACTGGTACCGGCGAGCAACGCACCATCGCATTGGCCGACGGCAGCACGATGTGGTTGAACATCGACAGTGCCGCCGACCTGCAGGTCGATGTGGAGCGGCGCCATATTCACCTGGCGCGCGGCGAAGCCTACTTCGACGTGGCGCACGATCCGCAGCATCCGTTCACCATTGATGCAGGCAACGGTCAGGTCAAGGTGCTGGGGACGGCCTTTGGGGTGCGCCGCGAGAGCGAGGATGTCGTGGTAGTCGTGCAACGAGGTAAGGTGCAAGTTGCCAGCGCGGAGGGGCCCGCTGTGTTCGTCACCGCAAACGAAAAGATCCGCGTCAACCCGGGGAAATCAATGCCGCGCATCGAAGCGGTCAGCGCGGAACAGGTGCTGTCTTGGCGCACTGGACGCCTGCAGTTCGAGAACCGTCGTTTCGGCGAGGTGCTGGAAGAACTCAAGCGCTACGACCGGCGTCTGGTGCTGGTCACCTACCCGCAGGCGGATCAGCAGCGTGTGAGTTCCATCGTGGATCTGGCGCGTCTGGACGAATGGTACGACACGCTCGAGCTGTCGATGCCCGTCAAGGTGACCCGGATTGGGCCGATCGTCTGGATTCGCGCTTCCTGATGCACTGACCGCGCGCCTTGGTATGCGTGATGCTGTTTTCTTGCATCGAGCGAAATGTACGTTTGCTGCGCATTCGATCTGCCGTGCATTTGATTGACGCTGTTCGCGCCGCGCAGTGCCAGCGACTTTCCCGTTGCGCACAGTCTAGTTGAAGTGTTTCTGTCAACTTCTGCGTTCTCGAGCATTACCCCTTAAGAGATCCCGTCCACGCGTGGGGAGGTGCGCGGAGGGGACTCGGGTTCGTCCTGTCGCAATGCGCAGGGCGGCATCGACGACAACCATGGGGAATAGGGAATGAGATGCTCGGTTCTGAATATTTCACAGGTTTCGATTCTTGAACAGGCGCTGCGGCGCTGCAAGGCTGGTGCGTTGATGGCGGTCACCGTGGGCGCTTTTTCCTGGGTGGGCTTGGCACCAATGGCCGCTGCGCAGCAGGCACCGGCGCAGGTGCGGCAGATGCATGATTTCGACGTTCCGGTTGGTCCATTGAGCGCGTCATTGTTGCGCTTCGGTGCGCAGTCCGGTCTGCAGTTCAATGTTGACAGCCGGCTGACCGACGGCAAGCGGACCGATGGCGTTCGAGGAAGGTATTCGGTCGAGGGGGGCTTGAACCAGTTGTTGGCTGGAAGCGGCCTGACCTTTCGTTATGCAGGCCCGCGGACGGTCCTGATAGAGGCTGTTCCGGATGCAGGCAATGCGCGCGTGCTTGGTCCATTGAGGATCGAAGGATCCACTGGCGATTTGCAGATTAACAACGCCAATGGCAGCGGTGATACAACTGCCACCGAGGGCAGCGGCAGCTATACCAGTGGCGCTTTGAACATTGCGAGTAAGACGCCGCTGTCGTTGCAGCAAACACCGCAGTCGGTGAGCGTGATCACGCATCAACGTCTGGTCGAGCAGAACATCACCGACTTCTCCTCGTTGATGAACCAGTCCACGGGCATCAGCACCGTCACCGGTGCCAACGGTCCGTTGCAGGCGGAGTTCTACTCGCGCGGCTTTCGTATCCAGCGCATCCAGATGGATGGCGGCGCACCGATGGACATTGCCAACCCCGATTACGGAATGGTGCCGCAACTGGACATGGCGATGTACGACCATGCCGAGATCCTGCGCGGTGCCGATGGCCTCTACAACGGCTATGGCCAACCAGGCGGTGTCATCAGCCTCGTGCGTAAGCGCGCGCTCGATCATGCGCAGGTGATCGTCGAAGGTCAGGCTGGAAGCTGGAACAACTATCGCACGATGTTCGACGCCACAGGGCCGCTGGCGCTCGACGGCTCCCTGCGGGGGCGAGGTGTAGTGGTCTGGCAAGACCAGGACTATTTCTACGACATCGCCCACAACGAAAAAAAGATGGTGTACGGCGTCGTGGACTGGGATGCCACTCCCTCGACCGTGATCGGCATCGGTGCCAGCCGCACCTGGCAGGATGCATTGCCTTTTGCTGCCGGCCTGCCACGCTACCGCACCGGCGCATCGCTCGATCTTTCTCGCGACACCTGCCTGTGCGTGCCCTGGGGGCAGTACGACATCGACACCACCGAGATCTTCGGCCGTGTAGAGCAGACGTTTGGCGAACACTGGAACCTGACGATGAACTGGGGCCGCACCAAGCAGGAGCGGGTGCAGGTGCAAGGAACCGTCAATGGTCCCATCAACGTGATGACAGACGGAGGAGGCAATCTCTATCAAGGACGCGAACAGGGTGTCAGCACCCAGGTGACCGGCGACCTGACACTTGCTGGCAGCTTCAAGCTGTTCGGCCATGAGCAGACCTTGGTCGTCGGCACGAACTACGCCGAGGCCGATGGCGCCGGAGCGACGCGTTACACTTCGCCTGCGCCGATGCCCACGCCGGTCCGCAACATCCGGGAATTCGACCCCTATGATCCGGCTTACGCCAGGGGCAGCGAGGATGTGCGACAGTCGTATTCTCCAGAGGACCTCAGTCGGCAGTTCGGCGCTTACGCGTCGCTGCGGATGACGTTCTGGGAGCCACTGCATCTGAACATCGGGATGCGGTACAGCAAGCGCAAGTCCAGCAGCATCAGTCAGTTATTCTGTGCACAGGTGGGAGGCTGTCAGGACTTCGACACCGGCGAGGCCTGGGCGCAGGGTGAGCTCTTGTTTACCGGCGCTTATCGCGTCAAGACCCGTGATCTCAGTTGGCCTCCGCAGGTCTCGCTGGTCTACGACATCCGCAAGTCGCTGTCGGTCTATGCCAGCTACACCGACGTCTATCTGGAGCAGTCCGGTCTGCTTGGTCGCGACGGCAGTGAGGTAGAGCCGATCACCGGCAGCAATATCGAGGGCGGCATCAAGTGGGCCGGTCGCGATGGCCGCCTCAATGCTTCGTTGGCGGTCTACCGCATCGAGCAGAGTAAGTTCGCGCAACTCGACGGCGATTTCGGAAATCCGGACGACTACTTCAGCCCTGATGGTGGGACGCGCTACTGCTGCTATACGACCGACGCCGATCTGCAGCGCGTGAGCAGCGGCGTCGATCTGGAGGTGAACGGTGAGATTCTGCCTGGTTGGCAGCTGTCCTTCGGTTACACCAGCAACAAGAACGAAGAGACAGGCACGCTGTCTTTCCAGAACGGTGCGCCCCTGGAGTCACGCCTGCCCAGGCACCTGCTCAAGGTCTGGACCAGCTATCAGTTTCAGAATGGAGAATGGCTCAGGCGCCTGAGCATCGGCGGCGGTGCGAATGCCCAGAGCAGCGGTTATTTCGAAGGCAATGCCTGCCTGGCCTACGACATCACCGGAAGCACCTGCACGGGTGGCTTCGCTCCCTTCCAGTTCACGCAGGGTGCGTATGTCGTAGTTGCCGCGCGTGCGGCCTATCAAGTCGACGACCACTGGTCGGTCGCTCTGAACCTCAACAACCTGTTCGACAGGACGTACTACCAGACTGTGCAGAACAGCGTATCGGGCAACTGGTATGGCGAGCCGCGCAACCTCATGTTGAGCATTCGCGGTCAGTTCTGACGAGTGGCTGGCCCGTTTGTCTCCCCCACGGCCTTTTGGCACTTACTTAAGATTTCAGATTTCGTCACGGAGCACATCATGAAGCGACATTCCTTCCTGCTCGTTCTTTGCCTGGCCTGTTTTGCCGGGTGGGGCAGCGTTGCGGCGGCCCATGCGGGCACCGCGCTGCCGCCCGGCGTCAGTGCCGGCGCCAGTGTGGAAGGGATCAGCGAGTACCGCCTGGACAATGGCCTGCGGGTACTGTTGTATCCCGATGCCAGCACACCGACCATGCTGGTCAATGTCACCTACGCGGTGGGCGCAGCGCAGGAAAACTACGGCGAGAGCGGTATGGCCCACCTGCTGGAGCACCTGCTGTTCAAGGGCACGCCCTCGGTAAAGAACATCTCCGCAGAGTTCAAGAGGCGTGGCATCACCTATAACGGAACGACCTCGCATGACCGGACCAACTACTACGGCTGGTTCCCGGCCAATGAGCAGACGCTGGACTGGTTGCTGACCGTGGAGGCCGACCGCATGGTCAATGCCAACGTCGCCAAGCAGGACCTGGACAGCGAGATGACTGTGGTCCGCAACGAACTGGAGATCGGCGAGAACAAGCCTTCGCGCATCCTGTTGCAGCGGATGACCGCGCAGGCGTTTCTGTGGCATGCCTACGGCAAGAGCGTGATCGGCAATCGCGATGATGTGGAGAACGTGCCGATCGAACGGCTGCAGGCGTTCTATCGCACCTGGTACCAGCCGGACAACGCCACCGTAATCATTGCCGGGAGCTTCGATTTGGCGCGTGCGCTGGCCACCGTGAAGCGCACCTTCGGCGCGCTGCCGCGTCCGACGCGCAAGCTGCCGGGTAGATACACCCTGGAGCCAGCCCAGGACGGCGAGCGTGAGATCAACATTCGCCGCGTCGGCGAGTTGCACATGATCGCGTTGGGCTACCACGCTCCGGCCGCCGGGCATCCGGATGCTGCAGCGATGGAGGTGATGGACAGCATCATGGGAACCGTCCCGAGTGGGCGCCTGCACAAGGCGCTGGTCGTCACCCGCCTGGCGGCCAACATCGATGACGGGGTCGACAGTTTCCTCGAGCCGGGATTGGCCGGCTTCTACGCGACGCCGGTTGCAGGAAGCGATCCTGCACAGGTTGAGAAGATATTGTTGGAGCAGGTGGAAGGCCTGGCTGCCCATCCATTCACCGAAGAGGAAGTGACTTCGGCCAAGCAGCGCCTTGCCAACCTGCACGAGCGCGTGCGAAACGGAAGCGTCATCGGCATCGCCAACGGGCTGTCCGAGTCCATCGCCGCCGGCGACTGGCGGCTTGACTTCGTGCGGCGCGATGCGATCGGTCGGGTCACCGCCGAGGACGTGAACCGCGTCGCCAGAACCTACCTGGTCCGCGACAACCGCACGCTCGCCCGCTTCATTCCGACGGCCAAGCCGGGATTGGTGAAGATCTCGCCGGCACCGCCCATCGCCAGTCTCGTGGGCGGCTATACAGGCCTCCCGGCGGTTGCGACAGGCGAGGTATTCGACGGCACCCCTGAAAACATCCAGGCGCGCACCGAGACGCTGATCATCGGCAATGGCCTGAAAGTGGCGCTGCTGCCCAAACGGTCTCGCGGCGACCGGGTCGATGCGATCTTGACCTTTCATTTTGGCGACGAAGCCTCCCTCAGCGGGCGCGCCGACGCGGCCATGTTCGCAGGCAGACTGTTGATGCATGGAAGCAAGACGATGAGCCGCGAGCAGATCGCCAAACGTTTCGATGATCTGAAGGCGCGGGTCCAGATCGTGGGCACCTCGCAAATGACCTATGTCTCGGTGAAGAGCAGTCGTGAAAACTTGGTTCCCGCCCTGCGTGTGGTTGCCGATGTGCTGCGCAATCCCGTGTTTCCGGAGAGCGAGTTCGCACAGCTGCGCACTCAGTCCATCGCCGGCCTGGTAAGCAACAACAAGGAGCCTGGCTACATCGCTGACCATGCGATGCGTACGCACTTCGATCCCTACCCTGCGGGGCACCCGGAGGCAGTGCGCTCGCAGCAGCAGGAGTTGGCGGATATCAACGCGTTGACGCTGGAACAGGTGCGTGCTTTCCATCGCGACTTCTACGGCACCTCCGTCGGTGAGGTGGCGGTGGTGGGGAACTTCGATCCGGAGCAGATGAAGCAGGAGCTGCGTACGCTGTTCGCCGGCTGGTCGTCGCCCAAGCCTTTCGTGCAATCGAAGAAGCCGTATTTCCAGCCGTCCAGGGTCGTCCGCGAGCAGTTCGAGTCCCCCGACAAGGCCAACGCGGTCGTGGTGTCGCGCAGCAACTTCCCGATCCAGGTCGAGGACCCAGACCATGCGGCGCTGCTGGTGGCCGGTCGCATCTTTGGCGGTGGCGCCATGTCTTCCCGGCTGGGCGACCGGGTTCGCGGCAAGGAAGGACTCAGCTACTACGTCGGTGCCGGGGTGATCGTCGATCCGTTGGATGGCAACGGTACCTTCTACATGCAGGCCACGGCCGCGCCCGAGAACGCGGCCAAAGTGGAGAAATTGATGAGCGAGGAATTGCGCCGTTTCGTCAGCAAGGGCATTACCGAACAGGAACTGGTGGACGCCAAGTCGGCCCTGCTGGAGTCCTTCCGGGACGGCCGCTCCACCGACGGTGTGATCGCCTCCAATCTGCGCCAGAACCTGTATCTGGGCCGCACCATGCACTGGGATGCGGAGTTCGAGCGTCGAACCGCCAATCTGACGGTCGATCAAGTCAGTGCAGCGATCAAAAGACGCCTTAAACCCGAGCTCCTGAGCACGTTTGTAGCGGGTGATTTTGCCGGCTCTAAGCGACGGATAGTCACCTCTCCATGAGAATAGGCCCTCCCACTTGAAATAAGGTGCTAAGTGGCTAACGACTTCCCCCAATTTTGAGTAACGCCCCCAGTTTGGAGTCCAGTTCCCTGTCCGAGGAGATTGGACGTGAAGAAGCGTTTTTCCAAAGAACGGATCATGGGCGTCCTGCGTGAGGCCGAAGCCTGCGTGGCAATCAAAGACCTGTGCCTGCGTTATGGCTTGAGTGAGGCTCCGTACTATCTGTGGAGCAGCAAGTCCGGCGGGATGAGCGTGCCCGATGCCAAGCGGCTCAAGGAGCTTGAGTCCGAGAACGCGCGACTGAAGAAGTTGCTGGCCGAGTCCTGGACCAGCACGTGGCGGTCTAGGCGTGCCGAGTAGAACACCCGCACGACCGGCTTGAGCAGCAAGCCTGCATTCTGCTCGATCACCACGGCCAGCTTCTGCGATGCCAGCCGCACCAACGAGCCGACCGGGTAGATGCCCGGGCAGCGGACAAAGGCATTGAAGAGATGGGGTCGAAGTGGCCCTTCCACGAAGCCATCTGCTTGAGCGATTCGGCCGGATCCCAGCCACGCTTGTACGGGCGATCGGAGCTGATCGCGTCGTAGACGTCGTAGACGTCGCAGATGGCGCTCATCCGCGCCATCAGGGAGATCTCTTCCCCGGCAAGCCGATGCGGATAGCCGGTGCCGTCCATCTTCTCGTGGTGGTGCAGCGCGATCTCGAGCACCACGGCTCTCGACGCCGCCCTGGCCGAGCAGGCGATGGCCATCGAGCGGATGATGGCGCACGACCTCCATCTCCTGGTCGGTGAGCCGGCCAGGTTTGTTGAGGATCTCCAGCGGCGTCGAGACCTTGCCCATGTCGTGCAGCAGTCCTCCCATCGCGGCGTTCAGCACCTTCGGATCGGACAGGCCGAGCTGGTGCGCGAGCAGGCTCATCAGGGCCGCGACGGCCATCGAGTGCAGGTAGGTGTAGTCGTCGGCGGTCTTGAGTCTGGCCAGGCTGATCAGTGCCCGCGGGTTGCGCAGCACCGAGTCATTGATGGCTTTCACCAGCGGCATCGCGGTTGTTGGATCGACCGTGCGGCCCAGCCGCACTTCCTGGAACATCGCCTCGACCGTGTCGCGACCCTGTTCCAGGATCTGCTTTGCGCGCGTCATTTCCGCGGTCAGGCTGACGGTCTGTGCGGCCTCGTCCGCCTCTTGCGGGCCAAGGCGTGCGGGGTCCGCTGTGGGCACCTCGTCCACCGGCGCAGCATCGGCGACATCCAGGCCGCGGCAGGTGTCGATCACCAGCTGGGTCACGCGGCTGGCCCGGACGCGTTCGACCTCCGACGCCTCGGCCAGGAACGCGCTGCGCCAAAAGGGATGCTCCACCCAGGAGCCGCAGAACTGCTGGACGTACATGCCGGGACGAAGTTGCTCAGCCCTGATCGTTTTCAACATGCGGGTGCATTTCCTGAACGGGTGCAGGGGCTGCTTGCGCAGATGCCAAAGGGTGCTATCGGCCGCGCGCGCGATTGTTTGACGGTCAGGGCATTCAGATTGGCCAACGGTCAGCTTGAGCGCGCATGCATTGGGCGAACGCCGGGCTGGGCCGGGGGAGTTCCCGGCCCCATGCTGCCGGCCAGGCATGGTGAGATGATGAACAGGGCCGCCGGTCTTGCCGCCCGCAACGCCTCGCCCAGTTTTCAGTCCAGGTCAGGCATGTCCGGCCGCAGGACCGTCAGGCCTGGACTGGTCTCGGTGCCGGCGAAGACCTGTGCATAGCGCAAGGTGGCGTTGGCATGTTCACGCATCAGCGCCTCGGCGCGCGCCGACTGGCCCGAGCGCATGGCATCGACGATGGTGTGGTGCTGCATGTGCGAAAAGTGGAAGCGGGCGTACTCGGCGGGCAGATTGTTGCTGTCGAAGGCCAGCGCGCTGACCGAGGCAAAGGGCAGGTGGTCGTTGCGGGCGATGGCCGCGGCAATGGCGGCGTTGTCGCTGGCCTGCAGGATCGCCCGATGGAAGCGCATGTTGAGCGCGTGGTAGACCTGCATGTCATCGACCACGATATGGCCTTTGGCGAACAGTGCATCGCCCTGGGCCAGGCAGTCCTGCAGCGTCTCCAGGATCTGCTCGGACAGGCCTTGCTCGGTGGCTTGGCGCGCGGCCAGGCCCTCCAGCACCCCGCGCACCTCCACCGAGTTGGCCAGACCGGCCTGGCTGACCGCCGGCACCATGTAGCCGCGCGCCCCGCAACGGACCAGCAGGCCTTCCTGCTCCAGCACGCGGAAAGCCAGCCGCACCGGGGTGCGCGAGACGCCCAGGTCCTGTGCGGTCTGGATCTCGGCCAGGCGCTGGCCGACCGGCAGGGTGCCGGCGGCAATCATGCTGCGCAGGGAAATCAGCACCCGTTGGCCGGGCTTGATGGGGGGCATAGGCGATGCGTGGCGTCAGGTGTGGAACCACATGATAGCCCGCAGCGGAAAATTGAATAGTGGATCCATTAAATGAAAAAAACGATGAATTATTTCTAATGCAAAGACCAATTGGATCCAATAAGATGGGCTGGCCCGCCAATCCGCCAGCCGAGAACACATCATGTTTCCCAAGAACACCTGGTATGTCGCCTGCATGCCCGAAGAGCTTGCAACCGGCCCCTTGGGCCGCCGCATCTGCGGTGAGGCCATCGTCTTTTATCGTGATGCCAGCGGCACCGTGCAGGCGGTGGAGGACTTCTGCCCACACCGCGGCGCGCCGCTGTCGCTGGGCTTCGTGCACGATGGCCAGCTGGTCTGTGGCTATCACGGCTTGGTTATGGGCGCCGACGGCAAGCCGGCGGCGATGCCCGGCCAGCGCGTGCAGGGCTTTCCCTGCAACAAGGCCTATCCGGTGATCGAGCGCTACGGCTTTGTGTGGTTGTGGCCGGGCGATCCGGCCCAGGCCGATCCGGCCGCGCTGCATCACCTGGCCTGGGCCGAAAGCCCGGATTGGGCCTACGGCGGCGGCATGTACCACATCCAGTGCGACTACCGGCTGATGATCGACAACCTGATGGACCTTACCCACGAGACCTACGTCCACGCCAGCAGCATCGGCCAGAAGGAAATCGACGAAGCCCCGGTGCGCACCCGCATGGAAGGCGAACAGGTGGTCACCAGCCGCTTCATGGACAACATCATGGCCCCGCCGTTCTGGCGCGCAGCGCTGCGGGGCAATGGCCTGGCCGACGATGTACCGGTGGACCGCTGGCAGATCTGCCGCTTCAGCCCGCCCAGCCATGTCTTGATCGAAGTGGGCGTGGCCCATGCCGGCCACGGCGGCTATGAGGCGGCGCCCGAGCACAAGGCCAGCAGCATAGTGGTGGACTTCATCACGCCCGAGACCGAAACCTCGCACTGGTACTTCTGGGGCATGGCGCGCAACTTCCGCCCGGACGATGCCGAGCTGACCGCTTCCATCCGCCAGGGCCAGGGCAAGATCTTCGCCGAAGACATGGAGATGCTCGAACGCCAGCAGCGCAACCTGCTGGAGCACCCGCAGCGCGATCTGCTCAAGCTCAACATCGATGCCGGTGGCGTGCAGTCGCGGCGGATCATCGAACGCCTGCTGGCCAGCGAAGGCCAGGCCGCGGCCGGAGCTGGCGCATGATCCAGGTGCGGGTGCACGCGCTCAGCGATGAGTGTGCCCAGATCCGCAGCCTGGAACTGCGCAGCGTCGATGGCGCGCCGTTGCCCGCCTTCAGCGCCGGCGCACACGTGGACGTGCAGTTGCCCGGTGGCTTGATCCGCCAGTATTCGCTGTGCAACGCGCCGCATGAAAACCATCGCTATGTGATCGGCGTGCTGCATGCGCCGGACTCGCGCGGCGGCTCACGCGCGGTGCACGCCTTGCAGGCCGGCGACATGCTGGAGATCAGCGCACCGCGCAATTTGTTCGCCCTGCATCCGCAGCCGGTGCACAGCCTGCTGCTGGCTGGCGGGATCGGCATCACCCCGTTGCTGGCGATGGCCGAGCACCTGGCCGCGCAGGGTGCGCCCTTCGCCCTGCATTACGCGGCGCGCTCGGCCGCCCACGCCGGCTTTTTGCAGCGGCTGGCGCAGGCGCCTTGGGCCGCGCAGGTGCACTTGCACTTCGATGACGGCCCCGCGCAGCAGCGCCTGGACATGCCGGCGCTGTTGGCCGCCGCGCCGGCCGATAGCCACCTGTACGTCTGCGGCCCGGCCGGCTTCATGGCCCATGTGCTTGAGGCCGGTGCCAATGCCGGATGGGAGCAGGCGCGCCTGCACCGCGAATACTTCGGCGCGGCGCCTGCCCAGGCCCAGGCGCTGGCCGTGACCAGCTTCGAGGTCCAGATCGCCAGCAGCGGACAGGTGTTCACCATTCCCGCCGAGCAAAGCATCGCCCAGGTGCTCGACCAGGCGGGCGTGTTCGTGCCGGTGTCCTGCGAGCAGGGCATCTGCGGCACCTGCCTGACGCCGGTGCTGGAGGGCGTGCCTGAGCATCGCGACCAGTTCCTCAGCTTCGAAGAACACGCTCGCAACGACCAGATGACCGTGTGCTGCTCGCGGGCGCGCAGCGCGCGCCTGGTGCTGGACCTGTAAGGCATCGACCCTGGCCGTGCACGCTGCCAGGGTTCGGTAGGCGCTAAGACCCAGCCGTTGCCAGATCCAGATGCCTGCTAAGGAAGGCTGCGACCTGCTCCATCGCTGTCTGCGTTGCCGGTAGCACCCCGGCCATTTCGATGAAGCCATGGACCATGCCCGGGTACTCGATGTACTCCACGGGCACGCCGGCCGTAAAGAGCGCGTCCCGGTACAGTCGGCCATCATCCAGGACGACATCGCACTCCGCAGTGATGATTAGGGCTGGTGGCAGTCCGCGCAGGTCAGGCGCAAGCCGTGGCGACACGCGCGGATCACGGGTGTCGAAACCACCGGAAAGGAACGGGGTGACCATGGCCCGCATCGCTTCCAGAGTCAGCGGCGGCACCGCGCCGTTCTTGCGCCGCGAGTCGAACGCATCCCCTGCGGGGCTCAGGTCGGTGGCCGGGTAGATCAGCACCTGTGCGCGCAGTGTCACCTCGCTGCCACGCAATTGCTGGCAGACCACTGCCGCTAGGCTGCCGCCGGCACTGTCGCCGGCAACGGCTAGCCGGCTGGCATCAAGCTCCAAGGCCGTGGCCTGCGCCGCGACCCAGCGCGCCGCGGCCACCACGTCGTCAGGTCCCGCTGGTGCCGGGTGCTCGGGGGCGAGTCGATAGTCCACCGCGACCACCGCGCACCCGGCGGTGTTGACCAGCCGTCGGCAGACCTTGTCGTGGCTGTCCAGGTCGCCTAGCGACCAGCCGCCGCCATGCAGGTAGATCGTGGTGGGAAATGGCGCGATGCCAGTCTTGGGCAGATAGAGCCGCAATGGAATCGGGCCGCCTGGGCCGGTGGCCTGCAAGTCCAGTGTTTGTCCAACCGGGATGGGCTCACCGCCCAGGAGCGCGCCCACCTGTAGGTAGGCCATGCGCATTTCGGTGATCGGCAATGACTCCAGCGCCGGTGCTCCGGTGCCCGCCATGCGGGCTAGCACCGCCAGGACGTCCGGGGCCAATCGGGTTGGGTCGAAGGGATCTGCTTGCATGGAAATCTCCAAAATTTGCGGAGCGCAGAATCGCGCGCCGGTCAATCGATGAGCATCAGTGCATCCAGCGCCACCACGCCATGTCCTCGCCGATACAGCACCACCGGGTTAAGGTCGATTTCGCGGATCCGGGGCGTGCCGCGCAGCAGGGCTCCCAGGCGCACCACCAGGGTAGCCAAGGCGGTCACGTCCAACGCAGGGGACCCCCGGTAGCCGTGCAAGAGCGGGGCGGCCTTGAGCTGGTCCAGCTCAGCCATCACTGCCTCCACCGACAGGTCAGGCGGCAGCAGGCGCACGTCGTGCAGGACCTCGGCGGTGACCCCGCCAAAGCCGACCAGGATCACCGGTCCCCACTGGGGATCATTGCGAGCGCCGACGATCATCTCCATGCCGCGCTCACCCATGGCCTCCACCAGCACCCCCTCGATCGGGACCTGCGCGGCGTGCTCGGCCAGATTTGCCCGCAGTCGCTGCCAACCCTGGGCCAGGGCGTCGGCGCCATCAAGCCCGAGCACCACGCCGCCGACATCGCTCTTGTGGCTCAGCTGCTCCGATTGGACTTTCAACGCGACCGGACCGCCCAGCCGCGCTGCCGCGGCCTGTGCTTGCTCCAGCGTGGTGACCAGCTCGCCGCGTGCGAAGGCGACGCCCGCCGGGCCCAGCAGTTGCTTGGCCCGGTATTCGGGGATCACGCCTGCGCCTGATGGCAAGGCCAGGGGCGTCAGCGAGGGCTCGGCCTGAGCGTGCGCGGCCTGGCGTGCAACAAGGGCCGTCAACCGGGTGAGCGCGCGCAGCGCGCGTTCGGTGGTGGGGAAATAGGGAATTCCCAGCGCCCGCAGTTGGACCAGGTACTCGCTCGGGAGCACCGCGCCTTCGTCCAGGCCCGCACAGATCACCGGCTTGTCCGGGCGCAGCTCGCGCGCAGCGCGCAGCACCGGTGGCAGCTTGATCGCGCAGGTGACCGGGTCCGTCTGGATGAGCCCCACTACGATCGAACCGAAGCGCGTGTCCTGTAACAGTGCCGCCAGGGTGCGGGTGTACAGATCTGGATCGACCAAGCCCTGGGCAGTCAGATCCAGGGGATTGCTGACGGGCACGAAAGGCGGCAATGCAGCACGCAGCGCTGGGGAATCGGTGTCGTCCACCGCTGGCAAGCTCAGCCCCAGGTCCTCGGCAAGGTCCAGGCACAGCGCCTTGAACGCACCGGATTCGCCGACGATGGCCGTGCCCAGTGCCGGCAGGGTCGGACACCGCAACGCGATTTCAGAAATGTCGCCCAGTTCTTCCAGGGTTTCGGCTATGACCACGCCCGCGTGCTCGACCAGGGTGCGCATGACCGCGTAATCACCGGCCATCGCGCCGGTGTGGGTCGCTGCCGCGGCGCGTGCCGCGCCACTTTTGCCCGGATGCAGCAGGACCATGCGCTTGCCCAGACTGCGGGCGCGCCGGGCCAGAGCCAACATGCGCTGTGGCTGGCGGAACTGCTCGGCAATCATCGTGATCACCTGAGTGCCAGGGTCATCGAGTAGGAACTCGGCGTAGTCCTCCAGGTGGCTGGCGGCTTCGTTGCCGGTGGAGACCGCATAGGATAGCGGCAGGCTGCGGCTTGCCAGGGTGGTGTTCAGCACGGCCATCATCGCCCCGCTCTGGGAGAGGATGCCGATGGCCGCCCCTTCACGTGCAGCACTGGCCTGCTCGGGCGCGATGTCCACTTCGATAAAGGTCAGCGGGATGCGCTGCCGGTAGTTGATGCTGCCCAGGCAGTTGGGCCCCTCCACCAGCATGCCGGCCTGTGCGGCAATCTCCGCGATCTCACGCTGCTGGGCCAGCCCGGCCTCCCCGGCCTCTGCAAAGCCGGCGGAGAAGATCACCGCGGCGCCCACCCGGCGCTCGGCCAGGGCCCGGACCGCCTCCAGCACCGCCGGTTGCGGGATGGCCAGCACCGCCACGTCCACACCCTCGGGCAGGGCCTGGATGGAGTGCAGGCAGGCCCGCTTGCCAATCCGGTCGCGCTTGGGGTTGATCAGATGGATGTCGCCGGCATAGTCATTGCGCTCCAGGTTGGCCAGCACCGAGGCGCCTAGGGAGCCCGGTGTCGGCGAAGCCCCGACGATGGCGATCGAACGCGGCATCAGCAGCCGCTGTACCGCGTGGTGGCGCACGCCCAAGGGCGTCGGCCGGGTCGTACTCATGTCCATCGCTTCCTCCAGGTCGGCGTTTCAGACGCGCTGCTTGGACAAGTCGTAAGCGCCCAGCCCAGGCTTGTAACTCTTCTCGTCCAGGAACTGCTTGAGTCCTTCCTTGCGGCCGTCGTCGTAGCTGTTGGCCGCTTCCTGTGCGCGGACCAGATAGTCCTCGGCATTTTCGTAGGTCATTTCACGCACCCGCCGCACTGCATCCTTGGTGGCTTTCAACGCCACCGGGTTCTTCTTGCGCAAAGCCTGTGCCACGGCCGTCACGCGCGCATGCAGGGCGTCACCAGGCAGCGCCTCGTTGACCAGGCCCCAGTCGGCGGCCACGCGACCATCGATCGGCTCGCCCAGCATGGCGTGGTACATCGCGCGGCGGAAGGAGAGCAACTCGGCCGCCACCTTGGAGGCGCCGCCGCCGGGCAGGATGCCCCAGTTGATTTCCGACAGGCCGAACTTGGCGTCTTCGGCGGCAAAGGCCAGGTCACAGGCAAAGAGCGGGCCGTAACCACCGCCAAAGCACCAGCCGTTGACCATGGCGATGGTCGGCTTTTGGTACCAGCGCAGGCGCCGCCACCAACCGTAACTCTCGTGCTGGGCCTTGCGCGTGCCCTTGAGGCCGTCGGCCTCGGTGTCGCGGAAATATTCCTGCAGGTCCATGCCGGCAGTCCAGGCGCTACCCTCGCCGGTCAGCACCAGCACGCTGACGCGCGGGTCGAATTCAAGTTCATCCAGCACCTGGAGCATGCGCCGGTTCAAAGCCGGGCTCATTGCGTTGCGCTTCTGTGGGCGGTTGAATTTCACCCAGGCCACGCCGTCTTCGACGGAATAGGCGACGGTGTCGTGTTCGCTTTCGTTGCTCATAATGATGTCTCGATCTTCTTAGGGGGAGGAGATGTTGCGCTGTCCTGTCCCGGCCGATGGCCACACGGCCGGCAGGCCAGGCGAAAGTCAAGCCCGAGGCTTCAGTAGGGGTACTGCGGCACTGCGTCCCTGATCGTGACCCACTGCCAGTGGGTGTATTGCTCCCAGTCGGCTGGACCGCCGACGCTGGTGCCATTGCCAGACGCGCCGGTGCCGCCAAAGGGATTGACCACTTCATCGGCCACGGTCTGGTCGTTGATGTGCAGCAAGCCGGTGTGCAGGCGCTCGCCAATGGCCATGGCGCGGCCCACAGAGGCCGAGATCACGCCGGCCGCAAGCCCGTACTCGGAGTGGTTGGCCAGCTCGACGGCCTGGTCGTCGTTGTCGAAGCTGACGATGTTGGCCACCGGGCCAAACACTTCCTCGTCGAATGCGCGCATGCCGGGTTGGACGTTGGACAACACCGTGGCCGCATAGAACAGACCCTCATGTGTGCCGCCGGCTTCGACCACCGCACCGGCAGCAACCGAGGCATCGACGATGTCCTTGATGTGCTGCAGTTGGCGCTTGTCGATGATCGGGCCAAGTGCGACCTGGCTGGTGGCCGGATCGCCGGCAGGCAGGTGATGTGCCTTCTCGGCCAGGCGCTTGGTCAGTTCGGCCGCGATACTGTGTTGGACCAGCACCAGACCGGTGGCCATGCAGATCTGGCCCTGGTGGAAATACGCACCAAAGGCGATGGCTGAGACCGCCAGGTCCAGGTCGGCATCTTCCAGCACGATCAGCGAGTTCTTGCCGCCCAGCTCCAGCGAGACCTTCTTCAGGTGCTTGCCGGCCAGCTCGCCAATCTTGCGCCCGGCCCCTGTGGAGCCAGTAAAGGCGATCATCGGCACGCCTGGCGCCTCGACCAGTGCCTGTCCGGCTTCGGCGCCGCCGGGCAGCACCTGCAGCACGCCCTTGGGCAGGCCAGCAGCTGCCAGCACCTCGGCGATGACAAAGCCACCGGCATACGGGGTGCGCGGATCGGGTTTGAGCACCACCGCATTGCCCACCGCCAGCGCCGGGGCCACCGAGCGCAGCGACAGCACCACCGGGAAGTTGAACGGGGAGATCACCCCGACCACGCCCAGCGGCAGTTGCCGGGCGATGCTCAGCCGGCCCGGCACGCTGGGCAGGACCTGCCCGCAGGCCTGCAGCGGCATGGCCGCCGCACGCTGCAGCAACACGATGGCTTCGCGTACTTCATGCTCGCCCTTGGCCAGGGTGCCGCCGGTCTCGCGCGCAACCAGCGACCCGGCCGCCGCTGCATGCTGTTCCAGGATCGCAGCTGCGCGGTGGAAGACCGCCGCACGCTCGCGCGGGTGGGTCGCCGCCCACGCGCGCTGGGCCACGCGTGCTTGCGCGACGGCATTGGCCACGTCCTGGGCATTGGCCTGGCCGACCGTGTAAAGCGGCAGGCCATTGCCCGGTTCGATGACCTCCACGGTGCCGCCCAGGGCATCGATCCAGTCACCGTTGAAGAGCTTGCCGCGCCAGGTGTCGACGTGGGCCAGGGAAGCAGTGGTGATGTTCATTGATGTTCTCTGAAAGATCGGGAAAAGAGTGGTCTAAATTGCGGCGGCGGCCAGGCCGCCGTCCACCGGCAGGTTGGCGCCGTTGATCCAACGCGCCGAGTCAGAAGCCAGGAACACGATGGCCTCGGCCACCTCGTCGGCGTAGGCCGGGCGCTTCATCTTGGCGCCGTCGGCGGCGACCCGCTCCGGCCCCAGCATGGCCACGAAGTCGCCCAGGATCGGAGTAAATACCGGGCCAGGCGCGACGCTGTTGACCCGCACGCCGTGCTGCGCAAACCAGTCTTGCGAGCGCAGCGCGCTCCACACGATCAGGGCCTCCTTGAAGTACTGGTAGCAGGTGGCCTGCGCGACCGGATGCTGGGCCAACCACTGCGCGCCTGCGGCATAGTCGGCGGTCTGCGCCAGCTCGCGGTGCAGCTCTCGGCGCTGCGGCCACTGCGCGCCCAGAATCGAGGCGACGTTAACCACGCTGCCGCCAGGCACGATGCGGGGCAGCAACGTCTGGCTCAGGTGGCGCAGGCCTAGGTAGTTCACTTTAGCCACCAGCTCCACCGGCGCGGTGCCGGGCACGCCGGCGATATTTGCCAGCGCGTCGATGCGCTCGGGCAGCTGTGCAACCAGCGTGTCGATCGCGGTCGGATCACCCAGGTCAGCTTGGTAGAAGCCGTCCAGGGTCATGCTGACTGGATTGCGATCCACGCCGATCACGTGCGCGCCATGGAAACGCGCCAGCCTCGCGACTTCGCCGCCGATGCCCGAAGACACGCCGGTGACGATGATGGTTTTGCGATGAAGGCTCATGAGCGTGATTCCGTTTTTAGAACACGTGGGTAAATTGGAAGTTGAGGTTGTTGCCGGCGGCTGCGTTCTCCACCTCGACCGGCATGTAGAAATTGACGAACAGGATGTTGTTCTGATCGATCTGCCAAGACCCGCCCGGCCCCAAGTAGAACTGGCGCTGCTTGCTGTCGGCTACGCGGATGCCGTTGGTCCGGTTGTCGCGGAACTGCTGTAAGTAGTAACCGTTGATCCCCAAGCGCACGGTGGGTGCGACCGAATAGGAGGTTGCGAAATTGATCCAGCCCGCATCGCCGGCCTTGCCGTTGCGAAACACAAATCCGGGGATGGGCGGCGGATTGGCGGCCTTGTCGGCGCGGAAGTTATAGATGTAATTCAGTCGCGCGCTGATCTCCCAGTTGGGCGTGGGCAGCACGGTAAATGCCCAATTGGGCGTCACCGACCAGTAGCCCGAGCCCTGGTTGAGATCGAGGTTGCGGTCGAACTTTCCGACCGGCGCGATCAAATCCAGCTCGAAGCGCTGTACGAACACCGGACGTCCTTGGCGCATCACCGGCAACATCTGCAGGTAAGGGCCAAAGGTGACATCGCCCACGCCGAAGCCGTTGTCGCGCAGCCGTACCGGGCTGTTGGCGGCAAACGATGCGTCAAGGTTCACCAGCGGCACCAGGGCGTTAAAGCCCAGCACGCCACCGAAGGGGTGGTAGTCGGTGGCATAGGCTATCTGGGTCAGCAGCAGGGTCGAATTGATGCGCGGGCGGTTGAAGGCCGGCGAGTCGTCACCGTTGGCGTCCTTCATCGCATCCAGTCGGCTGAAACGCAGGTAAGGGATGACCGCCCAGCCTGGGGTGGTGCGAGAGAAGCCGTCGAGGTAACTGGTGCCGCCAGTGTTCAAGCCACTGGGCAGCTGGGCGGTCTGGGGCACCTGC
Source organism: Stenotrophomonas sp. SbOxS2 (assembly GCF_013416715.1). Lineage (NCBI taxonomy): Bacteria > Pseudomonadati > Pseudomonadota > Gammaproteobacteria > Lysobacterales > Lysobacteraceae > Stenotrophomonas > Stenotrophomonas sp. SbOxS2. The sequence goes on from NZ_JAAVXD010000005.1 coordinate 867,020, forward strand.
TGTGCAGCCGCCGGCAACGCGAACGGGCAGGCGAGCACGGCCAGTAAGAGGGGCCGCACAGAGGTGGGTGCGCAAACGTGATTCACGGTGAGATCTCCTGAGCAACAGGGAAGGACCGGGCGCGGGGAGCAATGGACGCGCGCACGCCGAAGGCCGCCAAGGAGGCGTCAGGTGGCGTGACAGCGTGAGGCCGGGCCGCCATGGCATCGCCATGGGGCAGCGGCAGGGAGGTTAGTTCAGTTCGACCTCGACGCGCGCCAGCAGATCCAAGGCGCGCAGCAACAACCCGGACTGGGTCTTGCCCAGTGCGTTGGCCAAGGCCGCTTCCATCTGCTGGATCCGGCCTTCTGCCTGTTCCAACAGTGCCTTGCCGGCAGCGGTCAAATGCAGGTGCTGCATGCGACGATCCTGACGCCCGCGCACCTGGCGCAGCAGCCGGCGCTTGACCAGCCGTGCGATCACGATGGCCAGGTTGGGCGGTGAGACGTCCAGCGCTTCGCACAGCAGTCGCTGGTTGGTGCCAGGATTGGCATCGACCAGCACCAGCAGCGAGAAATCCACTGGCTTGAGGTCGAACGACTGCACGCACTCGACGAAGATCCGCCGAATACGCAACTCCGCCCTGGTCAGCCTGAAGCCGAGCAGTTGGGTCAGCCTGGTCAGGTCGAGTGGATCGAGGGACTCGCTGGTATCGACGGGGGACGGACTGCTCAAGTGCGCGGGGCCAAGCATGGGAAGGGACTGATGGCACAGCATAACCGTTTCGCCCGGAGCCCGTGCGCAGTGAGTTGGATGATGCCTGCAGGCAACCGCTGATGATTTCATGCATTGGATCACTCCGCTTGCGCATCGTGGCGTAGGGGTCTTGGCCGGGGTGTCGGACTAGGTGCCGCAACGGTCAGCCCGTCTGCGTCAATCCACCTAGCTAGGACAATTGAGTCAGTGCGATAAAAGTTATGGGGAATAACTATTATGGTCAAGCTGCACTGCAGCATCCCGAGCTGCGCGTAAGCTCGGCTGCTCCGGCTGTGGAGGAGCCGTATGCAAGCACCAGGTGGGAGGGCTGTGATGGATCGCCCGTGATCGCTGGCGGTCTTGCGATGGGGGCTTGGACTTCGCGGCATGGGCCGGGTCGGGGCCAGAGCGTTGGCTGACGAGGGCCGCTTGAACACCTGCGTCCTGCCATCCAGGTTGGCGGCCTTGCGCGCAAGGATCACTAGGCAAGGTGTCTGGTGCGCTGCATTGATCTTGCGGTGCCTGGAGCCTGGTGTTGGAGGCCAGGATCAGTGGCTTCTCAGTGCGGTTGGGGGCGACGCGTTGGTTCTAGTGGTGGTTGATCGGACGGGCTGGTGGCACTGGGGCGACTTTGAGCGTGCTTCAGCGTCTTTGCGGGCCAGTCATGCCCCTCTGGAGTCGGGATGTCGCTTGCCCGTGGCTGCTGGCAACGGTGTTCAGGCGTGCGCTTCAGATCGCTCCTCTTTCTGATGCCTCATCGTTGCGGCAGTCTTTAGGTCAGGCCAATGTGATCGTTGGTACTACGTCGGCCTGTAGCTGATGCTGGAAGGTAGCTAGGTGTATATGGTCGTTTGCTACGCGTGTGAGACTGAGGCGACCAGCGCGGAACATGTTCCGCCAAAATGTATTTTTCCTGAGCTCAAGGATTTTCCCCGCAAGGATGTTAGGAAAAATCTCATCACTGTCCCGTCTTGTGACAAGCATAATTCTGCCAAGGGCAAGGATGACGGGTCGATCGAGTCCTCCGGAGAACCTCATCCAAGTTTCTCGAGAGCGTATTCGTTGCAAATAGAAGAGGGTTTGGCGACGATGCGAAAACTACGGGCCAGCAACGTCGGCGCCCTTGGAGAGTCTCATGTCTGTAGGCATGGGCATGACGAAATCGCCCCAGGCCTGCATCATCGACCGGCGGTGCTCCAGCAGGTCCGTGCGGTGATAAGCGGCTTCAACTTGGTTCCTAACTGTGTGGGCCAGGGCTCGCTCAGCAAGATCCCTGGCGTACCCATGTTCGCTGCACCAATCCCGGAAGCTCGATCTGAACCCATGAGCTGTAGCTACTCGGCCATCCGCATCGCTCGGAGCGTCCAGTCGGCGAAGAAGAGACGTTAGCGCCATATCTGACAGGACGGTCCTTGCTCGAATAGACGGGAAGACGAGTTGATCGTGCTCCCCGCGTTGACTGGCGAGGATCAATAGTGCTTGGTCGGAAAGAGGTACACGATGAGCCACCTGGGCCTTCATTCGCGAAGGGGGTATTGTCCAGACTCTCGAATCCAGATCGACTTCTTCCCATGTCATGGCTCGCACTTCTCCCGAACGAGCCGCGGTCAAGATGAGAAGCAGCAGAACGCGCCTGGAGACGTCATCGGGGCTCGGCCAGCGGAGCTCTTCGCGGATGAAGTCCGGCGCTACCTGCCAAGGCATCGCTGGTTGATGCTCCTGGCGAATAGTTTTACTGGGTTGTCCCGGAAGTAGGTGGGTGACCACATCGACAGGGTTAGCCTGATTGAAACCATGCGCCCAGCCCCAAGCCATTACGGCATGAAGGCGCTGCTTCAGCCTCGAGGCAGTCTCTGCCTTCTCGAGCCAAATTGGGCGTAATACTTCGGCAATGTGGCGCGGGCTGATCTGATCCAGAGGGGTAGAGCCGATCCTTGGGAAGACATACTGCTCTAGTGTGTTGATCCACTGTTGGGCGTGCTTGGCGTTCCTCCATCCGGGCTTGAGCTCCGCATGCACCTGGCTAGCTGCTTCCTTGAACGTCGGAGTTTTCTGCTTCGCTTCTTCTGTAGCCTTCAAGTCAAGCGGATCCAATCCTCCTGCGATCTGCTCGCGCATCTCTCTCGCAATCTTTCCGGCGGATGCTATCCCAACTTCGGGATAGCCCCCAAGCCCGGCGTTGCGACGCTTGCCGCTAACGGGGCTCACATAGCGAAGTACCCATTTCCCATGGCCCTTCTGGCTCGATGAGGGCAGTAGCGTCAAGCCAGTAACGCCGCCGTGAGCCACTGCGGGACCGCCCGGAGATATCTTTCGGGCTTTGAGGTCTGTAAGGAGAGACATGCCGTTGCACTGGTTTCCGGTATGCCATCCAGTATGCCATTTGACCCGAGGTTACGGTGGTCGCGGATGGACTCTTCTGGACTGAACCTTATGCAAGATGCTGAAATCAAATGATATAAAATTCATCTTTGGACTGTTCTGAACGGTGGATTGGCGGGCACTCTCTCCGCCAGTCTTTGCAAAAAGCTCCTAGAAATAGGGGCTTTTTCTTTGCCTCAGCTATTGCTACCCGCCCGCTTACCCATCCACCTGCGAAGGCCGATTCAGCGCTATCTGCTGCCGAACCCAACCCTGCACCTCGGATTGCATCCACAGTGCCCGCCGCCCGATGCGAATTGATCGCGGGAATCGGCCGGCCTTGATCTCGCCGTAAATGAAGGTAGTGCCCATGCCGGTCATCAGCCGCACGCGGTCCAATGACAGCAGCTCTTCCAACTTTTCAGCCGCGCCCATGGTTGCCTCCTGCCGCGCGCTGCGGCTTTGGTAGCTGCTCGGCCAGACCCAGCTTGAACTGCACGATGTTGCCGGGAGCGGTCGGCACGGCGCGCGGGCTCCGCGCTGGTCGGTTGATCCGCCGCCACTCGGCCAGCGCTGCATCGGCGTCCGCGTTCTTGCTGGTCGACCTGCAGCAGCATTCGACCAGGTGGCCACCACCGGCGCTCGCGCGCCGCTCGTCGTGAATGTGGCGCGCGCGATGCCCAGCGGCGCAGTTGGGCAGGCCTTCGGGATGGCTGATCTGCTTCTGTGTCATGGCTTTTCGCACTCCTCGATGTAGGCATTCAGTTGGTCACGGAGGAACGCCGCTTCCTTGGCCCTGGAACGCCTGTCAAAACTGTTGATGGGGATAGGTCCGGCGTCGATCAGCCACTGCAGCGGCTGCAGCAGCCAGCGCGGATCGAACGGAAGGCGGCTGCGCGGATCGACCGGCAGCGCCGGCGGCATGCAGTCAGGGCCGGCCCAGTCTTCGGAGTCGCCACACCTGGTGCATGTGCGGTTCTTGAACGCGTGTTCCCTTTCCGGCTGCGGCACGCGCGGTTTGTCGAACAGGGCGCGGATGACCAGCCCACGCGTATTCGCGTAGCAGACATGCGCGGCATCGGCTTGCATCCAGCAGGCGGGGCCGACGTCGTCCTGGTGGCGGTATTCCCAGCGAGCCACATGGGACGAGTAGAGTTCGTCTTTCAGCGCATGTCCAAGTGCGTGGGCGCGGTCGGCGGGCATCGGTGGGCCGGCCGGATCGACATGGCAAAGCTCGGAGACAATGGCTGCGGTCCGCGACGATGCCTTGGTGGCGTCGACCACTGCGGCCGGGCTGCCGGGGAACGATGTAGCTGTCATACGAGCAGGTCCAATTGAGCAGGCAGAGGCCGCAGTGCCGGTGGCAGTTGCTGGGGTGTAGCACGTTGGCGCGCGAGCTGTGCAGCGTTGAAGGCGAACCAGAAGCGGTGGCCGTGTCGGTCTGCGCGGCATTCCCAGAGGAATATGCGCGCGGTGTGATTCGCTTGGGTCATCTGATCAGGCACCGACCAGCGCTCCGTGCGCAGCGGAGCCATGGCAGAATGCCTGCCATTCCACAGGGAGGTGTGTTGATGGGATCTATCTCGCAGTGCTTCGTGCTAGATGTTGATTGGTCGGCCTGGTCGGCAATTGCGACGTTTATCGCGGCTGGAGTGGCGTTGTATGTCGGTGTACTTCCGATGTTGAATGCACGGAAGGCGCATAGACTTCGCGCGCAGGCAATGGCGGAAGTACTCTTGACGTCGCTGAGCATCCAAGGCCTGCATGTGGCCGCGACTTTGAATGTCATGCGTGGTGTGTTGACACCGCAGCTCTACAATGTCGCAGTCGAAAATGTGAAAGTTGTCGACATTGAGCTCTGCAGGTCCTTCATCCCTTACCTCGATGCCTTCCCCGTTTCCACTGCTAAGGCTATCGGCAGTTGTCTGGCTCAGATGGATGTAGTTCTGCGATCGCAAAAGCGCCTGCTGGTTGCGCAAGAAGGGGAGGATGTTGTGGGGGATGGTTTCTCTCCTTTGTACGTAAGCTTTCTGCAAGTGATTGATCACACAAGGAGAGAACTTGCCGAACAGTTGGGGCTGCTTCCTCTTCCGGAGTACGAGCCAGCTGCCAGTGCGCTTGTGACCCAGATGCAAGACATGGCCGCAGGCCGAAGTCCCGTTGTTGAGTCCCCAAGACCTGAAGGTAGATAGCCTCCGAGCGAAGACATTGCTCAATTTTTTGCCGGTGGAAGTAGTGGGCAACGGTGACACTTTGAATGCCTCCAGCTTGAGTTAATTCATACGACACTGGGAGATTGCTGGTGTACGGAAATCCGGCCGGGCGGTTGCTCAGTGAGTGTCGTCTGCAGGCATCGTCGCGCGCTGCCGCTCTGCGCCGCGCTACCGCATTTGCTCGCGAAATGCGGGCCAGCTCTGTACTAGGTCGCCCACGCCGCACCAGGTGAAGTAGGCGATAACTCCACCGACGGGCAGGAGGATCGACGCGGCGTCGATGTAGATGGCGCGCACGAGCAGCGCCAGCAGCAGGCCGACGATGATGGTGCAGTAGAAGGGCAGGGCCAGGTGGCGCATCAGCGAATGCCCTCCGCGTCGCGCCGCGGCATCGAAGCTGAGTGATTCAGCGACCACGTCCCTTCAAAACTGTGACGTTGATCCGCCCTCCATTTTTGACGGTAGGATCGCTGTTCGCTGATCCACAGGGGAGGAAGGATGTACGTTGAGGTGTACTGTCGTTCTGGTGTGTGGGCTCGACTGACAGGAACTGATGGGTGGCGGTGGCGCCTAAGGACGATGGATGGTGTGACCTTGGTCGACGCGCGCGAGACGTTTGTTGATCGACGTTCTTGCTTGGCGCTCGTATGGCTGCTGATTGCAGGCGTGAACGCTCGTGTAGTGGATTCGCAAGCGAACCGCGTTCTCCGTCGAATCGGTGACAACTGGGCTGAGGGCGAAGAGTTCAAACCTCTCGCTCGCTGATCGACTCGGCCGCACTGATGACGATCGCATTTCATGCGGCACCGCCTTGGTCGCGGGCTGCGCGACGAACGGCAGCGACGGCGCCTGCGGCGCTCTGGCCGTGTCGCAGGACGGCATTGGCGGCGATGCTGGCAGCGACGACGACCTGATAGGGAAGAAGGCCCCATCGGCGCCCGGCGCGGGCGACGATGCCTGCGGCGGCAGCGGCGCGCTGTGCCTGGGAGTGGCTGGCGATGACGGCGCTCATGCGGCGGCGTCCTGGCTTTCGCCGCGCAGCTGCTGGGCAGCGCGCTGCAGCTCGACGGCCAACTGATCGGCTTCTGCCGGATCAAGGTAGAGGGATGCGAAACCGAGCTTTGCAGCGGATCTTGCTCAGGTCGGGCATCGCGATGACGGTGGGCGCCACCTTGTTGGCGCCGAGGGACAGGCTGGCCATGTGTGATCTCCTGCGCCGCTTCCCCAGGGAATGGGGGAAGGATCCAAGCGCATGAGCGAGACTGCAGAATACTGTAGTTTCAAGTCAACAGAATTCTGTAATTTTCAGATGGCGAAGATCGACGGCGGACCGTCGATCTCGTTGCTACGCACTCGAAGCACAGGCGGCCGCGCGACTTCCTGTGCTTCGCTGTGGGGGTGTTACGAGGACATCGCTTCCTTCAGCAAGTCCCAGGCCTTCTTCAGCAAGTCCCACGCCTTGGCTCGATTGCTCCATAGCCACACTGCTGCCTTGAAGACAACAAAGCGCCAAGGGATCTTGTCCCATAGCGAACGCCACCATGTCTCAGAGGCAGCATTCTTCTTGGCCCTGGGCCTCTCGCTCGACCAACGTCGGCCTAGGAGTGACAGGGTGGAACGGCTGTTGCCTTTGCTCTTGCGCTTCTTCTTTGTACTGCGTTTCGTCATTTGGGTTCTCCTCTATTGACGGGACTTTCAGGTTTGGCCCATTCACTAGCGAGAACCCACAACGAGCATTCATCTTTAGATTTGCAATCCTTAAGAATTAGGCATACAGTTGCTTTACAAGATTGGTTCCAGCAACTCGCTCAGGCTGTCAACGAGTTGATTTAAGGTTAAAGATTGCCGTCTCTAACCTCTTCGCTAGACTAGAACGCTCAGACGACTCAAAGTTGTTTGGGCGTTTGGCGTTCAAGTTCAGATAGTTAACCATAGGCTGACCCCCTATGTCAAGCGACCTTGAAATGCAAGACTTATTTTAAAAAGATTTTTAGCTTTCGTTTAATTTCCATTCATAAAAAAAGCCCCTCTGTTAGGGGCTTTTTTTGTGCTCAGAATTTCCGCAGACCAGCATGAAGTAGGGCTTTCCCAAGAATCGAAACGTCGCCTGAGTCTGGTCTGAAGGCAGGAAAATCAGTGTTCACACTCACCACGTAAAGCCCATCACCGCGCTTCTGGAGCATCTTGATCTGCGTCTCGCCACCGATGTTGATCAGGTAGTAGTCGTCGCCATCGAAGTAGTCGCAGCTGGTGTCTATCCAGACGATGTCGCCGTCTTCCAGCTTGGGACGCATGGACGGACCGCGGCCGGTGATGATCTGGATCCGACCAGGCTGTGGCAGATAGCCGAGCTTGCGGCGGACCTCCCATTCGGCGACCTCTATGGTCTTTACGACTTCGGGGTAGTCCTGGTTGACCATCCCTGCGCCCATTCCCGCACCCCCTTCGAACAAGTCGAAGCGAACATAGCCGGGAGGCGTCTCAATCTCCGCGACGTATGAGACGGGAGGTTCTTGCACGCCACCGTGCATCGCCCCTTTGCCGGTCTCTAGCCACGCAAGGGATACGCCGAGGGCGTCGGCCAGAACCCGCAACTTGGTACTGGACTGCATGCCTCCCCGCTCCAGCTCGGAAATCGTGCTGTAGCCCACGCCCGAAGCCTGCGACAAGGCGGATCGGGAAGTGCCCTTCCGGGCGCGCGCTTCCTTTACTCGGTCACCAATCGTCTGCATCCCGGAATGCTCACAGAAATCTGTAACATAATGCTGTTGATGCAAATTACAGAATCCTGTAGTTTCGGCATCCATGGACTGGAAATCACATATCGAAGGGCTGTTGGGCGCCGGCGCCACCGTTGATCAGTTGGCCAGCGGGATGGGCGTCACGTCCAATGCGATCAGAGAAATCCGTGCTGGCCGAACCCGCTCGCCTCGAGCAGATGCCGCTTTCCGGCTGGCAGCTATGAAGACGGAGCAGTTCAGCCACAGTCCCGGCAACGCAGTGGTCGCATCTACTCTAACCAAGCACGCGCTGCTCGATTGCTTGGCCATGAGCAGCCCGGCCCACCTGGCGAAGGTGCTGGACCTGCCAGTGAGGCAGGTCGCCGGTTGGGCGGATGACGCGCTAGTCCCGGCCTTGCCGCAAGTTCTTCGGCTGATCGGTGTTGCTGACCAGGCGCCGCCGGCGCCCGTCAACGACGATCCCGATTTTGATCGCATCGGCCCAATTGAGGTGGCCTGAAATGCGCGTGTCCGACAAGTGGAACCCGCGGCTGTGGCTGAGGGCTTGGCTCTTGGCTCCGTCAAAGACTGAGGCCGCGCAGGCAGCGCGGATTCGTGCCGGAGTTGAGGCTGCCTGCGCGGCGTGGGAATCAAGGCGCGCCGCTATCAGTTCACGGGCGCGTCTGACTGACGAAAGTTCGCGATGAACTCTTCGATCTCCCCGAGCTCCTCCAGTGCGATTTCCAGGCTTGCCTTGAATTTCAAGCGCGTCGGGTCCTGTGCACTCACATCGTCTGGCGTGCGCGCATTCCCTACCACCGTCATCAAATCCCGTGCGCGATTTGCGACCAGCGCTGCGTGGATCCCTCGAACGTACTTCTCCATATCGCCCTCCTTGCGGGCTGTGTTGTTGACACATCCAGCGTAGCGCAAGGAGGGCGACGCCCGTCGACCGTGAGTTGTTGATCTCCATGGCGCCCATCCTGCGCCGCTTGGGCACAGCCCGAAACCTTGAAAAACCGTCCCTCCCAAGGTGACCCATGACCTGCCGCACATCCGCTCTCAACTGGCTCGACGTTCTCTACAACTCCGTGCGCAAGACGCCTGGCGGTGTAGTGGACGCGGCCGTCTTCCTTGCCGACCGTCGCGGAAAGTCGATGCACCCCGAGACCCTACGCGCGAAATTGCGCGGGCTTGAGGGGGAATCGGTGACGATGGAAATCGCCGAACTGCTGACTGAGTGGATGCAGGAGAAGGCAGGCGGCAGCGATTACGCGCTGGACTGGATGCAGGCGCTGAGATGGGAGCTCTCCATGCCGATGCGTTGAGGGAGGAGGCAGGGCGCACCAGAGCCCAGGCAATCCAACTCCAGCCGCAGGAACGTATCAATGAGCTGGAGATTCGCGCGCTGTTCGGTGAGCCGTTGTCCGCCCTTGAAAGCAGCGAGGCTCAAACTGGCATTGAGCGGGTAGGTGGGGCCGCGAGCTGAGGGTGAACGCGAAAGCAGGAGAGGCCAAGGCAGACCTTGGCCTCCCCCAAGTGCCGATCAGGCAGCCACAAGCCTGATTTCCGCGGATTCAGAGGCCTGCTCAAGGAGGCCGCGACGACGGATTTCCAAGTCGATGACGTCGGCTTGGTAAGCCAGCGCCGGGGCCATCTCCTTCCCAGACTTCAAGAACGAGGTGATCTCGCTGAAATCGCTCTTGCGTACCTGTGTTGCAACTTCGCTGCCAAGCATTGCTTCGATGCGCTTGGCGTTGAGGGCGCTCACGGTCTCGGCCAGATTGACGAGCGATGCCTTTCCATAGTATGGAGAGCCGCTCTTCAGTTGAACATGAGTCAAGCCAAGGCCAAGGTGGATCAAGCGTTCCTGCAGCAACTGAATTTCGCCGAATCGATCCAGATTGCTGCTGCCGATGGGAGCATGACGCTCGAGTATGAGCTTGGTGAACTCGTATTCCTCGTGGAACCTGGGGATCAACGTCCGGAGTTGATGCGTGTCACCCTCACCACAAAACTGTTGGGCGGACAGAAGGAGGGAGCGGAACCTTGCTTCATCGTTCAGCAGGCTTCTCTCGTGCACCTCGCCCACCAAGTGAAGTGTCCGCGCGATGCCTTCGGACTGCTCTTGTATCTGGGCGCTGATCTTGTTCAATTTCTTGCATACGACCACGAAGCCGGCTGTCGTGACCGCAAGATTCAACCCCGTCATGGCCAAGTTCGCGACCTGCAGGCCCTGTAGAACATTCATGCTCTGCTGGAGGCCATCCATTCCGGTTTGGATGCTGCTCATGCCCTTGGACAAGGCTGACTGGAGCTCTTGAAGTCGCTGCTGTGTCTGGAGCGCATCTCCTGGGAAGATCAAGTGGCCTACGATCTGTCCTCCTCTGCCAGTGCCGGCTGCGTGGCGAATGACGCCGCCATGGAGCGTGTAAGTGCCATCGGTCAGCTTGGCCAACACGTCGGGAAACTCGGGCAGAGCCCGAGAAAGGTCGGGATTCACTTGCATGCTAGTAGAGCCTCGCGGTAGGAAGCCAGGTCAGAATCGAACTGGCGGCGACGGATGACAGCAATTTGCAGGACGGCTGGCACCGTGATGCGGAAGGCTGGCGTCGGCGCTTGAAGCGCAGTCGCCCCAACCGCAGTGGCCGCCAAAGGGACCAAAACTAGGGGGGCAACGCGAGCGCCCAAGAACCCAGCAATCCCAGAGGCTCCGCCACTGGCGAGGGCGCTCCAAGCCGATCCTGCCTCTTTGATCATTCCGTTGATGGTTGGCCGCATGAGGTCCGCCAACTGCGCACCACTTTTCTTGGAGACATCGACGGAGACCTCCTTGAAGGCCTTCTTCACCGCTTGGATCAACGCGATCTCTTCAAGATTCCATGGAGCAAGCCCGTTGGAGGGCTTTCCACCCAACTGCTTGGCCACGTCCGATGCCAGTTCTTGATAGGACACCCCGCCTTTGCGCACGGCATTCACAAGGGTGTTGCCACCGAATGCCGAGATCTCTCCGGCAAGAAGTTCCGAGATGTCTTGGAGGCGACCTCGCTCCTTACAGGCCAGAATCTGAGACTTGACCGAGCCATCCAAGGCGACTCGGCCCTTGCCGAAGTCGGTGATGAGGTCGGCGAGCACATTGAGATCGCCGGATGGAGCACGTGAAAGCAAATCGGGCAGCTCCCGATCGCGCGGAACAACCAAATCCATGTTTCCCCCTGTATCCATCGCTAAGCCTGGCCGTCTGAGGCCAAGCGAGGCCAGTATCCACGGCCTCAGTCTCAATTCTAGCGAATGGATTGCCCTGTAGATCGATTCAAGGCTTGCCAAATTCCCATCCTGTCGCATGCTGAAACCATGACCGCTTCCAATGCCTTCGCGGATAACAGCATGGACCGCCAAGACGCCTTGGTGGCGTCCCCACGTTTCACCGTGCAACGAACCCCCGAGGGTTGCCCATGAACCCCACGACGGGCAAGAGCTACCGGGGCGGAAACCTGCTCCACCTGTGGGCCCTTCAGAGCGCCTGGGACACCCAGGACAACCGGTGGATGACTTACAAGCAAGCCGCGGCCGTGGGCGCTCAGGTGCGCAGAAGCGAGAAGGCCAGCGTGATTGAGTATTGGGATTGGTCGCCGGTGGAAGAGGCCAAGAAGAGCGGGGACCCCGATCTCATCGCCAAGGCTCGCCCCAAAGTGTTCTTCCCACATTTGTTCAACGCGATGCAGATCGATGGGTTGCCGGCGTTGGTCCTGTCACCCCCGCGGCCAGAGCCCGATGTCCATCAGGCCTGCGAAGCGGTGCTCAAGGGCAGCGGGGCCGAGATCCACCACGACGGGGGCAGCCAGGCCTTCTACCGGCCGATGACGGACAGCATCCACTTGCCCCAGCGCAGCAGCTTCCACTCGGCCAGCGACTACTACGCCACCGCGTTGCACGAACTGGGCCACTGGACCGGCTTTCCCACCCGCCTCAACCGCGATCAGAAGGGGGCTTTTGGGAGCATCGATTACGCCAAGGAAGAACTGGTCGCGGAGGTGTCATCCATGCTGATGGGCGAACGCCTGGGCATTGGCCACGATCCCACCCAACACGCGGCTTACGTGAAGTCGTGGATCCAAATCCTCCGGGACGATCCCCGGGAGCTCTTCCGAGCCGCCGCGGCGGCCGAGCGGGTGGTGGAGTTCCTGAAGGTGCCCGAGTTGGTTCGCGAGCCGCTCCCGAAGGTTGAGCAGGAGCGGCAGTCCGTGGCGGGCAATCGGCAAGAGCTTGAGAAACCTGCTTCCAACGTCCGGCAGTGTTCCCGCCCCAAGACGAAAGCCAAGGGGCGCGACATGGTGGCCTAACTAAACGTTGTAGTTCCCTTTGGTCGAGATAAGCTTTTGACGAAGCTCTTCAATTCTGGACTTTCGTTGCCCGCACAGCTCTTCAAGGGTGTATTCGTAGATTTCGAAGGCATCCAGTAGCGCCTCGCGCCGAACACTTTCGCCGTGAGAACCAAGGTTGCCAACCATCCTAAGGGCTGTCAGAGACGATGCATGTTCAGCGTTAACCTTCCCATAAAAGGCAATTCTTGCGTTCAAGTCCAGGCGTCTCGCCTTGCCATCTTGCATGCTTTCCCTTGGGACTTCGAGGAAGTCCAGCAGAAACTCGACGCTGGCACGCAGACGATTGGCCGATGAGCTCGGGTCCATCCAGTAGAGGGACGACGCGAGGCGGATGTTCTCCCTGACTTCTGGAGGCGCCAGCTCAGGGATGGAGATGAGCACAGGCGCGGGAAACATGGCTCTGGGATGGAGATGGGCGAAGAAGACTTGACGATTGTCTTCTTCGTCGAAGCATTCAGTTAGCGACGTATCTCCGGAAACAACCGAGATCTCGCCGCACTCCGGATCATCGCACGTCAGCTTCAGGCTAAATCGTTCAACGTCCCAGCATGGCTCCCAGTCGGCATCCTCTCGATTCTTCGCAGAATAAGCCGGTTCCTTGACATCAATGCTCTCTTGATTCAGCCTCGCGTTACCGGTGAGGCACATAGGGCAGGGGAAGCTGGGAAAGTGGTCTTTGTCATAGGTGCCAGACCATAGATCGCGCTTGAACGCCATGCTGTGAGCTCTTGGGATTTTTTGTGAATACTTTCAGTGGCGTTGCTTCGATAGGGTGATATCGAACGCGACTGCATCGATTCAGGTTTTGGAAAGGTAGTCCATGCGTAAAAGCATTTGCTTGAGAACGTCGATGACGGAAACCTCGTCAGCATCCTTGGCCGGAGTCAAGGCAAGTGCCCAGTTGCGGACCGAAGGGCTCAAGTCCTCTCCCAGTTCCACCACCAAGTCCTGAAGGTCATCCAACGGGAGATAGGCCGTCGCAGCCAGGATCTCATCGAGCTTTCCCGACAAGTTTTCTTCGTGTGCCTTCCGAAGGTCTCGCGCGGTGGCTCGGCGCTTTCTAAGCTCGGCGGCGTGCTCCACCTTGATTTCTTCAATCTTTGCTTTCGCTGATTTGCTCTTCTTGCGAACGGCGCCGCGAACAATGTCACGCACCAGCTTGGCGTCGTGCGTGTCTGTAAGGCTGGCAATGAGTGTGTCACTTTTAACGCGCGCCGGTCGGTAGATACGGACCTTGCTGACCTCATCACCCAGCACTCGCTGCGTCCACTTCTCCATCGTCTCCTTTGCCTTTTTCTGACCGGTTAGAGGCGACGGAACGTTCTTGAGGCGTGGCTTACCTTCGAAGTCCACCAGCAGGCCATAAGTCTTGAGGATGCGGTGGCTGTAGATAGTGTCGGACATCCAATTCCCCCTGTGAGTGATCCTCCAATTTTGCCACTTTCGTAGACGGTTTGGCAGGTTGAGGGGGAGCGTTCCCACATCATCGCAGGTTGAATGTCGATCAAGGTCATTGCACGACAGGAGAGCTTCCGGTTTCAGATTCTTTGCCAGACGCGAAGGGGCGAGAGAGAAAGGAAAAGAAATGGCCAGTCTGATCTAGGTGGACCAACGGATATTTTTATCTGTGTGCTATCGAGCATGCGCGAACCCATCGTGCATCCCAACGTGTAGGCGCGGACTACACCGCACTCCGCCGGCTGCTAGCCCTGCATGAACGGCCTCGGTGCGCTCGGGTTTGCGCGTCACGCTCGCACTCTGGCCGCGCCAGCGGGGCATTGAGGTCAACGTGGCCTTCTGGTCCAAGGGCTTGAGCCACAAGTTGGTAAGAGCGGCCACCAAGGCTGCTAGCTTGGATGGCCACTTGCAGACATTGACGAAGCCTGCGCGACGCAGAGGGAAACCGCTTGTGGCAGCGGGCAAGGCAGAGCAGTTACTTCTTGGATGCCATGCGCTGGTAGAGCTTGTAGACGCCGAACATCGCCGCACCACCCGCAATTGGTGCGGCCGCGACCACCCCCAGTCCAGCAAGCATGCCACCGCCCACAACGCTCCCGACGGTTGCCAGGCCGGAGGTCACGGCGGCTGCACCGGCGGTTCCGGCCGCTGCACCACTGGTTACGCCGAGGATTGCAGAGGTCGCACCAGCCACAGCTCCGCCACCGGTCGAAATCGCGGCGCCTGCGGCCGATGAACTCCTCTTCCTTGCCATACATTTCCCTGTTGGTTTTGAGTGGTGAGCAGAATCATCGCCTGAGCATCAATCTCTGTCCATATGCATCATCTTGTCGCTTCTCCGTCAATTTAATGACGCGGACTAAAGTTTGTGTAGCCGAGCTCCGAAGCACCCCCTTGCGCATTTCCAGAATCGATCTATGCATAGGTGAACCTACTCATGAAATGGAGGTGCACCTTGAAAGCCATTGTTCTGGCCCTTGCGCTGGCGTTGTCTGCTCCGGCCGCCTTTGCCGCCGATTCCACCTCCGCTCGCCGTTACGGTTCGTCCGAGGCCCTGTCCGTCCAGGACGCCCGACTGGGCGAGGTCCTGATGGTTCGCACGGTTCAACTGAAGTCCGACCAGCATCTGAACGCCGGTTCTGCCATCGGCGCCGCTGTGGGCTACGGCGCGGCTCGCAAGGTGGACGGTGACTACCGCAATGCAGCCCGGGTGGCCGGTGGCGTCATCGGTGCGGTTGCCGGAACCGCAGTTCAAAAGGGCCTCAGCGGCCGCCCGGCGGTGGAGATCTACGTGCGCGATCTGTCCGATCGCCGCCAGCGCATCCTCGCGGTGGTCCAAGACGCCGACGTGGACGTGCGCGAAGGTGATCGGATGTTCCTGGTGGGGAAGGGCAGCAGAATCCGGGTGGCGCAGATAGCACGGATTGAAGTGTGGGGTGGTGGTGAGAATGCATCGTCATGCAACGAGCGCACCTGCGGTGCCAATGGTTTGACCGATGGGGAGCGCTAATGAAATGGTTCCCCTTTTCTAGCAAGCGCTCACGCCCTGCGCTGTCCATGGAGACGTTCAAACACTCACCGGGCGCCGCGAACTGTCAGCCGAATGGCGTTGGGCCGCCAGGTGGAGGCATGAGCACTGGGATCCTTCGTCCGCTGGTTGTCAGGCGGCACCATGCTGTCCGAGAATGGCGATCCTTCAAGGGGTGTGGTGGTCAAGTACTTCTGGACACTCCCAAAGGGAGTTCAGGCCACCTGCACTTCACGGAGCGCAGGTGGCACAAGGCCGTTGGCACTGTGCAGCCGACGGTGGTTGTACCAGTTCACAAA
>NZ_JAAVXD010000006.1:0-279957 GCF_013416715.1 Stenotrophomonas sp. SbOxS2
TCTACCTCGATGCTCGAAAATGATCCTATCGAGTGTCCAAGTTGATTAGACCACCGCAGGTTCACGGCGTGTTTTGCACGGCCCCTACGCCCATCCGCCCTCGACGCAGCCCACCGCCAGCTCTCAAACCACCCGGCAGCCAGCAACAAAAAAGGGACGACGCGTTAGCGTCGTCCCCTGATAAGCAGCCCCCGCGCAGCGGGAGACGCCATCCCTGTCAGCTGGGATCAGCTGGCGCGACCGCCGCCGCTACCCTGGCCGCGGCCACGACCGCCACCCGTATTGGCACCGCCACCGCGACGCTGGCCCTGACCGGCACCTGCGCCCGCGCGCTGCTGGCCGTTGCCAGCGCCCTCGCGACGGCCACCGCCGGCCTTCTTCGGGCCTGCATGTGCATGACGCGGCGCATCGCCGTGCGGACGGCGCGCGTGGGTCTTGCGCGGCACGCGCTCGCCGGTATCGGCCTCGGCCTTGCCCGGAGCACTGTTGCCCCAGCGGATCGGCGTCTGCAGCTCGAAGCCCGGCACATCGCGGATGTCCATGTCGCGGCCGAGCAGGCGCACGATCGCGCGCAGCAGCTTCACTTCATCCTGCGCCACCAGCGAAATCGCTTCGCCGGTAGCACCGTTGCGGCCGGTACGGCCAATGCGGTGCACGTAGTCTTCGGCCACCATCGGCAGATCGAAGTTGATCACCTTCGGCAGCTCGTTGATGTCGATACCGCGCGCGGCGATGTCGGTGGCCACCAGTACGGTGACACGGCCGGCCTTGAAGTCACCCAGCGCACGCAGGCGCTGGCCCTGGCTCTTGTTGCCGTGGATCGCCGCGGTCTTGATGCCGGACTTTTCCAGGAACGCGGCCAGCTTGTCGCTGCCGTGCTTGGTGCGGGCAAACACCAGGGTCTGCTCGCGGCTGTCCTGCGCCAACAGGTGCAGCAGCAGGTCGCGCTTGCGGCTGGCATCGACCGGATGCACCTTGTGGGTGATGGTCTCGGCCACGGTGTTCTTCGGCGTCACCTGGATCTGTTCCGGGTTGCGCATGAACTCCAGTGCCAACTGGCGGATGTTGTCCTCGAAGGTGGCCGAGAACAGCAGGGTCTGGCGGTTCTGCTTGGGCAGCTTGGCCAGGATGCGCTTGATCGAGGGCAGGAAGCCCATGTCCAGCATGCGGTCGGCTTCGTCCAGCACCAGCACTTCAATGCCGGACAGGTCGATGCTGCGGCGCTCCAGGTGGTCGATCAGGCGGCCCGGGCAGGCCACCAGCAGGTCCACGCCGCGACGCAGGATGTCGAGCTGGTTGCCCATGCCGACGCCGCCGTAGATGCAGGCGCTGGGAATGCGCAGGTACTTGCTGTAACCGCGCAGGCTGTCATGCACCTGGGTGGCCAGTTCGCGGGTCGGTGCCAGGATCAGCGCGCGCGGCTTGCGCGGGCCGGTACGCACTTCCTGCGAAGCGGTGCCCAGATGCTGCAGCAGCGGCAGGCCGAACGCGGCGGTCTTGCCGGTGCCGGTCTGTGCGCCGGCCAGCAGGTCGCGACCGGCCAGCACCAGCGGGATCGCCTGCTGCTGGATCGGGGTCGGGGTTTCGTAGCCCTGCTCGGCGAGCGCACGCAGCAGGAAGGGCGCAAGGCCCAGGGATTCAAAAGACATCGAGATTGCTCCAAGTACAGTTAACGCCTGTCCGAACGGACAGACGGGGGCAGATCAAACTGATCGGCTGACTCGGAGCGTTCCCGTGAACCGCGCTGCGAGAATTGGGTGCAGCCAACGCGAAGCGCAGGCTGGAATGCGTGACGAACGGCGTCGGAGTGGGGGCGGGCGATGGGGCGGACCCCTGTCGCCGGCGATCCCGGAGGGAAACGGACGGCCGCTGCAGACCCGCATAGTCTAGCGGAAGGATGAGACCTGACGCAAAACAGGCTGTTCAGGTTGGGGTTTCCGGCAGGGCTGCGCCCTGCACCCGCCGAGGCCAAGGCCAAGGCAACAGCAACGGCAACGGCAAAAGCAACGGCAAAAGCCGGCATTCCGTGGGATGGCAGGGTGGGTCCGGTTGCGGGGGACGCTGCAAGTACGTCCCTGTAAGCTCGGTCGCGCCATCCATGGCGCTCACGCCCCCGCAACCGGACCCACCCTGCCTTCGACAGATCTCCGCAATCTGTCGGGATGGCATGGCCTGCTCTTGGTGTGTGTGTCGACCTTGGTCAACACGGTGATCCACGCCATGCGTGGATCTACGTTCAATTGTCGAAATATTCGATTTCGATGGAGATCCATCCACGCATGGCGTGGATCTACCAGACACCGGAAAACTGTCAGAGGCGGGGTGGTGTCGGATTGCGGGGTGTCCGCGGCATGGATGCCGCGGCCAAGCCCCCAGGGATGGGTTTACGGCGTCCCCGCAATCCGACACCACCCCGCCATCCCACGGAATGCCGCTTCGGCCGTTGCTCCGGCTGTGGCTTGAAAGCATCTGCAGGTGCAGGGTGCAACCCTGCCGAACCCCCACTACGGTAGGGTGAGGCGATGCCGCGCTGCAGCTTGGCTGCACCGGATATTTGATTACACTTGAAACTTGTTTGCCCACGACTCCGGACACCCACCATGAAGCTTGGTTCCTTGAAGGAAGGCGGCCGCGACGGCACCCTGATCGTCGTTTCGCGTGACCTGCGCCACGGCGTGCGCGCCACCGGCATCGCCGCCACCCTGCAGTTGGCCCTGGAGGACTGGAGCCATCTGGCTCCGCGCCTGAACGCCCTGTATGACTCGCTCAATGCCGGTGACGCCGATGGCGTGTTCGACTTGGACCCGCAGGCCCTGGCCGCGCCGATGCCGCGCGCCTATGAATTCGTTGATGGCAGCGCCTACCTGCCGCACGTCGAGCGGGTCCGTCGCGCCCGCGGCGCCGAGGTGCCGGAGAGCTTCTACAGCGATCCACTGATGTACCAGGCCACCAGCGCCGGCTTCTACGGCCCGCGCGACGCGGTCAAGGTGGTCAGCGAGGACTATGGCATCGACCTGGAAGCAGAGATCGTGGTGATCACCGACGATGTGCCGATGGCGGCCACCCCGGAGCAGGCCGCCGGCCACATCCAGCTGGTCGGTCTGGTCAACGACGTCTCGCTGCGCAACCTGATCCCGGGCGAGCTGGCCAAGGGCTTCGGTTTCCTGCAGTCCAAGCCGCGCTCGGCGTTGTCGCCGGTGTTCGTCACCCCCGATGAGCTGGGCGCTGCCTGGCAGGACAGCAAGGTGCACCTGCCGCTGCTGACCCACATCAACGATAAGTGGTTCGGCGCACCGGAAGCCGGTGTCGACATGCAGTTCAACTTCGCCCAGCTGGTCGCACACGCGGCGAAGACGCGTCCGCTCGGCGCCGGCACCATCGTCGGCTCGGGCACCATCGCCAACGAAGACACCAGCAAGGGCGCGTCCTGCTTCGCCGAACAGCGCGTGGTGGAGACCCTGCGCGACGGCAAGCCGAGCACGCCGTTCATGTCCTTCGGCGACGTGGTCCGCATCGAAATGCTCGATGCCGCCGGCAACAGCATCTTCGGTGCGATCGAGCAGCGCATCGAACAGGCGGCCAAGCCCTGAGCATGGAGGCGGCGATGGAGATTCCAGTCGACGACGGCATCGTGCTGTACACCTACTGGCGATCCAGCGCCGCCTACCGCGTGCGCATCGGCCTGGCATTGAAAGGCCTGGCCTTCGAAGCACGACCGGTGCATCTGGTGCGCGAGGGTGGTGAGCAGCACCATGACGGCTACCGCGGGCTCAACCCGCAGCAGCTGGTGCCGACGCTGCTGCACGACGGTCACGTGCTGACCCAGTCACTGGCGATCCTGGAGTATCTGGAAGAACGCTTCCCGCAGGTGCCGCTGCTGCCGGCTGATGCCGCTGGCCGTGCACGGGTGCGGGCGCTGGCGCAACTGGTGGCCTGCGACATCCACCCGATCAACAACCTGCGGGTGATGCAGTACCTGGAGCGCGATCTGCAGTTGCCGGCCGATGCACGCACGCAATGGACGCTGCACTGGATGGCCGAAGGCTTCGCGGCAATGGAGACGATGCTGGCCGCCAGCGCGGACACCGGCACGTTCTGCCACGGTGACCGCCCGGGTCTGGCTGACATCTGCCTGCTGCCGCAGCTGTACAACGCGCACCGCTTCGGTCTGGATCTGGCGCCGTACCCGATCCTCCGCCGGATCGAGACCGCCTGCCAGCAGCTGGACGCATTCACCGGTGCACGCCCGGAAAAGCAGATCGACGCCGCCTGACGTGCCGTTGTGCTCGCCGGGCATGGCCCGGCGCTACCGTTGTCTGTTGCCCCCTTCCAGCAGCTGCCGCAGGTCATCGCGGAACAGCCTGTAGGCGTCCTCGCGCCGCGCTTCATCCTTCTGCCGCAGCACCCAGGCCGGATGCACCGTGGCGTAACCACGGGTCCCATCGTCCAGCACGTGCCAGCGACCACGGTCGCGCATCAGGTTGAAGCCGCTGCCGAACAACGCGGTTGCTGCCGTGACACCCAGGCAGACGATCACCTGCGGTTTCACGCGTGCGATCTCGCCCTGCAGCCACGGCCGGCAGGCATGCACATGACGGCTCTCAGGACGCTTGTGCAGGCGCACCTTGCCGCGCCGTTCGTGGTGGAAATGCTTCACCGCGTTGGTCAGGTACAGCGTGCTGCGTTCGATGCCCAGTTCCTGCAGCGCGCGGTCCAGCAGCTTGCCGGCCGGGCCCGCGAAGGGGCGGCCACTCAGGTCCTCGACATCGCCGGGCTGCTCGCCCACCAGCATGATGTGTGCATCGGCACGACCTTCGCCGAACACGGTCTGGGTGGAGGCCTCCCACAGCGGGCACTGCCGGCAGACGGCTGCTTGCTGGCGCAGTGCCTGCAGGCTGCCATCGTCCGCAGCGGCATCGATGGCACCGTTCGGCCGCGCTGGAATACGTCGTTGTGGTTCCTGCGCCGGCCGATCGTGCATCTCCTGCACGCGGTTGGCCGCATCGCGCACAAGGCCAGGCAACAGCTGTGCTTCGGGAAGGTGCTTCCAGTACCGGGTGGGCATTTCCTGCTGCATCATCCGCGTGTTGAGCCGCGCCGGATTGAAGATGCTGGCGTAATAGGTCTGCCACAGCGTTTCGCGTGCGTCTTCGGCGGGGGCATCCTGACGGGTGCCGCCATCGCCGAACCATAGCGCGCTGCCATCCCACTGCACGCTGCGCGTGGGCGTCAGGATCGCCCAGCGCATGCCGGCGAAACGGCGGGCGAAGAACGGTGCAACGCGGTCGACGATGTTGTGATCGGGCTCGAACCAGGCGATGAACGCGTCGGTCTCGCCGGGCACCTCGCGGAAGCGCACGAAGGCCTTCATCTTGTGCGTATCGCGGCGCACCGCCTGCGCCAGCGCCATCAAACGCAGCACATCGGCATCGGCCGGATTGGACAGCACCGTACGTTCGCCGTGGGCGATGCGCCACAGCAGGCGGTACAGCAACGGCAGGCGCTGCGGATCGCGATGGCACAGGCAGGTCGCGGCCAGTTCCACGAAGTCGCGCGGCACGTTCGGTGCGGTGGCACCGTCGGGCAACGGCGCCTGCTGCACCGCTGGCGCATCCAGCAGGGACGATTCTGAATCCACCAGCCAGTCCAGCTGTTCAGGGCGCACGCCGCGCAGCAACGCCTCCCGCGCCGCGTTGCGCCAGGCGTCCAGTGACCACGGCGGGTCCACCCGCAAAGACCAGCGTTGCATCTCAGGCAGTGGGCGCGGCATCGAACAGCGAGCCCTGGCGCGGCGGTGGGGCCAGCTTCGCGCGCAGCGCCGCCGGATCATCCAGCGCGTTGCGGGGATGGTGGTCGGCCAGCTGCACGAACGGCAGCAGCTTGCTCATCGGAGCCTTCAGCCGGGCCAGGTCGGCGACGCGCAGACGACCGTGGCGGCGTGCCATCAGCACGCGCTTGACGTTGCGCACGCCCAGCCCGGGCACCCGCAGCAGCAGCTCCTTTGGTGCAAGGTTCAGGTCCACCGGGAAGCGCTCCGGATGCCGTATCGCCCAAGCCATCTTCGGATCGATGTCCAAGTCCAGCATGCCGCCCTGGGTGGTGTCGGTGATCTCCTCCACGCCATAGCCGTAGAAACGCAGCAGCCAGTCGGCCTGGTACAGCCGGTGCTCGCGCTGCAGCGGGGGCGGTTGCAGCGGTAGCTGGCGGCTCGCATCGGGAATCGGGCTGAAGGCGGAGTAGTACACCCGGCGCATGCGGTAGTTGCCGTAGAGGCTGTCGGCGCTGGTCAGGATCTGCTGGTCGCTGGCACCGTCGGCGCCGACGATCATCTGCGTGCTCTGCCCGGCCGGTGCGAAGCGGGGCGGGCGAGGGCGCGCGCTGCGGCTGGCAACCGGCGCGATCACTGCCGGTGCCTTGCGGGCCTCCTTGGCTTCTTCGATGCGCCAGCGCAGCTCCCCCATCGCGCCGCGGATCGATGTGCTGGTCTTTTCCGGGGCGAGGGTGGCCAGGCCCGCCTCGGTGGGCAGTTCAACGTTGATCGACAGGCGATCGGCGTAACGACCCGCAGCGGCCAGAAGCTCCGGCGATGCCTCGGGGATGGTCTTCAGGTGGATGTAGCCGGCGTACCGATGTTCCTCGCGCAGCCGTCGTGCCACTTCCACCATGCGTTCCATCGTGTAGTCCGCATTGCGGATGATGCCGCTGGAAAGAAACAGGCCTTCGATATAGTTGCGCTTGTAGAAGTCCAGGGTGAGCGTGACCACTTCGTCCACGCTGAAACGCGCGCGCTGCACGTTGCTGGACACCCGGTTCACGCAATATGCGCAGTCGTAGACGCAGAAGTTGGTCAGCAGGATCTTCAGCAACGACACGCAGCGGCCATCGGGCGTGTAGCTGTGGCAGATGCCCATGCCTTCGGTACTGCCGATGCCGCCGGAGGCGCGCGAATCGCGCTTGCCCGCGCCGCTGGAGGCGCAGGACGCATCGTATTTTGCGGCGTCGGCAAGGATGGCCAGCTTGCGTATGGTTTCCATTGAAGGAACCTACGGACAAGAGGTCTCATTGGATGAGACAGCCGGTGAACAATTCAGCAAACAACGCCGGGCATGGCCCGGCGCTACCGGACGCGTGGTGGTGCGCCGGGCCATGCCCGGCGGGCGCGTCGTCAGAACCCGTGGGTAATGCTCGGCGCGCCGGCCGAGAAGTCCGCATACGGATCATGCTCGCCGCTGCCGCCTTCGGACAGGCGGAATTTCAGCGCCAGGCCATCGCGGGAGTCGGCCGCACGCAGTGCCTCTTCCTGATCGATGGTGCCGTTCTTGGCCAGACGGAACAGGCACTGGTCGAAGCTCTCCATGCCTTCTTCCAGCGACGCCTCCATTGCTGCCTTGATCTCGTGCACCTGGCCGCGACGCAGCAGGTCGCGGATCATCGGCGTGTTGATCAGCACTTCGGTGGCCGGCAGGCGGCGCCCTTCCTTGTTCTTCACCAGACGCTGGCTGACCACCGCACGCAGGTTCAACGCCAGGTTCATCAGCACGTTCTTGTGCGCGCTTTCCGGGAAGAAGTTGAGGATGCGCTCGATGGTCTGGTCGGCGTTGTTGGAGTGCAGGGTGGCCAGGCACAGGTGACCGGTTTCGGCGAAGGCGATTGCCGCCTCCATCGTTTCCGCATCCAGGATCTCGCCGATCAGGATCACGTCGGGTGCTTCACGCATCGCATTCTTCAGCGCATCGTGGAAGGTGTGGGTATCGAGCCCGACCTCACGCTGGTTGACGATCGACATCTTGTGCTTGTGCAGGTACTCGATCGGGTCCTCGATGGTGAGGATGTGACCGGTGGTGGTGCTGTTGCGGTGATCGATCATCGATGCCAGCGAGGTGGACTTGCCGGAGCCGGTGGACCCCACCACCAGCACCAGCCCGCGCGGAGTCATGATGACGTCCTTCAGCACCTGCGGCAGGTTGAGCTCTTCGATGCTCGGAATCCGGCTGCGGATGGCGCGGATGACCATGCCCACTTCACCGCGCTGCTTGAACACGTTGACGCGGAAACGCCCGGCATCGGCCAGGGCGATGGCCATGTTGAGCTCCAGCTCGCGCTCGAACTGGGGCACCTGGCCCTCGTCCATCAGCGAGTAGGCGATCTTCTTCACCATTCCCGGCGGCAGGCCGGTATTGCCGAGCGGATACAGCTTGCCCTCGATCTTGATGTACACCGGCGCGCCGGTGGTCAAGAACATGTCCGAAGCGTTCTTTTCGGTCATCAGCTTCAGGAAGTAGCCGATATCCATTGCGAATTTTCCCCAACGAAACTGCCGGTGCCCGTTGCAAGCACGGTACCGGCTTGACGACAATGGCCGCGAACCGACAACCGGTACGGCCTCCCCAATGAAACGACTTAGCTTCGCACGAATGCGCCACAGCCTGTATGTGATGGCGTTTGCATTCGCACTCTCTGCCCCCGCCTGGGCGCAGGACGGCGCGTTGGAACTGGCGCAGGCCCGGCAGGCGGTGGACAAAGCCACCCAGGCCGATGCCGACCAGTACGCCCCGGACCTGATCGGGCTGGCCCGTCAGGGACTGGAGCAGGCCCAGCGTGCCGCGGGCGACCGCCGCGAGCGCAAGAACGCGCCGGCCATGGCCCTGCGTGCAGCCGTTGACGCCGATCTGGCCCGTGCCCGCAGCGAGGAAGCCACGGCGACCGCACAGTTGCAGCTGCGCCGCAACGAGGTCAATCAGCTGCAACGCCAGTTGTCGACCGGGGAGGACCGCCGATGAAGACCATCTCCGCCCTGACCCTGGCCACGCTGCTGGCCCTGCCGACGCTGGCCCTCGCCGCGGACAACCCGATGGTCGGCCAGCTCAGCCAGCGCCTGCTGTCGATCCAGGCCAATCCGGACACCGCCGAGCTGGGCGCCTTCGAGCGCATGCAGGCGCAGCAGGCCATTGCGACCCTGGAGAAGGCCAAGCGCCGCGACCAGGAACTGGCTACCTACCTGGCCGAGCGCCGGGTCGAGATCGCCGAGACCGCCGTGCGGGCTGCGCTGGCCGCACGTGAGGTCGACCGCCTGGAACGCACCCACAGCGACCTGCTGATCGAAGCCAGCCGCCGCGATGCCGCCCGCGCCCGCCAGGAAGCCGAGCAGCTGCGGATGCAGGCGCAGATGCAGGCAGAAGAGGCCGAACGCCTGCGCCAGGCGGCCGAGGCCGAGACCCTGGCCCGCCAGGATGCCGAGAACGCCTTGACCAGCGTGGCTGGCAAGCAGCAGCAGCGCCTCAGCTCGGCCCAGCAGAACGCGGCCAAACTGGCCCGTGAGGAAGCCGAGCTGGTCTCGGGGCAGAAGCTGCCGGGCTCGAAGTTCGATGGCCGTGGCGAGGTCTTCACCTTCGCCGGTGACGCATTCGCTGCCGGGGCCTCGAGCCTGTCCGGTGGCGCCCGCAACCAGGCCAAGGCGCTGGCCGAGTACGTGAACATCGGCAAGAAGGGCAGGATCCGCATCGAGGCCTACGACAGTGCCAATGGCGTAGGCCAGAAGCGGGCCGAGGCACTGCGCGATGCGCTGGTCTCGGCCGGCGTTGCCAGCAGCAGGATCCAGGTCGCGGGCAAGAAGGCGGCGTCCACCCGGGCCCGCTCGGCCGAGGTCGTCATCGCCCCGTAATTGCTTGATATTGTTTGTTTTTCGTTGTGTTGAGTATTCAGCCTGAACCCCGCCTCGGCGGGGTTCGGTCTTTTTGCCGCAGGGGCTTGAACCCCGTCCAGAGCAAGCGTAGGGTCAATTGTCCGGGACGCAATAACGCAGACCGGACGATGGGAGGGCCGGGCCGATGCAAGCAGGGCGCGAACCGCAGCAGATCGACGTGCGCAGGCCAGTGCCGCACGTTGTTGTGGGCACCCATGTGGGCATCGATCGGCACTCCTCCATGAACAACGCCCCGGGCCTTGCGGCCGGGGCGTTCGTGTATCTGTCGAAGGAGGTCCATCATGTTTGAAGATCAGCCCCAGAGCGAGATCGACGCCCGTCGCGCGCGCGATCCGGAGTTCCGGGCACTCCATGACCAGCACCGCAAGTTGAACAAGAAGTGCATGGATGCGGAGTTGGGTGTACTCCCGATCGATGATGTCACCCTGGGTCGAATGAAGCGCGAGAAGCTGCTGGCCAAGCAACGCCTTCTGCGAATGTACGAAACACCGCTCGCAGCGTCGTCCCCCACGCATTGACGCACCCCGGTCGTGCCCGGAATGGCATGACCCGGCCATCGATGGCCCCGCCAGGCACTCCTGACCTGGCAACGCGGCGCCGCTGAACGCAGGCGTCGCGCCAAGGCACCACACGCGGTGGTGCCTTGGCCCTGCAGGCACGTCCCCCGATGCGGGCGGTACCGGTCTCCTCGTCGATCCGGGGCCGTCCGCATCCCTTTTTCCGCGCGCCGAGCGGGTGGGTGCTGACCGTTGGTCGGCACGCCTCCCGCCGGGCATGGCCCGGCGCTACAGAAACGGCTCCTGACTTTCGTCGCCATCCGTCGGATAATCATCGGTCCGGCCCTGCGTGGCGCGAACCGAAGTCCCCCGAATGCCTATCCATTCTTCCGTCCTCGAACTCATCGGCCAGACCCCGATCGTCAAGGCCCAGCGCCTGGATGCCGGCGTCTGCGAGCTCTACCTGAAGCTCGAAAGCGCCAACCCGGGCGGATCGATCAAGGATCGCATCGGCCTGTCGATGATCGAGGCGGCAGAAAAGCGCGGCGACCTGAAGCCCGGCGCCACCCTGGTCGAAGGCACCGCCGGCAATACCGGCCTGGGCCTGGCACTGGTGGCCCAGCAGAAGGGCTACAAGTTGATCCTGGTGGTGCCGGACAAGATGAGCCGGGAGAAGATCTTCAACCTGAAGGCGATGGGTGCCGAAGTGCGCCTGACCCGCTCGGACGTGGCCAAGGGCCACCCGGAGTACTACCAGGACCTGGCCAAGACCATCGCCGAGCAGACCCCGGGCGCGTACTTCATCAACCAGTTCGGCAACCCGGACAACCCGGCCGCACACGAATTCGGCACCGGCCCGGAGATCCTCGAGCAGATGGGCGGCGATCTGGATGCCATCGTGTTCGGCTGTGGCAGCTCCGGCACCATGACCGGCCTGTCGCGCGCCTTCGCCACGCTGTCGCCGAAGACCGAGCTGGTGCTGGCCGATCCGGTCGGCTCGATCCTGGCCGAATACATCAACGACGGCGTGCTCAACGACAAGTCGGGCAGCTGGCTGGTGGAAGGGATCGGCGAGGACTTCCTGCCCTCGATCTCCGACTTCAGCCGGGTGAAGCAGGCCTACGCCATCACCGACGCCGAGAGCTTCCACACCGCGCGCGAGCTGCTGGCCAAGGAGGGCATCCTTGGCGGTTCCTCCACCGGCACCCTGCTGGCGGCGGCGCTGAAGTACTGCAAGGCGCAGACCACGCCGAAGAAGGTGCTGGTGCTGGTCTGCGATACCGGCAACAAGTACCTGTCGAAGATGTACAACGACTACTGGATGCTGGACAACGGCTTCCTTGAGCGCCCGCAGCACGGCGACCTGCGCGACCTGATCCTGCGCCCGTATGGCCAGCGCGACACCGTGGTGATCGGCCCGAACGACCTGCTGACCACCGCCTACCAGCGCATGAAGCTGTACGACGTGTCGCAGCTGCCGGTGATGGATGGCGACCAGCTGGTCGGCATCGTCGACGAAAGCGACGTGCTGCTGCATGTCTATGGCGATGAAGCACGCTTCCGCGACCCGGTGGCCACCGCCATGGTCAGCAAGCTGGACCGCCTGGATGTGAAGTCGCCCATCGAGGCGCTGCTGCCGGTGTTCGACCGTGGCCAGGTGGCCATCGTGATGGATGGTGATGCCTTCCTCGGCCTGATTACCCGCATCGATCTGCTGAATTACCTGCGTCGGCGCGTTCAGTAAGGCGTTTATCGCCGCAGATCGCTGCTGAATCCCGGTTTATCCGCGTCAAAGCTCGTTAAGGCCGCGCTGATAGACTCCCGCTCCTTCGACGGCGCCGGTCATCGGCGCCAATCAGGAAACGACATGTCCAACGCTTCTTCCCCGGACCGCGCGCTGGCGCTGGCCACCCTGGCCATCCATGGCGGCCAGTCGCCCGACCCGAGCACCGGCGCGGTGATGCCGCCGATCTACGCCACCTCGACCTATGCGCAGTCCAGCCCGGGCGAGCACCAGGGCTTCGAGTACTCGCGCACGCACAATCCGACCCGCTTCGCCTACGAGCGTTGTGTGGCCTCGCTGGAAGGCGGCACCCGCGGCTTCGCCTTTGCGTCGGGCATGGCCGCCAGCTCGACGGTGATCGAACTGCTGGATGCCGGCAGCCACGTGGTGGCGATGGACGACATCTATGGCGGCAGCTTCCGCCTGTTCGAGCGCGTGCGCCGTCGCACCGCCGGGCTGGACTTCAGCTTTGTCGACCTGACTGATCTGGCGGCGTTCGAAGCGTCGATCACGTCGAAGACGAAGATGGTGTGGATCGAGACCCCCACCAACCCGATGCTGAAGATCGTCGATATCGCCGCGGTCGCCGCCATCGCCAAGCGCCATGGCCTGATCGTGGTGGTCGACAACACCTTCGCCTCGCCGATGCTGCAGCGTCCGCTGGAGCTGGGCGCGGACCTGGTGCTGCATTCGGCCACCAAGTACCTCAATGGCCACTCGGACATGGTCGGTGGCATGGTCGTGGTCGGTGACAACGCCGAACTGGCCGAGCAGATGGCCTTCCTGCAGAATTCGGTGGGTGGCGTGCAGGGTCCGTTCGACAGCTTCCTGGCGCTGCGCGGCCTGAAGACCCTGCCGCTGCGCATGAAGGCGCACTGCGCCAACGCGATGGCGCTGGCACAGTGGCTGGAAAAGCACCCGGCGGTGGAAAAGGTGATCTACCCGGGCCTGGCCTCGCACCCGCAGCATGCGCTGGCGGGCAAGCAGATGAAAGGCTACGGCGGCATCGTCTCGATCGTCCTGAAGGGCGGTTTCGAAGCGGCCAAGCGCTTCTGCGAGAAGACCGAACTGTTCACCCTGGCCGAGTCGCTGGGTGGGGTGGAAAGCCTGGTGAACCACCCGGCGGTGATGACACATGCCTCGATCCCGGTGGCACGCCGCGAGCAACTGGGCATCAGCGATGCGCTGGTGCGGCTGAGCGTGGGTGTCGAGGACCTGGGGGATCTGCAGGTGGATCTGGAACGGGCGCTGGCCGGGGCTTCTGAATGAGCGAGCAGATAGTTCGCATCACGCCAGCGGGCCGCAGTGCACGTGACCGACTGCTGACGGGGCCGTTCTCTGCCCTAGGCGTCCACCGCTCGCTGACGCGGGAGATGACCCAGCGTGATATCCGCGGGCGCTACCGCGGGGCCAGCTTCGGCCTCCTGTGGTCACTGATCAGCCCATTCATGATGCTGTGCGTCTACACCCTGGCCTTCGGCTACATCCTGAAGAGCCGTTGGCCCGGCGCATCCGGCAACATGGGCGAGTTCGCGATGATCCTGTTCGCCGGCCTCATCGTGCACGGTTTCTTCGCAGAGGTGCTGACCCGCAGCCCTAACCTCATCGTCGGTAACAGCAACCTGGTCAAGCGGATCATCTTCCCTCTGCACCTGCTGCCCTGGACAGCGGTCCTTTCGGCGTTGTTCCACCTGGCGGCCAACACTGTCGTGTACCTGGTCATCAGTACACTGCTTCTGCGCGATCCGCATTGGACGGTCGTACTGCTGCCGGTTGTGGTGTTGCCGTTGGTGATGCTGGCTGTGGGGGTAAGCTGGATACTGTCCGCGCTGGGTGTCTACCTGCGCGACGTCGGTCAGGTCATGGGCGTCGTCTCCACAGCGATGCTGTTCCTGTCTTCAGCCATCATTCCGGTGTCCACCCTACCGGCGCAGTTCCAGTTCGTGTTCAAGATGAACCCGCTTACGTTCATCATTGACCAGGTGCGCGAAGTGGCGTTCTGGGGCCGCCTGCCTGACTGGAGCGGCTTGGGACTGTATGCGCTGATGGCGCTGGCCGTGATGTATCTGGGTTTTGCGTTCTTCGAAAAGACCCGCCGAGGATTTGCTGATGTCCTTTGATATGAACGACGACGCGGTCATCCAGGTCAGCGGTATTGGCAAGTGCTACCAGGTCTACGACAAACCGTTCCATCGGCTGGTGCAGGGCTTGGTCGGCGGCGGCAAGCGCTACTACCGCGAATTCTGGGCGCTGCGTGACGTCGCTTTCGAGGTCAGGCGTGGCGAAACCCTGGGCATCGTTGGCCGCAATGGCTCGGGAAAGTCGACGTTGCTGCAGCTGATCGCAGGCACCCTGACCCCGACCAATGGCGAGATCGTAGTACGTGGGCGCGTGGCCGCGCTGCTTGAACTGGGTAGCGGGTTCAATCCCGATTTCACCGGGCGCGAGAACGTGTACCTCAATGCCTCGATCCTCGGCCTGAGCAAGGAGCAGATCGACCAGCGTTTCGACCAGATTGCCGAGTTCGCGGCCATTGGCGAGTTCATTGAACAGCCCATCCGCAATTATTCCAGCGGCATGGTGATGCGCTTGGCATTCTCGGTGATCGCACACGTCGACGCCGATATCCTCATCATCGACGAAGCACTGTCCGTGGGCGATGCATTCTTCACCCAGAAGTGCATGCGTTTCCTGCGTGAGTTCAAGCAGCGCGGCACGCTGCTATTCGTCAGCCATGATGGCGGCTCGGTCACGGCGTTGTGCGACCGGGCGATCTGGCTTGACCAGGGCAATCTGCGCCAGTCGGGCGAGCCCAAGGAAGTGATGGACGCCTACCTGGAGGCATTCATCGCCGACCGCGAAGGCCGTACCGGCAGTGCACGCGCCGAGACGACGACGCGCGCGCCGGTTGCCAGTCGCGTGCGTGACAAGCGGCTGGATCTGATTGATCGCAGCCAGCTCCGCAACGACATCACGGTGATCGAGTTCGCGCCGGTTGATGGTTTCGGCGAGGGCAAGGCGAAGATCGAGGATGTCTGCCTGTGCGATATCGATGGCCGACAACTGCCAACGATCGTGGGTGGCGAGACGGTTCGCCTAGAGATCGTCGCGCATGCCAGTGAAGACCTGCCGCATGCCATCGTCGGCTTCTACTTCAAGGACCGGCTTGGGCAGTTGCTGTTCGGGGACAACACCGAGACCGCACGCATCGAGGGTGACTTGGCGGTCCGCGCGGGCGAGCGTTTTCGTGCGACTTTCGTGTTCCAGATGCCGCGCCTGCAGCAGGGCGATTACTTCATCACCGCCGGCGTCGCGTCCGGTTCCCAGCATGAGCACGTGATCCAGCACTGGATCCACGAAGCACTTGCATTGCGTTCCCTTGGACAGGGGCTGCCGGTCGGCATCATCGGTATCCCGATGCATCAGATTGAATTGGAGAGAGTGCTGTGACAACCGAATTCCGCCTGCAGGATCATCCGGTGATCTTCCTGAAGCCGCATATCACCCACCCTTACGCCTGGGTGGGACACATTCCTTTCATGTATGTCCTTGCGGACTTGCTGCGTCCGCGCAGCTTCGTGGAACTGGGTACCGATTCGGGCAACTCGTTCCTAGCCTTCTGCCAGGCAGTGAAGACACTTGGCCTGCAGTCGCGGACGCATTGCTATGCCGTCGACTGCTGGAAGGGCGACGAGCATGCCCGCTTCTACGGCGACCACGTCTATCGCACGCTTTCGGCGTACCAGAAGCCGCGTTATGGCGAGTTTTCCACGCTGGTGAAGGCTTACTTCGACGAGGCACTGGAGCAGTTCGAGGACGGCAGCATCGACTTGCTGCACATCGACGGACTGCATACCTACGAAGCGGTCAAGCATGACTTCGAGACCTGGCTGCCCAAGCTCAGCTCGTCGGCGGTGGTGATCTTCCACGACAGCGCCGTGCACGACCGCAACTTCGGTGTGCACATCTTCATGGAAGAGCTGCGCGCGACTTACGAAGTGTTCGAGTTCAACCACAGCAACGGCCTTGGCGTGGTCCCGGTCGGCACCGACGTGCCCGAGGCGTTCAAGGCGTTCATGCGTGAGGCGCTGTCGCGCCCCGAGGCGACGCGCGCGATCTTTGAAGCCGCTGCGGCCGCCCTGCTGGACCCGGAAACCGGTATGCCTTCCGGCGGCGCCGATGCGGTGGAGCATTCGATCGAATGCCTGATGTACTACCGCAACGATGGCCAGATCTTCGAAGAGGCGCGTTCGCTCTCGATCATCCATGCCGGTGGTACCGATGCCACGTTCGAGTTCGAGCTTCCGGCCGGCCAGCGCCCGCACCACGTGCGCGTGGACCCGGCGAGCCTGCCAGGTACTTATCGTCTGGTGAACGTGGGACTGCGCGTGGGCGGGGCAACCATGAACCTTTTCGCCGAACCGGGTGCGCCACGCTTCGTCGTCAACGGCGACGTGCTGCCCAGTGCGATCCAGGAAGGCATCCGCTTCATCAGCCTGCATAACGACCCATATGTGGAAGTGGATCTGCGGGGCGTATGGGAGCAGCTGGGCGGCCAGGACGAAGAATCAACTGTCATCGTCGGCATCGCGTACGAGCAGGTCTTGGCTGCCGTTGAACTGCAGGCGCTTGCCGACGGGGCCGCACGAGCGCTCCAGGGTGCCAAGGATGAGGTGCGAAGGCAGCGTGAGAGCAGCCCCATAGAGCAGCTAGCACTGTTGACGCGAGGACAGCACGACGATGTGCGGCGCCAGCTGACTCAGCTAGCCGAAGCTCAGGAAAATCTCGAAAGGCTGGTGGGTGGATTGGCCACTTCCATCAGCACGCATGAGCACGCGAATCAAACCGGAAATGCTTGACGACTGCTTCATCGCTCGGCGCACGCGGGGCGCAGGAGGCGATTTGAGCAGTTAACGACAAGATCCAATGCGCGCCGAGGAATAGCCAGGGGTGCTCGCCCATACAGGGAATGACATGATTGAATTGAAGTTGGAATCGATCCAGGGCGTTGTGCTGGGTCCTGTTGATGTAGATGGGATGATCGAGGTGCGAGCCTCCGGGTCAGACCCGCAGTGTCGCCTGGTTCCTGCAGATGGGACGGTGGTGCAGCAGGGCTGGTACGAGCTGTACATGGAGATCGAACAGGGAACTCCGCGCATGGTCAGCCCGGTGCTGTATGTCGACTGCGGTGCGGGCATGAGTGAGGAGTCCAGCGTTCCGCTGCATGTCGGCAGGAATGGATTGGGCGTCTCGCGTACCTTGCTAGCACTGGGGGGCGAGCTGAGGGTGTTGAGATTCGATCCGTCCATCGGTCCCAGCAACGCACGCATCGGCAGGGTGATGCTGCGTCGCGTCAGCCAGCTTCAAGCAGCCGGTGAGATGTTCAAGACCATAGTTCGGAACATGGCGGGTCGGCGTGCAAAGCTCCGGTTTGCCGCCGCGTCCGCGAAAGCGCTGGCGACCGGCGGCAGGTCCGGGCTGGGTAGCTTGCTCCGGCATCACTACAGAGCGCTTGCGTTGCGGAACGAGCACGACTACGACTCTTGGGTTGCGCTGTATGGTGCGCTGGACGGCCCTGCTCCGGGAGAAGTGGAAGGCTGGGCTGACAAGCCATTGTTCTCGATTGTCGTGCCGACCTACAACACGCCTGAAAAATGGCTGCGGCGCTGCATCCAGAGCGTGCAGGAACAGAGCTATGGGACCTGGGAACTCTGTATCGCAGACGACGCCTCTCCCCAACTGCAGGTGTCATCCGTGCTCAGGGAGGTGGCATCGGCTGATGCGCGGATCAAGTTCATCATCCGCGAAAAGAACGGGCATATTTCGGCCTCATCAAACGACGCCCTCAAGCTGGCGACAGGCAAGTACATCGTTTTGCTTGATCACGATGACGAACTTCATCCGCATGCGTTGTACGAAATGGCCAAGGCCTTCAGGTCTCACCCCGAATGGAAAATGGCGTTCAGTGACGAGGACAAGATCGACGACAAGGGCCGTCGTTTTGACCCTTATTTCAAGGCAGACTGGAACTATGACCTGTTCCTTTCGCATAATTGCATCAGTCATCTTGGTGTATATGCTAGGGACCTGATCGAAAAGGTAGGTGGTTTCCGGCTCGGCTACGAAGGCAGTCAGGACTGGGATCTTGCCCTGCGCTGCATTGAAACGCTGCGTGACGATGAGATT
The DNA here is from genome assembly GCF_013416715.1 of Stenotrophomonas sp. SbOxS2. NCBI lineage: Bacteria > Pseudomonadati > Pseudomonadota > Gammaproteobacteria > Lysobacterales > Lysobacteraceae > Stenotrophomonas > Stenotrophomonas sp. SbOxS2. Next base: position 18,170 of record NZ_JAAVXD010000006.1, read on the forward strand.
GGACACGTGCCTCACGTTCTCTATCATTGGCGTGCCATCCCAGGTTCGACCGCACTTGGACCAGGGGAAAAGACCTATGCACATTTCGCGGCCATCAAGAGTATCCAGTCGCATCTGGATCGGATAGGTCGTGATGCTGAAGTGATTGATATTCCAGGATTTTCCGGAAATTACCGGGTCCGCAATCGTCTGCCGGAGCATCCGCCCCGGGTGTCGCTGATCATTCCTACTCGCGATCGTGCCGAACTGCTGCGCACTGCAGTCGAGTCGATCCTTGAAAAGACCGACTACCCGGACTACGAGCTCATTATTGTCGATAATCAGTCCGCAGAGGCGGAAACCCACGCATTGCTCGATGAACTGCGTGGCAACTCCAGGGTTTCCGTACTTTCGTATGATGCGCCCTTCAATTATTCGGCGATCAATAATTTTGCGGTTTCCAAGGCGTCCGGCTCGGTCGTAGGTCTGTTAAACAACGACATCGAGGTGATCTCGGCGGACTGGCTGAGCGAAATGGTAAGTCAAGCCATTCGGCCTGAAGTTGGCGCGGTGGGGGCGATGCTTTACTTCCCGAACGACACGATCCAGCACGCCGGTGTGATCCTTGGGTTCAACGGTGTTGGTGTCCATGCCTATGCCGATCGGCCGCGAGGCTGGGTGGGCATGATGCTGAGAGGCCGCTTGCTGCAGAACTACTCAGCAGTGACCGCAGCATGCCTGCTGGTACGAAAGGAGCTCTATGAGCGGGTCGGAGGTCTGGATGAAGGGCTCAAGGTTGCCTATAACGACATCGACTTCTGCCTACGCATCCGTGATGCCGGTTATCGCAACCTCTGGACGCCCTATGCGGAGCTCTACCATCATGAATCCGCCACCCGAGGTAGCGATGTGGGAGGTGACAAGAAGATTCGTTTTGATCAGGAAGTCCAGTTGATGATGGAACGCTGGGGCAGAATCGTGGCGGCGGATCCTGCCTACAACCCCAACCTCGCTGATTGCGGAAGCACTTTTGATCTGGCTTTCCCTCCCCGACGAGTGCAGAATCCGCGGACGTAGTCGGAGCGTCCATCCCATGGGGCCATGATGGAGTCTCGTTGGTCGGAGGCTGTCGCTGCAGTTGGTGCTGAATTGTCACTTGTTGCTACCTCTTAAACCAGGAGGGATGCATGGTCAATGGAGGCGATATGTCAGAGCGGAACGATTGGATGGTCAGGGGGTTGGATCGCAACGGGCTGGCATTGGAGATCGCACCCTTGGACAAGCCCGTCCTGCGCCAGCAGGAATGGGATGTGCGATATGCGGATCATCTACCACGGGAGGGGTTGCTGGAGAAGTATGCGGAGCATTCGACAGTCGACTCCGCGAATATCCAGCCAGTGCATTTCGTTGTGGGCAGGCAGGGCATTCTGGACGCCGTAGCGGGGCATCGATTTCATTCGGTGATCGCTTCGCACGTGATTGAGCATGTGCCTGATCCTGTGCGATGGCTGCAGGAAATCCATGCACTTTGCGTTGATGGCGGGATGGCGGTGTTCGCCATCCCTGATCGTCTGCAATGTTTTGACCGTTTGCGTCGTCCAACCGAAGCAATAGATTGGCTTGGCGCATGGCTGGAGGCGCCTTGGAGACCTGCGCCACGCAATGTCATTGATGCATTAATCAACGAGTGCTCCTGGAAGGGGACGTTGACGTGGGCGGGACCGGCGATGGAGTCGGAGCTCACGCACAATAGGCAGCCGACACTGGCGTTGCAGATGGCGCTGGAAGCAGTTCGTTCCGCAGATTACTACGATGTCCATTGCTGGGCAGTTCGGCCGCCAGAGCTGTTTGCCATCTTCTACGTGCTGGCAGTGTTGGATCTCTTCCCGTTCGAGGTTGACTCTTATCGAGATACCGAAGGGAACGAATTTCTGTTGAGACTGCGCCGAAATGACGCCAGTACCTGGGTGAGTCGGCTTTCCAGCATTCCCCTGGATGGGACGGCCGTTACAAATGCAATACCTGAAGATTTCAGCGTGCGTGCCTACCTTGATCAGAACGCAGATCTGGTCGCTGCGCGTGTTGATCCGATAAAACACTGGTTGGAATATGGAAGAAATGAAAACAGAAGATATACCTGAATCAGCTTCGCGCGGGGCAGGGGCCCAGCGGCAGATCCTGACGGTTGTGGGTGTGCTGGTACTGCTCTGCTACTATGCGGTGTTCGCGTATCAGAATCGAGGGATGCAGCTCGATGACGCGCTGATCTATCAGCGTTATATCGAGAACTTGGTGGCAGGGCATGGGCTTGTTTACAACGTCGGAATCCGCTTCAACGGGCTGACGTCTCCATTGTTCTCCTACTGCATGGCAGTCGGCGCCCTTATCTTCCGTAACGCTTCTCTGGTCAGTGTCGTTCTGTCGGCCGTCTTCACCTTCGCTTCCGCGGTCACCCTGTGGAAGGTATTCGCGGATGCGGTGGAAGCTGAGAAGCTGCGGGTAGCGCCGTTTTATTCCTGGCTAGGAGCATTGCTCTTTCTTGCCATTCCGTACTTTTATGTAACGTATGGAATGGAAACGGGCCTGTATACGCTCCTGTCCGCGTTGCTCATCTATCACGCACAGCGCGAGAACTACCGGGTTGCGGGACCGCTGGCGGCCCTGCTTTTCCTGACACGGAGCGAAGGTGTTTTTCTGGTCGCGGCCATCGGAATCCTCCATCTGGCGCGGCACCGGTCGCTACCGCGTTTTGACTGGCGCGTTTACCTGCTGCCACCTCTCCTCATCCTTGCGTCGTTCGCCTTCAATTTCATTTACTACGGTCACGCTACAGCAGAGACTGGCATGGCCAAGGTGTGGCAGGGGCAGTCCGGGCTATGGGGGGATCATCTGAACTTCCTTCGCGTAGAGTATCTGTACGCTTGGATTTTTCAGGGCAATTTCCTGATCCTCGGGTCATTGGTTGCATCAGCCATACTGGGAGTGATCGCACTTGGGCGCTCTTACCTTAATCTGGTGATTGCCCTGTACCTTACGCTCTATTCCGCGTTCTATATTCTCCTGAATATCCCGAACTACCACTGGTACTACTCGCCGTACTTCGCCCTGCTGCCATACTATGCGGCGGTTGGAGTAGGCTTTGCAGTATCCCGGTTGGCTGCGGGACTGGGCGTTGCGCGCTCGCTGCTGATCGTTCTAATCTGCGTGTTGCCGATAGGATATGACCTGGCCAAGTTCAGTCAGGTCAACGCTGTTCCTCGCGGAGGGCATCCGGACTATCAGGCGCTGGGTAAGTACATCGCCTCTGCAACTCCGGAAGACAGCGTGGTAGCAGCCGTCGAAATAGGAACACTTGGTTACTATGCCAACCGCCAGATTGTGGACATACTGGGGCTGGTGAATCCAGACAATGCTCGCTATATCGGTGAGCGCAATTTTGACGAGTGGTTGAAGCACTATCAGGTGGACTACTTAGTGGCCCACAAGCCTGCATGGGACCATGAGGTTTCCTTGTACTCACTCGCCAGCAGTGCGAGGCTCGTGGAGGTCTGCGACGCCGCGCGACCAGGATTGGGTCTTTACCATGTCGAGCGCGGCGCTTCTGCGGGCATCCAGTCTTGCGATGGAATGAACTGGGAGGCGGGAGATGTCTCCCGCTCGGGTGCAGCCAGCTACGATGCTTCTGCTGGGTACGTGGATTCTGCAAGGGTCACCGGCAATTTCCTGCGCCTGCAGGGATGGGCACAACGTGACGGTCAGGTCGTATCCCAGATGGGCTTCCCGCACGCAACCTCAATGCTGTGGCGTCGCATGGAACGTGCTGACGTTGCTGCTCATTTCGGGAAGGATGAGCTCAAGGCTTCTGGCTATGAAGCCGTGATCGGCTTCAAAAGCCATGAGGCTGCCCTGCATGCGATGCAAGGTGGTTGCCTGCAGCTCCTGGCTGGAGGCGATGCGGGGGTGAAGGGGATTTCCCTGGACCAGCAGGCGCGTTGCGCGCGGTAGCTGATCGTTCTCAGGTCCCGCAGCTGCATGATCATGATCATGCAGCTGCGAGGACTTCAGGTGTGTAGCGGAATGGTGTGTCTACTGTCCCGGCCGAGGGTTGCCTCAGGCGGCACGGTTGTCGAAGACGAACCGCGCATCGAGGTGGTATTTCACGATGTAGCCGATGCCAAGGCCGATGATTCCACCCACATAGCGCATCAGATCCGTCTGGAAGATGTAGTTGAAGGTTGCTTCGGTTCCCCAGAAGATGACCGTGGTGGCGATACCCATCACCGTGTAGAGAACGAACGTTCGAGCCTCATGTGTTGCGCTGGCTGACTTGTGCGCGAAGATGAAGCGCTTGTCGAGAATATACTTGCACAGCAGGCCGGTGACCGTCCCGAGTATCACTGATACTGGAATGGCGTATGGGCCGGCGTACAGGTGGATCGTCGCCGCCTGAGTCGCAATGTTGACGGCAATGGACAATGCCGCGAAAGCCGCATATGCCAAGATCAACTGGGTCCGGTTCAAAGCTTGATCCTTCGGAAAATGGTTTCAGGGATGTTCTTGATGACCAGCATGATCAGCCACCAGAATCCGGGAAGGTAAGCCAAGGGCCTGCGACGATCGATGGCCCGGACAATCCCTCTGGCTACTGTGTCTGCGGAGGCCCAAAGTGCTCCCTTTTTGAAGGCTGCCGTCATGGGTGTATCGACGAACCCGGGTTTGATAATCAGGACATTGACGCCCAGGGGCCGCAGCCGCTGTCCCATACCACTCAGATAGGTGCTTACGGCAGCCTTCGCGCTTCCGTACAGGTAGTTGCTGGATCGCCCGCGATCTCCGGCGACTGAGGAGATGACGGCCAGTGAGGCGCCGGACTTCAGTCGGGGAGCAAGGCGGTTGCACAGGGCGATGGTTGAAGTGCCATTGATGGTGAACTCGCGCAGCGCGAGGGACGTGTCGTTCTCACACGAGTGCTGATCGGGAAGAGTGCCGTGCGCGATCAGGACCACATCCATGCCGCCAAGTCGATTCGCGGCCGTCTCCAGCATGGCCTCGTGCGCGGAGAGGTCGGTGATGTCCAGCGTATCGATGGTTACTGCATGGGCACCGCGTAATCTGAGATCAGCTGCAATGTCGTCCAGCCGCTGGAGATTGCGGCCGACCAGGTGGATGGCAGTGGCGCGGATGGCGTAACGGCGCGCGACGGCCTCAGCAATGGCAGAGGTTGCGCCGACGATAATGATTTTCTGCATTTTCTACTCCATCACGCGTCGCCAGAAATCGGACGACATTCGAGGGTCGATATGTTCCTGGAACGCCTGCAATGACGCTCCGAACCCCTGGCGGAAGAGGGAGGGAGACATGCGGGCATCCTTCGCTGGGTACAGTGCGCCACCTGCCTCTGCAACGATGCAATCAAGGCGTTGCAGCAGCTGGAAGACGGAGGGGCCGGTGTTGGGAAAGTCCAAGGCGAGCGTCGTCCCTGAGCGAGGGAATGAAAGCATTCCCGGGGAAGGCCGGTTGCCAAACTCTTTCAGTACAGCCAGGAATGAGCCTTGCCCGCTCCTGGAAATCTCTTTAAGCAGATCCGAAACGGCGTCTCGCGCCACGCCAGTGGGCAGCACGCACTGATGCTGCAGGAATCCGCGCGGGCCGTATATCCGGTTCCAGCGCCCAATGCCGTCCAGCGGGTAGAAGTAACCTTGATAGTGTTGTTGGCTGCGTACCCGTCGGGCTGGCTGCCGCCAGTAGTAGAGCGTATTGAATGGCCGCAAGGTCAAGCGGTTGACGAGAGACATGGGAGGCATCAGAGGAAAGGTCAGCTTCTGCCCATCTCCCGGAACAGGCACGGATGGATCCCCGCTTGCATGATCGCTGCGAATGAAATGGCCCCGTCCCAACGTTCTGCCCTTGGCCAAGCAGTCGATCCACGCCACGGTATATTCGTAGCTGGCCGCAGAATCAGCGGAGAGCTGGAAAAAATCCGCAAGTGAATCGAAGCGAATGCTCTCTGTATCGAGCCATGGGCCGGGAATGCGCTTGAGCTGAATCTCGCACCAGGTAATCAGACCGGTCAGTCCCAAGCCCCCTATTGTGGCGGCCAATCGGGCTGACGGCGCATCTGCGCTGAGGAACTCGCGTGTGCCATCAGAGCGCAGCAGCTCAAGTGCCCGCACATGATGCCCGAATGTGCCAGCAACGTGGTGATTCTTGCCGTGCACGTCATTGCTGATCGCACCACCAAGCGTGACCCATCGCGTACCAGGTGTCACTGGCAGGAACCAGCCCTGAGGAAGTGTCAGGGCGATCACCTGTGCGAGGGTCACCCCTGCCTCGGCGCGCAGGATGCCGGTGACCGGATCGAAGGCAATGAATCGATCCAGGCTGCGGCTGCACAGCAGCGTACCATTTGTGTTCAGGCAACTGTCACCGTAGCTGCGGCCGTTGCCTCGAGGCAGCGCATTTCCCTCAATGTCGGGCAGGGCGGCATGCCGGCTGTCGATCATGACCAGCTGTTGGTTCCGGGCTTCGGGATAGTGCCCCCACGAAGAGTACGCCACGCTCATATAGCGATCAGAACGATCAAGGCGCCCAATACGCCAACGATCTGGCTTGCGCGATCTGTGACGGCGAATACGATTGGGTCGTCATGCATGTGGCCACGGTGGGCGACCATCCACACTCGACTGATCCAATAGAGCAGGACCGGGCAGAGAAGCCAAAGGGCCTTAGGGTAGCTGTATAGCTCCAGGCTGGCGGGGCTGTTGATGTACAGCGCAAAGACCATCACTGCGATGTAGCCAGCACTCGTCCCCATAGACTGGATCAGGGAGAGGTCGTCGGTGCTGTAGCCTCGGCCGATGGCCGTCTGCTTTCCATTGAGCCTGGCCGATTCCAGTTCCGCAAAACGCTTCAGCAGCGCCAGACTGAGGAAAATGAACATGGAGAATGCCAACAGCCAGAATGACATTTCCGCTCCGATTGCCACGGTGCCGCCGATGATTCGGACCGTGTATAGGGCGGCAAGCAGAATGACGTCGATCATGACCAGCCGCTTGAGCTTCAATGAGTAGCTCAATGTCAAGATGTAGTAGCCGACCAACACCGCTGCGAATTCCCAGCTGCAGGCGAAGGCAAGGGCGAACCCGGCAATTGCCAGTACAGGTGCGGCCAACAGACCATGCAAAATGGGTATCCTGCCGGCCGCGAACGGACGCTTCCGCTTGCGCGAATGCATACGGTCCGGTGTCAGGTCCAGGAGATCGTTGAGTACGTAGACGCCGGAGGCACAGAGACCGAATGCAAGGAAAGCGATGATGGCTTGTACGCTGGCCTCCAAGTCAAAGAGACGATGCGCGGTCAATAGTGGTACTAGCACCAGCAGATTCTTCAGCCACTGGTAGACGCGCAACGCCTTGATCCAGGTGCGTAGTCCCACTGCTTGAGCCGGGAGGACGTTGGAGACCTCGGTGATGCCACGTGCACGCTCCACCAGCGACGGTGAACCATTGACGACTACTGCGGATGCCGCATGGCGCCACACTTCAAGGTCCACGGTCCCATTGCCGAGATAGTCGAACCCCTTCTCGCCGAAGCGTTCAACGAGTGCCTTGGCTTTGCGATGCCCGGCTAGGTTCTGCGTTCCGTTGCTGCACATGACCTCTTCAAACAGACCGAGATGCTTGGCGATGGGTGCTACCAGCAGTTCATCGGAAGCAGTGCACAGAACGCGGGGGCGTTGGGTGCTGGTACGCAGGATCTCCAGCACGCGCTCGTCGTAGGGCAGCGTCTCGGGAGGCAGTGCCACTCTTCGGGCAAGTTCGCGCTTGACTACTGCCTTTCCCTTCAATAGCCAGAGCGGGATCAGGAATATGTACAGCGGATTCTTCGCGAGAAGTGCCAGGAGGGACTCGTAAAGCACATCCGTACGCAGCAACGTGCCATCCAGATCGACGCACAGGGCAGTTTTCTCCAGTCTCACGCGACGAGGCCTCGAGGCGACTGGAACGCATTCAGATACATACAGGCCACTCCATAGGCAATGGTTGGCAAGTATAGCGATTGATAGGGGGCATGGCCCCGACAGCGGGCTGTCGGGGCGTGTGGCCTATCCAACCGATTACTGGCTACAGCGCCTTTTCCAGCTCCGGCAGGATCGCAAACAGATCCCCCACCAGGCCGATATCGGCAATCTCGAAGATCGGTGAATCCGCGTCCTTGTTGATCGCCACGATCGTGCCGGCATCCTTGATGCCGGTCAGGTGCTGGATCGCACCGCTGATGCCGACGGCCACGTACAGCTCCGGCGAAATGATCTTGCCGGTCTGGCCGACCTGCAGATCGCTGGGCACGTAGCCGGCATCGACCGCGGCGCGCGAGGCACCGACGGCGGCACCGAGCTTGTCGGCCAGCTGGAAGATGACCTTGAAGTTCTCTTCCGAACCGACGCCACGGCCACCGGAGACCACGCGCTTGGCGCTCTGCAGGTCCGGGCGGTCGCTGGCGCCGGCGGCCAGGCCGACGAAACGGGTGTGGCTCGGCAGGGCCGCATCGACGCTGGCGGCTTCAACCGCGGCACTGCCACCCTGGGCGGCTTCCGGCCACGACGCGGCACGCACGGTGGCGACCACGATCTGGTCGGCCGGCACTTCCACGGTGATGATCGCGTTGCCGGCGTAGATCGGGCGCTTGAAGGTGTGGCTGCCTTCGACGGCCATCAGATCGGAGACCTGGTTGACGCCGAGCAGGGCGGCCACGCACGGCATCAGGTCCTTGCCGAAGGTGGTCGACGGGCCGAACACATGCGTGTAGCCCTTTGCCAGCTGCGCGATCTGCGGGGCCAGTACCTGGGCCAACGCCTGTGCGTTGGCAGCGTTGGCCACGGTCAGGACCTTGGCGACGCCTGCGATCTTCGCCGCCTCAGCAGCAACGGCGGTCGGGTCGGCAGCCAGCACCAGCACATCGATGCTGGCGCCGGAAATGGCGGCCGCAGCGCTGACGGTCTTGGCGGTGGCGGCGTTGAGCTTGCCGTCGTGGTGCTCGGCGATGACAAGAATTTTGCTCATTACAGCAACCCCTTCTGCTTGAGTGCGGCGACCAGTTCGGCCGCGTCCTTGACCATCACGCCCTTGCTGCGCTTGGACGGCGCGGCGTACTGGGTGGTCTTGAAGGTATCGGCGGCTTCAACACCGAGGTCGGCCAGTTGCAGGGTCTCCAGCGGCTTGGCCTTGGCCTTCATGATGTCGGGCAGCTTGATGAAGCGCGGCTCGTTCAGGCGCAGGTCGGTGGTGACCACGGCCGGCAGATCGACTTCCAGCGTTTCCAGGCCAGCATCGACTTCACGGGTCACCGTGGCCTTGCCGTCGGCGATCTCGAGCTTGCTGGCGAAGGTCGCCTGCGGACGGCCCCAGAGGGTGGCCAGCATCTGGCCGGTCTGGTTGGCGTCGTCGTCAATGGCCTGCTTGCCCAGGATCACCAGATCCGGCTGTTCCTTCTCGATCAGCTTGAGCAGGGTGCGGGCGGCGGTCAGCGGCTGGATGGCCTGGTCGGTGACCACGTGGATGGCACGGTTGGCACCCATGGCCAGGCCGTTGCGCAGATGCGCCTGGGCGTCGGCCGGCGCGATGGTGGCAACCACGACTTCGCTGGCGATGCCCTTGTCGCGCAGGCGCAGGGCCTCTTCCAGGGCGATCTCATCGAAGGGGTTGGGGGACAGCTTGACGCCGTCGGTGACCACGCCGGAACCGTCCGGCTTGACCTGAATGCGGACGTTGTAGTCCACCACGCGCTTGTACGCGACGAGGATTTTCATCTGGTACGAGATCCTTGTAGTGCCGGTGGCTGGCCGGCTCACATTTGCTGGGGGAACATCCGGTCCTGCAACAGCAACCGGTTCGGGGGTGGGACCCCGATTCTAGCTGGCTTGAGGTGACCATGCGAATGCGTATGGTGTTGCTGTGGTGCAGCATTGCAACCCCTTGGCCGGCGTCGCATTCACGCAACACAGGCAGCTGTGAAGGCCATCGGCATGTATCCTGTCTCGCTGTGCCGGGGCGCCCGTGGGCGCTCCTTGGATGAATTTCGATCAGGAGAACAGGTAGTGCCCACATGGCTTGTCACCGGCGGCGCCGGATTCATTGGCGGTAACTTCGTTCTCGAGGCCGTCACGCGCGGCATCAAGGTCATCAACCTCGATGTGCTGACCTACGCCGGGAACCTGAAGACCCTGTCCAGCCTGGACGGCAATCCCAATCACGTGTTCGTCCAGGGTGACATCGGTGACCAGGCCCTGGTTGCCCGCCTGCTGGCCGAGCACCAGCCGGACGCGGTGCTGAACTTCGCGGCCGAGAGCCACGTCGACCGTTCCATCGACGGCCCGGGTGCGTTCATCCAGACCAACGTGGTCGGCACCCTCGGCCTGCTGGAAGCGGTACGCGATTACTGGAAGGCGCTGCCGGCCGAGCAGGGCGCAGCGTTCCGCTTCCTGCATGTCTCCACCGACGAGGTGTACGGCACGCTGGGCGAGACCGGCAAGTTCAGCGAGACCACGCCGTATGCCCCGAATTCGCCGTACTCGGCGTCGAAGGCGGCTTCGGACCACCTGGTTCGCGCCTTCCACCACACCTACGGGTTGCCGGTGCTGACCACCAACTGCTCCAACAACTACGGCCCGTATCACTTCCCCGAGAAGCTGATCCCGCTGGTGATCGCCAAGGCGCTGGCAGGCGAACCGCTGCCGGTGTACGGCGACGGCAAGCAGGTGCGTGACTGGCTGTTCGTGTCCGACCACTGCGAAGCGATCCGTACCGTGCTGGCCAAGGGTCAGGTCGGCGAGACCTACAACGTCGGCGGCAACTCGGAGAAGCAGAACATCGAAGTGGTGCAGGCGATCTGTGCGCTGCTGGACCAGCGCCGCCCGCGTGCGGACGGCCAGCCGCGCAGCAGCCAGATCACCTATGTCGCCGATCGCCCAGGCCATGACCGTCGCTATGCGATCGACGCTTCCAAGCTGAAGAATGACCTGGGCTGGGAACCGGCCTACACCTTCGAGAAGGGCATCACCTTCACCGTCGACTGGTACCTGGACAACCAGGAATGGGTGAACGGCGTGCTCGACGGCAGCTATCGCCTGCAGCGCATCGGCACCGCGGCCTGAACCAAGGACACGACATGACCCAACGCAAGGGCATCATCCTCGCCGGCGGCTCCGGCACCCGGCTGTATCCGATCACCAAGGGCGTCAGCAAGCAGCTGCTGCCGGTGTACGACAAGCCGATGATCTATTACCCGCTCAGCGTGCTGATGCTGGCGGGTATCCGTGAAGTACTGATCATCAATACCCCGCACGAGCAGGCCTTGTTCCAGCAGCTGCTGGGTGACGGTTCGCAGTGGGGCATGGACATCCAGTACGCCGTGCAGCCCAGCCCCGATGGTCTGGCGCAGGCCTATCTGATCGGCAAGGACTTCGTTGGCGGCAAGCCGAGCTGTCTGGTTCTGGGTGACAACATTTTCCATGGCCATGGCCTGCGCGAGGTGCTGCGCAATGCCGATCAGCGTGACCACGGCGCGACGGTGTTCGGCTACTGGGTCAATGATCCGGAGCGCTATGGCGTTGCCGAGTTCGACAAGTCCGGCAAGGTGGTCGATCTGGTGGAGAAGCCGGAGAACCCGCGTTCCAACTACGCCGTGACCGGCCTGTACTTCTACGATGGCAGTGCCAGCGACCATGCTGCAGAGCTGAAGCCGTCGCCTCGTGGCGAGCTGGAGATCACTGATCTGAATCAGCGCTACCTGCGTGAAGGGAACCTGCATCTGGAAGCGCTGGGGCGCGGCTACGCGTGGCTGGATACCGGCACCCACCAGTCGCTGCTGGAAGCCTCCAACTTCATCGAGACCATCCAGACCCGTCAGGGTCTGCAGGTCTGCTGCCCTGAGGAAATCGCGTTCGGCCAAGGCTGGATCACTGCCGAGCAGCTGGAAGCACTGGCTGCACCGCTGATCAAGAATGGCTACGGCCAGTACCTGCACAAGCTCGCCCTGCGTGGAGTCGTTCCGTGAAAGTGATTGAAACCAAGTTGCCCGGCTGCGTGGTGATCGAGCCGGCGGTGTTCGGCGATGCCCGCGGTTACTTCTTCGAAACCTGGAATGCCGAGCGCTTCGCCGCGCTGGGCCTGCCGGACCGCTTCGTGCAGAGCAACGTATCGACCTCGGCACAGGGTGTGTTGCGTGGCCTGCATTACCAGTGGCCGCGACCGCAGGGCAAGCTGGTCAGCGTGCTGGAAGGCGAGGTCTATGACGTCGCCGTGGATATCCGCCGTGGCTCGCCGACCTTCGGTCAGTGGGAAGCGGTGGTGCTGAGCGCGGAGAACAAGAAGCAGTTCTGGATTCCGGAAGGCTTCGCGCATGGCTTTGCCGTGCTGTCCGAGCGCGCAGTGTTCAGCTACCTGTGCACTGAGGTCTACCTCAAGGACTTCGATGCCGGCGTTCGCTGGAACGATGAGGACATCGCCGTAGACTGGCCGATCAGTGCGCCGACGTTGTCGACCAAGGACGAGAATGCGCCTTTCCTGAAGGACATCGCCGAAGATCGTTTGCCGGTCTACGTCGCATGACGGTGCTGGTATTCGGTGGCAACGGCCAGGTCGGCCAGGAGCTGCTGCGTGCGCTCGCTCCGCTGGGTACGGTGGTCGCGACCACTCGCAGCGGCACGTTGCCCGACGGCAGCGCTTGCGAAATGGCTGATTTCGGCCAACCCGACAGTTTGCCGGCCCTGCTGGATCGCCTGCAGCCGTCGGTGGTGGTCAATGCCGCCGCCTACACCGCCGTCGACCGTGCCGAGCAAGACGTGGAGGCCGCGTTCGCGGCCAATGCGCAGGCTCCCGGCGTGATCGCACGCTGGTGTGCGGCGCATGGCGTGCCTTTCGTGCATTACTCCACCGACTACGTGTTCGATGGCCAGGGCAGTGCGCCTTACCGCGAAGACGAGCCAACCGCGCCGCTGGGCGTGTATGGCACCAGCAAGCGTGACGGCGAAGATGCCGTGCGCGCTGCCGGTGGTCGCCACCTGATCTTCCGTACTGCGTGGGTATATGCCTCGCATGGTGCGAACTTCCTGCGCACGATGCTGCGCGTGGGTGCCGAACGCGATCAGCTGCGGGTGGTGGTCGACCAGATCGGTACGCCGACCCCTGCGGCGCTGATCGCCGATGTCACCGCGCAAGCGCTGCAGCATCCGGGTCAGCTTTCGGGCACCTGGCACCTAACTGCCAGCGGCCAGACCAGCTGGCACGGGTTTGCCGAGGCGATCTTCGCCGAAGCGCTGGCCCTGGGCATGCTGGCCAAGGTGCCCACGGTGGAAGCGATTGCCAGTTCCGAGTACCCCACCCCGGCCAAGCGTCCGGCATGGTCGGTGCTGGACAACCGCAGGTTGCAGCAGGATTTCGGCATTGTGCTGCCGTCGTGGCAGCACGGGTTGAAGCGGGTCATGGCTGAGATTGCCTGACCCGGTAGGCGACCACCGTTGGTGGTCGCTTGCATCCACTGCGTGCCGACCGACGGTCGGCACCCACCGCAGGGCGACGGGTCAACTGCGCCCGTACGTATCCTCGAAGCGCACGATGTCATCCTCGCCGAGGTAGCTGCCTGACTGCACTTCGATCAGTTCCAGCGGCAGCTTGCCCGGGTTGCGCAGGCGATGGGTCACGCCCAGCGGGATGTAGGTGCTCTGGTTCTCGCTCAGCAGGATCACTTCATCACCACGGGTGACCTCAGCCGTGCCGCTGACCACGATCCAGTGTTCGGCGCGGTGGTGATGCATCTGCAGGCTCAACGTACCACCTGGCTTGACCGTGATGCGCTTGACCTGGAAACGCTCGCCGTTGTCGATCGAGTCGTAGGCCCCCCATGGGCGGTAGACCTTGCGGTGCCAGGTCGCTTCGCTGCGGCCGTCGGCCTTCAACTTCGCCACCACCGTCTTGACCTCCTGCATGCGGTCGGCCTTGCCGACCAGCACCGCATCGTCGGTCTCGACCACGATGACATCATCGAGCCCGACCATCGCCACCAGGCGCTGGCCATAGGCATAGGTGTTGCGGCAGTCGATGGCGATCACATCGCCCTGGTGCGCATTGCCGTCGCCATCCTGCTGCGAGACATCGCGCAGTGCGGTCCAGGAGCCAACATCGTTCCAGCCGGCATCCAAGGGCACGACGACGGCATCGGCGGTCTTTTCCATCACCGCATAGTCGATCGAATCTGACGGCACCGCAGTGAACGCGTCCTTGTCCAACCGGGTGAAGTCCGCATCGCGGCGCGCGCCCTGCCATGCCGTGCGGCAGGCCGACAACATGGCCGGCTGCAGGCGTTCCAGCTCCTGCAGGTAGCGCGAGGCCTTGAACAGGAACATGCCGCTGTTCCAGTAGTACTGGCCACTGGCCACGTAGCCGGTGGCGGTTTCAAGATCGGGCTTTTCGACGAAACGCTCGACCGCGCGTACGCCCTGGCCATGGGCTGCCTTGATGTAGCCATAGCCGGTTTCCGGACCGGACGGCACGATGCCGAAGGTGACCAGTTTGCCGGCTTCAGCGGCGCTGGCCGCCGCCTGCACCGCCGCGCGGAAGGCGGCTTCATCGGTGATCACGTGATCGGAGGGCAGCACCAGCAACAGTGTGTCGGCACCATCGCGGGTCGCTTCCAGTGAGGCCACGGCAATCGCCGGGGCAGTGTTGCGGCCGACCGGCTCGAGGATGATCGCGGCCGGTTCGGCACCGACCTGCTGCAGTTGTTCGGCAGCAACAAAACGGTGCTCTTCGTTGGCAATGACCAACGGGCCATGGCTGGCAATGGGAGCCACACGCTGCCAGGTCGCCTGCAGCATCGTCAGCTCACCGGCCAGTGGCAGGAACTGCTTGGGGTACGCCTCGCGCGACAGAGGCCACAGACGGGTACCGGAACCACCGGAGAGGATGACGGGCTGGATGGTGTTCATCGGGACGTCTCTGCTCAGGCTTTCAACAGCGCGGCGATTTCATCGGTACGCGCCTGCATCAGCGCTGCATCTCCGCGGGATTCCACGTTCAGGCGCAGCAATGGCTCGGTGTTGGAGCTGCGCAGGTTGAAACGCCAGTTGCCGAAGTCGGCACTGATTCCATCAGTATGGTCCAGCGCCGGCGACTGCGCGGCGAAGTGGTTCATCACGCGGGCCACGGACGCCTTCGCATCGCTGACCTTGAAGTTGATCTCGCCACTGCACGGGTACGCCGCCATGCGGTCCTCCACCCAGTCGGCCAGCGAGCGGCCGCTTTCGGAAATCAGCTGCGCGATCAGCAGCCAGGGGATCATTCCCGAGTCGGCATAGGCGAATTCGCGGAAGTAGTGATGGGCGCTCATTTCGCCGCCGTATACCGCATCCTCTGCGCGCATCTTCTCCTTGATGAAAGCGTGGCCGCTCTTGCACAGCACCGGCACGCCGCCTGCCTGCTCGACCATTTCCACGGTGTTCCAGACCAGCCGTGGGTCATGCACGATCTTTCCGCCCGGGTTGCGGTCCAGCGCCGCCTTGGCCAGCAGGCCGACAAGGTAGTAGCCCTCGATGAAGCGTCCGCTGTGATCGAAGAAGAAGCAACGGTCGAAGTCGCCGTCCCAGGCAATACCGAAGTCGGCGCCGTGCTCGCGAACCGCCTCAGCGGTCGCGGCGCGGTTCTCCTGCAGCAGCGGATTGGGGATGCCGTTGGGGAAGTTGCCATCGGGTTCGTGGCAGATGCGGATGAACTCGAACGGCAGGTGCGGTGCCAGCAGGTCGACAATGGCGCCGGCGCCGCCGTTGCCGGCGTTCACTACCAACTTCAGCGGCTTCAGTTTGCTGACATCGACATAGGACAGCAGATGCTGGATGTAGGCGCTCTTGTCGTGCTCGGCGGTCTGCCCAGCCTTGGCCGGGGCGGCGGGCGCGGTATCGGCGGCAACCGCATCGGAGATCGCGAACAGGCCGGTGTCCGAGCTGATCGGGCGCGCGTTCTCCTTGACCAGCTTCATGCCGTTGTAGTCCATCGGGTTGTGGCTTGCGGTCACCATCACACCGCCAGCTGCACCCAGGTGATCGGTCTGGAAATACACCTCTTCGGTACCGCACAGGCCGATGTCGATCACTTCGCGGCCGGTGCCGCGCAGGCCCGATGCCAGCGCATCCTGCAGCGCCAGGCTGGTCAGGCGCACATCATGGCCAAGGACCACCGGGCCGGGCGCGAGCTGCGCGGCCAGGGCCACGCCTATGCGGCGGGCCAGATCTTCGTTCAGTTCTTCCGGCACGCGGCCACGGATGTCATAGGCCTTGAAGGCGGGCAGGGGCATCGATCAGATCCTTTGGTGAGCTCAGCTTCTAATTGTAGCGCTCGGGCTGTATGGGAATCGTTTCCATCAGGCAACGCCACATGACTGACGTTCCATATCAGGCCTGCGCCGGCCGCCTGCCGGCCCTGCCAGGGCGTTTGGCCGGCGCGCCCGGCAGCGGCGCCAGCAGCGCCTCCAGGTCTGCTGCGTCGAAGCGCGGACCTGCACCACCAGCACCCTCCAGGATTGCATCGGCCAGCTCGGCCTTGCGTTGTTGCAGCTCGGCGATGCGTTCTTCGACGCTGCCCGCGGCGATCAGCTTGTAGACGAACACGGGCTGATCCTGGCCGATGCGATGGGCACGGTCGGTGGCCTGGTTCTCGGCGGCCGGATTCCACCATGGATCGAAGTGGATGACGGTGTCGGCGGCGGTCAGATTCAAGCCCACGCCGCCGGCCTTCAGGCTGATCAGGAACACGGGAACCTCGCCGTCCATGAAGCGCTGCACCGGTGTGACCCGGTTCTGGGTGTCGCCGGTCAGGGTCACGTAGGCAAGGCCCAGTGCATCCAATGCCTGCGCGATCAGGGCCAGCATGCCGGTGAACTGCGAGAACAGCAGGATGCGACGTCCTTCTTCGACCATGGACGGCAGCATCTCGCGCAGCAGGTCCAGCTTGGCCGAGCCGGCAGTGCGCGCGGGTGCATGGCCCGGCAGCAGACGCGGATCGCAGCAGACCTGGCGCAGCTTCAGCAACGCGTCCAGCACCACGATGTGATTGCGCGCCAACCCACTGCCGTTGATCGCTTCGCGGACCTGCTTCTCCATTGCCGCACGCACGGTTTCGTACAGTTCGCGCTGGCCGCCTTCCATCGCCACGGTGCGGGTGATGACCGTCTTCGGCGGAAGTTCGGAGGCGACCTGGTCCTTGCGTCGGCGCAGGATGAAAGGGCGCATGCGCTGGGCCAGCAGCTGTGCGCGCCGGCGGTCGCTGCCGCGCTCGATGGGGTGGCGCCAGTGCTGGTTGAACTGCTTTTCGCTGCCGAGCAGCCCGGGCAGCAGGAAGTCGAACTGCGTCCACAGCTCGCCCAGATGGTTCTCCAGCGGAGTGCCGGTCAGGCACAATCGATGACGGGCCTGCAGCGTGCGCAGCGTGGCCGCTGCACGCGATCTGGGGTTCTTCACCTGCTGTGCCTCGTCCAGGATCAGCAGGTGATAGGAATGCGCCTGCAGCGCCTGTTCGTCGCGCCAGAGCAGGGGATAGGTGGTCAGTATCAGATCATGTGCGGCAATGGCATCGAACTGCGTGTCACGCGCAGGTCCGTGCAGGGCCAGTACGCGCAGATCCGGGGTGAAGCGCGCAGCTTCACTCTGCCAGTTGTGCAGCAGTGACGTCGGCATGACCACCAGCGCCGGTTTGTCCAGGCGGCCGCTCTGCTTTTCAACCAGGAGATGGGCCAGGGTCTGCAGTGTCTTGCCCAGGCCCATGTCGTCGGCCAGCACGCCGCCCAAGCCCTGCTGGCGCAGGTACTGCAGCCAGGACAGGCCCTCAAGCTGGTAGCTGCGCAGCGTCGCGCGCAAGCCCTGCGGCGCCGGGACAGCGGTCATCGCCGGTGCGTCCAGAAGGCGCTGCACGCGTGCGCGGGTATCGTTGCTGCTGTGCAGTCGCAGCTGCGCGGCGTCCTGCAGTGCCTGCAGGCGCCCGCGGTCGTGCACCTGCAGGCGCAGCGGTTGCCCGTGGTCGCCGAACAGATCCGCCAGCAGCGCGATCACCGGTTTCAGACGCCCCGCGCGCAGTGCCAAGCGTTCATTGCCCGCCGTCGTCAGCAGTACGTTCTCGTCATCGCCGATCGCGTCCAGCTGACCGCGCAGCCAGCGCGGATCGGACTGCAGTACGCCCTGCAACAGCGGAACCAGGGCAACGCTGCGGCCATCGACGTCGATGGTGAGGGCGAGGTCGAACGCAGCGCTGTCGGTGGACATCGACCGCACATCCAGGTCGATCTCCTCCACCCGGGTGATGCGATGGCGGAAGGCATCGTCAGTCTCGATCTTCCAGCCCAGCGCTTCCAGCCGCAGCACATCCTCCAGCAGGAAGCGGGTCCAGTCGAAACTGCGCAGCTCGAACAACGGACCACCGCCATCCAGCACGATGCGTGGTTGCCGCTCGCGGTGCAGGTGGACGCTGTGTAGTTCAGCTTCACGCCGTGCCTCCCCGGCAAGGTCACGCGGCAGCAGGTAGAGCTGACCCTCGGCGCCATGCACGAACAGCGACGGGTCGTCGAGAAAACGCACGTGTTCGTCGTACTCGAAAGCGACGGTGGCAACGTCGAGCCATTGCGAGGGATCACGTTCGGTGAGCCAGGCGGGACGGTATTCCATGCTGTGCAGGTGGAGGATCGGCGTCATCGCCTGGGTCTGCAGGGTGGGCAGCGTCGGGTTGGCGGCCGGGCGCAGCGGGCCCGGGGCGCCCTCCAGGGAGGTTTTCAGCGCGGCCAGCAGCACGGCGGCGACATGCTCGCAGTGCCCGCCCGCCGGACAGGTGCAGCGACTCTGCAGGGGGCTGTGCGGTGTGCGGGCGCTGGCATCCAGGTCGATCGACACCTGCCAGCCCTCGAGCTGGGCGGTCAGCAGCGGTGACTGGTAGTGCAGTTCACGCACTGCCGAAACGAGGTGGTTACCCTTTCCCAGTGTCCCGGCATCCAGCCAGCGGGACAGTTCCCCTCCGGTGAATACTACGGCCATGCGTCGTCCTGTCCTCTCCATCTGCAGCACGCGTTGCCGAGGGCACCGCAAGCGGGGAAGCGGACATTCTACGGATTGAGGGCCCGGCATGCTGGTTCATGCTGCGGCGCATCCCAGCCGGCAACGGGTGTACCGCTAGAATGGCGGCATTCTCACCGGGTAGGGCAGTAGAGATGCAGCAATCGACTTCCAGCGGCACGCGCAGCAAGCGTTTCGCCTCTGCGGCGGATGCCCTGCAGGGCGTGGTCGCTGATGGCCAGGTTCTGGCCGTGGGTGGCTTCGGCCTGTGCGGTATTCCTGAAGCACTGATCGCCGCACTGCGCGACAGTGGGGCCAAGGGCCTGACCGTGATCTCCAACAACGCCGGCGTGGATGGCTTCGGCCTGGGCCAGCTGCTGGAAACCCGGCAGATCAGGAAGATGATTTCGTCCTACGTGGGCGAGAACAAGGAGTTCGAACGGCAGTTCCTGGCCGGCGAGCTGGAGCTGGAATTCAATCCGCAGGGCACCCTGGCCGAACGCCTGCGTGCCGGTGGTGCGGGTATCCCGGCGTTCTTCACCGCTACCGGCTATGGCACGGTGGTGGCCGAAGGCAAGGAAACCCGTGAGTTCGACGGCAAGCACTACGTGATGGAAACCGCGCTGCGCGCCGACGTGGCACTGGTCAAGGCCTGGAAGGCCGACGAGGCCGGCAACCTGGTGTTCCGCAAGACCGCGCGCAATTTCAACCCGGCCTGTGCGATGGCCGGCAAGGTCTGCATCGTGGAAGTAGAGGAGGTGGTGCCGGTCGGCAGCATCGACCCGGACCAGGTGCACCTGCCGGGTATCTACGTGCACCGCATCGTGCACAACCCCACTCCCGAAAAACGTATCGAACAGCGCACCATCCGTGCGGAGGGCAACTGAGATGGCATGGACCCGCGACGAGATGGCGGCGCGCGCTGCGCGTGAACTGACCGATGGCGCCTACGTGAACCTGGGCATCGGCCTGCCGACGCTGGTGGCCAACCATATTCCCGACGGTGTGGACGTGTGGCTGCAGTCGGAAAACGGCCTGCTGGGTATCGGCCCGTTCCCGACCGAGGATGAGGTCGATGCAGACCTGATCAATGCCGGCAAGCAGACCGTCACCGCACGTGCGGGGGCCAGCTATTTCGGCAGCCATGACAGCTTCGCGATGATCCGCGGTGGCCACGTCAACCTGGCCATCCTCGGCGCGATGCAGGTCACCGACCAGGGTGACCTGGCCAACTGGATGGTGCCCGGCAAGATGGTCAAGGGCATGGGCGGGGCGATGGATCTGGTGGCCGGCGTACAGCGGGTGGTGGTGCTGATGGAGCACACCGCCAAGAACGGCGAACACAAGATCCTGGCCGAATGCACGCTGCCGCTGACCGGTGTGGGCGTGGTCGATCGCATCATCACCGACCTGGCGGTATTCGATGTGACCGATGACGGTCTGGTGCTGGTGGAGACTGCCGCGGGTGTGGGCGAGGATGAATTGAAGGAAAAGACGGGCGTTGCGTTCAAGCGCTAGGACGATCGCGGACTTGCGTTCACCGTGCCGCGGCCGGTGAACGCATCGTCTGTAGCCAACAATGCAAGCCCGGTGCCACCGTTCCAACGTCCACTCCCCAAGCAGTGTAGAGGGAGCTGGACGCCTTGCGGATCGAACGAAAGTGCGGCGACATCTCCGCCGATCGCCGTACACACATCATCGATGAACTGAAGCGCTCCCTGGTGTACCTCGTCGAGTACGTGCACTCCTTCCGTGGACAGTTCCATGGCGCCGAAACACTGCGCACCGGTTGCCGTGTCAAACCCGTTGAACTGCCCTTGCGGCGCTGCCAGCAGTGATTCCAGCAGCAGATCGTGGGTCAACAGCATGGAGCCTTCGACATCTGCACCGGGTAGGCGTCCATCGACGTAGCGGGCTTCGGCCCATCCCTGCCCCTGCAGGGCATGGGCGCCTTCATTCAGGGCCATGTAGCAGCCGCCCAGCGGTTGTTGCAGCAGTTGCGCCAGGTTGCGCTGGATGCTACCGGCATAGCCGATGTCGACCACCATCGGTGTCCGCTCGCCAACAGTTTCGGCCCAGTACGTCCGGTACGCCTGGCGCTGTTGCGCGGCCAGATCCAGCAGCGCCGGCAGCGCCGGCAGCAGCCATTGCGCCACCTCACCTGACATCTCCGGCAGGAAGACGTCGCGCCGGATCAGTTCCGGCAACGCCGCCTCGACAACTGCCGCTGCGTCATCGCCCAAGCGTGCCTGCAGCAGTTGTCGCAGTGAGCCGTTGAACGTTCCCTGCAGTGCGCGGGGAAGGTCTTCGACACTCTGCAGGGAGGGGAGCAGGGTGGCTCGGCGCGAGGCCAGGAAGTAACTGCCCATCAGCGTGGCAGCATCGGCATGGCACCCTTGCAGGCGTTCGAATGCTTGATGGAGCAGGAATCCTTCACGGCTCAGGAACAACAGCTGGTCGATGCCGTTGCGATGCGCAACGTCAGTAGCATGCAGCAGGAAATCCAGTAACAGCGGACCCAGTACCACATATCCCAGCATGGAGGGTTGCAGCTGAGGACGACCCAGCAACTGCTGCGGCGCCGTGTCCAGAAGCTCTGCGAAACGATTGACTACCAGCCCCCGCCACAGCTGCTCGGGCCACGCTGCTGTGGCCCCCAGGCCATGCCGTAGCGGGCGCAGCGCGGGAAGGACATCCAGCAGAGCTGAGGGGCGCAGCACGTGCACCGGTGACAGCAGCCCTGCCAGCTGCGGCATCTGGATATCGGCGTGTTCATTGTCACCTACGTGCAACCAGCACCCATCGCTGCGGTCTTCCCGCTGTGCGATCTGCTGCCAGCTGGCCTTGGCATCCTTGCGCAAGCCCGTTTCGCAGGAAATCCACCATCGCCCGATCTCGGCCTTCACGGTTGGTGGCAGCACGATCTGCATGTCGCTGGTGGATAGGTACATATCGGAAAACACGGTCATCGGAACCAGATGCGCCTGCTGCAAGGCTGCAAGTACGCCGCGCCGAGGTCGCAGTACCGCGCGTTCGTGCGCCAGCTCGGCTTCGATCAGCGTGTCGGCTGTCACTCCTGGCAGGCCCAGTCGATCGGCCAAGCGGGTATGGATTTCTGCAAGGGTAGGGTCGCGCCCCAACTTTTCGCGCAGCTGGTTTTCGACGGAGGCGCGGTGCATGGTGAAGCCGGTCACAGCCAGGGTTTGCTGAAGGCGCCATGCAAGGTGCTCCCGTGATCCCGCAGGGGTCAGGAATGCACGGGTAACCAGAGTATCGAAGATGTCGACCGTCACCAGCCTCGCGTTCAACGCGGCCATCTGCAGACGCTCCGGCAATGGCGTCTGCAGAAGGTCAGCGACGTTGCGCTCGCCTTCGCTCTGCAGGGTGCACCGGCCATCGGCTGGCAGGATTCCCAAGCGATAGCCCTGGTGGCGCGTGATCACGCCAAACATCCGTTCCACCGCGTGTTGCAGGGTGCCGTCAACCTGGCCTTCTTCGGTCGGGAATGCCTGCAGTGGAAGGTCCAGCTCATACAGCGGGCGCAGGGCATCCACACGGGCCCAGAACATCGAGCCGGCGGGGAAATCGATGTAGCGCTGGTGGTCGAGTGCGATGCCAAGCTGCAGTGCCAATGCGTCGCAGACCGGAACATTGCTGAGCCAGGTATGCGCCCACAATGGAACGCCATGATAGCTTTCCGGATAGACCAGCCCCAACTTCGGATCGGCCTGCAGGGTGCCCAGGATCCAGCCGATTCGTTCGGGAGAGCCTAGCAGGCTGTCGAGCAGATAGTGCCGCCACCCTTCCTGCTCGCTGCCCGTATACAGTGACTTCTTCGTATGGATGTGGCCGATCACATCCAGTCCCATCACTTCTTCGCGGAATGCGACCAGAAGGGGCGCGATGTCCCGGCCGCGGTTGGGTACTTGCTTGATGACCAGCGCATGCACATTGGTCAACCGGCCAAACCTGTCACGGGCTTGCGCTTCGGCTGCCGCGTCCATCACCGATACCAGCAGCGTGAAGGGCACCGGAATCCTGGCGAGGGCCTGCGCGAATTCGTCGATCAGGTCGGCGTAGAAGACGTGCGCCATCACGCCCACCCGCAGCTGCAATTGCTCCAGCGGGACAGGGTCAGGCAACGCCTGCATATCCAGCGGTTCAGCAACGGACCTGCGTACCGTGCTGGCCGCGCGCAGGCGCGTCAGCAGTCCGTGTACGCCCATGGCGCGCATGACTTTGACCGCACGGCCCAGCACCGACCAGAGGCCCGCCACCCCTCCTCCGTGCTGTTGCACCGAGCGCCGCGCCGCGTCGACATAGCGTTTCAGCTTCATCGACGCGTCGCCGGCAGGGAAGCCCAGGGAAACCGGGGGCACGTGGTGGAGTGCATCGAGCGCATCGGGGACTATAGGCAGGAAGAGGGGAGCATTGTCCCGTGTGCACCTGAACCGGGCAAATCGGGGCATGCTTGATCGCCGTCCCGAAAGAAGGAAGCTGGACCCGTGCTGTTCCCGCCTGACCCGGATGACCTCCGCAACGCCGATGTCCGCCATCTGCGTGGTTGGCTGCCTGCTGGGCAGGCCGATGCGCTGCAGCAGGCAGTGCAGGCCGATGTGCCCTGGGAGGTTCACCGCATCCGCATGTTCGGCAACTGGGTGGACTCACCCCGGTTGAGCTGCTGGATCGGCGATCCGCAGGCGCGCTACCGCTATTCAGGCGCCGAGTTCGTGCCCCATCCGTGGCCGCCACTGCTGTCCGCGCTGCGCGACCGGCTGCAGCTCGAGGGCGTGGGTCGATTCAACAGCGTGCTGCTCAACCGCTATCGCGGCGGCACCGACTACATGGGCTGGCACAGCGATGACGAGCCGGAGCTGGGGCCGGCGCCGCTGATTGCTTCGTTGAGCCTCGGAGCGGCGCGACGGTTCCTGCTGCGCCGACGTGACGATCCTGCGCGCAAGGCCGAATACCTGCTTGGCCACGGCGATCTGCTGTTGATGGGAGGCGCTACCCAGCGCCACTACCAGCACGCGCTGCCGAAGATGGCGCGGGTGCAGGGTGAACGCATCAACCTGACGTTCCGCTGGATCACGCCGCGGACCTGACGCAGGTCCCGGAGCAATCATCCACGCATGGCGTGGATCTACCCGCATCGCGGGACCAGGCCCGGCGTAATCAGCGGAAACCGATCAGCGCTTCAGCGCCTGCTTGTCGTTCTGCCCGCTGGTCAGCGTCCAGCCCACCACGTCCTGCGCTACCTGCTGCAGTCCACGCTCGAAGGCGGCGGCCACCGCCGACACATCAGTGCTGCCTACCGGCTGCAGCTGACGGAAGGTGCGGTCGGCGACCACGCGCTGGTTGGTCACATCGATCAGCTTGGCGTTGATCTCGATGACGACCGTCGGCGTTGCCTGGCCCTGGTAGTCCGATTCGAAGCGACGGATGTCGGTCGACAGCTTGTAGTCGGCGCGGATGCCGGCGGCGACGCGGGCCACGCCGTGGATGCGGCCGGAATCCTCGAAACCACGCAGCAGGGTGTCTTCGATCATGTCGGTGGCCGGCTGTGCCCAGCTGGCGCCCTTGTAGATCTCCAGCTCGGACGGCGTCGGCCGCACGTTGATGCGCGGGCTGTCGACCATGCGCGCAGCGCTGGGCTTGGCCAGCACCAGTTGCCAGTCGGCCTGCGGCCAGCTGGGGTCGACCTTGACCTGCACGGCCGGCGAATACAGGGTGACGGGGTTCTTGTCGCCGCTGCCAAGGATCGAGCAGCCACCCAGCAGGGTGGCCAGCGATGCGGCCAGCAACAGGCGCGGAAGGGTGGTCGGGCTCATTTGGGTTCGAACTCCTTCGGGGCGTCGCGGCCGAGCAGGTAGCGCGCGGGGTTGTTCTCAAGACGGTCGCTGACCCGGCGCAGGTCCCGGATCAGGCCACGCAGTTCACCCAGCGTCGGGCCGAGCTGGCCCAGACCATCATTGGCGAAGCTGTTGATGGCCGCGCGGTTCTCGCCAAGGATCGAATCGGCATTGCCGGCGGCCGAATCCAGCTTGGCCAGGGTGGCGTCGAGCTTGTCGATGATGCCCGGCAGCTGCTGCACCAGGTTCTTGTCCAGGCGCTCGATGGTGCCGTTGGTGGTCTTCAGGGTGGCGTCCAGGCTGCGCGCGGCATCGCGCGCGCTGAGCAGCAGCGACTGCGTGCCCTGGTCGCGGTCGGCCAGGCCGCCACTGATCGTTTCCAGATTGGCCAACGTGGCGTTGATCGAGGCGACGTTGCGGTCGCTGAGGATCTGGTCCATGCGCTCGACGATGCGGTTGGCCACGTCGGTGATGTTCTGCAGCGCTGACGGCGTGGTCGGGATGATCGGCGCCGGATCCTTGTTGACCGTGGTCAGCGCCGGCGACTGCGGCGTGCCGCCGCTGAGCTGGATGATCGACGGGCCGGTCAGGCTGGTGATCGCCAGCTTGGCGCGGGTATCGGTCTTGACCGGCGTGGTCGAGTTCAGGCGGATGCGTGCGACCACCTGGCGCGGATCGTCCGGCACCAGGTTCAGTTCGGTGATCGAGCCCACCGCGATGCCGTTGTACTGCACCGGGCTGCCGACCGACAGGCCGGTCACCGCTTCGCGGAACACCACCCGGTATTCCTGCCAGGTACGGTCGGAGGAGTACTTGGCGGCCCACAGGCCGAAGGCCAGCAGGGCCAGGCCGGTGATCAGGGTGAACGCGCCGATCAGCACGTAGTTGGCTTTTGTTTCCATGGCTCAGGCACTCTCGATCTGTTCGCCACGCGCGGCGCGCGCGCGGGGTCCGTGGAAGTATTCCTGGATCCACGGATGATCCAGTTTCTCGATTTCCGGTAGCGGCGCATTGGCCACCACCTTGCGGTCGGCGATGACTGCCACCCGGTCGCAGATGGCATACAGCGTGTCCAGGTCGTGGGTGATCAGGAACACGGTCAGCCCCAGCGCTTCCTGCAGGGTCTTGATCAGGCGGTCGAACGCGGCCGCACCGATCGGGTCCAGCCCGGCGGTGGGTTCGTCCAGGAACAGCAGCGGCGGATCCAGCGCCAGTGCACGTGCCAGGCCGGCGCGCTTGCGCATGCCGCCAGACAGCTGCGAGGGCAGCTTGTTGATCGCATCGGCGGGCAGACCGGCCAGTTTCACCTTCAGCAGGGCCAGCTCGTAGTGCCAGCGCTCGGGCAGTTCGCGATGATGTTCCTTCAGCGGCACCTGCACGTTTTCGCCGACGGTCAGCGACGAGAACAGGGCGCCGTCCTGGAACAGCACGCCGGTATTGCGTTCGATGTGCAGGCGGCTCTCGGCGTCGTCGGCACGCGCGTCGCGGCCGAGCACTTCGATCTGCCCTTCATCCGGCACGCGCAGGCCCAAGATCGAGCGCATCAGCACCGATTTGCCGGTGCCCGAACCACCCACCACGCCAAGGATCTCGCCACGGCGCACGTCCAGGTCCAGCCCTTCGTGCACGGTCTGGCTGCCAAAGCGGTTGACCAGCCCGCGCACGCGGATGGCCAGGTCGTGGCCTTCGTCGTCCTGCATGGGCACTTCTTCGGGGATCGGATGCGTGCTCATGTCACCAGTCCATGTGCATGAACCACAACGCCGCGAAGGCGTCGATGATGATCACCAGCGAGATCGTCTGCACCACGCTGGAGGTGGTGCGCTCGCCGACCGACTGCGCGGTGCCTTCCACCTTCAGGCCTTCCAGACAGCCGATCAGGCCGATCACCAGCGCAAATACCGGTGCCTTGGACAGGCCCACCAGCATGTGCCGCACTTCCATCGTGTCGTGCATGCGCGCGATGTACATCTGCGGCGGAATATCCAGGTCGAACGCGCCGACCGTGATGCCGCCGGCCAAGCCGGCGATCATCGCGATGAAGGTCAGCAGCGGCAGGGTCACCAGCAGTGCGACCAGGCGCGGCAGCACCAGCAGGTCGATGGGGTCGAGCCCCAGGGTGCGCATCGCATCGATCTCCTCGCGTGCCTTCATCGCACCGATCTGCGCGGTGAACGCACTGGCGGTGCGGCCAGCCAGCACGATCGCGGTCAGCAGCACGGCGAATTCGCGCAGGAAGGCGATGTTGACCAGCTCGACGACGAAGATCTCCGCGCCGAAATCGCGCAGGATGGTCGAGCCGAGGAAGGCGATCACTGCGCCGACCAGGTAGGACAGCAGCGCGACCAGC
Organism: Stenotrophomonas sp. SbOxS2; assembly: GCF_013416715.1. Lineage (NCBI taxonomy): Bacteria > Pseudomonadati > Pseudomonadota > Gammaproteobacteria > Lysobacterales > Lysobacteraceae > Stenotrophomonas > Stenotrophomonas sp. SbOxS2. Next base: position 45,435 of record NZ_JAAVXD010000006.1, read on the forward strand.
GGCACGGCGTCTAGCCCGACCTGCTCCATCTGGTGCACGGTCGCGGTCAGGCGGAAACGTCGGGGTTCCTTGACCAGGCGTGCGGCCTTGACCAGGTTCTCACCGAGGAAGCTGCACAGCGCCTTGATGTTGTGGCCCGTGGCATGGACGCTGACGCCCAGCCGCTCCAGTGCCGCCAGCACGCCGAAGTCACGCTTCGGCTTCGGACGGTCGTCGGCCACTTCTTCGATGGTGCACACCAGCGCCTGGTGGTCCGGGCGGAACTGCAGCGCGTGCTCGCCGAGATCGGCACGATGGGCGACGCGCAGCACCTGCAGCACGCCGGCCGAGTCGAGCTGCTCGATGCCGGTGGCGTCGATGCCGGTCAGCGTGTCCGGAACGCCACGCAGCACTTCGGCCGCGGCCAGCGCGGTCTTCAGGGTCCAGTGGCCGGACAGCCGGATCAGTCCCGGATCCTGAGCGTCCTGTTCGAGCTGGGGGGCGTGGGTCGGGGTCATGGGGGCCATTCGGGTCGCAGCATAACCGTTCTGAATTGCACGTCGCGTCGAACCAGGATGAATTTCTCCAGCAGAGCCTGACGTAGGTAATACTACGGCGCATGTCCGCAGACGCTCACACGATCCCCACGCCCCAGGCCACCTACGCGCAGCGCGTGGCCTTCGTTTCCGAGATCGCCGGCCGCCTGCACAGCTACGGCACAACGGCCCAGCGCCTGGAAGCGGCGGTGGTTGCATTGGCCCGGCAGCTCGATCTGGATTGTGAACCGTGGTCGAATCCCACCGGCATCATCCTCAGTTTCAGCGACCCGGCGCAGGCCATCGGCTCCAGCGACATCACCCGGGTGATCCGGCTGGCGCCCGGCGAGAACGACCTGCACAAGCTCAGCGTGGCTGACGGGATCGCCGAAGAAGTGGCCAATGGCCGCATGAGCATCGCCCAGGGCCACACCGCGCTGCGCCAGCTGGACAAGGATCCGGGCCGGCGCGGCAAGCTGCGCACCATCCTGTCCTTCACCCTCGGTGCGGCCGGCGTGGCAGGCATGTGGAAGCTGCCGTGGCTGGACATCGCCACCGCCGGTGTCATCGGCCTGCTGATCGGCCTGCTCGGCATGGTTACCGACAAGCGCCCGGCCAGCCGTGAAGCGGCCGAAGCACTGGCGGCGCTGCTGGCCGGCCTGGTCGCCACCGTGGTTGCCACCTTCGTGGGCGCCCTGAATCTCAACACGGTGATCATCGCCTCGCTGGTGGTGCTGCTGCCGGGCATGTCGCTGACCAATGCGGTCAATGAACTGGCCAGCCAGCACTGGGTGTCCGGCACCGCGCGCTTTGCCGGCGCGTTGACCACGATCATGAAGCTCAGTGTCGGCGCGATGATCGCGGTGACCCTGGCCGATGTGCTGGGGCTGGACCCGATGATCCGTGCCTCGCGGCCACAGGGGCCGTGGGTCGAGTGGGGCTCGCTGCTGACGGCGGCGTTCGCCTTCGCCATGTTGTTCAAGGCCAACCGTCGCGACTATCCATGGGTGATCGCCGCCTCGGTCGCCGGTTACGCGATCTCCAAGTTTGGTGGTCATGCCTGGGGTACGCCGGCCGGCATCTTCCTGTCGGCGATGCTGCTGACCGCCGGCGGCAACCTGTTCGGGCGCGTGGTCGGCCGTCCCGGCGCGATCATCCGCCTGCCGGGCATCATCATGATGGTGCCTGGCAGCACCAGCCTGCGCGGCGTGCTGACCCTGGTCCAGCAACAGGACGTGGGCGCCGGCCAGAGCGTGTTCCTGACCGTGTTGAACGTGGTGATGGCGCTGGTCGCCGGCCTGCTGTTCGGCAACCTGCTGATGCCGGCGCGCAAGACGCTGTGATCGGGGGCGGTAGCGCCGGGCCATGCCCGGCGGATCGGGAAACCAACCGCTGCGCTCGCCGGGCATGGCCCGGCGCTACCCCAAAAAAACGCCGGCTTTCGCCGGCGTTTTTCATTGCGACCCGATCTGGCCTCAGGCCTTCTTGATCAGGAAATCTTCCGGCTTCTTGCTGCCCTTGGCGGTCAGCTCGGCCATCCAGCGCGGCTGCTTGCCACGACCGGTCCAGGTTTCCTTCGGGTTGGCCGGGTTGCGGTACTTCGGTGCAACCTTGCCCAGCTTGCGGCCGGCGGTCTTGGACGGGGCCTTGGTGGCCTTGGTGGCCTTGGCGACCTTGCGTGCGCGCGGTGCGGGTTCACCACCGAACAGTTCCTCGATGGTGTAACCCTCGGTCTTGGCCAGCTTGCTCAGCTGGGCACGCACCTTGGTGATCGGGCGACGCTTGGCGACGATGGTCTGCTGCTTCTTGGCTGTGCGGATCAATGCGCCCAGCTCACGTGCCGACAGGCCGGTCAGGTCGATGCTCATCAACGATTACTCCAGAAACTAATTTAGGGACAGGGACGAGCCGGTCCGTGGCGTCGCGGGACAGAGTAATGAGGAATTAATCCCAGCACAAACAGTTGCGGTCACCGTCTGTCGGCTGGCTGGCCCGGTTGCGACCATTTTGACCGGATTATGTCCGCTGCGATTTTCCGGGGGCGGCCATCCGGCAAAAAAAGACCGGGGTATACCCCGGTCTTTTCCGATCAATCCTGCAGGCGCTGCAGCAGGGTGGCCTTGTCCAGGCTCTCCGCTTCGGCGGCGCGGCGCGAGCGGTACTCGAAGGTGCCTGCGGCCAGGCCGCGCTCGCTGACCACCACCCGGTGCGGGATGCCGATCAGTTCCATGTCGGCAAACATCGCGCCCGGGCGCAGGCCGCGGTCGTCCAGTGCGGCATCCAGGCCGGCATCGCGCAGTTCCTGCAGCAGGCCTGCCGCCGCATCGGCCACGGCAGCGTCGCCCTTCGGATTGATCACGCAGACCACCACCTGCCACGGCGCCATCGCGTCGGGCCAGATGATGCCGGCGTCATCGTGGTTCTGTTCGATCGCGGCGGCGACCACGCGCGAAATGCCGATGCCGTAGCAGCCCATCGTCATCACCGCAGCCTTGCCGTTCTCGTCCAGCACGGTGGCATCGAGCGCTTTCGCATAGGTGCGGCCCAGCTGGAACACGTGGCCGACTTCGATGCCGCGGGCGATTTTCAGCTCGCCGCCATCCAGCGCACGATCACCGGCGCGTACATTGCGGATGTCCGCCACTTCCGGTTCCGCCAGGTCGCGGCCCCAGTTGACGCCAGCCAGGTGGAAACCGGCCTCGTTGGCACCCACGACGAAGTCGGACATCGCCGCCACTTCGCGATCGGCGACCACGCGGATCGGCTTGGCCGGCGCGACCGGACCGAGGAAGCCCGGGACGCTGCCGAGGTAGTCGGCGATCTCTGCTTCGCTGGCAAAACGCTGTTCGTCCAGGCCGGCAACCTTGCCCAGCTTGATCTCATTGACCTCGTGGTCGCCACGCACCAGCACCAGCACGAACTGCTGTTCCTTGCCTTCACCGGCGATCAGCGCCACCGACTTCACGGTGCGCTGCAGGTCGATGCCGAGCAGGGCGGCAACGTCTTCGCAGGTCTTCTGGATCGGGGTCTCGACCTTGCGCAGCGCTTCGCTGGCCGCAGCGCGCGCAGCCGGATCGGCGGCAATGGCCGCTTCCATGTTGGCGGCGTAGTCAGAACCGGTGGAGAACACCAGCGCGTCTTCACCGGAATCGGCGATCACGTGGAATTCCTGCGAGGCGTCACCGCCGATCGCGCCGGAATCGGCCTGCACCATGCGGAAGTCCAGGCCCAGGCGGGTGAAGATGCGGCTGTAGGCCACCTTCATGTTTTCGTACTCACGCACGAGGTCTTCGTCGTGCAGGTGGAACGAATAGGCGTCCTTCATCAGGAACTCGCGCGCACGCATCACACCGAAGCGCGGACGGATCTCGTCGCGGAACTTGGTTTGGATCTGGTAGAAGTTCACCGGCAGCTGCTTGTAGCTGGACAGTTCGCTGCGCGCGAAATCGCAGGCCGCTTCTTCGGCGGTGGGGCTGTAGCAGAAGGTCTGTTCCTTGCGGTCCTTGATCTTCAGCAGCTGCGGGCCGAACTTCTGCCAGCGGCCGGTCTGCTCCCACAGTTCCTTCGGCTGGATGGTCGGAATCTGGAATTCGACGGCACCGGCACGGTCCATTTCCTCGCGGACGATGCGTTCGACCTTGCGCAGCACGCGCAGGCCCAGCGGCGACCAGGTGTAGAGGCCGGACGCGAGCTTGCGGATCATGCCCGCGCGCAGCATCAGCCGGTGGCTGGTCAGCTCGGCGTCGCTGGGGGTTTCCTTGGTGGTGTGCAGGTGGAACTGGGAGAGGCGCATCGTCGGCTTCGGTTTACGGCAGAGACACCTATTCTGCCAGCCCGGCCGGGGGAGGGGTATCGGCCGGGCGGCGCCCGGCACCCGCAGAGGCCAGAGCAACGGCAACGTCAAAAGCGGGATTTCTGTGGGATGACGGGGTGGGTCCGGTTGCGGGGGACGCCGTGAATCCGTCCATGGAGGCTTGGGCGCGCCATCCATGGCGCTTACACCCCCGCAACCGGACCCACCCCGCCTTCGACAGTTTTCCGTAATCTGTCTGGACGGCGTGGCTTGCTATTGGTAGGTGTCGACCTTGGTCGACACCGTAGATCCACGCCATGCGTGGATGTTCTTCGTTCATTCGATCAATTTTCGAAATATTCGATTTCGATGGAGATTCATCCACGCATGGCGTGGATCTACTGGCCACCGGGAATCTGTCGAAGGCGGGGCACTGTGGGTTTGCGGGGTGTGAGCCGCATGGATGCGGCGACCAAGCCCCCATGGACGGGTTCACGGCGGCCCCGCAAACCCACAGTGCCCCGCCATCCCCCAGGAAGCCGCCGTTGCAGTTGCTCCGGCCGTTGCCTCCGCGGGTGCCGGGCGCCGCCCGGCCGATCCCCCCTTCAACCCGCCGGTGGGCAGTACGCCTTGATTGCCGCCTCGGCCAGGCCCTTCTGCGCGCTGCGCTGATCAGGGGTAAGTGCGGTATCGGCCTTGCCGTCGCCATCGGTGTCCTGCATCACCGGGCCGCTGCCCTCCAGCAGCGCCACGTTCGCGCGGGCGGTGCTGCATTGCTCCGGCACCGGCGCGGCGGCAGGCTCCGGGGCTGCGTCCGTCGCCGGTGTCCTGGCCTGGGCTCGGGTCTCGTATTTGGCCCCGGCCGGCGGCGTTTCCGAATACTGGGTCACGCCCCTGGCGTCCTTCCACTTGTAGACGGGGCCTGCCAGCGCAGTGGTACTGGCCAACAGCAGCAGGTATCCCAGGCAGGACAGGGCACGCATGGCAAACTCCGCAGAATGGGCGTAGAACGCCGATTGCAGCATTGGCGCCGACCGCTGGCAAGTCGATTAAACTGGATTCCATGGACCCGATCACACCGCCGCCGCGCTCGCGCACGATTTACCTGCTGCCCAACCTGTTCACCACGGCTGGGCTGTTCTCTGGCTTCTACGCCATCATCGCCGCGGCCAACGGGGATTTCGTCAATGCCAGCATCGCCGTGTTCGTGGCGGCGGTGATGGATGGCCTCGATGGCCGTGTCGCGCGCCTGACCGGCACCAGCAGCGAGTTCGGCGTGCAGTACGACTCGCTGGCCGATCTGGTCAGCTTCGGCATGGCGCCGGCCCTGGTGATGTACCACTGGTCCCTGTCGGAACTGAAATACGACGGTGAGCTGGTCGGTCGCCTGGGCTGGGCAGTGGCGTTCCTGTACGCCGCCTGCGCGGCGCTGCGCCTGGCGCGCTTCAACACCCAGGTAGCCGTGGTCGACAAGCGCTGGTTCGTCGGCCTGGCCAGCCCGGCTGCCGCCGGCCTGATGATGTCCTTCGTCTGGGCCTTCGCCGATGGCACCCTGGGCTGGAACGGCAACGAGCTGCGCTTCGTGGCGCTGGCGGTGACCCTGGTCGCCGCACTGCTGATGGTCAGCCGCATCCGCTTCTGGAGCTTCAAGGGCGGCGCGGCCAAGGAGGGCGCACGTTCGGACCGCGTCCCGTTCCTGGTGCTGGCACTGGTGCCGATCGCCATCGCCATCGCGGTGATCGACCTGCCCCGCGTGTTGTTCGTCGTCGGCATCCTGTACGCGCTGTCAGGCCCGGTGATGTGGGGCGTGCAGCGCCTGCGCAAGAAGCCCGAGGCGGCGTGAGCCAGGACCTGCCCGTGTTGTGGTCCCCGGCCCAGCAGGCCTGGCTGCAGGCCATGGGCTATACCGTCTATCACGATGGCAAGTTGGCCGCCGAAATGGACGCGGCATTGCAGCTGAGCGTGGCTGAAGCCGCGGCCTCGGCACCCGTGCCGGTCGCGCCGACGCGCACGGCGCCACCTTCGATGCAGCACGCACCCGGCCAGCGCGACGCGGCGCCGGAACCTCGGCCCGAGCGCGCGCCACCACGCACTGCCGTGCCGGTGGCGGCGCCGGATACCGTACCGGCGGCGGCCCGTCCGCTGCCCGCCGGCAACGCGCGCCAGCCGCTGGTGCGCCTGCCTGATCGCCTGCAGATCGCGCTGTTGCGCGCCTCGGGCTGCAATCCAAACGACCCGGCCACACAGACGCTGATGGAAAGCTGGCCGCTGGAACAACTGCGTCGCGACCCTGCAGCCAAGCGCGCGTTGTGGCCGCAGCTGCGCGCGCTGCGCAAGGGCGGAACCGCATGAGTGCGGTCAGCCAGCCCGGGCCGGTAGCGATGCGTGCACTGCGCGAGAGTGATCTCAACGCGGTGATGGCCATCGAAGTGCGTGGCTATCCCTATCCGTGGACCCGCGGCATTTTCCTGGATTGCCTGCGTGCCGGATATCCCGGCCTGGCGATGGAGCGCGATGGCCTGTTGATCGGCTATGGCGTGCTCAGCCTCGCTGCCGATGAAGCCCATGTGCTGAACATCTGCATCGATCCGCTGGTGCAGTCGCGTGGGCTCGGCCGTGAGCTGCTGCGTGCGCTGGTCCGCCTGGCCGCTGATCGAGGCGCGCAGCGGGTGTTCCTGGAAGTGCGTCCGTCCAATACCCCGGCGCTGGCGCTGTATCACAGCGAAGGCTTCAACGAGATCGGCCGGCGCCCTCGCTATTACCCTGCTGCGCAGGGGCGCGAAGATGCACTGGTGATGGCGATCGAACTGGTGGACGGCGAGCTGGAGACGATGCCGCCGCTGTAATGGAGAGGGTTGCCGGCCAGCGGCCGGCACTACCGATGAATCTCCACCTTGGTTGGCACGTGTTGCTCACGCCAGCCGCAGGGCCAACACGCCGGCCACGATCAACGCCGCCGCCAGCCAACGCGCGCGCGGCACCCGCTCGCGCAGCAGGAACACCGAGATCAGCAGCGCGAACAGGATCGACGATTCGCGCAGCGCCGACACCATGGCCACGGGCACCTGGGTCATCGCCCACAGCGCCATCGCATACGAGGCGGTGGTGCCGATGCCGCCGGCAACACCCAGCGGCCAGTGCTGGCGCGCATACGCCAGCAACTTGCCGCGCTGCCGATGCAGCGCCCACAGCGGCAACGGAATGCCCGACAGCAGGAACAGCCACAACGTGTAGCTCAGCGCATTGCCGGACAGCCGTGCGCCCTGCGCATCGACCAGCGTGTAGGTGGCGATCATCGCCGCCGTCAGCAACGGCAGCCGCAGCTGGCCACTGCGTGCGCCGCGGGCCATGCACAGGATGCCGCCACTCACCAGGATGACGCCGAGCCAGGCCGACGGCGGCAGGCGTTCGCCGAGCACGGCGCCGGCCAGCGCAACCAGGATCGGCGCGCAGCCGCGCATCATTGGATACGCCAGGCTCATGTCGACCTGCTGGTAGCAGCGTGCGACCAACGCGTAGTACGTCACCTGCAGCAGCACCGACGCGCCCAGCCACGGCCAGCTTTCCGCGGCAGGGAAGTGCAGCCATGGCAAGACGAGCACAGACAACAGCGCGGCGCTGCCGGTGACCAGTACGGTGCCGAGGAATTTGTCCGGTCCGCGTTTGACGATCGCGTTCCAGCTGGCATGTAGTGCCGCGGCAGCGAGGACCAGCAGGAAGATGGAAAGTGGCATCGGGTGATGATGCCAAAACGCAGGGGTGGGTGCCGACCTTGGTCGGCACATCGTTCTGCAGGGCAGGTGCCAACCTTGGTTGGCACTTCACAGCGGTGCGGACCACGGTCCACACCCACCGGCGAGGCGTTACAGCTTCGCGCGCTGCTCGCGCAGGCCAGCCAGCTGGTTGTTCCAGTCGACCAGGCGCACGCGCTCCTGCTCGATCACCGCCGGCGGCACCTTGTCGGAGAACTTGGCCAGCTTGGTCTCGCTCTTTTCCTGCTCGCCTTCCACGCGCTTGATCTCCTTGTCCAGGCGCGCGCGCTCGGCATCGAGATCAACCAGGCCTTCCAGCGGTACCAGCAGCTTCAGCTCACCGACGATCGCGGCGGCTGCCGGCGGCGCACTCTGTGCGTCGGCCAGCCACTGGATGCTGTCCAGCTTCAGCAGGAACGACAGCGAGGCACTGAAGCGCTCGATGCGCACGCGGTCCTGGTTCTGCCCGGCATGTTCCTGGCCGGCCAGCAGGCGCAGCGGCACCAGCTTGGACGGGGCGACGTTCAGTTCGCTGCGCACGCGGCGCACGGCACTGATCACCGCCTTCAACCATTCAACGTCGGCCTCGGCCTGCGCATGATCGCCCTCGAACTCGGCGGCGGTCGGGTACGGGCGCAGCGACAGCGTGGTTTCGGCCAGGCCCAGGCGCGGGGCCAGCTGCTGCCACAGCTGTTCGGTGATGAACGGGGTCAGCGGGTGCAGCAGGCGCAGCAGCGCTTCCAGCACATACAACAGTGTGTGGCGGGTGCTGTCAGCGTCGGCGGCATCGGCGCCATTCAACGCCGGCTTGCTCAGCTCCAGGAACCAGTCGCAGAACGCGTTCCAGGCGAATTCGTACAGGCACTGCGCCAGCAGGTCGAAGCGATAGGCGGCGAAATGGCCCTGCGCTTCGGCGGTGGTAGCGGCCAGGCGCGAGAGGATCCAGCGCTCGGCATCGGTACGCGGCGTCGGCACGCCGGTGAACGCCGCACCTTCGGTGTTCATCAGGGTGAAGCGGCTGGCGTTCCACAGCTTGTTGCAGAAGTTCTTGTAGCCCTCGGCGCGGTTCATGTCGAACTTGATGTCGCGGCCATGGGTGGCCAGCGCGGCGATGGTGAAGCGCAGCGCATCGGCACCATGGGCGGCAATGCCGTCCGGGAATTCCTTGCGCGTGGCCTTTTCGATCTTCTCCACCATGCGCGGCTGCATCAGCCCACCGGTGCGCTTGGCCACCAGATCATCGATGGTGATGCCGTCGATGATGTCCAGCGGATCGAGCACGTTGCCCTTGCTCTTGGACATCTTCTGGCCCTGGCCATCGCGGATCAGGCCGGTGAAGTAGACGTCCTTGAACGGCACCTTGCCGGTCAGGTTGTCGGTGGCCATGATCATGCGCGCCACCCAGAAGAAGATGATGTCGAAGCCGGTGATCAGCACCGACGACGGCAGGTAGCGGTCGAAACCGCGCTCGGCCATCGCCTGCTCGTTCGGCCAGCCCAGGGTGGAGAACGGCCACAGCTGCGAGGAGAACCAGGTCTCCAGCACGTCGCTTTCCTGGCTCAGCACCACGTCGCTGCCGAGATTGTTCTTCGCCCGCACTTCCTCTTCGCTGCGGCCGACGTAGCAGCTGCCGGTGGCGGCATCGAACCACGCCGGAATGCGGTGGCCCCACCACAGCTGGCGGCTGATGCACCAATCCTGGATGTTGGTCATCCAGTGGCGGTAGGTGTTGATCCAGTTCGGCGGCACGAAGGCGATAGAACCGTCTTCGACCAGCTCGAGGCCACGACGCGCCAGTTCGTCCATCTTCACGAACCACTGGTCGGTCAGGTACGGCTCGATCACCTGGCCGGTACGGTCGCCACGCGGCACCTGCAGCTTGTGCGCCTTGGTCTCGACCAGGATGCCCAGGTCTTCCAGTTCACCCAGCACGGCCTTGCGCGCGTCGTAACGGTCCAGCCCCTGGAAACGTTCCGGCGCGTTGTCGTTGATCGCCGCCACCGGGGTGAACAGGTTGATCATCGGCAGGCTGTGGCGCACACCCACCTGGTAATCGTTGAAGTCATGCGCCGGGGTGACCTTGACCACGCCGGTGCCGAACGCACGGTCGACGTAATCGTCGGCGATCACCGGCACGCGGCGGCCGGTCAGCGGCAGCACCACGTTCTTGCCGATCAGGTGCAGGTAACGCTCGTCTTCGGGGTGCACCATCACCGCGGTGTCGCCCAGCAGGGTTTCCGGGCGGGTGGTGGCGACCACCAGGTAATCGCGGGTTTCGCGCAGGGTTTCGACGCCGTCGGCATCACGCTCGACGTGCTCGTAGCTCAGGCCTTCATCCAGCTGGTAGGCGATCGACCACAGGAAACCGTCTTCCTCGGCGCTCTCCACTTCCAGGTCCGAGATCGCGGTCTTCAGCACCGGGTCCCAGTTGACCAGGCGCTGGCCGCGGTAGATCAGGCCCTGTTCGTGCCAGCGCACGAAGGCTTCGATCACCGCTTCGGACGGCTGCGGGTCCATGGTGAAGGTGCTGCGCGACCAGTCGGCCGAGGTGCCGAGGCGGCGCATCTGCCGTTCGATGATGTCGCCGGACTGCTGCTTCCACTCCCACACCTTGCCGATGAAGCCCTCGCGGCCCAGCGAATCGCGGGTCTCACCGTTGCCTTCCAGCGCCAGGTTGCGGCTGACCACCATCTCGGTGGCGATGCCGGCGTGGTCGGTACCGACCTGCCACAGCGTGTCGTAGCCGCGCATGCGGTGGTAGCGCACCAGCGCATCCATCAGGGTCTGCTGGAAGGCGTGACCCATGTGCAGGGTGCCGGTCACGTTCGGCGGCGGCAGCAGGATGGTGTACGGCTCGCCCTTGCCGGACGGCTTGAAATGGCCGGCCTTCTCCCAGGCCTCGTAGAGGTCGGTCTCGAAGGACTTCGGGTCGTAGCTGGAGGCGAGTTGGGTCATGCGGGGGAACCAGTCATCAAGGCGGGAAGGGAGATCAGCGCGACCCGAGGGTGCGCCGGATCTTCTGGTCGGTGTGGTACTGGCTGACCGAATAGGCAGCCCAGATCGCGGCGGGCAGCCAGCCGATCAGGGTGATCTGCAGGATCAGGCAGACGATGCCGGCAAAGGGCCGGCCGATGGTGAAAAAGGACAGCCAGGGAAGAATCAGGGCGATCAGCAGGCGCATCAAGGGGTCCTCGCAGGGCTTACATGTCGTGCTTGTTCAGGTCGTAACCGGCGGTCTTGTACTGGCGCCAGCGCTCGCGCAGCGGTTCGCGCGCTTCCGGATCGGCCGGCACCACTTCCAGCACGCGCTCGCACTGGCCAAGCCAGGGTTCGTCGCGCAGGTTGATCACCAGCGGCCGCACGGGCGCCTCGCCACCGGGCGGGGCGATCAGCACCAGCGCCTCTTCCTCGTCCACGTCCTCACCCACGATCTGGTGCGGAATGTAGGCATCGTCGTCGAACGACCAGAGAAGTTCGTCCAGTTCTTCGGCCTGGGCCTGGTCGCGGGCCAGCACCAGGGTGAACAACCCGGCGTCGTTGGCCTTGCGCGCCAGTTCGCAGACCAGGCGCAACGGCTCGGTCAGGAATCGGGGCTTGGCGATCAGGTAGAAGTCGGCGCGGGGCATGGCGGCATCCAGGTGAGGCAGGTGCCGATCCATGCCGGCTGACGGCTGGAGCGGCGAGGCCCCGGCCGGCGGTTGCCGGCCAGGGTCAGGTACAGCGTCAGGCGCGGGCGACCTGGTCCAGCAGCCACTGGCTCAGCAGGCCGACCGGACGGCCGGTGGCCATGCCGCGCTTGCCTTCATCGCTGGCCACGCCGGCGATGTCCAGGTGGGCCCAGCGCTGGCCTTCGGCGAAGCGCGACAGGAAGCAGCCGGCGGTGATGGCACCGGCCCAGCGGCCGCCGATGTTGTAGACGTCGGCGAAGCTGGAATCCAGCATCGGCTGGTACTCGTCCCACAGCGGCAGGCGCCAGGCGCGGTCGAAGACCTGCTCGCCGGCGGCCAGCAGCTCGTTGGCCAGGTCATCGTGCTTGCTCATCAGGCCCGCGGTCTGGTGACCGAGGGCGACCATGCAGGCACCGGTCAGGGTCGCCACATCGACCAGCGCCTGCGGCTCGAAGCGCTGCGCGTAGGTCAGGGCGTCGCACAGGATCAGGCGGCCCTCGGCGTCGGTGTTGCCGACTTCGATGGTCTTGCCCGACATCGAGGTGATGACGTCGGACGGGCGGTAGGCATTGCCGTCGATGGCGTTTTCCACCGCCGGCACCACCACCACCAGGTTCAACGGCAGCTTGGCCTTGACCGCAGCGACGAAGGTGCCGATGACGTTGGCGCCACCGCACATGTCGTACTTCATCTCCTCGATGCCGCCCTGGGTCTTCAGGTTGACGCCACCGGTATCGAAGGTGATGCCCTTGCCGACCAGCACGTAGGGCTTGGCGTCGCCGCCATTGCTCCACTTCAGCACCACCAGGCGCGGGCGGTTGGCCGAGCCACGGGCCACGGCCAGCAGCGAGCCCATGCCCAGCGCTTCCATCTGGGTCTCGTCGAGGATCTCGGCTTCGGCACCGTCATGCTCGCCGGCGAATTTCACGCCCACTTCAGCCAGATAGGCCGGGGTGCAGTAGTTCGGCGGCAGGTTGCCCAGCTCGCGGGCAAACTCGACACCGGCAGCGATGGCCTGGCCCTGGGCCAGGGCCTGCGCATCCTCACCGGCGATGGCCAGCTGGGCCAGGCCGGCATCGTCGGCCTTCTTCTTGCCCAGGGTGGCGGTGTAGCGGTAGGCCGCGTGGTCGGCAGCGATCACCGCCTGGCGGATCGCCCAGGCCGCGTCGCGGTCCTTCACCGCCACTTCGGACAGGGTGAACAGTGCGCTGCGCGCAGCGCCGGCCTTCAGCGCGCGCACAGCATCGCCGACTGCCTTCAGGTACTGCGGCACGCCGAAGCGGGCGGCATCGCCGAGGCCGACCACCAGCACGCGCGGGGCGGTCACGCCCGGCAGGTCGTGCAGCAGGGTGGTGGCGCCGGTCTTGCCGGACAGGTCGCCGCGCTGGGCCAGGGCGGCCAGGCGGCCACCGCTTGCAGCATCCAGTGCCTGCGCGGACGCAGTCAGGGTATGGTCGGCATAGGCGCCGACGACGAGGCAGTCAACGGCGGCCGAAGCCGCAGCGAGGTGGTTCAGGGTGAATTCGAGAGCCATTGAGCAGATTCCATTGGCAAGTCCGTACAATCGCGGACCGTTTACGCCCAGACGCTAGACTGGGCGGCACCGCGAACGAACCTGAGAGTTTAAACCACCGCCCCATGTTGAAGCTTGACCGCTATCTATTGGGCGATTTCGTCCAGAGTTTCCTGGCTACCCTGATCGTCCTACTGGTGGTCAGCGTGGGCGGCGTGCTGGTGGACATCCTCGGCAACATCGCCGACGGGCGGCTGCCGGCCAAGCTGCTGTTCTCGCAGCTGGGCCTGCAGTTCATCGTCTACATGCCGCTGATCCTGCCGCTGGCACTGATGCTGGGTCTGCTGCTGGCCATCGCCCGCCTCTACCGCGACTCGGAAATGGCGGTCATCACCGCCATCGGTGTCGGCCCCAAACGCCTGCTCAAGCCCCTGCTGCTGCTGGTGCTGCCGGTGATCGCGGTGGTCGGCGCCTGTTCGTTGTGGCTGGGGCCCTGGGCCCAGCGCACCGCCGAACAGATGATCCAGGACGCCAACCGCAGCGTGCTGATGGCCGGCCTGGAGCCTGGCCGGTTCACCCCGCTGCCCAATGGCGGCGTGGTCTACGTCGCCTCGATCTCCCCCGATGGCAGCCAGCTGGGCCGGGTGTTCCTGCAGCGGCAGAAGGAGGATCGCCTTGAAGTGGTGTCCGCCGCCAGCGGTCGCATGTACTTCGAAGGCGCCCGCCAGCGCTTCCTGGAACTGGATGATGGCCACCAGCTGGAAGGGCCGGCGGCCGGCGCACTGGATTACCGTCTGGCGACCTTCGCCCGCAACGACGTGGCCCTGCCCGACGGCAGTGAGGCCCGCAAGAGTGATGATCCCGAACTGATGCCGACCACCGCGCTGTTCGGCGACAAGCGTCCCGAGGCGCAGGCACAGCTGCACCGCCGCCTGGCCCCGCCGCTGATCGCGCTGGCCTTCGCCCTGCTGACCGTGCCGCTGGGCCGCAGTTCGCCGCGCCAGCAGCGTTACGGCCGGATGATGCTGGCCCTGCTGGCCTACATGGTCGGCACCAACATGATGTTCATCGGCAGCGGCTGGATTGCCAACGGCCAGATTCCGTCGGCGCTTGGCCTGTGGTGGCTGACCCTGCCGCTGCTGGCACTGGCGATCTGGATGTACGCGCGTGACGGCCGCATGGCCCGCCCGAAGGGAGCCCGCGCATGATGCTGCGACCGATGCGTTTCGATCTGTACCTGGGCCGCGCGGTGCTGGGCACCGTGCTGCTGACCTGGGCGGTGCTGGTCGGCCTGGACGTGCTGATGGCCTTCTCCGGCGAGTTCAAGGACATCGGCAAGAACGGCTATTCGCTGGGCCATGCGGCAGCCTGGGTGCTGTACACCGTGCCGCGCCGGGCCTACACGATGTTCCCGACCGCAGCGGTGATCGGCGCGCTGATGGGCCTGGGCCAGCTGGCCGCGACCTCGGAGCTGACCGCGCTGCGCGCGCTGGGCCTGTCGCGCAAGCGCCTGAGCGTGTCGGTGGCGATCGCCCTGTCGTTGCTGACCGGGCTGATGGTGATCAGCGCCGAGACCTTGGGGCCGTGGGGCCAGAACCGCGCCGATTCGCTGAAGATGAGTGCCAAGTGGGGCACCGACATTGCGGTAGCGCGTTACTCCGGGCTGTGGGCGCGCGAGGGTGACACCTTCCTCAACGCACAGGCGGGCGAAGAACAGCTGGTCGGCGACAAGGGCACCCGGCTGATTCTGCGTGACGTGCGCCTCTACAGGATCAACGAGGACGGGCGGGTGGGCACGCTGACCCATGCCGCCACCGCCGAGCATGACAAGGACGGCTGGGTGCTGACCGGCGTGCGCCGCGACACCTTCGGCGAGCGTTCGGCAACGCGCCAGGAAGTGGCCCGTGAGCCGTGGAATTCCAAGTTGGATGCCGGGGCGCTGGCCACCGGCATCGCCAAGCCGCGCAACCTCAGCGTGTCCGAACTGAGCACCAGCATCGCCTACCGCGAGCGCAACGGGCTGGATGCACGCGACTATGAGGATGTGTACTGGAGCCGCTGGTTCTATCCGTTGAATGTGCTGGCGCTGTGCCTGGCGGCGGTGCCGTTCGCGTTCGGTTCGCTGCGCAGTGGCGGCATGGGCAAGCGCCTGTTCCTGGGCATCCTGTTCGCGCTGGCGTTCTGGCTGCTGCAGCTGTTCTTCGGTCGCATGGCCGGCGCGCTGAAGTTCGACTACCGCATTGCCTACGCGCTGCCGCCGATCGTGATGCTGGCGGTGTCCGGATTGTTGTTCCGGCGCAAATCGGGCTGATTCCGGTGGCGCCGGGCCCTGCCCGGCGAAGGTGTGCGATATCCCACGTCCGCCGGGCCCTGCCCGGCGCTGCCAGCACAGGTCAGCGCTTCGGCATCCGCAGCAGCCGCGTGGCGCTCGCGCGGTCGTGCCAGGTCAGCCGCTGGCGATCCACCAGCGCCCACCAGAAGCCCAATCCGCCCAGCAGCAACGACAGCGTGGCCACCGCGAACCGCAGCCACAGCTGGCCGCGTCGCAACGGCGTGCCGTCGCGTGATTCCAGCTTCAAGCGCCACGGGCGCATGCCCAAGGTCTGCCCGCCGCGTCGCCAGCTGGCAGTGGCGTACCACCCGGTCATTGCCCAGCACACCGCCCACAGCAGCCATTGCCAGGCACTGAAAGGCGCGATGTTCTCGCGCTGCGCATGGCCACTGAACGTATAGGCCAGGGTGAACACGGTGCCGGCCAGCATCCACAAGGCCAGCACCGGCAACGCGTCATAGATCATCGCCAGCAGGCGCCACAGCAGCAGCGCGCGCGGGCGGGGCGTATCAGCGGCAACGTGGGCCGCATCGGTGGCGGGGCTCGACATGTGCCGAGCATACGCAATGCTGGCCGTGCCCGCAGTCGGCCTCGTATCCTGCGTGCATGGCCGTCACTTCCACTCCCGCCGAACGTCGTCAGCTGGTCCAGCAACTGCCCGAGCTGCGCAGCGAGGACGGCCAGCGCATCCAGCGTTTCCTCGACGCGATCTGGGCCGAGCACGGCCTGGCCCGCGCCACCCTGGACAGCTACCGCCGCGACCTCGAAGGCCTGGCGCGCTGGTGTGATGGGCGCGACGGCGGTCTGGCCGGTGTTGAACGCGCCGGGCTGTTCGATTACCTGGCCTGGCGCACCCGCCACAACTGGTCGCCGCGCAGCAATGCGCGGCTGCTGTCGGCGCTGCGTGCGTTCTTCGCCGACGCCGTGCGCCGTGGCGAACGCAGTGAAGATCCCAGCGCACTGCTCGATCCGCCGAAGCTGCCACGGCTGCTGCCCAAGGCGCTGGCCGAGAGCCAGATCGATGCGCTGCTGGCGGCGCCGGATATCGACAGTCCGCTCGGCCTGCGCGACCGCGCCATGCTGGAGCTGATGTATGCCGCCGGGCTGCGCGTGAGCGAGCTGGTGCTGTTGCCCGCCACGGCAGTGAACCTGCGCCAGGGCGTGTTGCGGGTGACCGGCAAGGGCAGCAAGGAACGCCTGGTGCCGCTGGGCGAGGAGTCGCAGTACTGGCTGGAACGCTACCTGCAGCAGTCGCGACCGCAACTAGTGGGCAAGGGCAAGGTGCAGGCGCTGGCCGACGGGCAGACGCCCTTGTTCATCGAACCGGCGCTGCATGGTTTGACCCGCCAGGCGTTCTGGCACCTGGTCAAGCGCTACGCGGCGGTGGCCGGTATGGATCCGGCGCGGATCAGCCCGCATGGCCTAAGGCACAGTTTCGCCACCCACCTGCTGAACCGCGGCGCCGACCTGCGCGCGCTGCAGATGCTGCTGGGCCACAGCTCGCTGTCCACCACCCAGATCTACACCCTGGTCGCACGCGAACACCTGCAGAAACTGCACGCCCGCCATCATCCACGCGGCTGAGCCCACGGCTGAACCCCTGCCGGGCCTGTGCGCGGCATCGCGGACCGCTCAGGATGGCTGTGTCAGAATCCGAAGTCTTCTTTCTGCTGCGGACTGCTCCATGCTCCGATTCGCCATCGCCGCCGTGTTCGGCGCGCTCAGCCTGAGTGCCTGCGCCCAGCCCGCCCCGCCCGCCGCAAAGGCGCCCGCCGCAGCGGCAGCCAAGGCCGGTCCTGCCGCCGCGGCCAACGGCCCGGCCGAGCAGGCCGTGCGCAAGGCACTGACCGAGCTCAACCCCGGCTTCCAGGTGGATTACATCGGCGCCGCGCCCTTCCCGGGCTTCCGTGAAGTGGTGGTCTCCGGCCAGCTGCTGTACGTCTCCGACGACGGCCGTTACCTGTTCCAGTCGCAGCCCTACGACACCCGCGCCAAGAGCCCGGCCAACAGCGAAGGCCTGCTGGGCTACCGTCGCGACCTGCTGGCCAAGGCCAATCATGGTGACCGCATCGTGTTCGCCGCGCCGAACGCGAAATACACCATCAGCGTGTTCACCGATATCGAATGCGGGTACTGCCGCAAGCTGCACCAGGACATCGCCGAGCTCAACCGCAACGGCATCACCGTTGAATACCTGGCCTTCCCGCGCATGGGCCTGGGCAGCAAGGATTACACCGACATGATCTCGGTCTGGTGCGCGGCCGATCGTCGCCAGGCGCTGACCAATGCCAAGCGTGGTGGCACGGTGGCCGCGAAGAACTGCACCAACCCGGTGGCCATGCAGTACGCCCTGGGCCAGCAGTTGGGGGTGAACGGTACGCCGGCCATCTTCGCGCCGGATGGCACCCAGCTCGGCGGCTACCTGCCGCCGGCGCAGCTGCGTGCCGCGCTGGAGAAGCTGTCGGCCAAGCGCTGACCGCCGCTGACCTTTTTCTGTAGAGCCGAGCCCATGCTCGGCTGCGGACACATCAGCCGAGCATGGGCTCGGCTCCACAGGTTGGAAACCGGGGATGCCAGTCGCATCCCCGGTTGTCTGCTTATTTCAAGCCATCACTGACCGCCTTGGTCAGCGTGCCCTGCGCATCGTCGCCGCTGAACTCCCAGACAAACGCACCGCCCAGTCCCTGGGTCTTCACGTAGCCCATCTTGCGGGTGATGTTGGCCGGGGTATCGAAGCTCCACAGTGTGCTGCCGTTGTAGATCCAGGTGGCACCGGCGGTGTTGTCGGTGTAGCCCTGCCACGCCAGGTTCTTCAGCACCTTCCAGTCTTCGATGCCGGCCTCGTAGGTGCCCGGTGCCGCACCGGTGGCGCTCTGGTACAGGCCGTTGTTGACGTTGGTCACGCCGGTCCAGCCACGCCCGTAATAACCGATGCCCAGGTTGAGCTTGGCGGCGGGGACACCGCGGCTGATGAAGGCCTCGATGGCATCGTTGCTGTTGTACAGCTTCTGGTCGCCGGTGGACGGATCACTCGGCGAATCGAACAGCGCCGATTGGTGATTGGTCTTCGCATCCCACGCGCCGTGGAAGTCGTAGGTCATCACGTTGATGTAGTCCAGGTACGGGTGGTACGCGGCCGGATCGGTAACGCGGATCTTGTCGATGCCGGCGCCGACCGCCACCGTCAGCAACAGGCCCGGACGCACCGCATCGAGCTGGCGGCGGAACTCGGCCATCAGCGCGGTGAAGTTGGCATTGTCCTCGGGCGTGCCGCAGGCGATACCGCAGGCCACCGGGTATTCCCAGTCGATATCGATGCCGTCGAACACGCCCAGCGCCGCGCCAGGGCCACCGGCGCCGTCGGTCACCGGCAGGTTGCCCTTGATGTAGGCGTCGATGCACGAGGCGACGAAGGCCTGGCGATTGGCCGGCTGCGCCGCGCTGGAGAAGCCGCGCGACCAGGTCCAGCCACCCAGCGAGATCAGCACCTTCATGCCCGGGTACTTGGCCTTGAGCTGCTTGAGCTGGTTCCAGTTGCCACGCAGCGGCTGGTCCCAGGTATCGGCGCTGCCGCTCACGCTTTCGCCGGCACCGAAGGCCTTGGTGTAGTCGGCGAAGGCATCGCCACCGGCACCGCTGTTCGGATCCGACGCCTGGGTGATGCCCACTTCGCAGCGGTTGTTGCGCACGTTGCCGAAGGCGTAGTTGATGTGGGTCAGGCGCGCGGCCGAACCACTGCTGTCGATGTTCTTGACCCGGTAGTTGCGGCCGTAGATGCCCCACTGGGTGAAGTAGCCGATGACCCGCTTGCCGGTGGTGCCACCGTCGCCGGCCAGGGTGCTGGCGGTCACCGCCGTGCCCTGCGCGGAGGCATTGCCGGCGTTGTCGCGGGCGCGCACGCGGTAGCTGTAGCTGGTGGAGGCGGTCAGCCCGCCATCGACATAGCTGGCGCTGGACGGTGAACCGACCAGGCTGCCGTTGCGGTACACGTCGTAGCCGGCGAGGCCGCTGCCACCGGTGTTGTCGGTGGACGGGCTCCAGCTCAGGGCGATGC
The DNA here is from genome assembly GCF_013416715.1 of Stenotrophomonas sp. SbOxS2. NCBI lineage: Bacteria > Pseudomonadati > Pseudomonadota > Gammaproteobacteria > Lysobacterales > Lysobacteraceae > Stenotrophomonas > Stenotrophomonas sp. SbOxS2. Next base: position 65,062 of record NZ_JAAVXD010000006.1, read on the forward strand.
TGTTGGCGGTGCGGGTGCCCACGGCCAGGCCGCCGGGCACGCTGGGCGCGGTGGTATCGCCACTGGCCGCGTTGACGGTGATGGTGATGGTCGCGGTGCTGGCGGTGGCGTTGTTGTTGTCGGTGGCGACCGCGCGCAGGGTATGGCTGCCGGCGCTGGCGTTGGCCCAGCTGGCGCTGTACGGCGCGCTGGTGTCGACGCCCAGCGAACTGCCATCGCGGAAGAACTCGACCTTGCTGACGCTGCCGTCCGCATCGCTGGCATTGGCGGTCACGTTGACCGTGCTGCCGGCGCTGAAGGTGGCGCCGTTGGCCGGCGAGGTCAGGCTGACCACCGGCGGCTGGTTGGCGCCGCTGCCGTCACAGGCGCCGAGGTTGGTGTAGTAGGGCGCCCCGGCCGGATGGTCCGGCGGTGCGTTCCAGATGTCCTGGTTCGCCCGATAGAGGACGCCTCCTTTCTGCAGGGTATCGCCACTCCGGTAGATCTTGGCCTGGTCCCATTCGGCTACGCCGGCACAGCTGGCGGCCTGGGCCAGGCCGGGCAGGGCAACGGCCCCGGCGAGGGCCAGCAGCCAGGCCAGACGGCGCGGGCGACAGCGATGAAGGGAAGGGCGGGCACTGCGTACATCGGCACTCTGCACAAGCGGGTCGTACATGGTGTGTCTCCGATCGATGGTTGGCGCACGGGCCACGACGGCGCCGCACGTAACGCAGGGTCCGGACATCGCCCGGGAAGGCGACGGAGGGGGCGGACGGAGGTACCTGGTGGGCCGGGGAGAGAGTCCGGCGCCAGGTGGGGACAACGTTGTCATCAATTGCGTGGTCAATCCGTGAGCGAGCGCATGGTTCGGGGATTTGGGCGAGAGCGGCGCTGGCGCGCGGTCGGCAGCCATCGGCGGAGCCCCTTCGTGGTTGGCATCTAGAGCAGGTTCCGGGGTTGGGCCGGGCGGGTGGGGTCATGCGGGGACGCCGTGAACCCATCCCTGGGGGCTTGGCCGCGGCATCCATGCCGCGGACACCCCGCCTGACCCCACCCACCCGGCCCCCGACAGGTTCATGCGGGCGCCAGCCACGAAAGACGAACAAAAAATCAAAATCAAACGCCGATCGCTTCGCTCTCAGGCGTTTGATTCCAGACATTCCTGTGGTTGCCGGCCAGCGGTCGGTAACCAAGGAGCATCCACGCATGGCGTGGATCTACCAACAGATCGCGGAGATCTGTCGAAGGCAGGGTGGGTCCGGTGGCGGGGGTGTCCGCGGCATGGATGCCGCGGCCAAGCCCCCAGGGACGGGTTTACGGCGTCCCCCGCCACCGGACCCACCCCGCCATCCCACGGAATGCCCGCTGTCGCTTTGGCTGTTGCCGTTGCTTCGGCTCTGGCTCTGGCCTCTGCGGGTGCCGGGCGCCGCCCGGCCGAAGCCTACCCCCGCTTCCGGTACAATGTCGGGCCCGTTTCCCAACTACGGTTCCCCGGACATGATGGTCCTCGAGGGCGCGCCCGCCCTGTCGCCGTTCCGCCGCGAACGTCTTGAATCCCGCCTGCAGTCCATCGCTCCCTCCCTGCGCATCAGCGGTGCCTGGCACGTCTACTTCGTGCAGGCCGAGGGCACTGCCGCCCCCGACGTCGATACCCTGTGCCGCATCCTGGAAGCCCGTCCGCAGTCCGAGGCGGTTGCTGACGGTGCGGTCAGCCGCATCGTGGTGCCGCGCCTGGGCACGCTGTCGCCGTGGTCGAGCAAGGCCAGCGAACTGGTCCGCGGTGCCGGCCAGCCGGTGAGCCGGGTCGAGCGTGGCCTGCGCATCGACGTACTGGGATGGCCGGCCGATGCTGCCGCCCAGCAGGCACTGATCAAGGTGCTGCACGACCCGATGACGCAGTCGGTGCTGGAGACCGTCGATCAGGGCCAGTCCCTGTTCTCGAGCCCGGCCCGTGGCGAACTGGAGCGCGTGCCGGTGGACCAGCTGGAGGCCGCCAACCAGCGCCTCGGCCTGGCCATGGCGCAGGACGAGATCGACTACCTGCGCGAGCGTTTCACCGCGCTGGGCCGGTCGCCGTCGGACGTGGAGCTGATGATGTTCGCGCAGGCCAATTCCGAGCACTGCCGGCACAAGATCTTCAATGCCAGCTGGACCATCGACGGCCAGGAGCAGGACCGCTCGCTGTTCCGGATGATCAAGAACACCCACCAGCAGACGCCGCAGCACACGCTCAGCGCGTACAGCGACAATGCGGCGGTGATCGAAGGCCACCCGGCATCGCGCTATCGCCCGGACCCGGCCAGCGGCGAGTACCGCCGCGAACCACAGGTGCCGAGCTCGTTCCAGATCAAGGTGGAAACACACAACCACCCGACCGCGATCGCGCCGTTCCCGGGCGCGTCGACCGGCGCCGGTGGTGAAATCCGCGACGAAGGTGCAACCGGTCGTGGCGGCAAGCCGAAGGCTGGCCTGAGTGGTTTCTCGGTCTCGCACCTGCGCATTCCCGAGCTGCCGCAGCCGTGGGAGGCGCCGCGTGCGCTGAACCCGCGCATGGCGCCGGCGCTGGAGATCATGACCGACGGCCCGCTCGGCGGCGCTGCGTTCAACAACGAGTTCGGCCGCCCGGCCCTGCTCGGCTACTTCCGCAGCTTCGAACTGCCGGAAGGCGCCGACCTGGTACGCGCCTACGACAAGCCGATCATGCTGGCCGGTGGCCTTGGCGCCATCGATCGCGTGCAGGTCGACAAGATCCTGCTGCAGGACGGCGATGCCGTGATCGTGCTCGGCGGCCCGGCGATGCTGATCGGCCTCGGCGGCGGTGCCGCCAGTTCGGTCGCCTCCGGTGAAAGCGCCGAGGATCTGGACTTCGCCAGCGTGCAACGCGACAACCCGGAAATGGAGCGTCGCTGCCAGGAGGTCATCGACCGCTGCGTGGCGATGGGGACCAACAACCCGATCAAGTTCTTCCATGACGTCGGTGCCGGTGGCCTGTCCAACGCCATTCCCGAACTGCTGCACGATTCCGGCGTGGGCGGCATCATCGACCTGGGCAAGGTGCCCACCGACGATCCGTCGCTGTCGCCGATGCAGCTGTGGTGCAACGAGTCGCAGGAGCGCTACGTGCTCGGTGTGGCGCAGGAGCGCCTGGCCGAATTCGCCGCGCTGTGCGCACGTGAGCGCTGCCCGTTCGCTGCGGTCGGTGTCGCCACCGCGGCCGAACACCTGGTGGTGGCCTATGGCGCCGTGCCGGGTAACATCCCGGCCGACGCGCCGATCGACCTGCCGATGGACGTGCTGTTCGGCAAGCCGCCGAAGATGCACCGCGATACCGCGCACCCGCCGGCACCGCGCTGGCCGGCGCTGAAGACCGGTGGACTGGACCTGCAGGAAGCCGGTCTGCGCGTGCTCGCGCACCCGACGGTGGCCTCCAAGAACTTCCTGGTCACCATCGGCGACCGCAGCGTCGGCGGCCTGACCGCGCGCGAGCAGATGGTTGGCCCGTGGCAGCTGCCGGTGGCCGACGTGGCGATCACCCTGGCCGATTTCGACGGCGTGGCCGGCGAGGCGATGGCGCTGGGCGAACGCACGCCGCTGGCGCTGCTGGACGCGGCTGCTTCGGCCCGCATGGCCGTGGGCGAAGCACTGACCAACCTGTGCGCGGCCCCGGTCGATGCGCTGGATGAAATCAAGTTGTCGGCGAACTGGATGGCCGCTGCCGGCCACCCGGGCGAAGACGCGCTGCTGTACGACGCGGTGAAGGCGGTGGGCATGGAACTGTGCCCGCAGCTGGACATCAGCATCCCGGTGGGCAAGGACTCGCTGTCGATGCAGGCGCAGTGGCACGACCAGGGCGAGGCGCACAAGAGCGTGTCGCCGGTGTCGCTGGTGATCACCGCGTTCGCGCCGGTGGCCGATGCACGCCAGCAGCTGACCCCGCTGCTGGACCGCGATATCGACAGCGAGCTGTGGTTGATCGGCCTCGGTGCCGGCAAGCAGCGCCTGGGCGGTTCGATCCTGGCCCAGGTGCACGCCGACCACGGCGACCTGCCGGCCTTCGCCGGTGCCGCCCCGGACCTGGACGACCCGCAGCGCCTGCGTGGCTTCTTCGAGCTGATCCGCGATGCACGCCAAGCCGGCCTGCTGCGCGCGTACCACGACCGCAGCGACGGTGGTGCCTTCGCCGCGCTGTGCGAAATGGCCTTCACCTCGCGCCTGGGCCTGGACATTACCCTCGACGCCTGGGGCGACGATCCGTTCCGCAGCCTGTTCAATGAAGAGCTGGGCGCGGTGGTGCAGATCGCCCGCGAAGACCGCGCCGCGTTCGCCGACCTGGTCGAGCGCCACGCGCTGACCGAGTGCGCACAGCGCATCGCCAAGCCGACCACCGCGCCTGTGGTGCGGGTGTCGCTGGGCGGTGATTCGCTGGCCGAATGGCGCTGGGAAGCATTGTTCGATGCCTGGTGGTCGGTCACCCACGCGATGCAGAAGCGCCGCGACAATCCGGCCAACGCCGATGCCGAGCGCGAGATCGCCCGCGCCTTCACCGCGCCGGGCCTGAAGCCGAAGTTGAGCTTCGATCCCAATGAGGACGTCGCCGCACCGTTCGTGCAGACCGGTGCGCGTCCGCGCGTTGCGATCCTGCGCGAACAGGGCGTCAACGGCCAGATTGAAATGGCCAACGCCTTCGAACGTGCCGGCTTCCGCGCATTCGACGTGCACATGAGCGACCTCATCGAAGGCCGCGTGGCGCTGCAGGACTTCACCGGCCTGGTCGCCTGCGGCGGCTTCAGCTACGGCGACGTGCTGGGTGCCGGCCGGGGCTGGGCGACCTCGATCCTCGAGCGCACTGCGCTGCGCGATGCCTTCGCCGCGTTCTTCGCGCGCGAGGACAGCTTCGCCCTGGGCGTGTGCAACGGCTGCCAGATGATGAGCCAGCTGAAGGACATCATCCCCGGTGCCGAGCACTGGCCGCAGTTCCGCCGCAACGCCAGTGAGCAGTTCGAAGCCCGCACCGCGCTGCTGGAAGTGGTGGAGTCGCCGTCGATCCTGCTGCGTGGCATGGCCGGTTCGCGGCTGCCGGTGGCGGTGGCGCATGGCGAAGGCCAGGCGGTGTTCGACAACGCCGTCGACCAGGCCACAGCCCGCGTCGCGCTGCGCTACATCGATGGCAACGGCAACGTCGCCAGCCAGTACCCGCTGAATCCGAACGGCTCGCCCGACGGCATCACCGGCCTGACCAGCACCGACGGCCGGGTGACCATCATGATGCCGCACCCGGAGCGCACCCCGCGCGCGCTCAACCTGAGCTGGGCCCCGGCCGAGTGGCAGGGCGATTCACCGTGGATGCGCATGTTCCGCAACGCACGGGTGTGGTGCGGCTGATCGCACACGCGTTGCGCAGCTGACGATGCCATCGCGTATGGAAACCCGCCGGGAAACCGGCGGGTTTTTCTTTTTGAATACGGAAACTCCTGCACTGGCCACCAGTTACATACGTTTTCATATGTGAGGATTCCCTCACGTGCGCCTAACAAAATACGTACATAAACAAGTGAAACAGTGAACTGCTTCACGGCAATGGCTTTTGCTGCGTCAAACTCTTGACGATTCGCAAAGATGCCGTTAACACTTGACCCCCGTTTCAAATCTGTTCATCCCGCAGTAACCGCACGGCGCATGCGCTCGGTTTTCTGTCCCTGCGCGCCGTTCGGCAATACCCCGCAGTAAATCACGCGAATAACGCCCCCAGGGGACGTTGAACCACGAAGGTTCGGCGGTGGCGTTGCTTTGCCCAAAACCAGTCCAATCAGGAGCCGTACCGATGAATCGGATTTATCGCAAGGTCTGGAACAAAGCATTGGGTCAGTTGGTGGTGGCCTCGGAACTGGCCTCTTCCAGCTCATCAGGCGGGGTCGTCGACCAGCGCCGCAGTGCGACGGATGCCGCGCCGGCACGACTGGCCGCAGCGTTGGCCTTGGCAATGGGACTGGGAATGACCGGTGTCGTTTCGGCGCAGTCGGTCGAGATTGGTGGCAGCGCGAACTGCGTGGTGCTCAACAGCAAAGTGGTGGACAAGTGCGCGGTCGATGGCACTGCCAGCGCCAAGGGCAGCAACGCGGTGGCGATCGGTGCGGGTACCAGCGCCACCGGCGCCAACAGCGTGGCGCTGGGCGCCGGTTCCAAGGCAGCACGCGCCAACACCGTCTCTGTCGGTGATGCCGGCAAGGAACGGCAGGTGACCAACGTCGCCGCCGGTACCGCCGCCACCGATGCGGTGAACAAGGCGCAGCTGGATGCACAGGCACGCGCCACGCAGGCTGCGCTTGCGCAGGCGGCGGCCGAGGGCAGCCGCTATTTCAAGGCCGATGGCGCGGGTGACAACAGCGACGCGGCGAAGATCGAAGGCGAGGGCGCCATCGCGGTCGGCAGTGGCAGCCAGTCGCTGGCCAACGCCACCACTGCGGTCGGCACCCAGGCGATTGCTGCGGGCGTCGGTGCCAGTGCCTTCGGCCAGAACGCGCTTGCCTTCGGCGATGCCAGCGTGGTGGTCGGGCAGAGCGCGGCCGCATTCGGCCTGGGCGATACCGCCGTCGGTGCCCATGCCGTGGCCGCCAGCGAGAACGGCGCAGCCACCGCACTGGGTGCACTGTCCGAAGCCAGCGCCGATGGCGCAACTGCGGTCGGTGCAGGCGCGGTGGCCATGGGCCCGGGCAGCACCTCGCTGGGCCGCGGTGCGACGGCCGCCAACGAAGCCTCCATTGCCGTCGGTGCGTTCAGCACCGCAGTGGGCGAGTACAGCACCGCGCTCGGCTCCAATTCGGCCGCCGTGGCCACCGGCAGCGTGGCGCTCGGCGCCGGCTCGCTGGCCGATCGCGTGGATACCGTGTCGGTAGGCGCGGTCGACTACGGCCTGACCCGGCAGATCACCAGTGTCGCCGCAGGTACCGAAGACACCGATGCGGTCAACGTCGGTCAGTTGAAGGACGTGGCGGCAGTAGCCGATACCACCGCCAAGCGCTTCCAGGCCACCGGCAGCAGCAACAGCGATGCCGGCGCATTGGCCGAGGGAGATGACGCGCTCGCCGCTGGCGAAGCCGCCAATGCGATCGGCAACGGCACGACCGCCGTCGGTGCAGGTGCGACCGCTGTCGCGCAGAACGCCACTGCGGTCGGCAACAACGCGCTGGCCTCGGGCCAGAACAGTGCGGCCTTCGGCAACAACGCGCAGGCAGTCGGTCCGGGCAGCGTCGCCGTCGGCGGTGCTGCGGTGGATGCTGATGGCAATCCGCTGATCACCAGTGGTGGCGTGCCGGTAGAGACCGGCGCCACCAGTGCCGGGGTCGGTGGTACCGCTGTCGGCGCCAGCGCCGATGCCGGCGGTTTCGCCGCCTCGGCGTACGGCGTGGGTGCCTACGCGGCAGGTGTACAGTCGTCGGCGTTCGGCGCGGTCTCCAATGCCATCGGCGACTACTCCACGGCCGTCGGTACGCAGAGCAACGCTACCGGCACCAGCAGCGTGGCCATTGGTGGCCCGGCCGATCTGATCCCGGGCCTGGGCTTCTTCGTGCAGACCCAGGCCAGTGGCGAAGCGGCCACGGCCGTCGGTGCCGGCGCGATTGCCAGCGGTGACCATGCCGTGGCCAACGGCAGCCTGACCGAGGCCTCCGGTGCCGAGGCGGTCGCAGTGGGTTACTTCGCCTATGCACCGGGCGAGAACGCCAGTGCATTGGGTGCGCAGACCTGGGCCAGTGGCGCGCAGAGCACCGCCGTCGGCTACTACGCCACTGCGCGTGGTGCCAACAGCGTTGCACTGGGTGCGAATTCCGAAGCGGTGCGCGCCAACAGCGTGGCTGTGGGCAGTGCCGGCAACGAGCGGCAGATCACCAGCGTGGCGGCCGGCAGCGAAGCCACCGATGCAGTGAACAAGGCACAGCTGGACGCCGTGGCCAGCACCGCCGACACCACCGCGCGCTTCTTCCAGGCGCAGCCGGAGAGCGGCAGCGATGCCGGTGCCTATGCAGAAGGCGAGGGTGCCGTAGCGGCGGGTTCGGCCAGCAACGCCATCGGTGCCGGCGCGCTGGCACAGGGCGCAGGCGCTGCGGCCATCGGCGCCGACAGCGTGGCACTGGGTCGCAATACCTTCGCCGACGGTGACGGTGCAGTGGCCGTGGGTGGCCTCGGCCAGGCGTACGACGAATACAACCAGCCCCTGCTGGATGACCAGGGCAATCCGGTGCAGATCGGCACCACCGCTTCGGCCGGTTCCACCGCCGTCGGCAATGCCGCGCAGGCGACCGGTGCCAGCAGCAGCGCCTTCGGCAATGCAGCACAGGCCACCGGCGACAACAGTTTCGCGGCAGGCGGCAAGTCGCGCGCTACCGGCAGCTATGCCGTCGCCATCGGTGACAGCGCCTTTGCCAAGTCCGACGACAGCACCGCCGTGGGTGGTTACAGCACCGCCAGCGAGGAGGGCGCCACCGCTTTCGGCGCCGGTGCCTGGGCCACCGGCCGCAATGCTTCGGCGTTCGGTCCGGCGGCATGGGCCAGCGCCAACGGTGCCACCTCCATCGGCTACAACAGCTGGGCCAACGGCATCAGTTCCACCGCTGTCGGCCGCGGCGCCTTCAGCTACGGCGACAACAGCGTTGCGCTGGGCTTCCAGGCGCTGGGCAACAGCATCAACAGCATCGCCATCGGCACCAACACGGTGGCCGGCGGTGAAAGTGCGATCGCCTTGGGCGCGGGTAGTACGGCCAGTGGCAACAACGCGGTTGCGCTGGGTGCCGGTTCGGTGGCCAGCCGTGACGGCAGCGTGTCGGTGGGCAGCGCCGGCAACGAGCGGCAGATCACCAGTGTGGCGGCCGGTACCCAGGCTACCGATGCGGTGAACAAGTCGCAGCTCGATGCGGTTGCAGCCAGTGCGGCGACCACCAGCAAGTACTTCCAGGCCAGTGGCAGCGCCGACAGCGATGCCGGCGCCTACGTGGAAGGTGACAACGCGCTGGCCGCCGGTGAATCGGCCAACGCCATCGGCAACGGTGCAACCGCGCTGGGCAGTGGCGCCAATGCGCTGGCCAGCAATGCACAGGCCATCGGCTTCAATGCCCTGGCCACTGCAGCCAATGCCAGCGCCATCGGTGCCAACGCGCAGGCGACCGGCGAATACGCCACCGCACAAGGTGCCGAGAGCGAAGCCAGTGGCGAGCAGAGTGCGGCCTTCGGTGCGGCCTCGGTGGCCAGCGGCGCCGGCAGCACCGCCACCGGCGTGTTGTCCGAGGCGAGTGGCGAGGAAGCCGTAGCGGTAGGTTACTTCAGCAATGCCAGCGGTGAGGCGGCCACGGCGGTCGGCAGTGAAAGCGTGGCCAGCGGCACCGCTTCGGCCGCGTTCGGCATCGGCGCCGAAGCGACCGGCGGCTACAGCACGGCCATCGGTGGTTACGCCAACGCATCGGCATTCAACGCCACCGCCTTCGGCAACTTCGCCAACGCCTCCGGCTCCAACAGCGTGGCGCTCGGCGGCGATTCGGAAGCATCCGGTGCCTACAGCACCGCCACCGGCCAGGGCAGCCTGGCTACCGGCACCAATGCCGTGGCTGTCGGTGGTTCGTTGTTCGGCCTGCTGGCGACCGAAGCATCCGGCGACTATTCCACTGCGGTCGGTGGCGGCGCCTATGCGCCGGGCATCAACAGCACCGCGCTGGGCAATGCGGCGGAATCGCGTGGTGCCAACAGCGTGGCGCTGGGTGCCGATTCGATTGCAGACCGCGACAACACCGTGTCGGTCGGAGGTGGCGGCAACACCCGCCAGATCACCAACGTGGCAGCGGGTACCCAGGGTACCGATGCAGTGAACAAGGACCAGCTGGACGCAGTGGCCGCCGAAGGGGCCAAGACCAGCAAGTACTTCCAGGCCAGTGGCAGCGCCGACAGCGATGCTGGTGCCTACGTGGAAGGCGACAGCGCGCTGGCTGCCGGTGAGGCCGCCAATGCGATCGGCACCGGTGCCACCGCACTCGGCAGTGGCGCAACGGCGGTGGCCGCGAACGCTACGGCAGTGGGCTTCAACAGCCTGGCCAGCGGCGGCAACGCGGCCGCAGTGGGCAACAACGCGCAGGCGACCGGTGAAGACAGCGCGGCCCTCGGCAGCGGTGCGGTGGCCAGCGAAACCAGCACCACTGCGACCGGTGCAGGCGCGCAGGCGACGGCGGTGTACAGCACCGCCAACGGTGCCGAGGCGGTCGCCAGCGGTGCGCAGTCGCTGGCCAGTGGTTTCCGTTCGGCAGCCTCTGCAGACGGCACCACCGCAGTAGGCGGCTACAGCGAAGCCAGTGGCCGACTCGGCTCGGCGCTCGGTTATGGCACCGTCGCCAGTGGTGCCAACAGCACCGCTGCCGGCGTGTTCGCTGCGGCGTCGGGCGCCAGCTCGGTGGCCATGGGTGATTCCAGCGAAGCCAGCGGCGATGAGAGCGTGGCCATCGGTGGCAGCACCTTCTTCGGCCTGGTGCCGTCGCGTGCCAGTGGTTACGGCGCAGCGGCGTTCGGCGCCGGTGCCTGGGCCACCGACGATTACGCCACCGCCATCGGCTGGAACTCGTGGGCCGATGGCGCCGAGTCGACTGCGCTGGGTGCCAGCGCTACCGCCAACGGCGCCAACAGCGTGGCTCTGGGCGCAGGTTCGAAGGCCGACCGTGACAACACGGTGGCCGTCGGCAGTGCCGGCAGCGAACGCCAGGTGACCCACGTCGCCGCGGGCACCGAAGGCACCGATGCGGTCAACAAGAACCAGCTCGATGCCGTCGCTGCCACGGCGGACAAGACCAGCAAGTACTTCCAGGCCAGTGGCAGCGCCGACAGCGATGCCGGTGCCTACGTGGAAGGCGACAGCGCACTGGCTGCCGGTGAAGCGGCCAATGCGATCGGAAATGGCGCAACCGCGCTCGGCAGCGGTGCCACGGCCGTGGCCGCCAACGCGACCGCCGTCGGCTTCAACACGCTGGCGACCGGCAGCAATGCGGCCGCGGTCGGCAGCAACGCACAGGCCACCGGCGCAGAAAGTGCCGCACTAGGCAATGGCGCGGTGGCCAGTGGAATCAGCGCTACCGCCACCGGCACCGCTGCACAGGCCAGCGGCGTCTACAGCACGGCCAATGGTGCAGAGGCTGTCGCCAGCGGTGCGCAATCGCTGGCCAGTGGTTTCCGTAGTGCGGCTTCGGCCGATGGCACCACCGCCATCGGTGGCTACAGCGAAGCCAGCGGCCGCCTTGGTACCGCACTGGGCTATGGTTCGGCGGCGACCGGTGCCAACACCACAGCTGTTGGCTTTGGAGCAGCGGCAGCAGGTAGCGGTGCGGTCGCCGTCGGTCAATCCAGCGAAGCCAGTGGCGCAGAGAGTGTCGCCATCGGTGGCAGCACCTTCTTCGGCCTGATCCCGTCGCGTGCCAGCGGTACCGGTGCGGCGGCGTTCGGTGCCGGTGCATGGGCCACCGACGACTACGCCACCGCGATCGGTTGGAATGCGTGGGCCGATGCGGCTGACAGCACCGCGCTGGGTGCCAGCGCTACGGCCAGCGCTGCCAACAGCGTTGCTCTCGGTGCGGGTTCAAAGGCGGACCGTGCCAACACGGTGGCCGTCGGCAGCGCAGGCAACGAACGCCAGGTCACCCATGTTGCCGCCGGCACCGAGACCACCGATGCGGTGAACAAGGGTCAGCTGGATGCAGTAGCCAGTGTCGCCGACAAGACCAGCAAGCACTTCCAGGCCAGTGGCAGTGCCGACAGCGATGCCGGGGCGTACGTCGAAGGCGACAACGCGCTGGCCGCGGGTGAAGCGGCCAATGCGATCGGCAACGGCGCCAGTGCGCTCGGCAGTGGTGCCACCGCAGTTGCGGCCAACGCCACCGCGGTGGGCTTCAATGCGCTGGCCAGCGGCGCCAATGGTGCGGCGCTGGGCAATGCGGCACAGGCCACCGGCGTGGACAGCGTAGCCCTGGGCAGTGGTGCTGCCGCCAGCGAACTCGGCTCCAGTGCCACCGGCGCCGGTGCACAGGCCAAGGGTGCCTACAGCACCGCCAGCGGCGCGCAGTCCACCGCCAGCGGCACGCAGTCGCAGGCCAGTGGCTTCCGTGCCACCGCAACGGCGGACGGCGCTTCGGCGCTGGGTAGCTACGCCGAGGCCAGCGGTCGCCTCGGCACCGCTGTCGGCTACAGCGCCAAGGCCACCGCCGCCGGTTCCACGGCGGTTGGTTTCGGTGCCACCGCAAGTGCCGCCAACAGCACGGCGCTGGGCGCGTCGGCAGTAGCCGATCGGGCCAACACGGTATCGGTGGGTAGTGCAGGCGCAGAGCGGCAGATTACCCGCGTTGCCGCCGGTACCCAGGCCACCGATGCAGTCAACCGCGCGCAGCTGGATGCGGTCGCTTCCACCGCCGACACCACCAGCCGCCACTTCCGCGCCAGCGGCAGTGGCACCGCAACCGCCAGCGGCACCGACGCGGTGGCCATCGGCTCGGCTGCCAACGCCGGCGGTGCACGCAGCAACGCACTGGGTGCCAATGCCTCGGCCATTGGTGGCGGCGCGCTTGCGCTGGGTGCCAACAGCGGCGTCACCGGGATCAACTCGGTCGCCCTCGGCACCGGTGCACGTGCCCTGGAAGCCAACGTGGTGTCGGTCGGTGGCGGCAACGGCACCGCCGGCCCTGCCACGCGCCGCATCGTCAACGTTGCAGATGGCCGCATCACCGCCGGCAGCAGCGATGCCGTGACCGGTTCACAGCTCAACGTCACCAACCAGCGCGTGGGCGCGGTGGAAACCCGGGTCGGAGATTTCGACTCGCGCATCGCCACCGTTGAAACCAGCGCGGCCAGTTCGGTCGGCTACGACGATGCCAGCCGCGACCGCCTGACCCTGGCCGGTATCCAGGGCACCACCATCGACAACGTCGGCGCCGGCAGCATCGCCTCCGGCAGCCGCCAGGCGATCAACGGTGGGCAGCTGTTCCAGTCGCTCAGCGATGCCGCCAGCTTCCTCGGCGGCGGTGCCAGCGTCGGCATGCAGGGGGTGTTCGTTGCGCCGAACTATGTGATCCAGGGTTCCACCTACAGCAACGTCGGCGACGCACTGGGCGCACTGGACCGCAAGGTCAGCGAGATCGATCGTCGCACCGCCAGCGGCACACGTTCCGGCGCGGCCAGCCTGCGTTCGATGGCCGCTCCGCTGGACGCCGACGCAGCCAGCGCGGCCACGGCTTCGGCCACCGCCGATGCGAGCCTGGCGGATAGCGGATCGGCAACGGCCACTGCCCGTGTGCAGGGCACCCCGACCGCAGCCAGCGCAGGCAGTGCACAGCCGGCACTGGTCGCAGGCGGTGGCATCAACGCCGTCGCGATGGGGGATGGCGCTGTCGCAAGTGGTGCATCGTCCACCGCGGTCGGCCAGGGCGCGAGTGCAACGGCGGCCAATGCGGTGGCGCTGGGCCAGGGCTCGGTTGCCGATCGCGCCAACACCGTCTCGGTCGGCAGCGAGGGCAACGAACGCCAGGTCACCAACGTGGCGGCCGGTACCACCGCAACCGACGCGGTCAACAAGGGCCAGCTGGACCGTGGCATCACCACCGCCAACAGCTACACCGACAGCCGCGTGCAGGCGGTCACCGACAGCTTCGATGTGTTCAAGGGCGAAGTTGATGGACGCCTGCGCCACATGGATCGCCGCATCGACCGCCAGGGCGCGATGAGCTCGGCGATGCTCAACATGGCCACCAGTGCCGCCGGCATCCGTACCCAGAACCGGGTCGGCGTCGGCATCGGCTTCCAGGGCGGCGAGTCGGCCATGTCGCTGGGCTACCAGCGTGCGATCAGCGATCGCGCCACGGTCACCATCGGTGGTGCCTTCAGCAGTGATGACAGCTCGGTCGGCGTCGGTGCCGGCTTCGGCTGGTAAGTGCGCAACAACGTGCCGGTGGGCAACCCCATCGGCACGTCGAGCAGTGAGCGCCAAAGGGGCGTGGCACGGCAACCCTGGTGGGCCAGCCAGGGCAGTCGCAGGGAGTGATGGCCGTAGTGAGCTCCGTCCGTGCAACGGGCGGAGAAGGAAAGCTCAACCATGACCTTGAAGAGGATTTCGAACGTGACCAAGAAGCAGACCCTTCGCATCAATGTGCTGGCTGCCGCCGTGCTGTCGTTGACTGTCGGCGTCGGTGCGGCGCATGCGGCCAAGCCGGGCGTGGCCAAGGAACCGGCACGCGTGGCCAGCACTGCCCAGCAGAGCGTGGACGGCATCATCGTGAAGTACCGCAACGGCACTGCTGCCGCCAGCGATCGTTCGACCAAGCTCTCGGTCGTGCAGTCGGCGTTGTCGCGTGCCATCGTCAGCAGCGGCACCACCAGCCGCGCCGCGGCACTGTCTCCGCTGGTGGAGCGCAAGCTCGGTGCCGGTGGCGACCTGATCCGCCTGAAGTCCAAGCTGGGCTCGGCCGACATGCAGAAGGTGCTGGCTGAACTGAATGCCGATCCGTCGGTGCAGTACGCGGTGGCCAACGTGCGCCTGCAGCGTTCGGACCTGCGTGCCACCAACGCGCAGCCGGCACTGGTGCCCAACGACCCCAACTACGCGCAGTACCAGTGGAACTTCTTCAATGCCACCGGTGGTGTGAACGCCCCGGCCGCGTGGGATCTCTCGCAGGGCGAGGGCATCGTGGTCGCCGTGCTCGATACCGGCATCCTGCCGGGCGTGCCGGACTTCGGCAGCAACCTGCTGGAAGGCTACGATTTCATCAGTGACAAGGAATCCTCGCGCCGCCCGAACGACGGCCGCGCGCCCGGCGCCACCGACTACGGTGACTGGGTGGAAACGGCCAACGAGTGCTACACCGGCTCTGAACCGGAAGGCAGTTCCTGGCACGGCACGCACGTTGCCGGCACCATTGCCGAAGTGACCAACAATGGCAGCGCCCTGGCGGGCCTGGCCTACAAGGCCAAGGTGCTGCCGGTGCGCGTGCTGGGCAAGTGCGGTGGCACCCTCGCCGACATCAGTGACGCCATCACCTGGGCCTCCGGTGGCACCGTGCCGGGCATTCCGGCCAACACCAACCCGGCCGAGATCATCAACATGAGTCTGGGCGGTGGCGGCGCATGCGATGCCGCCTACCAGGACGCGATCAACGGCGCGGTGTCGCGCGGCACCCTGGTGGTGGTCGCGGCCGGCAACGAAACCGACAACGCATCCAAGTACCGTCCGGCCAGCTGCAACAACGTGGTGGCGGTGGGTGCGACCCGTGTCACCGGTGGCATCACCTATTACTCCAACTACGGCACCGCGGTCGACCTGTCGGCCCCGGGCGGTGGCGGCAGCGTCGACGGCAACCCGAACGGCTACATCTGGCAGGTCGGCTCCAGTTCGGAAACCACCCCGGACGCCGGTGAGTGGGTGCTGATGGGCAAGGGCGGCACGTCGATGTCCTCGCCGCACGTTGCCGCCGTGGCCGCCATGGTGCAGAGCGCGTTGATCGCCAAGGGCAAGGAACCGTTGGCCCCGGCCGCACTGGAAACGCTGCTGAAGCAGAGCGCGCGCAAGTTCCCGGTGACCATCCCGGCGGCGACCCCGATCGGCACCGGCATCCTCGATGCCAAGGCCGCGCTGGATGCCGCGCTGAAGGAGCCGTGCACCGAGAACTGCGAGCCGGAGGGCATTCCGCTGACCAACAAGGTGACCGTGGGTGGCTTGGCCGGTGCGGCCGCCAGCGAAACCGTCTACACCTTCGAAGCGGCGGCCGGCAAGACGCTGAGCGTGCTGACCTACGGCGGCAGCGGCAACGTGTCGGTGTATCTGGCGCAGGGCCGCGTGCCCACCGCGACCGACAACGATGCCAAGTCGACCCGCCCGGGCAATACCGAAACCGTGCGCGTAGCCAAGCCGGTGGCCGGTACCTACTACATCAAGGTGGTGGGTGAGGCCGCTTACAGCGGGGTGAGCATTCTGGCGACCCAGTAATAACCGACTGTCGTAAATGAATAAGCGAGGCCCGTCACCTGTGTGACGGGCTTCGTCTTTTTACGAAAGAAGAATCGGAGAGGGTGGAAACCACGGCTTAACTGCTAAAGTCGGGACGATCGACAGGAGAGTCACGTGAACGCGCTCGCTGCCACCGCCATCGACGACACTGAAGGCCGCATCCTCGATGCGCTGCTGGCACGTGGTCGGCTCAAGGAAGGAGATCTGGCGCGTGCGCGGCCACTGCATGCCGAGGCCGGTGGCAGCCTGCTCGGCCTGCTGGTCCGGCTTGGGCTGGTGTCCGAACGTGACCAGGCGCAGGCCAGCGCCGATGTGCTGGGCCTGCCGCTGCTGGAAGGACGGCAGCTGCCTGAATCGCCGCCGCAGGCACTGGCCGAAGGCCTGCCGCTGTCGCTGCGCTTCCTCAAGCAGTTCCACGTATGCCCGCTGGCGCTGGATGAACACGGCGTGCAGCTGTGGCTGGCCGACGCCCACGATCCGTACCCGCAGCAGGCCGTGCAGCTGGCATTGGGCGTGCCGGTAACGCCGCTGCTGGGCATGCGCGCCGAGATCGATGACCTGGTCGAGCGCTGGTTCGGCCAGGGCCGCAGCGCGATGGGGGCGATCGTGGAAACCGCCGATGGCGAAGGCGGTGCAGTGGACGATATCGAGCACCTGCGCGATCTCGCCTCGGAAGCGCCGGTGATCCGCCTGGTCAACCTGGTGATCCAGCGCGCGGTCGAACTGCGCGCATCGGACATCCACGTCGAGCCTTTCGAGAACCGGCTCAAAGTGCGCTACCGCGTCGATGGCGTGCTGGTCGAAGGCGAGAGCCCGCCGGCCAACCTGACCGCCGCGGTGATCAGCCGCATCAAGATCATGGCCCGGCTCAACATCGCCGAGCGTCGCCTGCCGCAGGACGGCCGCATCATGCTGCGCGTGCAGGGCAAGGAGCTGGACCTGCGTGTCAGCACGGTACCCACCGCGCACGGCGAAAGCGTGGTGATGCGCCTGCTCGATCGCGAGACGGTGGTGTTCGACTTCCACCGGTTGGGCTTCACCGATGCCTTCCTGCCGCAGTTCCGCAAGGTGCTTGAACAGCCGCACGGCATCCTGCTGGTGACCGGCCCCACCGGTTCGGGCAAGACCACCACGCTGTACACTGCGCTGAGCCAGCTCAACACCGCCGACGTCAAGATCATCACCGTTGAAGATCCGGTCGAGTACCAGATCGAGGGCATCAACCAGATCCAGGCCAAGCCGCAGATCGGGCTGGATTTCGCCAATGCGCTGCGCAGCATCGTGCGCCAGGATCCGGACATCATCATGATCGGCGAAATGCGCGACCTGGAAACCGCGCGCATCGCGATCCAGTCGGCGTTGACCGGCCACCTGGTGCTGTCCACGCTGCATACCAACAATGCCGCGGGCGGCATCACCCGCCTGCTCGACATGGGCGTGGAAGACTATCTGCTCACCTCCACCATCAACGGCATCCTGGCCCAGCGCCTGGTGCGCCGGCTGGAACCGACCCACGCCGAGCGTTATGAAGCCTCGCCGGAAGAGATCGAGCGCTTCGACCTGCGTCGCCTGCAGCCGCAGGGAACGATCCACCTGTATCGGCCGAAGCCGTCGGCACTGGCGCCGACCGGCTACCTGGGGCGCACCACCATCATGGAATTCCTGGTGATGAACGACGCGCTGCGGCGTGCGGTCATGCGTCGCGATGGCATGGGCGAGATCGAACGCATCGCCCGTGAAGCCGGCATGCGCACCATGTACGAGGATGGCCTGAGCAAGGCCCTGAGCGGGCAGACGACCCTTGAGGAAGTCCTGCGCGTGACCGAGGAAGGCTGATGCGCGGGCAGGGACGACGCTGACATGCCGAACTACCGTTACAAGGCTCTGAATACACACGGTGAAGTGTTCGACGGGCAGATGGAAGCGGCCAGCGAGGCCGAGCTGGTCGCTCGCCTGCAGGACCAGGGCCATCTGCCGATGGAAACGCAGCTGGCCGACGGTGGTGCGGTTGGCGGCAGCAGCCTGCGCGGCCTGTTCCGCCAGCGTCCGCTGCAGGGCGCGGCATTGCTGCAGTTCACCCAGCAGCTGGCGACGCTGCTCGGTGCCGGGCAGCCGCTGGACCGCGCGCTGTCGATCCTGCTCAGCCTGCCCGAAGACGAGCGCTCGCGCCGCGCGATCACCGACATCCGCGACGTGGTGCGCGGTGGCGCGCCGCTGTCGACTGCGCTGGAACGCCAGCACGGCCTGTTCTCGCGCCTGTACGTGAACATGGTGCGCGCCGGTGAAGCCGGTGGCAGCCTGCATGACACGCTGCAGCGCCTGGCCGATTATCTTGAACGCAGCCGTGCGCTGCAGGGCAAGGTGATCAACGCGCTGGTGTACCCGGCGATCCTGCTGGTGGTGGTGGGCGGTGCGCTGCTGTTCCTGCTGGGCTATGTGGTGCCGCAGTTCGCACAGATGTACGAAAGCCTGGACGTGGCGTTGCCGTGGTTCACCAACCTGGTGCTGCAGCTGGGCTTGTTCGTACGCGACTGGTGGGTGCTGCTGCTGGTGGTGCCGGGCGTGCTGCTGCTGTTGTTCGAACGCAAGGCGCGGCAGCCCGCGTTCCGTCTGGCGCTGGATGGCTGGCTGCTGCAGCGCCGCGGCATCGGCCGCCTGCTGGGCGAACTGGAAACCGCGCGGCTGGCGCGCACCCTGGGGACATTGCTGCGCAACGGCGTGCCGTTGCTGGCGGCGCTGGGCATCGCCCGCAACGTACTCGGCAACCGCGCGCTGGCGGCCGATCTGGAAACCGCCGCCGACGAGGTCAAGAACGGCACCGGCCTGTCGCTGGCGCTGTCGCGCGGCAAGCGCTTTCCCCGGCTGGCCCTGCAGATGATCCAGGTCGGCGAGGAGTCCGGCGCGCTCGATACCATGCTGCTGAAAGCTGCTGATACTTTCGAACAGGACAGCGCTCGCCGCATCGACCGCCTGCTGGCGGCGATGGTGCCGGCGATCACCCTGGTGCTGGCCTCGGTGGTCGGCGCGGTGATCGTGGCCGTGCTGGTGCCGTTGTACGACCTCACCAACGCCATCGGCTGACGATGGCCTCCTTCGCAACCCCGACATCCCGTACCTGAAAGGACCGACCATGATTGCTTCCCGTCGACCGATCCGCCTTTCCTTCACCGCCGCACGCCACCAGTCGGGCATGAGCCTGCTGGAGATCATCATCGTCATCGTGCTGATCGGCGCGGTGCTGACCCTGGTCGCCAGCCGCGTGCTCGGCGGCGCCGATCGGGGCAAGGCGAACATCGCCAAGGCGCAGGTGCAGACCGTTGCCTCCAAGGTCGACAACTACCAGATCGACACCGGCAAGCTGCCTGCCTCGCTCAACGACCTGGTGACCGCGCCGGCCGGCGTCGGTGGCTGGCTGGGCCCGTATGCCAAGCCCGCCGACCTAAACGACCCGTGGGGCCACGCGCTGGAGTACCGCGCACCGGGCGAAGGCCAGGCGTATGAGCTGATCAGCCTGGGCAAGGATGGCAAGGCCGGCGGCAGCAGCGTCGACGCTGACATCCGCTACCAGCCGTAAGCGCGCATGCTGCTTTTCCTGCCGCGCCGGTTGTCACGCCCGCGCCTGCACGGCAGGCGCGCAGCGGGCCTGTCGCTGCTGGAAATGCTGCTGGTGATCGCGTTGATCGCGGCCATCGGCCTGATCACCGCCGCTGGCATGTCGCGCGGCTTTGCCGGCATGCAGCTGCGCAGTGCCGGCAAGGACATCGCCAACCAGCTGCGCATGGTGCGCGCGCAGGCGATTGCCCGCGGCGAGCCGCAGCGCTTCGTGATCGAACCGGCGCAGCATCGCTGGCAGGGCGCCAGCCAGCGCCACGGTGAAGTGCCGGCCAAGCTGAAGGTGCAGTTCGAAGGTGCCGCGCAGCTGGCCACCGCACCCGGTCAGGGCGTGATCGAATTCCATCCCGACGGTGGCTCCAGCGGCGGCCGTATCCGCTTGCAGCTGGAGAGTGCCGAGTGGCGCATCGATGTGGGCTGGTTGACCGGTGAAGTCCGTTCCGGACCATGGCGGGCGCAATGAGGTCGCGCGCCCGTGGCTTCACCCTGCTTGAAGTGATCGTTGCCTTCGCACTGCTTGGGTTGGCACTGACGCTGTTGCTCGGCAGCCTGTCCGTTGGCGCGCGCCAGGTGCGTGATGCCGAGCTGCGCACGCGCGCGGTGCTGCACGCGCAGTCGTTGCTGGCTGCCGCTGGGGTGGAAGCGCCACTGCAGGCCGGCAGCCAACAGGGCGAGTGGGAGCAGGGGCGATATCACTGGCAGCTGCAGGTGCAGCCCTGGGCCGAGCCGCGCAGTGGTGCGCTGCCCGCTGCGCAGTCGCCGGGCGCACCGTGGCTGGCGGAACTGCAGCTGCAGGTGCGGTGGGGCGACAGCGAGCGCGAGCAGTTGCGCTGGCGCAGCCTGCGTCTGTTGCCCCCTGCGCTGGAGAATGCGCGATGAGGCGCCGCGCGCGGGGCTTCACCCTGATCGAAGTCATGCTGGCCACCGTGCTTCTGGCTGGCGGCTTGGCGTTGGCGTTCGCCAGCGTGCGCTCGGCGATGGCGATCAGCCAGCGCGGTGAGCAGATTGCCGCGCAGAGCGAACGCATGCGCGCAGTGCAGGCCCTGCTGCGGCGCCAGCTCGCCAGCGCCCTGCGCAGCCCGCTGGAAGTGCCCGATCCCACCCGTGAACCGGTGTTCTTCCAGGGCGACGATCAGGGCATGAAATTCGTTGCCGATCTGCCGGGTTATCTCGGTCGCGGCGGCCCGTACCTGCATGCGCTGCAGGTGGATGGCGCAGCTGGCCACCGCCGCTTGCTGCTGGAGCTGGTACTGCTGCAGGAAGGCGAGCGCATCGAAGAGAACCCGCCGCGCCCGCCCGAAGTGCTGGCGGAGGACTTGAAGGACGTACGGCTGCGCTATCGCGGTGTCGACGCCAGCAACGGGCAGATGACCGAATGGTTGCCCCGTTGGGATGACACCCGGCGCCTGCCGCTGCTGGTGGAAGTGCAGATCGTGCCAAGCAGGGGCACGCCGTGGCCGCCGCTGGTGGTGGCACTGCGCGCCGGCGGCAGCGGAGGCGCGCGATGAAGCGTCCACGCGGTGCCGCGCTGGTACTGGTGCTGTGGCTGATCGCGCTGATGACCGCGCTGGTCGGCGCTTTTGCGCTCAGCGCACGGGTCGAGCACCTGCAGCAGCGGGTGCTCGGTGATGATGCACGCGGCCAGGAGCGCGCGCGCGCGGGCCTGGAATACGCGCTGCTGCGGCTGCAGCCAGACCCGCAGCGTCCGCCGTGGCAGGCCGACGGCCGCGCCTATCGCTGGCAGTTCGACGAGGCCCGTATCGAGATCCGGGTGCTGGATGAGAACGGCAAGATCAACCTCAACCTGGCGGATGCGGCCCTGTTGTCCGCATTCATGCAGGCACTGGGCGAGCCGGCTGAAACCGCCAAGCAGTTGGCCGGCGCGATCATCGACTGGCGCGACGAAGACAGCCTGCTGCAGCCGGGTGGCGGTGCCGAAGCACCCGAGTACGCCGCCGCGGGCCTGCCCTATGGCCCGCGCAACAAGCGCTTTGAAACCCTGGGCGAACTGCAGCGGGTGCTGGGAATGCGCGGGTCGCTGTACGCCGCGATGCTGCCGCACCTGACGCTCTACAGCCGGCAGGCGCGTCCGGATCCACGCTTCGCCAGTGGCCCGGTGTTGACGGCAATGGGCCTGGATGCGGAACAACTGCTGGCGCAACGCGCCCAGCAGGAGCGTGACGGAGATAACGCTGCGGGTGCATCGGCGCTTGCCAGCAGCAGTGGCACCTATAGTATCGAGTCCCGCGCCACTGACGGCAGCGGACGCCTGTCGGTGCTGCAGGCGGTGGTGCGCAACGGATCGGGCGGGGTGCCCGGCCGGACCTACACAGTGCTTCGCTGGGAGCAGGGAATGGCAGCAAGATGACGGCTTGGCAGGACAGTCTGCGGCAGGTGCAGGGCCAGATCGGCCCCGGTGCCGGCCGTTTCCTGCGCTGGTGGCGGCAGTCGTTGCTGGCCTGGGTGCCGATGCGCTGGCAATGGGCGCTGGGCTGGTCGCAGACCCGCCTGCTGCTGCAGTGCGAAGACGGGCAGCTGCAGGTCTGGCGCGAAACCGGTGACGGCCTCGAGCCCGTGGCCCGTCTTCCGTGGCCGCTGCAACCGGCGGACCTGGACCGCGTGCTGGAGCCGCGCCTGCGCAGCCTGCCACGGGTGTGGCTGCTGCCCGCCGGGCAGGTTCTGCGGCGCACGCTGCGCCTGCCCGCCGCGGCCGGTGACCGTCTGCGCGCGGTGGTCGGCTACGAGATCGACCGGCAGACACCGTTCGAAGCCAGCCAGGTCAGCTATGACATCCGTGAACTGGGCAGTGCCGGCGAAGGCCTGCTGCAGGTGGAACTGGTGGCGTGGCCGCTGCGTCAGGTCGATGACTGGCGTGCGCAGATCGGCGACTGGGCTGACGCGCTGGCCGGTGTTGATGCGATCGATGCACAGGGCCGCACGTTGCAGGTCAACCTGCTGCCGCCCGCGCAGCGTCAGCAGCGGCCGGACCCGATGCGGCGCTGGAACCTGCTGCTTGCCGCAGCGGCGCTGGTGATGCTGGTGCTGGCGGCGATGCAGCTGCTGGACAACCGCCGCGCTGCTGTCGATGCGCTGCGCGAAGACGTCGAGCGCAGCGCCCGCAGCGCGCGTGGTGTTGCCAGCGAACGCAGCCAGCTGCAGGCGCTGTTGGATGGAGCGACGTTCCTGGAAACACAACGCAACCAGCGCGCCAGTACCGTCGAAGTGTGGAATGAGCTGACCCGGCGCCTGCCTGATGGTACCTACCTGGAAAAACTGGCGATCGAGAACAACAGCCTGCAGCTGATCGGCCTCAGCAGCGAAGCATCGCAGCTGGTTCCGCTGCTGCAGGACGCGCCGCAATGGCGCAAGGTCAACCTCACCGGCGTGCTGCAGGCCGATGGTGCCGCCAGTGGCCGCGACCGCTTCACCCTGACCGCCGAGCTGCAGCCATTGCCTTCGGCCGCACCTGCGCCCGCAGCCGCCGCGACTGAAACCACGGAGGCGGCCCATGCCGATGCCAAGCGCACGCCGTGACCGCTGGTTGGCACTGGCACTGCTGTTGGCAGTGCTGGGCCTGGCCTACCTGCTGCTGGTGCACCCGTGGTTCACCCAGCCATTGCTCGCGATCGACGCCGATGCCGCTGCCCTGCGCGAGCGCCAGCAGCGCGTACAGGCGCAGCTGCAGCAGCAGCCGCAGATCGAACAGCGGCTGCGCGCGACCCGCGACGCCCTGCAGCAGCGCCCCGGGTTCCTGCAGGAAGCCACCGCCGAAGCCGCTGCGGCCGCGCTCGGCGCACGCCTGCAGGATGCGGTGGCGATGGCCAGCCCGGGCAACCGCAGCTGCACCATCAGCAACCGCACGCCATTGAGCGACAACCGTCGCGATGCCGCCTTCGTCCGTGTGGCGATGCAGGTGCGCCTGCGCTGTGGCGTGGCCGAACTGGCCACCGTGCTGCACAGCCTGGAGACCGGCAGCCCGCGCCTGTTCGTGGACAACCTCAACCTGATCGCGCAGCGCTTCCAGCAATCGCCGAACGAATCCGGCCTCGGTCTCGATGTGTCCTTCGAGCTGGCCGGCTACCTGTTGCCAGGTGCGGCTGCCGATCCCGCCACAGCGCCCGTGGCCACGCCACCTGCGGCGGCGCCGGTGGTGTCGCCGCCGGCACCGGCGGAGCAGCCTGCTGCCGATGCGCAGGAGGTGGCCGATGAAGCTTGAACAGATCAACCTGCGCACCGGGCTGTTGCTGGCGCTGGCCGGATGGGCGGCCGCGACCTGGCTGGCCACCGGCTTCGGTCTTGGCAGCCAGCTGCCCACGGTCAGCGCAGAAGGCGACGCCCAGGCCGCGCTGCCGGCATTGCCGGTGCTGGCCGCTGAACGCATGGCCGGCGCAGACAGCTACAGCGTGATCAGCGAGCGGCCCCTGTTCGCAGAGGACCGCAAGCCACGCCCGTATCTGCTGGGCGGCAGCGAAGCCGCCGCCAGTCCCACGCTGCGCCTGACCGGCGTGCTGCTCACCCGTGATTTCAGCATGGCCACCTTCACCACCGAGCAGGGCCGCTCGCTGCGCCTGCGCCTCAATGGCGATGCCGTCGATGGCTGGCAACTGGTCGCCTTGGAACCACGCCAGGCCACGGTGATCGGCTCCAGTGGCAGTCAGGTGCTGGAGCTGGCCGTGTTCAATGGCCAGGGCGGTGAAGCGCCGACGGTCCTGCGCGGGGCCAATGGCGCACCGCCTGTGCCCGGCGCGGTGGTTCCGCCGCCGCCGCCACAGCCGGCGCCCAGCCAGACCCAGCCCAACCCACGTGCCACCGATGGCAACGTGGCTCCCGCGTCGCCTGCACCGGCCGCGGCCGCCGCGCCACCTGCCAACACCAACGGTCCCAGCGAAGCGCAGATGCAGGCCATCCGCGAACGCATCCAGGCCCGCCGCCGTCAGCTGCAGCAACAGCAGCAACAACCGTCGCCGCCCCCGGGCGATGGCACCAACCGATAGAGTGAATGCATGAATCTGCGTTTTCTTCCCTGGTCCCTTGCCCTGACACTGCTGGTCGGCTGCAGCACCGTGTCCGCCCCGCATGTGCAACGCAACGGCAACCTGCAGCCATCGGCCAGCGCCGGTCAGGCCGCCACCGATGCGCAGACCGAAGCGGCCGATCAAGCTCAGGGGACGCCGCAGGCGGTGATCCGCCGTGGCACCGGCACCATGATCAACCGCGAGGCCGCGCGCAAGCCGTCGCCCGCGTTGCATGCGGCCAGCTCCGGCGAAGCCACCTTCAACTTCGAGGGCGAGTCGGTGCACGCGGTGGTCAAGGCCATCCTCGGTGACATGCTCGGCCAGAACTACGTGATTGCCCCGGGGGTGCAGGGCACAGTGACTCTTGCCACGCCCAAGCCGGTATCGCCGGCACAGGCACTGAACCTGCTGGAGATGGTGCTGGGCTGGAACAACGCCCGCATGGTCTACAGCGGTGGCCGCTACAACATCGTTGCCGCCGACCAGGCACTGGCCGGCACCGTGGCGCCGAGCACCGCGCCCGCCTCCAGCGCACGCGGCTTTGAAGTGCGCGTGGTGCCGCTGCAGTTCATCTCCGCCACCGAGATGAAGAAGGTGCTGGAGCCCTATGCGCGGCCCAATGCCATCGTCAACGTCGACAGCGGCCGCAACGTGATCACCCTGGGCGGCACCCGTGCCGAACTCGAGAACTACCTGCACACCGTCGAAATCTTCGACGTCGACTGGCTCTCGGGCATGTCGGTGGGCGTGTTCCCGATCCAGTCCGGCAAGGCCGAGCAGGTCGCGGCCGATCTGGAAAAGGTGTTCGGCGAAGAGAGCAAGACGCCCAGCGCCGGCATGTTCCGTTTCCTGCCGCTGGAAAACGCCAACGCCGTGCTGGTGATCACCCCGCAGGTGCGCTACCTGGACCAGATCCAGCAGTGGCTGGACCGCATCGATACCGCCGGTGGCAGCGCGCGCCTGTTCTCGCATGAACTGCGTTACATCAAGGCCCGCGACCTGGCAGAACGCCTCAGCGAAGCCTTCGCCAGCAGCGGCAACCGTAGCGGCGCCGGCCCGGCATCGCTGGCGCCGGGCGCCATTCCGTCGCAGCTGGGCAGCGACGGCGACCGCGGCATGGACGCCAACAACGGCAGCAGCTTCAACAACACGGTGGGTGGCAGCAGCGGCAGCAGTGGCGGCGGCAGCTCCGGTTCCCTGAACCTGCCGCAGCGCCAGTCGGGCAACGTCAGCATCAGCCTGGAAGTGGAAGGCGATCGTGTCGGCGTGTCGGCGGTGGAGGAAACCAACACGCTGCTGGTGCGTTCGACGCCGCAGGCGTGGCGCTCGATCCGCGAAGTGATCGAGAAGCTGGACGTGATGCCGCTGCAGGTACACATCGAAGCGCAGGTGGCCGAAGTCGGGCTGACCGGCGACCTGAAGTACGGCGTGAACTGGTACTTCGACAACGCCGTGGCAGGGCGCGCGCTGACCGGTGCGCTGTCCGGATTGTCACTGCCGGCGATGGCCGGCGGTTCCTGGAACACCTTCGCCGGCGCGGTGACCGGCACCGACGGTGCCAACTGGGCGTTCACCGGCCACAACGGCGCCGCCGTGGTCAGCGCACTGGACAAGGTCACCGACGTGCGCCTGCTGCAGACGCCCTCGGTGTTCGTGCGCAACAACGCAGAAGCCACGCTCAACGTTGGCGACAAGGTGCCGATCAACACCACCACGGTCAACACCGGCATCGGTACCAGCAGCTACAGCTCGGTGCAGTACATCGACACCGGCGTGATCCTCAAGGTGCGCCCGCGCGTAACCCGCGACGGCACGGTGTTCCTGGATATCGTGCAGGAGATCAGCAGCGCCTCGGACGTACCTGAGAACTGCAATCCGCAGGAGCGCAACTGCAACCCGCGCATCTCCACCAAGAAGCTGGCCACCGAGGCCGCGGTGCAGAGTGGTGACACCATCATGCTGGCCGGCCTGATCACCGATTCGGCCACGGATGGCAGCAGCGGCATTCCCGGCCTCAGCCGGATTCCGGTGCTGGGTGCACTGTTCGGCCAGAAGAGCCGCACCAGCCGTCGTTCGGAAGTGATCGTGCTGCTGACCCCGACCATCGTCCGCAACGGCCAGGAAGCACGCACCCTGACCGACGAATACAGCCAGCGCTTCCGGGCGATGGAGCCGCTGAACCAGCCGGGCTCAAAGAAGTAAGGGGGTTCGGCCGGGTTGCACCCGGCACCCGCCGAAGCCGAAGCAACGGCAGCAGCAACAGCAACAGCGGGTTTACTGGGGGAGGGCGGGGCACTGTGGGTTTGCGGGGACGCCGTAAATACGTCCATGTAGGCTTGGTCGCCGCATCCATGCGGCTCACACCCCGCAAACCCACAGTGCCCCACCTTCGACAGTTTCCTGCTGCTGTGGGTAGGTGTCGACCTTGGTCGACACATCTGTCAGATATCGAAATGAATCTGGGATCAGATCCATTTTCCTGCGGAAAACGGATCTGAACCCAAGAGCCATTCCAACAGTTCGCGGAAAACTGTCGAAGGCGGGGTGGGTCCGGTTGCGGGGGTGTCCGCGGCATGGATGCCGCGGCCAAGCCCCCAGGGATGGGTTTACGGCGTCCCCCGCCACCGGACCCACCCCGCCATCCCACAGGAAACCCGCTTCGGCTGTTGCTGTTGCCGTTGCTGCGGCCTCTGCCGGTGCCGGGTGCAACCCGGCCGACACCCACCCGATGCTACGCTGTGGCCACCGACAACCACGGAGGCGGGATGGGGGCGATCGTGTTGTTGCCGCTCGGCGTGGACGACGCGGTGCTTGACCGCTGCCTGGCTGCGCTTGATGCCGGTACCGCAGCGGGGACATCGATCTGGCTGGGCGATGACGCGCAAGCCGGGCCACGTGCACAGGCGGTGGTCGAACACTGGCTGGCACATACGCCGCTGCAGGCCGAATACACTCGCCGCGCCAGACCCCTCGGCGAGGTCGCCCATCTGGACGAAATGCTGCGTGCCTGCGACGGCCTGGACGTCGCGGTGCTGGCCCCGGACAGCGTGCCTGCACCCGGATGGCTGCAGCAGTTGCAGGCCACGTTTGCGCGTGACGCCGCCATCGCCACCGCCACGCCGTGGTGCAATGTGGGCGAAACCGCTGCCTGGCCGCGGCTGGGTGAACTCAACCCCGAGCCGAGCGACCCGGCGCTGTTGGCCCACGTCTGCGCGGCGCTGCCGACCCTGCATCCTGAACTCCCCTCGGCAGTCACTCATGCGGTGCTGGTGCGCGCCAATGCGCGGCGGCGTGCCGGTGGCCTGGATGCAGAAAGCTACCTGGGCTGGAACGCGGCGCTGGTCGATCTGAGCCTGCGCATGGCCGGCCTCGGCTGGCGCAACGTGTTGTGCGAAAACGCCTTCGTCAGCCGTGCCAGTGAAGCGCCCAGCCGCGACGGCGACCTGGAGGCATTGGCCGCGCGCTGGCCGGGCTGGGTACCGCGGCTGGCTGACTTCCTGATGCATGATCCGCTGCACACGCTGCGCCAGGACCTGCAGCACAACCTGCAGCAGGCGATAATGCCGCGCGGGCAGGGCGACCTGTTCGTGCCGTCATCACCGCTGGAGCCGCCTGTTTGAATTCCGCCATTGCCGCCATCGTCGTCACCTACCAGAGCGGCAGCACCATCGATGCCTGCCTGTCACGACTGCGCCAGGCGCAGGACGTGGCCGAGATCCGGGTGATCGACAACGGTTCGCTGGATGACACCCTGGAAGTCATACAGCGCCACGCCAGCCACGATCCGCGCGTGCGTTTCATTGCCAACCCGGACAATCCCGGTTTCGCCGCAGCCAACAACCAGGGCGCTGCTGATTCACGCAGCCCGTGGCTGGCCTTCATCAATCCTGACCTGATGGTCGAAATCGATACCCTCGCCGCACTGCGTGACCGTGCCGGTGCGGTGGGCGATTGCCTGCTGGGCGTGGAGCAGGTGGACGAGCACGGCCAGGCCGATGACGCGGTAAGGCGTCGTGATCCGGACTTCCTCGCCATGCTGCGCTCGCCCGGGCGCGGCGCGCGGTTGGCCATTGCCCGCGACCCGGTGCAGCCGTTGCAGCAGGTACCGGCATTGTCCGGTGCGCTGCTGCTGATGCCGCGCGCCTTGTTTGATCGCATCGGCGGCTGGGATGCCGGTTACCGGCTGCATGCCGAAGACCTGGACCTGTGCCGCCGCGTGCGTGAGGCCGGTGGCGTGGTCGCCATCGCCAACGACCTGAAGGTGACCCACGTGCGCGGGGTGTCTAGCCGTTCGCGCCCGTTCTTCGTGGAATGGCACAAGCATCGCGGGCTGTGGCGCTACTTCAGCAAGTTCGAAGCGCCGCAGCGGTCGTTGCCGGTGCGGGTGGCAGTGTGGGGCGCGATCTGGGCCCACGCGCTGGTGCAGGTACCGAGGCTGCTGCGCAGGTCGCTGTAACACGCTGCCTCAGGATCATCCACGCATGGCGTGGATCTACTGCAGAGCCACGCCGTGCGATAGGGCTCCACCTCCCCGCGGACCCCGGTTCACCCCTACAGGCGCATAATTCCAGCCATGCCTATCATCCAGTCCCTGCTCGACACCGACCTGTACAAGTTCACCATGATGCAGGCGGTGCTGCACCAGCACCCCGGCGCGCAGGTTCAATACCGTTTCAAATGCCGCACCCCCGGTATCGAACTGGCCCGCTACATCGACCAGATCGATGAGGAGATCGACCACCTGTGCAGCCTGCGCTTCAGCAATGAAGAGCTGGACTACATGCGTGGCCTGCGCTTCGTGAAGCCGGATTTCGCCGACTTCCTCGGCCTGTTCCACCTGGACCGCAAGTACATCCAGCTGCGTGCGTCGAAGACCGTGCCCGGCGAGATCGAACTGGACATCACCGGTCCGTGGCTGCACACCATCCTGTTCGAAGTGCCGTTGCTGGCGATCATCAACGAAGTCTGGTTCCGCAACACCACCACGGCCGATTTCGCCGAGGGCGAGCGCCGCCTGCAGGCCAAGGCCGCGCTGCTGCGCGATACCCCCGGTTTCGAACAGTGCCGCATCGCCGACTACGGCAGCCGCCGCCGCTACTCGCGCGACTGGCATGCGCGCCTGCTGCCGCTGCTGCGCGATGCGCTGGGCCCGCAGCTGGTCGGCACCAGCAACGTGCACTTCGCGCGCCTGTACGGCATGACCCCGCACGGCACCATGGCCCATGAATACCTGCAGGCGTTCCAGGCGCTGGGCCCGCGCCTGCGCGATTCGCAGGTGGCGGCGCTGGAATCGTGGGCACGCGAGTACCGCGGCGACCTCGGCATCGCGCTGTCCGATGTGGTCGGGCTGGACGCGTTCCTGCGCGACTTCGACATGTATTTCTGCAAGCTGTTCGATGGCGTGCGCCATGATTCCGGCGACCCGTTCGACTGGGGCGACCGCATGCTGGCCCACTTCCAGCAGCGCCGCGTCGACGCGCGCAGCAAGGTGCTGGTCTTCAGCGATGGGCTCGACATCACCAAGGTGATGCGCCTGTACGACTACTTCCGCGGCCGCTGCCAGGTGGCGTTCGGCGTGGGTACCCATCTGACCAACGATCTGGGGCCGACCCCGCTCAACATCGTCATCAAGATGGTCCGCTGCAATGGCCAGCCGGTGGCCAAGCTCAGTGACTCACCGGGCAAGAGCATGTGCGATGACCCGGGTTACCTGTCCTACCTGCGGCAGGTGTTCGAACTGTCGGACCCGGTTCAGGGGTAGTCGACCACCACCAGATAGGCGCCTCGCAGCGGTTGGCGCTGGGAGGCTTCCAGGCGATAGCGCTCGGAGAACGACAGGTCGCCGGCACGCATCGTGCGTGCGGCCACGGCCAGCTGCTGGCCATGGCGGCCGCCTTCGCGCAGCGTTGCCGTTTCACCTTCGCCCAGCGCCGTCACCGCCACCTTGGCGCCCTTGGCCGACGGCGGGCACGCTTCCAGGCTCAGCTCCTGCTGGGACAGGCGCGTCGTGCAGCCGGGATCGACGATGCGACCGCTGAAGCGGACGCTTCCGCTGCTGGCCTGGGCCAGTGCGCTGACGGACATCAAGGCCACGCACAGCAGGATCGAGCTCTTCATGACACGTTCTCTGGTTCGGTGTGTCCTAGTTAGCGACAACCGCGAACAGTCATTGATAGGCAGTGTTTCGTTCTGCTAGGGCCATCACCCGAGAAGGGTGATGCGCGTCAAATAACGCCGTTTTTACCTGCAAACGCGGTCGACGATCGAGTGCCATTTGCGTCGCACGCTAAGCCTGCTTTGGCTTCCCGGGCATCCTCCATTTTTGAGCTATCACGTCAATTTATTGGCGTCAAGATGTTGTGTTCATAAAAAATTATGAGAACTGGGTCACATTTATGCATATACTTGCGTCACGGATTCAGGGAGAGGTACGTCCGAATCCGGCGACAGGTGAGACGCAAGGAAGGGTCCGATGCCCGGCAGTGCTCCTTGCTTCCTCCTCTACTTTCCATCTCTTCAGTAGGGTTAGGTACAAGCAATGCACAAGATCAAATTCATCGCGGTTCTGATGCTGGCTGCCGCTCCGCTGGCCGCCAATGCTGCCGACGGCACCATCACCTTCAACGGCAAGGTCACCGACAAGACCTGCACCATCTCGACCCCGGGTGGCAAGGACTTCTCTGTCAACCTGCCGACCGTGTCCAAGAGCACCCTGGCTGCCGCCGGTGCCGTCGCTGGTCGTACCCCGTTCGCGATCAACCTGACCAAGTGCAGCGCCGGCAACGTCGCTACCTACTTCGAGCCGGGTTCGACCGTTGACTTCAACAGCGGCCGCCTGAACAACCAGGCTGCGGCCAATGCTGCCGGCAACGTGCAGCTGCAGCTGCTGGGCTCGAACAACCAGTTCCTGCCGGTCAAGGCCTCGGGCGCCAACCAGGCCCAGGACAACTCGCAGTGGGTGACCGTTGCTGCCGATGGCACCGCCAACCTGAACTACTACGCTGAGTACTACGCGACCGCCGCCGCGACTGCCGGTGAAGTCACCAGCAACGTCAAGTACACGATCATCTACAACTGATCGTAGCCGTACCCGCATTGGCCGGCGTACGCGCCGGCCAGTGCTTCGCGGCCCCTGGCCACACATCTCGAGCGTAGTAATTCCGATGAAAGCAATCTTTCCCCGGGCGCTGCTGCTGGCAGCGTTCACGCTGCCCTTCTGCCAGAACGCTCTGGCCGGCGTGGTGGTCAATGGCACGCGAGTGATCTACCCGGCGCAATCGCGCGAAGTCACCGTGCAGGTCGACAACGTGGGCGACTCGCCCGCGCTGGTGCAGGCGTGGGTCGACAGTGGCGACGCCAACCAGACCGCTGATACCAGTGATGCACCGTTCGTGCTGACGCCGCCGATCAGCCGTGTCGAGCCCGGTCGCAGCCAGGCGCTGCGCCTGATCTTCTCTGGCGCGCAGCTGCCGACCGACCACGAATCGGTGTTCTGGCTCAACGTGCTGGATGTGCCGCCGTCGCCGGAAAGCGCCGACAGTGGCGAACAGAACTACCTGCAGGTCGCGTTTCGTTCGCGCCTCAAGCTTTTTTACCGGCCGCAGGGCCTGAAGGGCGTCGCCAACGACGCGCCTGCAGCACTGCGCTGGACCCGCAGCGGTGATCGCCTGCGGGTGGAAAACCCCAGTCCCTTCCACGTGACCCTGGCTGAAGTGCATGCCGTGACCGGCAGCGGCGAACGGCCGGTCGAAGAGCAGGGAAAGATGGTTGCACCGAAGCAGAGCCTCGATTTCGCGGCTCCGGCCGGCATCGAGCAGGTCCGCTTCATCACCATCAACGACTACGGCGGCCGGGTCGAACACACGATCCGCCTGTCCGCTACCGGGGGCTGAAAGCGCCGCGTGGGCCATTGGCCTGCGCATCCCGCAACTGCCGCCGTGCGGCGAATTGAAGGAATGTCAGTGTGATCGGAAACAGATTGACATTGTCGATCCATCAGGCGCTTTGCCTGTTGGCTGCTGGCGTCGCCTGCCCAGGATGGGCACTGGCTGCACCGGCCAATCTCGG
Organism: Stenotrophomonas sp. SbOxS2; assembly: GCF_013416715.1. Lineage (NCBI taxonomy): Bacteria > Pseudomonadati > Pseudomonadota > Gammaproteobacteria > Lysobacterales > Lysobacteraceae > Stenotrophomonas > Stenotrophomonas sp. SbOxS2. The sequence continues at coordinate 97,744 of NZ_JAAVXD010000006.1, forward strand.
CGAACAAGCGCTGATGGCGCAAAGCGGTGCGGCAACGGCGCGTGCGCCGGAACAGGCGCAGTTCAATTCCAGCTTCCTGTCTGGCCAGGCCAAGCAGGTCGACCTGGCAGCTTTCTCCAATGGCAACCCGATGGTTGCCGGCAACTACCGCGTCGACGTCTACGTCAACGGCGCATGGCAGGGCCGCCGCGATCTGCAGTTCAAGGCCGATGCGCAGGGCCGTGTCGATGCCTGCCTGGATGTGGCGACGCTGGAAGAACTGGGCGTGGACAGCGAAGCGGTTCTGCTCCAGCAGGATCCGTCCGCAGCGCTGGACAAGAGCACCTGTGCGCCGGTGCAGCAGCGCATGGCCAACGCCTACGGCGCCTATGACAGCGGCAACCTGCGCTACGACCTCAGCATCCCGCAGGCGTTCATGCGCCGCGAAGCCCGAGGCTACGTCAATCCCGCACTGTGGGACCGCGGCATCAATGCCGGTTTCGTTGGCTACAGCTTCAACGCGATCGACAGTGACAGCCGCACCGACGGTGGCAACCGCAACCGCAGCGCCTACCTGGGACTCAACGCAGGCCTGAACCTGGGCGGCTGGCAGTTCCGCCACGATTCCAACCTGACCTGGAACGAAGGCGACGGCCGTCATTGGCAGAGCATCGCCACCTATGCGCAGCGCGGTATTCCGCAGGTGCGCGGCATGCTCACCCTGGGTGAGGCCTACACCAGCGGCGAGCTGTTCGATTCGATCGGCTACCGCGGTGCCAGCCTGGCCAGCGACGATCGCATGCTGCCCGATTCGCTGCGCGGCTACGCGCCGATCGTGCGTGGCATCGCCGAGACCAACGCGCGCGTCGAAGTCCGCCAGAACCAGCAGCTGATCTATTCGGCCTCGGTGTCGCCGGGCAACTTCGTGATCGACGACCTGTACCCGACCGGTTACGGCGGCGACCTGGAAGTGAGCGTGGTCGAAGCCGATGGCCGTCGCCGCGAGTTCAAGGTTCCGTTCGGTTCGGTGCCGCAGATGCTGCGCGCCGGTGTGTCGCGCTATGCGATTACTGCCGGCCAGGTCCGCAACAAGCAGCTGCGCGATGAGCCGTGGCTGATGCAGGGCACCTATCAGCGCGGCATCGGCAACCAGCTGACCCTGTACGGTGGCAGCGCGTTGAGCGATGGCTACCTGTCGCTGCTGTACGGTATCGGCGTGTCCACACCGCTGGGTGCCTTCGCCGCCGATGTCACCCATGCCCGTACCTCGTTCGATCATTACGGCAACAGCACCGGCGCCAGCGTGCGCCTGAGCTACAGCAACATGATCGGCGAGACCGGCACCAACCTGACCCTGGCCGCATACCGCTATTCCACTGAAGGCTTCTACAGCCTGCAGGATGCGCTGTACGCACGCGACGCCGATGATCGTGGCATCGATCCGAGCACCCGCGGCCGCCAGCGCAGCCAGTTCCAGCTGACCCTGAACCAGCCGCTCGGCCGTCGCTGGGGCGCGCTGTACGTGACCGGCTCGGTGCGTGACTTCTATGATCGCCCCGGTACTGCCAAGCAGTACCAGGTGGGCTACAACAACGCCTGGCGCTCGGTGAACTTCGGTTTCTCCGCACTGCGTACCGAAGAAGGTGCGCTGGGCCGTTCCGATACCCAGTACCTGTTGTCGATGAGCGTGCCGCTGGGCCGCGGAACCCGCCCGGTCTCGCTCAGTGCCGATGTCGGTGTGCGCGAACGCGGTGGCTACGACAGCAGCCGTGTAGGCATCACCGGCGCCGCAGGCGTGGACAACAACTTCAGCTACGGCGTGGCCCTGTCCGATACCCGCGACGGTGGCACCACCGCCGTCGGCAATGCCGAGTACCGCAGCCGCTACACCGCTTTGAACGCGACCTACGGCCATTCGCGTGACTTCCGCCAGGCATCGTTCGGTGCCAACGGCAGCCTGGTCATGCACAGTGGTGGTGTGACCCTGACCCCGCAGCGCGGTGAAACCATGGTGCTGGTCGAGGCACCGGGTGCACGTGATGCCATGGTCAGCAACGCGCCGGGCCTGCGCATCGATGGTCGCGGTTACGCCGTGGTCCCCTACGTGTCGCCGTATCGCCTCAACACCGTGACCCTGGACCCGCAGGGCATGGCTCACGATGTCGAGCTGGAAAGCAGCAGCCAGTCGATCGCTCCGTTCGCCGGTGCCATCAGCTACCTGCGCTTCGATACCCGCAAGGGCAATGCGCTGCTGATCCAGGTGCGCAACGCCGACGGTCGCACGCTGCCGTTCGGCGCGCAGGTCAAGGACGAAACTGGCCAGCCGGTGGGCATGGTCAGCCAGGGCGGCCGCCTGTACGTGCGCAGCGAGAAGAACCAGGGCAGCCTGCAGGTTGAATGGGGCTCCGGTGCTGACCAGCGCTGCACGGTTGATTACCAGGTACCGGCGGGCGCCGATGCGTCCAAGACCGGCTTCATCCCGCTGGAGGCAGCATGCCGATGATTCTCTTCCGTGGCCGCAAGGCGCTGGCCACCCTTGCCGTGCTTGGCGGCGTGCTGCTGGCCCAACAGGCCAGCGCCTCCTGTCGCATCCAGTCCAGCTGGTTTACCGCTCAGGACGTGACGATGGACATGGGGCAGATCGTGATCCTGCCAAGCACCGCCGTAGGCGGTGTGATCAAGGAAATCAGCGTGGCGATCAATCAGCAGAACAGCGTTGCCCGCTGTGACTGGTCAGGTGGTCGTTCCGTCGGCGAGTACGTCAATGCAGCGCAGCGCCGGCCGGTTGCGGGCTTTTCCAATGTCTATGAAACCGATGTCGCGGGCGTGGGCATCCGTCTGTTCCGCGACTCCGGTGCCATCCAGACGTACTACCCGCACTCCATCAATTTTGCCGGCAACGCCACCATCTCGCTGGTGGGCGGTCAGTTCCGCATCCAGCTGATCAAGACGGCGGCACAGACCGGCTCAGGCACCATCGCACCGAACGGCCGCTTCACCACGTACTACTTCGACGGTGATGGTGCCGGGCGCCCGGTGCTGACGTCGACCTTCAAGGGCTCGGGCACCACCGTGGTCAGCCCGACCTGCGAAGTACAGGCCGGCAGCCGCAACATTCCGGTGGATTTCGGCAGCGTGCCCAACACCAGCTTCACCGGCGTCGGCTCCAAGGCCGTCAACCGTGATTTCGACATCCGCCTGAACTGCCAGGGCAGCAACCTTGCACAGTTCCAGAGCAAGGTCGGCATCCGCTTGGATGCCGACCAGGATGGTTCGAACATGCCGGGCGTGCTCAAGCTCAGCGCCGCTGCCAACAGCGCTACGCGCATCGGCATCCAGATGGTGCAGCGCGATGGCAGCAGCGAGCGCGAAGTGCGTTTCGGCCAGACCATCAACGTCGGCACGACCACTATTGGCAGCTCTACGTTGAGCCTGCCGCTGCGCGCACGCTACGTGCAGACCCAGGCCGGTACCGTGGGTGCCGGTGTTGCAAACGGGCAGGCAACCTTCACCATCCAGTACGAGTGAAGGCCACGCGGCATCGGGTAGTGCCGGCCGCTGGCCGGCAACTGCAGGATTCCCGAGGCATGTGAGGTTGCCGGCCAGCGGCCGGCAACAGCCACCGGCTTACTCCAGCGCGTAGCGCAGCACGAACAGCACCGCCACCAGCCACACCGCCGGATGCACCTCGCGCCAGCGGCCGGTGCCCGCTTTCAGCGCGGCATAGGCAATGAAGCCGAAGGCCAGGCCGTTGGCGATGGAATAGGTGAACGGCATCGCCAGCGCGCACAGTGCCGCCGGCACCGACTCGGTCAGGTCGCTCCAGTCCACTTCCACCAGTTCACGCAGCATCAGCCCGGCCACGAACAGCAGCGCCGGCGCGGTGGCATAGCCGGGCACCATCGCCGCCAGTGGCGAGAACAGCAGTGCGGCCAGGAACAGCGCGGCCACCACCAGCGCGGTCAAACCGGTACGGCCACCCACCTGCACGCCAGAGGCGCTTTCGGCGAAGGCGGTGGTGCTGCTGGTGCCCAGCAGCGAGCCGGCGACAATCGCCGTGCTGTCGGCCAGCAGCGCGCGCCCGAATCGCTTCTGTGCGCCCGGCAGTTTCAGCAGGCCGGCACGGCCGACCACGCCATACAACGTGCCGGTGGCATCGAACACTTCCACCAGCACGAACACCAGCACCACCTGCAGCAGTACCGCCATCGGCGCGCCGCCGTTGTGGTGCAGCAGGCCGGGCAGGTCCAGCTGCAGGAAGGTCGGTGCCAGGCTCGGCGGCAACGACACCAACCCGTGGTACTGCAGATCGCCCAACGCCCAGCCGGCCGCGGTCACCGCCAGGATGCCGATCAGGATCGCGCCGCGCACACGCCGCGCTTCCAGGATCGCGATCAGCAGGAAGCCACCCAGTGCCAGCAGCGGCGGTGCGGTATTGAGCGGGCCCAACGCGACCAGCGTGTCCTCGTTGCCGATGATCACGCCGGATTTCTGCAGCGCGATGATCGCCAGGAACAGGCCGATGCCGGCCACGATCGCCGACCGCAATGACGCCGGAATGCCCGACACCAGCCACGCGCGCACGCCGGTCAGCGACAGCACCAGGAACACCAGGCCGGAAATGAACACCGCCGCCAGCGCCTGCTGCCAGGGCAGGCCGGCAGCACCGACCACGGTGAAGGCGAAGAACGCATTCAAGCCCATGCCCGGTGCCATGCCCACCGGGAAGTTGGCCGCCAGTGCCATCACCACCGAGCCCAGCGCGGCGGCCAGGCAGGTGGCCACGAACACCGCACCCGCATCCATGCCGGTGGTGCCGAGAATCTCGGGATTGACGAAGACGATGTAGGACATCGTCAGGAACGTGGTGACACCGGCCAGCAGTTCGGTGCGCACGGTAGTGCCGTGCTGTTGCAGCTGGAACAGGCGTTCGAACAGGGACATGGGGGTTCTCACGACAATAAGGTGTCACGACCAACGGTCGTGACCTACCCAAATGCAGAACGTGGGTGCCGACCGTTGGTCGGTACGCCTTCCTTCACCACCAACGGTGGTGACCTACCTAAATGAGAAAGGCCGCGCGAGCGCGGCCTTTCCGGTTGCCTTACTTCAGCGCCTTGAAGCGCAGGCGCTTCGGCGCAGCGTCGTCGCCCATGCGGCGGCGCTTGTCTTCTTCGTACTCGCGGTAGTTGCCCTGGAAGAACTCCACGTGCGAGTCGCCTTCGAACGCCAGGATGTGGGTCGCGATGCGATCCAGGAACCAGCGGTCATGCGAAATGACGAAGGTGTTGCCCGGGAACTCCAGCAGCGCATCTTCCAGCGCACGTAGGGTTTCGATGTCCAGATCGTTGGACGGTTCATCGAGCAGCAGCACGTTGCCACCCTGCAGCAGGGTCTTGGCCATGTGCAGGCGGCCACGCTCACCACCGGACAGCGAACCGACCATCTTCTGCTGGTCCTGGCCCTTGAAGTTGAAGCGGCCGATGTAGGCGCGCGACTGGATCTCGATGCCGTTGATGTTGAGGATGTCCAGGCCGCCCGCGATTTCCTGGAACACGCTGTGGTTGCCTTCCAGCGCGTCACGGCTCTGGTCGACATAGGACAGCTGCACGGTCGGGCCGACCACGATCTCGCCGGTATCCGGCTTTTCCTGGCCGGTGATCATCTTGAACAGGGTCGACTTACCGGCACCGTTGGGGCCGATGATGCCGACGATGGCGCCCGAGGGCACCAGGAAGTTCAGGTTGTCGAACAGCAGGCGGTCGCCGAACTTCTTGGAGACGTTCTTGAATTCCATCACCGCCTGGCCCAGGCGCTCGCCCGGCGGGATGAAGATTTCATTGGTCTCGTTGCGCTTCTGGTAATCGACCGACTGCAGCTCTTCCAGGCGGGCCAGACGGGCCTTGCCCTTGGTGCGGCCGCCCTTGGCGTTCTGGCGCGACCACTCCAGTTCCTTCTGGATCGCCTTCTGGCGAGCCTTTTCCTGGTTGTCTTCCTGCTTCAGGCGCTCATCCTTCTGGGTCAGCCAGTCGGTGTAGTTGCCCTTCCACGGAATGCCGCGGCCACGGTCCAGTTCCAGGATCCACTCGGCGGCGTTGTCCAGGAAGTAGCGATCATGGGTGACCGCCACGACGGTGCCGGTGTAGCGCGCCAGGAACTGTTCCAGCCATTCCACCGACTCGGCGTCGAGGTGGTTGGTCGGTTCGTCGAGCAGCAGCATGTCCGGCTTCTGCAGCAGCAGGCGGCACAGTGCCACGCGGCGCTTTTCACCACCGGACAGCTTGCCGACGATGGCATCCCACGGCGGCAGGCGCAGCGCGTCGGCGGCCACGTCCAGCTGGTTTTCCAGGGTGTGCGCGTCGCCGGCAGCGAGGATCGCTTCCAGGCGTTCCTGTTCCTTGGCCAGCGCGTCGAAATCGGCGCCTTCTTCGGCATAGGCCGCGTAGACCGCGTCCAGCGCAGCCTGCGCCTGCAGCACTTCGCCAACGCCTTCTTCAACCGCTTCACGCACGGTCTTGGTCGGGTCCAGCTCCGGTTCCTGCGCCAGGTAGCCGACCTTGATGCCGGCCTGCGGACGGGCTTCGCCCTCGAAATCGGTGTCCACGCCGGCCATGATCTTCAGCACGGTGGACTTGCCGGCGCCGTTCAGGCCCAGCAGGCCGATCTTCGCGCCCGGGAAGAAGGACAGCGAGATGTCCTTGATGATCTGCCGCTTGGGCGGGACCACCTTGGACACGCGGTTCATGGTGTAGATGTATTGCGAGGACATGAGGTCTCCGTAGGCGCGACCCTGCGCCCGGTCCGTCACGGGGAACTTCCCGTTGCGGCAGCGGGCACAGACTGAATGGAATACCCCCAATTATAGCCGGAACCGGTTCCGGCCCGCGCTGGCCGCAGCACCCGGGGCTGGCCGCGACCTGAATACCCGGTCACAGCCCCGCAGCGGGAAGCGTTTCCAGCCGGAAACCGTTCAGATCGCATGCGCAAGATGGGATCACCACCCACCCAGCAGAGGTCTCCCATGCAACTCCATCGACTCATGGCCGGCGCCGTGGCCTCCGTACTGGCGCTGGGTGCCATCGCCCCGGCTTTCGCCGACAACGACCACCGTGGCCGCGACCATGACCGCCGTGAGTGGCGCGAGGATCGCCGGGAATGGCGTCACGACCGCCGCGACTGGGAACGCGACCGTCGCGAAGCGCGCCGCGATTACCGTCACGATCGCCGCTACGACCATGGCTACTACCGTCCGGCACCGCCGCCGCCGCGCGTGGTCTACAGCCCGGGCTACCGGCCCGGCTATGGCTATGGCTGGCAGCGCGGCCACCGCTACCGCGACTACTACCGCGGCCCGATCTACGTGGTGAACGACTACCCGCGCTACCAGCTGCGCCGCCCGCCGTACGGCCACCACTGGATCCGCGATGACCGCGGCAACATGCTGCTGGTCGCCGTGGCAACCGGCATCATCGCCGACTACATCATCAACAACCGTTGATGCAGCGCCGGGGTCGGATCCCTTTCCGCAGGAAAGGGCTCTGACCTCACAACGCCATGCGGAACCATACGGGGCCGGATTCGTTCGTCGAATCCGGCCCCGGTCGTTTCGGCCCCAGCAGGCCGGGGCGGGGCTACAATCTAGGGCTGAGTCGTACCCCTTTCCCCGCCTGCTGGAGTACCCGATGTTCCCGCGTGACGTCCGCATCGAAACCTACGATCCCGAACTGGCCAAGGCCATCGCCGCTGAGACCCAGCGCCAGGAAGACCACGTCGAGCTGATCGCCAGCGAGAACTACACCAGCCCGGCGGTGATGGAAGCCCAGGGCAGCCAGCTGACCAACAAGTACGCCGAAGGCTATCCGGGCAAGCGCTACTACGGTGGCTGCGAATACGTGGACATCGCCGAGCAGCTGGCGATCGACCGCCTCAAGCAGCTGTTCGACGCGGACTATGCCAACGTGCAGCCGCACAGCGGTTCGCAGGCCAACCAGGCCGTGTACTTCGCGCTGCTGCAGCCGGGCGACACCATCCTCGGCATGAGCCTGGCCCACGGCGGCCACCTCACCCACGGCGCCAAGGTGAACGCCTCGGGCAAGCTGTTCAACGCCGTGCAGTACGGCGTCAACGACCAGGGCCTGATCGATTACGACGAAGTCGAGCGCCTGGCCCTGGAGCACAAGCCGAAGATGGTCGTGGCCGGCTTCTCGGCGTACTCGCAGGTGATCGACTGGGCGCGCTTCCGCGCCATCGCCGACAAGGTCGGTGCCTACCTGTTCGTCGACATGGCGCACGTCGCCGGCCTGGTTGCTGCTGGCGTCTACCCGAGCCCGCTGGAACACGCCCACGTGGTCACCTCGACCACCCACAAGACCCTGCGCGGCCCGCGCGGCGGCATCATCGTCGCCAAGGGCGCCGACGAAGACCTGGTCAAGAAGCTGCAGTCGATCGTGTTCCCGGGCATCCAGGGCGGTCCGCTGATGCACGTCATCGCCGGCAAGGCGGTGGCCTTCAAGGAAGCGCTGGAGCCGGGCTTCAAGGCCTACCAGCAGCAGGTGGTGAAGAACGCCCAGGCGATGGCCAACACGCTGATCGCGCGCGGCTACAAGATCGTCTCCGGTGGCACCCAGAACCACCTGATGCTGGTCGACATGATCGGCAAGGACGTGTCCGGCAAGGACGCGGAAGCCGCGCTGGGCAAGGCCCACATCACCGTCAACAAGAACTCGGTGCCGAACGACCCGCGTTCGCCGTTCGTGACCTCGGGCCTGCGCCTGGGCACCCCGGCGGTGACCACCCGTGGTTACGTGGAACAGGACTGCGTGGACCTGGCCAACTGGATCGCCGACGTGCTCGACGCGCCGGCCGACGAAGCCGTGATCGCCCGCGTGCGCGATGCCGTCAGCGCGCAGTGCCGCAAGTACCCGGTCTACGGTTGATCGGGCACTGGGGTCGGATCCCTTCCCTGCGGGAAGGGCTCTGACCCTGGGCACCGGAGTACCGCGCATGGATGAGCGCCGCCTCAAGTATCTCTATGCGGCCTTGGCTGTACTCTTCGGCCTGCCCAGCCTGGTGGGCGGCGGGGCCGCAGCGACGATGCTGCTGTTGATGGGGCTGGGCCAGTTTGGTCACGGCACTCTGGCATCGGTGACGCTGATGCCGCTGTGGGGCCTGTCCGGAATTGCCGGCTGCCTGGCCTGGCTGTGGCTCAGCGCAAGTTACCTGATGCAGGGACGTGCCGGTCTGCGTGTGCGGCCGGCCTGGTGGCGCATGCTGATGGTCGGTGGTCTCGCCGCCATGCCGCCGCTTGGGCTGGCGCTGTGGTGGGGCATCGCGGTCCATGCCGAAGGCTTCAATCTGCTGCTGTTGGGGCCGTCGATGCTGGTGCCGGCGGGCATGCTGGTGTGGCTGAAAAGGCAGGCGTGAGATCGCGCGCCGGAAGAGAGAAAGAACGCATGGATGAGCGTCTGCACAAACGCCTGTATATCGCCCAATGCCTGCTGCTGGGATTGCCTGCATTGGTGGCCGGTGGTGGCGTCGCCGCGTTCGGCATCTACACCTTTCTGGTCCGTCATGGACTGATGCGCGGCGACGAAGGTGCCGTGCTCTTCCTGTGGGCGAGTGCCGGCATTGCCGGGTTGCTGGCATGGCTGTGGCTCAGCATCCGCTACCTGCGGCGGGGGCGTGATGGCCTGCGGCAGTCACCAGCGCTGCCATGGATCGGGCTGGTGCTTGGCGCCATCGCGGCACTGGCCGTGGTCGGCGTCGTGCTTTTCAGCCTGTTTGCCGGCAGCCCCTGGCAGGTGCTGGGGTATCTGGTGCTGGGCGTGCCGTTGCTGGTACCGGCTGCGCATCTGGTGTGGCTGCGGCGGGGTGCGACCGACGCTGTGTGACTGGCGGTTGGAAGTTTCAGAGAAATTGCATGGTGTGCTGCAGGCGTCAGGACTAGGGTCTTCAGAGCTACTGAAAGGAGCCCCCGATGCAATCCTGGCGCCGCCGACACGGCCTCTACCTGCTTCTCCACAGCCTTCTTTTTTCCATTCCCTGCGCGTTGGCCGGCCTGTTGGGTTCGCTGCTGCTGCTAGGGGTATAGGCGCAGGGCGGTGACAACAGCGCAGTTCTTGGATTGCTTGCGATGTGGGGTGTGCTGTCCGTGACGGCGATCCCACCTGTTTATCAGCTCGTAAACACGTGGCAGATGCGCGGACCGGATGGATTGAAGCCCGCCGCGCCAGTGCTGGAGACGCTGTTTCTAGTGTCAGCTGCTCAGGCTGTGTCCGCGTTGGTGATAACAGTTTCAAGTCTTGGAGTGCATCCGATACTGCTGATATTGGCAATCGGTTGGGGGGCTCCCTGGATCAGCCTCGCCTGCCACTTCCGATGGCTGTCGAAGGCCAGCGGGCGCGAGTGAAGAAAAACGGAATTTGCTGCCTGGCCCCTTCTCAGGTACCGTTGCGACGCTGCCACGACCGTGGCAGCAGGTATTTCCCCGAGCCAGGCGTTCAATGCATTGCCCCTTCTGCCAGCATGCCGATACACGGGTCATCGATTCGCGCGTCTCCGAAGACGGCGCGACGATTCGTCGTCGGCGTGAGTGCGAGGCGTGCAGCGAACGCTTCAGTACTTTGGAAACCGTTGAACTGAAGCTGCCGGCCATCGTCAAGAGCGATGGCACCCGCGAAGCCTTCGATGCCCGCAAGGTCCGCGCCGGCTTTGACCGAGCGCTGCAGAAGCGCGCGGTGCCCGAAGAGAAGATCGAAGCGGCGGTACGCGCGGTGGTGCATCAGCTGCGTATCAGCGGCGAACGCGAAGTGCCCTCGATCAAGGTCGGCGAGTTCGTCATGAATGAACTGCGCAAGCTCGACCATGTTGGTTATGTGCGTTTCGCCTCGGTCTACCGCAGCTTCGAGGACGTGGCCGATTTCCGCGAGGAGATCGAGAAGCTCGAACGCGACCTGCCTTCCAGCACCGAACAGCTGCAGCTGCTGGGCGATGTGATCGCCCTGACCAAGAAGAAGAAGGGCTGACGCCCGTTGCCCTGGTAGATGCCAACCTTGGTTGGCGCTGTGCCGCCATCCACGCATGGCGTGGATCTACTGGGACTCTGCCAACCTTGGCTGGCGTCGTGCCGTCATCCACGCATGGCGTGGATCCATACCAACGGCGCTACCATGGCGGCATGAGCACATCGTTCTCCGTCCTCGACCACCTGCACATGGCCAACGCACTGCGTCTGGCCGAGCGTGCCGCCTATACCGCCCGCCCCAACCCGATGGTCGGCTGCGTGATCGCCCATGGCGAGCGCGTGGTCGGGCAGGGCTGGCACCAGCGAGCCGGTGGCCCGCATGCCGAAGTGTTCGCCCTGCGCGAGGCCGGCAGCGAAGCGCGTGGTGCCACCGCCTACGTCACCCTGGAACCCTGCGCGCATTACGGACGCACGCCGCCGTGCGCATTGGCGCTGATCGACGCCGGCGTGTCGCGCGTTGTTGCGGCGATGCGCGACCCGTTCCCGAAAGTGGATGGCGGTGGTTTCGACCTGCTGCGCGAAGCCGGAATCGAGGTCGCCGAGGGCTTGATGGCCGCGCAGGCGCGCGAACTCAACAAGGGCTTCCTGTCGCGCGTGGAGCGCGGTCGTCCGTGGCTGCGGGTGAAGCTGGCAGCCAGCCTGGATGGCCGTACCGCGATGGCCGACGGCAGCTCGAAGTGGATCACCGGGCCCGCCGCGCGCGAGGACGTGCAGCACTGGCGCGCGCGCGCTGGTGCGATCCTGACCGGTGCCGACACCGTGATCGCCGACGACCCGATGCTGACCGTGCGCTTGGCTGGCACCGAGGTGATGCCACCACTGCGCGTGGTGCTGGATTCGCGCCTGCGCTCGCTGGAATGCAGTCGTGTGCGCGAGGGTGGGGCACCGACGCTGTACCTGCACGATGCGATGATCAGCCCGCCCGACGCAGCCGACGCGGCATTCGCCAGCGTGGCGGTGCGTCACGGTCGCCTTGATCTGGGCGCGGTACTGGCGCTGCTGGCCGAGCGCGGCATCAACGAAGTGCATACCGAAGCCGGCGCGACGCTGGCCGGTGCACTGCTGCGCGGCGGCTGGGTGGACGAACTGCTGCTGTACCAGGCACCGACCCTGCTCGGCGACAGCGGCCGCCCGCTGCTGGCTGGTCTCGGCATCGACACGATGGACCAGCAGCGCCGCCTGCGCGTGGTCGATCAGCGCCAGGTGGGTGAGGATCTGCGGTTGCTGCTGCGCCCCTGAAAAAGGGACGGAGGGGATTAAGTCGTTTATGCCACAAACGACTTAATCTCCTCCGTTCCTTTTTCAATTCGGCAGGTGCTCGTTCCACTCGAAGAACGGCAGGAACGCATCCGCCAGTCCGCTCATCAGCGGCGTTGGGTTCTGCACGCGCCAGGCGCCACCGTCAGGGGCGCGGTGGAACGAAACCGTGATGATCCTTTCCCGGTCCGGTGCCACGGCGATCATCTGCGTATATGCCGTCGCCAGTTCACTCGCCATCTGCGGCGGATGCGGCCCATTGAACGGCACGCGATGCCGTCGATACACGGGCAGCAGTGCCGACAGGTCGGGCAGGTGGCAGCGATAGTCGACGTCGGCGCTGCTGGTCTGCGCATGGCGCACGCTGTCGGTAGCGCAATGCACTAAGGCCTGCCGCTTGCGTAGCGCCGCCGCAGCCTTCGGCCAATCAGCCAGTTCGGGCGCCTCGTCCAGATGGCTTGCACCCGCCAGTGCCGCCGCGAGGGCAGTCCCGTTATCGGTATCGAGATAGCGGGCCAGTGTTGCCTGTGCTGCTGCATCGCCGTGCACGATCACCTGTGCATACAGGTCGAATACCTGCACGGGCGTCAGCGCAGGTGCCGACGCCAGTGCAGTACCAGGGGCCAGCAGCAGCGCAGCCAGCCCCAGCTGTTTCAGCAGAACCACCTCACGCGCACTCGTCGGTCCACATCATCTCGGCCATCGGACGCAGCGACTTGCACTCCTGCGTCATCTCCTCGGCCGACATCACCTGCGTCTTGGCCTTCAGTTCTTCGGCCATCGCATCAACACCGCTGATCTGGTCCGGCGCGATCTTTGCCACGCAGCTGCGGTGTTGCTGCAACAGCAGGTCGCAGGCCGGCACGCCGGTCACCTTCGGTGCCTTGGCCGCTTCAACGTCCTGGATCCATTCTTCGAACGGCGCCAGCGCACCCAGCACCGGGCCCACCAGATCGTCGAAGTTGCTGCTGTACCAGTAGCCCTTGTCCTTGGCGGTGTACAGGGTCAGGGTGCCGGCCACTGCCTTGCGCGGGCCGCTCTGCAGGGCCTCGGTATAGGCCTCGGTGAAGCGGGTGCGGGTGGCCTGCACATCACTGGTCAAGCTGGCAGTGAACAACGGCTGCACGCTGCCCAGGTCGGCCAGCTGGCAGCTGAAATCGACTTTGGCGATCTTCTGGTCATCCACGTACTCGTTGTCTTCCACCGTGCTGCGCGTGGCACGGCACTGCGAGGCCTTCAGCGCCTTGGCGTACATCGCTTCGGCCGCTGCGGGATCGCCCTTCACGCCGGCCACGGCCAGCACCGTCTGCCACGGTTCGGCCAGGGCCAGGGCCATCATGCCCGGCACCGGCGTTACCGAGTCCTGGCCATCGAAGGCCGGCTTCAGTGCGTCGTTGAGCGTGCGCGCGGCAGCGGCATCGTCTTCCAGCAATGCGCGAGCATAGAGGTCGAAGGTCTGTTCCGGCGTCAGCTGCGCCGGTGCGGCCGAAGCGAACAACGGGGCGCACAGCAGTGCAGTGGCCAGCAGGCCGCGGATCGGGGTCTTCATGACGGTGTTCCTGTTCCAGAGGGCGGCAAGCCTAGCGCACTTGCCATGGCATTCGATGGTGCGCGACAGCCAAGCATATTGCGCGCGGCGGCCAACAAAAAACGGGCCCCTTGCGGGGCCCGTTCGATCACACGACGAGGATCGGGCAATCAGAAGCTGGCGCGCACGCCGGCCGAGTACTGGGTGACGTCGCGATAGCCGGAGATCTCACCGACCAGGCCCCAGGTACGGGTGAAGTTGATCTGGCCGCCGAGGGTGCCGACCCAGGTGCCCTTGAACTCGTTGCCGCCGTCCATGTAACCGGCCTTGATCCAGGCTTCGGTCATGCGCGAAGGCTTGCCACGCAGGCCCATGGTGGCACGCACCAGGTTGGTGTGGTCTTTCACGGTGAAGCGGCCGTAGTCCACGTCCTTCACGGTGATCTCCGCCTGCTGGCGGACCCAGGCGATGTCGGCGGTGTAGTCGACGCGGTCGCTGAAGGGCATGTGGTAACCAATGCCCAGCTCCGGCTGGTTCAACTTCAGCTTCATCGAGCCGTAGTCGTAGTCGTACGACTTGCTGCCGTAGTTCCAGCCGCCGAACACGTGCACCTGCTCGGCCAGCGCGATCGAACCGCGCACATAGCCACCATCGACCTTCGGGTCGTTGAATGCTTCGTCGTCGGTCTTGACCTGGGTCCAGCCGCCTTCAACGTAGGTGTAGCTCAGGGCGTCGGCCGAGGCCGAGAACGGGGCGGCGGCCAGCAGGGCGGCCACGATCAGGATCTTGCGCATGGGAATTCCTGTGAATTTCAGTCCATTGGCGGTCCACCTGTGCGGCAGTCCGTGGCGACCTCATGTCGTCCGAGCGCCGATTTTAATGAAAGTTTTACGAAATGCGAGCGACGGCCGTCACAGGCCAGGGCACGCCCCGGGTCATCCGACCCCGTTCAGCCCGGGCTGTTACACTTGGCGGGCCGGTTCGCCGGTACACAAACGTCTTCAGGGCGGGGTGCAATTCCCCACCGGCGGTAGGTGCGCAAGCACGAGCCCGCGAGCGCCCCGGCCTTACCGTCGGGGGTCAGCAGATCCGGTCCAATGCCGGAGCCGACGGTCATAGTCCGGATGAAAGAAGACGGTGCCACAGGGCCTTTGCGGCCCTGCGCCCGCCTGTTTGCCTTGCGGCGTTTTTCGCTCACTTTTCGCGGAGAACGTTACTTGTTTACTGGAATCATCGAAGGCGTCGGCCGTCTGGCCGCTCGCGAATCCATCGGCGGCGATGTCCGCTTCACCTTCAACGTCGGCAACCTGCCGTTCGACAACGTGCAGATGGGCGAGAGCATCGCCATCAACGGCGTCTGCCTCACCGTCATCGCGTTCGACGCCAACAGCTTCCAGGCCGATGCGTCCACCGAGACCCTGGGCCTGACCACGCTGGGCCAGCTGGCCGAAGGTGCAGTCATCAACCTCGAACGTGCCATGCGCCCGACCGACCGCCTTGGCGGCCATCTGGTCAGCGGCCACGTTGATGGCCTCGGCCAGGTGCTGTCCATCCACGAAGATGCCCGTGCCCAGCGTTGGCGTTTCGCCGCGCCGGCCGCGCTGCGCCGCTACATCGCCAAGAAGGGCTCGATCTGCGTGGACGGCGTCAGCCTCACCGTCAACGAAGTGGACGACGAAGGTTTTGAAGTCGCGCTGATCCCGCACACCGTGGCCAATACCGCCTTCTCCGCCACCGGCGTGGGCAGCGCGGTCAATCTTGAAATCGATCTGGTCGCTCGTTATGTCGAGCGGTTGATCAGCGTGCCGACCAACGGTCAGCACCCGCACGGAGATGCCGCATGAACTTCGCCCCGATTCCCGACATCCTGGAAGACATCCGCCTCGGCCGCATGGTCGTCATCGTCGATGACGAAGACCGCGAGAACGAAGGCGACCTGATCATGGCCGCCGAACTGGTCAAGGCCAGCGACATCAACTTCATGGTCACCCACGGCCGTGGCCTGGTGTGCCTGCCGCTGACCCGCACCCGCGCCGCCGACCTCGGCCTGGCGCCGATGGTGCAGGCCAATACCGCGCAGTTCCAGACCAACTTCACCGTCAGCATCGAAGCGGCTGAAGGCGTGACCACCGGCATTTCCGCTCATGACCGCGCCCACACCATCCGCACCGCGGTGAAGCCCAACGCCAAGCCGGCCGACCTGCACCAGCCGGGCCACATCTTCCCGCTGATCGCCCAGCCCGGTGGCGTGCTGACCCGCGCCGGCCACACCGAAGCCGGCGTGGACCTGGCGATGCTGGCCGGGCTGGAACCGGCCGGCGTGCTGGTGGAGATCCTCAACCCCGACGGCAGCATGGCGCGCCGCCCGGAGCTGGAAGTGTTCGCCCGCGAGCACGGCCTGAAGATGGGCTCGATCGCCGATCTGATCGCCTACCGCCTGGCCACCGAAAAGACCGTCGAGCGCGTCGATGAGCGCGAGATCGAGACCGAATTCGGTCCGTTCAAGCTGGTCACCTACCGCGACCGCATCGCCCACGACCTGCATTTCGCTCTGGTCCGTGGCACCCCGGATGCCGACACCCCGACCCTGGTGCGCGTGCAGGTGGAAAACCCGCTGGCCGACCTGCTGCACTGGCGTCGCGACGACTTCGGCGTGGCCGCGACCGATGCGCTGCGTGCCATCGATGCCGAAGGCGCCGGCGTGATGGTGGTGCTGCAGGCCCCGCGCGACGGCGAAGGCCTGCTGGCCCGCCTGCGCCAGCAGCCGGCGCCGGTGGTGCCGGGCAAGGACAAGGACGTGAGCCAGTGGCGCCGCAACGGTGCCGGTGCGCAGATCCTGTCCGACCTGGGCCTGGGCAAGCTGCGCGTGCTGGGCACCCCGCGTCGCCAGATCGGCCTGGCCGGGTACGGCCTGGAAGTGGTGGAGACGGTCACCCCGTAACCCCCTTGGCGTGCCGACCAACGGTCGGCACGCCTCCAGGCCCCCGCCAGCCACGGCCGGGGCCCATCCACGGTAGAATTACCCCTTAATCGAATCCCAAGCCGCATATGAGCCACTACGAAGGCGATCTTCGCACTCCCGAATCGGCGCGCTTCGCCATCCTGGCCAGCCGCTGGAATGCCCGCATCACCGACGTGCTGGTTGCTGGCGCCCGCCAGAGCCTGGCCGGCAACGGCATTGCCGAAGCCAACATCGACGTGATCCGCGTGCCGGGTGCCTGGGAACTGCCGCTGGTCGCCGCGCGCCTGGCCGCCGCCCACGAACACGCCGCCATCCTCACCCTGGGCTGCGTGATCCGCGGTGACACCCGCCACTACGAACACGTGGCCGACCGTTGTGCCGAAGGCCTGATGCGCGTGCAGCTGGACTTCGGCGTGCCGGTGCTGAACGGCGTGCTGGCAGTGGAACGCGTGGAAGATGCCGAGGCCCGCGCAGGCGGCAGCCACGGCAACAAGGGCGAGGAAGTCGCACTCGCCGCATTGGAAATGGTCAACCTTCTGGAGCAGCTGCCATGAACAAGAACACCCAGGGCAAGCCCTCCGGTAAACCCGTCCGCCGCGATGGCATCGATCCGGTGCTGCGCTCGCGCGCGCGCCGTCGTGCCGTGCAGGCCATCTACGCGTGGCAGATCTCCGGTGGCAACGGCCAGTCGCTGATCGCCCAGTTCGCCCACGAGCAGGCCCGCGAAATCGCCGACCTGGCGTACTTCGAAGCGCTGGTGCATGGCGTGCTCGACAACCGTCGCGACATCGACGAAGCCTTCGGCCCGTACCTGGACCGCAGCATCGACGAGGTGGACGCGATCGAACGCGCCGTGCTGCGCTTGGCCGGTTACGAGCTGCGTTACCGCCTGGACGTGCCGTACCGCGTGGTCATCAACGAAGCCATCGAATCGGCCAAGCGCTTCGGTTCCGAACATGGCCACACCTACGTCAACGGCGTGCTGGATCGTGCCGCCGTGGAATGGCGCAAGGTCGAATCGGGTCACTGACCCGGTTTCTGTAGAGCCGAGCCATGCTCGGCTCACCGTGCAGCGCACGGTTGCGTCCGGCAGTGCGGCGCGTGATCGAACTGCAGCCGAGCATGGCTCGGCTCTACAAGAAAGCAGAACGCCCCATGTCCCTGGCCGAATTCACCCTCATCGACCGCATCCGCGCCCGCACCGTCGAGCGCGACGACATCGTGCTCGGCATCGGCGATGATGCTGCACTGCTGCAGCCGCGCCCGAACGAACAGCTGGTGGTCACGGCCGACACGCTCAACAGCGGCGTGCATTTCCCGGCCGAAACCCCAGCGTTCGACATCGGCTGGAAGACGCTGGCCGTCAACCTGTCCGACCTCGCCGCGATGGGCGCGCGCCCGGCGTGGTGCACGCTGGCACTGTCACTGCCCGAGGCCAGCGAAGACTGGATCGAGGCCTTCGCCGATGGTTTCTTCGCACTGGCCGACCAGCACGACATCGCGCTGATTGGTGGTGATACCACGCGTGGCCCGTTGTCGCTGTCGGTCACCGCAATGGGCCAGGTCTCACGTGGCCAGGCGCTGCGTCGTGATCGCGCACAGATTGGCGATGACATCTGGGTCAGCGGCACCCTCGGTGATGCTGCCGGAGCGCTGCGGCTGTGGCAGCAGGGTGCATTGAACGTGACCGCCGCCACGCTGCTGGCCGACTACGAAACCCTGCGTCTGCGCCTGCTACGTCCCACCCCGCGCGTCACCCTGGGCCTGCGCCTGCGTGCATTCGCGCATGCCGCCGTGGATATCTCCGATGGGTTGCTGGCCGACCTTGGCCACATCGCGGCACGCAGCGGTGTGCGCGCCGAAGTCGATGCCGATGCGTTGCCGATGTCAGCGGCGCTGCGCGAACTGCTGGGCCGCGATGCTGCCCGTGAGTGCGCGCTGCACGGCGGCGACGATTACGAACTGTGCTTCACCGCCGCCGCCGACCAGCGCGACGCGCTGCACTTCGTTGCCGAATCGCTGGATCTGCCGATCACCCGCATCGGCCGCATCATGGAAGGGCAGGGCGTGCATACCGAAGGCCACGACGGCCCGAGCGGGTACGAGCACTTCGCCGGCTGAGCGCACCACGTCATGCCCGCTGCCGCGCGGCAACCTGGCGTTCGATGCTCGCCGCAATCAACGCGACAGCCTCAATGACTGTCGCCTTTGACGCCGCATCTGTCACACCCGTGCTGCGCAGGGCCTGCTCGGCCTGTTGGCAGCTGCGCGCCGCCTGGGTCTCTCCCAGGAATGCCAGCGCGCCGGCAAAGCTGTGCAGTAGATCGATCATGGCCGGTGCATCGGCGCTGTCCAGCGCCTGGATCAGCGCCGTGTAATCACGATGCGCTGTCTGCAGGAACGCCTCGCGCATCTGCCGCTGAACCGACTCGCTCACTAGCGGGGGTAACGTTGGCCGGATCGTGCGATCGAGATCGAATCCGTGCAGCGCGGCCTCCAGCGACGGCAGGTCGAGCGGCTTCAGCAGCAGCGTGGACATGCCTGCTTCGCGTACGCGTCGCGCATCCTCGGGCATCGCATTGGCGGTGAGCGCCACGATAGGAATGGAAGGGTTGTCAGCACGCAGTTTCCGGGCCAGCCCGTATCCGTCCAGGCCCGGCATGTTCAGATCGGTCAGCACGATATCGAACCGGCCTTCGCGCCAGCGCTGCCACGCCTCATCGCCGTCGGCTGCGAGGGTGACCTGCCAGCCGAGTGCGTGCAGCTGCCCCAGCGTCACGTCACGGCTGATCACGCTGTCATCCACCAGCAATGCGTGGCGGCGCGAGGGATGCATGCGCTCGACAGGCGCCGGCTGTGGCGGCGCGTCTGCCACGGTCGTGGCCCGGTGTGCCGGAATGTCCAGGTGGAAAACGCTGCCGGTGCCCGGCGTGCTGCGTACGCCGATGGTCCCGCCCAGCAGTTCGGTGAAGCGTTGGCACAAGGCCAACCCCAGGCCGCTGCCGCCGTGCTGCCGTTCCGAGCCGGCACCAACCTGCACGAACGGCTTGAACAGGTTGGCCTGCGCCTCGGCATCGATGCCCGGGCCCGTATCGCGGACCTCCACGTGCAGCCATTCCGTGCCATCAGGCCGCACCGAGGCATCAACGCTGACCGCCACCATTCCCGATGCCGTGAACTTCACCGCATTGCCAACCAGGTTGTTGATCACCTGCGCCAAGCGGCCTGCGTCGGCCACGTAGGCCGGCCCCAGCGCATCGCCCGTGTGCAGCTCCAGGCGCAGGCCCTTCGCGCTGGCCTGTGGTTCGAACAGCGTCGCAGTCTGCTGCAGCAAAGCACGTGGATCGAATGGCGCCGGCTCCAGCGTCATCAGCCCGGCTTCGATGCGGGAAAGGTCCAGGGTGTCGTTCACCAGCCCCTGCAGCACATCGGCCGCGCTGCGCGCGCGCGTGACATGTGTGTGCGACGTCGCCGGCATGGTCTGGTGCGCAAGCAGTTCAAGATGGCCCAGCACGCCGCTCAAGGGGGTGCGTATTTCGTGGCTGATCATCGCCACGAAGGCGGTCTTGGCCTGGTCCGCAGCCTCGGCATCGTGCTGGGCCTGTTCGGCATGCCGGCGTGCATCCAGCAGGCGCTGCTGGGTTTCCTTCTGTGCGGTCACATCGGTTACCGCGCAGACCCAGATCGCCCGCCGCTGGTAGCGCGAGGCGGCCACGATGGACTGCAGGTAGCGCGGGGAGCCTTGCTCATCCGAGGAGGGCGCCTCGAACAGCTGCCCGTGTACCTGGCCGTCAACGCGTTGCACCAGGCGGCCGACCAGCACTTCCATCAGGTTGCCGGCGGTGTCGCCGATCAACTGCTCCAGTGCCTGGTTATGCAGGATCACCTGCCCGCGCTGCTGGTCGAGGAGGCACAGGCCCACCGGCGAGGTTTCGATCAGCGTGCGGCTCAGCGCTTCGCTTTCATGCACCCGTGCGGCTTCCTCCAGCGCCGGCCGCAGCACACGCCGGTCCACCAGCAGCAACAGCGTCCACAGCGCGGCCAGCAACGCTGCCAGGGCCAGCCCACCGCCGAGCAGATAGATCCGCTGCGCCGCCCAGATGTCGCTCCAGCGGTAGAGCCGCAGCAGCGTCCAGTCGATGCCATGCAATGGCGTGGATACCACGAAGGTACGGCCGTCAGGCAGTGCCAGCATCGTAGGCCGGGGCGATGGCACGGCGTGCAGCGCAGGCCCGGAAATCGCAGCGTCCACCGCGCTGCGCAGAACATCGTTCTGCTGGCGGTCCAGCACCACCCAGGTGCCCGGGCTGGCTTCCTCCAGCCGCTCGCGCAGGCCTTGAAGAGATTCAAACGTCAGCCGGTTGATGAAGGGGGTGCCGTTGCTGCGCAGGCGCATCTGGGTGACCAGCGCATCCTCGCCGGTGAAAGGATTGCGGCCGAAGTAGGCGCGCAGCCGGCCGCTATCCAGTTGAAGCTCGGAGTCCGCACCCGCCGACTGCCAGCCCGCATCGGCGGTCTGGGCCAGTGCGGCCAACGCCTGTTCACGGGTCTGCACCTTCATGAGCTGCAGCAGCTGCGCCTCATCATGGAGTCCAGCAATCGCAAACAGGCGGCCTTCCGGTTCGAAGGCGAAGGAGATCAAGGAGGTGGGCGAATCCTGCGCCGCCACGGTTGCGGCCATGTACGCCGAATAGGTCTGCACCATGCCCAGGTACGCCGCCTCCACCTGGGGCGGAAGACGGCCGTCGCGCGGGGACAGCGCCAGCCAGGGGACGGACAGGGCGCCTGGCGCCATGACGCCTGCGGCGCCCTCCTGTGCCGAAAAGCGCTCACTGATAGACATGCCTCCGGCCACCAGCGCGGGCTGCTGGGTGGCCCACAACGTGGCGTTGGTGTTCAAGCTGGCCACGTAGGCCCGCCTGCGCTCGCCGATGTAGCGATCCACCGTCTGCTGGCCGCGTCGTAGTGCTTCGCGCTCGTTGAGGTGCACCGTTTCCAGGCGCAGCCACAGCGCCGCGCAGCCGGCAGCCAGCAGCAGCACGGTCAGGATGGCGCCGCCGCCGAACAGCAGCCGGCGCTGCAATCGTTGCAGGGTGGCAAGCACGGAGCCCGAGGGTGACGCCATGGTGCGAACCTGCGACGTGCGGGTGTGGACTACAGCCTGCCGCGCGGGCCTCTCTCAATGCAAGTCGTTGGCAGTGCGCAAGCCCGGGAGGAGAACGTCGCCGGGGCAGTCATCCTGCTGCATTTCCTGTAGAGCCGAGTCCATGCTCGGCTCCGCAACGGCGCGGGTCTACGCCGCCCGCAACTGCACATCCACATACTCGGCCAGCCCACGGCAGGCCAGCAGCAATCCCTCGCGCACGTCATCGCCCACCTGCTGCCCCTCATCGCCATCCACGCGCACACGCTCGATGGCGTGCAGCAGTTCCAGCAGCAGTGTCAGCCCGGCATTGGCGCGGTCGATGCGTGCCATCGCGATGCCATGCCCCTGATTGCGGGTTTTCCAGGGCCAAGGTCGCCCGTCGGCGGCTTCCACGTGGCGAATGCGCTGCAGGCAGCCGAGCAGGGTGATACCTTCGTCGGCGTGGGCGCCCATCGTGCTGCCCAGGGTGGTTTCCAATGCCTTTGCCAGGTCGTCCGGCAGGCGTTCGACGGCATCGCCCAGGGTGGCGAAGAGGTAGGGATAGAGCGAAGAAGTCATGGCGGCGTCCTTGAGTGCGAAGCAAGGGGCCGCCCTCGCGCTGAGCGAAGGCGGCAGACGGTGCGTGGTTGCAATACCGGTGATTAGCGTCGCCAAATGCCGGCGGGCACGAGGCCCCCACGCACCGCCCGCCAAAGACGCGCGGACAGAATGCCTGCCGACGTCACCCAACAAGGAAAGGACGACGCCGGCAGGCAAGCGTAAACGACACTAATCAAACGGGATTGCAAGCCCGTGCCACCCGTTGTCGGTGGCGCGCCATGATGTGCATGCAAGTGCTGCTATACCAATCAGAAAAGTTTCAATTTCGAAATCGTTGTGGATTTACGGCGCATGCAATGCGTGAGACCAGGTGCGCATCGGCGTGGCAGTTGCGACATTTTCCGTAGAGCCGAGCCCATGCTCGGCTCACCGCGCTCTGATCGAAAAGCAGCCGAGCATGGCTCGGCGCTACAGAAAGCAGAATACGGCGCCGGAACCGTCCGGCGCCGTGCGTGGTTCTGCATCACCACGTGTAAGCGACACTCAGATTGGCAGTCGCCTCGCGGTAACCATGGTCACCGCGCATCACACCGAATCCACCCCATGCGCTCAGGCCCGAACGGAATTCCAACCGAGCGCCCGCGCTCAGTTCATAACGGTTGCGCGGAATGCCGGCCTTCAGCACTTCATCATCGAAGGCGATGCCGTTGCTGGCACCATCGCGGTACCAGTTTGCCGCCAGATACGGGCTGACCGAGGCGCCCGCTGCCGAGTGGCCTTCGCCCTGCAGGCGCAGGCCTATGCGCCCAGACAAGCCGCTGTCGCCCTGCGAGCGCACTACCGTGCCGTTGGTCTCGGTGTGCACATCGATGTTGGCATCGGTATAGACCAGCTGCAGTTCCGGCTGCAGGCTCAGCGCGGTGCTGCCGATCGCACCGATGCCGATGCGATAACCGGCCTCCAGCGACGACTGCCACAGATCCGAGTCGTAACGCTCTTCGGACAGGCCCTCGCCCTGCACGCGGTTGCGGAACTGGCCACGCTGTACGCTGGCATCCACATACACCGCATCGCTGTTCCAGTTGCCGTACACGCCCAGCGCGCCGCCTTCCACCTTGCCGCGTGCGCTGTAACCGGTCAGCTGCGAACGCGAAGTGGCACTGGACTGCGCGACGGTCCCCATCACGCCCACACGGCCGCGGCCGTTGTCGAACACGCCGACGTCCGCACCCAACTGCAGGCGCGAGCGGTCCACGCGCAGGTCCAGCTGCTCTTCCACTGCCGACAGCTTGCTCTGCGTGCCATCCACGCGCGCCCAGCCGCGCACGCCATCGTTGGCCGTGCCGCCTTGACGGTCACGCCAGCCATGACGCAGCAGCTGGTGCATGGCGAACTGGTTGGCCAGGTAGGCGCCCGCTTCCGGGCGTAGCACCGGGGTGGGTGGTTCGATCGGGTCAATCGGGTCCACCGGATCGACGATCGGCTTGCACTGCGGCAGGGTCGGGTCGGCCAGGCACGGGTCCGGCGTGGTCGCCAGTTCCGAGCGCAGGTACCAACCGCCGTTGGTCGCATCCTTGAACAGGAAGTACTCGTACTGGCCGCCGACTGCGCGGCCCTGCAGATCGAACTGCGCATTGGACGCACCGCCGACGCGGATCAGCTCGATGCCCTTGTCGGTCTTCGCACCGGCGCCGCCGGCGTTGAGTACGCGCACGTTGGCCTGGCCGTTGGCATCACCGGCGATGACGAGCTTGTCGGTAGCCGAGCTGTCGCCACCCAGTACGGTGTTGAAGCCCAGCGTGCCGCCGTTGCCGGTGAAGGTATCCACGCTGAGGGTATTGAAGCTGCTGCCATCACCCAGCGCTACGGTACCGGTGCTGTCCAGGGTGAGATGGCCGACGTTGCTGTCGCCGGTCATCAGCCAGGTGCTGTCAGTCCCGATGTCTGCCGAAGTGACGTTGATGAAACGGCCATCGATCTGGGCATTGTTGCGCAGGAACACGTCCAAGGTGCCTCGCCCTGCGCTGTTGCTGTCGCGATCGATGTTTCCAGACAGGCGTGCGTTGTCCACGGTGAAGCCGATGTTGCCCACGACAGCGGCGAGCGGAACAAATGACGCTACTCGCAGCAGGTTGCCGTCGCCTCCATGAAGCTGTGATCCATTTGAAACGTGGATGTCGAAGTTTGGGTTGCCAAGAAGCGCCGCGATCCGGATGGCAGCACCGGTTCTTCCAATCACAGTGGAATCATCGATGGCCAGGCTGCTCTGCACTGCACTTCCACCGCTGTACAGCAGCGCGCCGATATCGGCGGCATCAATGTAGGAGCCGTTGCGGATGAAGAGCTGCCCCTGCGCTTGTCGGGTTCCTATGCCGGTGTACCCCGGCTGCTGGAACTCTACCTGCTCGACCTGGACATGGGTCGAATCAAGGACTACTCGAGCATCCGAGGTGGTGCCGGGAAGGTCATCCAGATCCACGCCGATGGACGACCAGTTCCACGGGTCCAGGCCTGCTTGCTGGGTGACGTCTATCCGGCTGCCTACCAGCTCGGCCGAAGCCGTGCCGCTGACCTGCAGCCCATTGCCCAGAATCGAGGTCTGATGGGCGACGAGCGAAGACGTATCTTCCAGCAGGATGGCGTAGTCCAGCCAGAAAGACGAATCACGTACAGTCGCGCCCGAGAGCCGGATGGAAGAGCCGCCGGACGCCTGGATGTTCAAGGCTTCCGCGTCGGTGACCTGGAGCTGCGAGCCCAGTCGCAGTTGCCAGGCTTCTGCAGGCTGTCCTGGGACGACCTGCTCGGATTCACCCACAAGTTCGCGCGAGGTCGCGCTGCCCGCCACGCTGGTCAGGGCCAGGACCAGGCAACCAGCCAAGCGTGCCGGCTGCGCCGGGTGCGGATGCCGTGCGCGGGGAGATAGGTTCTTCATTTGATCAGCTCTGAAGGAAGAAGCAGCCAGCGTTGGCCGGCCTCCTTGGCAAAGGAGGCCGGCCAGTTGCCTGTGGATTACCACCTGTAGGCAACACTCACGTTCGCAGTCGCTTCGCGGTAACCGTGATCACCGCGCATCACACCGAAGCCACCCCAGGCACTCAGGCGCGAACGGAAGTCGACGCGCGCACCGGCGTTCAGCTCGTAGCGGTTGCGCGGCACGTTCGCCTTCAGCGCGTCATCGTCAAAGGCCATGCCGTTGCTGGCGCCATCGCGGTGCCAGTTGGCCACCACGTAGGGGCTGACCGAGGCACCGGCGGCACTGTGGCCTTCACCCTGCAGGCGCAGGCCCGCACGCCCAGAGAGACCGCTGTCGCCCAGGCTGCGCACCACGGTGCCGTTGGCCTCCCTATGGCGATCGATGTTGGCATCGGTGTAGACCAGCTGCAGTTCTGGCTGCAGGCTCAGCGCGGTGCTGCCGATCGCACCAATGCCGATGCGATAACCGGCTTCCAGCGACGACTGCCACAGATCCGAGTCATAACGCTCTTCGGACAGGCCCTCGCCCTGCACGCGGTTGCGGAACTGGCCGCGCTGCACGCTGGCGTCCACATACAGCGCATCGGAATTCCAGTTGCCGTACACACCGAGTGCACCACCTTCCACCTTGCCGCGAGCGCTGTAGCCGGTCAGCTGCGAACGCGAAGTGGCGCTGGACTGCGCAACGGTACCCATCACGCCCACACGGCCGCGGCCGTTGTCGAACACGCCGACGTCCGCACCCAACTGCAGGCGCGAGCGGTCCACGCGCAGGTCCAGCTGGTCTTCCACAGCCGACAGCTTGCTCTGCGTGCCGTCCACGCGGGCCCAGCCACGCACGCCATCAACGGCGGAGGTGCTGCCGCCCTGTCGGTCGCGCCAGCCATGACGCAGCAGCTGGTCCATGGCGAACTGGTTGGCCAGGTAGGCACCCGCTTCTGGACGCAGCACCGGGATCGGGGTGATCGGATCGATCGGGTCGATCGGATCGACGATCGGCTTGCACTGCGGCAGGGTCGGGTCAGCCAGGCACGGGTCCGGCGTAGTCGCCAGTTCCGAACGCAGGTACCAGCCGCCGTTGGTCGCATCCTTGAACAGGAAGTACTCGTACTGGCCGCCGACCGCGCGACCCTGCAGGTCGAACTGCGCGTTGGAGGCACCGCCCACGCGGATCAGCTCGATGCCCTTGTCGGTCTTCGCACCGGCGCCGCCGGCGTTGAGCACGCGTACGTTGGCCTGGCCGTTGGCATCACCAGCGATGACCAGCCTGTCGGTGGCTGAGCTGTCGTCACCCAGCGTGGTGTTGAACGCCAACGTGCCGCCGTTGCCGGTGAAGGTATCCACGCTGAGCGTGTTGAAGCGGCTGCCATCGCCCAGCGCTACGGTGCCGGTGCTGCCCAGGGTGAGATGGCCGACATTGCTGTCGCCGGTCATCAGCCAGGCGCTGTCGGTGTCGATGGCGGCAGAGGTGACGTTGATGAAGCGGCCGTCGATCTGGGCGTTGTTGCGCAGGATTACGTCCAAGCTGCCGTTGGTGACAGACGTCGGGTCGAAGGTGACGTTGCCGATCAGGCGGGAATCATCCGCCGCGAAGTGCACGTCGGTGCGGGCACCGGATACGTTGCCTTCGCGACCCACCAGCAGCAGATTGCCATCGCCGCCGGTCAAATGAGCATCGTTGGCCACGGTGATGTCATAGGTGTTGTCAAACATCGGCATCACCTGGATCGCCGCGCCCCGGCCGGACTGGAGGGTAGAGTCGTTGACGTTCAGCCGCAGCAGTCCGTCGCCGTTGCGCTCACCCCACAGCATGGCGCCCACGTTGGCGGCCACTATCTGGGAGCGATTGACGATGTCCATCTGGCCCACCAACAGACGCACCCCGAGCCCGCTGAGGTGTGGCCGAGCGGGCGCGGCGACATCGTCCACGTGGATGGAGGTATTGTCGACCAAGGCATAAGGGGTGTCTGTCATATTGGGGGCGAGCCCCTGGGACAGACCGATACCCACCGATGCTTGAGCGCCCGCAGCCAGCTCTGCGGCCGTCACGCGAATGACGCTGTTCTTGAGGGTAAGCGAGGTACTGCCGCCTCTCAGCTCCACTTCACCGTTGATCCTGGACGCATTGGCGTTGAGCGAGGATTGTTCCCACAACTGGATGGCGGCGGTCTGGTTGCCAGTGCGGGTTACCTGCGCATTGTCCAGAAGGACCTGCGAGGTGTCGTCTGCCTGGATTTGTTCGGTCTGGCCGCTGTTGACGCTCAGGCGGGAACCATTGATCAATCGCCAGGCCTCGCTCGCATCCCCTGCGACGACTTCGGCCGTCTGACCATCAAGATCGCCCGCCATCACAGTGGCTGCGGGCAGGGTTGCCAGCGCGACCAGCAGGCTGCGGAGGAGCGGGCGCACGGTGGGCCTGCAGGTTGAACGGGTATGGGGGGCGATCTGCATGGATGCATCCTTGTGTCAGGGAGGGAGACACGCGCCACCACATCGGGCCAAGCGTATTCAGGTCAGGAGCCGTATAGCCTCCGTTGCCGTGAAAATCCCGTGAGGATAGGGGCTTAAAGCGATAGCGCATGTCTCTGTTGGCCGCAGTGTCACGGCCAACGCTCAGCCATCCCATGCAAAAAGTTGCAAAGCGCACTGAACATGCGGCATCGCTTCAGCCACCGTGCAGGACTGCGACGCTGTGTCGCATGTGCTTTGCGGCGCGTTCTATTGCCGCGCCCTGTACAGACGTGCCAAGTCCGGCAGAGCGGAGGGTAGACCATGCTCCGCACCCACGCCCACCTGCCACCCTGATGGGTCACACCGGCGGCAACACTTTGCCCGGGTTGAGAATTCCATCCGGGTCCAGCGCGGTCTTGATGGCGCGCATCGTCGCCAGCGTCGCCGGGCTGAACGCCTGCGCCATGAAATCGCGCTTGGCCAAACCAATCCCGTGTTCGCCGGACAACGTGCCGCCCAACGCCAGCGTCAGTTCGAAGATCTTCGGCAGCGCCGCATGTGCACGTGCGTTCTCGTCGGCGTCGTCCAGAGTAGCGAACAAGTAGGGATAGAACGCAGAAGTCATGGCGGCGTCCTTGAGTGCGAAGCAAGGGGCCGCCCTCGCGCTGGGCGAGGGCGGCGGACGGTGCGTGGTTGCAATACCGGTGGCAACTCTGCGAAAAGCCGGCGGGCACGAGGCCCCCACGCACCGCCCGCCAAAGGGCACGGACCGATTGCCTGCCGACGCCGCCCAACAAGGAGAGAGCGACGCCGACAGGCAAGCGTAAAAAACGCCTTTGCCAAACGGGATTGCAAGCCCGTGCCACCCGTTGTCGGTGGCGCGCCATGATGTGCACGCAAGTGCTGCCATACCAATCAGAAAAGTTTCAATCTCGAGAACGTTGCAAATTTTCGGCACATGCAATGCGCGAAGCCAGGTGCGTATCGGCATGGCAGTTGCGACATTTTCCGTAGAGCCGAGCCCATGCTCGGCTCACCGCATTCTGATCGAAAAGCAGCCGAGCATGGCTCGGCTCTACAGAAGGCAAAGCACGGTGCCGGAAGTCATACGGCGCCGTGCTTGCTTTCACCTCACCATTTGTAGGTGCGACACGCTGGCATTCAACGCTGCTTCGTCAAATGCCGTGTCGTCGCTGGCATCGTCGCGATCCCGGTGGGCTACCACGTACGGGCCGACCAAGGGGCCAGCAATAATGTGGCCCTTCTACTGCGGGCACTGGCAAACACGGTCAGGCAGAACACTGTTACCCACGCTGCGCACCATAGGATCGGCGCGCCATGTGCAGGCGCATCTCCGCTGTGAAGCACGCCGCCCGCAGCATGGGTGTGGCGCTGCAAACATTCTGAAAGTCACGGTTGATCACGGTCTTTACAACAATTTTCATAGAGCCCGATTCGAGCCGCCGACACACTGTGCGCACTTCATCGGCGAAACTGTCATGGCCCGCGTTCTGTTTCTCATGCTGTTGTTTACACTTGCCTTCAGTAGCCGCGCCAGCCAGCCCCAGATCAATGTGGGGCCGCTGTTCGATTATCTTCAGCCCGGCAGCAGCACCCTGCTCAAGCGTATCCGCAACACGGGCAGCGCCACTGCCTACGTACGTGTGGAAGTCACCCGGATGCAGTTCGACGACGCAGGCAAGGTCAGCGAAACGCCCGTGGATACCGCTGCGTTGGCGCGCAATGCCAGCGACGCACAGGGCATCATCGCCAGCCCAAGCCGACTGATCATCGCCGCCGACGGCCAGCAGGCCACGCGCCTTGTGCATCGAGGTGCACGCGACGAAGAGCACTACTACAGATTGCGCTTTATTCCGGTCGCGCCGAGCGCCGAAGAGTTCTCGCTCAGCGAGGCGCAGGCGGCCGAAGCAGTTGCGGTGACCTCGGCCATCCAGGTCTTTACCGGGTACGGCACGATCCTGTTCGTCGCCCCCGAGACTGCGCGCTACGAGACCCGCATCGACAGCAACCAGATCCAGAACCACGGCAATGCCACCGTGGTGCTGGACAACCTGCGCCAGTGCGAACGTGCCAACCCGGATGCCTGCGCGCCCGGCGTGATCGTCCACATCCGTCCGGGCCAGGTCCATGCGCTGGATACCCCTGACACGCATTTCCAGCGTTACGAACTGCGGGAAGGTGACCGCCGCCGCAGCATCGATTCGCGGCGCTGATCCCTCGCCATCAACGTGATTGTCCCCACCGGGTCCGCCAGGAGCTCGTTGGGAGGGTGTGTCGTGTTCCTGGCCGTTGTACCCCTTTTCCCTTCAACAGGAGCGCATCCGTGCACCCCAAGAAAACCGTGTTGGCCGCTGCTGCGGCCCTGCTTATCTGCCCGGCCATCAGCATGGCCGCCATCGAAACCAAGAGCATCACCGTCAACGTGGAGGCCAACGTGCCCAACACGGCCGGTCTGCAGGTCTCCACGCCCGATGGTTGGGAAGGCCTGCCGCAGACCCTGCCATGGGACACTGCGCGCGAGACCCTCGGTGAGCTGACCGGCCGCGTGATCAACGTCAAGTCGCCGTCTGCCATCAGTGTCTACCTCACCGCACCGGCGCAGATGTCTTCGGCGGCCGATGTGGTGGACCTGGCCGTGAAGCTGGACAACGTGGTGGTGCCTGCCACCTCGGCTGCCAAGATCACTGTGGCCACCGCGGCGCAGGCGGCTGCCGGAAAGTCGCTGGCGTTCGCCATCGCGCCGACCGCACCGAGTGGCGGCTACCTGCAGGGCAGCTACGGCGGCCAGTTCCACATGATCTTTGAAAGCGACATCAGTCCCTGAGTTCATTGCCCCCCTGTGGCATCGCTGATGCCGCAGGGAGGGTGAGCCCGCTTATGCATCCTTCCCTCAAGAACGCTCATGCCCCGTTGTGCCGCCTGGCTAGCGCCATTGGCGCCATGGTGTTCGCAGCCTCCGCCCAAGCTGCGGGTCTGGCGATGGGCGAGCTACCCAGCCTGCTGGAACAGCGCGAGCATATGCCGGCCGAATTCCGCGAGCATCTGTTCGGTAACCCGCTGACCGTTCGGGTGGAACTGGATGGGCGCTACCTGGGCGATGCCGAGGTGGTGCTGCACGAAGACAACCGTGTGCAGCTGGTCGGGTTCGGCGAGAGCTACGACAGCCCTTGGCCCGAAACCGAGCGCGCTCGCTGGCGCGAGCAGTTGGCCGAGCCGATGGCGCTTGGGGTCTGCGACAGCCATTGCCAAGGACTGGCGGCGCTGCACTACAGTCTTTCCAACTCGCTGCTTACCCTGCTCACGCCAGGTGGAGCAGCAGTGCAGGATCGCCATATCGCGTTGCCCGAGGGCGGCAGCCAAGGCCTCATCGTACGCAACAGCCTGGCGGTGCACGATGGCCAGGGCCAAGCCAGCGCCACGCGATACAGTGCCGATCTGCGCGGCAGTGTTGGCCACTGGAGCACGGTCGGCAGTTACCAGTACTACGCGCAGCCGGGACAGGCCGAGCACTACCTCAGCGCGCTGTACGCACAGCGTGAGCGGGGTGA
Organism: Stenotrophomonas sp. SbOxS2; assembly: GCF_013416715.1. Lineage (NCBI taxonomy): Bacteria > Pseudomonadati > Pseudomonadota > Gammaproteobacteria > Lysobacterales > Lysobacteraceae > Stenotrophomonas > Stenotrophomonas sp. SbOxS2. The sequence goes on from NZ_JAAVXD010000006.1 coordinate 129,172, forward strand.
CCACTTTGTGCGCGCGGGCTACTTCCTGCCTACCTTCGAGGGCATCATCCGCCAGCCGCGCGCACCGGGCACGCAGAACGACACCGCGTTGGGGCTGATGGTCGGCTCGTCCGACGTGTTGCTGGCCGACAGCAGCAGCCCCAGCGTATATCCGGTCTACGTCACCGCCAGCCGCGATGGCGTGGTCGAGATCTACCGCGACGGCAATCTGCTGGCCACCCAGGCAGTCAAACCTGGCATCCAGGAGATCGATACCCGTCGCCTGCCGGGTGGCATCTACGATGTCGAGTTGCGGGTGGTCGAGGACGGGCGTGAGGCGTCCCGCGAGAGCGCCGCCATCCACAAGCCCAGCCGCTGGCGCGATCCCAGCCGTCGCTGGCGCTACAGCCTGTTCGTCGGCCAGCAGCGTGGCCTGCTCGACAGCGCGGGTGCCAGCCAGAACGGCGCGCTGGCGACCGGTGCGGTCGTCAACCATCTGCTGCATCCGCGAGCGGTCGTGGGTGCCACCGTGCAGCAGATCGGCGAACGCCGCGCCGCCGGCTTGTCGCTGGACTGGCAGGCCAGCGAGCGTTTCAGCAGCTACACCAACTTCTACACCTCCAGCGATGCGGGACAGGGTGTCGATCTGCAGGGCCTGTACCGCTACCGTGCCGGTACGGTGGTGGCAAACCATTCCCGCAACTGGGCAGAGCAGCGACAGCGGGTACTGTCTGCCGACGGTGGGCTGCCGCGCTGGCAAACGCGCGGCGGCTGGCAGGACACCACCTCGGTGTCGATCTCCCATCGTTTCAGCCAGCACGACAACGCCAGCCTGCGCGTGGCGCGCAGCACGGGCTTCACCCGTGGTACGGGCATTGATGTGTCCTACGGCCGTCGCGAGACGCTGTTTGGCAGGCACGATGTGAACTGGCGGGTATCGGCCTACGACCGGCCCGGCAGCCGCTTTACGCAGGACCGTCGCCAGCGTGGTATCGATCTGACGGTCAACCTGTCGTTGGGCAGCGACCGCCGCAGCTACAGTGGCAGTCTCGGCAGCCGTACCGGCGAGGCCGGACAGCGCGATGCCTACATCAGCGCCAGCGCCACCCAGCGCAACGATGATCGTTTCGTGCGAAGCCTGAACGCCACGGTGAGCGCTGAGCGCGATGGCGTCAGTGCCGGTGCCGGCGCCTATCTGCAGGGCGCCGTGCTGGAAGGTGACGTGCAGGTGCTGCGCAGCGCACAGGACGGCAGGGTCAGTGGCAGCGCCAACCTGGACAGCACCGTAGTGCTGGGCGGTGGCCACGCCGCGATGCTGGGCCAGGGCCGTACGGGCAGCGTGGATACCGGCATGATTGTTGATGTACGCAGCGACTTTCCCGGCGTGCAGCTGCGCGCCGACGACAGCGCCGGCGGCGGTGCACGCCTGCGCCAGGGGCGCAACTTCGTGCCCGTTACCGCCTACCGCGCCGGCCACGTGCAGTTCGACTTTCAGGGGCGCGACGCACCCGCCGCCATCGTGCACCCGGCCACGGTGCGCTATCACCTGAACAAGGGTGGCGTGATGCATGCCACTGTCGATGTACTGCGCACCTTCACCGTGATGGGGCAGGTGGTCGACGCCGAAGGCCGTGGCGTGCGTGGTGTGCAGGTGATCAACCATGCCGGCCGCAGCGTGAGCCAGGAAGAAGGTTTCTTCACGCTGGAACTGAGCGCACGCGCGCCGGTGGTGGAGCTGCGTTACCCAACGCTGGTTAGCTGCACGCTGACGATGGATGAAGAGCGCTACCCGCGCGAAGGCGACGTGCTGATGGTGGGCGGCATTGGCTGCCCCTCGCCGCTGGCATCGCAGTAGCCCGGTCGAAGTCGATGTTCAAAAAGGGAACAAGACAATGAAGAGAGTCGTCTGCCTGATCGTGCTGCTGTCGGTGGCTTGCCTCTCTACCGCCGCCGCGCAGGTCGTGGAGGTCAAGGTCACCGGACAGTTCCGGCCCAATGCGCTGGACCCGAACAACACTGCGTTCGAGAACACCACGCCGCGCGGTAGTTTCTGCAGCTGGCGTCCGGCAGAGTGCCAGCGCCGCAATGCGTACATCTTTGATCTTGGCAACCGCGAGTACTGGCGCAAGAGCGGCGACGGTGACAACGCCTCTCGGCGTGACACAACCTACGTTGCCTTCCCGCCGCCGCGCATGGTCACGTTTACCAACGCGACCAATGGCCATAGTTTCCAGGCGCGCATCAGTTTCGTGGCGATGTCCCTGCGCCTGAATTTCAGCAATGGTGCCGATCCCTGGTATTACGGCGTGAGTGGCGGGTGCAGTGCCATCCGCGGTGCCGGTGGTCTGGGGTGGTCCATCGGTGGATGGGGCGTGCGTGATCCAGCCAATCCCCAGCCCTGCTACAGCACCCAGCGCCGGAATGGGCGAACTTATTCCTATCGAAACATTGGGCTGGGCATCAGCGTGGACCTGCCCAACTCGATGACCCTGCAGGATGGCCGCTACACCGCGCTGGAGGAGTGGACCACCGGCGGCGCCGGGGCCGACATCGACCTGGGTGACAACATCACCGGTGTCGAGCGCATCCGCATGGATTTCGCGTTCGACGTCGCGCATGACTTCCAGGCGCGTTTCGCCAGCGAGAATCCACGTGTCCAGCTGACGCCTGAAGGTGGTTGGGCACAGTGGGTCGATCACGGCCTGCCGCCGGCGGCGCTACGGCAGGAGCTGCCCTTCCATCTGACCACCTTGATGGATTTCACTATGAAGCTGCGCTGCGAGCACGAAGTGGGCGACCGCTGCGGCATCCGCAACCTGCGCGATGATGCGGTGGCGGCGGTGGATGTGGATGTGGATGTAACCCTGCCGGGCATGACCAACGTGCACGATGGACGCCCGGCGCAGAATACGTCGTTGCTGCCGGATGACGGGCGCGCGCCACGCTTCACCCCGGATGGCTACCTGATGGGCCGGCGCGCTCACCTGCGCTTTGCGGCCGGGCGTGAGGCAACGATGGAGATGCTCCGGTACCCGGGGTCGCAGTGGGCGGGTGCGATGACGGTGGTGTTTGATGCCAATCCGTAGTGCGAAAGAGCCTGGGCCGGTCATGGGTGCTGGCAAGCTCTGGTGCGTGGGGGCGCGGTCTATGCCGGCGGCAGCACCTTGCCCGGGTTGAGAATCCCGTCCGGGTCCAGCGCGTGCTTGATCGCGCGCATCGCCGCCAGCGTCGCCGGGGTGAATGCCTGCGCCATGAAATCGCGTTTGGCCAGGCCAATCCCGTGTTCGCCGGACAGCGTGCCGCCCAACGCCAGCGTCAGTTCGAAGATCTTCGGCAGCGCGGTATGTGCGCGTGCGTTCTCGTCGGCGTCGTCAGGGTGGTAGAGGATGTTGACGTGCAGGTTGCCGTTGCCGGCATGACCAAAGGTGACGATGGTCAGCGCGTAATCGCGCGCCAATGCCTGCACACCGGATACGAGTTCCGGAATGCGCGACACCGGCACCACCACGTCTTCGTTGATCTTGCCCGGGGCGACGCTGCGCAGCGCGGGCGACAGCGCCTTGCGCGCGGCCCACAACTGATCGCGCGCGCGGCCTTCCATCGCCACGTCAAGCTCGATCATGCCGTCGCCCTCGGCGGCGTTGGCCAGCGCCTGCAGCAGGTAGGGCAGGGTGTCGTGGTCGCCATCGGCCTCGACCAGCAGCATCGCACCGGCCTCCGGCACGTCGGCACCGTTGAGGCGCAGCAGCTGCAGGCTGCGTGCGTCCATGAATTCCAATCGCGTCGGAACCACAGGCTGCGACATCAGCCGCGATACCGCAGCGGCGGCTGCATCGGCGTCGCGGTACAGCACGCGCAGGCCGGCCTGGCTGACCGGCAGCGGGGTCAGTTTCAACGTTGCTTCCACGATCAGTGCCAGCGTGCCTTCACTGCCTACCAGCAGGTGGGTGAGGTCGTAGCCGGTGGCGTCCTTGGTGTAGGCGCCGCCGCAGCGGATCACCTCACCGGTACCGGTTACCGCCACCAGGCCCAGCACGTTGTCGCGGCTGGTGCCGTACTTCACCGCGCGCGGGCCGCCGGCATTGCAGGCGAGGTTGCCGCCGATGCTGCAGATCTCCGCGCTGGAAGGATCGGGCGCCCAGAACAGGCCGTGCGGCGCCAGCGCCTGCTGCAGCGTTCCATTGAGTACGCCCGGCTGCACCACGGCGCAGCGGTCACCGGCGCGGATCTCGACGATGCGGTTCATGCGGGTGAACGACAGCACGATGCTGCCCGGCAACGGCACGGCAGCGCCGGTGGTGCCGGTGCCTGCGCCACGTGCGACCAGTGCCACGCCATGCGTACGGCAGGCGCGCACCAGCGCCTGCACCTGTTCGATATCTGCCGGCAGTGCCACGGCAGCCGGGCGCTGGTGGCGCCAGGAGTTGTCCTGCGCGTTCGCTTCCAGTGCGCCGTCATCCATGCGCCAGCCATCGGCACCCAGCAGGGCGGATAGTTCGGCAATCAATGCAGCGGGCAGGGCAGTACTCATGACGGATCTCGTGGGGCAGCAGGGGCGGGTTGAATCAGTTTCCAGGCAACAACGGCGCCGGCCAGCGGCAGCCACACCCAACGCAGTTCCGACAGCAGCGTGGCCAGGCCGCGCGCGCTGAAGAACTGCGGGGCAAACGGGGAAACGCGGATCGGGCGCCAGGGCGCGAAGAAGCGGTGTTCGCTCCAGGGCCAGGCCAGGGCAACACCGAGGCCGCCGGAAGTCAGTGCATCCAGCAGCGGATGGCTGGCGGCGCAGATGAAGACGAACACAGCGGCTTGTACGGTTGACGCCAACGTTGGTTGGCACAAACCCGCCGACCAAGGTCGGCGACTACCGGAGCTGTGCGGTGCCGACCAAGGTCGGCCTCTACCAAAGCTGTGCAACAGCGCCGCCACCATGGCCAGCACGCAGGCGAACAACAACGAATGGCTGGCGCCGCGATGGCCGAACGCATCGGCATAGGGAATGTGCAGAGCGAAGGCCAGTACATCCGCGTCGGGCAGCATTGACGCGATCACACCGGCGGCCAGCAGGCGCGGTGGAATGCGGCCGCGATCAGCCGCGCACCACAGCGCCAGCGGCACGGCAGCGTGGGTGATGATCGATGGCATCAGTCACGCCCCATGGTAGTGCCGGCTAGGCCGCGCGCTGGTAGGTGCCAACCTTGGTTGGCACAGAAGCGCCGACCAAGGTCGGCCTCTACCAAAGCGGACGGTACCCATCAGCAATCATCCAACCGGAACGCGTCGCGCAGCCACTTCAGCTGCGGCGGATCACCACTGGCTTCCACCACATCGAAACGGCAGGGCGCATCGGCCAAGGCAGGATGGTCCTGCAGATACAGCAGCGCGGCATGGGCCAAGCGCCTGCACTTGCGAACATCCACCGAGGCGGCGCCGCCACCGAAGTCCTGTCGTGCGCGGTAGCGCACTTCCACGAAGACCACGGTGCCGGCGTCATCCATCACCAGATCCAGTTCACCGCCGCGATAACGCACGTTGCGTGCGCGCGGCTGCAACCCGGCCTGCTGCAGATGCTGCTCGGCGGCGGCTTCCACCGCCGAGCCACGTTGCAGGTGCTCAGCGACCACCGGCGATCGGCATCGGCCGGCCACCGCTGAAGGTCGACCATGCCGGCTGGCGCAGGATGTTGCCGTTGCTGTCCAGGTACAGCGTGCCGGTGGCGCCGTCCAGGCCGCCTTCGGTGGCCAGCTTGTCCAGGTAGGAACTGATCTTCCAGGCATCGGCGCCGAAGGCGAACAGTCGGCTGGCCGCGCCGCGCGCGCTGGGCAGGGTCTGCGCAACCTGGGCAGCGGACGGCACGCCGGACACGCTGCGCACGTTCCAGGCTTCGTTCGGGTAGATGATGCCGTCCAGCGCCACGTCTTCTTCGACCTTGCCGCTGCCGGTGGTCAGCTGCGACGTACCCACGCGGGTGGCACCACCGGCACCGGCCAGCGCCAGCTGCGGCGCCAGCAGGCGGGCCTGCGGTGCACGTACGGCCAGGAACACGGCATCGACCGCGCCGGCGTTGCGCACCTGCGCGCTGACATCACCCACCGTTTCGCTGACAGCAATGGTGGCGGCGACGCTGCCGCCACGCTGGGCAAAGCGCTGTGCGAATGCGGCAGCGGCGCGGCGGCCGGTGTCGTCGCTGCTGTTGATCACCAGCGCCTTGCTGCGCTCGCGGCCACGCATGTATTCGGCGGCGACGATGCCGTCGTCTTCCGGCGCCAGCGAGAAACCGGCACTGCCGGCCGGCGGCGCATCCTTGCCGCGGTTCAGGCCCAGCACCGGTACCGGCAGCTGCTGGCGGCCATACACGGCATCCACCTCGTCGCGGCCGAGCGGGCCGACCACGAAGTCGGCGCCGGACGCCACGGCCTTGTCATAGGCGGCCAGTGCACCGGCCGGGGTACCGGCGGTGTCGAAGAAGTTGACCTCCGGACGACGGCGGGTTTCGCCGTAGTACGCGCTGAGCAGGCCATCGCGCACCGGCTGCGCGGCAGTGGCCAGGCGGCCGCTGAGCGGCAGCAGCACCGCCAGCTTGGCCGGCGGGCGGTAGCCATCGCTCATCGCCGGCGGACGCTTGCTGGTGTCGAACTGGGCGGCGCCATCGCGATCGAACGGGCGCGGCAGCGGCAGGCCACGGGCGATCAACGCGCGGCCGGCAAAGTTGTACAGCGGGTCATTGGCCGGCAAGGCAGCGGCGCGGCTGCGCAGGGTGGCATCGTCGAGGGTGCCGAGCAGGCCGGAGATGGCGGCCTGGTTCTCGCTGCGCGCGGCACCGGTCAGGCCGGCATGCGCACGGGCGCGTTCGGTGGCGGCGCCGAACGCATCGCCGGTGGCCTGCAGGGCATTGGCGCGGGCCAGCGACCAGCGCGTGCGCAGGCTCGGGTGCACGTTGTCGCCATGATCCTTCAGCAGGGCCAGCGCCTGCGCCGGCTGCTTGTCGGCCAGCGCCAGTTCGGCACTGGCCAGCTGGTAACGCTGCAGGCTGGCACCGTTCACCTGGCGCGCGGTCACCTGGCCCAGCAGGCTGCGCGCGCGGGCGCTGTCGCCGGCAAGATGCCAGGCCCAGGCCGCATCGGCCAGGGCGTTGCTGCGGGCACCACCACGCAGGGTGGCGGCCAGCGCTTCCAGTTGCAGGGCGGCGTCGCGCGGCTTGCCTTGTTCGATCAGCGCCAACGCCTGGCTCTGGGCCGGCGATTCGGGCGCGCTGACGAGGCTGGTGGTGGCACAACCGGCCAGCAGCATCAACGACAGCGACAGGGCAGAGATGCGTGCGGCGGGCTTGTTCATGATCGGGTCCATGCGATGAGGGCAGCGGCCTTGGCCAGGTACACGCTAGGATTCTACCCTTGCCCCGTGAGTACCGCTGAAATGAGTGTCCCAACCCTGTATGTCGTCGCCACGCCGATCGGCAACCTGGCCGATCTGAGCCCGCGCGCGCAGGAAGTGCTGCGTTCGGTGGCGGCCATCTGCGCCGAGGACACCCGCCGCAGCGGCCAGCTGCTGTCCCATTTCGGCATCCAGCAGCCGCTGGTGGCCCTGCACGAGCACAACGAAGAGGCCTTGGCCCAGCGCCTGGTGGCGCGCCTGCAGGCGGGCGAGTCGCTGGCGCTGGTCAGCGATGCCGGCACCCCGCTGGTCAGCGATCCGGGCTTCCGCCTGGTGCGTGCCGCGCGCGCGGCCGGCATCAAGGTCAGTCCGATTCCCGGCGCCTGCGCCGCCATTGCCGCGCTGAGCGTGGCCGGCCTGCCCAGCGACCGCTTTACGTTCGAGGGCTTCCTGCCGGCCAAGGCCAGCGGCCGCCGCGACCGCCTGCAGGGGCTGGCCGGCGAAGTGCGCACGATGGTGTTCTACGAATCCTCGCACCGCATCACCGAATCCCTGGCCGACATGGCGGCGATCTTTGGTGGCGAGCGCCCGGCCGTGCTGGCGCGTGAGCTGACCAAGCTGTTCGAGACCGTGCTGGATGGCGACCTGGCCGGGCTGCTGGCGCAGGTGGAAGCGGACGACAACCAGCGCAAGGGCGAGTTCGTGGTGATGGTGCAGGGCGCTGGCGATGATGCCGAGGCGCAGCTGGCCCATGGCCGTCAGGTCTACGCCAAGCTGAGCGAGCACCTGCCGCCGTCGACCGCGGCCAAGCTGGCAGCCGAAATGACCGGTGCGCCGCGCAAGGCGTTGTACGGAAGTTGATGGATAGCCGCAGCCACGCATGGCGTGGCTCTACTGCAGATCCACGCCATGCGTAGATGAATGAATCGCGTGCCGTAATCAACCCGGCAGGGCAGGTCCACGTGCGGTAGAATGCGCGCGGCGGAGTCGGCCAGACAGTCGCGTCATCCCTTCGGGGGTGCCGAGGAAAGTCCGGGCTCCATAGGGCAAGGTGCCAGGTAACGCCTGGGCGGCGCAAGCCGACGGAAAGTGCAACAGAAAGATACCGCCTACGTCTTCTTCGGAAGGCCGGTAAGGGTGAAATGGTGCGGTAAGAGCGCACCGCGAGTCTGGCAACAGACCGGTACGGCAAACCCCACCTGGAGCAAGACCAAATAGGGATCCATTGGCGCGGCCCGCGTTGGATCCGGGTAGGTTGCTTGAGCGTTGCGGCGACGTAACGCCTAGAGGAATGACTGTCCACGACAGAACCCGGCTTATCGGCCGGCTCCGCCCCTTCATTCCATCCACGCATGGCGTGGATCTACCAGGTAGTGCCGGCCGTTGGCCGGCACCCGGAATCACCTGCCGGCCTCAGCCAGGCTTCCGGTACTGCCCGGCGGAAATGAACTGCGAGAAGCGCTCGCACCACACCACCACGGTGGTGAACTCATCCACGTCCACGTTGGCCGGCACATCCACCAGGAAGCGGTTGAAGGTCTTGACCTCGCCGATGCGCTGGGCCTTGTCCTTGATCTTCAGGAAGTCGGCCTTGTTGTCGACGAAGTCGTGGACCAGGTAGACCTTGTAGTCCGGGCCAGGGCCCATCTTGCCGTCGAAGGCGACCTGGCGGGCGCTGACGCTGACCTTGCCTTCGGCCCAATGCACCGCGTCACTGCCTTTGAGGTCGCGACGGAAGGTGGTGCGGTAAGTAGCGTCGGCCATCGCGGTCTGTACCTGCTCGACCGGCGGATCATCAGGGGCGATCAGAATGGGCAGGAAATACACGCCCAGGCCGAAGCCAAGGCCGAGGGTGAGTACGTGGGTGGCGAGCAGGATGAGGATGCGGCGCATGGGGCCTCCTTGTGGGTGTGGATCGCGCGGCATGGCGCCGGGCAGGACCACCTTGGGAGGCTGGGGGCGACATTTATAGACACAGTGCCGAAGGCGAAAAGGGCACAGCGGGGTGTCTGTGGTGCTGTAGCCCTTGTGGCAGAGGCGGGTATTGGTCGCGCCCTGAAGCTGAATGACGCGTTTGGTCTGTCCCGTCGACGGCCCATTTGATGGAGAACACGACACGCCGGGCGCTGGTAGTGCCGGCCGCTGGCCGGCAGGCGCGCGACCTGCCCGTAGATGCAGAGGTTGCCGGCCAGCGGCCGGCACTACCGGGTCAGAAAATGACGTGACTCTGTCCGCTGGGTACGCCTTGCGGTCCAAAGCGACGCTCATGGATTTCGCCGTGGCCGTTCGCGTCAATCAGCAGCACGGTGCTGGCGCGGGTGCCGTAATCGTCGCCACGGATGAAGGCGGGGCTGAGCCAGCGTTCGCGCTCCATGCCGATGCCGGTATCGGGCAGGTCGCTGTCGGCCGGGCGATGTTCGTCGGCCAGGGCGTTCCACAGTGGGGTCAGATCCCTTTCCCCTTGGGAACGGAATCTGACCCCGTCCTGTTCCAGCCAAGCGGAAAGTGCGTCCATCAACCGTCGGGTCTTTGGCCAAGGCGCGTCGATGGCGCCATTGGACATGCCGTGTACGCCCGGCCCAAGCGTCTGCCGCTCGGCCGGGTGGTTGCCCAGGTATTCCAGGCTGTGGCCATCGGCCAGCAGCAGGTTGAACGGGGCGTAGGCCGCGGAGATTCCGGCCAGACGTTCTATATGCGTACCCGCCGGATCGCGGCCACGCAGGTAGTCGGCCACCAGGGCACCACGTGACGGCCCGGTCTGGGACGCCTGCGGATCGCGGACGTTGGTCACCACCGCCATCCGGCCGCCGGCACCGACGCCGGCCCAGCCGCCGCCGGAGCGCAGGTCGCGCCCGCCGATGACGGACGTCTCATCCTGCCAGGGGGCCAGGGCCGCGGTGGGGCGGGCGTGGAACTCATCACGGTTGCCGGCCATGACCAGCCGCCAGCGCGGGTGGTGCAACCAGCCAAGAGCAAGCAGGCACATGGGGCCATTGTGCCCGGTTTGCGCAGAGCGGGGTCGCTTTCAGCCTGTTCCGGATGAATGCGCAGGCCATGTTTCACGCGGCCTCCACACCCCTGAACTTCCGTTCAATCTCAAAAATTGAGACGGATCAGCAACTTGTGGATAAACCTTGAACAACTCTCTAAACATTGGCGCAAGCCATTGATGCGGCTGGCGATTTCCCCGCTGAAAAGTTGTTGACAACCCTTGGGCCGCTGCTAAGGTGGGCATCAGAGGGAAATCCGGGTGTTTTGTGGATTTTCGTGGTTCAATGTTTCACCGGGCGAAGGATAAGGTGCAGGCGTCGTGTTCCAGGGCGAGACGGCCATCACAGTTGACGACAAAGGACGCATGGCGGTTCCCACCGCTCATCGCGACCTGGTTGCGCGCGTCAGCAACAACCGTCTCGTATTGACCTACAACCCCTTCGAGTCCGGCTGCCTGTGGCTGTATGCCGAGTCGGAATGGGAGCGGGTGCGCGACGACGTCATGTCCAAACCCAACACACAGCGCGTCGTACGTCTGCTGCAGCAGAAGCTGGTCGGTTCAGCCGCCCACCTGGAGCTGGACGGCAACGGTCGCATCAGCATTCCCGCCAGCCACCGCGGTGCGGTGGGCATTGAGAAGAAGGCGGTATTGCTCGGTATGGGCGACAAATTCGAATTGTGGAGCGAGCAGGCGCATCGGGCCCTGATCCAGCAGACGTTGTCTGATGAGGATCTGGGTGATGGGTTGCTCGACCTGAAGTTGTGAGCCGGGGTGCCCGGATGCGCCCAGAAGCGCAGACCGGTCACCTTCCGGTGTCGCAGTCGCCGGCGGTGCATCTGCCGGTCCTGTACACCCAGGTCCTGGAAGGCCTGAGGGTGATCGAAAACGGACGTTATCTGGATGGCACGTTCGGTCGTGGCGGTCATGCACGTGGCGTGCTCACCCAGCTCGGTCCCGAGGGACGCCTGCTGGTCATGGACAAGGATCCGGAAGCCATTGCCGTTGCCGAGCGCGATTTCGCGCCGGACCCGCGCGTGTCGATCTTCCGCGGCAGCTTCGCCCAGCTGCTGCAGTGGAACGAGACCGCCGAAGGCCTGGATGGCGTGCTGTTCGACCTTGGCGTGTCCTCGCCGCAGCTGGATGTCGCCGAGCGTGGTTTCAGCTTCGGCAAGGACGGCCCGCTGGACATGCGCATGGACCCGGACAGTGGCGAAAGCGCTGCGCAGTGGATCAACCGCGTGGAAGAGCGCGAGCTGATGGACGTGCTGTGGACCTATGGCGAAGAGCGCCAGGGCCGACGTATCGCCAAGGCCATCGTGGCCCGCCGGGACAAGCAGCCGTTCTCGCGTACTGCAGAACTGGCCGAGTTGATCGCCTCGGTGATGCCGCGCGGCAAGGACAAGATCCATCCGGCCACGCGCAGCTTCCAGGCCATCCGCATCCACATCAACCGCGAACTGGCCGATCTCGAAGCCGGGCTCGATGCGGCCGTGCAGCGGCTCAAGCCCGGTGGCCGGCTGGCGGTCATCAGCTTCCACTCGCTGGAAGACCGCATCGTCAAGCAGTACATGAACCGCCTGGCCAAGGCGCCGCCGGCCAACCGCCGGCTGCCCGAGGCGCAGGTGTTCGTGCCGACGCTGGACCTGATCGGTGGCGCCATCAAGGCCACCGACGAAGAGCTGGCGATGAACCCGCGCGCCCGCAGCGCGGTGCTGCGTGTCGCCCAGAAGCGGGAGGCCGATGCATGAGCCGGCTGCTGCTGATCATCCTGTTGGCCTGCACCGTGGCCTCGGCGATCGGCGTCGTGTTCGTGCGTCACCGTCACCGGCAGACGTTTATCGAGCTGTCGCGCGCCGAGCGTGCGCGTGATGACCTGAACATCGAATTCGGCCGCCTGCAGCTGGAGCAGGCGACCCTGGCCGAAGCCAACCGCGTGGACAGCATCGCCCGCGAAAAGCTCGGCATGAAGTTCCCCGAGGCCGCCGACGTCGTGGTGGTGCGCCCATGAGCAAGACCGGCCGCAACCGTCCCCGCAACGCCTTCAACCTGCGCCAGCGCCTGCGCTGGGTGGCCTTGGCACTCGGCCTGTGCTCGGTGTCGCTGGTCGGTCGTGCCGCCTACGTGCAGATCATCAACAGCGACTTCTACCAGCGCCAGGGTGAAGCACGTTACCTGCGCGAACTGCCGATCAAGACCTCGCGCGGCATGATCACCGACCGCAACGGCGAGCCGTTGGCCGTGTCCACGCCGGTCGCTTCGATCTGGGTGAATCCGCAGGACCTGCTGCGTTCGCCCGAGCGCATCCCCGAGCTGGCACAGGCGGTGGGCATGTCGGTGGACGAGCTGAGCAGCCGCCTGTCGCAGAAGTCGGACAAGGAATTCATGTACCTGCGTCGCCGGATCAATCCGGACGAGGCAGAGCGCGTGGTCGCCCTGAAGATTCCGGGCGTGGCGGCACAGCGCGAGTTCCGCCGCTTCTACCCGCAGGGTGAAGCGATGGCGCACGTGCTGGGCTTCACCAACATCGACGACCGCGGCCAGGAAGGTCTGGAGCTGGCCTTCGACGAATGGCTGCGTGGCAAGCCCGGCGGCAAGCGGGTGATCCGCAACCGCAAGGGCGAGACCGTCGAAAGCGATCTGCTGCGCGCCGCCGAGCCGGGCAAGGACCTGACTCTCAGCATCGACCGCCGCATCCAGTACCTGGCCTTCAAGGAACTGCGCAATGCGCTGGTGGCCAACAAGGCGGCCGGCGGTTCGATGGTGATCATGGACGTGACCACCGGCGAGATCCTGGCCATGGTCAACCTGCCGACCTACAACCCGAACTCGCTCAACGGCGCGGTGCCGGACACGCGCCGCAACCGTGCGGTGACCGATCTGGTCGAGCCGGGTTCGACGATGAAGCCGCTGACCATCGCCACGGCGCTGCAGGCCGGGGTGGTGACCAAGGACACCGTGATCGATACCAACCCGGGCTACATGCAGGTTGCCCGCTTCACCATCCGCGACGTGCCGCGCAACAACGGCGTGCTGAACGTCACCGGCGTGATCACCCGCAGTTCCAACATCGGTGCGGCAAAGGTTGCCGCGAAGATGCCGGACCAGGTGTTCTACGACGGCGTGCGCCGCTTCGGCTACGGCTCGGTGCCGCACAGTGGTTTCCCGGGTGAATCCGGCGGCGTAGTGCGTCGCCCGGCCAACTGGGACGGTGCCACCAAGACGACCATGTCCTACGGCTATGGCCTGAATGTCACGCCGCTGCAGATCGCCACCGCCTATTCGGCGCTGGCCAACGGCGGCAAGTTGATTGCGCCGACGTTCGTCAAGGGCCAGCGCAACGAAGGTCATCAGATCATCGACGAGAACGTCGCCAAGCAGGTGGTGGCGATGATGGAAACGGTGGTCACCCAGGGCGGCGCCAAGCAGGCGGCGGTGCTGGGCTATCGCGTGGCCGGCAAGACCGGTACCGCGCGCAAGACCGGCCCCGGTGGTTACGAGCGTGGCCACTACAACGCGCTGTTCGCCGGCGTGGTGCCGGCCACCAATCCGCGGTTTGCCACCGTCATCGTCATCAACGACCCGCAGGGCGGCAAGTTCTACGGCGGCCTGGTGTCGGCGCCGGTCTATCACAACGTGATGGAAGGCACCCTGCGCCTGATGGACGTGCCGCTGGACGACCTGCAGTCGTGGCTGGCTGCCCAGCAGTCCGGAAAGATCGGCCATTCGGCGTCGGTGCTGCCGGTGCCGCCGGCTGAAGCCGCACTGCCGGTGGATGCCGCCGCTGAATTCGATGCCGCGCTGCCCAGCGCGCAATCCCATGTGCCACCCGCTACGGGAGGCACGCAATGAGTCCTTCGATGTTGCTTTCGCAGTTGCTTCCGGACGTGGCCCTGGCGGGCCATGATCCCGTTCTGACCGGCCTGGTGCTGGACAGCCGTGCCGTGCGCCCCGGCAATGCCTTCGTTGCCATCGCCGGTTTCGGCGCGCATGGCCTGGGCTTTGTCGAGCAGGCGCGCGCAGCCGGTGCTGGCGCGATCCTGTTTGAAGCACCGGCGCCCGCCGAACTGCCTGCACCGGCCGATGCCATCGCCGTGCCGGACCTGCGTGCGCGCTTGGGTGCGATGGCCGACCAGTTCCATGGCGCGCCTTCGCGGGCGATGACCATGGTTGGCGTGACCGGTACCAACGGCAAGACCTCCACCGTGCAGCTGCTGGCCCAGGCTTGGCACCTGCTCGGTACGCCCAGTGGCAGTATCGGCACGTTGGGCGCCGGACTTTATGGTGCGGTCGAGCCGACCGGTTTCACCACCCCGCTGGTGCTGCAGATGCATGCACTGCTGGCACAGCTGCGCGACGACGGCGCGCGTGCGGTGGCGATGGAAGTCAGCTCGCACGCACTGGACCAGGGCCGCGTGGATGCCGTGCACTACGACGTGGCGGTGTTCACCAATCTCACCCGCGATCACCTTGATTACCACGGCGACATGGCTAGCTACGGCGCGGCCAAGGCGCGGTTGTTCCATCGTCCGGGCCTGAAGGCGGCGGTGATCAATCTTGACGATGCATTTGGTCGCCAGCTGTTCGCCGGCCTGCCGGCGGGCGTGCAGGCGATCGGCCTGAGTTCGCGCGGTGCCGACGGCGCCAACGTGCGCGCCGACGCACTGCGGCTGGATGGCCGCGGCATCGGTTTCGAGCTGATCATCGACGGCCAGCGCGCTGCGGTGCAGTCGCCGCTGCTGGGCCGCTTCAACGTGGACAACCTGCTGGCCGTGGCCGGCAGCCTGCATGCGCTGGGGCATCCGCTGCCGCGCATTGCCGAGGTGCTGTCGGCGCTGCAGCCGATCCGTGGCCGCATGAACCGCCTCGGCGGCGAAGACGGCCTGCCGACCGTGGTGGTCGACTACGCACACACCCCCGACGCGCTGGAACAGGCGCTGGACAGCCTGCAAGGCCACCTGCAGGGCACGCTGTTCTGCGTGTTCGGCTGCGGTGGCGAGCGCGATACCGGCAAGCGCCCGCAGATGGCTGCGATTGCCGAACGTCTGGCCAACCAGGTCATCGTCACCGACGACAACCCGCGTGGTGAAGATGGCGACGTGATAGTGGCCGACATCCTGGCCGGCTTCGCTGATGCCTCCACCGTGACCGTGCAGCGCAACCGCGCGCGCGCGATCGGCCTGGCGGTGAAGCGCGCCGGTGCCGGCGACATCATCCTGATTGCCGGCAAGGGCCATGAGCCGTACCAGGAAGTGAATGGCGTGCGCCATGACTTCGACGACACCGAAGTGGCCGCTGCTGCACTGGCCGCCAAGGTCGGTGTGCTTTCCGCGCAGGCCGGGGAGGGTGCGGCATGAAGCGCACCCTGCTTTCGCTGATCGCGCACTGGGCCGGTGGCGAGATCCACGGCGACGACGTGGCCATCGACGCCATCAGCAACGATACCCGCAGCCTTGGCCCGGGCAGCCTGTATGTGGCGCTGCGTGGCGAACGCTTCGACGGCCATGACTTCGCCGCTGACGCACAGGCACGTGGCGCCAGCGCGCTGCTGGTCGAGCGCCTGCTGCCGCTGGACCTGCCGCAGGTGCTGGTGGCCGACAGCGAGCGCGCGCTGGCGAAGATCGCCGCCGGCATGCAGCGCGACCGTGCCACCGAACTGTTCGCCATCACCGGCAGCAACGGCAAGACCAGCGTGAAGAGCCTGCTGCTGGCGATCCTGCAGCAGGTGGCCCAGCACGCGCACAAGGTGGTCTACGCCAACCCGGGCAACCGCAACAACGAGATCGGCCTGCCGCTGGCAGTGATCGACGCACCGGAAGATGCCGACTACGCCGTCTACGAGATGGGCGCCGGCAAGCCGGGCGACATCGCTTACCTGACCGACATCGCGCGCCCGCGCTATGCCCTGGTCAACAACATCGCCCCGGCGCACCTGGAGCGGATGGGCAGCCTGCTCGGCGTGGCCGTGACCAAGGGCGCGATCTACGCCGCACTGCCGGCCGATGGCGTGGCCGTGATCAATGTCGACGACGCCTACGGGCGCTGGTTCGAACAGCATTTCATCGGTACCCCGGCACGTTGCCGGGTGCTGCGCTATGGCCTGGAACACACCGCCGACGTCACCGCGCGCGACATCCGCGCCGGTGCGCAGGGCAGCCGCTTCACCCTGGTCACGCCGATGGGCGAGGCGGGTGTGGTGCTGGGCCTGCCGGGCCGCCACAACATCAGCAATGCACTGGCCGCCGCCAGCCTGGCGCTTGCCGCTGGCATCGAGCTGTCACTGGTGGCCACCGGCCTGGCCGAAGCACAGCCGGTGCCGGGCCGCCAGATCGCCCATCAGCTGCACAACGGCGCGGTGCTGGTGGACGACAGCTACAACGCCAACCCCGGTTCGCTGGCCGCCGCCATCGACGCACTGGCCGCCGCACCGGAAGAGGGCTGGCTGGTGCTGGGCGACATGCGCGAGCTGGGTCCCGATGCCGAGGCGCTGCATGCACAGGCGGGCATCCGCGCGCGTGCCGCCGGCCTCAAGCGCCTGTATGCACTGGGCCCGCTCAGTGCCGCCGCTGCCGCCGCGTTTGGCGAAGGCGGACGTCATTTCACCACCCATGACGCGCTGTCGCAGGCGCTGAAGGACGAGCTGCACGCCGGCGTGCGCTGCCTGGTCAAGGGTTCCCGTGGCAGCGCCATGGACACGATTGTCAAAGCGCTGCTGGCGCAAGGAGAGGAATCCCCGCATGTTGTATGAACTGGCTCGATGGTTGCAGCAGTTGGAGAGCCTGTTCGGGCTGTTCAACTACCAGACGTTCCGCGCCATCCTTGCCGCGTTGACGGCGCTGTTCCTGTCGCTGTGGCTCGGCCCGGCGATGATCCGCAAGCTCGCCCAGTTCAAGGGCGGCCAGCCGATCCGGACCGATGGTCCGCAGACCCATTTCTCCAAGGCCGGTACGCCGACCATGGGCGGTTCGCTGATCCTGCTCACCGTCACCCTGTCGGTGCTGATGTGGGCTGACCTGCGCAACCGCTACGTGTGGCTGGTGCTGGCGGTGATGCTGTGCTTCGGCGCCATCGGCTGGTACGACGACTGGATCAAGATCGTCCGTCGCGACCCGAACGGCCTGAAGTCGCGCTGGAAGTACCTGCTGCAGTCGATCTTCGGCCTGGCTGCAGGCATCTTCCTGTTCCAGACCGCCGACGTGCCGGCGGCGCTGACCTTCTATATCCCGATGTTCAAGTCGGTGGCGCTGCCGCTGGCCGGCATCGGCTTCGTGGCCATTGCCTATTTCTGGATCGTCGGCTTCTCCAACGCGGTCAACCTGACCGACGGCCTGGATGGGCTGGCGATCATGCCGACGGTGCTGGTGGCCTGTGCGCTGGGCGTGTTCGCCTATGCCTCGGGCAACGCCGTGTTCGCCAACTACCTGCAGATCCCGCAGATTCCCGGCGCTGGTGAGCTGGTCATCATCTGCGCGGCAATCGCTGGCGCAGGGCTGGGCTTCCTCTGGTTCAACACCTATCCGGCCATGGTGTTCATGGGCGATATCGGCGCGCTGTCGCTGGGCGCGGTGCTGGGCACCATCGCGGTGATCACCCGCCAGGAACTGGTGCTGGTGATCATGGGCGGCGTGTTCGTCATCGAAACGCTGTCGGTGATGATCCAGGTCGCCTCGTTCAAGCTGACCGGCAAGCGCGTGTTCCGCATGGCGCCGATCCATCACCACTTCGAGCTGAAGGGCTGGCCGGAGCCGCGCGTGATCGTGCGCTTCTGGATCATCTCCGTCGTGCTGGTGCTGATCGGCCTGGCCACGTTGAAGGTACGCTGATGAATGACCTGTCGCACCAGGCAACACGCCTTGAGGCCATCGGTGGCAGCTACGACAAGTGGCTGCTCGGCGCGATGATCGCGCTCACCGGGCTGGGCGTGGTGATGGTCGCGTCCAGTTCGATCGCGTTGATGAGCAGCCCGTTCTACTACCTCAACCGCCACCTGATCTTCCTGGCGGTCGGCATCGTGCTGGCGATCATGGCCGCGCGTACCGAGCTGAAGACCATCGAGCAGTACAACCAGATGCTGCTGCTGGGCTGCTTCGCGCTGCTGGTGGTGGTGTTCGTCCCCGGCCTGGGCAGCAGCGTCAACGGCGCCCGCCGCTGGATCAACCTGGGCATCTCCAAGTTCCAGACGGTCGAAGCGGTGAAGGTGCTCTACATCGTCTGGCTGTCCAGCTACCTGGTGCGCTTCCGCGACGAGGTCAACGCCACCTGGCCGGCAATGCTCAAGCCGCTGGGCGTGGCCGGTGCGCTGGTGGTGCTGCTGCTGCTGCAGCCTGACTTCGGTTCGTCCACCCTGCTGCTGGCGATCACCGCCGGCATGCTGGTGCTGGGCGGGGTGAACATGCCGCGCATGTCGATGCCGGTGGTGATCGGCCTGGTCGGCATGAGCGCGCTGGCGATCATCGAGCCGTACCGCATGCGCCGCATCACCTCCTTCCTCGACCCGTGGGCCGACCAGCAGGGCGACGGCTACCAGCTGTCCAACGCGCTGATGGCGGTGGGCCGCGGCGAGTGGACCGGCGTCGGCCTGGGCAATTCGGTGCAGAAGCTGTACTACCTGCCCGAAGCGCACACCGACTTCATCTTCTCGGTCACTGCCGAGGAATTCGGCTTCCTCGGCACCTGCACGATCGTGGCCCTGTACGCGCTACTGGTCGGCCGTACGTTCTGGCTGGGCATGCGCTGCGTGGAAATGAAGCGCCACTTCTCCGGCTACATCGCCTTCGGCATCGGCCTGTGGATCAGCATGCAGACCTTCGTCTCGATCGGCGTGAACCTGGGCATCCTGCCGACCAAGGGCCTGACCCTGCCGCTGATTTCGTCGGGCGGTTCGTCGGTGCTGATGACCTGCGTGGCGATGGGCCTGCTGCTGCGCGTGTCGTATGAGCTGAAGCGTGCCGAGCGCCGCCAGGCCGTGCGCATGGGCGCCGCCGACGACGTTGCTGGCCCGGCTCCGGCCGAGGCGCCAGCCGCACCGGTGGCGAAGAAGGTGCCGATGGCCGCCGAACCGGCTGCGGCCGAGCCGGCCGCCGTGCGCGGCACCAGCCGCCTGCAGTCGCGCGTCGAACCTACCTTCGGGAGGCTCGGATGAGCACAGTCCAGAACAACGCCCGGCCGGTGATGATCCTGGCCGGTGGTACCGGCGGGCATATCTTCCCGGGCCTGGCCGTGGCCCGGGTGCTGCGCGCGCGTGGCGTGCCGGTCACCTGGATGGGCGCCGCTGGTGCAATGGAAACCCGTCTGGTTCCGCAGCACGACATCCACATCGATACGCTGGCCATCACCGGTCTGCGCGGCAAGGGCAAGCTGGCCCTGCTGGCTGCGCCCTGGCGCCTGATGCGCGCGCTGCGTGCCGCCGGCCTGATCATCCGTGATCGCCAGCCGCGCGCGGTGGTTGCTTTCGGTGGCTTCGCCTCCGGTCCCGGTGGCATGGCCGCGCGCCTGCACGGCCTGCCGTTGATCGTGCACGAACAGAACCGCGCGCCGGGCCTGACCAACCGCATCCTGTCGCGCTACGCGCGCCGCCTGCTGACTGGTTTCCCGGGCACCTTCGCTGCACGCGAGGAGTTCGTGGGCAACCCGGTGCGCGCCGAAATCGCCGCCGTCGCACCGCCGGAACAGCGGCTGGCTGATCGCAGCGGTCCGCTGCGCCTGCTGGTACTGGGCGGCAGCCAGGGCGCACGCGCCCTCAACAGTGGTGTGCCGCAGGCACTGGCCGCGCTCGGTGCGCAGGTGCCGGTGGTGGTGCGTCACCAGAGTGGCGAGAAGCTGCATGCCGAAGCGGTGGAGGCCTATGCCAAGGCCGGCGTGCAGGGCGAAGTGACGCCGTTCATCGCCGACATGGCCGAAGCCTTCGCCTGGGCCGACCTGGTGGTGTGCCGTTCCGGCGCATCCACGCTGGCCGAGCTCTGTGCGGTCGGCATCGGCAGCGTGCTGGTGCCATTCCCCGCTGCTGTCGACGATCACCAGACCCGCAATGCGGAGTATCTGGTCGAGCGCGACGCGGCCGTATTGCTGAAGCAGGACGAAACGCTGGCAGACGGCATTGCCGCGCTGCTGCGTGATCTGTCCGAAAATCCCGCCCGCCGCATGCAGATGGCGCAAGCCGCGCGTGCCCTGGCCAAGGTCGATGCCGCCGAGCGCATCGCCGATATCATTCTCGAGGAAGCTGTATGAAGAAGGCACGCTCCAGCGCCTGCCCTGCGCGAGGCCGCGCATGATCCGCCGCCTGCATGACACCAACGATCTGGTGCGCGCGTTCCCGCGCGTGCATTTCGTCGGCATCGGTGGCACCGGCATGAGCGGCATCGCCGAAGTGATGCTGACGCTGGGCTATGAAGTGTCCGGTTCGGACAACGCCGACAACGCCGCGACCCGTCGCCTGGCCGGCCTGGGCGCGCGCATCATGCGCGGCCATTCCGCTGCCAACGTGCTGGGTACGGACTGCGTGGTGGTCTCCAGCGCGATCCGCGAAGACAACCCGGAGCTGATGGAGGCGCGCAGCCAGCGCATTCCGATCATGCCGCGCGCGGCGATGCTGGCCGAACTGATGCGCTTCCGCCGCGGCATCGCCGTGGCCGGTACCCATGGCAAGACCACCACCACCAGCCTGACCGCTGCGGTGCTGAGCGAAGGCGGGCTGGACCCGACCTTCGTGATCGGTGGCCAGCTGCTGGCGGCAGGTGCCAACGCCAAGCTCGGCGGAGGCCAGTGGCTGGTGGCCGAGGCTGACGAGAGCGATGGCAGCTTCCTGCGCCTGAATCCGTTGATGTCGATCATCACCAACATTGATTCCGATCATCTGGAGAACTACGGCAACGACTTCGCCCGCGTGCAGGCGGCGTTCGCCGAGTTCCTGCAGCGCCTGCCGTTCTACGGCCTGGCGGTGCTGTGCATCGACGACCCGGAAGTGGCCGCACTGGCCGCCAAGACTCCGCGCCACGTGATGAGCTACGGCATGAGCCCGCAGGCCGACGTGCGCGCCGAGAACGTGGTGCAGGAAGGTTCGCGCATGCGCTTCACCCTGCGCTTGCCGCAGGGCACCAGCCAGGAAGTGGTGCTGGCGCTGCCGGGCAAGCACAACGTGCTCAATGCGCTGGCCGCTGCGGCGGTGGGTTGGCAGCTGGGTGTGTCTCCGGACACGATCGCGCGGGCGCTGGCCAGCTTCGCTGGCGTCGGTCGCCGCTTCAACGATCTGGGCGAAGTGACCACCGCCACTGGTGCAAAGGTCCGCATCATCGACGACTACGGTCACCATCCGAGCGAGCTGGAAGCGGTGTTCGCCGCCGCGCGTGGTGGCTGGGCCGACAAGCGCCTGGTGGTGGCCTTCCAGCCGCACCGTTACAGCCGTACCCGCGATCAGTTCGACAAGTTCGCAGCGGTGCTGTCGAGCGTCGATGCGCTGGTGCTGAGCGAGGTCTATCCGGCCGGCGAAGAGCCGATCGCCGGTGCTGATTCGCACGCGCTGGCCCGCGCCATCCGTGCGCGTGGCCGCAGCGAGCCGGTGGTGGTCGGCAAGGCGTCCGAACTCGCCACCGTGCTGCCGGACGTGCTGCAGGACGGTGATCTGCTGCTGATGATGGGGGCCGGCGACATCGGCGCCGTCGCCAGCCACATTGCAGTGGAAGGTTTCAAGGCGGAGGGCGAGGCGTGAGCACGCTGACCTTCCCGTCGCTGCGCAGCACCGACCCGGCCGTGTTCGGCCGCGTCGCGGTGCTG
Organism: Stenotrophomonas sp. SbOxS2; assembly: GCF_013416715.1. NCBI lineage: Bacteria > Pseudomonadati > Pseudomonadota > Gammaproteobacteria > Lysobacterales > Lysobacteraceae > Stenotrophomonas > Stenotrophomonas sp. SbOxS2. Next base: position 151,283 of record NZ_JAAVXD010000006.1, read on the forward strand.
CTCGGGGGCAGCTCCAGTGAACGCGAAGTGTCGCTGGATTCGGGCCGCAACGTACTGGAAGCGCTGCAATCGCGCGGCGTCGATGCGGTCGCCATCGATGGCATTCCGGCGCTGGCCAAGGCGCTGGCGGCCGGCGGCATCGATCGCGTGTTCAACATCCTGCACGGCCACAACGGCGGTGGTGAGGACGGCATCGTGCAGGGCCTGATGGACGCCTTCGGCGTGCCCTACACCGGTTCCAACGTGCTGGGCTCGGCGTTGAGCATGGACAAGATCCGCACCAAGCAGGTGTGGCTGTCGCTGGGCCTGCCGACCCCGCAGTATCGGAAGGTCGATGCCTCCACGGTGCACGCGCTGGCCGCCGAGCTCGGCCTGCCGGTGGTGGTCAAGCCGGCCAACGAAGGCTCCAGCGTGGGCATCAGCCGGGTCACCGACGACGCCGGCCTGGACGAAGCGGTGGCCCTGGCCGCGCGCTACGACGGCCAGCTGCTGATGGAACAGATGGTGGTCGGCGATGAACTGACCGTGGCCATCCTGGGTGATGTCGCGCTGCCGTCGATCCGCATCGTGCCCAAGGGCCAGTGGTACGACTACAACGCCAAGTACATCGCCGAAGACACCCAGTACCTGTGCCCGGGCCTGGATGGTGATGACGAAGAAGAGATCCGCCGCATCGCGCTGGCGGCCTTCCGCGCCGCGGGTTGCCGTGGCTGGGGTCGCGTGGATGTGATGCGTGATCGCGCCAGCGGCCGCTTCTTCCTGCTGGAAGTGAACACCGCGCCGGGCATGACCAGCCACTCGCTGGTGCCCAAGGCGGCCGGGCAGGCCGGCATCAGCTTCGAAGAGCTGGTGTGGCGCGTGCTGGAACAGACCCTGGAGGCATCGCACGCATGAACGCGGTGCTGCGCATCTTCGTCTGGCTGTTGGCACTGTCGGTGGTTGCACTGCCGGTGGTGGCCGTGGTCAATGGCTGGGTCGGCGCCGAGCGCTGGCCGCTGGCGAAGCTGCGCGTGCACGGTGAGTTCAAGCGGGTGCCGCCGGAACAGCTGCAGCAGGTGCTGCTGCCGTATGCACATGCCGGTTTCTTCGCGGTGAAGCTGCAGGACGCGCAGGACGCGCTGGAAAAACTGCCGTGGGTGGAAAGCGCGCAGGTGCGCAAGCAGTGGCCGGACGTGCTGGAAGTGACGCTGGTCGAGCACAAGCCGTTCGCGCGCTGGGGTGAAGGTCGCCTGCTGTCCGAGCAGGGCAAGCTGTTCCCCACGCCGAAGAAGCTGGCCGACCTGCAGCTGCCTGAGCTGGATGGCCCGGACAGCCAGACCGAAGAAGTGGTCAAGCTCTACAACGATTCGCGCGCACTGTTCGCGCCGGCTGGCGTCGATGTGCGCCGGCTGACCATGGACGCGCGCGGCAGCTGGTCGCTGCTGCTGAGCAACGGCACTGAAGTGGTGGTCGGCCGCGATGACGCGCGTTCGCGCCTGCAGCGCTTCGTGCGCGTGCTGCCGCAGCTGGCCAACCAGGCCGCGCCGATCGAGCGCGCCGACCTCCGATATACCAATGGTTTCACGCTGAGCTGGGGCACTCCGGCCGCCCCCGCCAATGCACCGGGCACCCCGGCACGAAGGACGCAGGAAAGAACATGAATCGCAAGGGTGACAAATCGCTGATCGTCGGCCTGGATATCGGCACCTCCAAGGTGGTGGCGCTGGTGGGCGAGTATTCGCCGGGCAACCCGATCGAGGTGATCGGCATCGGCTCGCACGAGTCGCGCGGCCTCAAGCGCGGCGTGGTGGTGGATATCGAATCGACCGTGCAGTCGATCCAGCGTGCGGTTGAAGAAGCCGAGCTGATGGCCGGCTGCGAGATCCGCTCGGTGTATGCCTCCATCTCCGGCAACCACGTGCAGTGCAAGAACTCGCCCGGCATCGTGCCGATCCGCGACGGCGAAGTGACCTGGGGCGACCTGGATCGCGTGCTCGATGCGGCCAAGGCGGTGGCGATTCCGGCCGACCAGAAGATCCTGCATGCGATCCCGCGCGAGTACGTGCTGGACGATTCGCAGGAAGGCATCCGCAACCCCGTCGGCATGACCGGCGTGCGCCTGGAAGTGCATGCGCACCTGGTGGTGTGCGCGCAGTCGGCCGCCGCCAACATCAGCAAGTGCGTGCAGCGCTGCGGCCTGCAGGTGGACGACCTGGTGCTGTCTTCGCTGGCCTCCAGCGTGGCGGTGCTGACCGCCGACGAGCGCGAGCTGGGCGTGGTGCTGGTCGACATGGGCGCCGGCACCACCGACATCGCGGTGTTCGTGCAGGGTGCGATCTGCCACACCGCCTCGCTGCCGATCGCCGGCGACCACGTGACCAACGACATCGCGCACATGCTGCGCACGCCGACCCCGGAAGCCGAGCAGATCAAGGTGCGCTACGCGTGTGCCCTGGCCCAGCTGGCCACCGCCGAGGAAAGCATCCAGGTGCCGTCGGTCGGTGATCGTCCGCCGCGCCGCATGCCGCGCCACGCGCTGGCGCAGGCCGTGCAGGGCCGCTACGAAGAAATCTTCGAAATGGTGCAGGCCGAACTGCGCCGCTCCGGCTTCGAGGAACTGGTGCGCGCCGGCATGGTGCTGACCGGTGGTGCCTCGAAGATGGAAGGCGTGGTCGAACTGGCCGAGGAAATGCTGCAGATGCCGGTGCGCGTGGGCATCCCGCAGCACGTCACCGGGCTGGGCGAAGTGGTGGGCAACCCGGTGCACGCCACCGGCGTGGGCCTGCTGCTGATGGGCAGCCAGATCGAGCATCCGCGCCGGCCGTCGCTGCCGACCGGTCGCGCTGGAAGCATGTTCAAGAAACTCAAGACCTGGTTCCGCGGCGAATTCTGACGCGGAGCCTGCACCACCCGGGCTCGCCCGGTTGCAACACCGGCAACACGACGCAACACCGGCAACACATAACCCACACAGCCGCAACGACGGCATGCAGCACGAAGGCAGGACGCCCGAAGGCCCATGCAATCGAAAGCGGATACAACGAGGACACGGACATGGCGCATTTTGAACTGATCGAAAAGATGGCACCCAATGCGGTGATCAAGGTTGTTGGCGTGGGCGGCGGCGGCGGCAATGCCGTGGCGCACATGGTCAACTCGGCAGTGGACGGCGTGGAATTCATCACCGCCAACACCGATTCGCAGGCCATCAAGAATTGTGGTGCCAAGCTGCAGCTGCAGCTGGGTACCAATGTCACCAAGGGCCTGGGCGCAGGCGCGAATCCGGAAGTCGGCCGCCAGGCTGCGCTGGAAGACCGTGAGCGCATCATGGACGCGCTGCAGGGTGCGGACATGGTGTTCATCACCGCTGGCATGGGCGGTGGCACCGGTACCGGCGCTGCGCCGGTGGTGGCACAGCTGGCCAAGGAAATGGGCATCCTGACCGTGGCCGTGGTCACCAAGCCGTTCCCGTTCGAAGGCCGTCGCCGCATGCAGGTCGCGCTGAAGGGCATCGAAGAACTGAGCCAGCACTGCGACTCGCTGATCACCATCCCCAACGAGAAGCTGATCACCGTGCTGGGTCGCAACGCGACCATGATCCAGGCCTTCCGTGCCGCCAACGACGTGCTGCAGGGCGCCGTGCAGGGCATCGCCGACCTGATCGTGCGTCCGGGCCTGATCAACGTCGACTTCGCCGACGTGCGCACCGTCATGTCCGAAATGGGCCTGGCGATGATGGGTACCGGTACCGCCCGCGGCGATGACCGCGCGCAGGCCGCAGCCGAGTCGGCCATCCAGAACCCGCTGCTGGACGATGTGAACCTGGCCGGTGCCAACGGCATCCTGGTCAACATCACCGCCGGTGCCGACTTCACCATGGCCGAGTTCGACGAGATCGGCCGCACCATCGACGGCTTCGCTTCGGAAGACGCGACCGTGGTGGTGGGTACCGTGCTCGATCCGGACATGCAGGACGAAGTGCGCGTGACCGTGGTCGCCACGGGTCTGAACCGCGTCTCGGCCAGCAAGACCCAGCGTCCGGGCGAGCGTGCACCGATCAAGCTGGTCCGCAACGCCACCACCGGCCAGCCGGAGTTCGGCGAGTTCGACAACGGCGGCGATGCGGTGTCCAAGGCCGTCGGTGGCATGGGCCTGGGCCTGCGTCGGGCCAGCAGCGACAGCGTGGCGGCTTCCACCCCGTCGGCTCCGGCCTCCTCGGCCCCGGCTGCTGCGGAACTGCCGAACGATTACCTGGACATCCCGGCGTTCCTGCGCCGCCAGGCGGACTGATCGACGCTGCCCGGGGCTTGTCCCCCCCGGGTTGCGCCACCATGTCCTGAAAACGCGGGCGCCGGGCTAGGATGGGCCCGGCCGCCCTGCTTCACGCGCGTCCTACCGGCGCGCCGGTGTGTCCTGCCGGCGTTTCAGTCGGGGTAGGGGACCCTGCGTGTTAATCTAATGTGTCACTTCCGGTCGTCCCCCATGATCCAGCAACGCACCCTCAAGAACACGATCCGCGCCACCGGCGTAGGCCTGCACAGCGGTGACAAGGTCTACATGACCCTGCGTCCGGCGCCGGTCAACCATGGCATCGTGTTCCGGCGCGTGGACCTGGACCCGGTGGTGGAAGTACCTGCGAAGGCCGAACTGGTCACCGAAGTGACCCTGTGCACCGGCCTGACCTGCAACGACGCCAAGATCCAGACCGTCGAACACCTGATGTCGGCCCTGGCCGGCCTGGGTGTGGACAACATCATCGTCGAACTGTCCTCGGCCGAGCTGCCGATCATGGACGGTTCGTCCGGCCCGTTCGTGTTCCTGCTACAGTCGGCAGGCATCGTGGAACAGGATGCGCCCAAGCGCTTCATCCGCGTGCTGAAGACCGTGGAAGTGACCGAGGGCGACAAGATGGCCCGCTTTACCCCGTACGAGGGGTACAAGCTGGGCTTCACCATCCAGTTCGACCACCCGATGATCCCGGCCAAGCAGTCGCGCCAGGAAATCGAGTTCTCGACGATGGCCTACACCAAGGAAATCTCCCGCGCGCGCACCTTCGGCTTCATGCGCGATCTGGAATACATGCGCGAGCGCAATCTCGGCCTCGGCGGTTCGATGGACAACGCCATCGTGCTCGATGAGTTCCGCGTGCTCAACGAAGACGGCCTGCGCTACGCCGACGAATTCGTGCGCCACAAGATCCTCGATGCGATCGGCGACCTCTATCTGGCCGGCGGCCAGGTGCTGGGTGCGTACGAGGGCTTCAAGTCCGGCCACGCGCTCAACAACAAGCTGGTGCGGGCGCTGATGGCCGATGCCACCGCCTGGGAATGGGTCACCTACGACTCGCCGGCGGTGCCGGACCCGGTGGTGTACGCCACGCCGGCCTACGCCTGATTACACAAGTTGTTGAAGTTAAAAGAAAAAACGCCGCCTTCCAGGGCGGCGTTTGCGTTTCCGACGTTCCTTGAGGCACTGGCGCAGTGGGTGACGCGACGGCCGGGACGAGGTCACGGTTTTGTGAACCTGTTGGATCGGAAGCCTGAATTTAACGTTGTTTTAACAACAATCTAACGACTGCCCCACCGGGGCCAGCTAGGATGCGACCCGGCCCCCGAAATGTTTCACGCTGCGGTGACACGCGCGACGGGGAGTGGAGCAGGACGCTCCGCTGCTTTCAGGTTTCCCGCTTCGGTTTCGAAGGAAGGTCCTGCAGAGCTGCCAAGGCGTCGCGTAGCCCTTTGTGCGTGGCGGCTGAAACTGCGTGGGGTCCATTCCGGTTGTCGAGCGCTGGGGAGCGCGTGGGAGTGGGAGACGCAGTCTTGACGGTCACCTTGGTGGCCTTCAGCCCGATGGACCGGGCCGCGTCGAGCAACTGGGCTTCGGCAAGCCGCAACTTGGCATGCCAGACCGGGGACTCGACGAGAAAAACGAGGTGTTCCCCGTCCACATTGGCCAGCCGGCAACGGCTGCGCAGAGGTGGCGGCAACTGGGGGCGCAACTGACGGTCCAGCGCGTCGAGCCATAGGGCACGCCGCAGCGGGTTCCCGCTTTTGTCCGCCATCACTACATCCAGGGCCGGTTTCGGTCTGGATGCGGGACGAACGCTGGATTTCGGCTCAGACATGAAAACTCACTGATGGCATTCAAAAAGATCGTAATCAAAACGCGTGAAGGACAGGCCAAATCGGCGCTCACGCGTTTGCGGTTCTACTTCGAGGACCGCCCCCGAGCCCTGCTGGGCAGCGTGCTCGGCGCAGGTTGCATTATCGGCCTTGCCGGCGGCATTGGCGCCAGTGCGCTCAATGATTCGCGCCTGCAGGCCAAGGTCGACCGCCAGGAGGCCGAGCTGGCCAAGGTCCAGCGCGATGCGCAGACCCAGGTCAACGCGCTGGCCGCCCGCCTCGGCGAGCTGCAGGCACAGGCCACCCGCCTGAACGCCCTGGGCGAGCGGCTGACCCAGATGGGCAAGCTGGAAGACGGCGAATTCGACTTCAACGAGACCCCCGGCCTCGGTGACGGCGATGCCGGCGGCCCGACCGCCGACATCCCGGTGAAGGACGTCAACGCCGACTTACAGGTGCTGGAGCAGCGCTTCGCTGCTTCAGGCCGCCAGTTGTCGGTGATGGAATCGCTGATGTTCGACCACCAGCTGCAGCAGAACGCCGTGCCCTCGCGCATGCCGATCCGCAACAGCTATGTCACTTCCGGCTTCGGTACCCGCGCTGACCCGTTCGGTCGCGGTGCTGCCACCCACAAGGGCATGGACTTCCACGCCCGCGTCGGTGACCCGGTGATGGCCGTGGCCGATGGCGTGGTCAGCTTCTCCGGGGTCAAGGGCGGCTACGGCAACGTGGTCGACGTCGACCACGGCAATGGCTACGTCACCCGCTACGCGCACAATTCGCGCCTGGTGGTGAAGGTCGGCGACCTCGTCCGCGCTGGCCAGGAAGTGGCCAAGGCCGGTTCCACCGGTCGTTCGACCGGCGCCCACGTGCACTTCGAGGTGTGGGAGAACGGCAACGTGGTCAACCCGCGCAAGTTCCTCGGCGATGGCGGCAATACCCCGGTCGGGCGCATCACCCGCGGTTGATGCGGTAGACCCACGCCCCCGCGCCCATGGCGCTGCCCCCGTACTCCGGGGGCGGTAGTGCCGGCCGCTGGCCGGCAACCTCATGATCTTCGGCAGCATCGCGGATTGCCGGCCAGCGGCCGGCACTACCGGGAATGTTCGGATGCCATTGCCGCCACAGGGTTGAAACCCCTGCCGCCCATCCCAAGCTACAATGGGTGTTGCCATCGACAGGGCGCCAGGCGCCCTGTTTCGTTTGCGGCGGACGGATCCTCCCGGAGCCGTGCGGCATTCCCATCCAACCCGGTTCCTTCAATGATCAACAGCCTGCTTACCCGCGTATTTGGCAGTCGTAATGAACGACAGCTGCGCCAGCTCAACCGCATCGTCGCCAAGATCAATGCGCTGGAGCCGGAGATCGAGAAGCTTTCCGACGAGCAGCTGCAGGCCAAGACGCCGGAGTTCAAGCAGCGCATCGCCGGTGGTGAAGCCCTGGACAAGGTGTTGCCGGAAGCCTTCGCGGTCTGCCGCGAGGCCGGTCGCCGCGTGCTGGGCATGCGCCACTACGACGTGCAGCTGATCGGCGGCATGGTGCTTCACCTGGGCAAGATCGCAGAAATGCGCACCGGTGAAGGCAAGACCCTGGTGGCGACCCTGCCGGTGTACCTCAACGCGCTGGAAGGCAAGGGCGTGCACGTGGTCACCGTGAACGACTACCTGGCCCGCCGCGATGCCGCGCAGATGGGCAAGCTGTACAACTGGCTGGGCCTGAGCGTGGGCGTGGTCTACCCGGGCATGCCGCACAGCGACAAGCGTGAAGCCTATGGTTCGGACATCACCTACGGCACCAACAACGAATTCGGTTTCGACTACCTGCGCGACAACATGGCGCTGTCCAAGGCTGACCGCTACCAGCGCGGCCTGCACTACGCCATCGTCGACGAAGTCGACTCCATCCTGATCGACGAAGCGCGCACCCCGCTGATCATCTCCGGCCCGGCCGACGATTCCCCGGAGCTGTACATCCGCGTCAACCGTATCGTGCCGAACCTGGTCAAGCAGGAAGCGGAAGACGGTGAGGGCGACTTCTGGGTCGATGAGAAGGGCAAGCAGGTGCACCTGTCCGAAGCGGGCATGGAGCACGCCGAGCAGCTGCTGGTCGACGCCGGCATCCTCGATGCCGAGACCGAAGGCCTGTACGCGGCGCAGAACCTGACCGTGGTCCACCACCTCAACGCCGCCCTGCGCGCGCACGCCATCTACCAGCGTGATGTGGACTACATCGTGCGCGATGGCGAAGTGGTCATCGTCGACGAATTCACCGGCCGTACCCTGGCTGGCCGCCGCTGGTCCGATGGCCTGCACCAGGCGGTGGAAGCGAAGGAAGGGGTGCCGGTCCAGCGCGAGAACCAGACGCTGGCCAGCATCACCTTCCAGAACCTGTTCCGCATGTACAAGAAGCTGTCCGGCATGACCGGTACGGCCGATACCGAAGCGTTCGAATTCCAGAGCATCTACGGCCTGGAAGTGGTGGTGATCCCGACCAACCGTCCGACCATCCGCAAGGACAGCCCGGACCAGGTGTTCCTCAACCGCAAGGGCAAGTTCAATGCGGTGCTGGCCGACATCGAAGAATGCGCCAAGCGCGGCCAGCCGGTGCTGGTGGGTACCACCTCGATCGAAACCTCGGAAATGCTGTCCGAGCACCTGCGCAAGGCGGGTGTGAAGCACGAAGTGCTCAACGCCAAGCAGCATGACCGCGAAGCGACCATCGTCGCCAACGCTGGTCGTCCGGCCGCCGTGACCATCGCCACCAACATGGCAGGTCGTGGTACCGACATCGTGCTGGGTGGTTCGCTGGAAGCGGAAATCCACGAGCTGGGCGAAGGCGCGACCGACGAGCAGAAGGCGGCGATCAAGGCCGAGTGGCAGAAGCGCCATGACGCGGTCAAGGCGGCGGGCGGCCTGCACATCGTTGGTACCGAGCGCCACGAATCGCGTCGTATCGACAACCAGCTGCGTGGCCGTTCGGGCCGCCAGGGTGACCCGGGTTCGTCCCGTTTCTACCTGTCGCTGGAAGACAACCTGATGCGCATCTTCGCCTCCGACTGGGTGCAGAAGGCCATGCGCATGATGGGCATGAAGGAAGACGACGTCATCGAGGACCGCCTTGTCAGCCGCCAGATTGAAAAGGCGCAGCGCAAGGTCGAGGCCCACAACTTCGACATCCGCAAGAACCTGCTGGATTTCGACGACGTCAACAACGACCAGCGCAAGGTGATCTACGCCCAGCGCGACGAACTGCTTGACGCCGAGTCGGTGAAGGACAACGTCGATGGCATCCGCGACGACGTGATCTTCGACATCGTCGCCCGCTTCGTGCCGCCGAACTCGGTGGACGAGCAGTGGGACCTGCGTGGCCTGGAAGCCACCCTGCAGTCGGACTTCGGCGTGGACATGTCGCTGACCGATCTGGTCAAGTCGCACGAGGAACTGGACGCCGAAGGCATCACCGCCAAGGTGCAGGAACGCATCAACCAGCACTTCGCCGAGAAGGAAGCGGGTGTGGGCGAAGAGACCATGCGCGCGCTGGAGAAGCACGTGATGCTGACCGTGCTCGACCAGAGCTGGAAGGAGCACCTGGCCCGCATGGATTACCTGCGCCAGGGCATCTACCTGCGCGGTTATGCGCAGAAGCAGCCGAAGCAGGAATACAAGAAGGAAGCCTTCGAGCTGTTCTCGGACATGCTGGAGAACGTCAAGCGCGAAGTGGTGACCCTGCTGGCCCGCGTGCGCATCCGCAGCGACGAGGAAGTGCAGGCACTGGAAGCGGCCGAGCGCCAGCAGGTGGAAGCCCGCCTGAAGCAGTCGCAGTTCCAGCACCAGGACGCAGGCGGCTACAGTGCCGATGAGGAAGCGGCGCAGGTCGAGGCCGCCCAGCTGCAGCGTGACGAGCCGAAGATCGGTCGCAACGATCCGTGCCCGTGCGGCAGCGGCAAGAAGTACAAGCACTGCCACGGCCAGCTGAGCTGACCCCCGGAGAGCCCCGCGAAAGCGGGGCTTTCCTGTTATGGGCCTTGAAGCGTTCGGCGATTGCGCCGGTGCCCCGGTTTTCGGCATGCTCCCCCCATGCCTTCCCCGAAACGATCGATCCACGTCGTAGCCGCCGTCATCACTGACGCCCGCGGCCGCATCCTGCTCAACCGACGTACCGAAAGCCGCGACATGGCCGGCCTCTGGGAATTCCCGGGCGGCAAGCGCGAGCCCGGTGAGACCTCCGAACAGGCGCTGGCGCGTGAACTGCACGAGGAGCTGGGCATCGAGGCCGAGGTGGGCGAGTGGATCATGGACGTGCCGCAGCGCTACCCGGACAAGGACCTGATCCTGGAGGTGCGGCACGTACGCAGCTGGAAGGGCAGCCCGCGTGGACGCGAGGGCCAGGCCATCACCTGGGTGGCGCCGGACAAGCTGGCCCGCTATTCCATGCCGCCGGCCGACCTGCCGGTGGTGGCTGTGCTGCGGCAGCCGGACTGCTACCTGATCACCCCAGCGCCGGACACGGATGAGGGTGCCCTGCAGCGCTGGCACGGCCAGCTGCAGCAGGCGGTCGCATCGGGTCAGCAACGCATCCAGCTGCGCCTGCCGGCCGAGCATCCGCAGCGGCAGGGCATGATCGAGCAGGCCGTGCGCGCGCATCGGCGCGGTGTGCAGTGGCTGCTCAACCGCGATATCGAGCTGGCACGCACCCTCGGCGTCGGCGTGCACCTGGGAAGCGAGCAGCTGCAGTCACTGCAGGAACGGCCGCTGCCGGCCGGGCAACTGGTGGCCGCCTCCTGCCATGATCTTGAGCAGCTGTTGCACGCGCAACGGTTGGGCTGCGACTTCGCTGTGCTGGGCCCGGTGCAGGCTACTGCGAGCCATCCCGATGCAGTGCCGTTGGGGTGGGAAGCCTTCGCCGCGATGCGCGCGCAGGTCTCGCTGCCGATCTACGCGCTCGGCGGCATGACGCCCCAGCACGTGATCGAGGCCCGCCGTCATGGCGGGCAGGGTATCGCCGCCATCCGCGGACTGTGGCCGGCCTGATGCCCTGCACGGGTACCGATCCGACGCCATACAGGGACGAGTAGATCCACGCCATGCGTGGATGAGCAGATCCAAACCACGCAGGGACCAGTAGATCCACGCCATGCGTGGATGGCGGTTCCGCAGCACCGCTCACAACGTAATCCAGAAACACCCATATTGCCGCCGCAGCCCAAGCACGGTCGCCGCGCGCGTGGCGCTGCCCGGCAGGGTCTGCTCCAACCGCAACCCGACCGGATGGCGCCGCGCCGTCGGTTCCGATTCCAATTCCGGTACCTGCGCAGCAGTGCCCGCACCTTCATCCATATCCTGCCGCGGATACACCGGCACCACGTCCACCAGCGGCCGCCGCACCACCGATTCCAGCTGGCCAAGAATCCGCTGAGCGCCCGCATCGGACACCGCGCCCCACAGGTACAGCGAAGAAAGCCGGTTCACATCACCGATGGCGACCGCCGTGTGCAACGCCTGCACCAATTCACTCAGCCGACGTGGGCAGCTGCTGCCGAGGCTGTCGCGCTGCAGGGTGTTGCCGGAAGGCGCCGGCGGCGGACGCCGGGACTGCGCACCCAGGCTGTCGCAGGGGCGGTCGGTGTAGACACTTTGTCCCTGCGGATCGGTGCAGCGATTCAAGCGCGTGGGTTGCGCCTGTGCGACGGCGCAGACGCCGGGCAGCAGCAGGAGCAGCAACAGGGAGAGGACGAGCTTCATCGACGCAGCGTAGCGCCGATTGCGATAACGCAGCGTACTTTTCAGCCGCGCAGCAACGTCAGTACCGAGACCGTCGGCTTGGCCAGGTTCAACGTGTAGAAATGCAGGCCCGGTGCGCCCCCTTCGATCAGGCGTTGGCACAGCTTGGCTACCACTTCGGCGCCGAAGGCGCGCACCGATTCGGCATCGTCACCGTAGGCCTGCATCTTGCGGCTGATCCAGCGCGGGATCTCCGCACCGCACTGTTCGGAGAAGCGGCGCAGCTGGCTGAAGTTGGAGATCGGCATGATGCCCGGGGTGATCGGCACCTGCACGCCAAGCCGCTGCACTTCGTCGACGAAGTGGAAGTAGGCATCGGGGTTGAAGAAATATTGGGTGATCGCCGCATCAGCGCCCGCGTCGATCTTGGCCTTGAAGTGCTTCAGGTCGAGCAGGGCGTCCTGCGCCTGCGGATGCGTTTCCGGATACGCGCCCACTTCGATGCGGAAGGCATCACCGTGTTCGGCGCGGATGAAGGCGATCAGTTCGGAGGCGTAACGCATGTCACCAGGGAAGCCCATGCCCGACGGCAGGTCACCGCGCAGCGCGACCAGACGCCGGCAGCCGATGGCGCGGTACAGCTTGAGCAGCTCGCGGATCTCCTGGCGGGTGCCGCCCACGCAGGACAGATGCGGGGCCGCCTCGAAGCCGTGGTGCTGGTTGAGATGGCGCACGGTCTCGGAGGTGTAGCTGAGGGTCGAGCCACCGGCGCCGAAGGTACAGGACACGTACTCGGGGGCATACGCCTTCAGCTTGGCCGCGGCACGGTCCAGCTGGGTGCGCTGTTCGTCGGTCTTGGGCGGATAGAACTCGAAGCTGATGGCGGTCATGGCACGGGCGGCAGCGGCGGGTGCTTAGTAGTATATCTCTCCATCGAGATGGATGTGCAAATGGTGGTCTCGGCCCGCGGGGGGGCCACGATCCGCTCCGTATGGAATGGCCTATGGCTTTCACCACAGGCCACCCAAGTCACCAGCTGGCGTGACTCTCAGCGCTTTTCGACCTTGTTGCCATGCTCGGCAAACAGCGCATCGAGCTTGCTCCAGCTGAGTCGATAGCCTTTTTTTCCATCGGCGCGAAACCATACCGCAGACCCGTTGGACACCTTGAGCTCGCCGAACTTGTCGTCATCCTTGCGGACGGCGAATGACACATCAGCCTTACCCAGTTCGCGGGAAGGCAGGGTGAAATGTACTTTATGGGTTGCCATGAGGATTTCGTCCTGAAATTGATGTCATCGAACTTGCAGCTGATTTTCCAGCCACCGAAGTCATGGCGGCATGCGCTGGAATTTCTTGAGTGCTGATGTGGTGGAACCAATGCGGGCAGAGAGCGTGTTTGGCAGACGCACTGCCGTCCGACCCGTTACCCTGACGGTCTGTTCCAGTCCGTGGTTCGCCATGTCCATCGTCCTCACCGATTTCGCCCGCCCCCGCCTGTTCCCCCGCGTGCCGCGCGGCAACACCATCCAGGACTGCAGCGCCGAGCAGTTCGAGGCGCATCTGAACGCGCATCCGCCGTTGAAGATGCTCGATGGCTACGCGCCGTTCTGCAAACTGTTCGTGTACGAGAACTGGACCAGCACGCGCTGCCTGACGGTGCCGATCACCGAGGCCAACCGCCACCAGCTGCGCAGCGGCTACGAAGCGCGCAACCGCGAGGAACTGCCGGTGCTGGTGCGCTGGTTCGAGGGCGTGGAATCGCCGCGTGCCAACTACCTGGTGGTGATCCTGTACAGCGCCGAGCAGCTGGCGAAGGAGGGATCGCCGATTGCGGCGGACTGGGGCATCGTCGGCTGCATCTACACCGCCGAACCGGAAGAAGTGCCGATGGCACCGATCACGATGATGCGCAATGCGCTGGGTGTGGAGGAAGGTGGTTCGGGCGTGCCGCTGGACCGCGAGGCGTACCAGCGTGCGGTGGCATTCTGGGAGAGCAACGCCAACTGGCGGCCGTGAGAACGCAACGTCGCCAAGCGCAGTGCGAGGCCGCCAGGTAGTGCCACGCCATGCGTGGCATCGACAGCGCGTCGGGATGTGAATTCGCGCCGGATGCCGCGCGATACGATGCAGCCTCCATCACAGCAGGAAGCAATGATGATCAGGACGTGGATGCCGTGGGCGTTGGCACTGGGCGCCTTGCTGGGTTCATTCGACGGTTCGGCCCAGCGTTACGATGCTGCCGCGGCATGCGGTGGATTGACGGACGCGACATCCATCCAGGATGTGGGCGTCACCGCGCTGCAGGCACGTGTCCAGCAAGGGCGCTGCACACTGCACGTCGTGGCTGTTGATGCGGACGCATTGGCGCGCCAGCAACGCATGCTGGAAGCGGTGTCGATGGCCGCATGCAAGGCCGCCGTGGAACCGCAGCCATCTGCGCAGCCGCTCTCTCTGGAGCTGCGTTTGCCTGCACGTTGTCCGCTGTCGTCCAAGACCACGTTGTTCCCTGCCGCCAGCGGCAACTGGAAGCCCGGCATTCCGGAATATCCGGCTACGGCTGTCCGTGACGGGTTGCAGGGCAAAGTGCGTCTGAGGGCGCTGGTGAACGAGAACGGCCGGGTTGTTGCAGCGGTAGTACGCGTGTCCAGCGGTCACGCGGTGCTGGACACGGCAGCGGCCAAGGGGGTCCGCTCGTGGACCATGCAACGCGACGTGCAACAGCCTGCACTGCCCGCCATGAGTGTGATGGAAGTGCCGGTGACCTTCGCCCTCAACGAATGATGGATGCGCCTGTTTGGCATCCGTAACCGGAACCGGCGCAACCAGCTTGGCGTAGACCCACCTTCGCGGCGGAGCCACGCCATGCGTGGCTTCAATCATCGGCGACCACGATCCACTCCCACCAAGGGTAGTGGTACTCGCGGTCAGTGGCGTCCCATTGCTGGCTGCAGTTTGTGCAGGCCACTCGATGCCGGTCACCCCAGCCGTCCTCGGCCACGCCCAGTTGCAGCAGCTGCACATGCCCCTGTTCAATCAGACGGCGTGGGTCGAAGAACAGATAATCTGGATACAGCGCGCACAGGCAGCCGCTGCGTTCGCGCCAATAGCGCAGGCAGCGCAGTGCGGCTTTCAGGTGCACGTCGTTGCTCACCAGCGCACCGCCGAGCTGCATGCCCTGGCAGGCCTGCTCGATCCGTTCGGCATGTGGCGCCAGTGCATCAAGCGTAGCGGCGCTGAACAACCGAGCCAGGCGGCTGCTGGCGGCATGGATACGACTGGCATCGCGCGACAGCAGATCCTGCAGCAGCACGTCAGCCTGCGGATCATCCAGCCGCGGTGGCGGCGATGCGGACCATGGCCAGCGCATCAGCGGGGCCTGCCGATCGCGGCGTAATGGCCGCCGGTCAGGCGCAGCAGGTCGGCGGGTGCCAGCTCGACTTCCAGTCCACGCCGCCCCGCGCTGACATGCAACTGCGGCAGCGTCTGCGCGCTGGCATCAAGGAAGCTGCGAAGGCGCTTCTTCTGCCCCAGCGGACTGATGCCACCGACCAGATAGCCGGTTGCGCGCTGCGCGGCATCGACGGCGGCCATCTCGCATTTCTTGCAGCCGGCGGCTTCGGCCAGTGCTTTCAGGTCGAGCTGGCCGGCCACCGGCACGATCGCTACCAGCAGTTCGTGGGTTTCGGTGCTGGCCAGCAGCGTCTTGAATACCTGTGCAGGGTCCAGGCCCAGCTTTTCGACGGCTTCGCCGCCGTAGGATTCGGCATGGGCGTCGTGCACGTAGCTGTGCACGGTATGGGCGATCTTCTCGCGCTTGAGCAGGTTGATGGCCGGGGTCATGGGGGAATCGTAGCGCGGCCTTTCCCTGCTGACTTGACCGAGACTACTGCTGCATCGGCTGGTGATGCGAACCGGCTTTCCGGCATCCCGGGGCGGGAAGCTCATCACTTCCACGATGCCCTGCGGTAGATGGATCCACGCCATGCGTGGATCCACCCGATCCATCGCAGATCAGCGCGACATCGGCTGCTGCGCTTGTGCCTGTTCCTGCGCCTGCCTTTGTGTCTGTTCGGCGTTCAACGCTTCGCTCTGGCGTGTGCTGGACGGCAGGTCCTGGCCGACCGCCTGCGCAAGGTCGATGTAGGTGCGGTGCGCTGCAGGATCACCCAGTTGGCCCTGCACCGCGAATACGCCCTGTCCATCCGGGCGCGCCACTACGGTGTCCACCTGTGACATGCCGACGACCTTGGACTCGTAGGCGACCTGTCCAGCCGCGTTTTCCAGTTGGTTGCGGTCATGGAACAGCGGCGACAGCCCACCCTGGCTGCGCTGCTGTTCAAGGGCTTCCAGTTTCTCCACCACCTGCTGGTAGCGCGGATTGTCGGCGTGCCCGGGCGTGGCCATGCTCGGTGCTGCTGCGGGCGCCGCAGGTTCGGCCTGCTGTTGACGCTGCTGGCTTGCCGCGTCCAGCGCACCCAGGGTGCCGTTGCCGGCTTTGCCGTCCACCGTCAGCTGATGATCGCGCTGGAACTGCTGCACTGCCTGCAGCGTGCCTGGGCCAAAGTGACCGTCGGCCACCAGCGGTGCACCGTCCTTGCCCGTGTAGCCGAGGTCGGCCAGTTTCTGCTGCATGGCCTGCACTTCATCACCCTTTGCGCCGTTTACCAGCACGCCACTACCAGCCTGCGCACCGGGCGTGGAGGGCGAGCCGTGCGAGGGGGCATGGGTCTGGGCGATGCCCAGCTGGCTCATGGCCGTGTCGAAGCGTTCATCACGGCTGGTCACGGCCGCAGGCGACTGGATGCCGTACTTGGTTGCATCGACGAAGGTCTGTACGTCGGCCCGGGTGGGTGGATCGCCGGCCTGGATGGTACCGCCCTGCAGCTTTTCCGCATTGCCGGACAGATAGTTGATGAACTGCGGGCCCATGCTGCCGAACTGGTTGTCATAGTCGGCCATGGCCAGCTGCAGTTCCGGGTTTGCCACGATGGCATCGGCGGCGGCCGGGTTGGTCGCACGCACCTTGGCGATGGCTTCGTCGACGCGCCCGATGGCGCTGTCCAGCTTGGCGTTGGTGAGCTGATCGATGTTGGCCTGCGGAATGGCCTGCAGCTTGGCGTCGAGCGCGGCCAGCTGCTGCGTGCTCAGCCCCCCCTGCTGGGACAGCAGTTCGATGTCACCGTTGGTGAAGCCGTTGTCGCGCAGGAAGCGCCTGGCCTGGGGGTTGCCGCCGACGTCGAACTGCACCAGGCCGAACGAGTAGGTGCTGGTGCCTTCCTTGGCGTACGCGAAATGGTCCAGATGGCGGGTGTTGCCGCCCAGCTCGGTGTTGAGGAACAGCGTGGACAGCTGCTCGCGGGTGAGGGTGGAATCCGTTGCCATGATGATCGTCCTTCAATGAGGAAAAAGGAGCCGGGCCTGGCCGGCGGATATCAGCCGGCGCAGTGCTGCTGGGTGAAGCCGAGCAGCTGGCGGGTGGCCTCGGTGCCGTAGGCGGCCGGCGCCGGTTCGATGGCGAACTGGCCGACCATCTGGTTGCTGCACAGCTGCACGTTGTGCTTGCCGCTGGCTGTTTCCTGGGTGCAGTTGGCCGCAAGCTGGGCGTTCTGGCCGCCGCCGATGTTGGTAGCCGCCGTGCAGCCCAGCAGGCGGCCTTCCTGGCCGTTTTCACCCAGCAGCGTGTTGAAGGTCGCGAGCTGGCTGTTGGGGTCGCGCAGCACCAGCATGTCCACGCACTGCTGCTGGCCGTCGGGCACTTCGCAGGCGTCCTGGTCGACCAGGCCGTCGCGCGTGGCCGACAGCACCTTGAGGCGGTCGGCGAATACCTGTTGCAGGCAGTGCGGGTCGCTGCACAGATCGCGCGTGTGCTGGATCCAGCGCTGTTGCTCGGCCTGCAGCTTGGCCTTGCCGGCAGCATCGAGGGTCTGGCTTGCGGTGGCTTCGGCCTTGGCCAGCTCGCCTTCCTGCTTCAACAGGGCGGGGTCGTTGCAGATCAGGGTCTGCACCGGCGATGCCGAATCGGCGCAGGCGGTGCTGCTGCCGGCGGCCGCTGCCGCGGCGCTGGCCGCCTTGCCGTCGGTGTTGGCCTGTCCGCTGGCTGCTGCAGGCGTCGTGGCCTGGGCATCGCCGGAAGGCGGGGTGCAGGCGGCCAGCAGGGCCACGCAGCACAGGGTCAAGAGGGGCTTGATGGCCCGGGTCATACGTTCACTGCTGCGCTGCATGTCTGTCCTTTGATGTCTGCGTCCTGGCGCATGGCCTGCGGGCGGCGGGGGCATGGGTCGAAAATCGTAGCAAGCGGCTTCTTAGGGCTCTGTGACAGGGCGCGCGGATCGGGCTGGCGGGTGCCGGAACGCAGAACGGGCGCCCGAAGGCGCCCGTCCGTGTGCATCCGTTGCTGGGGCCAGAGCCCTTTCCTGCGGAAAGGGATCCGACCCCGCGCACGGCATCAGTAGCGGTAATGATCCGGCTTGAACGGACCTTCCACCGGCACGCCGATGTAGTCGGCCTGTTCCTGGCTCAGGGTGGTCAGCTTCACGCCGATCTTCTCCAGGTGCAGGCGGGCCACTTCTTCGTCCAGCTTCTTCGGCAGCAGGTACACCTTGTTCTCGTAGCTGCCCTTGTTGGCCCACAGGTCGATCTGGGCCAGGGTCTGGTTGGCGAACGAGTTGGACATCACGAAGCTCGGGTGGCCGGTGGCGCAGCCCAGGTTCACCAGGCGGCCTTCGGCCAGCAGGAAGATCGCGTTGCCGTTCGGGAAGATGTACTTGTCCACCTGCGGCTTGATGTTGACGTGCTTCACGCCCGGGAAGGCGACCAGCGCATCGACCTGGATCTCGTTGTCGAAGTGGCCGATGTTGCAGACGATGGCCTGGTCCTTCATCGCGCTCAGGTGCTCGATGCGGATGATGTCCTTGTTGCCGGTGGTGGTGACGTACAGGTCGGCACGGCCCAGGGTCGACTCGATGGTGTTGACCTCGAAGCCTTCCATCGCCGCCTGCAGGGCGCAGATCGGGTCGATCTCGGTAACCACCACGCGCGCACCGTAGGCACGCAGCGAGGCGGCGCAGCCCTTGCCCACGTCACCGTAGCCGCAGACCACGGCGACCTTGCCGGCCAGCATCACGTCCATCGCGCGCTTGAGGCCATCGGCCAGCGATTCGCGGCAGCCGTACAGGTTGTCGAACTTGCTCTTGGTGACCGAGTCGTTGACGTTGATCGCCGGGATCAGCAGGGTGCCGGCCTGCGCCAGCTGGTACAGGCGGTGCACGCCGGTGGTGGTTTCTTCCGAAACGCCCTTCCAGTCCTTGACCACGCGACCCCAGTAACCCGGGCGCTCCTTGGCCACGCGCTTGAGCAGGTTCTTGATGACCTGTTCTTCGTGCGAGGCGGCCTTTTCGTCGACCCAGGTGCTGCCGTTTTCCAGCTCGTAGCCCTTGTGGATCAGCAGGGTCACGTCACCGCCGTCGTCGACCACCAGTTCCGGACCGGTCAGGGTGCCGTCGGGCAGGGTGAAGGTCAGCGCGTCCAGGGTGCAGTCCCAGTACTCTTCCAGCGACTCGCCCTTCCAGGCGAACACGGGGGTGCCGGTGGCGGCGATCGCCGCAGCGGCATGGTCCTGGGTCGAGAAGATGTTGCACGAGGCCCAGCGCACGTCGGCGCCGATGTCCTTCAGGGTCTCGATCAGCACCGCGGTCTGGATGGTCATGTGCAGCGAACCGGTCACGCGCACGCCCTTCAGCGGCAGCTCGGCCTGGTACTTGCGGCGGATCGACATCAGGCCCGGCATCTCGTGCTCGGCGATGTCCAGCTCCTTGCGGCCCCAGTCGGCCAGGGTGATATCGCGGATCTTGTAATCACCTTCGGTGGAGAAGGTCTTGGCAACAGCATTCATGCAGTAGCTCCGGTTGTGGGCGAGCGGATGCTCGCATCTGGCCGGGCGCCGTTGTTGCAAAGCCACCTGGCCGAGCCTGGCCGGCCTCATGGGGTCCGGTCGCAGCGCCCCTCGGCAGGGGAGGATGCCCATTATATCGCGCCTCCGCTGTGACACAGCGATGACCCAACCATCGGCAGATGGGCGGATGTGCATGGCCTGTTAAGGTCGGGGGCTTCACGCAGCGAACAGGTGGAACAATGATGAGCACGCACGCACGCCGCAACCGGCGCTTGACTGGCCTGGTCCTGTCGATGGCCCTGCTGGCGGTGGTCCCGCAGGCCTTGGCTGCGGCCCCGCAGGCGGCACAGACCCAAGCGCAGGGCGTGACCGGCTATGAGCTGCCCTCGGCCGCACTGCAGGCGGTGGTCGACGCGCCGCGGGCACCGTCGCTGTACCTGTCGCCACGCCGCGACGTGGCCGCGCTGATGCAGATGCCGTCGCTGCCCTCGATCCAGGTGGTGGCGCAGCCGGAACTGAAGCTTGCCGGCCTGCGCATCAACCCGCGCACCTTCTCCGACAGCCGCTTCAGCTTCGGCCAGAAGCTGTGGCTGATGAACGTGGCCGACGGCAAGGAGCGGCAGATCAGCGGGTTGCCAGCCTCGTTGTCGATTGCCAGCCTGACGTGGTCGCCGGACCAGAAGTGGCTGGCCTTCAACCAGGTCGATGCCGCTACCGGTGCCAACGAGCTTTGGCTGGTGGACGTGGCCGGCGGCAGTGCCCGTCGTCTGGTCGCCGGCCTGAACACCGTCCTGGGCAGTGGCTACCAGTGGTTGCCGGACAGCCGTGGGTTGGTGGTGTTCACGCGCCCGGCCAACCTGGGCGCCGCGCCGGCCGCAGATGGCATCCCGACCGGCCCGGCCGTGCAGCAGACCAGCCAGGGCGGGGGCGTGGTCTCCATCCGTACCTACCAGGACCTGCTGAAGAACGAGGCCGACGCGCGCCAGTTCGATTACTACGCCACCACCCAGCCGGTGGAGGTCAGCCTGGACGGGCAGAGCCGTGCCATCGGTGCGGCCGGCATTTTCATGGGCTTTGCGGTGTCGCCCGATGGCCGCTTCGTGCTCAGCCAGCCGGTGCAGCGCCCGTACTCGTATGTGGTGCCGGTGAGCAGTTTCCCGCGCCGCATCGAAGTGCTCGACCGCAGCACCGGCAAGCTGGTGCACACCGTGGCGGTGCGTCCGCTGGTGGAAGGCCTGCCGACCGGCAACGATGCCGAAGTGACCGGCGTGCGTGACATCAGCTGGCGCGGCGACGCCGATGCCACCCTGGTGTGGGCCGAAGCGCAGGACGGCGGCGACCCGAACAAGGAGGCCAAGGTGCGCGATGCGGTGTTCATGCAGGCCGCACCGTTCGACACGCCGCCGGTGACCCTGGCCCAGCTCGGCAGCCGTTATGCCGGCATCAGCTGGGGCCGCGGCGACCTGGCCCTGCTCAACGAATCGTGGTGGAAGACCCGCCGCAGCAAGACCTGGCTGATCGCACCGGACAACGCCAGCGCCGATGCCAGGCTGCTGTGGGACCGCGATGCGCAGGACCGCTACGCCGATCCGGGGCGTCCGCTGATGACCAGCGATGACCGCGGCCGCTCGCTGCTGCAGACCACCGCCGATGGTGGCAGCCTGTACCTGGCCGGTGCCGGTGCATCGCCGGAAGGCGACCGTCCGTTCGTCGATCGCTTCGACGTGGCCAGCGGCAAGGCGACCCGCCTGTTCCATTCGCAGGCACCGACCTACGCCGCGCCGGTGACGCTGCTGGATGCGCAGGCCAGTTCGCTGCTGATCAGCCGCGAGAGCCCGGACGAGCCGACCAACTTCTACGTGCAGTCGCTGGCCGACACCAACGCTGCACCGCGTGCACTGACCCACTTCGCCCATCCGCTGCCGCAGTTGAAGGGGGTGCAGAAAGAGCAGATCCGCTATAAGCGCAAGGACGGCGTGGACCTGACCGCGACCCTGCTGCTGCCGCCGGGCTACGACCCCAAGCGCGATGGTCCGCGGCCGCTGCTGATGTGGGCCTACCCGGGTGAGTTCAAGAGCGCCGCAGCCGCCAGCCAGGTGACCGATTCGCCGTACCGCTTCAACGCGATCAGCTACTGGGGCCCGCAGGCGTTCCTGGCCAAGGGCTATGTGGTGCTGGCCAGCCCGTCGATGCCGATCATCGGCGAAGGCGACAAGGAACCCAACGATACCTACATCGAACAGCTGGTCGCCAATGCGCAGGCCGCGGTGGACGAGGTGGTGCGTCGTGGCGTGACCGATCGCGAGCACATCGCCATCGGTGGCCATTCCTACGGTGCGTTCATGACCGTCAACCTGCTTGCGCATACCCGCCTGTTTAAGGCCGGCATCGCCCGCAGCGGCGCCTACAACCGCACGCTGACCCCGTTTGGTTTCCAGGCCGAAGAGCGCAATTACTGGCAGGCGCAGGACGTGTACCAGAAGATGGCACCGTTCAATTACGCCGACCGGATCAAGGATCCGATCCTCTTCATCCATGGCGTGGACGACAACAACTCGGGCACCTTCCCGCTGCAGAGCGAGCGCATGTTCGCTGCGGTGAAGGGCTTGGGCGGCACTGCCCGCCTGGTGATGCTGCCGAACGAATCGCATGCCTACCGCGCACGCGAATCGATCATGACCATGCTGGCCGAGAGCGAGCGCTGGCTGGAGCAGACCCTGGGTCCGGTGCAGCAGGGCAAGGCCAGGAAGAAGCGCTGACGCGCATGACGGCGGCCCTCGCTGCGGGGGCCGCCTGTTCGGCTGCGCCGCCACCCGAGCACGGGCTCGGGCGCTACAGGGTATGGCGCGCGATGATGTCTGTAGAGCCGAGCCCACGCTCGGCTGCTTCTGCTGCGGATACGTGCAGATGAAACCATTTCCGCATCGCAGCATCGTGCGTAATCTGGTTTAGGCTTGGGGTCTGGATCCGTTGACCGAGGCCTGTGCGTCGCCGATGAACGAGTACCGCAGCAGTATCGAGTTCGCTTCCCCCGATCTTCCCCTGCGTGACGACGTGCGCCGTCTCGGTGCACTGGTCGGCGACCTGCTGGTCGAGCAGGTGTCGGCCGCTTTCCTCGATGACGTCGAGGACGTGCGTACGCGTGCCATCGCCCGCCGCGAGAACCAGGCGCCGCTGTCCGAACTGGCCGATGGCCTGGCCGGGCGTGCGCCGCAGCAGGCCGAGACCATGGTGCGTGCGTTCAGCACCTACTTCCAGGTGGTCAACATCGCCGAGCGCGTGCATCGCATCCGCCGCCGCCGCGACTACCAGCGCGCCGTTGCCGCCGCACCGCAACCCGATGGCCTGCAGGACGCCCTGCAGCACCTGAAGGCACAGGGCGTTGGCCTGGATGAACTGGCGCAGTGGCTGCCACGCATCGATATCGAGCCGGTGTTCACCGCGCACCCGACCGAGGCCGTGCGCCGCGCGCTGCTGGAAAAAGAGCAGCTGATGGTGGCCAGCCTGGTCGACAACCTCGACGGCCAACGCACCCCCGGCGAAGCCGCCGCCGACGCCGCGCGCTTCCGCATGGCGTTGACCGCATCGTGGCAGACCACCGATTCCTCGCCGGTGCGTCCGACCGTGGACGACGAGCGCGAGCACGTTGGCTTCTATCTGGTGCAGGTGCTGTACCGGGTGATTCCGGTGCTGTACGAATCGCTGCAGCAGGCACTGCGCGATACCTATGGCGAAGAGGTGCCGTTGCCACGCCTGCTGCGTTTCGGCACGTGGGTGGGCGGCGACATGGACGGCAATCCCAATGTGGATGCGCACACCATCCGCAACACACTGGATGCACAGCGCGTTGCCGTGCTGGGCCAGTACCAGAAGGAACTGCTGCAGCTGGCCAGCCTGCTCAGCCAGTCCACCGAACGGGTGGGGGTGAGCGATGCACTGCAGGCGCGTGTCGCGCACTATCAGCAGTTGCTGCCGCAGGTGCAGTCGCGGCCACGCCATGCCGACATGCCGTACCGGTTGCTCAACGACCGCATGCGCGCGCGCCTGCAGGCCACGCTGGATGATGCCGACGGCGCTTATGCCGGCCCCGACGAGCTGATCGATGACCTGCAGCTGATCCTCGACAGCCTGCGTGCGAACCGTGGCGAACATGCCGGCGGCTTCGCCGTGCAGCGCCTGCTGTGGCGGGTGAAGACCTTCGGCTTCCATCTGGCGCGGCTGGATGTGCGCCAGGAATCGAGCGTGCATGCGCGCGCGCTGGCGGAAGTGTTGGGTGGCGACGCAGCATGGGATGCGTTGGATGCAGCCGGACGCGCACGCCTGTTGGCGCCCCATGCCAGTGGTGAAACACCCTTGCCCGTTGGCGATGATGAGGGCAACCAGCGCTTGGATGCGGTGTTCGCTGCATTGGCCGATGCGCGTGCGCGGCATGGTGGCGACGCGCTGGGCAGCTACATCATCTCGATGGCGCACGACCGTGGCGATGTGCTGGCGGTGCTGGCGCTGGCGCGTCGTGGTGGCCTGGTCGATGACGCCGGCGACGTGCCGCTGGATATCGCGCCGCTGTTCGAAACCGTGGACGACCTCAAGCGTGGCACTGCAACACTGCGCGATCTGCTGGCCGATCCGGTGTACCGCGCGCATCTGCGTGCACGCGACGACGTGCAGATGGTGATGCTCGGATACTCGGACAGCAGCAAGGACGGTGGCATTGCCGCCTCGCGCTGGGGCCTGCAACGCGCACAGGTTGAACTGCTGGAGGTAGCGGCCGACGCAGGCCTGCGCCTGACCTTCTTCCATGGCCGGGGCGGTTCGATCAGCCGCGGTGGCGGCAAGACCACGCATGCGGTCGATGCCTCGCCGCGCGGCAGCATCGATGGCCGCCTGCGGGTGACCGAACAGGGCGAGGTGATCCACCGCAAGTACGGCATCCGCGCGCTGGCGTTGCGCTCGCTGGAGCAGGCCACCGGTGCGGTACTGCGCGCCAGCCTGCGCCCGCGCGCCGCCGAGCCGCGCGAGGACGCATGGCGCCCGGTGATGGACGTGGTCGCCGGCTCCAGCAGCGAGATCTATCGGGCGTTCGTCGGCCAGCCGCGTTTCATGGATTACTTCCGCACCGCTACGCCGATCGATGTGATCGAACGGATGACCCTGGGGTCGCGGCCGTCGCGCCGGCTCGGCCAGGATGCGGCGTTGACCAACCTGCGTGCGATTCCGTGGGTGTTTGCCTGGAGCCAGGCGCGCGCGGTGATTCCGGGCTGGTATGGCGTCGGCAGCGGCCTGCAGGCGGCGGTGGACGCCGGCCATGAAGCCACGCTGCGCGAGATGGCGCGTGACTGGCCGTTCTTCCGCACGTTCCTGGATGACATCGCGATGGTGCTGTCCAAGGGCGATATCACCATCGCCGAACAGTTCTCGCGCCTGTCAGGCGAGCTGCACGATGCGTTCTTCCCGCAGGTTGAACGCGAACTGGAACTGACCCGGCATTGGCTGCTGGCGCTGATGGAGCAGCAGACCCTGTTGGACCACGACGCGCGGCTGGCGCTGTCGATCCGCCTGCGCAACCCCTATGTGGACCCGATCAGCGTGCTGCAGGTGGACCTGCTGCAGCGCTGGCGCGAAAGCGGGCGCGAGGACGATGACCTGCTGCGTGCGCTGGTGGCCTGCGTGAATGGTGTTTCGCAGGGCGTGCAGAACACCGGGTGAGCCGTATCCGCCGGGCATGGCCCGGCGCTACCGGCCTCGGTAGGTGCGGGGCTTGCACCGCACGCCTTCATTCTTCCGGCGACGGCGGGTTCGACGCCAGCAGTTCCAGATGCCGCTGCTCCATTTCCTGGCGCAGCTGGCGGCGGATCAATGCGGCGGCCTGGCGGCGCTTCTCGTCCGAACTGGCCGGCTGCAGTGACGGAACCGGCGTTGGCCGGCCTTCCTCGTCCACGGCCACCATGGTGAAGAAGCAGCTGTTGGCGTGGCGCACGCTGCGCTTGAGGATGTCCTCGGCCACCACCTTGACGCCGATTTCCATCGACGAGGTGCCGGTGTAGTTCACCGAGGCCAGGAAGGTGACCAGTTCGCCGACCGCGATCGGCTGGCGGAATACCACCTGGTCCACCGACAGGGTGACCACGTAGCGGCCGGCATAGCGGCTGGCGCAGGCGTAGGCCACCTGGTCGAGCAGGCGCAGGATCGCGCCGCCGTGGACCTTGCCGGAGAAATTGGCCATCTCCGGCGACATCAGCACGGTCATGGACAGCTGGTGGGATTTGAGTTCGGTCGACATAGGGCGATTGTATCGGCGTGGCGTGGCTCGTGTAGAGCCGAGCCCATGCTCGGCTGCTCTCGGCGCAGACAAAAAGAAAGCCGAGCATGGGCTCGGCTCTACAGGAAGCAGAAGGGCCGCTTGCGCGGCCCTTCTTGAAGGTCAGCCGACTAACAGTCGGCTCTACAGCGGCCCTTCGTCTGTCTTACTTCAGCTTCGCATCGGCGCGCAGGGCGGCGGCGCGATCGGTCTTCTCCCAAGAGAAGGCCGTGGCGTTGACGGTCTCGCCTTCACCGTTGATGTAGCTGAACTCCTTCGGCTTGCGGCCGAAGTGGCCGTAGGCCGCGGTCTGCTGGTACATCGGGTGGATCAGGTCCAGCATCTTGATGATGCCGTACGGGCGCAGGTCGAAGTGCTTGCGGATCAGCTTCTCGATCTTGTCGTCGCTGATCTTGCCGGTGCCGAAGGTGGTGACCGAGATCGAGGTCGGCTCAGCCACGCCGATGGCGTAGGAGACCTGCACTTCGCAACGGTCAGCCAGGCCGGCGGCAACCACGTTCTTGGCAACGTAGCGGGCAGCGTAGGCGGCCGAACGGTCGACCTTGGACGGATCCTTGCCAGAGAACGCGCCACCACCGTGACGGGCCCAGCCGCCGTAGGTGTCGACGATGATCTTGCGACCGGTCAGGCCGCAGTCGCCCACCGGGCCGCCGATCTCGAACTTGCCGGTCGGGTTGATGTGGAACTTGGTGCCCTTGTGCAGCCACTTGGCCGGCAGCACCGGCTTGATGATCTCTTCGCGGACGGCCTCGATGAGGTCCTTCTGCTTGATGCCCGGGGCGTGCTGGGTCGACAGGACCACCGCGTCGATGGCCGAGACCACGCCGTTTTCATAGCGCAGGGTGACCTGGCTCTTGGCATCCGGACGCAGCCAGGACAGCGGCGAGTTGCGCTTCTTGCGGATCTTGGCCTGCTGCTCGACCAGGCGGTGCGACAGGTGGATCGCCGCCGGCATGTAGCTGTCGGTTTCGTTGGTGGCATAGCCGAACATCAGGCCCTGGTCGCCAGCGCCCATTTCTTCCGGCTTCTTGCGGTCAACGCCCTGGGCGATGTGCGGGGACTGCTTGCCGATCAGGTTCAGCACGCCGCAGGTGGCGCCGTCGAAGCCGACTTCGGAGCTGTCATAGCCGATGTCCACGATGACCTTGCGGGTCAGCGCTTCCAGGTCGATCCAGGCGCTGGTGGTGATCTCGCCGGCAACGATGGCAACGCCGGTCTTGACCATGGTCTCGCAGGCCACACGGGCGCGCTGGTCCTGGGTCAGGATCGCGTCCAGCACCGCATCGGAGATCTGGTCGGCAACCTTGTCCGGATGGCCTTCAGAGACCGACTCGGAGGTGAAGAGGTAGCTGGACATCAGGCTTAATATCCTTTGATTCGGATGGAAAGATGGGCGCGAATGATACACGGGGTGCGCCGCCTGTGCATTGTGAACCCGTATGGGTTGCCGGTGGTTAAGGTGTTGTGCCCGGCAGGGCAAGGCCTGGCGGGCATTGCGGGGGCATCGTGCACAGGCAGTGTTCCACTGGCGTGACCATTGCCGCCCCCGCCGGGCCCGGATGGGCCGGTGCAGGCGCCGTCATCATTCTGCCGCCAAACCGCCATCTGGCTGCCGCGTCCTGGGCGCAGGCTCTCGGCCAACCCGGCCGCCGGGCAGGAGTGGACACGCCATGCAGGAACTCGAACAGCGTCTGCAGCAACGCTATCCCGACTGGTTCCATGGCCGTCGCGGCCAACTGGCCCGGCCCCTGCTGCGCAGCGTCGGACGTTGGTCGCGGCTGGACCGGATCGAAGAGTTCCTGCGCCGCAACGCCAACGTGCGCGGTTTCGACTTCGTCGCCGCCGGACTGGAGTTCATCGAGGGCCGCTACCACGTGGACCCCGCCGCACTGGCGCGGATTCCGGCCACCGGCCGCCTGTTGATCGTGGCCAATCATCCTTCTGGCGCGCTGGATGCCTTGGCACTGCTGGATGCCGTCGGCCGCATCCGCCGCGACGTACGCATCGTGGCCAACGATCTGCTGGGCGCGATCGGGCCGCTGCAGGACCTGCTGCTGCCGGTGCGCATCCTCGGTGGCAAGGTCCAGCGCACCAGCCTGCAGGCGGTGGAGCAGGCGCTGGCGGCCGAGCAGTGCGTGATCGTGTTCCCGGCCGGCGAGGTCTCGCGGTTGTCGCTGCTCGGCATCCGCGATGGTCGCTGGCAGCGGGGTTTTGTCCGTTTTGCCCGTGCCGCCGCTGCACCGGTGCTGCCGGTGCGGGTGGAAGCGCGCAACTCCGCGCTGTTCTACGGCGCTTCGACCCTGTTCAAGCCGGCCGGTACAGCATTGCTGGCACGCGAGATGTTCGCCCGCCGTGGCCGGCCACTGCGGCTGCGCATCGGCGAACCGATGCAGCTGGGGCAGGGTGACCCCGGCGCGCAGCTGTTGGCTGTGCGCCGCGCCGTATACGCCCTGGGGCGCACTACGCCGGTCGCCGAAGGCTGCCCTGCAGGACCCGAGCCGCTGGCCGCACCGGTGCCGCCTGCACAGGTTGCCGCTGGGATTGCCGCTGCCACCGTGCTGGGGCAGACCGCCGATGGCAAACAGATCCTGCTGGCCAGCTGCACGGCTGATTCGCCGTTGCTGCACGAGCTGGGGCGGCTGCGCGAATTGACCTTCCGCCAGGTGGGCGAGGGCACGGGGCGCAGTCGCGACCTGGACGACTTCGACCTGCACTACCAGCACATCGTGATCTGGGACGGCACCGCCCAGCGCATCGCCGGTGCCTACCGGATCATGCGTGGCGCGCAGGCGTTGGCGCGCCGGGGCCTGGCCGGGCTCTACAGTGCCTCCCTGTTCCGCTATTCCGACGATGCCATTCCACGCATTGCCGAAGGCTTGGAACTGGGCCGCAGTTTCGTGGTGCCCGATTACTGGGGCAGCCGCAGCCTGGATTACCTGTGGCAGGGCATCGGCGCCTATCTGCAATGCCAGCCCGGCATCCGTTATCTGTTCGGTGCGGTGTCGATCAGCGCCGCCTTGCCCCGCGATGCGCGCGAGCAGCTGGTGGCCTATTACCAGCGTTACTACGGCGCGGCCGATGGTCGGGTGCAATCGAACCGGCCGTTCCAGTACTTCGCCGCGCCACCGTGCTTCGGTGAACTGGATGCGGCGGCTGCCTTCGACGTGCTCAAGGCCAACCTCGCCGCGCTTGGCACCGGCGTGCCCACCTTGTACCGGCAGTACACCGACCTGTGCGAACCCGGCGGTGCACGGTTCCTGGCGTTCGGCGTCGATCCGGATTTCAGCGACTCGATCGACGGCCTGATCGAAGTCGACCTGCACGCGATCCGTCCACACAAGCGCAAACGCTACCTGCGCGATGCGGGGATGCCGGCATGAGCACGCTGGCGAACCTGGCACCGCATCGTCGCGCCGTGTTCGTCTCCGATGTTCATCTCGGGTCGCGGCATTGCCACGCGACCGAGCTGGCGCGTTTCCTCGGCACGCTGCGCTGCGAGCGCCTGTACCTGGTCGGCGACATCATCGACCTGTGGTGGATGGCACACCGGCGCGCCAACTGGCGGCAGTCGCACAGCGAGGTCATCCTGGCCCTGCACGCGCTGCGGCGCGCCGGTACCGAGATCATCTACATCCCCGGCAACCACGACGCGTCGCTGCGCCAGGTATGTGGGCTGATGCTGCCGGCGATGCAGGTGCGCCGCCGCGCGATCCACACCACGGCCGATGGCCGCCGGCTGCTGGTGGCGCATGGCGACGACTATGACGGCGTCACCCACTTCGGTGGCCTGCAGGAGCGGTTTGGTGACTGGCTGTACTACCGCATCCTCACCGGCAACCATCTGTTGAACGCGGTGCGGCGTCGACTCGGAATGCGCTACTGGTCGCTGTCCGAATTCCTGAAGCGCCAGAGCAGTGCGGCCGAACGCTACATCGAGCGCTTCGTGCAGGCCGGTCTGGATGATGTGCGCCGGCGTGGCCTGGATGGCATCGTCTGCGGACACATCCACCGCGCCGCGCTGATCGAGCGTGACGGTCTGGTCTATGCCAATGACGGTGACTGGGTGGAGAGCCTGACCGCCCTGGCCGAGGACCACGACGGCGCGTTGCGGCTGCTGGACCACAATGGGCAGACACTGGTCGAGCTGCCCGGCGCGCGGTTGTCGCAGGCGGCGTAAACCGCTCCTGTAGCGTCGAGCCATGCTCGACGGGCGTGCAGGGTGGTCCCGCTGTAGAGCCGAGCCCGTGCTCGGCTGTCGTGGCGCCGAACGAAGAGCAGCCGAGCATGGGCTCGGCTCTACATACACCGCGCGCAACCCGCTAGCATCGGCCGATGGACTCATTGACCCAGATCGTTCTCGGCGGCGCTGTCGCTGCCGCCATCGCTCCGCCCGGACACCGCCGTGCCGCTCTGCTGGCCGGTGCCGCGCTCGGTACCCTGCCGGACCTGGACGCCCTGTGGCTGGGCTTTACCGCCGCCGACCCGGTGGCGAACATGACCGACCACCGCAGTTTCAGCCATTCGCTGCTGGTGCTGCCGTGGGTAGCCGCGTTGATCTGGTGGTTGTTCAAGCGCTTCGGCAAGGGCAGGGTGGCGCAGTCACCGGTGCGCTGGTTCTGGGCGATCCAGCTGGCCTTGGTCACCCACCCCGTGCTGGATGCGTTCACCGTCTACGGCACGCAGCTGTGGTGGCCGTTGCAGCCGCATCCAGCGATGGGCTCGAGTGTCTTCATCATTGATCCAGGCTACACGGTGTGGTTGCTGCTGGGCTGCGTGCTGGCCTGGTTCGGTCGGGCGCGGCCGTGGGCGGGCAAAGCGCTCGGCGTTGCCTTGCTGCTCAGCAGTGCGTATCTGGGCTGGGGGCTGATCGCCAAGGCACAGGTCGACCGTGCCGCGCAGCAGAGCCTGGCCGCGATGGGCCTGGGTGACGCGCCGCGGTTCTCGGTGCCGATGCCGTTCAATACCCTGCTGTGGCGGGTGGTGGCGATGACCCCCAATGGCTACGTGGTGGGTGACCACTCGGTGGTGGCCGACCACGCGCCGATGCGTTTCGAGGGGCATCCGTCCAACGTGCAGGCATTGCGCGAAGCGGCGGGAATTCCGGCAGTACAGCGTCTGCAGTGGTTCAACCGTGGCTTCATGCGCGCACAGGTGGTAGAGGGCAGGCTGGTGCTGAGCGACCTGCGCATGGGCCTGGAGCCGGACTACACCTTCAACTTCGCGGTGGCCGAGCAGGTTGACGGCCAGTGGCGCGCGATCGTGCCCGAGCAGCTGCGGGTGGACTACAGCAGCCCGGCCGCGCGTGCCGATGCCGGTCGCCGGTTGTCGGCCATGTGGCAGCGCATCTGGCACCAGCCCGAACAGTAGATCCACGCCACGCGTGGATGGGGTGTGCATCGGCGGCGGCAGCCACGCATGGCGTGGCTCTACTGCCTCAATCGGTAGTGCCGGGGCCGCTCAATACACCGTCGCGCGGCCCTGCACGAACGAATAGAAGAACACCGCGTTCGGATCGTTCTGCACCAGCCGGAACTCGCGACGCATGCCCTCCACCGTTTCTTCGTCCACCGTGCCGGCCTGCAGCAGCTGGTCAGCCGCCGACAGCAGCAGCTGTTCCCAGAACGCGATCATCGTCTTGCGACGTGCCGGTTCGCGGTTGTCCAGGTGGATGGTCTTGATCTCGGTGTGCACATCGCGGAAGCCGCCGGCCAGCAGCAGATTGCCCAGCTTGGCGCCGACGAACGGGTCACCGCCATGGTCGTACTGGAAGTCATTGAAGGCCATCCAGTAGCGCCAGATGTGCGGCGAATACGGATCAAGCAGGAACGAGGCATTCATCACCTCGGTGATGTACACCGGCGAGCCCGGGGCGAGTACGCGGCGTACTTCACTCAGCACGCGCGCGGGCGAGGGCACGTGTTCCAGTACCCAGCACAGGAAGGCCGCATCGAAGGTGCGCGCCTCGAACGGCAGTTCGCCGGCATCGGCCTGCTGCAGCGTGTAACGGTCGCTGCACCACGGCGTACGCGCCAGATTCTCGCGTGCGGTTTCCAGCTGGGTCTCGCTCAGGTCCACGCCGGTCACGTGCAGCTCGGGAAAGCGGCGCAGCAGGATCTCGGTCTGTGCACCCACGCCGCTGCCGACTTCCAGCAGGCGCTTTGCGCCGCTGTAATCGATCTGGCCGAAGATGCTCGATTCCAGCAGGCGCGCCTGGGTCATCAGGCGCTGCTGCTCGGTGCCGGAGAACCCGTGCAGGTAGGTCGGGGAAGAAATCGGCGGGGTCATGATGGGGGCTCAGGCAGCAGAAGACATCGCCGGTTCCCCGGCGATCAGGCGGTCGAAATAGTCGGTGGTCAGTGCGATCTGGCTGGCCGGATCTTCAGCACGGTTGACCACCGCGCGGAACGCGGCATTCTCCGGCCGGTCCTTGGCGTACCAGCCCAGGTGCTTGCGTGCGATGCGCACGCCCTGCGGTTCGCCATAGAAATCGTGCAGTGCGTGCAGGTGGCCGAGCAGGATGTCGCGCACTTCGGCCAGCGACGGCGGCGGCAGTTCCTCGCCGGTGGCCAGGTAATGCGCCACCTCGCGGAAGATCCACGGCCGGCCCTGTGCGGAGCGGCCGATCATCACCGCGTCCACGCCGGTCTGCTGCAGTACGAAGGCGGCCTTCTGCGGCGAATCGATATCGCCGTTGGCGATCACCGGAATGCGCAACGCGGCCTTGATCTCGCCGATCGTGGCGTACTCGGCCTGGCCGGTGTAGTGCTGGTCGCGGGTACGGCCGTGCACGGCCAGGGCGGCGATGCCACTGGCCTCGGCGATGCGGGCGATGACCGGGCCGTTGCGGTGGTCGCAGTCCCAGCCGGTGCGGATCTTCAGCGTCACCGGTACGTCCACCGCGTTGACCACGGCTTCCAGGATGCGCGCGACCAGCTGCTCGTCGCGCATCAGCGCAGAGCCCGCCCAGGCGTTGCACACCTTCTTGGCCGGGCAGCCCATGTTGATGTCGATGATCTGCGCGCCATGGTCGACGTTGTAACGCGCCGCCTCGGCCAGCTGCTGCGGCTCGGTACCGGCAATCTGCACGCTGATCGGCGCCGGTTCACCGGCATGGTCCATGCGGTGGATCGACTTGCGCGTGTTCCAGAAGCGCGGGTCGCTGATGGTCATTTCCGAGGCAGCCAGACCCGCGCCCAGCCGTTTGCACAGCAGGCGGAAGGGCTTGTCGGTGACGCCGGCCATGGGCGCAAGCACGACGTTGGGGGCAATGGAGTACGGGCCGATCTGCATGCGCCCATTGTAGGGCGCGGCCGGCGCCCCGGCGGGGTTGCCGGCCTGCCGGTTCAGGCCGATCCGGACCGACCTCATGCCGCACGGGCATCAGCAGATGCTTGACGGTTGCTTCCGTCGCCCCCAAGGGCAGGCGATGGTGGTCGGCTGGGTGAACCGCTGCCCTACAGGGATTGCCAGGTTTGGGCGGCGCCGAACGCGAACGCCAGCCCGAGGCCGAGGCAGACCAGCGAACTGGCCACCCAGAAGCGCTTGCCGTTGTAGCCGGGGCGCAGCACCGCCAGCACGAACCCCATCGCCGCGCGCAACAGCAACAGGGCAGCGATGCCGGGCAGTACCCAGTGACTGCCGACCATCGGCGCATGCCTTGCTGCCGCCAGCGCATACAGTGCCCAGACCAGCAGCACGGCGGTGATGCCAGTTGTCATCAGTGGCGGCCACCAATGCCCGGCCTCGGCCAGCTGGACCACGCGCCGACCGGCACCGAAGCGCTCATACCAGGGGGCACCGAAAGCGATGCAGCCGATGTGCAGCAGGGCCGCGATGGCACTGCCGGTGACCGCGACCAGCAGCCAGGGGAATCCGTTCATGTCGCGCCTGAGCAGAGAAGCTGGGCGGATGGTGGGCCAGGGCCAGGGCGCGGGCAATGCGGCAGGCAGTCGCACCTGCATCGACGGCACGACACCACGCGCGGGAGGTGGTTCAGCGCGGTGGATCGATCCGCAGCCCAGCCGCCAGCCGGTCCAATGCCACATCCACGCGCGGTAGCAATTGTCGGCCTTGCGACCACAGCAATCGCAGCGGCAGGCCGCGGCAGTCCAGTTCCGGCAGGATCGAAACCAGGCTGCCGCGTGCCAGTGCGTCATCGAGCAGCCAGGTGGCGAGTTGGGCGATGCCGAAGCCGGCTTCGACCGCCGCCACCTGTGCTTCGGCACTACCGACCACCAGCCGAGCTCGGGCCTGCAGCGGTGCGATGCGCTGCCCGGCATCGGCGACCTGCCACGGCCCAATGCTCCCATCGGCCCGGCCGAACAGTACCCCATCATGGTCGGCCAGCTCGGCCGCCGAGCCGGGCAAACCGTGCCGCTGCAGATAGGCTGGTGACGCACAGAAGCGCAGGCATTCGTGGCCAAGCAGGCGGCTGCCGAGGGTGACCGGCAGTGGTTCCGGGCCACCGATGCGTACAGCCAGATCGACGCCTTCCTCGGCCAGGTCGATGAAGCGGTCGCTGAAGGTCACCTGCGGCCACAGCTGCGGAAACTCGGCGGCCAGGTGCAGCAGGATTGGCCAGACCTTCACGCGCCCGAAGGTGGCCGGTGCATCCACCCGCAGGCGGCCCACGGGGGCGTCTGCGTGTGCGGCCAGTACCGATTCGGCATCGGCCAGTTCGCCCATCACGCGGACACAGGTGCGGTAGAAGCCCTCACCGGCTTCGGTTAGGCGCAGGCGCCGCGTGCTGCGCTCGAACAGCCGCACTCCCAGCCGTGCCTCCAGCCGGGCAACGGTCTTGCCGATCGCCGAACTGGTCAGGTGCAGGCGCTCGGCGGCAGCGGTAAAACTACCTGCATCGGCGGTGGCGACGAAGGCCTCGATGCCACGCAGCCGCTCGGTGGGAAGCATTGGCGAATATCTGTCCGGAATTGGCCGAAAATATAGCAACAATCGGAATAGATGCAGGGAATAGGCTGTCGACTCCTGACCTGATTCATCTGAATGTCCTCTCTCGATTCTTCACTGGCCCTTGGCCACAGCGCTGCCCGCGCACGCCTCTCGAGCGTGTTGCTGGCAATATCTGCGTTCGTTATCGTCACCACCGAATTCCTGATCGTCGGCCTGTTGCCTGCGCTGGCACGCGACCTCGGCCTGAGCATCGCCCGCGCCGGACAGCTGGTCACCCTGTTTGCGTTCACCGTCATGCTGGCCGGGCCGCCGTTGACTGCGCTGTTGTCGCACTTCAACCGACGCCGCTTGTTCGTGGTCATTCTTGTGCTGTTCGCGGCCTCCAATGCGCTGGCCGCCGTGGCCGAGCAGCCGTGGGTGCTGGCGCTGGCGCGGGTGTTGCCGGCGTTGGCGCTGCCGGTGTTCTGGGGCACTGCCAGCGAGACCGCCGTGCGGTTGGCGCCCGCTGGTCAGGGCGGACGTGCGGTGGCACGGATCTATCTGGGCATAACCGCCGCGATGCTGTTCGGTATCCCGCTGGGTACGCTGGCCGCCGAGGCCATTGGTTGGCGCGGCAGCTTCTGGCTGTTGGCCGCGTTGTCGCTGCTGATGGCCGGGGCGCTGGCGCTGTGGATGCCGGCGGAAACGAGCGTGGAACCGCGGCGAGCGCTGGGTGAGCAGGCGCGTGTGCTTCGCCAGCCGTGGCTGTTGGGCAATGTGCTGTTGTCGGTGCTGGTGTTCACCGCCATGTTCGCCGCCTACACCTATCTGGCCGACGTGCTCGAACGCTTGTCACGCGTCCCTGCCGGGCAGGTGGG
The DNA here is from genome assembly GCF_013416715.1 of Stenotrophomonas sp. SbOxS2. Taxonomy (NCBI): domain Bacteria; kingdom Pseudomonadati; phylum Pseudomonadota; class Gammaproteobacteria; order Lysobacterales; family Lysobacteraceae; genus Stenotrophomonas; species Stenotrophomonas sp. SbOxS2. The sequence goes on from NZ_JAAVXD010000006.1 coordinate 187,083, forward strand.
CTGGTGGCTGATGGGCTTCGGTGTGGTGGGGCTCCTCGGCAATGCACTGGGCGGGCGCTGGGTTGACCGTGCACCGCTGGGTGCGACCATCGCGTTCTGCACGGTGCTGGCGGTGGGAATGCTGGCGAGCGTCGGCTGGGCCGGGCAGGGGGCATTGACAGTCATCGCACTGGCGCTGTGGGGGATTGCGCATACCGCGTTGTTCCCGCTGTGCCAGGTGCGGGTGATGCGAGCCGCGCCGCAGGCGCAGGCGCTGGCCGGTACCTTGAATGTCTCGGCGGCCAACGCTGGTATCGGTCTGGGCGCGCTGCTCGGTGGCGGCGTCATCGAACGCTTCGGCCTGGCCTCGCTGGGCCTGGCTGCGGCCGCCGTGGCGGTGCTGGCGATTGCCGCTGGCCTGTTGCTGCGGCGTTGGCAGTAAATCCAAGCGGTGCGTGGATGGAAGACAAAAAAAAAGCCCGGGCATCTGCATGCCCGGGCCCTTCATCCACGCGTGGCGCAGATCTACTTCACTTCATTTACTTCACTTCGGCATCGGCCGGGGTGAAGCGCGGCATTGCCGCCGCCGCGCCTTCCTTCTCGGTCGAGCGGCCGGCGAACTGGTTGGCGAAGCGCACGTGGCGGGCGAACGGAGCGTCCGGCACCTGGGCGATCGAGGCCACCAGCGCACCGTTGAAGGCATCGCCGGCACCGGTGGTGTCGATCGCCTGCACCTGTTCGGCACCCACGCGGTAGTACGGCTGGGTGTCACCACGCAGATGCTCGTCGGCATGCGACACGAACACGCCCACCGAACCCAGGGTCACCACCACCGTGCCGTTGCCGACCAGCTTGCGGCACAGCGCGTGCAGGCTGGCACCGTCCAGCGCCGCAACGTCGTTGGCATCCACGCGCTCGCCGACATGACGGCCGAGCAGGGCGGCGAACTCGGTCTCGTTCGGGGTGATCACGTCGGCCAGCTTGAGTAGGCCGATGGTCGAGGGTGCGTCGGCCGGTGCGGTGTTGAGCACGGTGGTGACACCGGCCTCGCGGGCCACGGCCAGTGCCGCTTCGATGGTCTGCACCGGCGATTCCAGCTGCACCAGCACCACCTTGGCGCCGGTCAGCAGGGCCTGCTGTTGCTGCACGAAGTCGGTGCTCAGCGCCGCATTGGCGCCCGGGCCGATGACGATGGTGTTGCGGCCACGGGCATCGACATAGATGCCGGCGGTGCCGGTCGGCTCGCTGCTGGCTTCGGCGATCAGCGCGAAACCATCCTGCGCGGCCAGGTCACGGGCGGTGGCACCACCCGCATCGTCGCCCAGCGCACACAGGAAGCTGGTGTCAGCGCCGGCACGGCAGGCGGCAACGGCCTGGTTGAAGCCCTTGCCACCCGGACCGGTGCTGTAGCGGCCGGCAATGGTCGCACCCGGCGCCGGCAGCGACTCGCACCGCCACACGTGATCGACATTGAAGGAACCGACGACAACGACACTGCTGCTCATAGGGAATCTTTTCTCAAACAAGGGTTCAGCTGAAATGCGTCAGCACGCCGGCGATGGTAGCCGTCATGAAGGTGGCGATGGTACCGCCCAGCACCGCGCGCAGGCCGAACTTGGCCAGATCGTGGCGACGTTCCGGTGCCAGACCGCCGATGCCGCCGATCTGGATCGCAATCGAACTGAAATTGGCGAAGCCGCACAGGGCGTAGGTGGCGATCAGGCGACCTTCTTCCGACAGGCTCATGCCCGGCACCTGGCCATTCACGATCTTCGACAGTTCGGTGTAGGCGACGAATTCGTTGATCACGACCTTCTGGCCGATCAGCGAACCCACGGTGGTGGCGTCGGCCCACGGGGTACCGATCACCCAGGCGATCGGCGCCAGCACGTAGCCAAAGATGGTCGACAGGTCGGTCGGCTTGCCGATTGCCGCCGCCAAGCCGGTGATTTCACCGAGCCAGGTCAGCGGCGCATTGAGCAGGGCGATCAGGGCGATGAAGGCCAGCAGCATCGCACCGATGTTCAGTGCCAGCTTCAGGCCGTCACCGGCGCCGGCAGCGGCCGCGTCGATGATGTTGCTGGAGGTCTTCTCCACTTCCATCTTGACCGTACCGCGGGTCAGCGGGGTGCCGGTTTCCGGAATCAGCAGCTTGGCCACGACCAGGGTGGCCGGGGCCGCCATGATGCTGGCCGCCAGCAGATGCTTGGCGTAGAACGCCTGCTGCACCGGATCGCCACCGCCGAGCATGCCCACGTACGCGGCAAGCACGCCGCCGGCAATATGGGCCATGCCGCCGATCATCATCGTCAGCAGCTCGGACTGGGTCATCTTGGCGATGTACGGACGCACCGTCAGCGGTGCCTCGGTCTGGCCGATGAACACGCTGGCGCAGACGCTGGTGGTTTCCGCACCGGACACGCGCATCACCTTGGTGATCGACCAGGCCATCACCCGCACGATCGCCTGCATGACGTTGAGGTGGTACATGACCCCCATCAGCGCCGAGAAGAAGATGATCGTCGGCAGCACCTGGAAGGCGAAGATGAAACCGTAGTTCTTGACGTCCATCAAGGAGCCGAAGATGAACTTCGAACCTTCGTTGACGAAGCTCAGCACCTTCACGAAGCCCTGGCCCAGCGCATCGAATACGTCGCGCCCGCCCGGTACCAGGATCACCAGTGCCGCAAAGGCGATCTGCAGGGTGATGCCGGTGGCGACCAGCTTCCAGTCCACCGCGCGCTTGTTGTTGGAAAACAGCCAGGTGATGCCGATCAGCACCGCCAAACCGAACAGGCCGAAGCCGATCCTGCCCAAACCTTCGACCATCTGAGTGACTCCCCTGGGGCGTCGCGAAAAACGGGAAGCCTAGTGCAGGGCAGGGGCCGGAGCAAGGAAAAGCGGCCTGCGCGCGGCCATCGGCTCCGATCAGGCCAGCAACAGCAAGGGGTTGCGCCTGCCGGGACAGGTAGAATGGTGGCTTGATCCCGGCCCGAATGCGGGCCCGCAGCAGGAGAATCGCATGCTCTACCGTCGCCTTGGCTCCACCGGCCTGCCGATGTCCGCCCTGTCCTTCGGCGCCTGGGTGACCTTCGGCGACCAGGTGCCACGCGATGAGGCGCGCAACCTGGTGGCGGCGGCCTGGGATCATGGCATCAACTTCTTCGACAACGCCGAGGGCTATGCCAACGGCCGCGCCGAGCAGGTGATGGGCGATGTGATGGCCGACCTGCGGCTGCCGCGTGATGGCTTCTGCGTGTCCAGCAAGGTGTTCTTCGGCAGTGCCAAGGACCCGCGGCCGACCCAGCGTGGCCTGTCGCGCAAGCACGTGACCGACGCCTGCCACGCCGCGCTCAAGCGCCTGCGGGTGGACTACCTAGACCTTTATTATTGTCATCGCCCGGATCCGGACGCCCCGATCGCTGAGACGGTGCATGCCATGGATACCCTGGTCCGGCAGGGCAAGGTGCTGTACTGGGGCACCTCGGAATGGTCGGCCAATCAGATCCAGCAAGCGGTGGACATCGCCGCGCGCCATAACCTGCAGGCGCCGTCGATGGAGCAGCCGCAGTACAACCTGCTGCATCGGGAGCGGGTGGAGGTGGAGTACGCGCCGCTGTATGCCACCGCCGGGCTGGGTACCACGATCTTCTCGCCGCTGGCCTCGGGCCTGCTGAGCGGCAAGTACGACGACGGCGTGCCGGCCGATGCGCGGCTGGGCCGCGAAGGCATGGGCTGGTTGCAGGACCTGGTGCTGGGCGACAACGCCGATGCGCGCCTGGCCCAGGTGCGACGCTTCAGTGCGGTAGCCCGCGAGCTGGGCCACGCCCCGGCCAGCCTGGCCATCGCCTGGTGCCTGCGCAATCCCAACGTCTCCAGCGTGATCCTCGGCGCCAGCCGGGTCAGCCAACTGCTGCAGAACCTGCAGGCGCTGGACGTGCTGGCGCAGGTGGACGACGCCGGCTGGGCACAGGTGGAAGCCTTATTCGCCTGAGGGCCGAGGACAGGTTGTAGGGCCGAGCCCACGCTCGGCCGGCCTTACCGCGCCCAATTGCACCTATTTCGATAGGCAAAGGCTATCGAAATTGAAATTTCGATCATTAATTCCATCAATTAAGTTGAGAATGATTGTTGATTGTCAACTGAGAATCATTATCATTTAACTCGTCCCTCGCACGAGTCCAGATGCTCATGAATGCTCAACCTGTACTGCTGCGCCCCGAAACGCTGACCCTCCGCGACCGCCCGGTTCGTGTCGTGCCGCCGGAAGAGGTCATCGACAGCGAAGCCCTGCTCAAGGGCCGTCGTGAAATCCTGATCCAGCACGGTGATCGTTTCTACCGTCTGCGTCATACCAGCAACGACAAGCTGATCCTGACCAAGTAACGCGGTCTGGTCGCCCGCCTCCCTCCCTCCTGTCGGCCGCGCCGGCAGGGTGGGCGACCCGTCCGCTCCTGCTCTCTCCCCCTCGGTCTACCGTTCATGCCTGCTTGGCGTGGCGGTGGCCGGGGGTTCCCCTGCCTGACCGAACGATGCCGATGACCCGCCCGACTGCCCTTTCCATTGCCCTGTGGATGGCCCTGCCGCTGTCCGCCCATGCTGCTGCCGACGCCGCGCCTGATGCGCGCGAGTTCGATCGCGTGCAGGTCACCGCCACCCGTACCGAACGTGCGGTCAGCGATGTCGCTGCCACCGTCGATGTGATCGACCGCGAGCAGATGGACCGGCAGCTGGTGCAGGACATCAAGGATCTGGTGCGCTACGAGCCGGGCCTGTCGGTCAGCCGCAGCGCCACCCGCTTCGGCATCGGCAGCATCCGCATCCGCGGCCTGGACGGCAACCGTGTGCGCATCCAGACCGACGGCATCGCCATGCCGACCAGCTTCAACATCGGCTCGTTCTCCAACGCCAACCGCAACTTCACCGACCTGGACACGCTCAAGCGCGTGGAGATCGTGCGCGGACCGGCCAGCTCGCTGTACGGCTCGGACGCACTCGGTGGCGTGGTTGCCTTCGTCACCAAGGACCCGGCCGATTACCTGAAGGATGGCAAGGACAGCTATGTCGGCCTGAAGTTCGGCTACGACGGTGAGTGGAAAGGCCTGCTCGGCGGTGTGACCAGCGCCTTCGGGGGGGAACACTGGAGCGGCATGGTCAACATCAACCACCGCCAAGGCCAGGAAACCGACAACAAGGGGGATGTGCGCAGCAACGACAACACGCGCACCGCGGCCAACCCGCAGGACCGCGATGGCCGCAGCGGCCTGGCCAAGCTGGTCTATGCGCCCAGCGACGACCAGCGTTTCCGCCTGACCGTGGAAGGCAACGAAGACAACACCGATACCAACGTGCTGTCCTCGATCGACCGCACCACCACCACCGGCATGAAGGCGCGCGACACGCAGAACCGCACCCGCGTGTCCTTCGCCCACGAGATGGATGCGCTGGACAAGGGCTTCGCCGACAGCCTGCACTGGCAGGTCTACACGCAGGACAGCGAAACCAGGCAGCGAACCAATGAGGCGCGCGCAAATGGCAGCACCCGCCATCGCGAGTTCAGTTTCGACCAGCGCGTGTATGGCCTGCAGGCGGTGTTCAACAAGGCCTTCAGCACCGGCAGCGTCGAACACGCGCTGACCTATGGCTTCGATGGCGCCCGCACCGAGATCCGCCAGAAGCGCGATGGTTACCAGGTCAGCAACCGTGGCGTGGTCAGCACGACGATCCTGCCCGACGCGTTCCCCGTGCGCGATTTCCCGATCAGCAAGACCACCGAGCTGGGCCTGTACGCACAGGATGAAATGCGCCTGGCCGACGGCAAGCTGTCGCTGGTGCCGGGCGTGCGCGTGGACCGCTACGAACTGAAGCCGGACGTGGACAGCATCTTCGCCGAGGACAACCCCGGCGTGGCCGTGTCGGAACTGAAGAAGACCAGCGTGTCGCCGAAGTTCGGCCTGGTCTATCGCTTCACCGACGAGTGGTCGCTGTTTGCCGGTTACTCGCGTGGCTTCCGCTCGCCGCCGTACAACGACGTCAACCTCGGTTTCACCAACTTCGCTTTCGGCTACACCGCCATTCCCAATCCGGACCTGAAGCCGGAAACCAGCGACGGCGTCGAACTGGGCATGCGCTTCCTGTCGCCGGCGGCGTACGTGAGCCTGAGTGGCTACTACAACGACTACAAGGACTTCATCGAGTCGCAGACGCTGGTGGGCACCAACGCGCAGGGCTTGATGGTGTTCCAGTCGCGCAACATCGCCGACGCACGCATCTACGGTGCCGAACTGAAGGCCGGTGTCGACTTCGGCCAGATCAGCCCGGCGCTGCAGGGCTGGGCGCTGCGCAGTGCGGTGGCGTGGTCGCGCGGCGACAACAAGACCGCCGATGTGCCGCTGGATTCGGTCGATCCGATGCGCGGCACCGTCGGCCTGATGTACGACACCGATAGCTGGGGCGTAGAACTGGCCGGCACCTTCGTCAAGCGCAAGGACCGTGTGGCCTCGACCGCCATCTATCGCCCAGCCGGCTATGGCGTGGCCGACCTGATGGCGCACTGGAACTTCGCCCCGGGTGCGACCTTCAACGTCGGTATCTTCAACCTGGGTGACAAGCGTTACATCGACTGGTCCAACGGCGGCTCGACCCTGTCAGCCACCAGCACCGTTCTGGACCGCTATACCAGCCCCGGCCGCACTCTGTCGGCCAGCCTTGCCGTGTCCTGGTGATCCCATGAGCCGAGCCCTGTCTGCACGTCGCCTGCCGTCCTCCCTGTCGCGTTCGTCGCTGCGGGCCTGGCCTGCGCCGGCACAGCTGGCAGCGCTCGGCACCGTGTTGTGCCTGTACCACGCCGATGGCAATGAACTTGGCGGCTGGCGCCAGGCAGTATCGGTGCATGCCTGCCAGGGTGTGGACAGTGAGGGCCTGCGCGAAAGCCTGTGCTTCCTTGATGCACGCGGCCGCTGCGTGTGGCGCCTGTACCTGTTGCCGGACAGCGATTTCCTGGCCTGGGACCGGCTGGTGGCGACGCTGCCGCCAGGCCCGGAACACGACAGCGACGCCAGCGTCGGCGAGCGGCTGTGGCGGCGCCTGGCCGGGCACCTGGGCGGCCAACGCTGGCGCCTGTGCACGCTGCGCCTGCACGCCGCCGACGAAGGCCGCACGCTCGCCGCCAGCCTGTCCACGTTGTCGTCGCTTGGTGCCGCCACCGCGCGCCGGATCGCGCGCATCGAAGGAGCCGAAGGCGAACTGGCGATCGACGACTGTTGTTGTGCCGATGCCGCACGCCGCCCTGCCGCGCGCGCTCCCGGCGACCTGCCGCTGGTCCGCCTGTGACCTGACTGCGATGGATCGCCTGCTGGCCAGGATGGCCTTTCCACGAAACCTGCAACCCCGAAGGAAGACCCGATGAAGTTCCAGACAGCCAGCGTGATGGTGCTGCTTGCCGCCAGTGGTGCCGCCAGCGCGCAGCCCTCCGACATCGCCCGTGACCACGACAGCATCCTGGCCATGCAGGGTGAGTACACGGTGGATTTCGCCTTCGATGAAACCGTGCTGCTGAAGCCCGGTTACGAGCGCGCGCCGGCCATGCGCAGCGGTGGCAACGAAGTGGTGATCGTGGTCGAGGACAGCCCGAAGCGCATCGTGCTGCAGCACCTGCTGCTGGACGAGAAGAGCGGCCATGTGACCAAGCACTGGCGCCAGGACTGGGTGTACGAAGCGCCGAACCGTTTCGAGTTCAGCGCCGACCAGACCTGGCAGGTGCGCACGATTCCGGCGGCGACCAACCAGGGCGCCTGGACCCAGTGCGTGTACGAAGTCAGCGATGCACCGCGCTACTGCGGCACCGGCACGTGGACCTACGGCAACAACGTGCCGACCTGGACCAGCGACATCAGCTGGCGCCCGCTGCCGCGGCGTGAGTACACCAAGCGCAGCGATTACAACGCGCTGGCCGTGGTCAACCGCCATACGCTCACCCCGAACGGCTGGACCCACGAGCAGTTCAACACCAAGGTGCAGCGCAACGCGGATGGCAGCCAGGTCGAAATCGCCCGCGAATTCGGCTTCAACGACTACATCAGGACCACCGAGGTCGACTTCACCCCGGCGCGTGATTACTGGAAGGCCACTGCCGGCTACTGGAGCAAGGTGCGCCAGCGTTGGGACGGCTTCCTTGGCCAGGCCCCGGGCGTGCACCTGAAGACCAAGCTCGACGGCATGGCGATGATCATTCCGCTGTTCACTCAGGCCGAAGACGTGCAGGCCGGCAAGAAGGTGAAGGACAAGCAGATCGACGACGTCTTCGCCAAGTACGTGGAAAAGGCGCCGAAGGAAGGTTGATCGCTGCGGAGGGTGCCGGGCTTGTGAACTGCTCTGGTGGGTGCCGAGCTTGCTCGGCACGCTCTCCGGCGGTGATTGCACCCGGCATCCACGCGTCGTGCCGCGTTGTTTGGCGCCGAATGCGCCTGGCTATGACGCGTTTCACCGCGATTTTCCTCGCATTTCTGCGTGAGGCTGGCACGCGATAGGATGGGCAACCTGTGCTGTCCACGATCTTCCCCATCGATGAAACTCTCCACTCTCTGCAACCAGCTGCTGCCCGGCGAAGCCTGCGATGACATCGAGAGCTTCTTCCTCGAAATCGATGATTTCGAGGAGGTGCCGCTTGTTTCGCGCTTGAGTCGAATCGATGACTTGCTGGAGCGATTGGGGCCTCGATGGACATCGGCCTATCTGCTCAGTCTCTGCAGCCACGTGCTTTCAACCGTGCGTATTGCTGGCAGGGTGCGCAGTGCGACGGGCTCGGAAATGTTCCTCGCGTTGAGTTTTACCGAGTTCGAGCTGCATGCGGAGGAGGGTGTGCTGCTTCCTCACGTCTTCTACTACCCAGGCCCCGAGGGCGTCGCCCTGGGGCATCGCCTTCGGCACGAATGCGACACGACCGCTTTGGCAGAAATCGCGCTGGTGCGCTCCGTGTTCGAAGATGCGGATATGCTCGCGGGCTTTCGCTTCTGCGGGCGCCGGACGGATGGTCCGCCGGGTCACGACGTCGTCCGTGTCTTTGCGATTCCAGTGGCGGAAGGCAGCGAGTGCTGAGGGCGATCGTGCCAGATCTCCCGATGTTCGATGGCTACCTGACCAACCCGATAACCTACGACCGTCTCGAGCAGCATTTCCTCGACCACTTCACGGCCGGAATCCAGGCGACCAAGCTGCGCGCTGAAGACTTCCGTAGCCCACATTACAACGTGTTCTTCGAGGATGGCACGAAGGATCGCGAAGCCAATCCGATCTTCTCCGCCAAGCACCTCCCAAGCGGCAACATCGTCCGCGTGGTCATTTGCGGAAGCCACCCGGAGTACACCGAACTCCGCAAGCGGGTGGGTGACAACGATGCGCAGGTGGAGCTCTGCCTGTTCATTGCCTTGGCGGACATGCAGCGTACGATGGAGACGACCGTGATCTGGGCGAAGCAACAGGCGTCGTGAACCGCATCCACGCATGGCGTGGATCTACCAGCGATAGTCCCAGTAGATCCGCGCCGCGCATGCCAGTAGATCCACGCCATGCGTGAATGCCTTTGCTTTCACAACGGCGTCAGGCCTCGCGCAATGCCAATGCCGGTGGCGTGTGCAGGATCCGCCGGGTGCCCAACCAGCCGGCCAGCAGGCTCAGCGCAATGCCAAGCAGGCCACCCAGCAGCAGGCCCGGCCACGGCGGCAGCAGCGGCAGTTCGAACACTTTCTGCGACACCGCCACGCCGATCACCGCTGCTGCACCCACCGCCAGCAGCGCCGCCAACGCGCCCAGCGCACCGAACTCGACCAGTACCGCGCCACGCAGCTGCCGCCGCGTTGCACCCAGCGTGCGCAGCACCGCGCTGTCATAGCGCCGCTCGCCCGCCGTGGCCTGCAGTGCCGCCAGCAGCACCAGCACACCAGCCAGCAGGCTGAACACCATCACCAGCTGCACCGCCTGCGCCACCCGTTCCATCACGTCGCGCACCTGCGAGATCACCGCATCCACGTCCAGCAGCGACAGGTTCGGTTGCGCGCGCACAAGGGCCCCGAGACCCGCCGCCTGTCCCGCCGGCAGGTGGAACGCCGACAGCAGGTTGTGCGGTGTATCGCCCACGGCATTCGGGTTCAACAGCACGAAGAAGTTCGGCCGGAAGGTGTTCCAGTCGGCCTTGCGCACGCTGGTGACGCTGAACTCGCGCTCCTGCTCTCCCACCGCAATGGTGATGCGGTCGCCCGGGTGCACGCCGTAGCGCTTGGCCCAGCCGATCTCCACCGAGGCCTCGGCAGCGGTGCTGTCCGGCTTCCAGAACGTGCCGTTGACCAGCGTATTGGCCGGCGGGAACGTGCTGCGCCAGCTGAAGTTCAACGGACGGTTCTCGTCATCGTCGTCGCGCTGTCCTTCGCCCTGCGGTTGATTGTCGTCGGCCGGCGTGCGGTCCACCCGCAGCGGTGGTTTGCCGTTGATTGCAATCAAGCGGCCGGTGGCCATCGGTTCGATGCTGGCATCATCCGCACCCAGGCCCTGCAGTGCGGCCAGCACGCTGTCGCGCTGCTCGGGCTGGATGTTGATCAGGAAGTAGTTCGGCGTGTCCGCGGGCAGGCGCTCGCGCCACTGCTGCAGCAGGCCGGGGCCGATCACCGCCAGCAACAGCAGGGCGCACAGCGACAGTGACAGCCCCACCAGCTGCATCACCGCCAGCATCCGCCGCCGCGTCAGCGCGGCCAGGCCCAAGCGCCAGTTGCCATGCAGACGATGCTGCAGGCCACGCAGCAGCTGCAGCAGCAGGAACCCGACCACGCCTGCAGCGACCGCCAGCCCGGCCAGGCCACCCAGCACCCACAGGGCCAGCTTCAGATCGCCGGTGACCTGCACCGCCAGCACAAGGCTGGCCGCCAGTGCGGCCACATAGGCCAGCAGCGAGGCCGGCGGCAAGGCGGCGAACGAGCGGTTGAGCACACGCATCGGCGGCACCCCACGCAGGCGCAGCAGCGGCGGCAGTCCGAAGCCGAACAGCAGCAACAGGCCGATCCCCGCGCCGGTCAGCGCAGGCATCGCTTCGGGCAGCGGCAGGCGTTGCGGCACCAGGCTGCCCAGCACCTGCACCAGCCCTTCCTGCGCCGCCATGCCCAGGCCGATGCCGATCGCACAGGCCGGCACGGCCAGCATCAGCAACTGCAGGGCCAGGCCAGCCAGAATGTCGCGCTGGCGTGCACCCAGGCAGCGCAGGATCGCCACCTGGTCGATGCGACGCAGGGCGAACCGGTTGGCCGCCAGTGCGGTGGCCACGCCAGCCAGCAGTACCGCCAGCAGTGCGCTGAGGCCGAGGAAACGACCGGCCAGGTCGAAGGCCTGGCGCACACCGCGCTGGGTATCGTTCACGCTGAGCAGGCGCATGCCTTTCACCTGCGGCAGCAGCCATTGCCGGAATGCAGCGATGTCGGTGGCCGGGCCGGCGAACATCAGCCGGTAATTGATGCGGCTGCCGGGGCCGAGCAGGCCGGTGCCTTCCACATCGGCGCGGTTGACCAGCAGGGTCGGCGACAGCGTCAGCAGGTCGCCGCCGGCATCCGGTTCCGATTCGATGATGCCGGCGATGCGCAGCGTGCCCGCACCGAATTCCAGATCGTCGCCGGCCTTCAGGCCCAGCGCCTGCAGCAGGCGTGGATCGGCATAGGCCTGGCCTTTGGCCGGCATGCCGGCGTCGGCAATCAGCGTGCCGCCGGGCGTGGCGCGCACACGCAGCGCACCACGCAGCGGGTAGCCTGCTTCCACGGCCTTGATGCTGGCCATCTGGCTGGCATCTCCCTGGAACAGCACGCTGCCGAAGCTGGCCAGCCGTGTGTACGCCAAGCCGCGTCGCTGCGCCTCGTCGGCAAATGCCGCAGGCGGGTCATCGCGCCCGGCCACGCCGAGGTCGCCGCCGAGCATTTCCGCTGCGCTGCCGGTCAGGGCCAGGTTGACCCGGTTGACCAGTGTGCCCACCGCCGTCATCACCGCCACGCCCAGTACCAGGGCGGCGAAGACGGTCAGCAGGTCACCGGCCAGGGCTTCGCGGCGCAGCGCGCGCCACGCATGCCGCAGCAGGTTCATGCGTCCACTCCATGTTCCACCGGCTGCAGGCGGCCGTTGTCGATGCGATGGATGTACTGGCAGCGCTGTGCCAGGCGCAGGTCGTGGGTGACCAGCACCAGGGTGGTACCGCTGCCGGCATTGAGTTCGAACAGCAGATCGCTGATGTGCTGGCCGGTGGCCTGGTCCAGCGAGCCGGTGGGCTCATCGGCGAACAGGATGCGCGGGCGGCTGACGAACGCACGAGCGAGGGCCACACGCTGCTGCTCGCCGCCGGACAACTGCCGCGGATAGTGGCGGGCGCGATGCGAGAGCCCGACTGCGGCCAGCACCTCATCCACCCGCGTGCGGTCCTCGCGCCCGGCCAGTTCCAGTGGCAGCGCGATGTTCTCGGCCGCCGTCAGCGCCGGCAGCAGGTGGAAGCTCTGGAACACGAAGCCGACGTCGCGCGCGCGCAGCTGTGCACGCGCTTCTTCATCCAATACGGTCAGATCCTGGCCCGCCAGCGTGATACGGCCGCGGCTGGGCAGGTCCAGCCCGGCCAGCAGGCCGAGCAGGGTGGTCTTGCCGGAACCGGAGGCGCCGACGATGGCCACGCTGGTGCCTTCATGGACGGTCAGGGTGATGTTGTCCAGTATGTGGACTTCACCCTCCGGGCCATGCACGGATTTGCCGACCTGGTCGACGGCGATGGCGACGGGCGCGCTGCGGGGGGACAGGCTGTCGATGAGGAGACTCCAATGCAGAAGACGGGATGGAGCCGGCAAGCCGGCGCAATGATGATGCTGTTGCTAGGGTTGCTGCTGTTGCCGGCACTGGCGTGTGCCAAAGGTCCGGCCACCGGTACCGTGCTGGTGCTCGGTGACAGCCTCAGTGCCGCCCACAATATCCCGGCCGATGCAGGCTGGGTCAGCCTGCTGCAGCAGCGGGTCAGGCAGCAGTCGAAAACCCCGCCGCGCATCGTCAACGCCAGCATGAGCGGGGAAACCACCGCCGGCGCGCTGACCCGGCTGCCGGGCCTGCTGGGGCGGGAAAAGCCCACGGTGGTGGTGATCGCCCTCGGTGGCAACGATGCGCTGCGCGGCCTGACTCCGGCGCAGGTGCAGGGCAACCTGGAAAAAATGGTGCAGGCCAGCCAGAAGGCCGGTGCCAAGGTGCTGCTGCTGGGCATCGACGTGCCGCCCAACTATGGGCCGGGCTACCGCCAGCGCCTGGCGGCGGCGTACCGGACGCTGGCCACGCAGTACAAGGTGCCGTTGCTGCCGTTCCTGCTGGAAGGCGTGGCCCTGCAGCCGGGATTGATGCAGGCAGACGGCCTGCATCCCACCGCGCAGGCGCAGCCGAAAGTGCTGGACAACGTATGGCCGCTGCTGAAACCGCTGCTGTGAGCACGCCATCTTCTTTTCATTGACGCAACTTCACATCGCGTGCACCGTCGATCGGGCATGTTTCACAAAGCTGAAGAAAGAGGGATTCTCATGCGTCAGACGAAGGAGACTTCCGGCTTGGTGCTGGTGGTCGAAGACAACCGCAATATCTCCGAGATGATCGGTGAATACCTGGAAGGCCGTGGCTTCGAGGTGGACTATGCGCAGGATGGCCTGGACGGCTACCGTCTGGCTGCCGAGAACAGCTACGACGTGGTCGTGCTGGACCTGATGCTGCCGCGGCTGGATGGCATCGAAGTGTGCCGCCGGCTGCGCAACGATGCGCGCAAGTCGACCCCGGTGCTGATGCTGACCGCGCGCGACACGCTGGATGACAAGCTCACCGGCCTCGGTTTTGGTGCCGACGATTACCTGACCAAGCCGTTCGCGATCCAGGAACTGGAAGCCCGCCTGCGCGCGCTGATCCGCCGTGAACGTCGCCAGGTCGGTTCGGAAGTGCTCAAGGTCGCCGACCTGGTGCTCGATCCGGTCAGCATGCGTGCCACGCGTGCCGGCACCGAGCTGCAGCTGTCGCCGATCGGCCTGCGCCTGCTGACCATCCTGATGCGCGAATCGCCGCGTGTGGTCACCCGCCAGGAAATCGAACGCGAAATCTGGGGCAACGGCCTGCCTGATTCGGACACGTTGCGCAGCCATCTGTACAACCTGCGCAAGATCATCGACAAGCCGTTCGACCGGCCGCTGCTGCACACCGTGCAGAGCGCGGGCTATCGCATCGCCGATATCGCCCAGCCGATGGCCTGATCGACGTCGTGCCGGTGTTGCAGCAGAACCGGCACGGCCGTGGTCGGCAGGGAAGGGGTGAACGTTCCGGATGCCCGGTCGTCATCGTCCATGCACGATCACGGCACAGCGCGCTGCCTATAATCGCAGCGCTCTGACCGGGACACCGCAATGCCGCACGGCCTGCCGCGCAAGATCCGTATCGCCTTCATCCTGCAAGCCGTGCTGGCCAGCCTGGGTATCCTGCTGGGCGCCTGGCTGGTTTCGCTGGTGATCAAGCACAGCCTGGTCGGCGCTGCCCTGCGCGAAGAAGCGGCGTACTACTGGACGCTGCACGAGGCCTCGCCCGTGCAGCCGCCGCCCAATACCCAGAACATCCGTGGCTACCTGCTGGAACGCGGGCAGTCCAGCCTGTCACTGCCCGCCAACCTGCGCACGTTGGAACCGGGTTTCCACGAACTGCCCGACGACGATCAGCTGGTGCTGGTCGACGCCCGCGAGGAGGGCCGCCTGTACCTGGTGTTCCTGCGCTCGCGCGCGGAGATGCTGGCGTTCTGGTTCGGCATCGTGCCGGTGCTGCTGACCCTGCTGGCGGTGTATGGCGCCTCCTGGATCACCTACCGCGCGTCCAAACGCCTGGTGTCACCGGTGAACTGGCTGGCGCGGCGCGTCTCGCGCTGGGATCCGGGTCATCCGGAAGCGGCCGATCTGGAGCCGAACAAGCTGCCCGCGGACATGCAGGGCGAGACCCGGCAGCTGGCGGCGGCGCTGCATTCGCTGGCCAACCGGGTGACTGCGCACGTGGCACGCGAACGCAACTTCACCCGTGATGCCAGCCATGAACTGCGCACGCCGCTGACCGTCATCCGGGTGGCCAGCGACATGGCGCTGGGCGATGAAAGCCTGGAGCCGCGCCTGCGCCGCAGCCTGCAGCGGATCCAGCGTGCCGGACGGGACATGGAAGCGGTGATCGATGCGTTCCTGATCCTTGCCCGCGAGGCCGACGTCGAGCCGCAGGTGGAACTGTTCGACGTCAACGACATCGTCCGCTACGAAGTGGACAACGCCAACGAGCTGCTGGTGGGCCGGCCACTGGCGGTGCACCTGCACAGTGACGCGGCCGTGCAGCTGCATGCACCGCCGCGGGTGCTGCAGGTGGTGGTCAGCAACCTGGTGCGCAACGCCTGCAGCTACACCGACGAAGGTCGCATCGACGTGCACGTGCACAACGACCGGGTGGTGGTAAGCGATACCGGCATCGGCATGTCCGCCGACGCGCTGTCGCGTGCGTTCGAGCCGTTCTATCGTGCTGATCCCAGCCGTCCGCAGGGTACGGGCCTGGGCCTGTCGATCGTGCGTCGCCTGTGTGAACGCTTCGGCTGGAAGGTCAGCTTGACCAGCGAGCTGGGCAAGGGCACCGAGGCGACGGTGATTTTCCGCTGAGGGCCGGGCTGCGCCCGGCACCCGCAACAGCAACAGCAACAGCAACAGCGGGCATTCCGTGGGACGGCGGGGCCGCCGTGAACCCGTCCATGGGTGCTTGGTCGCCGCATCCATGCGGCTCACACCCCGCAAACCCACAGCGCCCCGCCTTCGACAGGTTCCCGCTGCTGTTGGTAGGTGTCGACCTTGGTCGACACGTAGATCCACGCCATGCGTGGATGAAGCGTCCCGGTAGTGCCGGCCGCTGGCCGGCAACCCCAGCATCACTCAGTTGCAGTTGACCTTCGGCGCCAGCGCCTTGGTCCAGATCGCATAGCCGGCCGGGGTCATGTGCAGCATGTCCTCGCGGAACAACGAGGCATCGGGCTGTCCATCGGCCCCCAGCATCGGCGTGTAGATGTCGGTGTAGCCGGTGTTGGGCAGCTTCGCCAACGCAGCCTTGATCTTCGCGTTGGCGTCGTTGATCGCCGGCAGCAGGTGCGCCCGCGACGGGCTGGGCTTGATGGAGACGTACTCCACCTTGGTCTTCGGCAGGTCGCGATGCACGCGCTGCACGAAGGCCACCACATCGTCGCGTACCTGGGTCGCGCTGCGGCCGCTGTTGAGGTCGTTGTCGCCGGCGTAGAAGAACACCTTGCACGGCGCGTACGGCACGATCGCCTGGCCGGCGTACCAGGTGCTGTCGCGGACTTCCGAGCCACCGAAGCCGCGGTTGAACACCGGTTGCCCCGGGAAGTCCTGGGCCAGGCTGTCCCACATGCGGAAGGACGAGCTGCCGATGAATTCGATGCCACCGCGCGGCGGCGGATTGGTGCGGTCGGCGGTGGCGAAGGAGGCCATGTCGGCGGCCCAGGCCACGTTGGAGACCTGCGCGGGTACCTGCGGCGGCGCCGGCGGGCTCAGCGCCTGGGCCAGCGGCGCGGCCAGCAGGCCAAGCAGGATCAGGCAGGTGCGGGGACGGGTCATCAGGCACTCCGGCAGGGCAGGGGGGCATCCATCATAGAAGCTGGTCCGGCCCTGCGCTTGGCTGTGCTGGGCCGTTCGCGGGGCCAAGCGGCGCGGCGTCCGGGGGTGCCGTGGCCGCCCTTGTGGCAAAATGGGGGCTGTCTGCCTATCCCTGTGCACCCATGATTCCCTGCCGTGCGTCTGAGCGGTCGCTGCGCCGCGCCCCTGTTGCTGGATGCTTCACCCGTGGCTGATCAGTTCGGCCACATGCCCCGCGGCCCACGTCGCATCTTCCAGGCCGCCCGCTGGTCCTGGCAGGGCCTGCGAGCTGCCTGGCTGCATGAGTCCTCGTTCCGGCTGGAGGTCTACCTGCTGGTGCTGCTGACGCCGCTGGCGATCTGGCTGGGCCAGACACCGGTGGAGCGCGCTCTGATGATCGGCTCGATGCTGCTGGTGCTGGCGATGGAGCTGGCCAACTCGGCCATCGAGGCGGTGATCGAACGCTATGGCGCGGAAATCCATGAACTGGCCGGCCGCGCCAAGGACATGGGCTCGGCGGCGGTGTTCGTGCTGATGATGAACGTGCTGCTGTGCTGGGCCCTGGTGCTGGTGCCGCGGTTGTTCCCGGCCAGCGTCGGCTGATCCTTCTTCCTCCCCCCTTGTTGAAGACTTCCCATGTCCCTTGAGCTTCTCGCCGATCCGAATGTCTGGTTGACCCTGTTCACCCTGAGCGCGCTGGAAATCGTGCTCGGCATCGACAATCTGGTGTTCATCTCCATCGCCGTCAGCAAGCTGCCCGAAGAGCGCCGCCCGTTCGCGCGCCGCCTCGGCATCGCCGTGGCCTGCATCACCCGTATCGGCCTGCTGGTGTCGCTGGCGTACCTGGCGCACATGCAGGCGAACCTGTTCACCGTGGCCGGCATGGGCATCTCCATCCGCGACCTGGTGCTGATCGTCGGTGGCCTGTTCCTGATCATCAAGGGCTGGATGGAGATCAAGGAAATGATCTCCGGTGGCGAGGACGAGGATCCGACCACCACCAAGACCTCGGCCGTGTTCGGCTACGTGATCGCGCAGATCGCGATCATCGACATCGTGTTCTCGCTGGACTCGGTGATCACTGCCGTCGGCATCGCCGACCACGTGCCGGTGATGGTGGCTGCGATCCTGCTGTCGGTGGCGGTGATGCTGCTGGCGGCCAACCCGCTGGGCCGTTTCATCGATGCCAACCCGACCGTGAAGATGCTGGCCCTGGCCTTCATCCTGCTGATCGGTGCCGTACTGATCCTGGACGGCCTGGACGTGCACGTGCCCAAGCCCTACATCTACGCCGCGATGGGTTTCTCGGTGCTGGTGGAGTGGCTGAACCTGCTGATGCGCCGCCGAGCACGGGAACACCACGTGCCGGGTGCCGGCGACTGGTAAGCACTACCCCGAACCCCCGGCCAGCGCCGGGGGTTCTGTTTTCCGGGCCCCGCTGCGCTCGCCGGGCATGGCCCGGCGCTACCCGGCTGGCCGACCTGCCCGCCACTTGTGAATCGGGATCAACACTGTTTTCCCGCGCCGAGGCTTACTCCCGGCCGGCAAAGCGCGCAGGCTACGCGCTCATTTTCCACAGGGCCTGCCCCACGCAGGCAACCCCCATGAATTCCAGAGCCGCATTGCTGGCACTCGCCGTCGGCGCCTTCGCCATTGGTACCACCGAGTTCACCCCGATGGGTCTGTTGCCGGTCATCGCCAACGGAGTGGGGGTCAGCATCCCCACTGCCGGCATGCTGATCACCGCCTACGCGGTGGGCGTGATGCTGGGCGCGCCGGTGATGACCCTGCTGATGGGGCGGTTCGGCAAGCGCACCGCGCTGATGCTGCTGATGTCGATCTTCGTGGTCGGCAACGTGCTGTCGGCGCTGGCTCCGAACTACGGCCTGCTGTTGCTGTCGCGGCTGGTGACCAGCCTCAATCACGGCGCGTTCTTCGGCATCGGCGCGGTGGTCGCCGCCAGTCTGGTGCCCAAGGACAAGCAGGCGGCGGCCGTGGCAACGATGTTCATGGGCCTGACCATCGCCAACATCGGCGGCGTGCCGCTGGCGACCTGGGTCGGCCAGCAACTGGGTTGGCGTTTGGCTTTTGCCGGCACTGCCGTACTCGGCGTGGTGGCGATCACCGCCTTGGCCATGGCACTGCCGGCCTCCGCAGCGGGTGCACGCCCGGATGTTCGACGTGAACTGAAATCGATCATGCAGCCGCAGGTGCTGCTGGCGATGGCGACCACGGTGCTCGGCGCAGGTGCGATGTTCACTCTCTACACCTACGTGGCGCCGGTGTTGACCGAGCTGACCGGAGCGTCCAATGCCTTTATTGCATTGTCGCTGGCACTGATCGGTATTGGTTTCACCTTCGGTAACGGTATCGGTGGACGCATGGCCGACTGGTCGCTGGACGGCGCCACGCGCATTTTGCTGGCCATCCTGGCGGTGCTGATGTTCGTGCTGCCGTTGGCCTTCATGAGCCACGCGACCGCAGCGCTTGGCGTGTTGCTGTTCGGCGCGGCGACCTTCGCCATCGTGCCGCCGCTGCAGATCCGGGTGATGCAGGCGGCGAGCGAGGCGCCGGGATTGGCGTCGTCGATCAACGTCGGTGCGTTCAACCTGGGCAATGCACTGGGCGCGGCGCTGGGTGGTGCGGTGATCAGCCTTGGGCTGGGCTACGCGGCGATTCCGGTGGCCGGTGGCCTGCTTGCGGCGTCGGCGCTGCTGCTGGCGTGGCTGGGGCGTGCTCGCGTGCCGGCTGCTGAGGCTTGCTGAGGGGTTTGGCAGCAGGGCTGCGCCCTGCACCCGCCTAGGCAACGACAACAGGCCGGAGTAACGGCAAAAGCTGGCTATCCGTGGGATGGCGGGGTGGATCCGGTTGCGGGGGACGCCGTAAACCCATCCCTGGGGGCTTGGCCGCGGCATCCATGCCGCGGACACCCCCGCAACCGGACCCACCCCGCCTTCGACAGTCTCCCGCGATCTGTCGGGACGGCGTTCTGTGCTGCTGGTAGATGTCGACCTTGGTCGACACAAATGTCTGAAGAATCGGTTTTTGCTTTTGATTCTTCTTTTGATCTTCCCACAGTGCGCAGGAAACCGTCCGTGGCCGGGAGGGTGGGTTGGCTGGGGGCGTAAGCGCCAAGGATGGCGCGCCCGAGCCTACAAGGACGTATTCACGGCGTCCCCCAGCCAACCCACCCTCCCGGCCCACCCTGATATCCAGCAGACACAACCCCCGCGGAGGGGGCGGCGCCCGATGGCCGACGATGGCCGACACTCTCCACACGCCCGTTAACACCGACCATGGCATGCTCGGCGCTCAGTCCACCCGGAGCCTTGGCCATGCGCCTGTTGACCCGCCTCATTCCCCTGTTGCTGCTGGCCTCCCTGCTGTCCGGCTGCGGCTACAACGCCATCCAGCAGAAGGACGAAGCGGTCAAGGCCAGCTGGTCCGAAGTGCTCAACCAGTACAAGCGCCGCGCCGACCTGGTGCCTAACCTGGTGCAGACCGTGAAGGGTTTCGCCAGCCAGGAAGAGCGCGTGCTGACCGAAGTCACCAACGCCCGCTCGCGCGTTGGCCAGATCAACGTCAACGCCGACGATGAAGCCTCGCTCAAGCAGTTCCAGCAGGCCCAGGGCGAACTCGGCAGCGCGCTGTCGCGCCTGCTGGTGGTCACCGAGAACTACCCGGTGCTGAAGTCCGACCAGAACTTCCGCGATCTGCAGGCGCAGCTGGAAGGTACCGAGAACCGCATCACCGTCGCCCGGGGCCGCTACATCCAGCAGGTGCAGGACTACAACACCTACATCCGCTCGTTCCCACAGCTGATCACCGCCAAGATCTTCGGCTACCAGCCCAAGCCGAACTTCACCGTGGAAAACGAGGCGCAGATCTCCAACGCGCCGGCGGTTGATTTCGGCAACGCGCCACAGCAGCAGCCAGCCCCGGCCCCGGGCCACTGACCGATGCGCCTGGCCACCACGCTGCTGGCCCTGTTGCTGTGGCTGCCGTTGACCGTGCAGGCGCAGACCCTGGCGCCGATCCCGGCGCTGGATTCGCCGGTGGTCGATACCACCGGCACCCTGGATGCCGCGCAGAAGCAGGCGCTGGTGCAGCAGGCGCTGGACCTGCAGCAGCGCAAGGGCAGCCAGATGCAGGTGCTGGTGGTGCCGACCACGCAGCCGGAAGACATCGCCCAGTACACCACCCGCGTGTTCGACCAGTGGCAGATCGGCCGCAAGGGCGTGGATGACGGCGTGCTGCTGGTGGTGGCCAAGGACGATCGGCGGGTGCGCATCGAACCGGGTTATGGCCTGGAAGGTGCGATTCCCGATGCGATCGCCAACCGGGTGATCCAGGAGTACCTGGTGCCACGTTTCCGCGCCAATGACTATGCCGGTGGCATCACCGACGCCACGGCGATGCTGGTGAAGATCATCGACGGCGAACCGCTGCCGGCGCCGGTCAGCAGCCAGCAGGGACGCGCGCCCGAGGGCGGCGGCGATACCTGGTTCCTGGCGTTGTTCATCGGCGTGTTCGCCGGCAGCATCCTGCGCGGCGTGTTCTCACGCGTACCGCGCCCGCTGCGCGGCCTGCTGGGGGGCGCCGGTGCGGCCGTTGCTGCCTTCCTGTTCACCTCCACACTGCTGGCCAGTGGCCTGGCCGGCGTGGTCGGCCTGGTGGTGGCGATGCTGTCCGGCCATCCGGGGCGCTTCGCTGGCGGTGGCGGCTGGGGTGGAGGCAGTTGGGGCGGTGGCGGCTTCGGCGGCGGTGGTGGATTTGGCGGTGGCGGCGGCTGGGGCGGTGGTGGTGGCCGTTCCGGCGGCGGCGGCGCGTCGGGGGGCTGGTGATGATCCAACGTCTGTGCAGGCATCTGTTTTCGCCATCGGTACGCCGCGCGTTCCCGCCGGCCACGCTGCAGGCGATCACCGAGGCGATCGCCGCGGGCGAGCAGCGCCATGGCGGCCAGGTGATGTTCGCCGTCGAGGCCGATCTGCCGCTGCACGCGCTGTGGCACAAGGTCACCCCGCGGCAGGCGGCCGAGCATGCGTTCGCCCGCCTGCGCACCTGGGATACCGCGCACAACAACGGCGTGCTGATCTACCTGCTGCTGGCCGACCATGCCATCGAGATCGTCGCCGACCGCGGCCTGCAGGGGCGGGTCGCGCCCGAGCAATGGCAGCGGGTCTGCACCCACCTGCGCGAGGGCCTGCGCGGCTCCCAGCCGGTGGCGGCGCTGCGCGATGCCATCGATGAGGTTTCCACCCTGCTGGAAGGGCACTTTCCGGCCTCGGCGCGGTCCGATCAGGACGGCCTGCCGGACACGCCGCAGATCCTGGGCTGAAGCCCGGCAATCGCGTGACCGGGGCCGCCGCGAGGCCGCTCCCGGGCGGCGCTAGAATATCGGCATCCCTGCAAGGCGCCCTTCATGATCTATTTCCACGACATCGACCCCATCGCCCTTTCGTTGGGACCGATCAAGGTGCACTGGTACGGCATCATGTACCTGCTCGGCTTCACCGCCGCCTGGCTGCTGGGGCGCAAGCGGATCGCCGACGGGCGCCTGCCGGGCGTCGATGCCAACGGCTTCTCCGACCTGCTGTTCTACGCCATGCTCGGCGTGGTGCTGGGCGGCCGCATCGGCTACATGCTGTTCTATGCGCTGGGTGATTTCCTGCACAACCCGCTGCTGCTGTTCAAGGTGTGGGACGGCGGCATGAGCTTCCACGGTGGCCTGCTGGGCGTGATCGCCGCCTGCTGGTGGTGGTCGCGCAAGCATGCGCTGCACTTCTTCGACACCATGGATTTCATGGCGCCGCTGGTACCGCTGGGCCTGGGTTTTGGCCGCATCGGCAACTTCATCGGTGCCGAACTGTGGGGCAAGTACACCGACGGCAGCTGGGGCGTGGTGTTCCCGTCCGGCCTGCCGGCGCCGCTGAACCAGCTCGACCACGCCACCCTGCAGTCGCAGTTCGCCAGCGGTGCGCTCAACCAGTTCGCCCGCCATCCGTCGCAGTTGTATGAAGCGCTGCTGGAAGGGCTGGTGATGTTCGTGGTGTTGTGGACGGTGTCGGCCAAGCCGCGCCATCGCTATCTGATTGGCGGCCTGTTCGCGCTGCTGTACGGCATCTTCCGCTTCGCCGTCGAGTTCGTGCGCATGCCCGACAACGGCGTCTATGTGGCGTTCGGCTGGCTGACCAAGGGCCAGATCCTGTGCGTGCCGCTGATCGCCTTCGGCCTGGTGCTGCTGGTGATGTCGCGCCGCGCGCCGGTGCTGCAGCCGCAGCCGCTGGTGGTGGCGGAGGGCAAGGCATGAAGGCCTACCTGGACCTGCTTTCGCACGTGCTCGAACACGGCGCGGAGAAGAGCGACCGCACCGGCACCGGCACCCGCAGCGTGTTCGGCTGGCAGATGCGCTTCAACCTCAACGACGGCTTTCCGCTGGTCACCACCAAGAAGCTGCACCTGCGCTCGATCATCCACGAGCTGCTGTGGTTCCTGAAGGGCGATACCAACATCGGTTACCTCAAGGACAACCAGGTGCGCATCTGGGACGAGTGGGCCGACGACAACGGTGACCTCGGCCCGGTGTACGGCAAGCAGTGGCGCAGCTGGGCCACGGCCGACGGCGGCAGCATCGACCAGATGCAGTGGCTGGTGGACGAGATCAAGCGCAACCCGGATTCGCGGCGGCTGGTGGTCAGTGCCTGGAACGTGGGCGAGCTCTCGCAGATGGCGCTGATGCCGTGCCACAACCTGTTCCAGTTCTACGTGGTCGACGGCAAGCTCAGCTGCCAGCTGTACCAGCGCAGTGGCGACATCTTCCTCGGCGTGCCGTTCAACATCGCCAGCTACGCGCTGCTGACCCACATGGTGGCGCAGGCCACCGGCCTGGGCGTCGGCGATTTCGTGCACACGCTGGGCGACGCGCACCTGTATTCGAACCACTTCGAGCAGGCCCGCGAGCAGCTGACGCGTGAACCGCGCGCGCTGCCGAAGCTGTGGTTGAACCCGGAGGTGACCGATCTGTTCGGCTTCCAGTTCGATGACATCCGCATTGATGGCTACGATCCACATCCGGCGATCAAGGCGCCGGTGGCGGTATGAGCGCGCGCGCGCGCGTTGTGGCGCTGCTGGCGTTGGCTGGCCTCGCGCCGCTGAGCCTGGTCCAGGCGGCGCCTGCAGACACCCTCGCATTGGCCCGGCAGGTCAACGAGCAGATCGTGCACGAGCACATGCGCGGGGAATTGCAGTCCTTCGTCCGGTCGCTCGATGGCAGCGCCCCACTGCCCAGCGACATGCCGGCCGGCTGCCAGGCGCAGGTGCGCGAGGCGGTGACCGGCATGTACGCGGCGATGGCCGAGCACCTGAAGGCTGGCATCGAAGAGCCCGCCTACCAGCATGAGCTCGAGCAGCGCCTGGCGGTGGTCTATTCCAGCAAGGATCTGCAGGGATTCCTGGCGCGCAGCGGCAGCACCGACGTTGCCACGCTGTCCCGCGACATCCTGTCGGGACCGGGCCTGGAGGAGATCAAGGACGCGCAGATGCAGAGGATCCTCGAAGGCCTGGACGAGAATTCCACGTCGGACCCGGCGCTGGCGGCGGCGCTGCGCGCGGCCAGTGCCGCCAACGAAGCCTGTACACGCCTGCAGATCGATGCCGGCTGAGGAGGCCGCACCATGAAACTCTCGATGATCGTGGCACTGGATCGCAACCGTGGCATCGGCCAGGGCAATGCCATGCCCTGGCACCTGCCGGACGACTTCAAGCACTTCAAGGCGCTGACCCTGGGCAAACCGATCCTGATGGGGCGCAAGACCGCCGAATCGATCGGACGGGTGCTGCCGGGGCGGACCAACCTGGTGCTGACCCGCAGCGGCCAGGTGCCGTTCGAGGGCATGCGTGCGGTGGCCTCGCTGGACGAGGCGCGGGCCATTGCCGAAGGCGAAGGTGCCAGCGAGCTGTGCATCATCGGCGGTGGTGAGATCTTCCATCAGCTGCTGGACCAGGCCAGCGACCTGTATCTGACCTGGGTGGATGCCGAAGTGCCGGCCGACACCCATTTCCCCGAGGTGGACGCGCAGGACTGGCAGGAAGCGAGCAGCGAGCCGCACCCGGCTGACGAACGCCACGCGTACGCGTTCCGCTTCGTGCATTACGTGCGCAGCTGAGCGCGGAGTCCTGTAGAGCCGAGCCATGCTCGGCTGCTTTTGGCGGACACAAATCGCAGCCGAGCATGGCTCGGCTCCACAGCACCGCCTCACTCACGGCATGCGGTAGTGCCCGATGATCGTGTGCTGGAACAGCAGGTTTTCTTCCCGCGTACCCCGCGCGATGTTGTGCAGCACCAGCGGCGTGCCGTCGGCCAGGCGCCGGTCGGAGACGATGCCCACGTGCAGCAGGCCGTTGCCGTTGAGCTTCCAGGCCACGATGTCGCCGGCAGCGAAGTCGCTGGCAAGCGCACTGATCGGCTGCTGCCAGCCCTGACGATCGAACCAGCGCATCAGGTTGGGCACGCGCCGATGATCGATGTTCCGATCCGGTCGTGACAGGCCCCAGAGCGCCGGATAAGCGCTGAAATCAGCGCGCATGTCTTCATTCACGCGGACCTGCAGGTCCAGCCCTTGTGTACGCAGGGCGCGGACCACTACGTCGGTGCATACGCCGCGATCCGGGGGCACATCGCCACCGGGGTAGGCCAGCACCCGATAGGCAGGGTCGTAGCGGGTGGTGACGCCGATCTGCGCGCGGGCGGCAGCGACCAGCGGTGGTGAAGGTGTCGGTGCCGTTGCAGGGGCGGCGGACTTGTCGGCGCCGGCGGTCGCTGGCGACGACGTGGGCTGGCAGCCGCTGGCCAGGGCCAGCGTCAGCAGCAGCACCATCCATGGTGCGCGGTTGCCTGGCTTCATGCCGAAGGAGGCGTGCCGTTGTTGTTGCCGCCACCACCGCCACCGCCACCGCCACCACGGCGGCGGCGCCGACGCGGACCACGGTTGCCGGGGGCGCCGGCCGTTGCAGCGTTGCCGTTGCCCTGGCCGCTGTCCTTGCCTTGCCCTGCCGCGCGCTCATGGGCAGGCCGCGCAGGCGGCCGCGCGTTGGCGACGGGTGCCGGCACATCGCGTCCCGGTACCTGCACCACACGCAGCTCATCGGTGTCGAGCTGGATCGCGGTGAGCTTGCCGCCCCACACTGCACCGGTGTCGATCGCGTGGATGCCCTGGGTGATGGTCAGGCCGAGCGCGGACCAGTGGCCACAGACCACCTTCAGGTCGCGCTCGACCCGGCCCGGCACTTCGAACCAGGGATACAGCCCCTGTTCCTGGGTGCCCGGTGTGCCCTTGTCCTCGATGCCGATACGGCCGCGCGAGGTGCAGTAACGCATGCGCGTCAGCACGTTGATGATCGCCCGCGAGCGCTCGTAGCCGGTCAGGTTGGGCGCCCAGCTGGGCTTGTCGCCGTACATGTTGCGGAACAGCTTGCGGTAGCCGGCACCGTGCAGCTGCACTTCCACTTCGGCCGCATGCTTCTCGGCCATCTGCGTGGTCCACTTCGGCGCCAGGCCGGCATGCACCATCATCCAGCCCAGTTCGCGGTCCACGTGCACCAGTTTCTGCAGGCGCAGCCAGTCCAGCAGCACGTCACGGTCTTCGGCCTGCACGATGCGCAGCAGGTCCGGGTTGACCTTGCGCTGTTCTTCTTCGGTGCGCGCACCGACGGCCAGCAGGGAAAGGTCGTGGTTGCCGAGCACCACCACGCTGTGTTCGCGCAGCGAATGCACCAGCCGCAGCGTTTCCAGCGACTGTCCGCCGCGGTTGACCAGGTCGCCACAGAACCACAGGGTGTCCTGCGCCGGATCGAAGCGGATCTTTTCCAGCAGGCGCTGGGTTACGTCATAGCAGCCTTGCAGGTCGCCGATCGCCCATACACTCATCGTTCGGCCTCCGTGTCAGTGCAGGGTGCGCGGGATGGCCAGCACGAAGGGTGCGACCGGCGCGGCGAATTCGGTGCCATCGTCGGCCACCATGTCGTAATGGCCCTGCATCGTGCCGTGCTCGGTGCCGAGCATGACACCTGAGGTGTAATGGAAGTCTTCACCCGGACGCAGGCGCGGCTGTTCGCCGATCACGCCATCGCCATCGACATGCTCGACGCGGCCGTTGGCATCGGTGATGCGCCAATGGCGTGCGACCAGGCGGGCGGCAACGCGGCCCTGATTGTGGATGCGGATCGTATAGGCGAACGCATAGCGACCGTCTTCCGGTGCGGATTGGTCGTCGAGGAAGCGCGGCGCGACTTCGACGGAGATGGCGTAAACGTCAGCGTCTTCCATACCAGCAGTGTAATCAGGAGGCATTGGCCAAAGCGATGAATTCAGCCACGTCCAGCTGTTCGGCGCGGGCGTCGGGACGCACGCCGGCGGCCACGAACTGCTCGGCGCTGACCACGTTGTTCAGGGCATTGCGCAGGGTCTTGCGGCGTTGGCCGAAGGCGGCCCTGACCACGTCGGCGAAGCGCTTGTGGTCCTTGATGTTGATCGTGGCCGGATCGCGCGGTATCAGCCGCACCACGGCCGAGTCGACCTTCGGCGGCGGCCTGAACGCACCCGGCGGCACCACGAACAGCGAGGTCACCTCGCAGTAGGCCTGCAGCATCACGCTGAGGCGGCCGAACACCTTGCTGCCGGGACCGGCAGCCATGCGATCGACCACTTCCTTCTGCAGCATGAAGTGCATGTCGGAAATCACCGCAGCGTGTTCCAGCGCATGGAACAGGATCGGCGAGGAAATGTTGTAAGGCAGGTTGCCGACCAGACGGATCGGCTGGCCATCGGCCAGCTCGGTGAAATCGACCCGCAGCACGTCGCGGTTGACGATGGTCAGCTCGCCCAGCGGTTCGGCGGCGGCGGTCAACGGCGCGATCAGATCGCGGTCGAACTCGATCACCGTCATCTTCGGGTGCACGCGCAGCAGCGGCAGGGTGATCGCACCCTGGCCCGGGCCGATCTCGACCAGGCGGTCGCCGTCCCTGGGATTGACCGCCATCACGATCTTGTCGATGTAGTAGCGGTCGGCAAGGAAGTGCTGGCCGAGCTGCTTCTTGGCCGGGGCGGAAAACACCGGGCCGGAGGGGGAATGCGGGGAAGTCATGTGCTCAGTGTACGTTGCCGCGCCAGCCGCGCACACAGCGTCGTGGCGGCCTGCAGGCTGGAAGGATCGGCAATGCCGCGGCCGGCAAGATCCAGCGCGGTGCCGTGGTCCACCGCCACGCGCGGGTAGGGCAGGCCCAGGGTCAGGTTCACCGCCTGCTCGAAGCCGGAGTACTTCAGCACCGGCAGGCCCTGGTCGTGGTACATGGCCAGCACGGTGTCGAAGCCGGCCAGCTTGGCCGGCAGGAACGCGGTATCGGCCGGCAGCGGGCCGATCAGGTCCATGCCCTCGCTGCGCAGGCGCTGCAGCAGCGGGATGACCAGATCCAGTTCCTCGCGACCGAGGTGGCCGTCTTCGCCGGCATGCGGGTTCAGGCCAAGCACGGCGATGCGCGGTGCGGCCAGGCCGAACTCGCGGCGCAGCGCGGCATGCACGGTGCGCAGGGTGTGTTCCAGGCCGGGGCCGGTGATCGCATCGGCGACCTCACGCAGCGGCAGGTGGGTCGTGGCCAGGGCAACGCGGACGATGTGGTTGGCCAGCATCATCACCACCTTCACTCCGGCCTGGTCGGCCAGCAGTTCGGTGGTGCCGCTGTAAGCAATGCCGCCCTGGTTGATCACCGCCTTGTGCACCGGGCCGGTCACCACGCCGTGCAGTTCACCGGACAGGCAGGCTTGGCCAGCACCCAGCAGGGCAGCGATCACTGCGCCTGCGTTGGCAGAGTCGGTATGGCCAAAACGGCTGGGGGTGCTGTTGGCGACGGCGCGCAGGCGCAGGTCGCCGGGGACGCGGGCATGCGCGTCCTCGGGCAGCAGTTGCAGGGGCAGGTTCAGCGCGGCAGCGGCCGCGCTCAGGGTGTCCGGATCGGCAAATGCCAGCAGCCGGCAATCATCGCGCGGCTGCTGGACCAGTCGAACACACAGCTCCGGGCCGATCCCGGCGGGCTCGCCCGGTACCAGAGCGAGCTCGGGGAGCATGGCTCAGGACTGCGGCGGCGTGGCGGTATTTTCCGCCCGGTCACCGCTGCGGAAGCTGACGTAGGCTTCGCCACGCAGTTCCTGCAGGAAGCGGTTGTACTCGTCTTCCAGCTTGCGGCGGCCGATGGTCTCGCGGACCTGGGCGCGCTGGTTGTCGCTGCCGACGTCGGTCTGGCGGGTGCCCACGCGCTGCACGATGTGCCAGCCCGCATCGGTGCGGAACGGCTGGCTGACGCCGCCGTCCTGGATGCCTGCCACCTGCTGGCCGAAGGCCGGGCCGAATGCGTCGGCCGGGAACCAGCCCAGATCGCCGCCCTGGCCCTTGCTGTTGGTGTCCTCGGACGATTCCTTGGCCACCTGCTGGAAGTCGGCACCGCCGGCAATGCGGGCGCGCAGGGTATCGATCTTGGCCTTGGCGGCCGCGTCGGACTGTGCATCGTCCACGCGCACCAGGATATGGCGGCCGTGGTACTCGGTGACGGTGTGGGTGCCTGCCGCCGCGCTGGCGTCACGCACTTCCACCAGCTTCAGCAGCTGGAAGCCGCTCGGGCCGCGGATCGGGCCAACCACTTCGCCAGGCTTCATCTGCTGCATCGTCTGTGCGAACGCCGCCGGGATTTCATCCAGGGTGCGCCAGCCGAGGTCGCCGCCTTCCAGTGCATTGGGGCTGTCGGAATAGCGCACGGCCGCCGCATTGAAGTCCAGTTCGCCCTTGTCCAGCAATGCCTTCACGCCGTCGGCCTTCTTCTGGCCGGTGGCGATCTGCTCGGCGCTGGCGCCATCGGGCAGGGCGACCAGGATGTGGGCCAGGTGGAACTGGTTGCCGGCATCGGCCTGCTGCTTCAGGGCCGCATCGACCTCGCCTTCGCTGACGCTGATGCGGCTCTGCGCAAAGCTCTGGCGCAGGCGCTGCACGGTGATCTCGTCACGCACCGAGGCGCGGAAATCGTTGAAGTCGATGCCGTCATGGGCCAGGCGCTGACGCAGGGCATCCAGGGTCGAACCATTCTGCTGGGCGATGGCGTTCATCGCCTGGGTCAGTTCCTGGTCGCTGACACGGATACCGCTGCCCTGGGCGCGGGCCACCTGCAGCTTGACCAGCACCAGGCGCTCCAGCACCTGGCGGCTGAGCACATCATCCGGGGGCAGCTGGGCCTCGCGGCCGGCGTACTGCGCCTTGATGTTGGCGATCGCACGCTGGAGCTCGCTCTGCAGGATCACGTCCTCATCGACGACAGCAGCGATGCGGTCCAACGGCTGGGCCTCCTGCGCAATGACCTGCAGGGGGGCGGACACGCTGGACACCGCCAGAAGCGATGCGAGGAGAACGGG
The DNA here is from genome assembly GCF_013416715.1 of Stenotrophomonas sp. SbOxS2. Classification (NCBI taxonomy): domain Bacteria; kingdom Pseudomonadati; phylum Pseudomonadota; class Gammaproteobacteria; order Lysobacterales; family Lysobacteraceae; genus Stenotrophomonas; species Stenotrophomonas sp. SbOxS2. The sequence continues at coordinate 217,200 of NZ_JAAVXD010000006.1, forward strand.
GAAGCTCTTGGTCATGGGATCTGATTCGGATCGTAGTCATCGCGGGCCGCTCCGGTGTTGCTGGGCGGCACGAGATAGAGGTCGTCGCGGTTGTAGCCGAGGATAGCACGGCGCAAAGTGCGGTCCGTGTCCTGGCCGAGGGAGCTCAAGCCCTTGAGCACGAACTCGAGCTGGATGGAGTTGTTCATTTCGCCTTCGCGGTTGCGTACGTAGCGGCGGGCCACGGCGCGCACGGCCAGGCAGCAGCTGTCCCACTGTACGCCACCGATGATCTCCAGCGGTTCCTTGTCCTGCAGCGAGTAGTAATAACGACCGACCAGGCTCCAGCGCTCGTTCAGCGGGTACAGGAACGACAGGTCGGCCTGTTCCAGCAGGGTACGGTCGTGCTTGTTGGCGTTGGCCGGGGCACCGGAATTGATGCGGTAACGGTAGCTCAGGTTGACCACGCCATCGTTGGACATCAGGTAGCGGGCACGCACGCTGGCCAGATCCTCGCGCTTGTACTTGGGATCCCACTGATAGGTGGCGCCCAGCGTCCAGCGGTCGTTGATCATGTAGTTGCCGTCGGCGATCCAGGCCGACTTGCCCTTCTCCACCGGCGCACCGCCGGGAGTCACGCTCACCCGCGATTCGTCGAAGTACTGGATCTGGCCGATGGAGGCCGAGAAGCGCTCCTTGCCGGTGGTCTGGTCGATGAAGCGGGTGCCCAGCGCCAGGGTCAGCTGGTTGGCGTCGTTCTGGCGATCGGCACCGGTATAGCGCGAATCGCGGAACAGCTGGCCCCAGCTGAAGGTGAAGTCGCGGGTATCGAAGATCGGCAGTTCGTCCTGGTTGCGATAGGGCGTGCGCAGGTAGAACAGGCGCGGTTCCAGGGTCTGCAGGAACGACTTGCCACCGATCTTCGTCTCACGATCGAAGAACAGGCCGGCGTCGAGGCTGGCGATCGGCAGGCTGCGACTGGGCGAGGTATTGCCGCGCAGCTGTTCCGGCGTGGCCGTGTTCGGATCGATGCCCTGCGAGACCAGGATGCTCCTGCGGGTGGCATCGGCCAGCCCGCGGTCCAGCTCGTAGCCGGTGTAACGGTAGGCCAGGGTCGGGGTGACGTACCAGGCCGCGCCGCTGATCGGGAACGACACGTAGGGCTTCACATCCAGGCGCGAGCCGCCGTAAATGCGCTGGGTCTGGCCGTTGCGCGTGTACTGCAGGTCGGGACCGGCACTGGCGTCGTACTTGAAGTTGATGTCGTCGTGGGTGAAGCGCACGGCCTCGGCATAGACACCGGTCTCCAGCCACGGCAGCAGCGGCTTGTCCCAGTTGACGTACAGGCGCGGCTGGCGGTTGTAGGCCAGCGCGCGCTCGTCGAGAGTGTAGTCGGTCAGCTGCCAGCGGTCGGCCATGATGCCGGCCGTCCAGTTCTTGCCGGTGCCGTACAGGCCCACGGTGCTCTGCAGGTTCGAGGCGGTGACGCCCACCAGGCGGTTGGCGAAGTCTTCCACGTAACGCTCGTCGCTGACCCAGGCCAGGTTGGCGCGGGCCTGCCAGTGATCGTCGAGGTTGTGGTAGCCGCCGAACATCACCCGGCCGCGGTCGCGGTCGCGCAGCTTGTCGTTGGGCATGAACGCGGTCAGCAGTTCGCCGCGGCCGCCTTCATAGAGGTAGCGGAACTCGTTGTCGAGCATCAGGCCGCGCCGGCTCATATAGCGCGGGGTCAACGTGTCGTCGTAGTTCGGCGCCAGGTTGAAGTAGATCGGCTGTGCGTAATCGAAACCGTTGCGGCCGGACATGCCCAGCTGCGGGAACAGCAGGCCGGTCTTGCGCCGGTCATCGATCGGGAACTTGAAGTAGGGCGCCCACAGGATCGGCACCTTGCCGATCCGCAGCACCGCGTTGCGGGCGGTGCCGAAGCCTTCGTCGTTGTCGACTTCGATCTCCGGCGCCGTCAGCCGCCATACCGGCTGCGACGGGTCGCAGGTGGTGTAGGTGGAGCGGTGCATCTGCCCGACCGCGCCCTGCAGGTCGACCGATTCGGCTTCGCCATTGCCGCGGCGCGACACCAGCTGGTACTGGATGTCGGTGATCTTGTGGGTGTCGCTTTCCTGGTTGCCCTCGGCGCGCTTGGCGACCATCCGGATCGAGGCATCCTGGTAACGGACGTTGCCGTCGGCGACGTAGTTGCCGCTTTCGGTATCGAAGCTGAGCTTGTCGGTGCCGACGAACTGGTCGCCCCGGCGCAGCGCCACGTTGCCCTGGTACTGCGGCACGGTGGTGGTGCCCAGCAGCTGGTCGCCCTCGATGTCGGTGGGCTGCTGTTCGCGCGCAGCGCTGGCGGCAGCCTTGTCCTGGCCGGGCACCGGCGTCGGCGCGTCGGTGAACGCAGGGATCACGTCCGTGGCCGGGCAAAGGCCCCAGTTGAGCGGCTTGTCATCAGCCCATGCCGGAAGGCAGACGGCGATGCTCAGGGGCAGGGGAAGCAGGCGGAGGGCTCGGCGCACGCGGTTCGGATTCGGGCGAAAACGGACGGTAGCTTGCCCCATCCCTTGCATAGGGGCAATGAAGGCCTCCCCGGATTGCCGGTTCGGGTTCATCCAGGCCCGTTGCCGGAAGGCGTCGCCATCAGTGCCTGCAGATGGGCCACGCTGCACTCGGCCAGGGCCTGCAGGTCGTATCCGCCCTCCAGCATCGACACCACCCGGCCAGCGGCATGGCGGCGTGCCAGCGCGTGCAGTTCGCGGGTGATCCAGGCGAAATCGTCGGTCTCCAGCATCAGGTCGGCCTGCGGATCGCGCAGGTGGGCATCGAAGCCGGCCGAGATCAACAGCAGCTGGGGGCGGAAGTCGTCGATCGCCGGCAGCATCTCGTCGGCCCAGACGTTGCGGAAGCGGAAGCCACCACTGCCCGGTGGCAGCAGGATGTTCATCAGGTTGCCGGCGCCGCGGTCACGGCGCAGGCCGGATTCGGGGAACAGGCCTGCCTGATGGGTGCTGTAGTAGGACACCCGGGCGTCGTGCTGGAAGATGTCCTGGGTGCCGTTGCCGTGGTGGACATCGAAGTCGACCACCGCGATCCGCTCCAGACCGTGCCGGTCGCGGGCGTAGGCGGCGGCAATGGCGATGTTGTTGAGCAGGCAGAAGCCCATCGCGGTACTGCTGGTGGCATGGTGGCCGGGCGGGCGTACTGCGCAGAAGGCCAGTGGATCCTCACCCAGCATCACTGCATCGACGGCCGCGACACCTGCGCCGGCGGCATGCACCGCAGCACTGGCCGAACCCGGCGAGGTCCAGGTGTCCATGTCCAGCTGGCGCAGCGGCGTGGTCTGCTGTTGCAGCACCAGATCCAGCAGCGCGCTGTCGTGGACCCGGGTCAGTTCGCCGAACTTCGCCGGTGGCGCTTCGCGCCACTCCAGTTGGCCAGGGAAGGCCTCATGCAGCGCATCGAGCACCACCTGCAGGCGTTGCGGGCATTCAGGATGGCCAGGGCCGGGATCGTGCAGCAGGCAGGCGGGATGGGTGAAGACCAGCATGGCGGCTCAGCGCTGGCGATGCTGTGGTTGCCACAGCGCTTCGCCGTGGCCATCGGCCCGTGCCAGTACCCGGGCCAGCACGAACAGCAGGTCTGACAGCCGGTTGAGGTACTGCAGCGCTTCGCTGCGTACCGGTTCCACCCGGGCCAGGGCGACCGTGTCGCGCTCGGCGCGGCGGACCACGGTACGGGCCATGTGGCAGCGCGCGGCGGCCTCGCCACCGGCTGGCAGGATGAACTCCTTCAGCATCGGCAGGTCGGCGTTGTAGTGGTCCAGCTGCTGTTCCAGCGCCGATACGTCGGCGGCGTGGATCGCAGCATGGCCGGGAACGCACAGTTCGGCGCCCAGATCGAACAGCTGGTGCTGCAGGTGCACGACCAGCGCGCGGACGTCTTCCGGCAGCGGCACGGCCAGCAACAGGCCGAGCGTGGCATTGGCTTCGTCGACGGTGCCATAGGAGGCAACACGCAAATCGTCCTTGCCGACCCGGCTGCCGTCACCCAGGCCGGTGCTGCCGTCGTCGCCGGTGCGGGTGTAGATGCGCGAGAGGCGATGACCCATGGCGCGGCTCAGTGATGGATGTCGCGGCGGGCCTGCAGGAGCTTGAGCACCTGCTCCACGGCCAGCTGCAGTGCGGCGGCCAGGGCCACGTAGATCGCGGTGGTGCGCAGGTAGGGGCCGAACCACTGTGCGTAGTTCTGCGCCCAGCCGGCCATGGTGGGCTCGGCCACGTTCTGGCTGGTCCAGTAGAAACCACCCTGTGCCAGCAGATGGCACAGCGCCACCGACGTCACCAGCAGCAACGCACCCTTGCCCAGCACCGACCACTGCGCACTGCGGTAATTGCGGCCCAGCAGCATGCCGCCGGCCCACATGGCGAAGTACGCCGGCAACAGCAGCCAGTAGCCCGGCGACACGCAGTAGTGCTGCCAGAAATCGAGGCCGCTGCTGCGGATCACGATCCAGTCGACCAGCACCGCGAACACCATCAGCAGCGGGAACGCCCAGCGGGTCCAGCGGGCGAGGTAGAAGCCGCCGATGAAGAACACGGCCCAGGAGGCGTCCGGGATTGCCGCGAAGTGATTGACGCGGGTCGCCGCCAGCAACAGCACGAGCACTGACAGGACGAAGGCGCGGGGTGCGGAGTCGGACATGGCGGTGGGGGCCGGAGCGGATTCAGGTTTCATTCTAGCCCGGCGCGACGCTTGGCGCAGGCGGGGCCGTGCCGGGCATGCAGGCGCGGCGAGCGCGTATCATGCGCCCATGAGTGAACGACATGACGTGCTGATCGTCGGTGGGGGTCTGGTGGGTGCCAGCCTGGCCATCGCCCTGGACCGGCTGGGCCGCGACGTGGGCCTTCTCGAGGCCAGTCCGGCTGGCGAACTGCCAGCAGTGTTCGACCAGCGCAACCTCAGTTTTGCCGCAGCCACCATCAACGCGCTGACCGCGCTGGGGGTCATGCAGAAGCTGTCGATGGCGCCAGGCCCGATCCGCCGCATCCATGTCAGCCGCGCCGGTGATTTCGGCCGCGTGCAGCTCGATGCAGCGGACTACGATCGGCCGTGGTTCGGCCAGGTGGTAGTGGCGCGTGATTTCGGCCAGGCGCTGGAAAGCCGGCTGCAGGAGCTGCCACGGCTGCGCCGCTACCGGCCGATGCGTTTCCTTGGCCTGGGCGAAGTGATTGACGGCTACCGCCAGGTGCGGGTGGCCGACGACAGCGGCGAGCGCATGCTGTTGGCGCGGCTGGTGGTCGGTGCCGACGGCACCAGCAGCGGCGTGCGCGATGCGTTGGGCATCGAGGTCGATCGCCACGATTTCCAGCAGACGCTGTTCGTGGCCCGCGTGCGCAGCCAGCGTGCCCCCGATGGCACTGCGTGGGAGCGCTTCACCGATACCGGGCCGACGGCGTTGCTGCCGCGTGGCGACCGCCATTTCGGCACCGTGCACGGCGTTGCCCGTGACCAGGCCGAGGCGGTGATGGCGCTGGACGACAGCGCTTGGCTGCAGCGCCTGCAGCAGGCCATCGGCTGGCGCGCGGGTCGCCTGCTCGACTCTGGTCCGCGCAGCGCCTATCCGCTGATCCAGGTACTGGCGCGCGCGCTGGTGGGGGAGCGCACGGTGCTGCTTGGCAACGCCGCGCAGACCATCCACCCCCTGGGTGCGCAGGGCTTCAACCTCGGCCTGCGCGATGCGTTGACGTTGGCCGAGCTGCTGGAAGTGGAGGGCGACGCCGGCAGTGATGCGCTGCTGCGGTCCTACGTAGCCCGCCGCGAGGAGGACCGCCGGCAGACGGTGGCGTTCTCCGGTGGTCTTGCCCGGCTGACCAGCAATCCGGCGCCGCTGCTGCGCCCCCTGCGCAGCCTGGGCCTGGTCGCCGCACAGCGCGCCTCGGTGCAGTCGATGCTGGTTGGCGGTGCAATGGGCTTCCGTGGCGACGTGCCGCGCCTGTGCCGTGGAGAAGCTGCATGAACCGCCGCGCACGCCTGGACGTAGTAATTGTGGGCGGCGGTGTGGTCGGTGCTGCCTGTGCGCTGGCCCTGGCCGATGCTGGTCTTGCAGTGGAATTGGTGGAGGGCCGTGAACCTGCGCCGTGGCAGGCCGTACAGCCGGATCTGCGGGTGTTCGCCTTCGCCGCCGACAACGTGCAGTTGCTGCAGCGACTCGGCGTGTGGCCGACGATCGCGCAGGCGCGGGCCTGGCCGTACCGGCGCATGCAGGTGTGGGACGCAGCCGGTGGCGACGACCTGCTGTTCGACGCGGACCGTTTCGGCCGTCGCGAACTGGGTTTCATCGTCGAAAACGGCTTGCTGCAGGATCGCCTGTGGGCGGCGCTGCCGGCCGCCGGCGTGGAGCTGCATTGCCCGGCACGCGTGGAAGCGCTTGAGCAGGACGAGCACGGTGTGCGCCTGCGCCTGGATGATGGCCGTCGCATCGAAGCCGCGCTGGCCGTGGCCGCCGACGGTGCGGAATCGACCCTGCGCGGACTGGCCGGGATCGAGGTCGAGCGCCACGATTACCAGCAGCGCGGCGTGGTCGCCTATGTGGACAGCGAGCTGCCCAACCAGGCGACGGCCTGGCAGCGTTTCCTGCCGACCGGTCCGCTGGCGTTGCTGCCGGTGGCCGAGCGTCGCAGCTCCATCGTCTGGACGTTGCCCGACGACGAGGCGGCACGCGTACTGGCGCTGGACGAAGACGCATTCAATCGTGAACTGACCCGTGCCTTCGCCGCACGCCTGGGCGAACTGCGGCTGGCCTCGCCGCGCGCGGCGTTCCCGCTGCGCCGGCAGCTGGCCCGCCACTACGTGGCCGGTCGCGTGCTGGCGCTGGGCGATGCTGCCCACGTGGTGCATCCGCTGGCCGGGCAGGGCGTCAACCTCGGCCTGCGCGACGTCGCCGCCCTGCAGCACTGGCTAGCGCCGTCCGCCGCACGTCGTGGGCAGCCACGGTTTTCGCCGCAGCGTCTGCAGCGCTGGGCGCGTGAGCGTCGCAGCGACAACCAGATCGCCGCTTACAGCTTCGACGCGATCAACCGGCTGTTCTCCAACGACGAGATGCACCTGACCCTGGCGCGTGGCCGCGCGCTGGGCTGCGTGAGCAAGTGGCAGCCGCTGGTGCAGGCCTTCTGGAAGCGCGCCGCAGGGGTATGACCGCGGGGTGCCAACCAAGGTTGGCAACTACCAACCACGGGTGATGCGGGCCCGCGCCGAATCGCTTCTGGTAGACGCCAACCTTGGTTGGCGCGCGTGCCCCGGATCATCCACCGGTAGCGCCGGGCCATGCCCGGCGAGCGCGCAGCGCGGTTCATGGATCCCGCCGGGCATGGCCCGGCGCTACCGCCGTCGGTAGATCCACGCCATGCGTGGATACCGTTACCGCAGCGGCGTCAATCCACCAGCCAACCGGCCAGATCGGCGCGGTCCAGCTTGCCGCGACGCTTCACGTCCAATGCGTTGAACTCGTCGGCAAGCGCCGGGTTCACCTGCGCCTCCTCACGGCTGATGAAGCCATCACCGTCCACGTCCAGCTCGGCGAAATGGATGCGGTACTGGCCGACCACGCTGGCCGGCGCCACCGAACGCACCGTTACCGGGGTTTCGCCCAGCGGCACCACGATGTCGACGCTGCCGGTCACCCGGCCGGCCGACAGCGACTGCTGGCGGACCACGCCACTGTCATCGCGCAGCGGAGCGCTCTGCGCCGGCTGCGGGCGCGCCGGCTGTGCCAGTGCCGGCGATGCCAGCAACGCGGTACACAGCAGCAGGAAAATGCGCAGGGTGTTCATCAGCGCAGCGGCGACGCCAGCACCGTGATTTCCTCACGGTCGTGGTACAGCTGCTTGGCACGCACCACCAGCGGCTTGCCGGCCTGGTCCTGGAACAGGTCCAGGCACAGGCGCGTTTCGTCCCAGCGCTTCTTCATCGGCAGCTTCAGGTTGAAGATCGCGTGCCTGCACCAGCCCTCGCGGAACCAGGTGGCCATGCGTTCGGCAACGCGACGCGGCTGCTCGACCATGTCGCAGACCATCCAGTCCAGCGGCTGTTCCGGATGCCAATGGAAGCCATCGGCACGCAGGTGCTCGACCAGGCCGGTGTCCAGTACGTGCTGGCGCAGCGGGCCGTTGTCGATGCTCAGCACATGCACGTGCTGGCGGGTCAGCACCCAGGTCCAGCCGCCCGGTGCTGCGCCGAGGTCGGCCGCGCGCATGCCCGGGCGAACCAGCGCTTCGCGTTCTTCCGGGGCAAGCAGGGTCAGCAGTGCCTCATCCAGCTTCAATGCCGAGCGCGAGGGTGCGTCCGGCAACAGCTTCAGGCGCGGAATGCCCAATGCCCAGGGTGCACTATCGTCCGGGTTGGCCACGCAGATGAAAGCGTGCGTGCCATCGACGAACACCACGTGCAGGCGCGGCAGGCGTGCGTTGGGTTTGTCGCTGAGTTTGCCGGCCTTGCGCAGCGCCGGGCGCAGGGCATTGCCGAACGCACGCGCCAGTCCGGACAGCGGTTTGCCAGCGTCCGAATCCGGATGCTCCACCCACAGATCACCAAAGCGCGGCGCATCGGCCAGCACGTCCAGCATCGGGGTGATGCGGTCGGCCGGGTCCAGCTGCGGCAGCTCGGCCAGCACCACCAGCTTCTGGCGGGCGAAGATCAGCTCGCGCCACGGCAGCCGCGGTGCAAGCGCTGCGGCTTCGTCGCACATGAAGAGCACGTAGCCATCATTGCGCTGGGTACGGGCGTAACCGGCAAAGCCGGCGGCACCTGCGCGGAACTGCAGTTCGCCGGCCAGCTCCGGCTCGAAGCCCTGCCGGCACAGGCACAGCAGGCCGATGCCGGCCTCAGTAACGGGCGCCATCGCTTTCCCCATAGGCACGCAGCACGCTGCGCGCCGCATCGCGGTTCAGACCCTGCACCACCTCGATGCCGCGCTTGTTGAGTTCGCCCACCCAGTCGGCCGGCAGCGGGCCTTCATCGAACGGGGTCAGCTCTTCCACGTCGGCCGAACTGGCACCGATCAGCAGGCGGTCGATGCCGGCCCACACGGTGGCGCCGTAGCACTGGCAGCACGGCTGCGAGCTGGTGGCCAGGGTGATCGGCGACAGCACCGCGTTCAGGCGCGGGGTCTGCAGGCGCTGCTGGGCCAGCATGTAGGCCATGTTCTCGGCGTGCGCCAGCGAGGTCGAGTGCGGCATCACCCGGTTCACGCCGGCGGCGATCACCTTGTCATCCGGCCCGAACACCACGGCGCCGAACGGGCCGCCACTGGCGTGGTCGACGTTCAACCGCGACAGCTCGATCGCCAGCGCGACCTTGGCCTCGTCGCCCGGATATCGACGATCCAGGTCGATCTGGTCGTGGATCCAGGCGGGAAGGGTCAGGTGGACTTGCGCGTACAGCATCGCGGGGGTGCCTCGTTGGGAGTGAAAGGAACAGGTGCAGCAGATGTCGGCGCGCAGTGTAGCGGCAGTGGCATGTACCGGGCGTGCGCGCTGGATTCAGGCCGGCGAGGGTGAGCCGGTGCGGATCACCACGTACTGCTTGCGGAACTCCAGTCCCGCCTGCGGCCAGCGTGCGGCATAGGCGCGCAGCAGCGGCAGGGCAGGGGCGAAGTCATGGCCGTTGACCCGGCAGTCCGCTTCGCACTGGCCCTGCTCGTCGCGCGACGCAAACAGGCGGATGGCCAGGAAGTGGCGGGCCTTCAGCAGGTCGTCGAAGGCGTCGATGCTCTTGGTGAACAGGCAACAGGGGCAGGAGCCGTGGTCATCCTCGCTGCACGCGGCAGCGTCGTCCAGTTCGCGGGCGCGGTAATGGGCCAGCGGCCCCAGCACCACGGTGCGCTCGTGTTCTTCGCCTTCGTCGCCGGTCGGGTAGGTCAGGCCCATCATCGGCAGATCCGGCGCGTCTTCGGCACCGACGGCGGCCTGCAGGGTCGCCAGATCCACCCGCACCCAGGTGTCGAAGCCGGACAGCAACGACTCCTGTTCGGTCGCGCCATTGGCGTGCTGGTATTCGAACAGGCCATCGGCGAACAGGCCGGCGTGGCGAGTTTCGATGACCGTGGAGGTCTGCCAGCCGCCGTTGTCGCGTTCGTTGCTGGAGACGCTGTGCGGCGTCAGCTGCAGGCCGCTGTCGAGCCGCAGGTCGTCACCGTCGACGGTGCAGGCGATGTCACGGCCCAGCAGGACCTGTTGCAGCAGCGGCAGAAGTGCACTCGGTGCAGCGGACATGGCAGGGCCTGACAGGGACGAGGAGGGGATGATGCAGGCAGCGGTTGCGCGGTGGCATCACGTGCCTGCGCTCGCGCAGCAAGGCCCGCCGCTACCGAAGGTCGGCTACGCAGGCTTCAGCAGAGGATGAGGCAGGTGCAGGATGACGCGGGCGCCTTCGCGGCGCCCGCGCAGGTGCTCAGGCCGACCAGGTGTCGCGCAGGGTCACGCTGCGGTTGAACACCGGCTTGGCTTCGGTGTGGTCGCGGCGGTCGGCAACGAAGTAGCCGGTGCGCTCGAACTGGAACGACTGTTCCGGCGCAGCGCTGGCAGCAGCCGGCTCGACATAGCCGGTGACGGTGCGGCGCGATTCCGGGTTGAGGTAGTCGCGGTAGGTCTTGCCTTCCGATTCGTCGTCCGGGTTGGGCACCGAGAACAGGCGGTCGTACAGGCGGATCTCGGTCGGCACGCCATGCACGGCGCTGACCCAGTGGATGGTGCCCTTGACCTTGCGGTTGGCGCCTTCCATGCCCGGGCGCGATTCCGGATCCAGCCAGCCGCGCAGCTCGGTGATGGTGCCGTCGGCATCCTTGATCACTTCATCGCAGCGGATGATGCCGGCGCCGCGCAGGCGCACTTCGCCACCAGGAACCAGGCGCTTCCAGCCCTTCGGCGGCACTTCGGCGAAGTCCTCGCGGTCGATCCACACCTCACGTGCGAACGGCACTTCGCGGGTACCGAAGCTTTCGTCCTTCGGGTGGTTGCTGAAGGTCAGCTGCTCTTCGTGGCCTTCGGCCAGGTTGGTCAGCACCAGCTTGACCGGGTCGACCACGGCCATGCGGCGCGGTGCGGCGCTGTCCAGGTCTTCGCGCAGCGCGCCTTCCAGCACGCTGAAATCGATCATCGAATTCTGCTTGCTGATGCCCACGCGCTCGGCGAACAGGCGCATCGCCGCCGGCGTGTAGCCACGGCGACGCAGGCCTTGCAGGGTCGGCATGCGCGGGTCTTCCCAGCCGTCCACCAGCTGCTCGGTGACCAGCGCCATCAGCTTGCGCTTGCTCATCACCGTGTAGTTGATGTTCAGGCGAGAGAACTCGATCTGGCGCGGCTTGGCCGCTTCGCGCGGCAGGCCGGCGTCGACCAGCGGCTGGGTCAGCGCGTCATCGTGTGCGAAGTCGACGTTGTCCACGCACCAGTCGTACAGCGGGCGGTGGTCTTCGAATTCCAGCGTGCACAGCGAGTGGGTGATGCCCTCGATCGAATCGCCCAGTGCATGGGCAAAGTCGTACATCGGGTAGATCGGCCACGCGTTGCCGGTGTTCTGGTGCTCGACGTGCTTGATGCGGTACAGGGCCGGATCGCGCAGGTTGATGTTGCCGCTGGCCATGTCGATCTTGGCGCGCACGGTGCGCGCGCCATCGGGGAATTCACCGGCACGCATGCGGCGGAACAGGTCGAGGTTTTCCTCGACGCTGCGGTCGCGCCACGGCGAGGGCCGGCCCGGTTCGGTCAGGGTGCCGCGGTAGGCGCGCACTTCCTCGGCCGACAGGTCGCACACGTAGGCCTTGCCGTCGGTGATCAGCTTCTCGGCGGCCAGGTAATAGGTCTGGAAGTAGTCCGAGGCGTGGCGCAGCTCGTTCCACTCAAAGCCCAGCCAGCGCACGTCGTCCTGGATCGCGGCCACGTACTCCGGGTCTTCCTTGGCCGGGTTGGTGTCGTCGAAACGCAGGTTGCAGACGCCGCTGAATTCACCGGCGATGCCGAAGTTCAGGCAGATCGACTTGGCGTGGCCGATGTGCAGGTAGCCGTTGGGTTCCGGCGGGAAGCGGGTCTTGATCGCCTGGTGCTTTCCGCTGGCCAGGTCCTCGCGCACGATCTGGCGGATGAAATCGCGCTTCTCGTGGCTGTCGGCGGGGGTCTCGGGGCTGGCGGGGGTGTGCTCTGACATGAGTCGGCGAAAGTGAGGCAGAAAGATTGCCAGTCTAACGCTTACCGGGAAGGGCTGCCCGGGTTGCCGCTACGCTCGCCGGGCATGGCCCGGCGCTTCCATCCCGCACCGGTAGCGCCGGGCCATGCCCGGCGAGCGCAGCGGCACCATTCAGCCCCCCGGCGTATGCTGGAATCCTGTCCCACGGAGCCGCCCCATGCACATCGTGTACAAGGCCGACAATCTGTTCGACGCCCACCTGGTCAAGCACGCTCTGGAAGACGCCGGCATCCCGGCCTTCGTGTTCGGTGAGTCGCTGCTGGGTGGCATGGGTGAGCTGCCGCTGTTCGGCGTGCTGCGGGTCGGTATCCCCGACGCCGCGCGCCCGCAGGCCGAGGACATCGTCGCCGCGCTGGACTTGGGCCACGCCCCCGGCGACCCCATTTCAGATGCTGACGACATTGCCGGCCTTCCGGCGTAGGAGCGCATCATGTTGGGAATCGGACAGGGCATCCTCGGCATCGGGGCCTTCAAGCAGCGCCTGCCGCGCCCGGAAGAAGCGCTGCCGGGCCGCGAGCAACCGCTGCCGCTGCACAGCAACCAGCACTTCGTGAACAGCCATCCGCTGAAGGACCGTTTCGCCGGCCTGCAGCAGATCCGCTTCGCGCTGGGCTGCTTCTGGGGCGCCGAGCGCAAGTTCTGGACCGAGCCGGGCGTGTACAGCACCTCGGTGGGCTATGCCGGCGGCATCACCCCGAACCCCACCTATGAAGAGGTCTGTTCGGGCCTGACCGGCCACACCGAGGTGGTGCAGGTGGTGTTCGACCCGGCGGTGGTGAGCCTGGAGCGGCTGCTGCAGCTGTTCTGGGAGAGCCATGACCCGACCCAGGGCATGCGCCAGGGCAACGACACCGGCACCCAGTACCGTTCGGCGATCCACGCCACCGACGAGGCGCAGTACGCGGCGGCGTTGGCCAGCGGCGAGGCCTACCAGGCGCAGCTGGCTGCGGCCGGATACGGGCCGATCACCACCGAGATCGTGTACCCGGCGCCGGAGTACTACTACGCCGAGGATTATCACCAGCAGTACCTGGCGAAGAACCCGAACGGGTACTGCGGCATCGGTGGTACCGGCGTGAGCTGCCCGATCGGGCTGGATGTGGAGGTGCCGCGCTGACGCGCGGTGGTCCGCCTGCGGCGGGCAGAAGCTGAAAGCAACGGCCAAAGCCAAAGCCAAAGCGGCTCTGGGTTGCTGTGGGTTTGGCGGGACGGGTACAGATGGCGGGACACGCCGTAAACCCATCCCTGGGGGCTCGGCCACGGCATCCATGCCGTGGACGGTCCCGCCATCTGCACCCGTCCCGCCTTCGACAGTTTCCCGGTGACGGTGGGCAAGAGCATTGGGTTACTGACGACCTGATAGAAAACAAAAAGGACGCGGCATTCGCCGCGTCCTTTTTGTTTGTGAGCACGCGCAGCGCGCGACCGGCTTTTGCTCTTCTTTTCTTTCTTCCGTGGCGGACCGCCGCAGGAAACTGTCGAAGGCAGGGCGGGTGGGTCGTGCAGGGGCGTGAGCCGCATGGATGCGGCGACCGAGCTTACATGGACGTACTTGCAGCGTCCCCTGCATGGCCCACCCGCCCTGCCAATCCCGCGATCTGCCTTGCGCGATCCGCCACGAGGGGCTCAGCCGTTGGCCGGAACCCTTACAGTGCCTCGCGGATCCGCTGACGCAGCGCTTCCAGATCCTTGGCAAACGCATCGATACCCGTCGCCAGCTTCTCGGTCGCCATCGGATCGGCCGCCAGGTCGGCAGCGAACGTCGCCGCGTCGATCGGCGTCACCTGCACGGCCTCAGCGGCACCGGCCACCAGCTTGCGCGGCAGCGCGCCGTGGTCGGCGTCCAGCTTCTCCAGCAGGTCGGGCGAAATGGTCAGGCGGTCGCAGCCGGCCAGCGCTTCGATCTGCGCGGTCGAACGGAACGACGCGCCCATCACCACGGTCGGCGAACCGCGGCGCTTGAATTCGGCATACACACCACGCACGAACACCACGCCCGGGTCCTCGTCGATGTTCGCCGGGGTCTGGCCGTTGGCCACGTACCAGTCGAGGATGCGGCCGACGAACGGCGAGATCAGGAACGCGCCCGCTTCGCTGCAGGCCAGTGCCTGGGTCGGGTTGAAGATCAGGGTCAGGTTGCAGTCGATGCCTTCGGCCTGCAGCACGCGCGCGGCTTCCACGCCTTCCCAGGTCGCGGCGATCTTGATCAGGATCTTTTCGCGCGGCACGCCGGCATCGGCGTACATCTGGATGAACTGACGGGCCTTGGCCACGGTCGCGGCAGTGTCGTGGGCCTGGTCGGCATCGACCTCGGTGGATACGCGGCCCGGCACCAGCGTGCTCAGCAGCGCGCCGACGCCGATGGTCAGGCGGTCGGCCACGGCGTGCACCACGGTCTCGCGGTCGCCGCCCTGCTGGCGGCCCCAGGCCAGTTCGCGTTCGATCAGTTCTGCATAGACCGGCAGGTCCAGTGCCTTCTTCACCAGGGTCGGATTGGTGGTGCAGTCCACCGGCTGCAGGCGCTTGATCGCCTCGTAGTCACCGGTATCGGCAACGACCACGGACAGTTCGCGCAGCTGGGACAGTTTGGACGGGGTACTCATTACGGCTCCTGGTGCGGGGATTGCAGGGAAACTGATCGCGCGCGGTGCGCAGCGCAGGTCAGGGACGGTCGTTGTGGACCGCGCTCACGCGCAGCCGCAGCTTGCGGCCGCCGGGGGCGGTCCAGTCGATGCTCTGGCCCACGGCCAGGCCAAGCAGGGCGCTGCCGACGGGCGCCAGCACGGACACCTTGCCTTCATCGACATTGGCTTCGCGGGGGAAGACCAGGGTCAGGACATGTTTCTCGCCCGACACTTCATCTTCGCACTCCACGCGCGAATGCATCATGACGATGCCTTCGGGAATCTGGTCTGGCGGCAACACGGTCGCCCGGTTGAGTTCGTCGGCAAGCGCACGCGCGGCCGGCGTCTGGCTGTTTGCCGGAGATTCGAGCATGGCGTCCAGGCGGTCCATGTCGAGGGTGGAAACGGTGATCGACGGCGGCAGGCCGCTGGCGGTGTTCATGGTGACGCTCCTTGGTTGAAAGCCATGCAAAAGGCGGCACCTGCTGGCGCCGCCTGACTGTATTGTGGGGACAAATGCGGCCGGAATCGACTCCCGGCGGTTTCGAGGCCCGGCTGCGGTGTCTCAGCCGTTCAGCACCGGCGTGGGCGGGGAGGCGGCATCGCCGTTTGCCGGGGCCAGCGCCTCCAGCGTGAACAGCGCATCGGGCAGGCGCTTGAACTGCTCGGCCAGCTCCATCAGGAACTCGTTCATCGCCGAGCTGCGGCGCCAGATCATGGCGATGCGCCGGCTGGGACGGCCCTCGCCGACGAAGTCGAGCAGGCGGATGTTGTTCGAGCGCGGCACCGGCGGCTGCACCGACAGGCTGGGCAGCAGGGTGATGCCGACGTCGGCAGCGACCATCTGTCGCAGTGTTTCCAGGCTGGTGGCGCGGAATTCGGACTTTTCATTGGCGCCGAACAGGCGACAGACTTCCAGCGCCTGGTCACGCAGGCAGTGGCCGTCTTCCAGCAGCAGCAGCTTCTGCGTGGCCAGTTCCTGTACGTCCAGATGCTCGCGCGTGGCCAGCGGATGGCGGCCGGACACGGCCAGCAGGAACGGCTCCTCGAACAGGAATTCGGCATGCAGCTGGTCGTCGATCACCGGCAGCGCCAACAGTGCGGCGTCCAGTTTGCCTTCGCGCAGGCGCTCCAGCAGCACATCGCTCTTTTCTTCCACCAGCAGCAGTTCCAGCTCGGGGAAGCGGCTGCGGATGCGCGGAATCACGTGCGGCAACAGGTACGGGCCCAGGGTGGGGAAGATCCCCAGGCGCACGGTACCCGCTTCCGGATCACGGCTGCGCCGCGCCGCTTCCTTCAGTTGTTCCACCTCGGACACGATCACCCGTGCCCGCGCGGCCGCTTCCTGGCCTGCAGGGGTCAACATCACCTTGCGCGGCGCGCGTTCCACCAGCGGCAGGCCCAGTTCTTCTTCCAGCTTGCGGATCTGCGTCGACAGCGTGGGCTGGCTGACGAAGCAGGAGGCGGCGGCCCGGCCGAAGTGCTTGTGATCGGCCAGGGCCACCAGGTATTTCAGGTCACGCAGGTTCATCCTCAGACCTCTCGGGGTACTGCACCGGCATGGCGTTGCCCCGCCGGTTGATGGTGCTCCCGATGGCCTGGGAACGTTGGATCAGGCCGCTTCGGCCACCGCACCGCTGCTCTTGGGAACCGAGGAGCGGATCAGGTGATCGAAAGCGCTCAGTGCGGCGGTCGAACCGGCGCCCATCGCGATGATGATCTGCTTGTAGGGTACCGTCGTGCAATCGCCCGCGGCGAACACGCCCGGCAGATTGGTCTGCCCGCGGTCATCGATGACGATCTCGCCACGCGGCGAAAGGGCCACGGTGTCCTTCAGCCATTCGGTGTTCGGCAGCAGGCCGATCTGCACGAAGATGCCTTCCAGTTCAACGCGATGGGAGTCGCCACCGACACGGTCCTTGTAGACCAGGCCGGTGACGCGGCTGCCGTCGCCCAGCACTTCGGTGGTCTGCGCGCTGGTCAGCACGGTGACGTTGGCCAGGCTGCGCAGCTTCTTCTGCAGCACTTCGTCGGCACGCAGGCTGGAATCGAATTCCAGCAGGGTCACATGCGACACGATGCCGGCCAGATCGATGGCTGCTTCAACGCCGGAATTGCCACCGCCGATCACCGCCACGCGCTTGCCCTTGAACAGCGGGCCGTCGCAATGCGGGCAGTAGGCCACGCCCTTGTTGCGGTACTGCTCTTCGCCGGGCACGTTCATCTGCCGCCAGCGGGCGCCGGTGGACAGGATCACCGAGCGCGACTTCAGCACCGCGCCGTTTTCCAGCTGCACCTGCACCAGGCCGTCTTCACCGGCCGGCACCAGCGCAGTGGCGCGCTGCAGGTCCATGATGTCGACCTCGTATTCGCGCACGTGCTGCTCCAGGGCCGTGGCCAGCTTCGGGCCTTCGGTCTCCTTCACCGAAATGAAGTTCTCGATCGCCATGGTGTCCAGCACCTGGCCACCGAAACGCTCGGCGGCGATGCCGGTACGGATACCCTTGCGCGCGGCGTAGATCGCCGCAGCGGCGCCGGCCGGGCCACCACCGACCACCAGCACGTCGAAGGCGTCCTTGGCGCCGATCTTCTCGGCATCGCGCTTGCTGGCATTGGTGTCCAGCTTGGCCACGATCTGCTCCAGCGTCATGCGACCCTGGTCGAACACCGCACCGTTGAGGTACACGGTCGGCACCGACATGATCTCGCGCTGCTCGACTTCTTCCTGGAACAGCGCACCGTCGATGGCCACGTGCTGGATGCGCGGGTTGAGCACCGCCGCCAGGTTCAGCGCCTGCACCACGTCCGGGCAGTTCTGGCAGGACAGCGAGAAGTAGGTTTCAAACTTGTACTCACCTTCCAGGTTCTGCACCTGCTCGATCAGCTCGGCGGTGGCCTTGGACGGATGCCCGCCGACCTGCAGCAGGGCCAGCACCAGCGAGGTGAACTCGTGGCCCATCGGCAGGCCGGCGAAGGTCAGGTGGATGTCCTGGCCCGGCGTGCCCAGGTCGAAGGACGGCACGCGGCCCTGGCCATCGCGCAGCACCTGCAGCGAGATCTTGTCCGACAGGCTTTCCAGGGTCTGCAGCAGGTCCAGCATCTCCTGCGACTTGGCACCGTCGTCGGCATGCGCGGTGATCTGGATCGGGCGGGTCACGCGCTCCAGATAGGTCTTCAGCTGCGACTGCAGGTTGGCGTCCAACATGGTCTTCTCCTGGCTTCAGGCAAAACGGGGGCGTGGCACCGCTGTAGAAGGTAGCGGACCAGCGAGGGGTAGGGGTGAACCCAAGGCAGCAGAGGCAGCTGGAGACAGCTGTGGAAGGGGCTGGCGAGCGGTGGCTTGCGGGCTCGGCTGTCTTGGGTTCACCCCCACGCCGGCGGGGGGACCGGCACGGGGATGAAAGGCGCACCGCAGCGTGGGGCTGCGGCAGGCCGGTACTGCTTTAGATCTTGCCGACCAGGTCCAGCGACGGGGTCAGGGTCTTTTCGCCTTCCTTCCACTTGGCCGGGCAGACCTGGTTCGGGTTGGCGGCGGTGAACTGGGCAGCCTTCAGCTTGCGCAGGGTCTCGGAGACGTCACGGGCGATCTCGTTGGAGTGGATCTCCAGGGTCTTGATCACGCCTTCCGGGTTGATGATGAAGGTGCCGCGCAGGGCCAGGCCTTCTTCTTCGATGTGCACGCCGAAGGCGCGGGTCAGCTGGTGGGTCGGGTCGCCGACCAGCGGGAACTGGGCCTTGCCGACGGCCGGCGAGGTTTCGTGCCAGACCTTGTGCGAGAAGTGGGTGTCGGTGGTGACGATGTAGACCTCGGCGCCGGCCTTCTTGAACTCGGCGTAATGGTCAGCGGCGTCTTCGATCTCGGTCGGGCAGTTGAAGGTGAAGGCTGCCGGCATGAAGATCAGGACCGACCACTGGCCCTTCAGGGTGCTGTCGGAGACCTTGATGAACTCGCCATTCAGGTAAGCATTGGCTTCGAACGGCTGGATCTGGGTGTTGATCAGGGACATCGTTTTTCCTCTGGGTGAAGGGGAGTGGGTGAATCGACAGCACCTAGATTACTGGTTCTGTTTCGATAAGGACAATGCATTGATTACATCTATTTAATAGATGGAGACTATCAAAATCCAATGAGCAGGCACTGAACCCGGCCACGTCCATCCTGCAACTGCCTGTGTGACAAGGAAAATCTTCCTGGACGTGTGAAGAGCGCTGATAGCCCCTCTTTATCCCCTCTGGCGGAACCTGAACGGATTCCAGCATGTTGTAGCGTCGAGCCATGCCCGGCTGTGGATCCGTAGAGCCGAGCCCACGCTCGGCTGTGGACCTGTAGAGCCGAGCCTACGCTCGGCTGTTCCAGAAGTTGCCGAGCATAGGCTCGGCTCTACAATTGCCGGATGTCTCTGCAACCCGAACCCACCCTGCGCCAAGTCGTGACCGACGCGAGTACCCGGCTGGGCGGCGTCGACGCCCGCCACGAGGCTGAGCTGCTGCTGCTGCACGTGCTGGAGCGCCCGCGCAGCTGGTTGTTCGCGCATGCCACCGATCCGCTGCCGGCCGCCGAACAGGCCGCCTTCGAGGCCCTGCTGGGCCGTCGCCTTGCGGGTGAACCGGTGGCTTACCTGACCGGCCGCCGTGGCTTCTGGACGCTGGACCTGGAGGTGGACCCGGCCACCCTGATTCCGCGGCCGGAGACCGAACTGCTGGTGGAACTGGCATTGGACCGCCTGCCACCGGACCGCGCGCTGCAGCTGGCCGACCTCGGCACCGGCAGCGGCGCCATCGCCCTGGCCCTGGCCAGCGAACGGCCGCAGGCGCAGGTGCTGGCCACCGACGCCAGTGCCGCGGCCTTGGCGGTGGCGGCCCGCAACGCCGCGCGCCACGAGCTGGGCAACGTGCGTTTTGCCGAAGGTGGTCACGACTGGTATGCGCCGCTGCGCGGCGAACGCTTCGATCTGATCGCCAGCAATCCGCCCTACATCGCCAGCGCTGATCCGCACCTGCAACAGGGCGACCTGCGCTTCGAACCGGCCACGGCGCTGGCCTCGGGCGTTGATGGGCTGGACGACATCCGCCGCATCGTCGCCGGCGGCGGCGACCACCTGCAGCCCGGCGGCTGGCTGCTGATCGAGCACGGCTGGGACCAGGGCGATGCCATCCGCGCGCTGTTTGAGCAGGCCGGCTACAGCGACGTGCAGACCGTGCAGGACCTGGAGCAGCGCGACCGGGTCACTCTGGGCCGGCGACCGGCCTAGAATGGGGGTTCTCCTGCCAAGGGCAGGGCACCACCACGGAGCTGCAAGCATGCGTACGCTGTACCCCGCCATCACCCCCTACGACGTCGGCACCCTGAAGGTCGACGACCGCCACACGCTGTACTTCGAACAGTGCGGCAATCCGGACGGCAAGCCGGTGGTGATGCTGCATGGTGGGCCGGGCGGCGGCTGCAGCGACAAGATGCGCCAGTTCCACGACCCGGCCAAGTACCGCATCATCCTGTTCGACCAGCGCGGTGCCGGCCGTTCCACGCCGCATGCCGACCTGGTGGACAACACCACCTGGGACCTCGTCGCCGATATCGAGAAGCTGCGCGAGCACCTCAAGGTCGATCGCTGGCAGGTGTTCGGCGGCAGCTGGGGCTCGACCCTGGCGCTGGCCTATGCACAGAGCCATCCGCAGCGCGTGACCGAACTGGTGCTGCGCGGCATCTTCATGCTGCGCCGCTGGGAGCTGGAATGGTTCTACCAGGAAGGTGCCAACCGCTTGTTCCCGGATGCGTGGGAGCACTACCTGAAGCCGATTCCGGCGGTGGAGCGCCACGATCTGATCTCTGCTTTCCATCGCCGCCTGACCAGCGAAGACGAAGCAACGCGTCTGGATGCGGCCAAGGCCTGGGCGGTGTGGGAAGGCGCGACCAGCTTCCTGCACGTGGACGACGACTTCATCAACAGCCATGAAGACCCGCATTTCGCGCTGGCGTTCGCCCGCATCGAGAACCACTACTTCGTCAACGGTGGTTTCTTCGAAGTGGAAGACCAGCTGCTGCGCGACGCGCACCGCATCGCCGACATTCCGGGCGTGATCGTGCACGGCCGTTATGACGTGGTCTGCCCGCTGGCCAACGCCTGGGACCTGACCAAGGTGTGGCCGAAGGCCAAGCTGGAGATCACCCCGGCCTCGGGGCACTCGGCGTTCGAAGCCGAGAACGTCGACGCGCTGGTGCGCGCCACCGATAGCTTCGCCTGATCGTTGGCAATGCCGGCCGCTGGCCGGCAACGCCTTGCCGGTAGCGCCGGGCCATGCCCGGCGGCATTCCGTTCCGCCGCCACGAAGATGGGATGGGTGCACCCGCCTTCTCCATTGTTCAAGGCTGACGCTATTAACCTTGAACCGCGAGGAGGGTGGCTGGCACCGTGGATGCCCGTGCATCCCTCGGCCACACCACCATGTACACCCGCCTGCTGTTGACCACGGAAAAGCCATCTCCCACAGATGCGTATGTTGGCGGTGGTGCTCTTCTTCCAGAGCACATTCCTTGGCCAACCTGTGCTGAAGGTCGTGCGCTCTTTCACTTGATGGCAATTCCGGCCCATTGGTTCTATTCACAGGAGATCGCCGAAGACTTCTGGTTCTCCATCTTCATTCCGGTCGATGTCCAGCGTCACACGCACCTCCGCCAGCTACGCGCTGGGGAGGGAACCAGTGAGGCTGTTGTACTCGCATACCGCCGTGGCGCTGCACCGAGAAGCCGATGCATGAGCGACTCCCTTGAGCGCGGTCGGATGGAGCGTGTCGAGTGTCTGGAGCCTGACGACGACGAGAACCTGGATTCCAAGCTGGATGGAATTGACGCATGGCTGCAGTCGCCCTTGACTTGGAAAGGGGGGCGTCGTCGCCTGATGCTCTATGGGGCGGACATCGATGACATTCTGCATTCGCACAAAGGCGTCCTGTCCGATGGCATGGCGTATCTCTTCATTCAGGATCAGCCTGATTTTGCTCTCGGAGGACGCCTCGGGGCGTTCTTCCTCCAATTGGGCTGAATCAGATTTCGCTACGTCGCGCGCCAGCTCTGCACCAAAGTCCTCATCCACGCATGGCGTGGATCTACTGGGTTGGTATCCACGCATGGCGTGGATCTACCAATCCCCAGCGAGCAACGCCTCGGCCAGCACCTGCAGCTTCGGCGAATGCTGCCGCGAAGGCGGGTAGATCAACGACAACGCGCGGCTGCGGCCTTCGAACGGCTGCAGCACGCGCTGCAGGCGACCATCGGCCAGCGCGTCGGCCACTGCGAAATCCATTACCTGCACGATGCCGATGCCCGCGATCGCTGCTTCGACCAACGGATCGCCGCAGTCGAACACCATCCGCGTCGGCGGCGTGACCTCGCGCAGCTGCCCGTCCTGCAGAAACTGCCAGTCCACCAACCGGCCACTGCGCAGGTTGCGCACCGCCAGGCAGGCATGGTCCTGCAATGCCGCCACATCGGCCGGCTCGCCCTGCGCGGCCAGGTAGGCCGGGCTGGCCACGGTCACCCAGCGCAGTGGCTTCAACGCGCGCGCCACCATGCGCTGGTCAGCGATGGTGCCAGTGCGCAACGCCGCATCGAAGCCTTCCTCCACCAGATCCACCAGGCGGTCGCTGAGCACCGCTTCCACCTGCAGCTGCGGATGCCGTTCCAGCAACGGCCCCAGCAACGGCACCATCACCTTGCGCCCGAACATGGAGGGCGCGCTGATTTTCAGCACGCCCGAGGGCGTGCAGGGGCGGTCGGCCAGCAGCCGCTCGGCGTCTTCCATGCCGCACAGCAACGGTCCCACCTGCTCGACGAACTGCTGGCCATCCGGGGTCAGCGCGACATTGCGGGTGTTCCGCTGCAGCAGCTTCACTCCCAGCGACGCTTCCAGCCGGCCGATCGCGCGTGACAGCCCGGACTGGCTCAGGCCGAGCTGGCCGGCGGCCACGGTGAAGCTGCGCGCTTCGGCTACCTGCACCAGCATGCGCACCGCATTGAGGTCCATCGAGGATCCATTCATGCCAAAAATCATGACAGAAATCGCGCGAAGGGGGTTTATTGATGCACCGGCATCAATGAGACTGCCGTCCCCCCTCCGAACCGGGCGCCGCATGCCTCCCCTGAAATACCCGCGCTGGGCGCTGACCCTGCTGGCCACCGCGCAGCTGATCATCGCCCTGGACGCCACCATCATCTTCGTTGCCCTGCACGACATGGGCCGCGCGCTGCAGATCAATGCGCAGCAGCTGCAGTGGGTGGTCAGCGCCTACACCGTGGCCTTCGGTGGCAGCCTGCTGCTGGGCGGGCGTGCGGCCGATCTGCTGGGCCGGCGCCGCTTCTACCGGCTGGGCATGCTGCTGTTCGCGCTGGCCTCGCTGCTGGGCGCGCTGGCGCCCAATGCCACGCTGCTGATCGTGGCGCGTGCGGCGCAGGGCATCGGTGCGGCACTGCTGTTCCCGGCCACCCTGGCCTTGATCAATACCCTGTATGCCGAAGGCCCGGTGCGCAACCGCGCGCTGGCGATCTGGAGCATGGCCAGTGCCGCGGGCCTGGCGCTGGGCACGCTGCTGGGCGGCGTGCTGACCCAGGCGTTCGGCTGGCCGGCGGTGCTGGCGGTGATCGTGCCACTGGCCACGGCCTGTGCGGTTGCTGCGGGCGCGTGGCTGCCGGCCGATGGCCCGCGCGTGCGCGGCCGTTCCTTCGACCTGGCCGGCTGCCTCACCGTCACTGCCGGCGGCAGCCTGCTGGTCACCACCCTGGTACAGGGGCCGGAGTGGGGTTGGACGGCGCCGGCCACGCTCATCTGCCTGCTGCTGTCAGCGGTACTGCTGACGGTTTTCGTGCAGATCGAAAAGCGCAGCCGTGATCCGCTGATGCAATTCGCACTGCTGCGCCTGCCTGGCCTGCGTGCGGCACTCGGCCTGACCTTCGCGTTCATGAGCAGCTATGGCGTGCAGTACTACTTCCTGGCGCTGTATTTCCAGGATGGTTACGGCTGGAGTCCGCTGCAGGCTGGCATGGCCTTCCTGCTGCCGACGCTGGTGTGCACCTTCGGCATCCGCATTGCCGAGCGCATGCTGCAGCGCCGTTCGCCACGGCAGGTGCTGGCCTGGGGCTTCGCCGCCGGTGCCATCGGCATCACCGCAGTGGCGCTGGCGATGCCGCACGGCGCCGGCTACTGGCCGCTGCTGCCGGGCATCGTGGTGCTCAGCGTCGGCCAGGGCATGAGCTGGACGGCGATGTGGATCGTGGCCGGGCAGGGCGTGCCGGGTCCACAGCAGGGTGTCGCATCCGGCATGGCCGCCACCGCACAGCAGATCGGCGGCGCGTTGGGGCTGGCGGTACTGGTGATGGTGGCCAATGCCGCGCGCGGTACGCAGGCGGCAACCAGTGCTGATGCCCTGCAGGGCATGGTCAACGCACAGTACGGCGCTGCGCTGTTCGCTGCACTCGGCGTGGTCATCGCGCTGGGCCTGCGTC
The DNA here is from genome assembly GCF_013416715.1 of Stenotrophomonas sp. SbOxS2. Taxonomy (NCBI): domain Bacteria; kingdom Pseudomonadati; phylum Pseudomonadota; class Gammaproteobacteria; order Lysobacterales; family Lysobacteraceae; genus Stenotrophomonas; species Stenotrophomonas sp. SbOxS2. Next base: position 241,527 of record NZ_JAAVXD010000006.1, read on the forward strand.
CGGCACGGGTAGACTCGGCGACGACCGCTTGCCTGAGCAACGAAGCATGATCGAGCTGCTGGACCTGCAACAGACCCTGCACGCGTTCGCAGCCTGCAACGATGACGATGAGGTGTATGCCTCCTTCGGTTGGGTGCACGCCACCGATGACGACCTGCTGCAGGCGCGCTTCTGGTTGCCGGCCGATGAAGACGCCGCGTTCGATGATGACGGTGAGGTGCCCGAGGCCGCGCAGGCGCTGGGCCTGTCGACCTACCTGGAACCGGCCACGTTCGCTGACGTCCTGGATGTGCAGAAGCGCCAGCGTCCGCTTTCTTCCCTGTACGATTACGCCGAAGCGTTGGCGTACTACGCCGAGTACGACGCCTTCCTGCAGGTGGACGGTGTCGATGAAGCATTGGGCGAGGCGGGTGCTGCGGAGCAGGCCGCTGCGCACGCAGCCGGGGTAGGGCCGGGCATCTTCGCCGTGTTCGGGTTGACGCTGGAGGGATGTGCGGACGAACAGATCAAGGCTGCGGCACAGCGCGTGGCGCACCTGCTCGACATTCCGGTGGGTGAAGCGTTGGCACGCTGCCGTGCGCTGCCGCTGGTGCTGGGTGAAGCACTGGATCGGCGTCGCGCGCAGGCGATCAAGGATGATTTTGCAGCGATCGGCGCACGCGTGCAGGTGCGCGGGTTCAAGCCGTTCCCTTGGATGGATGTTCCCGTGCTGCGTTGACGAAAATCATCCACGCATGGCGTGGATCTACTTGTAGTGTCCCAGTAGATCCACGCCATGCGTGGATGCGTTCATCCGAACGCCAACAACTGCGGCTGCAACGCGGTGAAAATCCGCGCCAACCGCTCCGCCCATGCCTGCTGCCCGGCTTCATCGGCAATCAGGTCCTGGCGGATCTCCAGTTCCACATGCACCAGACCGCGGCCTTCGCCATGCACGGGCACCGCGTAGTCGCTGCTGCGGTTGACCGAATACGGTTCGTTGTCGCCCACCACCAGGTCGCCTTCATCGCGCAGCGCCTGCAGCAGGGCGTGGGCAAAACGGGTGTCCTGGTGGTACAGCACGCCGGCATGCCAGGGACGCTCAACGCCGTTCATCAGCGGGGTGAAACTGTGCATCATCACCAGCAGCGTTGGCCGTTCCGCATCGCCGCGCGCATCCAGTTCGGCATCGATGCGTGCATGGTAGGGCGCGTGGATCGCATCGATGCGCTGCTGCCGCTGCGCGGGCGACAGCCCGGCATTGCCCGGCACCACGGTGCGGTCGCTGACCTCGGGGATCAGCGTGGGCGAAACCAGCGGGCGGTTGCAGTCGATCAGCAGCCGCGAATAGGTCTGCTCGATCGCCCACGCATCCAGCCGCTCGGCCAGTGCACGGGTGGTGCCGCCGATGCCGATGTCCCAGCCGATATGGCGGTCCAGTTCGGTCTGCGGCAATCCAAGATCGGCCAGCGCACGCGGTATCCGCTGGCCTGCATGATCGGCCAGCAGCAGGAACGGCGAAGCGCCCTGCGACCGGTGGATCGTGTAGATCGCCGGATCGTCGGCACCCAGCAGCGTCGGCAGCGCGTGCAGGCCGGCATCAGCCACGGGGGCGGCCGTCCAGATGGTGCTCGATCATCCACAGGCCGGCCCAAAGCTTGGCATCGGCTTCATAGCCTTCGGCCATTTTCTGCACCAGCCAGGCGGCTGCCTGCGTACGCGGAATCTCATGCACGGTGATGTCTTCGCTCTCGTCGCCGCCGCCTTCGCCGATGCGACGCAGGCCGGTGGCACGGACGAAGGCGATCTTCTCGCTGCTGGCACCGGAGGAGGTAGGACCGATCATCAGCACTTCGGCGTGCTCGGCGGTCCAGCCGGTTTCCTCTTCCAGTTCGCGTACCGCGGAAACTTCGATGGACTCGCCCGCATCGATGTCGCCGACCAGCCCGGCCGGCATCTCGATGGTCGGTGCCTGCAGCGGTACGCGGAACTGTTCGACGAACAGCACCTTGTCCTCGGGGGTGACGGCGATGATGATCGCGGCCAGGCCGCCGGCGTGGGTGCGTTCGCTGTACTCCCAGCTGCCGCGCACCACCATGCGCTGGTACTTGCCTTCGTAGACGACACGCGGTGCTTCGGTATTGCGCTGGCTCATGCGGGCTCGCTGGAAGTGGGAGAAGTGGAAACGGGGTCGGAAATGCCGGCGGCATTGAACAGCCGGCGGCGGGTCATGGGGCCGAAGCGCAGGGTCTGGCACAGGCCGCCGAGCAGCTCCGGATCGGCCGCCTGGCGAGGCATGCCGGGCTGGCAACCTTCCAGCGGGGCGTCCAGTGCGATGGTGGTCAGCTGGCGCCAGAGCTGGGCATGTTCGCGCTGCTCACGCAGGCGCACCGCCATCTGCGCCGCGCCGCGCAGGCGCAGGAACGGCACTTCGTCGAGGCGTTCGTACAACACGTCCATGCTGCCGAAATGGGCCAGCAGCACGGCCGCCGACTTGGCGCCGACACCGCTGATGCCCGGAATGTTGTCGACCGCATCGCCACACAGCGCCAGGTAGTCGGCGATCTGGTGCGCGTGCACGCCGTGCCGGGCCTTTACCCCGGCCACGTCCCAGCGCTGATTGCGTGCGTAATCCCATTGCTCGTCGTGGTCGAGCAGCAGCTGCGACAGGTCCTTGTCGGCGGAAATGATCACGCCGCGATGGCTGGCGCGATGGCCATGCAGGGCGCTGCCGATCAGGTCGTCGGCTTCGTAATCATGATGGGCCAGTACCGCCAGGCCGAGCGCTGCGCACAACGCCTTGCAGTGCACGAACTGGCGCTTGAGCGCTTCCGGTGCCGGGTCGCGGTTGGCCTTGTAGGCCGGGTACAGGCGGTGGCGGAAGCCGCTGTCGAGCGCTTCATCGAAGGCGATGGCGATGTGCCGCGGGCGTTCGCGTTCCAGCAGGTCGAGCAGGAAACGGGCGAAACCATGCACGGCGTTGGTCGGCCAGCCCTGGCTGTCCTGGAACTCGTCCGGCAGCGAATGCCAGGCGCGGAACACATAGATGCTGGCGTCGACCAGGTACAGCGGCGGCGGTGCCGGCAGGCTCATGCCGGCGGGGTCCAGTCACGCAGCAGGGCCGCCGGGTCCGGGCGCTCGCGCTCGGGCACCTCGGCCTTGGGCGTGCCGATGTGGATGAAACCGGCAATGCCTTCGCCCTCGGCCAGTCCCAGATGGGCGTGCACGGCGGGATCAAAGGCCATCCACGCGGTCAGCCACTGCGCGCCGAAGCCCAGCGCCTGGGCCGCCTGCAACAGGGCAAAGCACACGCAGCCGGCGGTCATCAGCTGTTCCTGCGCGGGCACTTTCGGGTCCGGGCGCGGGCTGGCTACCACCACGATCACCAGCGGTGCATGGCTGAAGCGCTGGCGGTCCTTCTCGAACACGGCATCGCCGGCATGCGGGTCGCGCTCACGGCTGCGTGCGGCAAGGAAGTCGCCCAGAGTGTGACGTGCATCGCCGGCGATCCTCAGGAAGCGGAACGGTACGCGCTTGCCATGGTCGGGCACGCGCACCGCCGAGGTCAGCATCCGCTGCAGGGTGGCCGGGTCTGGTCCGGGCTCGCCCAGTTGCCGCGAGGGCACCGAACGGCGGGCATCCAGGGCAAGCAGGGCAGCTGGGTCGGGCATGGAGTCTGAACCGGTCATCACGGGTCGCTGATTATAGTCGGGGAGGTAGATGACGCCGTTTGTGTCGCGTCAGACCCCTGAATAGCAAACTGTGATGAACATCATGCCACTGGCGGATCACGAAGCCCCGCTTCCCCTCGCCTCGCAGGCCCTGCACGGCTTACGATACGTAATATTGCCGGGCCGCCGTTCATGAGGTTTGAAGTGAGGACTGTTTCACTGTCCGTGATGGGCTGGCCGGCCTACCATCGAGGGACCGGTGCATGGGGTGCACCGGCCGTCGCGATGTCCATGATGTCTGTCGCACCAGAGAAGGTGGGGAGCCTTCCCGAATGATGAGCGCGCCCACTCCGATGGGATCGCCGGGCCGTGACCCGGCCCAGCTCCAGCTTGCCCGGGACATCGTCCTGCCGGCGTTGTGCCAGGCCTTTGGCGCGGCACTGGCCCGCTTCGATGATGCCCTGTTCGACCGTGCTGGCAATGCCGGCTCGTCGCAGTTGCTGTTCCTGGACGCGATGCGCGAGCTGCGCCGCCGCCGTGAGGAGATTGCCGGTGCCTTCGCCGGCCATCTCGGCCATGCCTGGGCCGGCCTGGCTGCAGGCGAGCCCGTCTCTGCCGAGCTGACCCTGTCCGGACAGGCCCAGGACGGCCTGAGCCTGGTGCCGGAACATGTACTGGAATCGCGGTTGGCGGTGCGCAACTTCGCCACCGTGCTGCTGCGCGACTTCAAGCCGGTGCTGGCGCGGCTCGACCGTCGCCTGGGCTGGCTGGGCGGCGGTATCGACCTCGATGCCGACCGCAACCCGATCAGCCCCGAGCATCTGGGCGTGGCCATCCACGAAGCCTTCGCCGGCTGTGAGCTGGCCCCGGAAGTACACCTGGTGCTGATCAAGCTGTGCGAGCGCGACATGCGCGCGCCGGTGGGCCGCATCTACGAAAAGCTGGACGAGCACCTGGCCGCGGCCGGGGTGATGTCGCAGATGGGCGCCCCGCGCCGACCACTGGCGCCGGCCCCGACGCAGCACGTTGCGCATGGCCTGGATGATCTGGTCGAGCAGCGCACGGCACCTGGCTTCGACAACGAATTCAATGACGACGAACAGGCCGCACCGGCCTGGGCGCAGCGATTCGCCGCGCGCTGGTCGGAGCGTCGTGGCCACATGCAGCAACACGCGGGTGGCGAAGAGAGCCCGTCCGGTGAAGCCTATTCCGGCCAGCAGGGCATGCTGCTGGAGGCCCTGCACGAACTGCTGCAGCAGACCCGCCACGTGCGCGAGGACGCGACCTCTGCGGCGCAGGTCGCGGTTGGCCAGCATCGCCCGTTGAGCCAGCGCGAAATGATGTCCGTACTGTCGCTGCTGCAGGCCACGCCCAGTGCGACCCTGCGCGCGGCGATCGGCGAGGACGGCGAATCCCTGGCGCAGCGCTTGAAGAGCGAAGTGCTGTCCAGCGCCACCCGGCTGGGTGTCGATCCGGGCCAGACCCGGCTGGACGCGCAGGACGAGGATGCGATCGACCTGGTCGGCATGCTGTTCGATGTGATGCTCGATGAGCGTGAACTGGAAGGCCGCTCGCGTGAGCTGATCGGCCGCCTGGTGGTTCCGTTCGTGAAGGTGGCGATGCTGGATCGCCGCATGTTCGTGCAGAAGACCCACCCGGCGCGCAAGCTGCTCAACTCGCTGGCCGAAGCCTGCGAGGGCAACACCGGCGAAAGCCAGGCCGAACGCATGCTGATGGCCAAGGTCGAAGAAATCATCGAGCGGTTGGTCGCCGAGTTCAACGAGAACCTGGCAATCTTCCTGACCCTGGAAGAAGAGTTCCGCGATTTCCTGGTACAGCACCGCCGTCGCGTGGAAATCGCCGAGCGTCGGGCCGCCGAGACCCAGCGCGGCCAGGAAAAGCTGGAAATGGCCCGTACCCGTGCCGGTGCCGAACTGGATCGTCGCATCGGCGACGCCACCCTGCCGCCGGCGATCGCCGAATTCCTGCGCCAGCCCTGGCAGCACCATCTGACCTTGGCGCTGCTGCGCGAGGGCGAGGAGGGGGCTTCGGTGGCCGAGGCGCTGACCCTGGCCGATGGCCTGCTGGAGGAAGTGGCCGAGGCGCGCCGGCAGATTGTAGGCAAGCCGTGGCTGCAGGCCTGGCAGCCGCTGCTGGCCAAGGTGTTTGCCAGCGTCGGCGTGCATGGCGACGCAGCCACCGCCGCCGTCGATGCGCTGCACGACACATTGCAGGGCATCGCCGAATCGCGACCGGAGCTGCAGCGTGCGTTGCCTGAACTGCCGCAGGTGGTGCTGCCCGCACCGCCGGCACCGGAAACGCCGGCCGTGGAGCTGGGCAGTAGCTTCAATACCGACGATTTCGACAACGCCGATGCCGATCGCTTCCGCCGGATGGAAATCGGCAACTGGCTGGACTTCGTCGACAAGGATGGCAAGGTGCAGGCCGGCAAGCTGTCCTGGATCAGCCCGATTTCCGCGCGCCTGCTGTTCGTCAACCGTCGTGGCGTGCGCTTCTGCGTGGCCTCGCCCGAGGAGCTGGCGGTGATGGTGCGGTTGGGTCGCCTGCGTCCCCACGTCGACGATGGCGCCTTCGACAGCGCCATGCAGGGCGTGCTTGACCGCCTCGACCCGGGTGGTGCGACGCTGCACTGAGCCGCGTACGCCTGCTAGGATCGGACCCACTCACCGATCAGCGGGAATCTGCATGGCCGTGGCGTTGCTGGGGATCAAGGAGACCGCGCCGGGCGAACGACGCGTTGCGCTCACGCCGGAGACGGCGCGCAAGCTCGGTGCGCTTGGCATCACCGTGTGGTATCAGCCCGGTGCGGGCCAGGCCGCCGGTTTCACCGATGCCGCCTACGACGACGCAGGTGCCCGCGCGTTCGACGCCGCTCGTTGGGCCGAGATCGACATCCTGCTGTGCGTGCAGGCGCCAGCGGCCGAGGTGCTGGCCCAGCTCAAGCCGGGCGCCAGTGTGGTCGGGCTGCTGACCCCGGCGGCGGACCCGGCGTTGGCCGCATTGGCTTCGGATGACCGCCTGCACCTGTTCCCGCTGCAGCAGTTGCCGCGCACCACGCGCGCGCAGGCGATGGACGTACTCAGTTCGCAGGCGGGCATGGCCGGCTACAAGGCGGCATTGATCGCTGCCGAACGTGCGCCGCGTTTCTTCCCGATGCTGACCACTGCGGCCGGAACCGTGCGTCCGGCCAAGGTGCTGGTGATCGGCGCCGGTGTCGCCGGCCTGCAGGCCATTGCCACCTCGCGCCGCCTGGGTGCGCAGGTGGAGGGCTTCGACGTGCGCCCGGAAACCCGCGAACAGATCCAGTCGCTCGGTGCGCGCTTCCTCGACCTCGGGGTAAGCGCGGTGGGCGAGGGCGGTTATGCGCGGGCGCTGACCGATGAAGAACGCGCCGAACAACAGCGTCGCCTCGGCGACCATCTGCGCAGCGTGGACGTGGTGGTCTGCACTGCCGCCGTGCCGGGACGCCGTGCGCCGACGATCGTCACCGCCGCGATGGTCGAAGGCATGGCTGCAGGCAGCGTGATCGTCGATCTGGCCGCCGAGAGCGGTGGCAACTGCGAACTGACCCAGCCCGGCGAATGCATCGAGCACCAGGGCGTGACCATCGACGGCCCGCTGGGCCTGGCCAGCCGGGGCGCCACCCAGGCCAGCGAGATGTATGCACGCAACCTGATGAACTTCGTCGCCCTGTTCGTGCGCGACGGCCAGCTGGGCTTCGATTGGGAAGACGAACTGCTGGCCAAGACCCGCTGGCAGGCATGAGTTGGTAGCGCCGGGCCTCTCCGGTAGATCCACGCCATGCGTGGATGAGGGGCCCAGCGTGCGGATGGCGGGTTACCGCGGCTTCGCCGGCGGTGGGTTGTCGCGCACCCATTCCCTGCGTTCTTCCGCGCTCATCTGTGACCAGCGCTCGCGCATGGCATCGCGCTGGGCCGGGCTGAGGTCACGCATCTGGCCGAACAGCGCCCGGGCCTGCTCGCGCTGTTCCGGGCTCATGTGTTCGAAGCGGCGCAGGCCGCGGCGGGCCTTGTCGCGCTCTTCCGGGCTCATCGACTGCCAGCGCTGGCCGTGCGACAGCATGCGCTGGCGCTGCGCGGGATCGGCGCCGTTCCAGCGGTCACGCAGCGGCGCCAGCAGCGCCTCGCGCTGGGCCGGGCCCAGCTGTTCCCAGTTTGGCAGCGGCGTGGCAGCAGGTGCCGGCCGGGTGGCAGGCACCGGTGCGGAGGCCTGCGCCAGGGCCGACGCAGCCGGCAACAGGGTCAGGGCGATCAGCAGGGGCAGGGAGGGGTATCGCAACATGGGTTCACTCCATCGCCAGGTCGTTGTCGCCCAGCCACAGGTACAGATCGGGATTCTCGTCGTACAGCGCGCCATTGTCTTCTTCTGCGGCCGCGATCGGCGTGGTGGTAGCGCCCTGATGCTCGCCCGGGCCGACGAACTGGACACCGATGCCCAGCGCGATCACCAGCGAACAGGCGCTGGCCAGCCACCAGCGCCAGCGACCGGCGTGCGCCCTGGCAGCGCTGTGACGGGCACCACGCAGGCGTGCCAGCGTGGCCGGCGACAGCGCCTGCAACGACTGCGCGTGCAGGCTGCGCAGGGCGTCATCGGAAGGCAGGGGGCGGTTCACGGGTGTATCTCCAGTTGATTCTGCAGCGCCTGTCGGGCGCGCGCCAGATGGGTCTTTACCGCGCCCTCGCTGCAGCCCATGGCGCGGGCGGTGGTGGCGCCGTCCAGGTCCTGCAGCACGCGCAGGGTGAAGGCTTCGCGCTGGCGGGCGGGCAGCTCGCGCAGCGCCTGCACCAGCTGCTGGTACTGCTGGCGCTGCTCGTGCGCCTGCGAAGGGTCCGGGCCGGGATCAGCCCAGTCGATCTCGCCCCCCTCCGCATCCTGGTTGTCGCGCCAGAACGGCAGGCGGAAGCGGCGACGGCGCTGCACGTCGATCACCCGCCGGCGCAGGATGCTCCAGAACAGCGGCGCCCACTCGGCGGCCGGCTTGTCGGCGTAATCCAACATGCGCATCAACGCGTCCTGCACCGCATCCATGGCGTCGTCGCGCTGGCGCAGGCCGGCTTCGGCGAAGCGGAACGCGCGGGGGCCGACGCTGGCCAGGAACGCTTCCAGCGACGCCGGCAGGGCATCGGTCTCGGCGCTCGGGGGGACAGGGCTGCTCACCAGCACAGGGTACGGTTCCTCGACAGGGGTCACCATCGACAACGCGTGAGTGCCGCCGTGGTTGACCGGGACGCGCGCGGGGTTCAGCCCGTGGTTATGATGGGGCGACGAAGACAGAGCAGGAGCGTTGCCGGTGAGTGACGGGTTCGTGGCGCTGTACATCTTCATGTTGGCCGCCATTGCCGGCCACGTGATCATTTCCCGGGTCCCGGTGATCCTGCATACCCCGTTGATGTCGGGCTCCAACTTCATCCACGGCATCGTGCTGATCGGCGCGATGGTGGTGCTGGGGCACGCGCAGACACCGCTGGAGAAAATCCTGGGGTTCCTTGCCGTGGTGCTCGGCGCCGGCAACGCAGCCGGCGGCTACGTGGTCACCGCGCGCATGCTGGAAATGTTCAAGCCGAGCGTGCGCAAGACCGGCAACGATGAACCGAAGGAGCCGCAGGCTTGAACATCAGCACTGTCGAACTGCTCGATTGGCTGGTCAAGGCCAGCTACCTGGTTGCCGCCACCCTGTTCCTGCTCGGCCTGCAGCGCATGGCCTCGCCGATGACCGCAAGCAGCGGTATCCGCTGGGCGGGGCTGGGCATGCTGCTGGCCACGGTGGCGACCTTCTTCCTGCCCGAACTGCACAACGTGCCGCTGATCCTGGTGGCACTGCTGCTGGGTGCCGGCCTGGCCTGGTGGTCGGCGGGCAAGGTCGCGGTCACCGACATGCCGCAGATGGTCGCGTTGTACAACGGCATGGGCGGTGGCTCGGCGGCGGCCATCGGTGCGGTGGAACTGCTGCGCTATGCCTTCCTGGCCAACCGCGATACCACCCACTGGAGTGCGCAGGCGATGGCCGACCTGGCCGCGCGCCAGCCATCCGGCACGGTGCTGGTGCTGGCCGTGGTCGGCGCGGCGATCGGTGCGGTGTCGCTGTCCGGTTCGGTGATCGCCTGGGCCAAACTCGATGGCCGCCTCGACAAGCGCGTGACCTGGCCGGGCCAGCAGGTGATGAACCTGCTGGTGGCGCTGGCCGTAGTGGTGCTGGGCATCATCGCTGCCAGCACGCTCAGCACCTGGGCCATCGTCGCCTTCTTCGTGCTGGCGCTGGCGCTGGGCGTGTTGATGACGCTGCCGATCGGTGGCGCCGACATGCCCGTGGTGATCTCGCTGTACAACGCGTTCACCGGCCTGGCGGTGTCCTTCGAAGGCTACGTGCTGGGCAACGAGGCGCTGATCATCGCCGGCATGATGGTCGGTGCAGCGGGCATCCTGCTGACCCGGTTGATGGCCAAGGCGATGAACCGGCCGATCCGCAACGTGCTGTTCTCCAATTTCGGCGGTGGCACCGGGGGTGAAGCGCAGGCGATTTCCGGTTCGCAGAAGCCCATCGAAGCGGCCGACGTAGCCGCGATGATGGGCTTTGCCGAACGTGTGGTGATCGTGCCCGGCTATGGCATGGCCGTGGCCCAGGCCCAGCACAAGATCTGGGAGCTGGCACAGCGCTTGATCACGCGCGGGGTGAAGGTGAAGTTCGCCATCCACCCGGTGGCCGGGCGCATGCCCGGGCACATGAACGTGCTGCTGGCCGAAGCGGGTGTGCCGTATGACCTGATCGCGGACATGGACGACATCAATCCCGAATTTGCCACCACCGACGTGGTGCTGGTGATCGGCGCCAACGACGTGGTCAATCCGGTGGCGCGCACCGATCCGGCCAGCCCGATCTACGGCATGCCGGTGCTGGACGTGGTCAACGCGCGCAACGTGGTGGTGATCAAGCGCGGCAAGGGCACCGGCTTTGCCGGCATCGAGAATGCGCTGTTCTACGCCGACAACACGCGCATGCTGTACGGCGATGGTGCGGAGGCGGCGTCCTCGCTGGTCAGTGAGCTGAAGGCGCTCGACGGCGGGCATTGAGGGTTGGGGTCGGATCCCTTTCCGCAGGAAAGGGCTCTGACCCCGGATTCAACCACCCCATCCACGCATGGCGTGGATCTACCAAGGCATCACCGGCGCGATCAACGCGCCAGCCAGGCACCTACGGCAATGCCTACCGCCAGCCACAGCCATTCGACCACGCCATTGGCCAGGGTGATCAGCGTCCAGGCCAGGTGCGGGCCCATCCGCAGCGAGGCGTCCCACGGGTTCAGGCCCATCGAGCCGCCCATCCAGGCACTGGCGATGGCCCAGTTCGCGATGGCGGCCACCAGCAGCGTGCCCAGCACGACCAGGGCGATGCGCAGCTTACTGGGACCGAGCGTGCCCAGACGCAGCATGAACACCAGTTCCAGGGCGGTCAGTACCGCCATCCAGCCGACCGGACGGCCGGTGAACAGGGCGATAAGCATCCAGGCGAGGGGGGCGGAGGCCAGCGCCAGCAACAGCATGAAGGGCCAGAGCCAGGTAACGGTCCTGGCGCGTGCGGCATTGGAGGACATCGAAGCTCCTGAAGGTCGCCCACAGGATACTGTGGTTTGCCGCAGTGCACCGGCGAGGGCCGGGCGCCTACGTTAGAATGCCGTCTTGCGTGGCTTCGGCCGCAGCCCCATATCGGTCCCCATGTATTCCCGTAGCAGCGAACCTGTCCACTTCGAACGCGATTGCGAGGCCGTGATGGTCCCGCAGGGCGACACCGTGACCCTGCCCGCCGGCAGCTATGGGTACATCACCCAGGCGTTGGGCGGCAGTTATTCGGTGTTCGTCGAGGGCAATCTTTTCCGTATCGCCGGCAAGGATGGCGATGCCATCGGCAAGGAGGCGCCGGCGCCGCTGGAGCTGCCCGACGATGCCAGCGACGAGCAGGTCGAACAACTGGTGTGGCAGCAGCTGCGCACCTGTTTCGACCCGGAAATTCCGGTGAACATCGTCGAACTGGGCCTGGTCTACGAGGTCGAGATCAAGCACCTGGACGAAGGGCAGCGCGAGATCGACGTGAAGATGACCCTGACCGCGCCCGCGTGCGGCATGGGCGACATCCTGGTCGACGACGTGCGCAGCAAGCTTGAAATGATCCCGACGGTGGCCGAGGCCGACGTCGAGCTGGTCTTCGATCCGCCGTGGAACCAGCACATGATGTCCGAGGCCGCCCGGCTCGAAACCGGCATGCTTTGACCCACGGCCCGCAGTGACGCGGGCCCGGCATTACCCGCAACCAGAACAGGAAATCTCCGGTGTCCCAGTCCATTCCCAGCTTCGCCGTCACCCGTTCGGACCACCCGCGCAGCGCTGAAGAGCGCGCCCAGATCCTGGAGAAGCCGGGCTTCGGCCTGCACTTCACCGACCACATGGTGGAAGTGCGCTGGGACAAGGACACCGGCTGGCACAACGCCAACGTGCGTGCCTATGGTCCGCTGCAGCTGGACCCGGCCGCGGCCGTGCTGCACTACGGCCAGGAGATCTTCGAGGGCATCAAGGCCTACCGCCACGCCGACGGTTCTATCTGGACCTTCCGCCCGGATGCCAACGGCCGTCGCCTGCAGCGTTCGGCGCAGCGCCTGGCGCTGCCGGAACTGCCGGTGGAGATCTTCGTCGAATCGCTGAAGCAGATGATCGCCGTCGACAGCGCCTGGGTGCCGTCGGCCGATGAGTCGAGCCTGTACTTCCGTCCGTTCATGATCGGCGACGAAGCCTTCCTTGGCGTGCGCGGCGCGCACAAAGCCGGTTACTACGTCATCGCCAGCCCGGCCGGCCCGTACTTCGCCAAGGGCGTCGCCCCGGTGTCGATCTGGCTGTCCACCGAGTACGCGCGTGCGGCCAAGGGCGGCACCGGTGCGGCCAAGTGTGGTGGCAACTACGCCGCGTCGCTGCTGCCGCAGCAGAAGGCGCAGGCACAGGGCTGCTCGCAGGTGCTGTTCCTGGACCCGGTCGAAGGCAAGTACCTGGAAGAACTGGGCGGCATGAACGTGTTCCTGGTCTACAAGGACGGCACCCTGGTCACGCCGGAACTGTCCGGCAGCATCCTCGAGGGCATCACCCGCGAGAGCATCCTGCAGCTGGCCCGCGACCGTGGCATGAAGGTCGAAGAGCGCAAGGTCACCATCGATGAGTGGAAGCAGGGCGTGACCTCCGGCGAGATCGCCGAAGTGTTCGCCTGCGGTACCGCTGCGGTGGTCACCCCGATCGGCCAGCTGAAGGGCGAAGGCTTCTCGGTGGGCGACATCGATGCGCCGGCCGGCGAAGTGACCATGTCGCTGCGCAAGGAACTGACCGACATCCAGTACGGCCGCCTGCCGGACCGCCACGGTTGGCTGGTCAAGCTGGGCTGATCGCCTGCATTGAACTGTAGAGCCGAGCCCACGCTCGGCTGCTCCTCCGGAAAGCCCGTCCTCGCGACGGGCTTTCTGCGTTGTGAGCCTGGGGTCAGACCCCTTTTCCTGCGGAAAAGGGATCTGACCCCGAATCTCCCGACGCCGATGTCGGCAAAGACATGATGAGACAGGACATTGCGCAGTCAGGTCTGTGCAGGTGACGCGAAAGTTCCTTCACCTTCACAAACCCTCGACCCGGAAAGTCTCAGATCCAACATTTCATCTTGCTGAAAGGACGCTGAAAATCTTGTGGTGTCCGGTTTGAGCCACTAGCGTCATCAACACAGCGGATGGTCAGGGGAATCCGCTGGCTCGCCGGACCCGAACCTCGCCATTGCAAGCCAGCCCACGGTTCAGGCCGGTGCTTCTGCCGATTCCGGCATTCCTACCATTAGAAGGGAAATCCGATGTCCCAGGTAACGCAACCGCGTGTGCGTCGTGTGTGGGTGGTCCTTGGTGCGTCCGTCCTGTCATCGCTGCTGCTGGCCACGCCTGCGCTGGCCGGTGATGTCCAGCTCAGCGGCCTGCAGTCCGCGCCGACCCATCAGCGGTTCATCGTGAAGTACCGCGACGGCAGTGCGCCGGTGGCCAACACCACCGCACTCGCCTCTTCGCTGAAGACCGCCGCTGCCGGCATCGCCAGCAGCCAGGGCCGCGCGCTGGGCCTGCAGCAGGTCCGCAAGCTCGCTGTCGGCTCCACCGTGGTCAGGACCGACCGTGCGCTGGACCAGGCCGACGCCGAACTGCTGATGCGCAAGCTCGCCGCCGACCCGAACGTGGAATACGTCGAAGTCGACCAGATCATGCGCCCGACGCTGACCCCGAACGACACACGCTTCAGCGAGCAGTGGGGCTTCGGTACGTCCAACGCGTCGATCAACGTGCGCCCGGCCTGGGACAAGGCCACCGGCACCGGCGTGGTCGTGGCCGTGATCGATACCGGCATCACCAACCATGCCGACCTCAACGCCAACATCCTGCCCGGCTATGACTTCATCAGCGACGCGGCGATGGCGCGCGATGGTGGTGGCCGTGACAGCAATCCCAACGACGAGGGTGACTGGTACGGCGACAACGAGTGCCAGGCCGGTTACCCGGGCTCGAACTCCAGCTGGCATGGCACCCACGTGGCCGGCACGGTCGCTGCGGTGACCAACAACAGCACCGGCGTGGCCGGTACCGCCTTCAATGCCAAGGTCGTGCCGGTGCGCGTGCTCGGCAAGTGCGGCGGCTATACCTCCGATATCGCCGACGCTATCGTCTGGGCCTCCGGCGGCACGGTCAGCGGTGTGCCGGCCAACGCCAATCCGGCCGAGGTCATCAACCTCTCACTGGGCGGCGGCGGCAGCTGCTCGACCACCTACCAGAACGCCATCAACGGCGCGGTCGGCCGTGGCACCACCGTGGTGGTCGCTGCCGGCAACAGCAATACCAACGTGTCCTCGTCGGTTCCGGCGAACTGCCCGAACGTGATCGCGGTTGCCGCGACCACCTCGGCAGGTGCACGTGCCAGCTTCTCCAACTACGGCACCGGCATCGACATCTCCGCACCGGGCCAGGGCATCCTGTCCACCCTCAACAGCGGCACCACCACCCCGGGCAGCGCCAGCTATGCGTCCTACAACGGCACCTCGATGGCGGCGCCGCACGTGGCCGGCGTCGTTGCGCTGATGCAGTCGGTGGCACCGAGCCCGCTCAGCCCGGCGCAGGTGGAAAGCATCATCAAGAGCACCGCGCGTCCGCTGCCGGGTGCGTGCTCGGGTGGTTGCGGCGCCGGCATCATCGACGCCGATGCCGCAGTGACAGCCGCGATCAACGGCACCACCCCCAACCCGGGCGGCACCGTGCTGCAGAACAACGTGCCGGTCACCGGCCTCGGCGCGGCCAGCGGCGCATCGCTCAGCTACACCGTCAACGTCCCGGCTGGCAGCGCGCAGCTGCGCGTGGCGATCAGCGGCGGCAGCGGTGATGCCGACCTGTACCTGCGCCAGGGCAGTGCCCCGACCGACACTGTCTACACCTGCCGCCCGTACCTGAGCGGCAACAACGAGACCTGCACCGTCAACAGCCCCGCTGCCGGCGTATGGCACGTGCGGGTGAAGGCCTACAGCACCTTCTCGGGCGTGACCCTCAACGCCCAGTACTGAGCCCAAGCCCCTCTCCATGGGCACGCCCCGGCCTCGGCCGGGGCGTTTTTTTGTAGGCGGCGAAGCGGAGAAAGCAATGTGCAGCAGTGCATTTGCTCTTGCTCTGCCCTTGACCTTGATGGCCGCGCGCGATGATCTGTCAGGAGGGGGTGATCCCCCCGACGCAGGACCGTTGGCGCCAAGGATGGCGCCATCGAGCCCCCAGGGATGGGTTTACGGCGTGTCCTGCGTCGGGGGGATCACCCCCTCAACCCAGCAGCAACGAAAACGCTGAATCCATCCGCGCGACAGCGCGCCTCAATCCCTCAAACCGACTCGAACCGGTTCGCCGCCACGTTCTTGCGCACATGCTGCGGATCGAAGATCCGGCCATTCATCGCGATGAACACCCCCGCCGGCAGCGACTGCACCGCACCGATCGCACAGCCGATGTTGAACTCCGCATCCGAGCCACGGAAACGCGCCGGGCTCAGCGCACCGGTCATCACGATGGTCTTGTCGGGGATCGTCGCCAGCACCTTGCCGGTCTGCACCATCGAATCGGTGCCGTGGGTCACCAGCACGTGGCGGGTGGGCTGCGCAGCGATCGTCGCGCGGATCAGCTCACGATCGTCGTCGTTGATGTGCAGCGAATCCTTGCGCAGGATCGGAATCACGTTGAACCGGAACGTGACCCCCAGTTCGCGCAGGATCATGCCGATCTGCGGGTCGCCGATCTGGTAGTCCGACTTGTCGTCGAAATAGATCTTGTCGATCGTGCCACCGGTGGTGACGACCAGGAGCTCTTCCATCATGTGCATGCGCGAAACCAAGGCAGGTACAGCGGCGCGGGGCCGGGAACACAGATGATACGGCCCACCGGGCGCAGCGTCAGCGCCGCCGCCCGAAACGGGCGCGCAGGCCGGGCAGGCTGGCCGAAAAGATCACCAGCAGCGCCAGCACGATTTCGATCAGCGCCAGCCAGCGGGTCTCGGGATGGCTCCAGGCGCTCATCACGCCGTGGCTGAACCAGCCCAGTGCCAGCACCGCCGCCCAGAATCCGGCCTTGCGCCAGCCCAGCCGCAGGGCGATGGCCAGGGCCAGCGGTGGCGCGGTGAACACCAGCTGGGTGGCCAGCCAGTGCCTGTCGTTGATGAACCAGCCGGCAAACAGCGCCGCCAACCCCATCAAGGCCAGCAGCAGCACGGTGCGCGGCGCGGCGCTCATCGTGCCAGCCGCTGCGCGATGTCGGCCACGCGCCGGCCCAGCGCCCGTGCCAGAACCGCCTCATCGTCGGTCGGTTGCGGGTCGTCGGCGGCACCGGCCACGTGGCTGGCGCCATACGGCGTGCCGCCACTGGTGGTGTGGCTCAGCGCCGGCTCGGTGAACGGAATGCCGACGATCAGGCAGCCGTGGTGCAGCAGCGGCACCTGCATCGACAGCAGGGTCGACTCCTGGCCGCCATGCATCGACGCGGTGGACGTAAACACCCCGGCCGGCTTGCCCGCCAGCGTGCCGTTCACCCATTCGGCGCCGAGCCCATCGAGGAAATGCTTGACCGGCGCGGCCATGTTGCCGAAACGGGTGGGGCTGCCCAGCAGCAGTCCCTGGCACTCCACCAGGTCCTGCACGCTCACATACGGCGCGCCATCGTCCGGCACCGGAGGCTGCGCGGTCTGGGTGACGGCAGCCACCGGCGGCACCGTGCGCAGCCGCGCCGCCATGCCCGGAACCTCGCCGATGCCCCGCGCGATCTGGCGCGCCAGCCGTGCCACCGAACCGCCGCGGCTGTAGTACAGCACCAGGATTTCGCCCATTGCGCCCAGCTCTCCTCATCGTGTGGACGCCAGTATGGCTATCCTGCACCGATTCCGCATCGGGTACCCTTTCGCCGATGGAACCTTTGGATACGCTCAATTTGTGGATGGAGCGCGCGCGGGATCGCGCACGCGCCGCCAGCTTCGGCCGCTTCCTGTGGCGCCGCTTCCTCGACGACCGCCTGTTCCAGGCGGCCGCCGCGCTGGCCTACACCACGGTGTTCGCGCTGGTGCCGTTGGCGATCGTGGTGTTTGGCGTGCTCTCGGCCTTCCCGGTGTTCGACCGCTGGAGCGACCAGCTCAGCGACTACGTCTTCTCCAACTTCGTGCCCAATGCCGCGCGCGCCGCCGAGGGCTACCTGCGGCAGTTCTCGGCCAGCGCGGGCCAGCTCACGGCCGCCGGCTTCATCGCCCTGGTCATCTCGCTGCTGATCACCCTCAACAGTGTTGAAGAGACCTTCAACCAGATCTGGCGCGTCGGCAGCAGCCGGCCACGATTGACCCGCTTCCTGGTCTACTGGACGGTGCTGACCCTCGGCGCGATGCTCGCCGCTGCCTCGCTGGCCGTGTCGGCGCGGGTGTTCGCGATGCCGCTGTTCGGCACGCAGGAGGGGCGCTGGCTGGCCGATCTCGCGTTGCGGCTGGCGCCGATCCTGATCGAATTCGTCTGCATCACCCTGATGTTCCGGGTGGTGCCACACCACACCGTGAAGTGGCGCCACGCGGTTCCGGGTGCGATTCTCGCCGCGGTGATCCTGGAGCTGGTGAAGTGGGGCATCGGTGCTTACCTGGGCAGCTTCCAGTCCTACCAGAAGCTGTATGGCACGGTGGCCTTCGTGCCGATCCTGCTGCTGTGGATCTACCTGTGCTGGGTGGCCGTGCTGCTGGGCGCGTCGCTGGCATCGTCGATGGCGGCCTTCCGCTACCAGCCGGTGGAACTTCGCCTGCCGCAGGGCTACGAGTTCTATGGCCTGCTGCGCCTGCTCGGGCGCTTCCAGCACGCACGCGCCAAAGGCAGGGGTCTGGCCGACGACGAGATCCTGCGGCTGGAACCGATGCTGACCGACTCGCTGCTGCAGGACCTGGCCTGCCACCTGGAGGGCATCGGCCTGCTGCGCCGTGATGAGCGCGGGGAGTGGCTGCTGGCCCGTGACCTGGACCAGGTCAGCCTGGGCGATCTGTACGAATGCACGCAGCTGCGCATTCCGGTGGCCGAACAACACCTGCCTTACCGCGATGACAGCCTCGGCCGGGCCGCACTGGCTGCGCTGGACGAGTTGCGCCTGCCGCTGCGTGAGCGCCTCAAGCGTCGCGTCAGCGACATCTACCCTGATTCTGGAGACGCCCCATGACCTGCAAGACCCCATTGCTGCTGGCTGCGCTGCTGGCCCTGGCCGCCTGCAAACCCGCGCAGGAGCCGACCCCGGCCAGCAGCCAGCCGCCCGCGCAGGCACCGACCCCGACCGCGCCGGCGCCGGTGGAGGACACGCCCTCCGAGCGCGTCACTGCCGAGTTCCCGACGCTGAAGATGAAGGCGGTCGATGGCAGCGATTACGACCTGGCCGCACATCGCGGCAAGTGGGTGGTGGTGAACTTCTGGGCGACCTGGTGTGCACCCTGCCGCAAGGAAATGCCCGAGCTGTCGGCATTGCATGCCATGCGCAGCAACATCGAAGTGGTTGGCCTGGCCTACGAGGACATCGAGGCGCCGGAGATGCAGTCGTTCCTGACCAAGCATCCGGTGACCTACCCGATCGTGATCGTCGATCCGTTCGATCCGCCGGCCGACTTCGCCACCCCGCGCGGCCTGCCGCTGACCCACCTGATCGATCCGCAGGGCAAGCTGGCCCACAGCTTCCTGGGCCCGGTCACCGCCGCCGATATCGAACAGCAGATCGCGACTGCCAAGTAACAGGTGGGTCGGCAGGGCTGCGCCCTGCACCCGCCGAAGCGGTAGTGCCGGCCGCTGGCCGGCAACCTCAAAGCCAAAGCAACAGCAGGCATTCCGTGGGATGGCGGGGTGGGTCCGGTTGCGGGGGACGCTGCAAGTACGTCCATGTAAGCTCGGTCGCGCCTTGCTCGTGTGCGCTGTCCTGCGCACACGGCAAGACCGGGGTTGGGCGTCCTGCCCAACCCGCCCGAGGCATGCCTCGGGCCCATGGCGCTCACGCCCCCGCAATCGGACCCACCCCGCCTTCGACAGATTCTCGCGATCTGTCGGAATGTCATGGCCTGTTCTTGGTGGGTGTCGACCTTGGTCGACACGTAGATCCACGCCATGCGTGAATGATCTTCGTTCAATTGTCGAAATATTCGATTTCGACGGACATACATCCACGCATGGCGTGGATCTGCCAGATCGCGGAAATCTGTCAGAGGTGGGGCGGTGTCGGATTGCGGGGTGTCCGCGGCATGGATGCCGCGGCCAAGCCCCCATGGACGGGTTCACGGCGTCCCCGCAATCCGACACCGCCCCGCCATCCCTCGGAATATCCGCTTTTGCTGCTGCTTCGGCAGTTGCCTTTGCCGGTAGCAGGTGCAGGGCGCAGCCCTGCCGAACCTACCTCAGTCCTTGACCGGGAAATCCTCTATCGGCTTCAGTACATCGTAGTGCTCGCGATGCAGCTTGCCCTTCAGCTTCGGCAGCTCCGGCAGCGGCGCATCCACCCGCGTGTCCGGCAGCCGGTCCAGCAGGTTGCGGGCCAGGGTCAGGCGACCGAGCCGCTGGTCGTTGAAATCCACCAGCGTCCACGGCGCACCGTCGCGATGGGTGGCGCGCAGCATTGCCTCGCGCGCTTCGGTGTATGCGCTGTACTTGCTGCGTGACTTCAGATCCACCGGCGACAGCTTCCAGCCTTTCAGTGGATCGACATGGCGTTCGGCAAAGCGCTTTTCCTGCTGCTCCTGGTCCACGCACAACCAGTACTTGAACAGCAGGATGCCGTCATCCACCAGCAGTTGTTCGAACACCGGTGTCTGGCGCAGGAACTGCTGGTATTCGGTCTCGCTGCAGTAGCCCATCACCCGTTCAACGCCGGCACGGTTGTACCAGCTGCGGTCCATCAGCACGATCTCGCCGGCAGCCGGAAGATGCGAGGCGTAGCGCTGGAAGTACCACTGCGTGGCTTCGCGGTCGGTGGGTTTGGGCAGCGCCACCACCCTGCATTGGCGTGGGTTGAGGTGCTCGCTGATGGTCTGGATCGCGCCACCCTTGCCGGCGGTATCGCGTCCTTCGAACAGCACCAGCAGGCGTTGCCCGCTGTGCTGCACCCAGCGCGCCATCGCAGCCAGTTCCAGCTGCAGCGGCTGCAGCAGTTCGTCGTATTCCTTGCGCTTGAGCTTGGCCATCGTCATACCACGCGGGAAGGAAGCCCGAGCGTAGCGCAGGGCGATGTCAGCGCGTGTCGAGGCCCTGCCAGCCCTGTTCGCGGGCCAGCTGCTGCAGCAGTGCGGACAGATCACGCGCGAAAGCTGCCATGTCGAACAGGCCGCTGCGCTCGCGTGCCTGCGCCAGTTCGGCGCGCACTGCGGCCAAGGCGACAGGGTCGTTGCCGAGTGCACTGGCGGTGGCGACGAACGCCGCATCGTCGGCGACGTTCATGTGCTCCAGACCCAGCTGATGATTAAGGCTGCCGGCCACGCGCGCGGCGAAGGTGGCGCCGGGGCAGGTCAGTACCGGGCAGCCGGCCCACAGTGCATCCGACGCGGTGGTGTGCGCGTTGTACGGGTTCGTATCCAGGAACAGGTCGGCCAACTGATAGCGGGCCAGATACTGCGGATGCGGCAGCTTGGCCATGAACACCAGACGCGCCGGATCGAGTCCTGCTGCCTGCGCAGCGGCACGCAGCCGCGCATCGGCCTGGCCGGGGCCGGACAACAGCCACAGCACGCTGCCGGGTACGGCCTGCAGCACCGCGAACGCGCGGCCCATGCTGCGCGGGTTGAGCTTGTAACTGTTGTTGAAGCAGCAGAATACCGTGCCCTGCGCAGGCAGCCCGCACGCCGCGCGGTCCGGTGCCGGCTCCAGCACGCGGGTGTTGTCCGACGGCTGGAACGCGCGCGGCAGGCGCAGCACACGTTCGCTGTAGTGCGCCTCCAGCGGGGGCGGCAGCGTGAAGTGGTCAGCGATCACGGCATCCAGCCATGGTGCACCGGAGGTGCCGGGGTAGGCCAGCCAGTTGAGCTGTAGCGGGGCAGGGCGCATCGCCAGTACTTCCGGTGTGCCGCCGCCGCCCCAGCCGCGCAGGTCGAACAGCAGGTCGATGCCCTGTGCACGGATGCGTGCGGCCGTATCGGCATGGCGCAACCCCGCAACGTCATGCAGCCGGGTGGCGGTCTGCAGGCGCTGGCGGATGCGGCTGCCATCGTCGGCGTTGAGCGCGAACAGATGCAGCTGCAGGGCCGGGTCCTGGCTCATGTTCTCCAGCAGCGCCACCGTCAGCAATCCGGTGGGATGAGCGCCGAACCCGTTGGACAGGAAGCCCACGCGAAGTGGACCTCGTTCGCGCAGCTTCACCGGCGGCAGTGGCCGCACCGCAGCAGCGACAGCGGCCGCGCGCGCACGCGCACAAGCCAGCTGTTCGGCCGCGCTGGCGTCTTCGCTGAGGAACGCGAAGGGCTCAACCACGCCCTGGCCAGATGCAAGCGCGCCGCGCACCTGGGCGGCCAGCGCATCCACGTCCTGCCAATCGCACAGGCGACGCTGCCAGGCGAGGCGCTGCGCGGCGATATACGGCTCATCGGGCATCAGTGCGTGCGCGCGGCGATAGGCTGCCGATGCACCTTCCGCATCGTTGGCATCTTCCAGCGCGTGCCCCAGCCACAACGCGATGCCCGGGTGCTCCGGTGCCAGCGCGGAGGCCTGGCCCAGCAGCGTGGCGGCATCGGCGTGCGCCCCTGCCATCCACGCTACCCGGCCCAGCCGGGCAAGTGCTTCAGGATGATTGGGCCGCAGCTGCAGCGCGCGTCGCGCGGCCTGCTCGCCGGCCGCAATGTCGCCGGCTTCCAGTTCCAGGTCGGCCAGCATCACCCAGGCAACGAAGTCGCCGGGCTGGCGCGCGATCGCCTGCTGCAGTTGCTGCCGCTGCTGCCAGGCCGACATGCGGGTCAGCCGGCCGAAAGCTGGGCCAGGGCATCGACCTGGTGCTCGTGGCTCAGTCGCTGCAGCAGCGGATCCAGGTCGCCGGCCAATACGTTGGGCAGGTCGTACAGGGTCAGCCCTTCCACGCGGTGGTCGGTGATGCGGCCCTGCGGGAAGTTGTAGGTGCGGATGCGCTGGCTGCGGTCGCCGCTGCCGACCTGCAGGCGCCGAGATTCGGCCTGCGCCGCGTCATGGCGCTGGCGCTCGGCATCGAGCAGCTGTGCCTTCAGGCGTTTCATCGCCTTGTCCCGGTTGGCGTGCTGGCTGCGCTCGGTCTGGCATTCCACCACCACGCCGCTGGGCACGTGGGTGATGCGGATCGCCGATTCGGTCTTGTTGACGTGCTGGCCGCCGGCGCCGGAAGAACGGTAGGTGTCGACTCTCAGGTCAGCCGGGTTGATGACGATCTCATCGACTTCGTCGGCTTCCGGAATGATCGCCACGGTGGCCGCCGAGGTGTGGATGCGGCCCTGCGATTCGGTGGCCGGCACGCGCTGCACGCGGTGCGTGCCCGATTCGAATTTCAGGCGCGAGAACGCGCCACGGCCGACCACGCGTGCCACCACTTCCTTGTAGCCGCCATGTTCGCCGGGATTGTCCGATTCGATCTCGACCTTCCAGCCCTGTCGCTCGGCGTAGCGGGCGTACATGCGGAACAGGTCGCCAGCGAAGATCGCCGCCTCGTCGCCGCCGGTACCGGCGCGCACTTCCAGGAACAGGTTGCCTTCATCGCGCGGGTCGCGCGGCACTAGCAGCAGCGCCAGTTCCTGCTCCAGTTCCTGCAGGCGGGCCTGTGCGGCGGCGATTTCCTCGTCGGCCAGCTCGCGCAGGTCCGGGTCCGTACGCATGCTTTCGGCCGCAGCCAGGTCGGCCTTGGCGCGTGCTTCATCGGCCAGTGCGGTGGCGATCGGTTCGAGCTGGGAAAATTCGCGCGACAGATCGCGGAAGCACGCGTTGTTGGCGACCACCTCCGGTTCGGCGAGCAGACGTTCCAGTTCTTCGCGGCGCTCGGCCAGCGCTTCCAACTTACGGCGCAGGGTCGGCGTCATCGGTTCTCACAGGTGGGTGGCGGTAACCCGGCGTCGCCGGGAACAGGCGCTCGGCGGCGCGGGTCAGGTCGGCATCGCCGCTGAGCGCGGCCGCGCGCAGGGCGGCGGTCGGCGGGTGCAGAAGGCGGTTGGTCAAGCCGTGGGCAAGCAGTTCCAGCACTTCGTCGGCCGGCTTGCCGTTGGCCAGCTGCTGGCGCGCGCGTTCCAGCAGTTCGGCACGGGTGGCCTCGCCGAAGGCACGCAGCTGTCGCAGCGGTGCCTGGTGGGCACTGGCCTGCAGGGTTTCGACGAAGCGCGAGACCTGCAGGTCGATGATCGTCTCCGCTTCGGCGGCGGCCTCGCGGCGGCTGCGGCGGTTGTCTTCCACCGCGCGCTCGAGGTCGTCCACGGTGTACAGGAACGCATCGTTGAGACTGGCAACGTCGGCTTCAATGTCGCGCGGCACGGCCAGGTCGAACAGCAGCATGGGCTTGTGCCGGCGTGCGCGCAGGGCGTTGGCCACCGCGGCACGGTGGATCACCGGTTCGCGGGCAGCGGTGGCCGAGAACACCACGTCGGCCTCGGCCAGGTGGCGCTCCAGTTCGGTCAGCGGCAGCGCCACACCGCCATGGCGGCTGGCCAGTTCCTGCGCATGGGCGAGGGTGCGGTTGGCGATCAGCAGCCGCCGCACCTTGCCTTCGCTGAGGTGGCGCGCGGCCAGTTCGATGGTCTCGCCAGCGCCGACCAGCAGCACGGTGGAATCATCCAGGCGGGCAAAGGCGTTCTGCGCCAGGCGCACCGCCGCCGAGGCCACCGATACCGGGTTGGCGCCGACCTGGGTATCGGTACGCGCGCGCTTGGCCACCGAGAACGTCTGCTGGAACAGCCGGTCCAGGCGCTGGCCGAGCAGGCCGTGGTCGCGCGCGGTCGACCACGCGTCCTTCACCTGGCCGAGGATCTGCGGCTCGCCCAGCACCATCGAATCCAGCCCCGTCGCCACCCGGAACAGGTGGCGCACGGCATCGGCGTCGGCGTGCTGGTACAGATAGCCCTGCAGGTCGCCGGCCTGGGCGTGCAGCCACTGGTCCAGTGCCTGTGCGGATTCGGCCACGGCATACAGCTCGGTGCGGTTGCAGGTGGACAGCAGCACCGCCTCGGCGATCTGCGGGGTATCGCGCAGCGAACCGAGCGCGCGCGGCAACGCGTCACCGGCGAAGGCTGCGCGTTCGCGCAGTTCCACCGGTGCGGTCTGGTGATTCAGTCCGAGCACCCACAGGGTCATTGTTCAGTTGCTTGCGATAAGCTGCTGGCCATTGGACGACATTTTAAGGCCCCGATGCCGACGATGCCCGCATTGATTCGCATCCCCAGTGTTCTGCTGCTGTCTCTGGCCTGTGCCCAGGCCCTGGCGGCGGTGCCCGCCAAGGCGCCCGCACGGCCCGCGGTGACTGAGGAACTGGCGCTGGAGCCGGTCCTGGCTGGTGAGTTCGCCCTGCAGGCGGGCAAGCTGGCCGAGGCCGCGCGCTGGTATCTGCAGGCCGCCCAGCAGACCGACGGCGACGCCGGCCTGGCCGAGCGGGCGACCCGCATCGCCATGCTGGCCAACGAAGATGATGCCGCGGCCAAGGGCCTGGCCTTGTGGCAGCAGCGTGCGCCACGCTCATTGGCGATGCGCAGCGCCGCCGGTGCGCTGGCGATGCGCCAGGGCGATGTGAAGGCTGCGCGCAGCGAGCTTCAGGCCTTGTTGCAGGACCCGGGCGACGAGGGCTGGAAGTTCGCCCTGGGCGCGCTGATCGGTGGCGGCCGCGATCCGGCCGTGCCGGCCCAGGTGCTGGGCGAGCTGGTCGATGCCAACGCCATTCCGCAGAAGATCGAGGCCTGGCAGGAGTTTGGACGCCTGGCGCTGCGCATGGAAAAGCCCGAGCTGGCGCGGCGCATGATCGATGAGGTGGTCAAGCGCTTCCCCGAGGAGCCGCGCGTCGCCTTGCTGCGCGCCAGCCAGCTGCAGCAGGCCGGACAGACCGAGCAGGCGCTGTCGCTGCTGCGCGGGGTGGAGCCGAAGACCCGTCAGGATCCGGAACTGCGCAATGCGGTAGCCATCGCCTACGACAGCCTCGGCCAGCCGGCGGCGGCCGAGCGCGTGCTGGCGGTCGGTCCGCAGAATGTGCAGACCTGGGGCATGCGCGCTTCGCTGCTGGCCAAGCAGGGCGACAAGGCCGCGCTGTCCAATCTGTACAACGAGCTGTCGCGGCAGGCGGCCAAGCCGGACCCGGCGCAGCGCCTGTTGCTCGGCAAGATCGCCGAGTACCTCAAGCGCTACCCGGAGGCGGTCAACTGGTACCACAGCGTGCCTGGCGGCGATGAGCTGAATGAAGCGCGCCTGCGTGCGGCCAATGCGCAGGGGCTGGCAGGCCGGCAGTCGCTGGCGCTGGATGAAGTGCATGCGATCCAGTCCGATGCCGGCGTGGATGACGATGTGCGGCGCGATGCGTATCTGCTGGAAGCCGAGCTGCGTCAGCGCGCCGACGACCTTCCCGGCGAGATCGATGCACTGGCCCGTGGCCTGGCGGCGTATCCGGACGAGAACGGCCTGTTGTATGCCCGTGCGCTGGCCTGGGAGCGTCGCGATGACATCGCCCGCGCCGAGGCCGATCTGCGCAAGATCCTGGTGACCGAGCCGGAGAACGTGCCGGCACTGAACGCACTGGGCTACACCCTGGCCGACCGTACTGGCCGCTACCAGGAAGCGCTCGAGCTGATCGACCGCGCGCGCGTGGCCGAGCCGGACAACGCGGCCATCGTCGACAGCTATGGCTGGGTGCTGTATCGGCTGGGGCGCAACGCCGACGCGCTGGTACAGCTGCGCCGCGCCTGGACGCTGGCCAAGGACCCGGAAATCGCCGCCCACGTGGGCGAGGTGCTGTGGGTCCTGGGCAAGCACGATGAAGCCCGTCACTTCTTCGAGGAAGCGGCCAGGCTCGACCCTGAAAACCGCGCGCTGCTGCGCGCCCGCGAGAAATTCAATCCATGAGTGTTTCCACGATCCGGCCGTTGTTGCTGGTGGCCGTGACCCTGGCCCTGAGTGCCTGCACCACCGTTGGCCGGCAGAAAACGCCGGCGCCGGCCGTGGTCACCACCGTTTCCGCCGAAGCGGCCGCCGCCGAGACCGCTCGCGTGGATGCCGTGCGATCGGCAGCGGACTGGAATTTCCAGGGCCGGGTGGCGGTCAGCAAGGGCAAGGACGGTGGCAGCGGCCGCATTGACTGGAAACAGGAAGGCCAGCGCTATGTCGTCGAATTGAGCGCCCCGGTGACCCGCCAGAGCTGGAAGTTGAGCGGTGATACCCACCATGAAGCCGGGCGCCTGGAAGGACTGGCCGGTGGTCCGCGCGAAGGTGAAGACGCACAGGCACTGCTGTTGGAGGCGACCGGCTGGGATATTCCGGTCAATCAGCTGCCGGACTGGGTACGCGGCCTGGTCGCCGGCGACAGCGCGGGGCCGGGAAAGATCGATCGTGATGCGGATGGCCGTCCGCGGCGCATGCAGCAGATGGGCTGGGTGATCCAGTATCTGGACTGGTACCCGGCCGAAGCCGGACGGCCGGCCCTGCCGCGCAGGGTCGAAGCGGTCAATGGCGACGCCAAGGTGCGCCTGCTGGTTGACCAGTGGGGCCAGGGCGCACCATGAACGCGCGGAGGGATGACGCGGGCTGGTCCTGGTGGCCGGCCCCGGCCAAGCTGAACCTGTTCCTGCATATCACCGGCCGCCGTGCCGACGGCTACCACGAGCTGCAGACGGTGTTCCGCCTGCTCGACTGGGGCGACCGGATCGGCCTGCGCCTGCGTGAAGACGGTCAGGTGCGGCGGCAGGGCGAGGGTCTGGCTGGCGTCGCCGAGGCCGATGATCTGGCGGTTCGCGCGGCGCGGATGCTCAAAGAGGCGGCGAATGTCGATCAAGGTGTCGACATCATCGTCGAAAAGCATGTTCCTGCGGGCGGCGGCTTCGGCGGTGGTTCGTCCGACGCGGCCACCGTGCTGGTGGTGCTGAACCGGCTCTGGAGCGCGGGGCTGGACGAGAATGCGCTGGCCGCGCTGGGGCTGCGTCTCGGCGCCGACGTGCCGGTGTTCGTGCGTGGCCACAACGCCTGGGCCGAAGGGGTGGGCGAGCGGCTGCAGCCGATCACCCTGCCACAGGCCTGGTATGTGGTGGTCGAACCGGGCGTTCATGTGCCGACGCCCCTCCTGTTCGCTGATCCGGATTTGACGCGCGACAGTCCACAGGCGAAAATAGAGGACTTCGCTTCCGGCACGCTGGTCGGGAACGTGTTCGAACCGGTGCTGCGCCGCCGTGAGCCTGCCGTCGAGGCGGTGCTTGCTGCGTTGAGCGACATTGGCACGGCACGTCTGACCGGTTCGGGAAGTGGTTGTTTCGTCGAGTTCGATTCGCAGGCTGCCGCCGAGCAGGGACGAGCGAAGTTGTCGAAGGAGTTGCGGGCAAGGGTGGCTGCGGGCGTTGCACGTTCGCCACTGCTGGATGCACTCGAGCAACACTGATTCATCAATGCAGGGGCGTCGCCAAGAGGCCCAAGGCACCAGGTTTTGATCCTGGCATTCGGAGGTTCGAATCCTCCCGCCCCTGCCAATGCGGCTGCGTCCGCGCCTTCCAGCGCATCACCTGCGCGGGACGTGGGAACAGTCGCGGTGTTGTCAGCAGCAGGGGCCGCAGTGGTCCTTGCCGCTACCGGATCCCCGCCACTCGTCCCCGCCCGAGACAATCATGATGCAAGAGTCCCCGAACCTGCTGGTCTTTTCCGGCAACGCCAACAAACGTCTGGCGCAGAACATCTGCAAGGAACTGGGAGTGCGCCCCGGCAAGGCGCTGGTCTCGCACTTCTCCGATGGCGAAGTGCAGGTGGAGATCGAAGAGAACGTCCGCAAGCAGGACGTGTTCGTGATCCAGCCGACCTCGGCGCCGAGCGCGGAAAACCTGATGGAACTGCTGGTGCTGATCGACGCGCTCAAGCGCGCATCGGTGGCCAGCGTGACCGCCGTGGTGCCGTACTTCGGCTACTCGCGCCAGGATCGCCGCATGCGTTCCTCGCGCGTGCCGATCACCGCCAAGCTGGCGGCGAAGATGTTCAGCACCGCCGGCGCTGATCGTGTGCTGACCGTCGACCTGCACGCCGACCAGATCCAGGGCTTCTTCGATATTCCGGTCGACAACGTGTATGCCTCTCCGCTGCTGCTGGCCGACATCTGGCGCGCCTACGGCACCGAGAACCTGATCGTGGTGTCGCCGGACGTGGGCGGCGTGGTCCGCGCCCGTGCAGTGGCCAAGCGCCTGGATGACGCCGACCTGGCGATCATCGACAAGCGCCGTCCGCGCGCCAACGTCTCCACCGTGATGAACATCATCGGTGACGTCGAAGGCAAGACCTGCGTGATGGTCGATGACATCGTCGATACCGCCGGCACCCTGTGCGCCGCTGCCGCTGCCCTGAAGGCGCGCGGTGCGCTCAAGGTCGCCGCCTACTGCACCCACGCGGTGCTGTCGGGCCCGGCGGTGGACAACATCACCAATTCCCAGCTCGATGAGCTGGTGGTGACCGACACCATCCCGCTGAAGGACGCCGCGCGGGTGTGCAGCAAGATCCGCCAGCTGAGCGTGGCGGAAATGCTGGCCGAAACGATGCGCCGCATCGCCTTCGGCGAGTCGGTCAGCTCGCTGTACGTCGATTGATTTTTTCGTCCCCGCCGGCAACGGCAGGGACACACTGGGCGCTTCTGGTCGCGGAAGTGCCTTCAACCGCCAAGCCGCAAGGCAAGGCAACAACCGAGTAGTCGAAAATGTCGAAGACCCATGAAATCAAGGTCACCAAGCGTGAACTGCAGCGTAAGGGTGCGAGCCGCCGCCTGCGTACCGCTGGTGTGATCCCGGCGATCGTGTACGGCGGCAACGCCGAACCGGTCGCCATCAGCCTGGACCACAACGAAATCTGGCTGGCCCAGCAGAACGAGTGGTTCTATGCCTCGATCCTGGACCTGAACCTGGACGGCCAGGTGCAGAAGGTGCTGCTGCGTGACATGCAGCGCCATCCGTTCAAGCAGCTGATCATGCACCTGGACTTCCTGCGCGTGAACGAGAACGAGAAGCTGACCGCTTCGGTTCC
The DNA here is from genome assembly GCF_013416715.1 of Stenotrophomonas sp. SbOxS2. Taxonomy (NCBI): domain Bacteria; kingdom Pseudomonadati; phylum Pseudomonadota; class Gammaproteobacteria; order Lysobacterales; family Lysobacteraceae; genus Stenotrophomonas; species Stenotrophomonas sp. SbOxS2. The sequence continues at coordinate 270,957 of NZ_JAAVXD010000006.1, forward strand.
GCTGCACTTCATCAACGAAGACACCTCGCCGGCTGGCAAGGCTGCCGACGTCGTGGTCGCCCACGAACTGAAGGAAGTGGCCATCAGCTGCCTGCCGAAGGACCTGCCGGAGTCGATCGAAGTCGACCTGGGCGAGCTGAAGGCTGGCGACGTTGTGTACCTGTCGGACATCAAGCTGCCGAAGGGCGTGGAAATCCCGGCGCTGGCGCTGGGCAAGGACCACGACGACGCCATCGTCACTGCCAAGCACGGCAAGCAGGACGCTGCCGACGCTGAAGAAGCAGCGGCCGAGTAATACCCCGCGGCGCCTGTCCTTCGGGGCAGGCGCCGTATCTGGATGGAACGATGGCAGGATTGCGACTGATCGTCGGTCTGGGCAACCCCGGATCGGAGCACGCCCGGACCCGGCACAATGCCGGGTTTCATTTCGTTGAGGCCCTGGCCGAAAAAGCCGGTGCACGATGGAACGTGGACAGCAAGTTGTTTGGCGAGACCGCCAAGGTCGACATCGCCGGACAGACGGTGTGGCTGCTCAAGCCCGCCACCTTCATGAACCTCAGCGGCAAGTCGGTCACCGCCGCGCAGCGGTTCTGGAAGATCGAGCCGGAGGAAACCCTGCTGGCCCATGACGAACTGGACCTGGCGCCCGGCGTGGCGCGGCTGAAGTTCGACGGTGGCCACGGTGGCCAGAACGGCCTGCGTGACACCATCCGGTTGCTCGGCCACGGCAAGTTCCATCGCCTGCGCGTGGGCATCGGCCATCCCGGCCACAAGGACCGCGTGGTGGGCTGGGTGCTGGGACGCCCCTCCAAGGACGATGAAGTACTGATCTCGCGCGCCATCGACGATGCGATCGACGTGCTGCCGTTGGCGGTGCAGGGCGATTTCAGCGAAGCGATGAAGCGGCTGCACACCCCGCGCTGATCATGACCGACCCGCGTACTCCCTGCACTGCGTGTGGCGCCATGATCCTGCTGGCGACGGCGGCCCGGAACGACGGGCTCTGCATGCCATGCCGGAATGGCACGCGACAAAGTATGGAAATGGCGAAGACGCGAGATCGGGAAATTCGTGAAGAGCGCAAGCGGTTCGAGGAATCTGCAGAGGGGCGGCATTGGCATTGGTTGGTCGAACAGGTCCACGGGAGCGGTTGTGGATTTGCTGGATTGTCAGTGCACGATCAGTGTTTCTTTGCGATCAACGCGCTCATCAATGATGTCTACCGTGGAGGGCTTGATGCCTATTTCCATAATTCTGCTGGCGGCTACATTGCTGAAGCGCTTGCAGGGCTTGAGGAGATACAGCAGCTTGACGTGCGCGACATCGTGCTGGCGGCCCAGCAGCTACTGTTTGGCAATGAGGCCATGGCAGATCATCATGCGCAGAGGCGCCTGCAGATCTATCGTACTGACGGGTATCTCAGCGATGAAGTTGAAACAGCACTTGATGCGCTGGATGGGCGATTCTATGCACTGGTCGATGGCGGCCAGCTTGAAGAACTGCTGAAAGCGTACGCAGAACGTCACAGGTTGTACGCCGCGTTCTAACGCGGGCTACTGGAAGGACGATTGGGGATTGAGGGCATGCCTGCGGGCGAGCCTTGAATCCCGAATCATCCACTTACACTCAAACCCGGATTCAACCCATGGGTATCAAATGCGGCATCGTCGGCCTGCCCAACGTCGGCAAGTCGACCCTGTTCAACGCGCTGACCAAGGCGGGCATCGCCGCGGCGAACTTCCCGTTCTGCACCATCGAACCGAACGTCGGCATCGTGCCGGTGCCGGATCCGCGTCTGAACGAACTGGCAGCGATCATCAACCCGCAGAAGGTCATCCCGACTGCGGTCGAGTTCGTCGACATTGCCGGCCTGGTGGCCGGTGCCGCCAGCGGCGAAGGGCTGGGCAACAAGTTCCTCGCCCACATCCGCGAAGTGGATGCGATCACCCACGTGGTGCGCTGCTTCGAGAACGCTGACGTCATCCACGTCAACAACAAGGTCGACCCGATCTCGGACATCGACACCATCGATACCGAACTGGCTTTGGCCGACCTGGACAGCGTCGAGAAGGCACTGAACCGCGCCGAGCGTGCGGCCAAGGGCGGCGACAAGGACGCAGCGGCACGCAAGCCGGTGCTGGCCAAGCTGCAGGCCGCGCTGGCCGACGGCAAGGCCGGTCGTTCGGCAGGTCTGGACGAGGAAGAGAAGGCGCTGGTGCGCGATCTGTTCCTGCTGACCCTGAAGCCGGTGATGTACATCGCCAACGTGCTGGAAGACGGTTTCGAGAACAATCCGCACCTGGATGCCGTGCGCGCCCGTGCTGCCGAAGAAGGCGCACAGGTGGTGCCGGTGTCGGCAGCGATCGAAGAAGAACTGTCGCAGCTGGACGACGCAGACCGCGATACGTTCCTGGCCGACCTCGGCCTTACCGAGCCGGGCCTGAACCGCGTGATCAACGCGGCGTACAGCCTGCTCGGCCTGCAGACCTACTTCACCGCTGGCGTGAAGGAAGTCCGCGCGTGGACCGTGCGCAAGGGCGCCACCGCGCCGCAGGCTGCCGCAGTCATCCATACCGACTTCGAGAAGGGCTTCATCCGCGCCGAAACCATCGCGTATGACGACTTCATCAAGTACAAGGGTGAAGCTGGCGCCAAGGAAGCCGGTCGCCTGCGCCTGGAAGGCAAGGAATACCGCGTGCAGGAAGGCGACATCCTGCATTTCCGCTTCAACGTCTGATCTGGCTGTATCGGATCGCCCCCGGACGCCCCGCTCAGTGCGGGGCGTTCGCGTTTGTGGCTTCGCTCGGGCTGTGTGGACAAAAATTCACCGCCTGCTGAGGCGCCTGCCGCGCGGGGCTCGCAGCTGCTTATCCACACCAAACCCCCACCGCTCTCCACGCCTGGTGTGGAAAACCCCGCGTACCGCTGTAAAGCCAAGCCGATGCTCGGCTGATGCCAGCCGGAGCCGAGCATGGGCTCGGCTCTACAGGATTCAATCGCGCAGTGTGGACAAATTTTCACCGCGCCCTGAAACGTCTGTGCAGCAACACTCACAGCCACTTGTCCACACCTAGTTCCCATCGCTTTCCACGGCGCATGTGGAAAACCCGGATTCTGCCTGGACAAAAAATCGCCACCCTTCGAAACCATTGCAATGTGTGGCTCGCCGGGACTTGTCCACACCAAACCCCCACCGCTTTCCACGCGCGGTGTGCATAAACAACAAGGCCCGCCAATGGCGGGCCTTGTTGTTCCACATCCGGCGATGCCGTGCGCCCTTACAGCGCGCTGCCGCCGAACTTGTGCGTGTACTGCAGGTTGATGGTGCGGCCGACGCTGTCGAACCAGGACACGTCGTAGTACGGATACGCCGTATAGGTCTTGTCCTTCGGCGGCATCTTGTTGAACACATTGACCACCGACAGCGACAACCGCGAGTGATCGTCGAAGCGGTACTGCAGCGAGGCGTTGTAGCGGTAGGTTGCCTTGATCCACGGGCTGTCGCCGCTCTCCTCGTCGAACACCTGGTCGTAGCTGTCCGAGGTCGGCAGCTTGCCCAGGCGCGAGCCGTACACGGTGGCCGACCACGCATCCTTCTCCCAGGTCACGCTGACGCTGGTCTTGGTGCGCGGAATATCAAAGCCACTGTTGATCGCGAACTGGTCTTCGGTCACATCACCGGCATAGCGCTGGAAGTCATGCTTCTTCACCCAGGTGTGGGTGCCATTGAAGATGAAGTCGCCGATGCCGGTCTGCAGGCGGTAGCGCAGGCCGACGTCGACACCGGAGGTGGACTCGCGCGCAACGTTGATCGGGTTCACATGCACGCCGTACAGACGGCCGTCGGCGGTGCGGGTGATGCGGGCCAGGGCGTCCACGCAGGTCGGTGAGCCGATGTCGGCGCTGCCCAGCCGGCAGTTCGCTTCGCTGGCCAGGATCGTACGCACGTCCATGTCCTGCACCTGGTCGCGCATGTCGATGTTGAACCAGTCGGCCGACAGGTCCAGGCCGGCGGCCGGCGACCACACGAAGCCAGCGCTCCAGGAGGTGCTGGTTTCCGGGTCCAGCTCGCGGTTGCCACTGCGGCTGCGGATCACGTTGCGCTCGTAATCGGCGCAATCATCGGCGGCATCGGCGCGGCAGTTGTACAGATCTTCCGCGCTGGTCTCGTCGTTGCCCGGGCCGGCGAAAACATAGTGCAGATCCGGCGCACGGAACGCGGTGCCGTACGAGCCGCGCACCAGCAGCGTGTCGATCGGACGCCATTCCAGGCCGCCGCTCCAGGTTGCCTTGCCGATGGTGTGGCCCGAATAGCGGTACTGGTCGTAACGGCCGGCCACGCTCAGGTTGACCGTTTCATGCAGCGGCATGCGCAGCTCGGCGGCGGTCGCCCAGCGGTTGCGCGATCCCTTGCCGTCCGAATCCTTCCAGCTGTAGTAGTAATAGCCGGTCGCCAGCGGATCGGGATTGAGCGCATAGGCCTGCTGGCCCACTTCCACCGTCGCGGCAAAGCCGGCATCGCCACCGGGCAGGGTGAACAGCGAACCATTGGTCAGCGTCAGAGCCGCCGTCTCGGTGCGCGACTTCGGCGTATAGGTGGTGCGTGCGGCGATCGAATCGTACTCGGCACGGGTCAGCGGCCGGTACAGGCGCGACGGATCGGCGTTGTAGATCGGGAAGCCGTCATCGTCCTCGCCCAGCTGCGGGCCCAGGAACAGGTCGTTGGCCTTGGATGCGATGATCTGCGCCCAGCTGATCCGCGACTGGTACTGCGAATGGCTAAGTGACGCTTCGTAGTCCCAGCTGCCGGTCAGGTTGCCCTTGAAGCCGGTGGTCACGCTGAAGGTCTTCTGCGTGCTGCGCACCATTGCATTGTCCAGCCCGCCCATTTCCTCGGGCGAGAACTGGCGCTGCCAGAACTCGATCTCGCCGGTCGCTTCATTGTTGAAGTAACCCGACTCGTCGCCGTCGGCGGCCATGCGGCCCCACTTGGTGACATCGCGCATCAGCGACATCGTGTGGTAGCCCAGCTGCACGTCGGCGAACCATTGCTGGCCGTTGTCGAAGTCGTAGCTGAGCGAGGCATAGCCGTTGGCGCCGCGACGCTTGCTGAGGATCGTGCCGTAGCCGATCGCGCTGTCGCTGCCGCAGTAGTAGCCGTAGCGCGGGCGGAACGCGCGGTAGGTGCTGCCCTGGTTCTGCGCCGACAGTGCATCACAGGTCGCTGCGCCCGGGTCCAGGTAGTCATCGTTGTAATCGGTGCGCAGGTAGGAGCGACGGGCGATGCGCGCGCCTTCCGTCGGGCCGTCCTGGGTCGAGTCCTGGATGTCGCGGTCGTAGGCCCACAGCGGCGTCTGCGACTGCAGTTCGACGCTGTACACCGCGTTGAAGTTGCCGCTGCTGAAGCCGCTGGCCAGGCTCATGTCGAACGACTCACCACCGCCTTCGGTAGTGGTGCCCATGCGCATGTCGATGGTGGTGCCATCGGCCTTCTTCTTCAGGATGAAATTGACCACGCCTGCGATCGCATCCGAACCGTAGATCGCCGACGCGCTGCCGGTGAGCACTTCAATGCGGTCGATCATGCCCAGCGGGATGTTGGACACATCGGTGAAGTTGCTGCGGCCCTTGAACGGCATCGGGAAGTCGGCGATGCGGCGGCCGTTGACCAGCACCAGGGTGTGGTTCGGCCCCAGCCCACGCAGGTCGACCTGCTGCGCGCCCGGCGAGAAGTCGGCGCCGCCGGAGGACTGCTGGCTCTGCGTCTCACCGCCGTTCTGGGTCATCGCGCGCAGCACGTCCGGTACGGTGGTGAAGCCGCTGGAGCGGATCTGCTCTGCGTTGATGACAGTGATCGGCGCCGGTCCTTCCACCTGGGCGCGCGGGATGCGCGAGCCGGTCACCTGCACCGCATCCAGCTGTTGTACCGAAGAGGAAGCGGGAGTCTGTGCTGCCGCCGAAGCAGCAACGCCCATCAACGCCAGCTGGATCGACCACGCCATCGCCTGTCTACGCATGAGAAATTCTCGGAAGTAATGCCGGCCCACAGAGGAGGGGCCCTGTCCCCCATTCACATTTCAGGAATGGGCGCGCGCATTTAACGCCTTTTTCATGTCCTTGACTACTGGGGATATGTCTGGCAAAGAGTGAAAACGGTTGCAAGTCGTTTTTGTTCAGGGAGATCAAGATGCGACGCCTTCGCTACGGGCTGCGTGGCCCGCTCCTCGCCTTGCTGCTGTCGGCGCTCTGCTGGACATCGCCGGCAGCGGCACAGGAACTGATGGACCCCGGCTTCGCCTATTACGAAGTGGGTGATCTGGATGCGCCGCGGCCCGGTGCGCGCGCCCCCGCGATGATGCTGATGGGCGGCGGCGAATGGGTCCCCGAGGCCTTCCAGTGGTGGCTGCGCCAGGCCGGCAATGGTCGCGTGCTGATCCTGCGCGCCTCGGGCACCGATGAGCTGCAGGACCGCCTGTACCGCGAGATCGGCGGCACCACCGCCGTGCAGACCCTGGTGTTCGACAGCCGCCGCGGTGCCGACGACCCGGCCGTGCTGCGGGTCGTGGCTGCGGCCGATGCGATCTTCATCGCCGGCGGCGATCAGTCCCGCTACATCCGCTTCTGGAAGGGCACCGCGCTCAATCGCGCGCTGAATGCCCACGTGCGCGCCGGCAAGCCGATTGCCGGTACCAGCGCCGGGCTGGCCATCCTCGGCGGCTACGCCTATGGCGCGCTGGATGGCGGCAGCATCGATTCGGCCAGCGCCATGGCCGACCCGATGGGCGAGGCCGTGACCCTGGACCGCGGCTTCCTGCAGTTGCCCTACCTGCAGCGGGTGGTCACCGACACCCATTTCGACAAGCGCGACCGTCTCGGCCGCCTGATCGTGTTCGTGGCCCGCGCCGCGCATGACAGTGGTGACCCGGACATGGTCGGCATCGGCGTCGACGAAGATACGGCCCTGTGCGTGGAGCCTGATGGCCAGGCCCAGGTCTACAGCGCCGACGGCGAAGGCAAGGTCTGGGTGGTCAGCCCCGGACGCGATGCCGATCGGCTGGTGGAAGGTGAACCCCTGCGCTTCCACGCGGTGCCGGTCACCGTGGTCGCCAGCGGCAGTCGCATGCGCCTGGACGACCTGCAGGCCGAGGCGGCCTACGAGGCCTTGGCTGACATCAGCGACGGCGAGATTGAAGTCATCCGCCAATGATCCGGTAGCGCCGGGTCATGCCCGGCGGATGCCGCCGCGCTGTGCCTTCCACCGGGCATGGCCCGGCGCTACCGTGCAATCCAATCCCTTTCCTGCTGGAGATCTGCTTCCATGAAACTGCGCCTGGCGCTGTCCGCGCTGTTGTCCCTGCCACTGCTGGCCCAGGCCGCACCCGCGGCATCACCGCTGCTGGTCATCCACGGCGGTGCCGGCGTGGAGCGCAAGGATCTCTCTGCGGCGGAAGAACAGGCCGCGCGCGCTGCGCTGAAGGCGGCATTGCTGAAGGGCCATGCCGAACTTGCAGCCGGGCGTCCAGCATTGGCGGCGGTCACTGCTGCGATCACCGTGCTCGAGGATGATCCGACCTTCAACGCGGGCAAGGGCGCTGTGTTCACCCACGAGGGCCGCAATGAACTGGACGCGGCGGTCATGGATGGCGCCACCCAGGCAGCCGGCGCAGTGGCCGGCGTGCAGCGCGTGCGCAACCCGATCCTCCTCGCGCAGACGGTGATGCAGAAGTCCAGGCACGTGATGATGGTGGGGCAGGGCGCCGAAGCCTTCGCCACCGAGCAGGGCGTGACCCTGGTCGACCCCGCCTACTTCCGCACCGACAAGCGTTGGCAGCAGCTGCAGCGTGCATTGAAGGAAGAAGCGAGCGGGCAGGCGCATGCCGACCTGGAAACCGCAAAGCACTTCGGCACGGTCGGTGCGGTCGCCCTGGATGCACAGGGGCATCTTGCTGCAGGCACTTCCACCGGCGGCATGACCAACAAGCGCTACGGACGTGTCGGTGATTCCCCGATCATCGGTGCCGGCACCTGGGCTGATGCGCGTTGTGCGGTGTCGGGTACGGGTTGGGGCGAGTACTACATCCGCACCGCGGCAGCCCATGAGATCTGCGCGCGCATGCGTTACCTCGGTCAATCGCCGGAACAGGCGGGCAAGGGCGTGATCAACGACGCGATTCCGCAGATGGGCGGCGACGGCGGGGCGATCGTGCTCTCCGCAGACGGAAAAGCGGCAACGCCGTTCAACACCCAGGGCATGTATCGGGGCTGGATCGGGGCCGATGGCGTTGCCCATGTGGCCATCTTTGCCGACGAGACAATCGCACTGCCCTGAGCAGACCCTTGCGTATCAAGGGGTTTGCGACGCGCGTGAAAAAAAGTGAAAAAAAGCGTTGACAGACCCCCGCTTCATCTCCAGAATTGCGGGCTCACCACCACACACCGCAACGCTTCGGCGGCACGGGACGGGGTGGTAAAAGGAGGGATACCCAAGCGGCCAACGGGGGCAGACTGTAAATCTGCTGGCTTACGCCTTCGGTGGTTCGAATCCACCTCCCTCCACCAGCTTCACGTTGTGGCACATTCCCGGTGCGGGAGTAGTTCAATGGTAGAACCTCAGCCTTCCAAGCTGATGGTGCGGGTTCGATCCCCGTCTCCCGCTCCATTGAGTGAACTTTGAATATTATCGAGTTCATGCCATAATGCAAAACTCGCTCACATAGCTCAGTCGGTAGAGCACTTCCTTGGTAAGGAAGAGGTCGAAGGTTCGATTCCTTTTGTGAGCACCATCTTCAGCACCACACCAGACGAATTCGAGATAAGCAGCCATGGCCAAGGGTAAGTTCGAGCGCACCAAGCCGCACGTCAACGTCGGCACCATCGGTCACGTCGACCACGGCAAGACCACGCTGACCGCCGCACTGACCAAGATCGGGGCAGAGCGCTTTGGTGGCGAGTTCAAGGATTACTCCGCGATCGACGCCGCGCCGGAAGAAAAGGCACGTGG